>NZ_JBQUYX010000004.1:0-639972 GCF_056314145.1 Aquabacter sp. DMC10 | reverse complement strand
CTACCAAGCGCACCAACGTCCCCTCTCCCGCAAAGCGGGGGAGGGTTAGGGAGGGGGCAAAGACCCAGGATGGGGAGGAGTTGAGGAAAAAGGCGGGGCGCGGCTTGGGGGACGAGAACGCTTCATCGTCCGTCATTCCCCCTCCCCACCCCTCCCCCGCTTCGCGGGAGAGGGAGCCTGTCGCGCCGGGGGAAGGTCGAGATGACAGGCGCAATGGCGATCAGAGACACCGCCCTACCAAGCGCACCGCAGTCCCCTCTCCTGCAAAGCGGGGGAGGGTTAGGGAGGGGGCAGAGGCGGACCAAGGGCAGAGGCGGACCAGGGGCAGAAGGGGAAGACGGACCTGAGGAGAAAGATGGGTCAGAGGATCAAAACCGGAGTGCGGCCGAAAAAGGAGATGCCGCCGATCGGAGGCAGAGATGCCGGGCGCCCGACCGCGCGAACGAGGCCCAACATCCTGTTTTCAAAAAAAAATCCCCGCGACGCAGGGGCGCCGCGAGGATCAACGTCCAGGTTAAAGCTGCAAACGCCGCGCTCCCCTCAGGCCGCCGCGCGGCAGCGGTCCAAGGCCCAGCGCACCAGCTTGCGCACGTCGGGATCGGGATCGTCGAACGCCCCTTCCAGCGCCGTGACCGCCGCCGGATCGGCGATCTCGCCGAGCGCCGCCGCGGCCTCCTTGCGCACGTTGGACAAATCATGGCCGAGCGCCCCGGCGATCACCGGCACGCCCTCGCGGGCCTTGAGCTTGCCGAGCGCGTTGATGGCCTTGGCGGTGACCTGCCAGGTCTCGTCGCCAACGGCGATCACCAGCGCGCCCACGGCTTCCGGCAACTTGGCCTTGCCGATGGAGAAGGCCGCTTCCTCGCGCACCTGCCAGTTGGGATCGGTGAGGCCCTTCAAAAGCGCCGGCACGCCCGCCGTTCCCGGCCGCACGAAGACGAGGGAGGCCATGACCGAGCGCCGCACGGACGGCTCGGCATCGCCCGCCGCCATCATCAGCGCCGGCAGGGCCGCCTCGGCCTTCAGATAGCCGAGCACGCCCAGCGCCTCCCGGCGCACCGCCACTTCCGGGTCGGAGAGCGCGGACAGGGCCACCGGCATGGCGGCCTCCACCTGCATCTCCTTCAGCGCCCGAAGCGCCGAAGCCCGCACGAAGGCATTGCCCTCCCGAGCGCGCTCGATCAGGGCACCGGCGCTGGCCGGCTCCTTCTTGTCGGCGAGGCTCTCGGCGGCGGCAAGGCGCACCGCCTCCACGTCATCGTCGAGGGCGCCGATCAGAGCGAGCGCGACGGGCGCGCCTTGGTGCTCGTCCAGCGCCTTGGCGGCGGCTTCGCGCACCATAGCGTCGGGATCGACGATGCCCTCCAGCAGGAGGTCCACGGCGGCGGGGTCCACCGCCTCCGCCAGCTCCAGCATGGCCACCCGGCGGATGCCCGCATCAGTGCTGCGGGCGCGCTCCGCGATCTCGTCCAGTTCGTCGTCGAAGGTCTCGAAGACCGCCATGTCCTGATCCTCAGCGCAGCAGATAGGGGATTTCGACCTTCACCGCGCCGGTGGGGCAATCCACCTCGCAGGGCATGCAATACCAGCACTCGTCATACTTCATGTGCGCCTTGCCGGAGGCCGGATTGATGGCGAGCACATCGAGCGGGCACACATCGATGCACACGCGGCAGCCCTTCTCGGCAATGCACTTGTCGTCGTCGACGGTGACGGGAACGGAGGTGGTGTGGTTGGCGAACGGCATGGCGGGCTCCGAAAGGGCGAGAGGGTCACTCGGCGGCGATGGCCGGGGTGCGCAATTGGTGGTAGGCGCCCATCTCTTCCTCGGGGATCTCCACCACATAGGGGTCCACCGCGCGCTTGCGATGGGCCATGCGGCGGTCGGCATCCTTGTAGAGAAGGGTGTGGCAGAACCAGTTCTCGTTGTCGGTGGCGGGATGATCCACCCGCCAGTGATAGAGGCCCCAGCGGCTCTCGGTGCGATAGAGCGAGGCGGCGGCGGCCATGTCGGCGCAGTCGAGGATGGATTGCAGCTCCAGCGCCCGCATCAGCTCGTGGGGATCGCGCGCCACAAGGTGCTGGAGGTCATCGCGGATCTCGGCAAAGCGCTCCTGGGCGATGCGATACTTGGCGGTGACCTTGGGCGGCTGGAGATAGTCGTTCACCAGGCGCCGGGTCTTGAACTCCATCTCGAACGGGGTCAGCCCGTCCGCCCGGCGGGTGGGAGCGAGCACCCGCTCCTGCTCGGCGCGCACATCGGCCGGGTCATAGGCCGGCAGATCGAGGGAGGCGCAGTAATCGGCCGCGTCCCGCCCGGCAATGCCGCCATTCACGAAGGCGCCGAGCATGTAATTGTGCGGGACGCTGGCCATGTCGCCGGCGGCATAGAGGCCATCCACCGTGGTGCGGGCATTTTCGTCCACCCACACGCCGGAGGCGGAGTGGCCGGAGCAGAAGCCGATCTCGGAAATGTGCATCTCAACCATGCGCTGGCGATAATCGGTGCCGCGCTTCTCGTGGAAGCGGCCGCGGGAGGGCCGCTCGTTGGAATGCAGGATGGTCTCGATCTCCGAGATGGTCTCCTCGGCCAGATGGTTCATCTTGAGGAAGACCGGGCCATTGCCGCTCTCCAGCTCGCCGAAGAACTCCTTCATCATCTGGCCCGACCAATAGTCGCACTCGATGAAGCGCTCGCCCTTGTTGTTGGCGGTGTAGCCGCCGAACGGGCCGGTCACATAGGCGCAGGCCGGGCCGTTATAGTCCTTGATGAGCGGGTTGATCTGGTAGCATTCCAGGTTCGCCAGCCCCGCCCCCGCATGATAGGCCATGGCATAGCCATCGCCGCAATTGGCTGGGTTTTCATAGGTGCCAAACAGATAGCCCGAGGCCGGCAGCCCCAGGCGCCCGGCGGCGCCGCAGGCCAGGATCACGGATTTCGCGCGCACCACCAGGAATTCCGAGGTGCGGGTGTTCACGCCGATGGCGCCCGCGATGCGGCCGTCCGGCGCATTCAAGAGGCGGGTGGCCATGTAGCGGTTGGTGACGTTGACCTGAAGGCGGCGCAGCTGGCGGTAGAGCGCCTTCTTGACGTGGTGGCCTTCCGGCATGGGCAGCACATAGGTGCCCATGTGGTGGACCTTGCGCACATTGTACTCGCCCGAGCCGTCCTTCTCGAACTTCACGCCGATGGAATCCAGATACTGGATCATCGGATAGGAGCCGGTGGCATAGGCCATCACCGCCTTCTGATGGACGATGCCATCATTGGCGACGGTGATTTCCTTCACATATTGCTCAGGCGTGGCATAGCCGGGGATGACGGCATTGTTCAGCCCGTCCATGCCCATGGAGACCGCGCCCGAGCGCTTCACATTGGCCT
The DNA here is from genome assembly GCF_056314145.1 of Aquabacter sp. DMC10. NCBI lineage: Bacteria > Pseudomonadati > Pseudomonadota > Alphaproteobacteria > Hyphomicrobiales > Xanthobacteraceae > Aquabacter > Aquabacter sp. DMC10. The sequence continues at coordinate 636,590 of NZ_JBQUYX010000004.1, read as the reverse complement.
TCTCCATGAGCACGACCTTGAGGCCGGGATTCTTTTCCTTGGCCTTGATGGCGGCCATAGGCCCGCCCGTGCCGCCGCCAATGACCAGGATGTCGCATTCGACGATCTCGGTGGGGATGTCGCTCATGGCCTGTGCTCCGCAAGGTCGGCCCCCGCGAGGGCGCGCAGATAGCTGAAGGGGTAGATGCCGCGCTCGTGCCCGTCCGAGAAATGCAGGTTCAGGGCATAGTCGGCGATGGGGGAAAGCGAGGTGATGGCGATGCCGGGAAAGTCCTTGGGAAAGCGTTCCTCGGCCCGGGCGCGGGTGCACCAGGCGCAGCGGCAGGCGGTGCGCAGGGCGGAGGCCCGGAAGGTGTGGGGGCGACCGTCATCCCAGGTGACAACCAGCTCATCCCGGGCGGCACTCAGGCGGATCTCCTGCGGCACCGCCGAGGGATCGAAGAGGGAGGAGGAGGTCTCAAGGGCATTCATCATGGGCCGATTGGACACCGGCCCCGCACCGCCAGATAGCAACTAGTTGCTGAACTGGTCTATTTCCAAAATCCACGGACGGCCAAACTGAAGCCTTGGCCCGCAACGATTTCGCCCAGTTTCGCGCCACGCTGCCACGAAGGGGCCGAATTTGGCGGCAAATCCACCTTTCGTTAACCTCCGCGGCGGCTAGATGGCCACATCTTGCATAGCATTGGAGAGAAATATGCTGCCACGTATGGCCCTGACAGCAGTTCTGATCCTTTCGTGCGGAGCAGCTTCCGCTGCTGTGCCAAAGTCACTAGGCACCTACAATGATTGGAGCGTCTGGACATATCAGGACAATGGTGCCTCCCATTGCTACATCTACTCCGCGCCCAAGCGGGAGATGCCTTCCACCCTCAACCATGGCGATGTCTCGTTCTTTGTCCGCATGGTCGGCAAGAACGCCAACCGCACCGAGGCGAGCCTGACCACCGGCTATGACCTCGCCCCCAATTCCACCGTCAAGGCGGACGTGGACGGCAAGGACTTCTCCATGATGGTGGGCGGCACCAATGCCTGGCTGTCATCGGCGGCCCAGGAGTCGGACTTCGTGGCGGCGCTGAAGCGCGGCGATGAATTAAAAATCTCCGCGCAATCCCGGCGCGGCAATTCCACCAACTATATCTTCTCCTTAAGCGGCGTCACCGCCGCCATGAACCGCATGCAGTCCGCCTGCCCGTGAGCAAAGCCCGGCCGGCGGCGCAGCCGGCCGGGACCACCTGCTCAGGTGCCGGGCGGTAGGAGAGCGGGGCGTGTGCTGGACCGCATGGCAAACCGCTTAAGGACCTCCGCGCTGGCGAGATAGGCCAGGGAAATGACCCCGATGGCGCCGAGCACGGGCCATGGCAGGGCGCCAAAACCCAGCACATGACCCAAAGGCGTCAGCGCGATCAGCAGGGCGAGAGCAAGTGCACCGAGGGAGCTGGCCACCAGCAAAGGATGCGGCCGGCTCGACAGGGTCGGCGCCGCGGTGCGCACGATGAAGATCACCAGAATCTGGGTGGCGATGCTCTCCACGAACCAGGCGGTGCGAAACATCTCCTCCGGCGCCCCGAAGCCGAGGCGCAGGACGGCGAAGGTGGCGAGGTCAAAGAGCGAGGAGAGCGGCCCCATTACCAAGGTGAAGTGCAGCACGTCCCGCATGTCCCAGCTGTGCGGGCGTTCGAGATCGCCGGGGTCCGCGCGATCGAAGGGGATGCCGATCTCGGAGAGATCATAGAGCAGGTTGTTGATGAGGATTTGCAGCGGCGCCAGCGGCAGAAAGGGCAGGACCAAAGAGGCGAACGCCATGGAGAGCATGTTGCCGAAATTGGAACTGGTGCCCATGCGCACATATTTCATGATGTTGGCATAGGTCCGCCGGCCCTCGGCCACGCCATCGGCCAGGACGCCGAGGTCCGGGGCCAAAAGGATGATGTCGGCCGCCTCCCGCGCCACATCCGTGCCGCCTTCCACGGAGAGGCCCACATCCGCCGCATGAATGGCGGGGGCATCATTGATGCCGTCGCCCATGAAGCCGACCGTATGGCCGCGCCGGCGCAGCGCCTGCACCACCCGCATCTTCTGGTCGGGGGAGACGCGCACGAACAGATCCGTGTGCGGCGCCTGCTCGGCGAGGGCAATGTCCGACAGCTCGGCGATCTCGGCCCCGGTGAGGCATTCGCGCACCGGCAGGCCGAGCGTGGTCATCAGGTGGCGCACCACCGGCTCGGCGTCGCCCGATATGACCTTCACCGCGATGCCGGCCCGCCGCAGCCGCTCCACGGCCGGGCCCGCGGACGCCTTGGGGGGATCGAGGAAGGCAGCGCAGCCGGCAAAGACAAGCCCCGCTTCGTCCTCCAGCGCGAGGCTCTCGCACGTTGCAGGCATGGAGCGCCAGGCGACGCCCAGAAGACGCAACCCTTCCGCCCCCTTGGCCGCCATCAGCGCGGCGATGCGGGCGCGCGCCGGCGCATCAAGGGGCACGACCGCGCCCGCCCCGTCCTCCACCCGATCGCACAGGGCGAGCACCTCTTCCGGCGCCCCCTTCACCACCATGTCCCGGCAATCCCCCTGTGCCAGAAGCACCGCAGACCGCCGGCGCTGGAAGTCGAACGGCAGATCCGCCACCGCGTGCCAGCGGTCTTCGCCCGAGGCGCCAGGCGCCGCGTCGCCGGCCAGCAGGGCGTCATCGAGATTGGACCGCACGCCGGTGGCGAAGCGGGCGTTGCGGCGGGCCAGTTCCGCCACTCGCGCGTTGGGAAGGCCTGCGGCGTCGAACGTCTCCACCAGGGCGATGCGCGCCTCGGTCAAGGTGCCCGTCTTGTCCGTGCACAGCACGTCCATGGCGCCGAAGTCATGGATGGCGGACAGGCGCTTCACCACCACCTTGCGCTCCGCCATGCGCGTGGCGCCACGGGCCAGGGTGACGGTCATCACCATGGGCAGAAGCTCGGGCGTGAGGCCGACGGCAAGCGCCACGGCGAACAGGAAGCTGTCGAGGGTGAGACCGGTACGAACCAATTGGGTAAGGAGCACGAACAGGACCAGGAAGCCGGTCAGGCGCAGGATCAGCATGCCCAGGCGATGGACGCCCCGCTCGAATGCGGTGGGCCCCGTGCGCTGCTCCAGCGCGGCGGCAATGGCCCCGAAGCGGGTCGCGCCGCCGGTGGCGCGGACGAGCAGGGTGGCCTCCCCACCCACCAGGTTGGTGCCCGCATAAAGGGTTGAGGCGCCCGCCTCCGCCTCGGCCTCGGCCTCGGCGCCAGGGAGCGAAGCCGCAGCGCGTTTTTCCACCCCGTAGGGTTCGCCGGTCAGCAGGGCTTCGTCGGCCATGGCCTCCTTCTGGCGGACAATGAGCCCATCGGCGGGAATGAGGTCTCCGGCGCGCAACTCGACCACGTCGCCCGGCACGATCTCTCGTACCGGAACCCGTATCAGAGCCCCATCCCGCCGCACCTGGGCGGTCACCGCAACCGCCTGTCGCAGCGCCTCAATCGCCCGCTCGGCCTTGTGCTCCTGGATGACATCGAGGCTGATGGAGAACAGGACGATCAGCACGATGATGACGAGGCTCTGCCAGTCCCCCGTGCCACCGGAGACGACGGCGGCGACCAGCAGGATGGCCACCAGGGGGTCGGCAAACTTCCGAAGGATCATGCGAACCAGCGAATGCTGGGGTCCTGCGGCCGCCACATTGGGGCCAAACTGGCGCAGACGATCCGCCGCCTCCTGCGCGCTCAGGCCGCGCTTCGGATCTATTGCCTCCTGAAGATCCGCCTGGGTCACGTCTTCGCCGGCTCGAGATGGCATCATGAAACCTTCTCCGCGCTGATCGGACATGCAATGTCATTCAGCGTGATCGCGTCTCTATCGCACTGCGGTGGAAAGGGATGATATGCTCCAGCGCAATTGCTCCGGCGAGACCGAATGACCAGCATCGAAGAAGCGGGCCTGATCGGGGCCGTCGACCGCATTGAATCGGGCCATCATGTCTCGCTGATCCTGGGATGGTGCATCGCCTCCCGAAGCCGGACACCCCCCGAACAGGTGGTGGTGCGCGTGGGGGGAATGGAGCTGGGGCGCACTGGCCATTTCAGCACGCGGCCTGATCTTGCAAGCGTCGGCCTGGAGGGCGTGGCCTGCGGCTTCGTGGTTTGCGTGCCCGCCGCACTGGATGCCCGCACCGTCGCCCGCATCGAGCTTTCCGATGGCCATGACCGCCCGGTGGAACTGCTGCCGCGGGCGGTGGATATCCAGCCTCTGACGCCACGGGGACGGATCGAGCGGGCCGGGCAGAACGGGATCTCCGGCTGGATTTTCGATCCCGAGACCCCCGAACCTGCCGCCCGCCTCACCTTTGCCGGCCTGGAGGTGACCATTCCGGCCGACCTGCCGCGGCCGGATCTGGCCGCCTCCGGCATCCGGCCGGATCTCCAATTGGGCTTCAGGCTCACGGCCGAGGACCTTGCCCCCGCTTTCGTGGAGCTGGGCGGGGTGCCGGAGAAGGTCCCGGTGCAGCTCTTTGCTGGCGATCTGGAACTGGATACCGCCGTATTCGGATCGGGCCGGCCGATCGGGGCCGTCGACTTTGCCGACGCCCACAGCCTGTCCGGCTGGGCGGTGCGGGAGGGCCTGCCCGAGGACATGGCCACCGTCGACATTGCCATCGACGGCATTCCCTTCGCCCAGCTGCCCGCCGACCGCGAGCGCATGGACCTGCGCCTCGCCGGCCTGTCCACGAGCGGGGGTGGGTTTGCCCTCAATTGGGGACGGCCTCCGGTGCGGGCGGACCGGTTCACCGTGTCCATCCGCGATACGGAAACCGGCACGGACCTGCGCGGCTCGCCAGTGGAAATCGCCGCGCCCTCCCTGGCCGATCCAGACCTGCGCAATCCCGGCCTGGACCGGGCGCTGGCCACCATCATCGTGCCGGTCTTCAATGCGCCGGCGGCCCTGGAGCGCTGCCTCACGGCGCTCCTGCGCCACACCACCGCGCGGGCACGCATGGCGGTGCTGGATGATGCCAGCACCGATCCCGCCGTGCTCACCGTGCTCCAGCGGCTGGAGGGGCTCGGCAATGTGATCGTGCGGCGCAACCGCAAGAACGAGGGCTTCGCCCGCACGGTGGACGCGGGCATCCGGTCCGTCGAGGGGGATGTGGTCATCCTCAATGCCGATACGGAAGTGGGGCCGCGCTGGCTGGAGAACCTCCTGACCGCCTCCTGGCAAGGGCCGCGCATCGGGACGGTGACGGCGCTTTCCAACCGCGCGGGGGCATTCTCCGCGCCTGACATCAACGGCGCCAATCCGCTGCCGCCCCACCTGTCCGCCGCCGAGGTCTCGCGCCTCGTCAATCAATCGGCGCTCGGTCTTTATCCGGCGGTGGGCACCGGCAACGGCTTCTGCATGTTCATCCGCCGGGCCTGCTATGACGCGGTGGGCGGCTTCGATCTGAAGGCCTTCGCCAAGGGCTATGGCGAGGAGAATGATTTCTGCGTGCGCGCCATGCATCTGGGCTGGCAGCACGTGATCGACGACCGCACCTATGTGCTGCATGAGCGCGAGGCCAGCTTCGGTGCCCGCGCCGCCGCGCTGAAGAAGGAAGCGCGGGAGACGCTGAAGCGTCATTCCGAATATGACGTGATCGTCGACAGCTTCTCGCGCCGCACCGACCTGAACACCGTGCGCTACCAGGTGCGCCGCGCCTTTCAGGAGGCTCCGGCGAAGGTGCGGCCGCGCCTCCTGTTCGTCATTTCTACCTTGAGCGGCGGCACGCCGCAGACCAATCGCGACCTGATGGAGAGCCTGCGCGACCGCTACGAGCCCTATCTGCTCTATTGCAACGGTCACGTCCTGGAATTGTGGTCGGCGGACGCGGACGAGCAGCGGCTGTTGGAGCGCAAGGTGCTCGACCGGCGCATCGACCCCGTGCTCCACACGTCGGATGCCTATGACACGGCCGTGCGCGGCTGGATGGTGAAATATGCCATCGAGCTGGTGCACATCCGGCACCTTGCCTATCACAGCCTCGGCTTGCCGTCGGTGTGCGCCTCTCTGGCCCTTCCCACCGTCTATTCCTTCCACGATTATTATACCCTCTGCCCCAGCGTGAAACTGATCGACGAGGCCGGGCAATTCTGCGCCGGGCGCTGCACCCACACGCCCGGCCCCTGCCGCTCGGAGCTGTGGGACCAGAGCGAAATGCCCGACATCAAGAACGCCTATGTGGAGCGCTGGCGCGCCCGCTTCCAGGCGGCCATCGCCTCGTGCGACGCGCTGGTGACCACCGCCCCTTCGGTGGCCGAGCTCATCGGCGGCATCATGCCCTCCGTCGCCGGACGGCTGAAGGTGATCCCCCATGGCCGCACCTTCGCCCGCTTCGGCCGGGCGGCGCCGGTCACGCCGGGCGGTCCGTTTCGCATCCTGGTGGCCGGCGACCTGTCGCGCGCCAAGGGCTCCGCCCTGGTGAGCGAACTGGCGCGCCTACTGCAGCCCGAGGGCGTGGAGGTGCATCATCTCGGCGGCTATGATGACGGGCTGGATACCCGCGCCGTCATCACCCACGGCCCCTATGCGCGGGAGGATTTCGTGGCCCGCGCCGAGGCCATCGGCGCCCATATGGGCCTTCTTGCCCCGCTGTGGGCCGAAACCTATTGCCACGTGCTGACGGAGCTCTGGGCCGCCGGGCTTCCCGTGCTCGGCCGGGATCTCGGCGCGGTGGGCGAACGCATCAATGCCCATGGTGCCGGCTGGTTGTTCGATGCGGCCGATGCCCGCCTCATGGCGGATGCGGTGCGCTACATCCGCGACACGCCGGAGGAAATGGCGGATCGCCGCGCCGAGGTGCTGCGCTGGCAGGACACCGAGGGGACAGAACGCACCGCGCAGGCCATGGCGGACGATTATGCCAGCCTCTATGAGGCCATCCTGGCCAGCCGGCGCGTGCTGGAGCGCCGTCGACCGCTGAAGCCGCCGGTTGCCTCCCAGCGCGGCATGCAGGGCGGCCCGCAGGCGAGGCCCCCAGCCAACGGCCCGGGAAACGGCAATGGTCCAGGGATTGGCAACGGACCGGGCAACGGACCGGTACGGCCTCAACCCGGCGCGCCGACGAGCCCTGGCTTCGGCGAGCCCGCGCTTCGGCCGATGGCGTCGCCTGGCCGTCCGCCCCAGCCGCCACATGCCCCGCCCACGCAACCGCCGCAGCCCACACGGGCCTTCCGCTAGGGCGGCCCTGCCAAGTGCGGTAAGGGCCCGGGGAAGATGCGTCCGGGCGGCGGAATGTCAGCTCAGGCCGGCAATGGCGCGGGCAAAATCCCGGGCCGCGAAGGGCTGAAGATCGTCCGCCCCTTCCCCGACGCCGATCAGGTGCACGGGAATGCCGTGCTTGGCCGCGATGGCCACCAGGATGCCGCCGCGCGCGGTGCCGTCCAGCTTGGTCATAACGAGGCCGGTCACGCCGGCAATACGCGAGAACACCTCCACCTGGGAGAGGGCGTTCTGGCCGACGGTGGCGTCCAGCACGAGCAGCACCGCATGAGGGGCGGTCGGCTCCAGCTTCTTGATGACGCGGACCACCTTCTCCAGCTCGGCCATCAGCTCGGTGCGGTTCTGCAAGCGGCCGGCGGTGTCGATCATGAGGATGTCGGCATTGAGCGCACGGGCCTCGGTGATGGCGTCGTGCGCGACGCCGGCCGCATCCGCGCCAGGGGCGCGGGCGATCACATGGGCGCCGGTGCGCTCGCCCCAGACCTTCAATTGCTCGATGGCGGCGGCGCGGAAGGTGTCGCCCGCCGCCAGCACCACTTTGCGGCCTTCTGAGCGCCACTGGGAGGCGAGCTTGCCGATGGTGGTGGTCTTGCCCGAACCGTTGACGCCCACCATGAGCAGGATGAACGGCTTGTGGGAGGTATCCACCACCAGGGGCTTGGCGACCGGGGCGAGGATGGTCTCCACCTCGGCGGCGATCAGCTCCTTCACCTCGTCGGCGGAGATCATCTTGTCGTGCCGGCCGCGCCCCACCTCTTCGACGATGCGGGCGGCGGTGGCGGTGCCGAGGTCTGCCCGGATCAGGATGTCCTCCAGATCCTCCAGGGTGGCGGTGTCGAGCTTGCGCTTGGTGACAAGGTCCGTGATGCCCTGGGTGAGGCTCTGGGCGGTGCGCGCCAGACCGCTGGTGAGGCGCTTCCAGAAGCCCTTCTTCTCCGGTGTTCCGCTCTCGCTCATGTGCGTCCTTGGGGCGTTGGGTCAGGCGGCGATCAGCCGGGCGCCGTCATGGCCCGAGATCCGCAAATCGAGGATGGCGCCGGGGCGCGCCGCGCGCGCCACCCGCACCGGGGTGAAATGGGGCGTGCGCCCGCCGCCGTCGGCCTCCACCAGCACCGCCCGGCTGCGGCCCACCTGGGCGGCCAGATGGCGCAGCAGAGCCGCCTCGCCCTTCTCCCGCAGCCGCCGCGCCCGCTCCTTCACCAGCGGACGGGCCAACTGGGGCATGCGGGCGGCCGGCGTGCCGGGGCGGGGCGAGAAGGGGAAGACGTGCAGGAAGGAGAGGCCAAGGGCGTCGACGCAGGCAAGCGTGTTGCGGAACTGCGCCTCGGTCTCGGTGGGAAAGCCGGCGATGAGGTCGGCCCCCAGCACCAGGTCCGGCCGGCGCCGGCGCATCTCGGTCACGAGCCGCTCCGCATCGGCGCGGCTGTGGCGCCGCTTCATGCGCTTCAGGATGAGGTCGTCGCCCGATTGCAGCGACAAGTGCAGGTGGGGCATCAGCCGTTCCTCCTCTGCCAGGGCGGCGAGAAGGTCGTCGTCCGCCTCCACCATGTCGATGGAGGACAGGCGCAGCCGCTCCAGGGCTGGCACATGGCGCAGGATGGACCGCACCAGCCGGCCGAGCGTCGGCGTGCCGGGCAGGTCGCCGCCATAGGAGGTCAGGTCGACGCCGGTGAGCACCACCTCGCGCTGGCCGGCCTCCACCAGCCGCGCAATGTGTGCCACCACCGCGCCCATGGGCACCGAGCGGGCATTCCCCCGGCCGAAGGGGATGATGCAGAAGGTGCAGCGATGGTCGCAGCCGTCCTGCACCTGCACGAAAGCCCGCGTGCGCCGGTCGAGCCCCTCGGCCATGTGGGGGGCGACGGCGCGCACGGCCATGATGTCTTCCACCGCGAGGCGAGGCGCGGCGCCCTCCCCGAGGTCGAGGGCCGCCCGCGTCTCCCGCCAAAGGGCTGGATCGGCCTTGCGGGCATTGCCGATCACCCGGTCCACCTCGGGCATGGCGGCAAAACGCGACGGATCGGCCTGGGCGGCGCAGCCGGCGACGATGACGCGCGCCCCGGGACGCTCGCGCTTGGCCTTGCGGATGGCCTGCCGCGCCTGGTTCACCGCCTCGGCGGTCACGGCGCAGGTGTTCACGATGACGGCGTCGACAAGGCCCGCAGCTTGCGCAGCGGCCAGCATCTGGCTGGATTCGAGCGCATTGAGACGGCAGCCGAAGGTGAGGACCTGGATCCCCCCTTCCCGCTCCGCCGCCGGCGCGGCCGGAACGGTCACGCCGCCTCCGTCAGCATGGCGGGGGTGAGCTGGCCCTCGAATTCATGGGCCACCGGGCCGGTCATGAGGACGTGGCCGTCGCTCTCCCGCCATTGAATGGTCAAGTCGCCACCGGGAAGGGTGATGCGCACCGCCCGGCCGGTGCGGCCGGTGCGCACGGCATTGACGGCAACGGCGCAGGCAGCCGTGCCGCAGGCGCGGGTGCGGCCGGCGCCGCGCTCCCACACGTCCACAATGAGATGATTAGGACCCGCCTGGCGCACGAAGGAGATATTGGCCCGCTCAGGAAACAGCGGATGATGCTCCAGCGCCGGGCCGAGGCGGTCCACATCCACCTCGCCATCCACGAAAAACACCGCATGGGGATTGCCCATGCTGGCAAGGCTGGCGGGGCCGAGGGCCTCATAGCCGGGAATGAGATAAGCAGCCGTGTCAGGAACCGGCGCCGCCAGCGGGATCTCGCTCCAGGCGAGGCGCGGCGCGCCCATGTCCACGGTGATGGCGCCGTCCCCTTGCACATCGCAGATGAGGAGGCCGGCCGGGCTCTCGAACACCACATGGTCCGCCCCCGCGCGCGCCGCCTCATAGGCGGCGATGCAGCGCGTGCCATTGCCGCAGGCGGCTGCTTCAGAGCCATCCGAGTTCAGGATGCGGACGAAGGCGGCGGTATCCGGCCGGCGGGGGGGATAGAGCACCATGGCCTGATCGAACGGCACGGCCTGCGGACGGGCGAGCGCCCGGGCCTCGCCGGGGGAGACCTCCACCGGGTCCGAACGCAGGTCGAGCACGAGGATCTCGTTGCCGAGCCCGTTCATCTTCACGAAATGGCGATCCGCAAGCCTGGCCATGATGTCCGACAAATCCTGCCGCCGCGCGGCCGCCAGACGCGGCAGGCCGGAAGCGCGTTTCGCCTTATATGGCGGGCACCGGCCCTTGCGCCACCCCTTCGCCACGCGCGGGGCGTATGCACCCGGCGAGAACATGATAAAAGTGCGCCGCAACAGCCAGTGCCGGTTCGAGCCGGCAGGAGTGAGCATGCAATGAGCGGTCCGTCTCGCCTTCGCGCCGGATGGTGGAACACGATGCGGTCAGGCCTTCTCGCACCCGCCCTTGCGCTCCTTGGGGCCACGGCCGGCCTGGCGCAGAATGCCCCCTCCCCCGCCGAAGTTGCCCCCTTGCCCGGCGCCCCGCCGGCCCTCGGCGCCCCGCCGGCCACCAAGCCCGCCCAGCCCTCGTCCCCCGCTCAGGCCCCGCAGACGCAGGACCTCATGTCGCCGGAGGAGGTCGTGCTCTCGCCGGTGCCCGTGCTCAGCAAGACCGGCCAGGCCAGCTGGGAGAGCGGCTTCGACATCATCGTCGGCGCCTTGAAGGCGGTGACGGTCGAGTTGGACCGCCTGGGCCTGAAGCGCGATGGCGACGTGATGGTGCTTTACACCTCCAGCGACGATGCGGGGTTCGAGTTCGAGGCGCAGGTCCCGTTCTCCGGCACCACGCAGGACAAGCCCAAGGATGGCGTGACACTGGGCGCCTCTTTCAGCGGCAAGGTGCTGAAATTCACCCATCACGGCTCTTTTGCCGACATGGATGAAACCTACGAGGCCATTGCCAATTATCTCGACAGCAAGAATCTCCAGGCACAGGACGCCTATGTGGAGAAATATCTGTCCGACCCGATGACCACGACGCCGGATGCGCTGGACGTGGACATCTTCGTTCCCCTGAAGTGATCGTCTTCCCTCGGGCAGGCGAATCTCATTCACTGGACACATTGCCCCGCCGGAGCGGTCCGTGATCCGGGCGGCCGAGCGGCGGGGGGAGTAGGAGGCGCACATGCCGCGACTCTTCACCGCCATCGAGGTTCCCGCCCCGATCGGCCTTGATCTGTCCATGCTGCGGGGTGGCCTGTCCGGCGCCCGTTGGATCGACCCGGAAAACTACCATGTGACGCTGCGCTTCGTCGGCGACGTGGATGACGGCCTTGGCCGCGAGATAATGTACATGCTGGGCCAGGTGCGGCGGCGCTCGTTCGAGTTGGCGCTCGATGGCCTCGACCAGTTCGGCGGCAACCGGCCCCGGGCCCTGTTCGCGTCCGTGCGGTCCAACCCGGCGCTGCTGGAACTCCAGGCGGAGCATGAGCGCATCATGCAGCGCCTCGGCCTCTCACCGGACCGCTCCTACAAGCCCCATGTCACCTTGGCGCGGCTCCGGGATGCCTCCAGCCGCCAAGTGGCGGATTATCTGTCCATGCGCGGCGCCTATCGCAGCCCGGCCTTCCAGGTGCCCCGCTTCGTGCTGTTCTCCTCGCGCGATTCGGTGGGGGGCGGCCCCTATCTGGTGGAGGCGGCCTACCCGCTGGCCTGAGGGACGCCCCTTGCAGGGCGGCAGGACATCCCCATCTCAAATTCATGATGAACTCGTCGTCCGACCCCACCGACTGGAGCCGCCTTGAGGCGGAGGATGCGGCCGAAGCCTCCCGCGCGCGGGCGGATGAGGCCCGCGTCAAGCGCGGCTTCTGGCACAAGATCCGCCGGACGGCGGCCTCGGTCCCGTTTGCCGAGGACGCCGTCGCAGCCTATTTCGCGGCATTCGATCGCAACACGCCGCTCAAGGTGCGCGCCGGCCTCATGGCGGCGCTCGCCTATTTCGTGCTGCCGGCGGATTTCGCACCGGACATCCTTCCGGTGATCGGGTTCGGCGACGACGCAGCCGTGCTGTTCACCGCATTGAAACTCCTGTCGTCCCACATCACCCCCACGCACCGGGACGCGGCGCGCGAGGCCTTGGACGAGATGAAGGCCGGCGGCTGACCTCCGGCCGCTGGATCACAGCCCGGTGGTGAGCACCACCTTGCCCTTCACCCGCCGGCCGGAAATCTCGCCGAGCGCTTCCGCGCAGCGCTCCAGTGGGAAGGTCTTGTCCACATGGGCGGAAATCCGCCCCTCCGCCGCATAGCCGAACAATTCCTGGAGCGCCGCGCGCATCCAGGCCGGGTCGCGGCGGGCATTGGTACCGAACGCGACGCCGCGGGCATCACAATTCTTCAAGAGCAGCAGGTTGAGCGGCAGCTTGGGGATGGAGCCGGCGGCAAAGCCGATCACCAGCAGCCGGCCGAACCAGGCCAGCGACCGCACCGCCTGCTCGGATTGCTCGCCCCCCACCGGGTCATAGACCACGTCGATGCCCTTCTCGCCGCCAAGACGCTTCAGCGCGGCCTTCAGGTCCTCTTGGGTGTAGTCGATCCCCGCGTCGGCGCCATGGGCCTTGGCAAACTCGATCTTGTCGGGTGAGGAAGCGCAGGCGATCACGCGCGCGCCCAGGATTTTGCCCAGTTCGACCGCCGCAAGGCCCACGCCGCCCGCCGCGCCAAGCACCGCCAGGGTCTCGCCGGGCTTCAGCTCGCCGCGATCCCGCAGCGCGTAGAGGGAGGTGCCATAAGTGACGGTGAGGCCGGCGGCCTTCACCATGTCGAGCCCCTCCGGCACCCGCGCCAGCGTGTCGGCGCGCACCACCACTTTCTCGCGCGCCGCGCCATAGGTGACATAGCCCGCCACCCGGTCACCCAAGGCCAGATCCGTGACGCCCTCCCCGAGCGCACTCACCGCCCCGGAGAACTCGCCGCCGGGGGAGAAGGGCAGGTCCGGCTTGTACTGGTAGAGGTCGCGGATGATGAGGGTGTCGAAGAAATTCAGCCCGACGGCGGCCACCGTCACCACCACCTCGCCGGGGCCGGGAATGGGATCGGGCAGGTCCACGACCTCCAGATCCTCGGCGGGGGCATAGCGGACGCAAAGCACGGCCTTCATCGTGATTCTTCTCCCGGTTCTGCCCCGTGGGCGCCGTCCACAGCACGACGCTAGGGATTGGCACGACTTGTGTTAAGGAAACGGCAAACTGTCTGTGTGCCATTTTTTGGTCGGCGTCCACCTTTAGGGGACGTCCCGAGACGCAGCGGGCGAGCTGGCGGGGACACCTGCGGCCGCCCCTCCAGCCAACAAGGTGACGTCATGGCTCCTATCCGTGCAAGTTCCGCCATCCTCGGCGCCGCTCTCCTCCTGGCGGCCACCGGTGGCGCTCTTGCCCAGGCGCCCCAGCCCAAGGCGGTGGCCCAGTTCGGTGACTGGAGCGTCTATGCCAGCGGCAGCGGCAACTCCAGGGTGTGCTACGCCATTTCCCAACCCAAGGATCGCCAGCCTGCCGGGCTGAAGCGCGATCCGGCCTATTTCTTCATCTCCACCCGTCCGGGCGAGAAGGTGACCAACGAGGTGAGCCTGAAGATGGGCTTCCCGTTGAAGGAAGGCAGCGAGGCCAAACTGACCGTCGGATCGCAGGCCTTCCAGCTCTACACCAAGGAAGACGGGGCCTGGGTTCGCAACGTGGCGGACGAGGGCAAGCTGGTGGATGCCATCCGCAAGGGCAAGGACGTGACGGTTGTCTCGACCTCGCTGCGCGGCAATCCCACCACGGACAAATATGGCCTGTCCGGCATCAGCCAGGCGCTCGACCGGGTGGCCCAGGAGTGCAAGTGATCGCGCTCCGCCGATGGCGGAGGCGTTGAAAGCGGGTTGAGGCCCGGTTCTGTGCATCCGGCATGCGTGCCGGGCGCGCGCCGCAGTGGCGGCGGCGGCCGGAAAACGCTATGTGTGGCCCCATGACGCGCATGATCGAAGAATTTTCGGCGCCTGTTCCGGCGGGCGCCGCACTGCCGAGCCTCGCCGGCCTTAGCCGGGAGAAGCTCAACCTTGCCCTCGGCGCCATCGGCGTGCCCGAGCGCGAGCGGCGCATGCGCGTCAACCAGCTCTGGCACTGGATCTATCTGCGCGGCGCCACCTCGTTCGACGAGATGACCAACGTCTCCAAACATTTGCGGGCACAGCTTGCGCAGAGCTATGGCCTTGCCCGGCCGGAGATCGTGGTCGAGCAGGTGTCCCAGGACGGCACCCGCAAATGGCTTCTGCGCCTGCCCGCCGAAACACCCGGGGAGCGTCCCCACGAGGTGGAGGCGGTCTATATTCCCGAGCGCGACCGGGGCACGCTCTGCGTTTCGAGCCAGGTGGGCTGCACACTCAATTGCTCCTTCTGCCACACGGGCACGCAGCGCCTGGTGCGCAACCTCACCGCCGCCGAGATCATCGGCCAAGTGCTGGTGGCCCGCGACCGGCTGGGCGACTATCCCGGCCAGGAGCGCGCGGTGGGCCCCGGCCTGCCCACCGAAGGCGACCGCCTCGTCACCAACATCGTCTTCATGGGCATGGGCGAACCGCTCTATGCCTATGATTCCGTGGCCGAAGCCATCGAGATCCTGGCGGATGGCGACGGGCTCGGGCTCGGCAAGCGGCGCATCACGGTTTCCACCTCCGGCGTGGTGCCGGAGATCGAGCGGCTCGGCCGCGATGTGGGTCCCATGCTCGCCATCTCGCTCCATGCGGTGCGCGATGATCTGCGCGACGTGCTGGTGCCCATCAACAAGAAGTATCCCATCGCGGAGTTGATGGAGGCCTGCCGGACTTATCCGCCCGCCTCCAACGCCAAGCGCATCACGTTCGAATATGTGATGCTGAAGGGTGTGAATGACAGCCCGGCGGACGCCCGCGCCTTGGTGAAGCTGCTGGAAGGCGTGCCGGCCAAGATCAACCTGATCCCGTTCAATCCCTGGCCCGGTACCAAGTATGAGTGCTCGGACTGGGAGACCATCGAACGCTTCTCGGACATCGTGTTCCGCGCCGGTTATGCGAGCCCTGTGCGCACGCCGCGCGGCCGTGACATCCTGGCCGCCTGCGGCCAATTGAAGAGCGAGACGGAAAAGCTCTCGGCCCGCGAGCGCCTGGCGCTGCGCGCCATGGCGGCGGCGGCGGAATGAGGCTCCCGCGCCTCAGCCGCCATATTTCAGGTTCAGCAGGGAACTGGTGAAGCCCGCCCCCGTGGTCGCGGACGGGTAGAGCTGCAGCACCGGATTGGTGGCGGTGTTCTGGGTGGCGTCCCACATCACCGTGAAGCGCTTCAGAATCTTGTCCACCTTGGCGGGGTCCTGCAGGTCCGCGACGTTGAGGCGCGCCTTCACGGCCTTCGCCTGCTGCTCGATGCCCGCGGCGCCCATTTCGGTTGGGAAGCCATAAACGGTCTTCACCACCTTCCAGAGCGCCGTATCCGCCAACAGGCCGTAGGCGCTTTTCACCGTCGGGGCCATGCGCTTGAAGTAAAGCGCGAGCTGCACACCCTGGTCGGTGGCGCCGAGGTCATCCTCCATGCTCTGCTGCACATAGGCCTTCACCACGTCGGTGGGTGAGGCGGCGGTGGCGAGCGAGGTGCCGTTCAGATAGCCGAAGGCCTTGGCAAAATTGGTGAAGCGGGAATCGGCAAGCTTGTTGGCAAAGCTGGTCTTGTCGGTGAGGTCCGAGGTGAGGACCTTCTTCATATAGGCCTTGGCATAAGCCATGTCGGACAGGCCATAGGCCTTCATGGCGAAATTGAAGACCCGGTAGTTGTTCACGAAGGCATCGACCGTCGTGATCTTGCCGACATTGGCCTTGAAGTAGTCCACCTCGTTCTTGACGGTGGGGCTCTTGGCCTGCTGGTCCAGGGCCTGCGCACCGGACTTGGTCAGGTAATTGTAGGTGAGGGTCGCCGATCCCAGATAGATGCTCATAACCTGCCTCACGCTACGCTTCCCTCACGCGTAGCAGTGGAAGCTGGCGCGAGGCTGGAGCGGGAGCGGCGGCAGGAGACGAACACCATGCTGGACCATATCGGCGTACCAGTCTCGGACTTTGACGCATCACGCACATTCTTCAGCGCAGCCCTGGCACCGCTGGGGATCTCGCTGGTGATGGAAGTGAGTGCCGAGGAAACCGGTGCCGCCGCCCATGCCGGCTATGGACAGGGGGGAAAGCCGTTCTTCTGGATCGGCTCAAGCGGCTCGACCGGCCCGACCACAAGCGCGGAAAGCCATGTACACGTGGCCTTCGCCGCGGCAAGCCGCGCCCAGGTGGACGCCTTCCACGCCGCGGCGCTCGCCGCCGGAGGCCGGGATAATGGCGGCCCGGGCTTGCGGCCGCACTATCATCCCCATTACTACGGCGCCTTCATTCTTGACCCGGACGGCCACAATATCGAAGCCGTCTGTCACCACCCGACCTGATGGGCGCATGGACAGCTTCTTCCGTCTTCTCCTGCGCCTGGTGCTCGTACCGGCGGGCTTCGTGACCGCGCTCACCGCGGGGGCACTGGTGATCCTGTTCGGCCAGTGGCGGGTGGGCGCCCTCTTCGCGGCGGTGCCGGGCGGTGACCCGGACACCGTCTTTGCCCTGCTGGATGCCCTGTTCGCGGCGGGCTTTCTGGTGATGTTCCTGGTGTCCACCATGTGGCTGGTGGGGGCGATCGGCGTCCTTTTTTCCGAGGCTTT
This sequence comes from Aquabacter sp. DMC10, assembly GCF_056314145.1. Classification (NCBI taxonomy): domain Bacteria; kingdom Pseudomonadati; phylum Pseudomonadota; class Alphaproteobacteria; order Hyphomicrobiales; family Xanthobacteraceae; genus Aquabacter; species Aquabacter sp. DMC10. Next base: position 619,651 of record NZ_JBQUYX010000004.1, on the reverse strand, counting down.
CGCCGTGCGCTCCTGGCTGTTCCACGTGGCCAATGGCGCGGTGTCGGCCTTTGCCGGCGCGGCACTGTTTCCCCGCCTGTCCGGCGAGACGGCGCCGATCGCCGATCCCTTCTACATCCTGGCAGCGGGGCTTGCGGGCGGGCTTGCCTATTGGCTCACGGCCGGCTGGTCGGCCGGCTTCTGGAGGCCGGTGCTGCCCGCGCCCCACCGCCCGGCCCCGCCGGCCCCCGGGCGCGTAGACCCTGGGCCGACGGACCCGGCCGCCTGAAGGCCCCCTGCCCTCATTTTGCAGGGGAGAGACGAGCCTGGGCCAGGCTTACCGCGTGATCCAGGGCCTGCTCCAGGCGGTCGTTGCCCCAGAACAGGTCGCCATCGGCTGTGATGAAGGTTGGTGCGCCGAACACGCCGGCGGCTCCCGCTTCCTCGGTCACCGCCCGCAGGCGGTCCTTCACCGCCTGACTCTCCGCTTCCGCGCACAGATCCTCGCAGAAGTGCCCGAGGCCGGCCAGCAACTGGGCGAGCACCGTGCGGTCGGTGATGTCGCGGCCCTGGGCAAACTCCGCCTTGAAGGCGGCCACCGTAAAGCCGGGGCGGGAGGCATCATTGAGCCAGGTGGCCACCCGGGCAGCCGCCAGGGCATTGATGGGAAACGCCTCCGGCCGCCGGATGGGCTGCAGTCCATAGCGTTCCACCATGCGCTCCAGGTCCCGCCACATGTAGCGGCCCTTCAGCGGATAGGCGTTGAACGGGGAGGTGGTATAGCCCTGGGCGGCGAAGATGGGGCCGAGCAAGAACGGCTTCCAGCGCACATGCACCCCGGCCTGCTCTGCCAGGGGACCGATTCGGGCCGCCGCCAAATAGGAATAGGGCGAGGCGAACTCGTAGTAAAAATCCAGCGTGGCCTGGGCCATGGTACTTCCCCGTTTCTCGCCCGGCCCTCGCGGACAGCGGACGCACGCGCCGCGGCTCGGCTTCCCTCCCGGCCGCGCACGCACTATATGGCCGGAAGTCTTGCGGCCCACCCGGGTCACCCGCAAGGGTGAAGATCAAGGAAAGTGCGAACAAGATGCGGTTGCGCCGGTGAAGCTGACGGTCTTCTTCGCCCTTGTGGCCGGCGCTGCGGTCGCCATCCTCTTCACGGTCTTCCCGGAGTGGGACCTGGCCATCACCGGCTGGTTCTGGGACGCGGCCGCCGGCAATTTCCATCTGGCCGGCACGAAATGGGGCCAGTGGCTGCGCAAGGCGGGCAATATCATTCCCTGGCTGTTCGCCGGCCCCGCCTTTGCCGCCATCGCCCTGAAACTGCTCTTTCCCAGCGGGCGCATGTTCATGCCCGCGCGGGCAGCCGTGTTCCTGGCGCTGACCATGGCTCTGGCGCCGGGGCTGCTGGTCAATGGAATCCTGAAGGAGAATTGGGGGCGCCCCCGGCCGGTGCATGTGGAGACGTTCGGCGGCAAGGACGTGTTCAATCCCTGGTATGCCGCTGGCGGCGCCTGCCCCACCAACTGTTCCTTTGTCTCGGGCGAAGGGGCGCTGGGCTTCTGGATGATCGCGCCGGCGACCCTCGTGCCCGCCCCCTATCGCGGCCCGGCCCTGCTGGCCGCCGCCGCCTTCGGCACTGCCGCCGGCGGGCTGCGCATCACCTTCGGCGGCCATTTCTTCACGGACGTGGCCTTTTCAGCGGTTTTGACCATCCTCATCATCGCGCTCGCCCGCTGGCTGATCTTCACCCGGCCGGGCGCCCCCACGGACGCACGGATCGAGTCCTTCCTGGAATCTTGCGGGCGGGCGCTGCGCGCTCTCGCCCTGCGGCTGTTCCGCCTCGCGCGGTGGAGCCTGCGGCACGCCTTCCGGGGGCTGCGGGCGTTGTTCGCGCGCATCCCCTTGCCACGGCGCGGCTCGGGCCTATAGTCCGCCCGACTTTTCCGCCCCCCTATCCATCCGAGAGAAACGATGGCGCGCGATGTGAAGAAGGTGGTGCTTGCTTATTCCGGCGGGCTCGACACCTCGGTGATCCTGAAATGGCTCCAGACCACCTATGGCTGCGAGGTGGTGACCTTCACCGCCGATCTCGGCCAGGGCGAGGAACTGGCCCCGGCGCGCGAGAAAGCCCTGCTGCTCGGCATCAAGCCCGAGAACATCTTCATCGAGGACGTGCGCGAGGAATTCGTGCGGGACTATGTGTTCCCCATGTTCCGCGCCAACACGGTCTATGAGGGCCAGTACCTGCTCGGCACCTCCATCGCCCGCCCGCTGATCGCCAAGAAGCAGATCGAAATCGCCCGCAAGGTGGGCGCCGACGCGGTGTCCCACGGCGCCACCGGCAAGGGCAACGACCAGGTGCGCTTCGAGCTCGGCTATTACGCCCTTGAGCCGGAGATCACCGTCATCGCCCCCTGGCGCGAATGGGACCTGACCTCGCGCACCCGCCTGCTGGAGTTCGCCGAGGCCCACCAGATCCCGATCGCCAAGGACAAGCGCGGCGAGGCCCCCTTCTCCGTCGACGCGAACCTGCTGCACTCCTCGTCCGAGGGCAAGGTGCTGGAAGACCCGGCGGACGATGCGCCCGAATATGTCTACCAGCGCACCATTTCCCCCGAGGCGGCGCCCGACCAGGCGACCATCATCGATATCGGCTTCGAGCAGGGCGATGCGGTCTCCATCGACGGCGAGGCCCTTTCCCCGGCCACCCTGCTGGCGCGCCTCAATGCGCTCGGCAAGGAGAACGGCATCGGCCGGCTCGACCTCGTGGAAAACCGCTTCGTGGGCATGAAGTCGCGCGGCGTCTACGAGACCCCCGGCGGCACCATCCTTCTGGCGGCTCATCGCGGCATCGAGAGCATCACGCTCGACCGCGGCGCGGCGCACCTGAAGGACGAGCTGATGCCCCGCTATGCGGAGCTCATCTATAACGGATTCTGGTTCTCGCCCGAGCGCGAGATGCTCCAGGCCGCCATCGACCTGTCGCAGAAGTATGTGACAGGCTCGGTGAAGGTGAAGCTCTACAAGGGCAATGTGTCGGTCATCGGCCGTACCAGCCCCTATTCGCTCTACAACCAGGACCTCGTCACCTTCGAGGAAGGCGCGGTGGCCTATGACCATCGCGATGCGGCCGGCTTCATCAAGCTGAACGCCCTGCGCCTGCGCACCTACGGTGCCCGCGCCCGCAAGACCGGCGTCTGACCGGCACTTCTCCAAAAGCAAAAGGCCGGCCCGCATGTGCGGCGCCGGCCTTTTTGTTGCGCAGGACCAGGCTCACGCCGACTTGCGGAACACCTCGGCCTCGATCTCGTCGCCCGCCGCACCGATGAGGCCCACCGGGTCGGTGGCGATTTCCAGGTCCGCCTCGCTCACGGGAGGCGCGGACGCGGAGATCGGCTTCGGCTTCAGGAGCACATAAGCGGCGCAGGCGAGGACGCCCATGGCCGGGATCACGACGCCCATGGCCTGCGCCGGCTCGGAAAAGAGGCTCGCCACCGCCGAGCCCAGGAAACCGCCGCCGATCTGCATGCAGCCCATGAGCGCGGCCGCCGAGCCGGCCATGGTGGGAAAACCCGACAGCGCCGCCGTGGTGCCGCCCGGCAGCAGCAGGGCCACGCCGAAGGCCCACAGGGCCACCGGCCCCATCACGCTCGGAAAGCTGTAGGGCAGGAACCAGGGCATCACCGCCATGGTGCCGCCGCCCAGCAGCACCATCGCGAGACCCGCTGGCACCAGGCGGTTGGCGTCCACGCCCCGCTTCATGATCTTGCCGGCCACGATGGTGCCCAGCATGAACGAGCCCGTCTGGCACACCATGGCGTAGCCGAACTGGGTGGGCGAGAGGCCGACGGTCTCGATCAGCACGAACGGCACGATGGCCGCCAGCGAATAGATCCCGCCGAGCGAAAAGCCGATCATCAGGCTGGCGCGCATGAAGCCGGAATCCCGCAGCAGCGCGCCATAATTGCGCAGCACCTGGAGCGGGTGGGCGTTGGCCGGGTCGGGCGCCGCGTTGGTCTCCGGCACCGCCAGGATCAGGAGGCCCACGGCCAGCACGCCGTAAAGCACCATCACATAGAAAATGGGCTGCCAGCCCAGCGTGGAGAGGATCACGCCGCCGATGGTGGGCGCCAGCGCCGGGCCGATGGCCAGCATGGTCCCGATGAGATTGAGGATGCGGGCGGACGCCTGCCCCGTGAACTGGTCGCGCACGATGGCGCGGGAGATGGCGGGCCCGGCGGCCACCCCGATGCCCTGCAGGCCGCGGCCGATGATGAGCCAGGTCACATCCGGCGCGCTCGCCGCCACGATGCTGCCCACCACGTAGAGCGAGAAGAAGCCGATGGCCGCGGGGCGCCGTCCATAGGCGTCGGACAGCGGGCCACAGATGAGCTGCGAGAAGGCAAAGCCGCAGAAATAGACGCTCAGCGTCAGCTTCATCACCGAAGCGGAGGTGCCGAACGCATGGACCAGCGCCGGCAAGGCCGGCGTGTAGAGCGACATGCTGATGGGGCCGAGGACGATGATGAGCGCGCCGATGATGGCGGTGCGCATCTCTGTCATCACGGGCTTGGGCGCGGGGGGCATGGTCAAGGCTCCTCCGTCCGGCCGGACTGGCAGAGATTGGAGCGCACCCGCATGAGCACGTCCCGGAACACGTCGCGCTCGGCCGGCGTCAGGCCGGCCAGCGCTTCTTCCCGCGCCACGGAGGCCGCGGCCATGACCTGGTTCAGCAAGGGCTCGGCAGCGGCCGTGAGGCACACGATCTTGGCCCGGCGGTCCGTGGGGTCCGCCTCGCGCACGATCAAGCCGCGCGCCTCCAGGCGATCCAGAAAGCCCACCATGGTCATGGGCTCCACATTCATGCGCACCGCCAGGGCGCCCTGCCGCAGCCCCGGATTGATGTTCACATGCGCGAGCGTGCGCGCCTCGCCAGCGGTGAGGCCGAGGCCCGCCTGCTCGAAGGCGCGGTCGATGCGGGCCCGATACAGGCGCGCGGCATCCACCAGGAGAAAACCAAGAGGGACTTCGTTCATAGCCAGGACAACATAATGTAAGCTTACCTTACTATCAACCAATCCCCCCCTCCTTCGGTGCTGGTTTGCGCTCTCTAGCACCTGTCGCATTGGCGACGCAGGGTCAGGGCCTTATCTGAAGGACAGTCAGCACGGAGGTCGGGATGCCCTGGTCACTCACGCTCGGACGGATCGGCGGCACGGCCGTGCGCATCCACGTCACCTTTCTGCTCTTCCTGGTCTGGATCTGGGCCGCCTATTACCGGCAAGGGGGTGCCCAGGCCGCCTGGGATGGCGTCCTGTTTGTCGCGCTCCTGTTTTTGTGCGTGCTGCTGCATGAATTCGGCCACGTCTTCGCCGCCCGCCGCTACGGCGTGAAAACCCCGGACATCACCCTTTGGCCGTTCGGCGGAATCGCCAGCCTGGAGCGCATGCCGGAAAAGCCGTCGCAGGAACTGGTGGTCGCCATTGCCGGGCCGGCGGTGAACGTGGTCATCGCCCTGGTGCTGGTCCTGGTGCTCGGCGCCACCACCAATCCCGACCAACTCATGAAGATCGAGGACCCCGCCACCTCCATGCTGGCCAAGCTTGCGGGCGCGAACATCTTCCTGGTGCTGTTCAATCTCATCCCGGCCTTTCCCATGGATGGCGGGCGGGTGCTGCGGGCCTTGCTGGCCATGCGGATGGGGTTTGCCCGGGCCACCTCCGTCGCCGCCAGCATCGGACAGGCGCTGGCGGTGGGACTTGGGCTGCTCGGCATCTTCACCAATCCCATGTTGATGATTATTGGTGTCTTCGTGTTCCTCGCCGCCTCCGGCGAGGCGGGGCAGGTGCAGCTGAAGGAGGCCTCCCGCGGCCTCATCGTCTCGGATGCCATGATTACGCATTTCGAGACCCTCGGCCCCCAGGCGACGGTGGATGATGCGGTGGAAGAGCTCATCCGCACCACCCAGAAGGAATTTCCCGTGGTCGACGGCGCCGGGCGCCTGCGCGGCCTCTTGACCCGGGACGCCATGATTCGTGCCCTGCGAGATCCCGGTCCCGCCACCGCGGTGATCGAGGTCATGCAGGCGGATATTCCGACCGTGGACGCCCGCGCCCGGCTCGATGCCGCCCTCGCCCTCATCACCACGTCCCGCGCCCCGGCCATCGGCGTCACCGACAGTTCCGGCCGGCTGGTCGGCCTGCTGACCCCGGAGAATGTGGGCGAGCTGATGATGGTCCATGCCTCGCGTCCGGCAAGGCCCGCGACACCCTGGGCGCGTAAGGTCTAGCCGCGTCGTCCCAGGAATGGTTGACGGACCGGGGGAGACCCCTCACCGTCCACCGACGCTGGGTCACAAGAGCATCTCGACCGCGCGGGAGCGGGCATATCTTGCTGGATGGTTTTAAGAATCACCTCCGCCGGACGCAGGATCGCATGCCCATGGCGCAGCAGATCAGCCTGGTGGTCGCGCTCATCTGCCTGCTTGGCCTGTCGGGCCTTGCCCTTTTCTCCGCCCGCGTGAGCCGCGAGGAGATGAGCGGCCATGTCCGTGCCGACATGGAGCGGGTGGCCACCTCCCTGGCCGGGCAACTGGAGCGAGACCTGGGGGAACGCCTCGCGGACATCCGGCAGTTGGCGAATATGCAACCCCTGATGCCCGCCTGGGAATCGGGGGTCAGCGCCATGCGCTCCGTGCTCAGCCAGCTTCAGAGGATGATGCCGGTCTATGCCTGGATCGGCTTTGCCCGGCCCAACGGCGTGGTGGTGGCGGCCTCGCAGGGCCTTCTGGAAGGCCAGGATGCGGACCATCGCGCCTGGTTCAAGGAGGGGCTGAAGGGTCCCTTTGTGGGCGATGTGAACGTGGTGCCTGTCCTGGAGCCCCTTCTCCCACCGCGGCCGGACCGGTCGCCCCACCGCTTCGTGGACGTGTCCTTCCCGGTCTATTCACCCGACGACCGCCCGCTCGGGGTCATCGGCGCGCATCTGTCCTTCGCCTGGGCGGACGCCGCGCGGCGGCGGGTGCTGGATGACGAGCCGGGCCTGGAAGTGTGGATCTTGGGCGCCGACGGCACCATCCTGTCCGGCCGTGACAGCGGCCCCTCGCCCTATGGCCGCGAACAGATGGACCGGTTCCGCGCCGCAGGCAAAGGCACCCTCGTGGAAGATGACGGTGCCGCGACGACCCTCACCGGATTTGCCGTGATCGACAGCGAGCCCAGCATCGCCGCCCTCGGCTGGGTGGTGGTGGCGCGTCAGGATGCGGCCATCGCGTTCGGCACGGCCAACCGCATCGCCGCGTCGATCCTGGGCATCGGCGCCCTGGTGCTTCTGATCTCCATCGTCCTGGCCCTCGGCCTGACCCGCCTCCTGTCGCGCCCCCTTCAGCAGCTCACCGTCGCCGCCCATGCCATCGGCCGCGACCCGTCCGTGACCATGCTGCCTCGGGTGAGCGGAAGCCTGGACGTGCTCCAGCTCTCGGGGGCCCTGCGCGCGTTGCTGCGGCGCCTGGACATTGCCGAGCACCGCTATCTGACCTCCCAGCGCGCCCATGAAGAAGAAGTGGCGGCGCTGCGGGAACTGGCCGATACCGATCCCCTGACCGGCCTCCTCAACCGCCGGTCGTTCCTGTCCGTGGCCGAGGGGGCGCTCCAGGGCACCCGCAGCACCGACAGCCTGGGCATCCTCATGGCGGACATCGATCACTTCAAGGCGGTGAACGACACCTATGGCCATCCCGCCGGCGACGCGGTGATCCGCCATGTGGCCGCCACCATCGGCGCCAACCTGCGCGTGCAGGACCGCGTCGCCCGGTTTGGCGGCGAGGAATTCGTCGCCTTGCTCATGAATGTGGAGGAGGCCGGCACCCTGGCGCTCGCCGAACGCATCCGGGCCAGCATCAGCGCCCAGCCGGTTCACTTCGAGGGGCAGGACATCAAGGTGTCCATCAGCATCGGCGTGGCCCTCGCGGACCCCTCGGACCGGGATCTGGACGCCATCATTGAGAGGGCGGACTTCGCCCTCTACGATGCCAAGACCTCCGGCCGAAACAAGGTGGCGCTCTCGCGGCGGCCGACACGGGCGGTCTGAGGCGGGAGGCCGCCATGTGCAACCTCTACAGTGAAGTGAAGGGACAGGCGGCCATCCTGGCCTGGAGCCGGGCGATGCGGGATGCCACCGGCAACCTGCCGCCCCATCCGGCCATCTTCCCGGACCAGATGGCGCCTGTGGTGTGGACCGCCGCCGACGGGGTGCGGGAGCTGACGCGCATGCGCTGGGGGTTTCCGCCGGCCCCGGGCCTCGGCAGCCGGCCGGTGACCAATGCGCGCAATCTGGCAAGCCCCTATTGGGTGCCCTGGACGAAGGCCGAGCGGCGCTGCCTCGTGCCGGCCACCAGCTTCTGCGAATATGACGAGCGGGCCGGCAAGCGCCCCACCTGGTTCGCCCTGGATGCCTCCCGGCCGCTATTCGCCTTTGCCGGCTTGTGGCGGCCGTGGACCGGCACCCGCGGCACCAAGGCGGCGCCGGAGGACGGCGAGCATCGGCTTTTCGCATTCGCCACCTGCCCCGCCAACGGCATTGTGGCGCCTGTCCATCCCAAGGCCATGCCGGTGCTGCTGACCTCGGCTGAGGAACTGGACGTCTGGCTCCGCGCCCCCTGGGACGAGGCCCGCGCCTTGCAGCGCCCGCTGCCGGACGCCGCCCTTCAGATCGTCGCCACCGGCCTGCGGGAGGACGGCCTTTCGGCCCCAATCCCGGCCCCGTCCGGGCCGGAACTCGGGCAAACAAAGACCGGCGGCAAGCCACCGCCCCGGCAGCTTGGCTTCGACCTGTAGATCGCTTCAGAACATCATGAAAACATGAAGCGATCGAACTCTTTGTCTGCGCGCATTTCCTTCGCGAACCGGGTCGCGCTTCGCCCGGAAATGTCTGGGCGATCCTACGCCGCGAGGAAGGGGTTGGAGGCCCGCTCATCGCCGATGGAGGTGACCGGGCCGTGGCCCGGCAGGCACACCATGTTGTCGCCCAGAGGCAAGAGCTTGTCGCGGATGCCCTGGATCAGAAGGTCATGGTCGCCATAGGGAAAGTCCGTCCGCCCCACTGAGCCGCGGAACAGGGTGTCCCCCACGATGGCCACCGAGATGGGCTTGTGGACGAACACCACATGGCCGGGCGTATGGCCGGGCACCTGGAGCACATCCAGGACCAGATCGCCCACCTGAACCCTATCGCCTTCGGACAGATACAGGTCCGGCGTCACCGGCCGGGCGTCGGGAAGCGAGAAGCGGGCGGCGGAAGCCGGCAGGTCGTCCAGGAGAAATTGGTCGGCGGCATTGGGACCCACCACCGGCACGCCGAGGCTCTCCGCCAAGGCGGCCGCTCCCGCCGCGTGGTCCACATGGCCGTGGGTGAGGAGGATCTTCTCCACGGTGATGCCGGTCTCCGCGAGCGCGGAGCGGATGCGGTCGAGGTCGCCGCCCGGGTCGATCACGGCGCCCCGGTTGGTGGCGGAGCACCACAGGAGGGAGCAATTCTGCTGGAAAGGCGTCACCGGCACGATGGCGATCTGGATCGGCGGCTTTTCGGAAGAGCTGGAGGGCATGGCATGTCCAAGGCTAGCCCCGGCGCCGGCCGGGATCTCACCCATGCGCATAGAGCCTGGCGAGCCGCGGTTCAACCGGAGCCGGACGGCGCGGCTGAGTCCCCTACCCCTACCCCTACCCCTACCCCTACCCCGCCTTGCGGATGATGAGGCCGAAGCACGTGGAGGCAAAGCCGTCGATCATCAGCTTCAAATGCTGCGGCGCCTCGCGCCAGGACGGGACGCTGGCGGGCAGGTCGTCCGCATAGGGCGGCACGTCGATGAAGCGGTCGAGCCGGCCGGCGCCCACGTCGAAGTCCAGCGGCGCCACCTCATGCCCCTTGGCGGCAAGATGGGCCGCGAGATCCTTGAAGTGCCGGCGCTGGAACAGCACGGTCGGCCAATTGTCGATGGTGGCGTCGTCGCGCAGGAAGTTGAACTCGGTGGTGTGGACCGCCATGCCGCCGGGCTTCAGCGTCTCCAGCGAGGCCTCGATGAATGCCACGCCGTGGGCGATGGACCCCAGATGCTCCAGGGCGCAGATGGACCAGCAGAAGTCGAAGCCGCGCAAGCCGCGGTCGATGGCGTTCATGTCCACGAACTTCAAATGCACCAGCCGGTCGAAGGTGTCGCGATCCACCAGGTGCGGCTTGAAGGCGTGGTCGAGGGTGCTGGCATGCTGGGTGGTGGTGATCCAGCCCCGCGCCATGGCTTCGGCGGGATCGAGATCGGTCACGGTCACGTCGATGCCCAGCGCCGCCATGGCGCTCGGAAGCGGCTCCTGCCCGCAGCCGAAACCAAGGCCGCGCGCCCCTGAGACCAGGGCGCCCCGCTCGCTGAGGGCCTGCATCACATAGCACAGCTCCCAGACCTTGCGGTGATAGAGCGGGGCCATGCCGAGCCGCGCGCTCCAATAGGCAACCCACGGCGCCTCAATGTCGGCCTGCGTGGACGGCTTGCTCTTGAGGCCGACCGGGCCCGGCGCGTCGGGGGCGGCCCCCGCCCGTGCCTCATAGAGTTCCCGGGCCAGTTCGTAGCCAAAGAACTTCACATTCAGCTTGATGGCCTCGATGTCCTTCGCCAGGGCCCAGAGCCGGTTGATGTTGGGGGTCGCATCCGCGCGCACCAGATCCAGCAGGACATTGAGGTTGGCTTCGGTGTCGGCGGCCTTGGAGAAGGGCATCGTCTCCCACTTTCTGGCTTTGATGTGAGCGGCGCGGAGCATCCACGGACGGGAGCCGGGAGCGCATCCATCAACGGTCATAAAGGCTTCGCCCCTCGCCCACTTTAGGGCGCGCCTCCCGCTAGGGGAAGCACCCGGCGGGCTGTCACGGGCTGGGTTTGAAGCCGATTTCTCCCTTCACCGCATCAAACAAGACCTGGTAGTGGCGAAAGACAAGGCCGCCCGAATTGAAGCCCTTCACCCCTCCGTGAGGCGGCGCGTAGCGGTAGCGGTTGGTCCACAGCCGCCGCCCCGCGGTGACAGTCAGGTCCATCACGCCCTCCACGCGGGTTCGCACCAGTGCGCCCCTGCGAACAGGTCGGTGCAGCTGGGCGGGAGGCAGGTCGGGCGTCTGAAAGCTGCCACTGCCCGCTCCCGTGTCGAAGACCGTGCCATAGCATCCCTCAGGCCCGCCATTGACGGAAAAGCAGGTGCGGACGGACTTGGTGTTCCAGGCTCTCAGGCCCGCCGGCTGGGCGCCCTGGGCCGGTTCAAACGGGGCGCGCTTGAAGCCGGCGCTGTTCTGCGCCGTCAGTCCCACCACCAGATGCGGCTGGACGGAAGGCTCGGCCAGATCGTCCGCCACCACGATAAAGCCGTTGCCGAGATTTCCCGGCAACTGGGCGAGGGGATTGAAGACCGGCAAAGGATTATAGGCGACGCCCATGACACCCATCTGCCCGGGAGACCATCCGGGGCAGCGCGGCACCTCCGGCTTGCAGGTGATGGAATTCACCACATGCACGGCGATGGGGGCGGCGGTGGCCACACCGGGCTGTGCACCGGGAAAGGACACGGTGAGATAGCCGAGCACGCCGGTGAGCACATTGCCGCTGGTGTAGGAATAGGTCAGCGGCGTGGTTGTGAGCTGAACCTGCGGCCCGACCACTTCGGCCCGGATGCGCAGGCCCGTGGAACCGGTGTCCAGCAGCACCTGCCCCGCCGGACCGCCGCCGGCGGACACCGCGACGAAATTGGCAAAGCCGCTGTCGCCGGGCCGGTCGATCAGAGGAATGACCGCGCTTTCCGGCGGCGCATCCCCCTGTGCCCACGCATGGCCCCGGGCCAGCAAGGCGAGCAGAAGCCCCACCAGGATGAGGAGCCGCCGCCTGCGGCGCCGGTCAGGCCGTGGCGGCATCGCGCGCCATGTCCGCAAGGGTAGCCACCAGGGGCGACGCAGGGTCGGCCAATTGCTCAACCACGGTGAAGTGGTTGGTGTTGTCAACCACATGGGCGGCGGTGCGGGCGCCCTGCGCGGCCCAGCCGCTGGCGAGGTCCTGTCCCTGCCGCAGGAATTCGGCGCTTTCCAGCCCGCCGGTGAAGGTCTCGAACCAGCGCTGCGCCGGCACGGTCCACAAGGCGGGGGACAGCCGGCGGGCCTCCTCGGCGGTCAGATGCAGCCGGTCATTCATGCTGGTGTGCACCAGAGGCTCCACCTCATAGACACCCGATATTCCGGCACCGGCGGGCACGATATCGTCCGGCACGCGCGGATCGATCTCCAGCCAGCGGGTGGCGGTCAGGCTGGCCGCCAGATGCCCGCCCGCCGAATGACCGGTGACCGCGAAGCGGCGGCGAATGCGGTGGTAGAGGCAGACGGCGGCGCCCCTCAGCTGGCTGACGATCGTATCGAGCGGCACGTCCGGGGCGAGATCATAGCCGGCGAGAGCGACGCCGATGCCATGCTTCAACAAGCCCTCCGCCGCGAAGGTCAAATCGCGCGGATGCAGATATTGCCAGTAGCCGCCATGGATGAGCAGCACCACCGGCGCCTGCCGGCCGGTCTCGGGCCAGACGATGTCGAGGATCTGCCGGGGCGTCGGCCCGTAGGGGATGCCGAGATCGGCGGCCACCGCCTCGCCGCGCAGGCGCGCCGAGCGCGCCTTCCAATCGGCGAAGATGTCCGCCCAGTCGGGGACGCGGGCGCGGTTGTTGTATTCGGTTTCAAAATCCAAGGCCTGTCCTCCTGGTCACGGATGCGCCGGCCAAGGGCGCTGCAGGCATAAGGGCCAAGACCCGACCTGCTGAGGATGACGCCCGCGGGCGCAGACGGGGTGAATGCGGGATGGCGCGCGATCGTTCCCTTCAGGTCTCGCGCCCTCGCGCCTCAGTCGTGGTCGCCATGGGCCCGCCGGATCCGTCGCACCACGTTCCAGACGAAGAGGACGGCGACGGGAACGGCCAAGGCGGTGACAAAGCCCGGATTGACGGCAAAACCGAGATCATGGTCGATGCCGCTCTGGTGAATGCCCTCCGCCGTCAGATGGACGAGACTTGCCACATAATAGCTGATGGCCGCCACCGACAGCCCCTCCACCGTCCGCTGGAGGCGCAGTTGCAGGCGCGTGCGCTCGTTCATGGAAACGAGCAAGTCGCGGTTCTGCTGCTCCACCTCCACATTGACGCGGGTGCGCAACAAATCGGCGGCGCGGGCGAGCTTGTTGGACATGTCGCCCTGCCGGGCTTCCACCGCCGCGCAGGTGCGCATGGCCGGCGCCATCCGCCGGTCGAGGAATTGCTGCCAGGTGGGAAAGCCGGGAATGGGCTGCTCGCGCACGGTGGCCAGGCGCAGCTTGACGATGTCGTGATAGGCGCGGCTGGCGCCGAAGCGGAACAGCGAGGCGGTGGCCCCGGCTTCCAGCTCGGCGGCGAGCACCACCAGTTCGTCCAGCATGCGGGCATTGCCGGCCAGTCCCTCGGAATGGCGCATCTCGCCGGTCATGCGCGCCAGCTGGGCCTCGATGCGGGCAATATCCGGGCCGAGCCGCTGCGCCTCGGGCAGGCCGAGCAGCGCCAGAAGGCGATAGGTCTCGATCTCCAGCACCCGCTGCACCAGCGCACCGGCGGCTTCCGTCCCTAGCCCCCGGTCCCGCACCAGGATGCGCACGAAGCCGGACGGGTCCGGCTTGAAGTCGGTGGCGATCTCCGCGGCGCCGTCATTCACGTCGGAGCGGGCAAGGCTGGCCGGATCGAACACGGCCTCCAGATGAAAGTCCTCGGCGGTGTCGGTGACCAGGTGCAGGTCAACCGCGACCAGCAGCGGGCCGGGCTGGCTGATCTGGGTCAGGGGGCTGGCGAGGGCCAGGGCCGGCGGCTGGAACGGCAGGAGGCCGGGGCCCAGCTCCGTGGAGGGCAGGTCCCAGGTGAAGGTGGAAAATTCCGCATGGCTTTCCCACCGCAGGATCGCCCCGCCCAATTCCACCCGGTGGTGCTTGGCCCCCGGTGCCGGGCCGGCGACACCCCGCTCGCCGCAAAAAGCTTCGACGCCCTCCCGCGCCGCCTGGGGATGGGCGGGATCGGTCAGGAAGGCCACGTGCAGATAGCGGCGCGGCGTCGTGGCCGGAAAAAAGGGCCGGGCATGAAGCTCGGCGAGCACCGCGGCCCGCAACGGATGCGCCGCCATGGCCCGCCCTTCCCCGATGCCCAGATCCGCCGCTTCCCCCATGGCTTTCCCCCGCTGTTTCTTCCCCGCCAAAGGGCTGACACGCGCGAACCGGGCTGGCAAGCACGCGCGTGCGGCGGGGAAAAGATGTCGCGGGATTATGCGGGTTGAAGGTGCGCGGTGTCGTTGCAGCGGACGAGGCAGGCCTCGGCCCCCGTCCACTCAATGATGTTCAGGTTGCAGGGGTCCTGCTTGAACCGCCAATAGGCGCTCAACGGTAGCCCGAGGAGGTGGCACAGCAGCACGCGATTGACGCTGTCATGGCCCACCAGAACGACGCTCTCCCCCGCATGGGCGGACAGTACATGGCGCAGCATGTCGGCCGCTCGCACCAGCACGTCCTGGAGCGACTCGCCACCGGGGAAGCGCACCAGATGGGGTGCGGTGCGCCACTGGAGGTAGGCGTCGCCGTCCTCGGCCTCCACTTCCTCGTGGGTCTTCCACTGCCACGCCCCATAATCGATATCGCTTAATTCGGGACGGGACTGGGGCTCGATCCCGCAGGCGGTGCCGATGGCCGCGCCCGTGGCGATGCACCGGCCGAGCGCACTGGTGTAGATGGCCACTGGCCGAAACGCGCTGGCGATGCGCGCGGCGAGGGCGGCGGCTTGGCGCTCGCCCGCCGGAGAGAGCGCCACCTCCACGCGGCCCCGGAAGCGTTCAGGATGAATCCCGGGCACGAGCCCGTGACGGGTCAGGATCAAGGTGGTCAAGGCGCCCCTCCACACGATGTGGAACTTAACCTAGACCGTGGAAGTGACATTTGTCCCGCGTGCCGGCGGCACGATTACGCGCGCCGCCGGCTGCGCCTCAGCGGGTGCGGGGCGTTGGATCGTGGGCCGGTCCGCCATGGGGATCGGCAGACCGATAGGTCTTCGACTTCACCTTCCCGGTGGAATAGGACGTGTTCTGGGGAATGCCCAGCACGCCCTTCACGCCGCCGGCCACACCGCCCGCGACGCCGCCCACAACACCGCCGACGGCCCCACCCACGGGACCGGCCACAGTGTTGCCGGTGGCCGCGCCCTGCTGGGCGCCGCGAACCACGCCTTGCGCCGCCACGGGGGAAGCCGTCAGGGCAGCGACGCCAAGGGCCACGAAAATGATGCGTGTTTTCATGATCGGATCTCCCTTTCTGGCACTTGAACGGACGCGCGCCGGCTCAAGTTCCCGAAGGTGAGGCCGCACAGCCTTGCTCCGGGGCCTGCCCTCGCTCACATTGGCGTCAACGGGAATCCCATATGTCATCCTTTCTGATCGCCGGCCCCGCCCCTTGCCCTCCGGCCGTGATGCGGCCGATGGCGAACCTGCGCCCATCATGCCGCGCGTCCCTGCAGAGGACGTTGGCCGGACGGGTCGCCGGGGGCGTACTCCGCCCGCTCGCGCTCCTCCGCGTCCCCCCTTCCCTTCGGGGCCTCGCAAGGGGCTTCGCCCATGTGGTGGGAGCCGGACGACTGGAGGCGGTCGCGGTCCTGACGGCCAGGGCAGGCGTTTGGGGTCCCCCTCTTCTCCATCTGGCGCGGGTGCTGCGCATGGGAAAGGCAGACTAGGATGGCCGACGACCTCGCCGCCCCGCCCAAGCGCCGCCGCCGCAAGGCGCCGCCCCTGCTGCTGCCGTTCGATATGGAGGGCCCGGCACCGGCGGAAACCCAGCCGGCCGAGCCCGCTGCATTCGACACCGCGCCCTCGGTTGATTCTGCGGACGCCTCCCGTTCGGAGCCGCCCTTGGAGGCCCCATTGGACGCCCCTGCCGACGAGGACAGGGAGCCGCCGGTCCAAGCCGAAGCGCAGGGACCACAGATGCCTCCCCCCATCGAGGACGACGCGCCGTCCGAGGCGGCTGCCGCTCCGCCCCCGCCGCCCCCCCGCCGCCGGAAGCGATCCCCGCCGCCATCCCATGCCGTGGCGGAACAGCCGGTGTCGGAGGGCACCGCCCTGCCTTCGCCCGAAACTCAGGCACCATCGGCCGCGGGCGCGGTGCTTGATCCGGCCCCTGCGGCGTCCCGCGCAGAGAACAGCTCCGGCGAGCCCCCCCTTGCCGAACCGCCGCAGGAGCCACGCGCGGCAGACGTAGCCTCAGCTGACCCTGCATCAATCAAGCCGACCTCGGCAGAGCCGGCGTCGGCCGAGCCACAGGCGCCCGGCAAAGAGGCCCTCCCCGCCTCCGTCCTTCTGGAAACGGCATCGGCTCCAGAGGCGCAAGATCCCGCGACACCCGCCGCGCCGGGGGATGAGGCCGACGGCGCCGCCGAGACCGCGGACATTGCGCCGGAAGTGGCAGCGCCGGACGAAGCCAGCCCTCCCGGTGAGGCCACGTCTGCCGTCGCGGAGGGCCAGGACATGGCCCCGCACGATGGGGAGACCGTAAGGCCAGGCGTACCCCTCCCGGTGTTGGCGGAGATTGATGAGCCTGCATCAACCGAGCCGGCGCCGGACACCCGCTCTCCGGGCGAGGCCGAGGTGGCGGATGGCGCCGGCCCGCTGACCCTCACCGCCGCCCCAGGGGCCGAGCCTCCGGCGGAGGCGCGCCTTGACGATGGAGAGGACGGAAAGGACGCACTCCAGGCGGAGGCGCACGGCCGTCCCGCTGATGCGGCCTCTCAGGCATCAGAGGCCGTTCCCGCCCTCGCGGCCCTCCCGGAAGCTGCACCCTCCTACCGGCAAGACACGGCCCCGCTGGAGAAGGGACCGCCGGCCGCCGCCCTTGGGAAGCCAAAGGGGCCGGCCGGCCCGGCCCGCACGCCCGTTCGCCGCACCCGCACGGGCAAGGCCGTGAGCGTGAGCGCGGCGCAGATGGGCGCCGGCCAAGTGGGCGCGCTGGCGCTAGGGGCTCTGGCCATCGGCGCCTTGGCCATCGGCGCGCTGGCCATCGGGCGGCTCGCCATTGGCCGGGCGCGGGTGCGGCGCCTGGAGGTGGACGAACTGGTCATCGGCACCGTGAGCGAGCAGGACCGGAAACGGCCCCGCAAATAGGCCGGCGGCGCGACCCAAAGGGCGTGCACGGGAGCGTTCAATTGAGACGCTCCCGTCCGGCGCCGGGGGAACAGGTTTCCCCGCCGCAGATCTCGGTCGGCCCTTACAGGTGCCGCAGCACTCGAACGGGAGGCTCGCTCAGCGCGCGCCAGGTGCCGATGAGCCCGAAGCCCAAGGTGAAGGCAAGGGCCACCGCGATCACCACGCCCGCCGCCATGGGCGAGAAGGTGAAGCCGATATTCATCACCTGCGTCGCCACCCCATAGGCCGCGGCGGACCCCGCACCGATGGAAAAGACCGCCGTCACGAGACCCAGCGCCGCATATTCCAGGGCATAGGCGCCCATGAGCCGGGCGCGGGTGGCGCCCAACGTCTTCAGGATGACAGCGTCGTAAACGCGGTGCTGGTGTCCTGCCGCCAGCGCGCCCGCCAGCACCAGCACGGAGGTGAGCAGCGTCACCAGGCTGGCGATGCGGATGCCGAAGGCGATATCGCCGACCATCTTGTTGGCCTCGTCGAGGGCCTCCTTCACGCGGACCGAGGTCACGGCGGGGAATTGCGCGGCCATGGCCTTCAGCAAGGCGGCCTCCTGCGCGGGGGTGGCGCCGTCGGGGTAGGTCAGGGTCGCCAGCACGGTGTAGGGCGCGCCGGCGAAGGTGGCGGGCGAGAACACCATGACGAAATTGATGCCCAGCCGCTGCCAGTTCACGTCCCGCAGATTGGCGATGCGGGCGGTGATGTCCCGGCCGAGCACATTGACCGTCACTGTGTCGCCGATGTCGAGCCCCAGCCCATGGGCAAGCTTGCGCTCAAAGGACACCAGCGGCTCGGTCTCGCTCTCCGGCCACCAACCGCCCTGCACGAGCGTCGAGCCTTCCGGCACCTCATTGGAAAACGAGATGCCCCGGTCGCTCTGGAGGACCCAGGCGGCGTCGGCCGAGGGCTTGGCCTGTTCCACCGGCACGTCCTTCAGGGCTGTGATGCGCCCGCGCAGCATGGGAACGGAGCGATAGCTGGCGCCCGGCGCCTGAGCGGCCAGGAACGCCTTGACCGCCTCCTCTTCGCTGTTGGGCACGTCGACGAAAAAGAAGCTGGGCGCCTTTTCCGCGAGGGTGCCGGTGATCTCGGAGGTGAGGCTCCGGTCGATGAGGGCGATGGTGGTCAGGAGAGAGAGGCCGAGCCCCAGGGACAGAACCACCGTGGGCGTGAGAGCGCCCGGGCGGTGGATGTTGGCCAGCGCGAGGCGCGCCATGGTGCTGCGCGGGCGCGGCAGGCGCTTGGCCACGGCCATGATGGCTGACGCCACCAGGCGCAGCAGGGCGAAGACGCCAGCGGCCGCTCCGATGAAAATCAGCGCGGCCCGCTTGTCCTCGGCGCTCACCACGGCAAGCGCTGCCAAGGTGAGGATGGTAGCGGCGCAGGCCAGCATATAAAGACGCGGCGGCCTTCGCCGACCGGCCCCCAGCACGTCGCGGAACAGGGCGGAAACCGGCGCCTCCTGCGCGCGGGCCAGCGGCCAGAGCGTGAAGGCGAGGGTGACGAGCGCGCCATAAAGCGCCGCCAGCAGGAGCGCCAGGGGATCGAGGCTGGGCGCCAGCGGAAAGGGGATGAAGCCGGCGATGGCCGCGCTGGCCGCAAAGGGCAAGGCCGCGCCCAGAACGAGCCCACCGCCGATGCCGATGGCCGCCAGCGCCGACACCTGCGCGAAATAGGTGGCGAAGATGACCCGCCGGCTGGCCCCGAGCGCCTTGAGGGTGGCGATGGAAGCGCGCTTGGTGGCCAGATGGCTGGCCACCGCATTGGCCACGCCCACGCCCCCCACCAGCAAGGCGGTGAGGCCCACCAGGGTGAGATACTGGGCAATGCGCCGGACATTGCGCTCCAGCTGAGGGGCCGCGGCATCGCGGGTGCGCGTCTCAAACCCGGCTTCGGGAAGCTGCTGCTTCACCGTGTCGGTGAAGGCGGCGAGCGCGGCCGGCGCGGGGCTGTCGAGCTTCACCCGATAGGTCCAGCGCACCAGGCTGCCCGGCTGGATGAGATGGGTGGCCTCCAGGCCCGCCATGGAGGTGAGGAGGCGGGGGCCGAAGCCGACGCCCGCCGAGAGGCGGTCCGGTTCGTCTGTGATGACGCCCCGGATCTCCATGTCGGCCTCGCCCACCTTCACAAGATCCCCCACCGTCAAGCCCAGGCGGGCCATGAGGGTTTCGTCGGCGAGCACGCCGGCGCGCCCGTCGCGCACGGCCAGGAGCCCGGAAATGGGCGCCTCGGGCGCGGTCTTCAGCGTTCCGAACAGCGGATAGGCCTCGTCCACCGCCTTCAATTCCACCAGGGTGGCATCACCGGAGGGCGCCCGCGCCATGGCGCGCAGGGAGGCGATGCGGGCGAGCGAACCCGCCGAGCCGAGCACGGCCAGTTCCTGCGGCGTCGCCTCCCGCTGCACCAGGGCAAAGGAGGCATCCCCGCCGAGGATGGCCTGGCCCTGCCCGGCGAGCCCCTCGGTGAGGGCGCGGGCGAAGGAGCCGATGCCGGCAATGGCCATCACGCCGAGGATGAGGCAGGCGAGAAACACGCCGAAACCCCGCCGGGCGCCGCGCAATTCCCGCGCGGCAAGGCGCAGCGGGACGGGAACCGGCGAACGGCGAGCTGAACCGGGGGCGGGCTGGCACGCGACCGGCGGACGGGGAGCGGGCGCGTTCATGCCAATTCCCGCGCCTGGTCGGCCTCGATGCGCCCGGACCTCAGCCGCACCACGCGGCGACAGCGTGTGGCGAGGGCGGCATCATGGGTGACCAGTACCAAGGTGGTGCCACGCGCCCGGTGCGCGGCGAAGAGCAGGTCCATGATCTGCCGGCCGGTGGCCTCATCAAGGTTGCCTGTGGGCTCGTCCGCCACCAGCAGGGCCGGCTGCGGCGCCAGCGCCCGCGCCACCGCCACCCGCTGCTGCTCGCCGCCGGACAATTGGGAGGGATAATGGGTGAGGCGACCGCCGAGCCCCACAGCTTCCAGCTCTGCCGCCGCCCGCTCGAAGGCATCCCCCCGGCCCGCCAGTTCCAGCGGCACCGCCACATTCTCGATGGCGGTCATGGTGGGGATGAGGTGGAAGGACTGGAACACGATCCCCACATGACCGCCACGGAACCGCGCCAGGCGATCCTCGTTCAAGCCCACCAGCTCGGTCCCCGCCACCTTTACGGAACCCCGGTCCGCCCGTTCGAGACCGGCCATGACCATGAGGAGCGTCGACTTGCCAGAACCGGACGGTCCCACCATCCCCACGGTTTCGCCCGCTTCTATGGTCAGGGATAGATCCTTGAGAACATGCACCCGCGCGGCGCCCTCCCCCAGTGACAGATCCACGTTACGCAGGGCGATGGCGGGTGGAGAAGAAAGGCTGTCCATGAGGTCCTTACGCTTTGCGGTGCCGCCCGGATCGTCGCAATCGCCCGGGCGCCTGAACTGGATGCACCGCGCGCTTCATCGGTGCGCCGCACATCTTCGGGCATATGGCCCGTCCATTTCGTCACGGAAAGGGCTGATCCTGGCCATGGCCGCCTTCACGTTCGCGTCAGGTGCCGCCGCCGAAGCCCGCACGCTGCGCGTGGTGGCGCTCGGCGACAGCCTCACCGCCGGCTACGGCCTGCCCAAGGCGGACAGCTTCGCCTCCAAGCTGGAGGTGGCGCTGAAGGCCAAGGGCTATGACGTGGCCATCATCAATGCCGGCGTTTCTGGCGACACCACCTCGGGCGGCCTTGCCCGCCTCGACTGGAGCGTGCCGAAGGAAGCCGACGCGGTGATCCTGGAACTGGGCGCCAATGACATGCTGCGGGGCACCGACCCGGAGGTCACCCGCAAGGCGCTCTCGGACATCCTCTCCCGGCTGCAGAAGCGCGGCCTGCCGGTGCTGCTCGCGGGCATGCGGGCCGCCCCCAACCTGGGTTCGGACTACCAGGCGCGGTTCGACAAGGTCTTCCCGGACCTCGCCCGCACCTATCCCGTCATCTACTACCCCTTCTTCCTGGAAGGGGTCGCCGGCAACCGTAGCCTGAACCAGCCGGACGGCCTCCACCCCACGGCGGCGGGCGTCGACCGGATCGTCGCCGCCATCCTGCCGGATGTGGAAAAGCTTTTGGCGCGCGCGAAGGAAAAGTCGGCGGCTCAATAGCGCACCAGCGCCCCGAGGACGATGCCATTCTCCTGGGGCGCGTTGCGGGCATAATAAGTGGAGACGACGGCCACCATCAGCGACACGCTTTGGCTGAGGTCATACATGCCGCCCAGCTGAAGCTTGTAATATTCATAGGACACATCGAACACCGGCCCGTCTCCCGCCCCTTCCGAGATGACGTTGAAGGACTGGACCAAAGCCAGCCAGCGGGGCGCCACCCGCACGCCAAGGGTTGCATCCAGGCGGAACTCGTTGGGCGCCGCGCCGTAGCGCTGGCGCTGGGCCACCTCCAGGTCCAGGAAGCTGTCATAGCCCCACAGTGCAAATGAGAAGCCCGCCAGAAGCCGCAGGTCCAGTTCGCCATTCACATAGCCAATCACCGCCGCGCCCTCGGATGGCTTGGCGCCGGGAATGCGGCCGACCACCTGGGCAGAGACCACGTAATCAAGCCCGGGGACACCGCCCTGGGCGAGGCGCAGACGGGCGCCGATGTCGCTATAGCCGGGACCGAAATAGGATTGGTCCGTAGGCGCGCCCACCGAAATAGACACAAGCTCCGGGGCGGCCATCAAGGTGAGCCAATCGGCGGCGCCATATTCCAGGAACAGCTGAGTTGTGACCTTGTCATAGGTCTGCGCCGCGAACAGGCTGGAGGCGCCATCAAAGGCATGGTCCGACCAGGTCGCAGTGCCCTGAAGGAAGGCGGACCCCTCGGATTCCCTCAAGGTCCAGGCGCCGGCATGGGCATGCTGCGGGCACGCGAACATCCCTCCCGCGAGGCCCCCCAGCCCGACGCAGGCCGCTGCCAGCCGACGACGCCCCTGACCGCGTCGCATGCCTTTCCACCCAGAATGGAAATCCCCACGGCCACACCATGCCACAGGGGAAGCTTGGCTGTCCCTACGTTACGTTGCGGAAATTTCATCACAAGCGCACTTGCCCCGCATTTCGGAACTCCCCATATTTGGCACGAGCCGAGGCTGGGCGCGGTATCGCTGCGGTCCCCTCGGTCCAATGGAGAAAGACGATGTCCGATTATGATCGCAACGTCGCCGGGCGGTTCGGCGCGACGGCGACACGCTCGCAGGCCGCGATCGACCAGGGCCTGCGGTCTTATATGCTCAGCGTCTACAACTACATGACGCTTGGCCTTGCCATCACAGGTCTTGCCGCGCTCGGCGTCTTCATGCTCTCGGTCACCACCGACCCGAGCTTGGCGGTGGGTCGCGTGGCCGGTGGGATCATGCTGACCCAGTTCGGCTATGCCCTGTTTGTGAGCCCCCTGAAGTGGGTGGTGATGCTCGCCCCCCTGGCCGCGGTGTTCTTCCTGAGCTTCCGCATCCAGAACATGAGCGTCGGCGCGGCGCAGGCGACCTTCTGGGTCTATGCCGGCTTGGTGGGCGTGTCGCTGGCCACCATCTTCCTGGTCTACACCCATGAGAGCATCGTCCGGGTGTTCTTCATCACGGCCGCCTCGTTCGGTGCGCTGAGCCTGTGGGGCTACACCACGCAGCGGGACCTGTCCGGCATGGGCTCGTTCCTGATGATGGGCCTGTTCGGCATCATCATCGCCTCGCTGGTGAACATCTTCCTCGGCTCCACGATGCTCCAGTTCATCGTGTCCGTGGTGGGCGTGCTGGTGTTCGCGGGCCTCACCGCCTACGACACCCAGCGCATCAAGGAGATGTATTTCGAGGGTGACGACAGCGTGGTGTCCGGCAAGAAGGCCATCATGGGCGCCCTGACCCTCTACCTGGACTTCATCAACCTGTTCATGATGCTGCTCCAGCTGTTCGGCAACCGGAACAACAACTGACCGGTTCCCACACGTTGCACGAGATCGGGCCCCGGCATCGCCGGGGCCCTTTTCGTTTCGGCGGGGTGCGTTGCGGGGGTAAAGGGAGCCCTGCCCTTCCCTCCCGGCGGGGCCTCGGCCTAAAAGGGCCGAACACTCCCGTCCCGCCAAAGACCTGCCGATGAAGATCCGTCCCGCCCTCCCCGACCACATTGCCGGCATCTGCGCCATCTATGCCGAGGCGGTCCGCCACGGCACAGCCTCTTTCGAGCTGGAGCCACCGGACCTCGCGGAAATGACCCGCCGCTATCAGGCCCTCACGGAGGGCGGCTACCCGTATTTCGTGGCCGAGGACGTGGGGGGCACGGTGCTGGGCTATGCCTATGCTGGGGCATTCCGGCCGCGCATCGCCTATCGCTGGACCGTGGAGAACTCCGTCTATGTCGCCCCCACCGCCCACAAGCGCGGGGTGGGGCGGGCGCTGATGGAGGCCTTGCTGGCCGAATGCGAGGCAAGGGGTTTTCGCCAGATGGTGGCGGTGATCGGCGACAGCGCCAATGCCGGCTCCATCGCCCTTCACACCGCGTGCGGCTTTCGCCCCATCGGCATCCTGCCCTCCACCGGCCTCAAGTTCGGCCGCTGGATCGACACGGTCCTCATGCAGCGGGAGCTGGGTGCCGGAGACGCCACACTGCCCGACGCCTGACGCGCCAAGCTCTGGACAGACGCGAAAAAAATGCCATCGTCACAGGGTGTTGCCGCCTGCCAGAACATGGCAATCCAAGGGGGAGGGGCGCACCTTTGCTCGACTTCGCGTTGCAGGCTCGAAGCCTCAGCCTGGATCTCGTCCTGGGCGCCCTGGCCCAGATCGACCAGGGCGTGCTGATCCTGGGGGAAGACAGGCGCATCGTCTTTGCCAACCCGCAGTTTGCCCGCATGTTCAACCTGCCGGAGGATCTGGTGCGGCCCGGCTGCCAGACGCTGCATTTCCACCAGTATCTGGCCTATCGCGGCGAATATGGCCCCGGCGACCCCGAAGAAATGATCGTCGTGCGGGAAAGGGCGATCCGCCAGCGCGAGCGGTACCGCATCGACCGCCGCCGCCCGAACGGCATGTACATCTCAGTGAGCGGCAATCCGGTGGGCGAAGGCGGCTATGTGTTCACCTTCACCGATGTGTCCGAGCAGAAGCGGCTGCTGCTGGAGATGGAAAGCCGGGTTGAAGAGCGCACGCAGGAATTGCGAGCAGCCAACGAGGAGCTGATGCGGCTGGCCAGCCTCGATCCGCTGCTCGGCATCGTCAACCGGCGCACCTTCCTACAGGTGGCGGAGGAGGCGCGACGCCAGATGGTCGCGCTGAAGACGCCCCTGCATGTGCTGATGATCGACCTCGATCACTTCAAAGCCATCAATGACCGCTACGGCCATTCGCAAGGCGACATCGTCCTGGCCGCGGCGAGCGCCGCCATGCAATCCGTTCTGAAACCGGGGGAATTGCTCTCCCGCTATGGCGGCGAGGAATTCGTGGCCCTGCTGCCGCGCACCCCCGCCGAGGATGCCATGGCCCGCGCCGAAGCCATGCGATGCGCGGTGGCAAACCATCCGGTGGCCCTGGCCGGAACGCTGGCGCGGATCACCATTTCCCTGGGGCTGGCGCAGGTGCGCGAGACCGACCCGATGATCGGCCTCGCCATCGCGCGCGCCGACCAAGCCGTCTATGCGGCCAAAGCCAATGGCCGCAACCAGGTGGTCTCAATCGACGCAGAATGCCTCCATGACAACCCGCGTCCTCAGAACGGCCCGCGGGAATAGATGGACTGCAGCACCTGGTTGATGGCTTTGATTCGGGCGTCATAGGTCTCGGTCAGGCACGCCATGTCCGCCCCGCAGGACGCCCGGGCCTTCAGGAACGCGCGCTGGTCATCCTGGAGCATGCCGCGCTGGCCCATGGCCACCAGATGGCTTGCCACCTCGAACAGGGTGGCCATGCGCACATCGAGGTCGGACAGCACCATGCTGGCGCACACGGCTTTTTCATCCGCCGCTTTCGCCTGAACGCAGTCGAAGCTTGCCGCATTCCCAAGGGTGAGCCCGGCTAGCGTCAGGACAAGAGCCAGAAGCACGCGGCGCATCATGCCCGGATCTCCTCGGCCCGGTAGCCGGCATACCCCTGGGCGCGCAGCCGACAGGCGGGGCAGGTGCCGCAGCCGAAGCCCCAGTCATGCCGGGCGCCCCGCTCACCCAGATAGCAGGTGTGGGTCTTCTCGATGATCGCATCCACAAGGGCCGTCCCGCCAAGCGCTTCGGCAAGGCGCCACGTTTCCGCCTTATCGATCCACATGAGGGGCGTGTGCAGCACGAACCTTTTGTCCATGCCGAGGTTAAGAGCCACTTGCAGGGCCTTGATGGTGTCGTCGCGGCAGTCGGGATAGCCGGAGAAATCCGTCTCGCACATGCCGCCCACGATGTGGCGCAGGCCCCGGCGATAGGCGAGCGCGGCGGCGAAGGTCAGGAAGATGATGTTGCGGCCCGGCACGAAGGTGTTGGGAAGGCCACCCGCCTCCATCTCGATGGCGGTGTCCCGGGTCAACGCGGTCTCCGACACGAGCCCCAGGGCTTCCAGGCCGAGAACATGATCCTCGCCGAGCCGCCCCGCCCAAGCGGGCTTCAGATCGGCCAGGGCGGCGCGGATGCCCCCCCGGCCGTCCAGTTCGATGCGGTGACGCTGGCCATAATCGAACCCCACCGTTTCCACCCGCCCGAAGCGCTCCAGCGCCCAGGCCAGCGTCGTGGTGGAATCCTGCCCGCCGGAAAAGAGGACGAGCGCCCCCTCCTCCGGGCGGAACGGCGCGCCGGCGTCCATCACTCGCCCGGCGCCTTTGCCTCAATGGCAAGGGCATGAAGGCCCTTGGCCATCTCGGAGGTCAGGAGGGCATTCACCAGGCGATGGCGGTCCACCCGGCTCTTGCCGGCGAAGGCGGCCGAGACCACCCGCACCTTCAGATGGGTGACGCCCCCGTCCCAGCGCGCGGCAGCGCCGGCATGGCCGGCATGCAGAGCACTCTCGTCCTCGATCTGGAGGTCGAGGGGCGACAGGCCCTCGGTGAGGAGGTGGCGGATGTCGTCGAGATTGGATTTGGACATGGCTTATGGGTAACGCCCGGCAACGCCAAGCGTCAATGCCGGGCGGCCCGCTATGGTCATCGCGTGAACCGCACGCAGGGCATGGCGCAACGGCGCGAGTGACCTTATATGGGAGGGGCGGTATCCAACCTGCCGCGTCCCGCTGCGGCCAGCCCGGCCAACGGCGCCTCAGGCGCCGAAACGGGTGTCAGCCAAGCTTCAAATTCACTCGCGATTTCTTGCCGCGATGCAATGCGGCGGCCATACTCTGCCCCATGAAAATTCACTCCCCCTTCTTTGATCGCATTCGGGTGAAGCCCGAGATGGACCGGCAGCGCAGCCGGCTCCTGCCCACCTGCCAATGGCCGGGCTGCGACCGCGAAGGCACGCACCGCGCGCCCAAGGGGCGGCAGGCGGAGGGCGAGTACTTTCACTACTGTCTCGACCACGTGAAGGAATACAACCAGTCCTACAACTATTTCGCGGGCATGAGCGACGCGGCGGTCTATGCCTACCAGAAGGACGCGCTGACCGGGCATCGTCCCACCTGGAAGATGGGCACGCGTGGGCCGGAGGAGAAGACCGAGGGCTATCGCGACCCCTTCGGCTTCGCCAGCGAGATGGGCGGGTTCGAGCGATTCGAGCAGCCGGTGACCGAGAGCCGCGCCATCCGCACGGCGGAGCGGCGCGCGCTGGAGCAGCTCGGCCTTGAGCTTTCCGCCACCGCCGAAGAGATCAAGACGCGCTTCAAGGAACTGGTGAAGAAGCACCATCCCGACGCCAATGGCGGCGACCGTTCCACCGAGGACCGGCTGCGCAACGTCATCCAGGCCTACAACACCTTGCGGCAGGCGGGTTTCTGCTGATGGACACCGCATCCGCGACATCGGGTGCGATGCGAATGGTTTTTGCACCAGCGGAAAACCTTTAAGGTTCCGCACCGACCGACAACAAGGAACGCACGCGGGAGCGTTGCGCAGACGGAGGCGTTATGAGCGGCACCGAGACCATTGCCCCGACCCCTGACATGAAGGTGTCGGTGCGCCAGGTGTTCGGCATCGACATCGACATGGAAGTCCCGGCCTTTTCCGAGGCCGACCCCCACGTGCCTGATCTCGACCCCGACTATCTGTTCGACCGGCAGACCACCTTGGCGATCCTCGCGGGCTTCGCCTACAACCGCCGCGTCATGGTCACCGGCTATCACGGCACCGGCAAGTCCACCCATGTGGAGCAGATCGCCGCCCGCCTGAACTGGCCCTGCGTCCGCATCAACCTCGACAGCCATATCAGCCGTATCGACCTGATCGGCAAGGACGCCATCGTGGTCAAGGACGGCATGCAGGTCACGGAATTCCGCGACGGCATCCTGCCGTGGGCGCTCCAGAACAATATCGCCCTGGTGTTCGACGAATATGACGCCGGCCGCCCGGACGTGATGTTCGTGATCCAGCGCGTGCTAGAAGTCTCCGGTCGCCTGACCCTGCTGGACCAGAACCGGGTCATCCGCCCCCACCCCTCCTTCCGCCTGTTCGCCACCGCCAACACGGTGGGCCTCGGCGATACGTCGGGCCTCTACCACGGCACCCAGCAGATCAATCAGGGCCAGATGGACCGCTGGTCCATCGTCACCACCCTGAACTACCTGCCCCACGACAAGGAAGTTGAGATCGTGCTGGCCAAGGCCAAGCACTATCGCAACCCCGAGGGCCGCGACATCGTCAACCGCATGGTGCGCCTGGCCGATCTCACCCGACAGGCCTTCATCAATGGCGACCTGTCCACGGTGATGAGCCCGCGCACGGTCATCACCTGGTCCGAGAATGCCAATATCTTCAAGGATATCGGCTTCGCGCTGCGGGTCACCTTCCTCAACAAGTGCGACGAGCTGGAGCGGTCCATCGTGGCCGAGTTCTACCAGCGCTGCTTCGGCCAGGAGCTGCCCGAGAGCGCGGTGAACGTCGCCCTCTCCTGATCCGTCCGCCGGACCGGCCGCGCCCGCAGCAAGCAGGCGCGGCCCACTCCGTTCAAAGGTTGTTCGCGATGGCCCCGTCCAACAAGACCGCCAAGTCCGCGCCCAAGGAGGCGCCCGTCGAGCCCTTCAAGCGGGCGGTGGCGGGCTGCTTCAAGGCCATTGCCGGCGTCTCCGAGTTCGATGTCTCCTTCGCTTCCGAGCGTCCCTCCCTCGGCCCCGACAAGGTGCGCCTGCCCGAGCCGCCGCGCCGCCTGAGCCAGCAGGATGCGGCCATCCTGCGCGGCCATGCGGATTCGCTCGCTTTGCGCCTCGCCTGCCATGACCCCGGCGTGCATCGCCGCATGGTGCCGACCGGCGATGTGGCCCGCGCCGTCTTCGACGCGGTGGAGCAGGCGCGCGTGGAGGCGGTGGGCTCCAACCGCATGCTGGGCGTCCAGCGCAACCTGACCGCCATGCTTTCCGACCGCTATCATCGCGGTCCCTTCGCGGATATCACCGACCGCGCCGACGCGCCCATTGAGGATGCGGTGGCGCTGCTGGTGCGCGAGCGCCTGACCGGGCAGGCCCCGCCCCCCGCCGCCCGCAAGATTGTCGAGCTGTGGCGCGACTATATCGAGAGCCGCGCCGAGGGCGACCTCTCCCGCCTCGCCGGCAGCCTGGAAGACCAGAAGGCCTTCGGCCGCATCACCCGCGACCTGCTCTCCTCCCTGGAAATGGGCGAGGAAAGCAGCCTGGAGAGCGACGAGGACCAGGAAAGCGACGACGAATCCAGCGGCCGCGACGACAAGGCAGGCGAGGAAGGCGAGCAGTCCGAGGATGAGAGCCAGGAAGGCGCCACCGAGGTGGAGGCCGAGCTCTCCGAGGACGAGCTGCCCGAAAGCGCCATGGAGAGCGAGGCCGGCCCGCCGGCCGAAATGCCCGACGAAAGCGACATGGGGGATGCGGACGAGGCGGCCGAGCCCTGGCAGCCCCGCCAGCCCCAGAATGCCGACGCCAAGGGGCCGGACTATCGCGCCTTCACGGTCAAGTTCGACGAGGAAGTCCATGCGGAGGATCTGTGCGACGCGGAGGAGCTGACGCGCCTGCGCTCCTATCTGGACAAGCAATTGTCCAACCTCCAGGGCGTGGTCTCCCGCCTCGCCAACCGCCTCCAGCGGCGGCTCCTGGCGCAGCAGAACCGCGCCTGGGAATTCGACCTGGAGGAAGGCGTGCTCGATCCGGCGCGGCTGTCCCGCGTGGTGACCGACCCCACCGCCGCCCTCTCCTTCAAGCGGGAGAAGGACACCCAGTTCCGCGACACCGTCGTCACCCTGGTGATCGACAATTCCGGCTCCATGCGCGGACGCCCCATCACGGTGGCCGCCACCTGCGCCGATATTCTCGCCCGCACCCTGGAGCGCTGCGGCGTGAAGGTGGAGGTGCTCGGCTTCACCACCCGCGCCTGGAAGGGTGGCCAGTCCCGCGAAGCCTGGCTCGCCGCCGGCAAGCCGCCCAATCCGGGCCGGCTCAATGACCTCCGGCACATCATCTACAAGGCGGCGGATGCCCCCTGGCGGCGCGCCCGGCGCAATCTGGGCCTGATGATGCGCGAGGGCCTCCTGAAGGAGAATATCGACGGCGAGGCCCTGGCCTGGGCCCATGAGCGCCTGCTCGGCCGGCCCGAGGCGCGCAAGATCCTGATGATGATCTCCGATGGCGCGCCGGTGGATGATTCCACCCTCTCCGTGAACCCCGGCAATTACCTGGAGCGGCACCTGCGCCATATCATCGCCGAGATCGAGAACCGCTCGCCGGTGGAACTCATCGCCATCGGCATCGGCCATGACGTGACGCGCTATTACCGCCGCGCCGTGACCATCGTGGATGCCGAGGAACTGGGCGGCGTCATGACCGAGAAGCTGGCGGAACTGTTCTCGGAGAACGGCCCCGCCCCGGTGCGCGCCACCGGCGGCGCCCGTCGGAAGCTGCACTGACGGGCATGTCGCGCCCCTCCCCGTTCTCCCCCCGCCCCGGTGCGCCCGCGCCGGGGCGGCGGCGTTTCCTGATGGGGCTGGTCGCCGCCGGCCTGGTGACCCCTCCTCTGGCCTTGACGCTTGCGCGCGCCTTCGCCAAGCCGTCCGTCCTGCCGGTGAGCCCGGTCGCCATCGATGTCACCTGCATTCCCATCGATCATTTTCGGCCGGGAGGCGAGGAGACCCGGTTCGGCGCCCTCACCTTCCTCGGTGGCCTGCGCCTGACCTCAAGCTTTCCGGGCTTCGGCGGCTTGTCCGCGCTGCGGATCGAAGGCCGGCCCGAGCGCTTTCTCTCCCTCACCGATGCCGGGCTTTTCGTGGCCGGCCAATTGGACACCGAGGGTTTGAAGCCCGTCGGCCTCTCCCACGTGCGCGCGGCGGCCATGCTGGATGAGAACGGACGCCCCTTGGCGGACAATGGCCGGGCGGACACCGAATCCCTCGCCATCGGCCCGGATGGCATCTATGTGGGCATAGAAGGCGTCAACGAGGTCTGGCGCTTTCCCGGCCCCGATCCGCTCGGCCAGCGCGGCGTGAGCGTGCACGTGCCAGAAGGCGTGAAGGCGCTTGCCACCAACCGGGGCGTGGAGAGCCTCGCCGTGATCCCATCAGGACCGCGCGCGGGCACCCTCATCGCCATCGGCGAGGCGGGCACCACTGGCAATCCCGACCTGCCGGGCTTTCTCATCGGCGGGCCGCGCCCGGGCCGGTTCCTGGTGAAGAAAAGCTGGAAATTCAACGCCACGGACGCGGATGTGGGCCCCGATGGCCGTCTCTACCTGCTGGAGCGCCATTATTCCCCAATGGAAGGGGTCTTCATGCAGATCCGTCGCTTCGAGATGGAGGCGGTGCGCCCTGGCGCCACCATTGATGGAGAAGTGCTGATCCGCGCCGACATGGGCTTTGAGATCGACAATATGGAGGGGCTGGCGGTCACCGCGGGCCCCTCGGGAGAGACCCTCCTCACCCTGATCTCGGATGACAATTTCAGCCCGCTCCAGCGCACCTTGCTGCTGCGCTTTGCGCTGGAGGGCGAACGGGCCAATCCGCCGCTGCGCTGACGCGCCCCGAGGGCGGGCGCGCCTATTTGCCGAACAGCGGAAGCCGGGCCTGAGGCCCATCGGCGGGCAGGAGGCTGCAACGCGGATCCTGCACCTGCCCCGCCTCCCAGCCCAATATGGCGCGCTTGCGGGTCAGCCCCCAATGATAGCCGGTCAGGTCTCCGCTCTTGCCCAATACGCGGTGGCAGGGCACCACGAAGGAAATGGGGTTCTTGCCCACGGCCGCGCCCACCGCCCGCGCCGCGGCGGGGCGCCCCACATGGCCGGCTATGGTGGAATAGGTGGTGGCCCGGCCCATGGGAATGCGCAGAAGCGTCTCCCACACCCGCACCTCGAAATCGGTGCCGATGAAGACGATGCGCAGCGGCTGGTCCTCCCGCCAGCTGGCGGGGTCGAATATGCGCCGCACCAGGGGCGCGGTGGCGGTGGGGTCCTCCACATAGTCCGCATTGGGCCAGCGCCGGCGCATGTCGGCGAGCGCCTCCACCTCCTCGCCGAGATCCGCGAAGGCGAGGCCGCACAGGCCCCGCGCGGTGGACATGGCCAACGCCCGGCCGAAGGGCGAGGGATGGAAGCCATAGCGGATCACGAGCCCCTGCCCGCCGGTCTTCCATTCGCCGGGCGACATGGCCTCGTGCACCACGAACAGGTCATGCAGGCGCCCGGGGCTGGACAGCCCCAGCTCCAGAGCCGCATCCAACACGTTGGAGGATTCCGCCAGCACCCGGCGTGCCCGGTCGAGGGTTACTGCCTGCAGGAAGGCCTTGGGGGTGAGGCCGCACCAGCGTCGGAACAGGTCGGTCAGCGCCCGCGCGCTGACGCCGGTGGCACGGGCGATCTCTTCCACCTCGGGCTGGTTCCGCACGTGGTTGGAGATATAGGACACCGCCCGCCGCACCACGTCATAGTCGGCGGCGGCAATCTCCAGCTCGGTGGCCGGCGTGGGGATGGCGAGGGCACCGGGTTGGGGGAAGTCCAGGGTAAAGCTCTCCTGCGCAAGCACCGGCTCATCTCCTCGCGAGTGTCGAGCCCACATCAGACCACGGGGCCAGGGGGCTGCCCACCCGATTTCCCGGAGGCGCTTTAGAACACCGAACGCGTCACGCCCCGCTTCACCTCGCTCAGCGCCGAGGTCAGGTCCGCCGCCAGCACCGACTTCTGGTGTGGACCCAGATGAATGCCCACGGGCGTGCGGCGGCCGCGCGATTCCAGGGCCATGTCGAGGGTGCCGAACTCCTCCACGTCCCGCCGCCAGAGACGGGTGAAGAAGGGGTTCATCTCCACATCCCGCGGGGCGCCGCGCGCCGGCACATGGCGCACCTGGATGAGGCTCGGTGTGATGCGGATATATTCGCGGGCGGCGGCGGCCTTGAAGTTAGCCTTGAAGGCCCAATAGAGCAGCGCCACGTCGAGCCCGAAAAAGCCGAAGATGGGCCAGGCACCCAGCGCCAGAAAGAACAGCCCGCAGGCAAAGCTGATCCCGCCCATGGCCAGCATCACAATGAAAAAGCCCTTGCGCGACAAGGAGCGATGGGGCGCCATCACCGCCGCAAAAACGGTGGGTTCTCCATCGTCTGGAAAGGGCATCTCATTGGCGTGGGTCATGGCCCTTAGTATAAGAAGAAAATGGGCCGAAAAACCATAGCCAACAAACCCGCGCCGTCCGGCCTCCCCGGCACGCCCGGCGCCGCTGCGGAAGGCGAAACGGATCGGCCGTCCCCAGCCCCCGCCTCCCCGAGGCCGAAGGCGCCGCGCGCCGCAAAGCCCGGCGCGATGGAGGCCAAGGTCGCTGTTCCCGCGCGCACCGCTGCAAGCGCCACCGAGAGCGCCGCTCCAAGCACCGCCAAAATCACTCCTGCCAAGGGATCGCCGCGCCGCAAGGCGGCGACGCCGATCCTGCTTCCCGCGGCCGTCCCGCCACCCCGCCGCCGCGCGGTGGCCAATGCCGCCGCCGCCGCCCATGGCAGGACGGTCCAGCCCTGGACCAAGCGCGAGATCACGGAGGCGTTCACCCGCTTCGAGCGCCTCAATCCCGAGCCGAAGGGCGAGCTGGAGCATTCCGACCCCTTCACCCTCCTGGTGGCGGTGGTGCTGTCCGCCCAGGCCACCGATGCCGGCGTCAACAAGGCCACCCGCGGCCTGTTTGCCGCAGCGCCCACCCCGGCCGCCATGGTGGCCCTGGGGGAGGAAGGCGTCGCCAGCCATATCCGCACGCTCGGCCTTTACCGGGGCAAGGCGAAGAATGTGGTGGAGCTCTCCCGCCTGCTGCTGGAGCGCCATGGCGGGACCGTGCCGCAGGATCGGGACGCGCTAGAGGCTTTGCCGGGGGTGGGGCGCAAGACCGCCAATGTGGTCTTGAACATCGCCTTCGGCCATCCCACCATCGCCGTGGACACCCATCTCTTCCGCGTCGCCAATCGCACCGGCCTTGCGCCCGGCGCCACGCCACTTGAGGTGGAAGAGAAGCTCGAGGCGCGCATTCCCGGCCGCTTCAAGCTGCACGCCCATCACTGGCTGATCCTGCACGGGCGCTACATCTGCAAGGCGCAACGGCCGGACTGCCCGCTCTGCCCCATCAACGACTTGTGCCGCTGGCCCGACAAGCCGCTGTGAGGCGGGTCAGAAGATGCCGGGAATGATCCGCCGGGTGCGGGCGCAATAGGCCTCATAGGCCGGCCCGAAGGTCTGGCGCATCATGGCCTCCTCGCGCCCGACGCGGAAAGCGAACAGGATGCCGAAGCCGATGAGGCCCGCTGGCCCGGCGAGGAGATTGGGCAGAAGCAGAGCCTGCGCCACCGCCCACAGGAAGAAGGCGGAATACATGGGATGGCGCACATAGGCATAGACGCCGCCCGTCACCAGTTGATGGGCGTCCTTGATCTCCAGCGTCACCGACCAATTGCGCCCGAGGTCGCGATGGGTGCGCCAGAACAGCCAGAGCGCGACGACAAAAACGCAGACACCGGCCACCATCTGCACCGGCGAGAGCGCATAGTTCAGGCTCTTGGGAAAGCCGGTGGCGGCAAAGACCGCGGGCACGATGCCAAGGCCCAGCGTGGAAATGGACAACAGCACCATTTCCCGCAGCGTGCGGTGGCGCGCATCCGCCACTTGCGCGCGCTTGGCCTTGCGTTCGAACGGTAGGCGGATGAGATACCAGGCGATGACGCCGAGCGCCCAGGCGATCTTGGAACATGCAAGCAGGGTCATAAACGTCTCAGATGTGCGCCGGGAATGAGGCTGCCGTCGGGAGCGAAGACGACCATCGGCCCCTCCATTTGCGCCACCAGGTCGGAAAACGAGATGGGCGCGTGGATAAAGGCGTAGAAGTCGTAGGGCGCGCGCCTGTCGTTGGCCAGGAAGAACTGGCAGTGAAGGCGCATGATGTCGAAGCGATAGCGGGCATAGGTGCCCGGCGTCATCATCCCCCGGATGGTCACTTGCCGGATGAAGGGCCGGCGAGTGCCATCGCCATTGCCGGCATGGGTGAGATGGACCGGATCGACCTTGTAGAAGCTGACGATGTCGTCCTTGGCCTGAAACTCGATCCAGTCGAGGGTGGTGGCGTCATGCACCGCATAGGCGGCCTCCCGCAGCCGGGTGCCGGCAGGGTGAAGGGCGAACTTGGCGGCCGTTGAGCCCACGGTGAGCAGGCGGACGGGCACGTTGCGGGCGAAATCGGGGTCCTTGCGCAAGGCGATGGCCACAAGGCTCACCACATGCATGGCCCCAAGGCTGTGGCCGGCGACGACGATCTCGTCGACGCCCCCCTCCCGCGCCACCGCGATGAGCCGGTCGGCGAAGGCCTCCAGGCGCGCATCAATGGCGCCATGACGGCCGCGCACGAAATCCACGGAGAATTCGGCGAGGTCCAAAGACTGCTTGAGCTTCACCCGGGCCCCGAGCGTGGCCATGAGCGCGAAAAAAACGCCCCCCGCCGCCAGGAGCGCAGCGCCCCCCGCCACCGCCAGCCCAAGCGGGGCGGCAAGGCCATAGGCGAGCGTCCCCGCCGCCAGGCCAAGGCCCGCCATCGCCAGCAGCGTCACGTAGGTCAGCGCGAAAAAGATGCCGTAGCGGCGGCTGAAGCGGAAATACCGCTTTACCGTGCCGGTGGCGACCATGTCCCACAGGGCGCGAGCGGTGCCCTTCAGGTGGGACCAGCGGGAGCGGGACATGTCGGCCTTGACGATGTCGTTCCACGCCAGAAGCTCGAACCGGGTGGCGCTCTCCCAGTTCGTCCCGGCCGCGCCCGCATCCCAATAGGCCCCGGTCGGGGTCTCGTGCGCGGCCTCCTCGCTCCAGGTGCGCGCGCCCCAGGTGCCGGCGAAGCGTGCGCTTTCCCGCACGAAGATGCGGTGATGGCCCACGACATCCATGGGGTCATAGCCGGCCACGAAAAAGAAGTGGCGGCGAATGGAGGTATGGGAGCCGTCCTGCGACATGGTCCGCGCCTTCTACTGGAGGACGGCGCCGGACGGAAGGGCAACCGTACCGGTCCGGCGCGCCTTCCCAAGGCGCCCGCGCCGGTCTACCAAGCCGGAGGATGGAGGAGAGGCGCCGGCACGGGATCGGGGAACTGAGCGGGCAACAGGGCGGGCAACAGGGCGGACTAGGGAGGTTCAACTGGCAGCGGCGTATCCGGCGATGGATCTCTCATCGGTCAGCGTGGTGTTCGTGACCTATAACAGCGACGCCGTGATCGGCCGCGCCGTCGCGTCGGTGCCAGCGGCCTGCGAGGTCCTCATCGTCGACAATGCGAGCCCGGCAGGGACCGGCTTTGCCACACGGCTGGCCCGCCCGGTCCGCCTTCTTGCGCAACCGCGCAACCTGGGATTCGGCGCCGCCTGCAACCTGGGGGCAAAATCAGCGACCGGGCGCATGCTGCTCTTCCTCAATCCCGACGCCGCGCTGGAAGAGGGCGCGGTGGAACGCCTGCTGGCGGCCGCCGCCAGCTATGGCCCGGCCCTGCTCATGCCCACCATCCTGGCAGAGGACGGACGGCTGATGCGCAAGGAGGGCTCCATCCTGGAGCCGGTCCCGCGTGCCCGCCGCCTTTCGGCGCCAGAGATTGCGGGCGATTATTGCACCCGCTTCGTGCACGGCGCCGCCTTCCTGGTGGCGAAGGACGTATTTTTGGACCTGGGCGGCTTCGACGAGGCCATCTTCCTCTATCACGAGGACGACGACCTGGGGCTGCGGGCGCTGGCGCGGCGCATTCCCATTATCTTGGTGCGCGAGGCGCGCGTCCGCCACGCGGGAGGGAAATCCTCGGCGCCCGCCCTGTCCCAGACCTTCCGCATCAATCGCTGGAAGATGCGCTCGGAAATCTATGTGCGCCGGAAATACCACCGCGCGCCCTCCTTTGCCGCGGCCTGCGCCAAGCTTGCCGGCGGGGTGGCGCTGGCCGCCCTCTCGCTCAATGCCCACCGCGTCATGATCCGCGCCGGCAAGCTCGCCGGCCTGCTGGACATGCGCACGCCGGGCATGGGCACCGGCCCGGAGTAAGCGGGACGGCGTAAACGGGACGGCGCGCACGGAATGGCGTCCTGTTGTGGTCCATTGCGTGTCCGTCGTGCGTTGTTATTTGTGTTTGCGAGGGTCCCGCGCTAGGGGACCATGAAACAGCCGCACTCAGGGCGGCACAAAGCGAGCTTCCGGCCAGCCAAGCCGGGCGCCCGACGCCGGCTCCGCAAGGGGCCGCGCCTTATTCGGCGGAGTGATAAGTGACGGTTTCCAAGACCCCGCTTCTTGACACGGTCCATGTGCCGGCGGACCTGCGCCGGCTTCCCGACGAGAAGCTCGCCCAGCTCGCCAACGAACTGCGCGCGGAAACCATCGACGCCGTATCGGTGACGGGCGGCCATCTGGGAGCGGGGCTTGGCGTGGTGGAGCTCACCGTCGCCCTGCACCACGTGTTCGACACCCCGCACGACCGGCTGATCTGGGACGTGGGGCACCAATGCTATCCCCACAAGATCCTCACCGGCCGGCGCGACCGCATCCGCACCCTGCGCCAGGGCGGCGGCCTGTCCGGCTTCACCCGCCGGGCGGAGAGCGAATATGACCCCTTCGGCGCGGCGCATTCCTCCACCTCCATCTCCGCCGGCCTCGGCATGGCGGTGGCGCGTGATCTTTCCGGGCAAGAGCGCAACATTGTCTGCGTGATCGGGGACGGCGCCATGTCGGCGGGCATGGCCTATGAGGCCATGAACAATGCTGGCGCCATGGACAGCCGCCTGATCGTGGTGCTCAACGACAACGACATGTCCATTGCCCCGCCCACCGGGGCCATGTCGGCCTATCTCGCCCGCCTCATTTCCGGCCGCACCTATCTCTCCCTTCGGGAGATCGGCAAGCAATTGGCCGGCCATCTGCCCAAGTTCGTCAAGGACGGGGCAGCCAAGGCGGAGGAGTTCGCGCGCGGCTTCTGGACCGGCGGCACCTTGTTCGAGGAGATGGGCTTCTATTATGTGGGCCCCATCGACGGGCACAATTTCGAGCACCTGCTGCCGGTGCTGCGCAATGTGCGCGACGCCAAGACTGGGCCGATTCTCGTCCATGTGGTGACCCAGAAGGGCAAGGGCTATGCGCCCGCCGAGGCCTCGGCCGACAAATATCACGGCGTCGTGAAGTTCGACGTGGTGACGGGCGCCCAGGTCAAGCCCAAGTCCAATGCGCCGAGCTATACCCGCGTCTTCGCCGAGAGCCTCATCAACGAGGCCCGGCGCGACGACAAGATCGTGGCCATTACGGCGGCCATGCCGTCAGGCACGGGCATCGACCTGTTCGGCCAGGCCTATCCCGAGCGCACCTTCGACGTGGGCATTGCCGAGCAGCATGCGGTGACGTTTGCCGCCGGCCTCGCCGCCGAGGGCTACAAGCCGTTCTGCGCGCTCTATTCCACCTTTCTCCAGCGGGCCTATGACCAGGTGGTGCACGACGTGGCGCTGCAGGGCCTGCCGGTGCGCTTCGCCATCGACCGGGCGGGCCTGGTGGGGGCGGATGGCGCGACCCATGCGGGCGCCTTCGACATCGCCTATCTGGCCTGCCTGCCGGGCTTCACCCTCATGGCGCCCTCCGACGAGGCGGAACTGACCCACATGGTCGCCACCGCCGCCGCCTTCGAGGACGGCCCCATCGCCTTCCGCTTCCCGCGCGGCGACGGGGTGGGCGTCGAGCGGCCGGTGAAGGGAGAGATCCTGCCCATCGGGCGCGGCCGGGTGGTGAAGGAGGGCACGCACGTCGCCCTGGTGTCCCTGGGCACCCGGCTCGCCGCGTGCCTGGAGGCGGCGGAGCGGCTGGGGGACCTCGGGGTTTCCGCCACCGTGGTGGACGCCCGTTTCGCCAAGCCCATCGATGCGGATCTGATTCTGCGGCTCGCCCGGTCCCATGAGGCCCTGGTGACGGTGGAAGAAGGCTCGGTCGGCGGGTTCGGTTCGCTGGTGTTCCAGTTGCTGTCCGACCAGGGCGCGCTTGATCGCGGGCTGAAGGTGCGCAGCATGGTGCTGCCGGACATCTATATCGACCAGGACACGCAGGCCCGTCAGCTGGCCGAGGCCGGCCTTGATGCCGATGCCATCTGCGTCAAGGTCCTCGGCGCGCTCGGCCGCACCGGAGAGCGACAGGTCCGCTCCATCCGCGCCTGATGCGAAAACGGGGCGCCACGCGCCCCGTCTTTCTCGTGTGGCACGGCCGCGCCGCCGCCCCCTTGGAAGGCAGGCTTACCGGCCTCGGGGGTCGAGCCTATTTGCAGGCGGCCTCGAACTGGCCATAGGCCTCCGGCGCGCCGGTCAGGGCGATCTGCTGCTTGGCCCCCTTCACCTCTAGGGTCAGGGTCTTGCCGCTGGCGAGCAGCGCCTTCAGATCGTCCAGCTTGGCCCCGGCCTCCACATCTATGGAGGAGGTGTCGTCATTGGCCACCGCCTTGCCGGTCAGCTCCTTCTTGAGCTTGCCGGCGGTGAAGACGATCTTGGCCGGATCATCCGCCTTCAGGCCCTTGGCGCCCGAAACATTGACCAGAGCCAGCGCCTTGCCGCGCTCGCACACGAAAAGCAGTGCGCTATTGTCTTCGGTGCCGAAGGCCAGGGTGGCGCCGTTGTCCGTCTCGGTGGTGGTCCAATTCAGCTTGACCTGTGCTGCCGCCGGCAGAGCCGAGACCGCAAGGACGGAAAGCGCCAGAACTGCGCGATACATGATGTGCTCCATGAAGGCAGGCGCGCGATCATAGCGAGACTTGTAAAAAGAAAAAGAACCCCCGCGGCCGCATCAAAAAATGCCATCGGCGCGGCACGGGCGGGCAAGAAGCCTGCACCTCAGCGCCGGGCGAGGCAGGCCCGCTCGAAGTCGGCCAGACGCGTCCGCGCCCCGGCCAGCGGCAGGGACTGGGTTTCCCCGGGCAGCTTGATGGCCAGCGTATCGCCATCGCGGAACAGGTCGAACACCCGGGCATTCAGGCTCACCGCCGCCTCCACCACCAGGTCGCCATCCTGCGAACCCAGAAAAGCGGTGGCCGCCAGTTCCAGCCGGCGCCGGCCGTTGGACAAGGCTAGCGGCACACCGTCCCCCGAGCCGATCTTCTTGCTCTTCACCTCCACCGCGATCTGCAACAGATTGGCGGAGGGCTGGCAGGTGGCGGCAAAGGAGGGGTCGGCATCGCGCGGCAACCCGTAGCGCAGGACAAAGGTATCCTCGCCCTTGGCCATGGACCAGACGCGCGGGTCCGGCGGCGTGGCGGGCTTCGCGGGCTTGGGCTTGGCCGGGGCCGTGGCGGCATCGACCGCGCAAATGCCGGGCAGCAGGGCGAGCGCCACCGCCACGAAGGGAAGAACAAGGACCTTAAAACGCATCTCGTCTCCCATCGCGACCTTGCGGCCGGAGCATGGCATGGCTTGGGCGCGCAAACGGCAGAGGCTGCGCCTGCGCACCGGACGGGAGCCCACCACAAGCAGGCAGGAGCCACGGCACGCATTCCCGCACAGACCGGGTGCTCGCCCCCCCAATTGAGGAAAGACGAGAGACCGGCCCCGTGCGCTGCGGGAGAGCACCGCACAATCCTGTCGCGCTCCCGAAGAGGCAAACCTCTTTCTTTATTATTTCAACGCCCTAGCCGCGTCGACTCGGAACGCGGGGGCACCTGTGGCATGAGATCCCTCACCCCGGTAGCTACTGCGAACAAAACCTTATGTTTCCCAACATGTTCAGCCCTGATGCTGGAGCGGACCTTGCAACCGCGCTGCACACATCGCTCAAAAGTGTTGCATCCTTGCCCTCCCCTGGGCGATGGAGCCCGACAAACGAGACGGTGGGACAGTCAGGAAATGGGGCGGGAGCGGATCGACAAGCTGCTGGTGGCGCGGGGATTGTTTGACAGCCGCGCCCGCGCCCAGGCCGCCATCCTGGCCGGTGGCGTCAGCGTCGCCGGGCGTGTGGTGGACAAGCCCTCCGACATGGTGGACACGAACGCGCCCCTCGCGGCCACGGACCTGCACCCCTATGTCTCACGCGGCGGGCTGAAGCTGGCGGCAGCCCTTGATGCATTCGGTATCGATCCGGCAGCCCAGGTGGCGCTGGATCTCGGCGCATCCACCGGCGGCTTCACCGATGTGCTGCTGCGGCGAGGCGCCCGGCGAGTCTATGCCGTGGATGTGGGCCACGACCAGTTTCACCCCCGCCTGCGCGACCGGCCCGAGGTTCGGCTCCTGGAAGGCACCGATGCCCGCAGCCTCACCCCCGCGCTCATCCCGGAGCCGGTGGACCTGGTGGTGGCGGATGTCAGCTTCATCTCCCTTTCCCTGGTTCTGCCCCCCGCCTTGCCGCTGGCGGGGCCCGGTGCCCGGCTGGCCGTGCTGGTCAAGCCCCAGTTCGAGGCGGGGCCCGCCCATGTGAAGAAGGGCATCGTGCGCGACCCCTGCGTGCACGCCGAGGTGTGCGCCCGCATCCAAGGCCTGATAGAGGAGCACGGCTGGCGCGTGGTGGGCCTTGTCCCCTCCCCCATTGCTGGTGGCGACGGCAATCGCGAATTTCTTCTGGGCGCCGTGCGCCCATGACCCAGGGGAAGAGGCAGGCAGGCCCGATGCAGGTTGAGATCGCTCGCATGGGCGCGCAGGGCGACGGCATCGCCCAGACGCCCGATGGCCCCCTGTTCGCCACCTATGTGCTGCCCGGCGAGAAGGTGGAGGGCGTGCGCGAGAAGGACCGCCTGAAGGTCAGTTCCATCCTGGAGCCAAGCGCCGAGCGGGTGGCGCCGGAATGCGCCCACTTCGGCATTTGCGGCGGCTGTCTGCTCCAGCATTGGGAAGCCGGCGCCTACCAGGCCTGGAAGCGCCAGATCGTGGTGGAGGCGCTGGAGCGCGAGGGCATCGCCACCGAGGTGACCCCCCTCATCGACGCCCACGGCGCCGGCCGCCGGCGGGTCATCTTCCATGCCCGCCAGAAGGGACCGCGCACGGTGGTGGGGTTCGCCGAGCGTCGGTCCCACGCCATGGTGGCCATCACCCATTGCCCCGTTCTTGCCCCCGGCCTTGCCCGTGCGCTTGAGGCCTCGCAGGCCCTGGCCGAAGCGCTGGCGCCACTCAACAAGCCGCTGGACCTGCAGGTCACGGCCACCGAGAGCGGGCTCGACGTGGATGTGCGCGGCTCCGGCCCCCTCCCCCCGCTGCTGGCCATGGAGCTGGCTGGCATTGCCGAGCGATTCGGGCTCGCGCGCCTCACCCGCCATGGCGAACTGGTGCTGCAGCGCGCGGCGCCCTTCCTCACCATGGGCACGGCGCGGGTGGAATTGCCGCCCGCATCCTTCCTTCAGGCCACCGCCGAGGGCGAGGCCTGCCTTGCCCAGCTCGCCCAAGTGGGCGTCAGCGGCGCCAAGCGGGTAGCGGACCTGTTCTGCGGCGTGGGCACCTTCGCGCTGCGCCTCGCTGCCACCGCCCGCATTCTGGCGGTGGAAAGCAACGCCCCGGCCATCGCGGCCCTGAAGCGAGCCGCCCAGGGCACGCCGGGCCTGAAGGCCGTGGACACGGAGACGCGCGACCTGTTCCGCCGCCCCCTCCTGCCGGAGGAAATGGCCAAGCTCGACGCCGTGGTCATCGACCCGCCCCGCCAGGGAGCGGAGGCGCAGGCGCGGGAACTGGCCCGCGCCAAGGTGGGCCGGCTCGTCTATGTGTCCTGCTCGGCGGCGACCTTCGCCCGCGATGCGGCGCTCCTTGCCGCCGGCGGCTTCCGCCTCTCCCAAGTCACACCCGTGGACCAGTTCCGCTATTCGCCCCACGTGGAACTGGTGGGGGTTTTCGAGCGGTAGGGAACATCCGGGGACGCCGGACAGACCCTGCTGTCGCGTAACCAATGTTGCTGTAGAATGCCCAACGTAAAGAAATCATCGAAGGGGCCTTCCGTGCGTGGCTTGAAGAGTGCGAGCGTGGCGCTGATCCTCGCCGTGGCGAGTGTGTCCCTCCCCGCGCAAGCGCAGGATACCCCGGGGCCCTCGCCCCAGGCCTTGGTGGCGGTGGCCCGCGTGCCCTCGACCGAGGTGTTCGTGAAGACGGCGGCGGCGGCCAACGGCTTCGAGATCGCCAGCAGCAAGCTGGCCCTGGAGAAAACCAAGAATCCCGCCATCCGGGCCTTCGCCCAGCACATGATTGCCGACCACACCCGCATCGGGGAGGCTTTCGTCGCCGCGCTCGGCAAGGCGGACGCGGGCATCACCCCGGCGCCCGGACTGACGCCGGACCTGGAGAAGATCATGGCCGACCTCTCCGCCAAGTCCGGCCCCGCCTTTGATGCCGCCTATGTGGCCGCGCAGACGCAGGCGCATATGGATGCGGTGGGTCTGTTCGGCGGCTATGCCAAGGGCGGCAGCAATGCGGTCCTGCGGGCCTTCGCGACCGAGACCTTGCCCACCATCAAGATGCACCTGACCATGTGCTACGAGCTGGCGTCCGCGAAGGCTGCCGCCCGCTGAGCCGCCCCGCAGATCCGCCTAATTGTTCCAGTGCTCCTGCCACAGGCGCTCGCCGATGAGGCAGGAGATGCGCGGAGGGCTGACGGCGGGGATGATACGCGCCACCTCCGGCGGCCGCAGCCCCGCCACTTCCAGGATCAGCTTGGTCTTGATGGCGCGGGCGAATTCCGCCTGCTCGCGCACCGGGATCACGAACGCCCCGGCGCCGCCGATGACGCAATCCTCGTAATAGACATCCAGGTCGGGAATATCGATGGCCGAATTGCTGCTGCGCTTCAGCAGCAGGGGCAGGCCGTTGATGGTGATA
Organism: Aquabacter sp. DMC10; assembly: GCF_056314145.1. Lineage (NCBI taxonomy): Bacteria > Pseudomonadati > Pseudomonadota > Alphaproteobacteria > Hyphomicrobiales > Xanthobacteraceae > Aquabacter > Aquabacter sp. DMC10. Next base: position 576,061 of record NZ_JBQUYX010000004.1, on the reverse strand, counting down.
CCCTGCGCCACCACTTCGTCCCGCACCCGCTCCACCGGCGGCCCCTGGTTGTTCACGCCGTCGCCGGACACGTCGATGACATTGCGCAAGCCCCGGTAGCCCGAGGTCTTCAGGAGATTGGCGGAAAAGAGCAGGGCAGAGGAGATGGAGGTGCGATAGACCCGGCGCAGCGGCGCCGCGCGAATGGCATCTGAGAAGGCGCGGGCGCTGGCGGGGCCATCGATGATGCGCCAATCCAGCACCACCTTCTGCTCGCGCTCGCCGGCCCATTCCACATAGGTGGCCGCGATCCGGCCACGGGGGCCTTGCCGGAGGGCGGTCAGAAATTCATCGGAGACCAGGGCAGACGCATAGCCCTCCCGCTGGAGGGCCTGCTCGTCGGGGTCCATGGAATAGGACACGTCGACGGCGAGGACCAACTGCACGTCCACCATATTGTCGGCCGCGGGGGCCGCCTTGGCGGCGCCGTCTCCCAGCAGCGCCACGAGCAAGGAAGCGAGGCAAAGGGAAGGGGCGAACCGCCAGGCCATGGCGTCCTCCGAAGATGGCAGCCGGGATGCCCCATGCTGCCATCAACGCCGCGTCGGCAAAAGACCGCGTTCGCACCGCCGCGCACCCGAAGGCGCGCAGCGGCCTCACAAAGACGGCATCAGCCCTCCAGGGTCTCGGTCTCGACGATCTCGATGCCGAAACCGGCAAGGCCCACATAGGTGCGGGTCTTGGAGGCGAGGAGGCGGATGGAAACGACCCCAAGGTCCCGCAGGATCTGCGCGCCGAGGCCGATCTCGCGCCAATGGCGGTCGCGCTCGGCTTCGCTGGCACTCTTGCCGGTCTCGCCCACAGCGGTGGCGGGCACGCCCGCCGTGCCGTCGCGCAGATAGACCAGGACGCCCCGGCCCTCGGCCTTGATGCGCTCCAAAGCCTTCTGCACCGACTTGGCGCCGCCAAAGGCATCGCCGATGGGATCGGCCCGGTGCAGGCGCACCAGCACATTCTCGCCATCGCCAATGCGGCCATAGACCACCGCCAGATGGTTCACGGACTCGAACGGGGTGAGGAAGGAGAAGCCCTTCATCTCGCCGATAACGGTAGGAACGGGGAATTCGGCCGAGCGGGTGACCAGCTTCTCGCGCGCTTGGCGATAGGCGATGAGGTCGGCCACCGAGATACGCACCAGATTGTGCTTGTCGGCGAAAGCGGTGACTTGCGGGCCGCGCTGGACGGTGCCGTCGTCATTGACCAATTCGGCGATCACGCCCACGGGCGGCAGGCCGGCGAGGCGGCACAGATCCACCGCCGCTTCCGTATGGCCGGAGCGCATGAGCACGCCGCCTTCCTTGGCGATCAGCGGGAAGACATGGCCGGGCCGCACGAAATCGGCGGCGCCCATGTTCGGATTGGCCAAGGCGCGCACGGTGTTGGTGCGCTCCTCGGCGGAGATGCCGGTGGTGGTGCCGTGCTTCACGTCCACCGAGACGGTGAAGGCGGTGCCCATGGGGGCATCATTGTTGGCCACCATGGGCTCAAGGCGCAGGCGCTTGGCCTCGGAAGGGGGCAGCGGCGTGCACACGATGCCGGACGTGTTGCGGATGACGAAGGCCATCTTTTCCGGCGTGGTCAGCGAGGCGGCGAGGATCAGGTCGCCTTCATTCTCACGATCGTCATCATCGGTGACGACGACGATGTCTCCCCGGGCAATGGCCTCGATGGCGGACTGGACGCGGGACTGGGCAGTATCGGTCACGGGCAAACCTCGGATGCGGGGAGCGGGCAGGCCGAGAAGGTCGTTGGGGGTCACAGCGTGACCCGTTGCCTCCGCGATCCGCTCGGCCGTCTCGCGGGAGACCCAGGCGCGCGCATCGTTGCACAGGGCCGTCACGCTGGCGGGGGACAGACCCACCTGCCGGGCGAAGGCACTGCGCTTGGTTCCGGTGCTGACGAGCCAGTCCGCGAGCTTCATGTCGGCAAGCTAGCAGAGGCGAATTTCAGTCTCAATGAAATTTTGAAGATTTCAGCGACACTGAAATTAGACCTCGAATGGCCAATGAGGCGTGGTTCCCACCTGCCCGCGATGGCGCAGCACATGGTCGGCCAGCACGCACCACAGCATGGCCTCGCCCACGGGAACGGCGCGAATGCCGACGCAGGGGTCATGGCGCCCCTTGGTCATCACCTCGGTCTCGGCCCCCGTGCGGTCCACCGAGCGGCGCGGGGTGAGGATGGACGAGGTAGGCTTGACCGCGAAGCGCGCCACCAGCGGCGCGCCGGTGGAAATGCCGCCCAGGACGCCGCCCGCATGGTTGGACAGGAAGACCGGCCCATCCGGGCCATGGCGCATCTCGTCGGCATTTTCCTCGCCCGTGAGGCGGGCGGCGTTGAAGCCCTCGCCAATCTCCACGCCCTTCACCGCATTGATGCCCATGAGGGCGGAGGCGATGTCGGCGTCGAGCTTGCCATAAAGCGGCGCGCCGAGGCCCACGGGGACGCCCTCCGCCACCAGTTCCACCACCGCGCCGACGGAGGAGCCGCTCTTGCGGATGCCGTCCAGATACTCGGTCCACAGCGGCACGGTCCCGGCATCCGGGCAGAAGAAGGGATTGTTGGGGACCTCGTCCCAGTCCCAGCGGCTGCGGTTGATGGCGATCTCGCCGATCTGCACCAGCGCGCCCCGCACGGTCACGCCGGGCAGCACCTTGGCGGCCAGCGCGCCGGCCGCGACGCGGGTGGCGGTCTCGCGGGCCGAGGAGCGGCCGCCGCCGCGATGGTCGCGCAGGCCATACTTGGCATCATAGGTATAGTCGGCATGGCCGGGGCGGTAGCTGCCGGCGATGTTGGCATAGTCCTTGGAACGCTGGTCCACATTGTCGATCTGGAGCGCCACCGGCGTGCCGGTGGTCACCAGCACGCCCTCCTCCTGCTCCAGCACGCCGGAGAGGATGCGCACCTCGTCGGGCTCGCGGCGCTGGGTGGTGAAGCGCGACTGGCCGGGCCGGCGGCGGTCGAGCGCCGCCTGGATCTCGGCGAGGGTGAAGCGCAGGCCGGGCGGGCAGCCGTCCACCACGCAGCCGATCGCGGGCCCGTGGCTCTCCCCGAAGGTGGTGACCCGGAACATGTGACCGAACGTGTTGAAGGACATGGACGCCTGCCGGAAGCCGGATGAACCGATGGCGTTCTCCTAGAGCGCCATGCGCCCTTTGGGCAATGTTTTGTTCCTCCCGCCGCCTTTCGAGCACCCCGCCACACGCCAGACCGACCTTCATGCCAGGGGGTGCGCGGCCCGAAAACCGGGAGCCGGCATCGTCGCAAAAGTGTCAAGATCAAGCGCCGGCGCGGTTTTCGCTGCGTCGGGCTTCGCGTTTTGCCCTTCGCTTGTGATATGGAGAGAGGGCACAGGTCACACTTCAAGCCATGCCCATATTAGAAATCCTGATCGTACTCCTGCTCGTTCTTCTCAATGCGGTGCTTGCCGCAGCGGAATTGTCCATCGTCTCGGCCCGCCCCGCCCGCCTTCGGAATCGGGCGGATCGCGGCCACAAGGGCGCCCAGGCCGCGCTCCTGCTCGGGGCGGAGCCAGGCCGATTCCTGTCCACCGTCCAGATCGGCATCACCCTCATCGGCATCCTGGCCGGTGCCTTTTCCGGCGCCAGCCTCGGCGCCTATCTGTCCGCCGTGCTCCAGGAAGCCGGTCTCACCCAAGCGATCGCCGATGGCGTGGGCTATGCACTAGCGGTGGGCGGCATCACCTATGTGTCGCTGGTCATCGGCGAGCTCATCCCCAAGCGCCTCGCCTTGCAGAACCCCGAGGCGCTCGCCTGCGTGATGGCGCCCTTGATGGTGCGCCTGTCCAAGGTGGCAGCTCCCGCCGTCTGGCTGCTGGACGCCTCGACCCGCCTGGTACTGCGCCTTCTGGGCGAGAAGGGCCGTAGCGGGGAAGGCGTCACCGACGAGGAAATCCGGGCCATCATCACCGAGGCGGAGAATTCTGGCGTCATCGAGCCCGCCGAACGGCGCATGATCTCCGGCGTGATGCGCCTGGCCGACCGGCCGGTCACCGCCATCATGACCCCGCGCCCGGATGTGGAATGGGTGGACATCTCGGCCAGCGCCGAGGAAATCCGCGACACCTTGCTCCAGACGCCCCACAGCCGCCTGCCCGCCTGCGACAAGTCGCCGGAAGAGACGGTGGGCATCATCCAGGCCAAGCGCCTGCTGGATTCCTACCTCCAGGGCGAGACGCCGGACCCGCGCGCCTTCGTGCAGCCCGTGCCCTTCGTGGTAGAAACCGTTGGGGCGCTGGAAGCCATGCGCATCCTGCGCGGCGCAGACGTGCCCATGGGCATCGTGGTGGACGAGTATGGCGACATGGTCGGCGTGGTGACCGGCTATGACCTTCTAGTGGCCATCACCGGCTCCATCTCCGAGGAGCACTCCCCCGACGAAGTGCATGTGGTGCGCCGACAGGACGGCTCCTACCTGATCTCGGGCGAGACCCCGGTGGACGAACTGCGCGAAGTGCTCGACGTGGAACTGCCCTCGGACCGAGGCTTCCACACCATCGCCGGCTTTGCCCTCTCCCACATCAAGGAACTGCCGTCCGTGGGCGCGGTGTTCGACGCCTATGGCTGGCGCTTCGAGATCGTCGACATGGACGGCCGGCGCATCGACAAGCTGCTGGTGTTCCGCCCGCCGGTGCTCCATCGCCAAAAGGTGGTGGGCGAGGATTAAGGGCGGGGCCGGTTCCATTCTTCCCTGCGCCGAGGGAGACGGGATCTGGCGGCGGGGTTCGGCGAAGGCTGGCCCCGCCGCTTTCCTTTTGAACCACCCGTGGGCAGCCAGGAACAAAGCGCGGATATCCACAGGGCCGCGATTCGCTCCCCTCCTGTTCCCGCTCTGGCCTGGCCGCAGCCCTTCTCCTGTCCCGGAATGGGACAGGGACGCTCAGGTGGGATCGAGGGGCGCGGTGCCGCTCGGGCGACCGTCCGCATCGCGCACGATGGTCTCGACGCGGGCCTCGGCGTCCTTCAGCAGGGCATCGCAACGCTTCTTGAGGGCTTCGCCGCGCTCATAGATGGCGATGGATTCCTCCAGGGGCACATCGCCGCGTTCCAGGCGCTGGACGATGGCTTCCAGCTCGGCCAGTGCCGCCTCGAAGCTGAGGCTGCCGACGGCCGGAGCCTTGCCGGCCTTGGCGGGGGCAGTGGGGGTTTCAGCCATGGGCATCTCCTCAAAGGGGCGGACGTTCATCCGCCGAATCCAATCAAATCGGCGCGCACCATAGCCTGATCGCCCCTCCCTCTCCATGCGGCGAGAGACCGGAGCCGTCCCGCGCAGCCCCCTCCCGCGCCGGCCGGGGTGGTGGCGGGGCGCTGCCTTTGCTAGAAGCCGCGCCAACCGCACGTGCACTCCCACAGGGCGAAGACATCCCATGGCCGAAGCGCCGCAGAGCCCCCTCCCCCCGCGCGACACCCGCGCGCTCGACGACGCCCTGTTGGCGCGGTTCGCCGCCGCCGGCTATGCGCCGTGCGATCCGCCCATCCTCCAGCCGGCGGACGTATTCCTGGACGTGTCGGGCGAATCCATCCGCCGCCGTCTGTTCCTGACCGTGGATGCGGACGGGCGGGAACTGTGCCTGCGGCCGGACCTGACCATTCCCGTCGCCCGCGACGTGATCGCCCGCAAGCTGCCGCTGCCGGCGGCGGTGAGCTATCTCGGCCCGGTCTTTCGCTTCCGGGGCGAGGCCTCCGGCGAGTTCCGGCAGGCGGGGGTGGAATCCTTCGGCCGCACGGATGCCGAGGCGGCGGATGCGGACATCCTGGCGCTGGGCCTTGAAGCCTGCGCGCTTTATGGCTTGCCCGCCCCCAAGATCCGGCTGGGCGATCTCGGCCTGTTTTCGGCGCTTTTGGAGGCGCTGCCCCTCGCCCCGGCCTGGAAGCGCCGCCTCATCAAGGATTTCGGCCAGAGCCGGCTGGATGCCGACCTCTCTCGCCTCGGCGCGCCCCGTGCCAATGGCGGGACGGTGCCGAGCGGCGTGCTGAACGCGCTCGCCGGCAGCGACCCGGAAGGCGCCCGGGCGCTTATCACCGATCTCCTGTCCATCGCCGGGATCAATACGGTGGGCGGCCGCTCCGTCTCCGAGATCGCCGAGCGCTTCCTGGAACAGGCGACGCTGGATGCGGGCGAGGGCATTCCCGCCGAGACCTCCATGATCCTGACCCGCTATTTCGGCATTGCCGGTGACCCTGACAGCGCCTCGGCTGCGCTGCGGGCATTGTCGGCCGATGCGGGCATCGACCTTTCCGCCGCCCTCGACGTGTTCGACCGCCGCACCGGCTTCTTCACCGTGCACGGCATCGAGCCCGCCGACATCGCCTTCTCCACCGCCTTCGGCCGGCCCATGGACTATTATAGCGGCATGGTGTTCGAGCTGGATGATCCGCAGGGCCGGGCCTCCGGTCCCCTGGTGGCGGGAGGACGCTACGATCCGCTGCTGGCGCGCATCGGTGCCGGGCGGAGCGTGCCGGCGGTGGGATTTGCCGTGTGGGTGGAACGGCTCGCGAACCTGGAGGCGCGCTGATGAGCGAGACCTTGATCCTCGCCGTGCCCTCCAAGGGCCGGCTTCAGGAAAATGTGCAGAATTTCTTCTCCCGCGCCGGCATGCCCCTGCTTCAGGCGCGGGGCGCCCGCGACTATCGCGGCGCGCTAGGCGGGGTCGCCGACGTCGAGGTGGCCTATCTCTCCGCCTCGGAGATTGCCGGCGCGCTCGCGTCCGGCTCCGCCCATGTGGGCGTGACCGGCGAGGACCTGGTGCGGGAGAACATACCCCAGGCCGAGACCCGCGTGACGCTGCTGCAGAAGCTGGGCTTTGGTCACGCCAATGTGGTGGTGGCGGTGCCCCAGGCCTGGATCGATGTGTCCACCATGGATGACCTCGACGACGTGGCCAGCCATTTCCATGGCCGCACCGGGCGCCGGATCCGGGTGGCCACGAAATATGTGAACCTCACCCGCGCCTTCTTCGCCCGCCACGGCATCGTGGACTATCGGATCGTGGAGAGCGCCGGCGCCACCGAGGGCACACCCGCCGCCGGCTCGGCGGAGCTGATCGTCGACATCACCACCACGGGCGCCACCCTTGCGGCGAACGCGCTGAAGGTGGTGGACGACGGCGTCATCTTGCGCTCGGAGGCCAATCTCGTCGCTTCCCTCACCGCGCCCTGGACCATGGGCGCCCGCGCGGCGGCCCGCGCCATGTTCGACCGCATGGCGGCGGAACGGCGGGCCCGCACCATGCGCGAGGTGCGCACGCGCTTCGAGCAATGCGATGCCAGCCTCGTGGAGCGGGCGGTGGCGGATTTCCGCTGCGTCGCGCCGTTCGGCGGGCCCACCTCCTCGGGCATGCTGACCCTGCATTGCCCGCCGGACACCTTGCATGGGCTCGCCACTTTCCTGCGCGCCCACGGGGCGAGCATGGTGACGGTGGGGGCCATCGAATATGTCTTTGCTTCCGACAATCCCCTCTACGAGGCCCTGGAGGCTCGGTTGTCGGGCCGCTGACGGGCCAGCCGGTAGGCGCGGCGCACCTCCATGCCGCGCTCCATCCGCGCCGCCATGCGGTTGAAATGCGCCTGCGCCGGCCGCTCGATGCGGGCGTGGGTGAAGGCGGAAAGGGCCAGCACGGCGGCGAGGATGGCCGCCAACAGGGCAAGGCTCGCGGGCATGCCGCCGAGGTCGTAGAGGGCCTTGGCGTGCCCCTCCACCATCACCCGACGCTCGAGATTCACCCCGAGGAAGCCCGCCATCGCCCAGGCGAGGAAGGCGGCGACCATCAGCACCCATTGGTGCGTCATATAGATGGAATAGGACCACGCCCCGAGACGGGCGAAAGGCTTGGCCAGCAGCAGGCGGGAGACAGCTCCTCCTTGGCGGGCGAACACCAGCACCGCCCCGGCAAAGACCAGCGGCGCGGCAAGGCTTAGGGGCGCCACCTGGTCCGGGCCATGGCCGGCCGCCACAACGAAGCCCGCCACCGCCGCCACCGCCAGCACCTCCACGACGCTCGCCGCCGGCAGCCGCGCGGGGCCGATGCGCGCATGCAGCTGATAGGCGGCCACGCCCAGGAAAAAGCCGGCGACGCAGCGGAAGAGGCCGAAATCGGCCGTCGAGTTCATGTAGGTGGGCGACGCGAGGGCGAGCACGGCAATGCCGGCGAAGGAAAGCAGAAGCGCTGCCGCCCACAGCCGGCGCGCGGCCAGCACCACCACCGCGCCGAACAGCAGGTAGGTGTAGAATTCCGCCCCGATGCTCCAGCTCGGCGCATTCCACGACATGCCATGGAGGTTCGCCGCGTTCAGCAGCGCCAGATGGATGGGAATGGAGACAAGGGAGTATTCGCTCGGCAGCACGGTCAGATCGAACCGTCCGGGATGTGGCACGAGGTTGACCAGCCCGATGAAGGTGACGAAGGCCGCCAGCATCGCCGCATGAAGCGGCCACAGGCGCCCCAGGCGACGCACCACGAAGCTGCGCCAGGAGGCCAGCGAGCCGAGCCGGTGCCCATAGGCGTGGCAGACCACGAAGCCGCTGAGGACAAAGAAGAAATCCACCAGCAGATAGGCGTTCGAGACCAGCCGCACGTCGGTGAGCGGCGAGACGAACACGAAGCAGAAGTGGAACAACACCACCAGAAGGGCGCAAATGCCGCGCCACGCATCGAGAGCTTCAAACCGATCCATGCGGCCACCTCCGCTCCCTTGAATGGCGCAGCGGCCCAGGGGTTCCCCAAGGGGTCATGTGCCCCGCGGGTGGCAGGCGGACGCCCCGTGCAGAGCGACGGTTCTGTGGTGCGGCGGGTGCGCCGCGGCAGGCCGGTCTTTCGTCCGTGCGCCGCAGGTCCTAAAGTCGCCTCCAGAAGTGAACAGGAAGGGGCGCCGCGCGTCCCCTCAGGGCCCGGAGTGAACGATGCGTGATGCCGAACCCCGTCCCGTGCGCCTGGCGGACTATCGTCCGCCGGACTGGCTGGTGGAGACCGTGCATCTGGATGTCAGCCTCCACCCAGAGGCGACCCGCGTCGTCTCGCGCCTCTCCCTGGTGCGCAATGCCAAGGGCCGGCCGGGCGCGCCGGTGGTGCTGGATGGCGACGGCCTGACCCTGGTGCGCGTGGCCATAGACGGGCTTCCCACCACGGGCGGTGCGTTCGAGGCCAATCCCACCGCCCTCATCATTCCCCACCCTCCGGCGGATCGCTTCGTGCTGGAGGTGGAGACCCTCATCGACCCCACCGCCAACACCCAGTTGATGGGGCTCTATCGCACCTCGGGCACCTATTGCACCCAGTGCGAGCCGGAGGGCTTCCGCCGCATCACCTACTTCCCCGACCGCACCGACGTGCTGGCGGTCTACACCACCCGCATCGAGGCGGACCGGGACGAAGCCCCCGTGCTGCTGGGCAACGGCAACCTCGTCAAGAGCGGCCCCATCGCCGGCACCAACCGCCATTACGCGGTCTGGCACGACCCCTGGCCCAAGCCCAGCTATCTGTTCGCTTTGGTGGGCGGCAAGCTCTCCAAGGTGCCCGGCCATTTCGTCACCGCCTCCGGCCGGCCGGTGGACCTTGGCATCTATGTGGAGCCCGGCAAGGAAGCGCGGGCGGCCTATGCCATGGACGCGCTGCGCCGCTCCATGCGCTGGGACGAGACCGCGTGCGGGCGGGAATACGACCTCGACGTATTCAACATCGTCGCCGTCTCCGACTTCAACATGGGGGCGATGGAGAATAAGGGGCTCAACGTCTTCAACGACAAATACGTGCTGGCGAGCCCGGAGACCGCCACCGACGCGGACTATGCCCATATCGAGGCGATCATCGCCCACGAATATTTCCACAACTGGACCGGCAACCGCATCACCTGCCGCGACTGGTTCCAATTGTGCCTGAAGGAGGGCCTCACCGTCTTCCGCGACCAGGAATTCTCCTCCGACCAGCGCTCGCGCCCGGTCAAGCGCATCGCCGATGTGCGGCTTCTCAAGGCGCAGCAATTCACCGAGGATGGCGGGCCGCTCTCCCATCCCGTGCGTCCCGATCTTTATCGGGAAATCAACAACTTCTACACGGCCACCGTCTATGAGAAGGGCGCCGAGGTGGTGCGCATGCTGCGCACCCTTCTGGGCGAGGACGGCTTTCGGGCCGGCATGGACCTCTATTTTGCCCGTCATGACGGCGATGCCGCGACCATCGAGGATTTCCTCACCTGCTTCAGCGAAGCGACGGGGCGCGACCTGACGCAATTCTCCCTCTGGTACACCCAGGCGGGCACGCCGAAGCTGCGGGTGGAAACCCATTATGACCCGCAGGCGCGCACCTATCGCCTGGACGTGACCCAATCCACCCCGCCGACGCCGGGGCAGCCGGAGAAGAAGCCGCTGGTGATCCCGCTGGCGGTGGCCCTGCTTGGCCCCAATGGCGATGCCCAGCCCCTCGTTCTGGCCGATGGCACGACGGTGGACACCGGCGTGCTGGAAATCAGCGCGCCGCACCAGACCTTCACCTTCACCGGCCTCGGCGCCCGCCCCGTGGCCTCGCTCAATCGCGGCTTCTCGGCGCCGGTGAACCTGGAAGTGGATCTCACCGCCGAGGACCTGGTCTTCCTCGCCGCCCATGACAGCGACCCCTTCAACCGCTTCGACGCCCTCCAGGGGCTCGCCTTCGACCTGCTGAAGCGCGGCGCGCGGGAAGGCGCCTTGCCGCCGGCGGATGCCCTGCTCCATGCCGCCGGGCTCCTGCTGGCCGATCCGGCCCTCGACCCGGCCTTCAAGGCCCAGGCCCTGGCCTTGCCCGGCGAGAACGAGATCGCCCGGGAACTCGCCACCCTGGTGGACCCCGATGCCGTCCTGAAGGCCCGCCGCCAGTTGAAGCGGGCGGTGGCGCAGGCGCTGGCGCCGGCCTTTGAAACCACCCACGCGGCCCTCACGTCGGGCGTCCCCTATTCGCCGGACGCGGCGGCGGCAGGCCGGCGGGCCTTGCGCAATCTCTGCCTGGATTATCTCACCGTGCCCGGCACGCCGGAGGCGCTGGGGCGGGCGCGAGGGGAATATCTCGCCGCCGACAACATGACCGACCGTTTCGCGGCTCTGGCCGTGATCGCCCAGCACGACAGCCCCATCCGCGCCGAGGTTCTGGAGGACTTCCACCAGCGCTATGAGCGCGACCCGCTGGTGATCGACAAGTGGCTGAGCCTGCAGGCCCAGATCCCCGAGCCGGGGACGCTGGACCGGGTGCGGGCACTGACCTTGCTGCCCTCCTTCTCCATGACCAATCCCAACCGGGTGCGCGCCCTCATCGGCGCCTTCGCCATGGGCAATCCCACCCAGTTCCACCGCCTGGATGGGGCCGGCTACGACTTCCTCGCCGATGTGGTGCTGACGCTGGACGGCACCAATTCGCAAGTGGCCTCGCGCATGCTGTCCGCCTTCAAGACCTGGCGGCAGATGGAACCCCGCCGCGCCGCGCTGGCGGAGCGCGCCTTGCGCAAGGTGGCCGACACGCCCGGCCTTTCCCCGGATGTGGCGGATATCGCCTTGCGCTCGCTGGGATGAATGAGCGGCACCTCGTCCGCCGTCCAAAGAAACGGCGGACGAGGTGTCGCGGCGCGCGCCTTGCCCGCGTGGGAGGCAAAAAACGGCGAGAATGCGGATCGATTGCTGCCGAAACCGGCAGAGTGTGCACCGCAAACTGCGCATTATCGCAGCGCAGGCTGGGACCTATCTTCCCGTCATCGAAGGCGCCGGCCTCGCCGGCTCCCAACCTGACAAAGGATACGTCCCATGCGTTACCTGACCATCGCCCCCCTCGCCCTCGCTGCCGCCATTGGCTTCGCCTCCATCGCCCAGGCGGACGAATATGTGACCGAGCAGAACAAGGAGAATTATGCGGTGGCCGCGGAGACGACCCTCGCCCCCGCAGCGGCCGCCCATGCGGCGCCTCTGGCCTATGCCACCCCGTCGCACACCGCCAATCCCCTCTCCCAGATGCCGGCCCCCCAGGCCAGCGCGGCAGACCAGGTCACCTTCAAGATCGGTGACCGCGGCCTCGGCACAAACTGAGTGGCGCGCAGCGGGCCGGACACGTTGAGCGCGACAATGTGAACGAGGGGCGGCGGTCCAGAGCGGACCGCCGCCCCATATGCATGGCAGCGGCGGGTCCGACCCGCTCCCCTGGCCCGGAGGCGACGGCATGTCTCGTCTGGATGATGTGGAAGTGTTTCTGCGCGTGGTGGAGCGCGGCAGCTTCAATGGCGCGGCCGAGCAATTGGGCATGCCTGCCACCTCGGTCAGCCGCAAGATCAAGGCCTTGGAGGACCGGCTGGGCGTCCAGTTGCTCCATCGCACTACGCGCAAGGTGTGGCCGAGCGAAGCAGGGCAGGACTATTATCAAAAGTGCGTGGACGCCATGGCCACCCTCGACCGAGCGGATGCTTCGATCCGGGCGCTGACCCAGGAGCCGGAGGGGCCGCTAAAGGTGCTCATCACTTATGCGCCGGCCATCCTCATCCTGGAGCCGGAACTGGAGACCTTCCGGGCGCGCTATCCCAAGGTGCAACTGCACCTGACCCTGGACAACCACCCGATCGACCTCATAGAGCACGGCTTTGACGTGGGGGTGCGCACCGGCCCCGTGCGCGATTCCAGCTATCATGTGCGCCGCCTCGGCCAGCAGAAGCTGTCCTTGATGGCGAGCCCCTCCTACCTGGACCGGCGAGGCCGCCCGGCCCAGCCCTCCGATCTTGCGGACCACGATCTGATCGCCATCCGAAGCCATCCGGGGCCGCTGACCTGGGACCTTGAGGGGCCAGCCGGCCCTGTCTCGCTCAAGATCACGCCGCGCATGGTCACCAATGACGCCATTCTGGCCTTGCGGCAGACCCTGGGCGGCGCAGGCATCCTGATGATGTCCCGATGCCTCGCCCGCCGACGCCTCGACGCCGGCGAGCTGGAAGACGTGCTGCCGGACTGGCAGCGCCAGGAACCTTTGGACACCGTCGCCCTGTTCCCGGCCCGCGCCACCCTCGACCTGAAGGTCCGGGTGTTCGTCGACTTCATGGTGGAAGCCTATCATCGCTGGATCCAGGCCGACAGGACGCCTGCTCAGTATTCCACCACCCCATCCAAGGCGTAGTGCTTCACACTTCTGCGGTTGGCGATCAACTCGTCCACCGTCGGCTCGCCCTTCAGCGCGCGGGCGATGGCGAGCTTGGTGGCCTCGTAATTGGTGCGGTAAAGGTCCGCCTTGTCCAGGTTGGGGTCCTCGGGGCAGCGCGGATCGAGCCAGATCATGATGATCATGCAGATCTCGTCGAGCCCCTCGCGCGGCAGGATGCCCTCGATGATGCAGTCGATGATGGCATCGCCGGTGGCGCCCTGAACCACACCGCCCAGCAATTCCACATACTCGGCCGTGTGGATTGTGGCCTTGGTGGTCATCATGGTCGCCGGACGGACCAACTGGTTGAGGTCGCGCACCACGAACATGCGGGTATGCCCCTGCACCTGGCCCATCATCGAGGCAAAGGCGGTGCCGGCCGGCCCGCGCACCGAGCCGATGAGCACTTCCGGCATGGCATCGGTGAACTGGCCCTCGGCGGCGAGCACGGTCGCCTCCCCGGTTCGGAACCAGATGTCGGCAGCGGAGTGAGGCATGGCGAGAATCCTTGAGAGAAGGAAGTTTCTGCCTACATGGTGCGGACTGGAAAATCAGGCCGGTCCCCGCAATTTTTCGCCCCTTGACTCCCCCTGACTCTAGACAACACACCCCCGATTCGATTCCAATCGGCCTTGATTCGGAGAGATGCGGCACGTCCCTCCAAGTCGAACGAGGACGATAGGTCAAGGGGTGTGGCAGCCCTGCGACCGGACATTCCGAAGGGAGGCCGGCGATGGCACGCGCCAACGCTGCGAGCGCTGGCGTGCGCGGGCAAGCCATTGGGGGACTTGCTCGATCCGTAGCACGCCCCGCCTATCAGCGGCTGCTGGAAGCCGAACCCTTCCTGCGTCGCGTCGTCCCCGCCTTGATCGTGACCTTCCTCGGCGTCATCGGCGTCGGCGCGGTGGTGCAGGTGCACGCCCAGCGCCAGGCTGCCATCGACGCCGCCAAGGACGACATCGCCCTCCTCGCCCTCGCCACCGCGGAAAGCCTCGGCCAGCGCCTCGGCGGCACGGCGGTGCGGGCTCAAGCCGCCCTGCTGGACAGCCTGCCGCCCCGCGCCACCCAGGAAGGCCGCCGCGTCTATGTGACGGACCCTGCCGGCCGCGTCATCGCCTCGGCCCCGTCCGGGCTGCCGGCCGCGAAGAGCCTCGCCGACATTCTCGACCCCTCCCAGCCCCTTACCGTGTTTGCGGAACGGGCCGGGGTGCTGGAGGTGCCCGTCAACGGGGAAGAGGCGCTCGCCACCGTGCGCAACCTCAACCCGCCGCTCGGCCAGATCGTCTATGTGCAGCCCGTCAAGCGGGCGCTGTCCGTCTGGTCGGAGAGCACCACGCTCACCATCACGCTGTTCACCACAACCGGCGCGGTGCTGCTGATCCTCGGCTTTTCCTTCCACTGGCAGGCAAGCCGGGCGCGAGAGGCGGACCACATCTACGACACCGTGCGCATGCGCATCGACACCGCGCTCAATCGCGGTCGCTGCGGCATGTGGGACTGGGACATGGCCCGCGGGCGCATGTACTGGTCCGACACCATGTTCGAGATCCTCGGCCTCGAGCGACGGGACGAGCTCTTGTCCTTCGGCGAGATCGCCAACCTGGTGCATCCCGACGACGGCGACCTCTATGAGCTCGCGCAGGAACTGGCTGACCGCCCCGGCGCCTCGGTGGACCGGGTGTTCCGCATGCGCACCGCGCGCGGCGACTATGTGTGGCTGCGCATGCGCGCCGAGGTGGTCCAGCAGGCGGGCGAGGATGGGCCCCACCTGATCGGCATCGCCATGGACGTGACCGAGGCCCAGCACATGGCCGAGCGCACGGTCACCGCCGACATGCGCCTGCGCGACGCCATCGAGAGCATCTCGGAAGCCTTCGTGCTCTGGGACAGCCAGAACCGCCTGGTGCTCTGCAACTCCAAGTTCCAGACCCTGCACGAACTGCCCGACGAAGCCATCGTCGCCGGCACGCCGTTCGACACCATCGCGGCGGTGGGCCGCCATCCGGTCACCCGCACCCCCTTGAAGCCGGAAGACAAGCCCGAGGAAGGCTCGCGCGCCTTCGAGGCGCAATTGTCCAACGGCCGCTGGCTCAAGATCGCCGAGCGCCGCACCAAGGATGGCGGCTACGTCTCGGTGGGTACCGACATCACCCCGCTCAAGCGCCATGAGGAACGCCTCATGGACAATGAGAAGCGCCTGATGGCGCTGGTGGCCGACCTGCGCAAGTCCCAGCAGACCCTGGAGCACCAGGCCCAGCAACTGGCCGAGCTCGCCGAGAAGTATTCGGAAGAGAAAAACCGCGCCGAGGACGCCAACCGCGCCAAGAGCGAATTCCTGGCCAATATGAGCCACGAGTTGCGCACCCCGCTCAACGCCATCATCGGCTTCTCCGAAATCATGGAGAGCGGCATGTTCGGCCCGCTGGGGTCGGACAAATATTCCGAATACTGCACGGACATCCGCACCTCCGGCACCTACCTGCTCGACGTCATCAACGACATCCTCGACATGTCCAAGATCGAAGCCGGCCGCATGCAGCTGGAGCTGGAGGATGTGCGCCTGGACGAGATCGTGGCCGATGCCATGCGCGTCATGGCGCTGAAGGGCGAGGAGAAGCGCCTGGTCATGACCGCCGACACCAGCGATGCGCTGGCGCTGCGCGGCGATAAGCGGGCGCTGAAGCAGATCCTGCTCAACCTGTTGTCCAACGCGGTGAAGTTCACCCCCGAAGGCGGCAAGGTGGCGGTCCGCGCCCGCATCAATGGCGGGGCGGCGGTGATCGCCATCGAGGACACCGGCATCGGCATTCCCCAGGACGCGCTCGCCAAGATCGGCCGTCCCTTCGAGCAGGTGGAAAGCCAGTTCACCAAGACCCACAAGGGCTCGGGCCTCGGCCTTGCCATCGCCAAGTCGCTGACCGAGCTGCATGGCGGGGCCATGCGCATCCGCTCCACCGAAGGCGTAGGCACTTCGGTGGTCATCCGCCTGCCCCTGGATGGGCGCGCCGCCAATGCCAACGAGGCGCCGCGCCTCAGCGCGGTCATGTGAGGGCTTGACCTCGAGGCCCTGGCCCCGACTTGGCCTCAAGGATTTGGCCTCAAGGACTTGGCCTCAAGGACTTGGCCCCAAGGACTTGGCCTCAGCGTGGTCATGTGAGGTCGGGCCGAAGCCCGCCGGGCCAAACTCGGGCGCACCGGAAAGACTTATTCGGCCGCCCCTTCGAGCACGCGGGTGAAGATCTCCCGCACCTTGGCCTGCGTCTCGCCGAGATCGGCATCAAGGGTTGAGAAGTCCGGCATCTGTCCGGCGCGGGCGAGAAGCGCGCGCAGGGCCGGGCTAACCTCGCCGGTCAAGGCGTGGGTGTCCAGCGACAGGCGCAGCACCTGGGTGAGGTCCTGGTAAAGGCCGCAGGCCTTCGACAGCGTCTCCACATCCGCCGCCGGCAAAAGGCCCAGCCAGCCGGCCACCGCGAGCACGCGGGCGGTGGCGGTGTCGACGATCTCGGGATGGACGGCCGCATGCACCAGCACCAGATACTGGGCCAGGAATTCCACATCCACTTGCCCGCCTGCCGCGTGCTTCAGATTCCAGCGCTCGCTTTCGCCCTTCTCCGCGGCGATGGCCCGGCGCATGTCCAGAATGTCGCCGGCAATCCGGCGGCGATCGCGGGGCCGACTGAGCACCTGGAGGATGACCGCTTCCACCCGCTCGGCAAAGCCGGACGTCGCGGCGATCACCCGGGCGCGGGTGAGCGCCATATGCTCCCAGGTCCAGGCTTCCGTGCGCTGGTAGCTCTCGAAGGAGGCAAGGCGCGTCGCCACCGGGCCGGCGCGGCCGGAGGGGCGCAGGCGCAGATCCACGTCGTAGAGCTTGCCGGCATTGGTCAAAGCGGTGAGCGCCGAGACCAGGCGCTGGGTGAAGCGGGCGAAATAATGCGGCCCCACCAGCGGGCGGCGGCCATCGGAGACCACGTCCGCGCCGCCCTCATAGTCATAAAGCACAATGAGATCGAGGTCGGACCCGGCGGTCATTTCCCGCCCGCCCAGCTTGCCCATGGCCACCACGGCGGTGGCCGCTCCTGGAATGGCGCCGTGGGTCTCCACGAAACGGGCGAAGACGCGCTTGTGCAAGGCGCGGATGATGACATCGGCCAGCGCCGCATAGGCCTCGCCCGCCCGCTCCGCCGCCAGCGTGCCGGAGACGATGCGCACGCCGATGAGCACATGCTGCTCCTGCCGGAAGCGGCGGGCGCGGTCGAGCTGGTCCTCGTCATTCTCCGCCGTGTCCAGGAGCGCATCGAGGCGGCACTCCAGGGTGGCGGCATCGGGCAGGATGTTGAAGAAGGCGGGGTCCAGCAGCGCGTCCAGCAAGGAGGGCTGGCGGGCCAAGGTCTCGCCGAGGCGGGGCGCGGTGGTCAGCACATTGGCCAGCAGGCGCACCAGATCGGGATGGCGGTGCAGCGCGGGCAGGAGCTGGCTGCCGGACAGGTCGGTCAGGAAGCGGTCCATGGCCACCAGGGCGCCATCGGGGTCGTCGCCCCGGGAGAATTGCTCCAGCAGCAAGGGGGCGATGGCGGCCAGGTGCCCGCGCGCGGCCTCGCTCTTCAGGGCCCGATAGCTGCCCGCCAGCCAGCCGCGCACCCGCGCACTCGCCTGCACTGGCTCGCGGAACCCGAGGCGCGCCAGGGCGGCCAGCGTGGCGCGGTCGTCGTGATCGGCGGGGAAGGACAATTGGCCGTCGAGCGCGGCGGGCGGCGGGGCATCCTCGAACAATTGGGAATAATGGTGCTGGACGCGGGTGAGGCGGTCCACCAGCGCGGCAGCGAAGGCATCGCGGTCGGCATAGCCCATGAAGCGGGCGAACTGGGCGAGCGCGTCCGCCTGCTCGGGCAGGACATGGCTCTGGGCGTCCGCAACCATCTGGATGCGGTGCTCCACCCGGCGCAGGAACACATAGGCGTCCGCCAGGTCGTCCCGCACCGCCGAATCGATCCAGCGGTCCAACACCAGCGCGTCGAGGGCGGACAGCGTGCGCGGGGACCGCAACGTGGGATCGCGCCCGCCGGCGATCAATTGCTGGGTCTGGACGAAGAATTCCACCTCGCGGATGCCGCCGCGCCCGAGCTTCACATTGTGCCCTTCAACCGCCACCATATCGTGGCCGCGGAAGGCATGGATTTCGCGCTTCATGGCATGGACATCGGCGATGGCCTGATAGTCCAGCACCCGCCGCCACACGAAGGGGGAGAGGTCCGCCAAATAGGCGCGACCCACTTCCAGGTCACCCGCCACGGCGCGCGCCTTGATATAGGCCGCCCGCTCCCAGGTGGCGCCCTCGCGCTCGTAATAGGCGAGTGCGGCAGCGGTGGAGAGGGCGATCTGGGTGGAGCCAGGATCGGGCCGCAGGCGCAGGTCCACCCGCAGCACATAGCCATCGCCCGTGCGCTCCTGGAGCATGCGCACCAGGCCCTTGGTGATCTTCACGAAGAAGGGCGAGGGCTCGACGCCGGCCTTCAGCGGCGCCACGTCGCGGTCATAGACCACGATCAGGTCCACGTCGGAGGAATAGTTCAATTCGCGGGCGCCGTGCTTGCCCATGGCGATGACGGCAAGGCCACAGCCTCGCGCCGGATCCTGCGGATCGGGGCTGAGCAGGCGCCCCTCCCCCGCCGCCTCCCGCAGCAGAAAGTCCAGGGCGCTTGAGACCGCCGTGTCCGCCACATCGGTGAGCGCGCCGGTGACGGCGGTGAGGTCGAACACGCCGCCGATGTCGGCGAGCGCGATCACCAAGGCGGCTTCCGCCCGCATGCGGCGGAGCGCCGTCATGGCCGCGCCCTCGTCTGCGGCGGTGCGCACCGCCGCCCGCCCCTGCGCCACCAGGGCCGCGATGAGGTCGGCCGGCGCCGTCTCCAGCGCCGTTACCAGGCGCGCCGGATCGGTGCGCACCACCTCCAGCAGGAAAGGAGAGGCCTCGGCGATGCCGAGCAGGACGCGCCGGGCCAGCGGATAGGCCTCGAAGGTGTCCTCAAGGGCCGCGCGACGATGAACCTCCAGGCCCTCGAGCACCTGTGCGAGGCGGACCGAGGCGGCAGCCGGATCGGCAACGACCGGCCCTTCCCGCATCAGCGATGCGAGGCCGGAGGAAGGAGACGAATCCGTTGCGTCGCAGCGATCCATTGCCTTCCTAAAGGGCACGATGCCACGCGCCTGTGCAAGCCCTTACCAGCGCGATCCTTAAAGGAGATCACACAAGATTGCGCGGCCCGGAAATGCACGGGGAACAGGCAAAAATCCGCGCCGGCTCAAGGCCCTGTCGGACGCACCGGCAGATGCAGGCAGACCCGCAGTCCCGGCGCCCCATCCTCCAGCACGATGCGCCCGCCGTGCAGCCGGGCCACCGCCGAAACCAGGGCGAGGCCCAGCCCCGAGCCGGGCCGGCTGCGGCTGGCGTCCAGCCGCACGAAGCGCTCCAGCACCCGGTCCCGATCCGCCGCGGGAATGCCCGGACCGGTATCGCGCACGCCGATGACGGCTTCCTCGCCCACCCGGGCGAGGGTCACTTCGATGCGGCCCCGGACGCCATCGGCCGAGACGCCGTACTTGATGGCATTGTCCACCAGGTTGGCCAGCGCCTGGGCCAGCAGCTCGCGCACCCCATGCACCTCCACCGGCTCCACGGCGACGGTGAGGTCGAGGCCCTGTTCGTCGGCCAGCGGCTCGTAGAGCTCGGCCACATTCTCGACGATGGCGGCAAGGTTCAGATCCACCATATTGCCCCGCGCCTGCCCGGCCTCGGCCCGCGCAATCATGAGCAGGGCATCGAAGGTGCGGATGAGGCCGTCGCTCTCCTCGATGGTGGTCTCCAGTGCCGCCCGCCATTCCTCCTCCCGGGAGGCATTGCGCAGCGCCTCCTCGGCACGGTTGCGCAGGCGGGTGAGCGGGGTCTTCAGGTCGTGGGCGATGTTGTCGGAGACCTCCTTGAGGCCGGTCATCAGCGCCTCGATGCGGTCGAGCATGGCATTGAGGCTGTGGGCGAGGCGATCGAACTCGTCGTCGGTGCCATCAACCGTGAGGCGCCCGCTGAGGTCGCCGGCCATGATGACCTCCGACGTGGCGGTCATGGAATCGATGCGCTTCAGCACCCGTCGGGTGACGAAGAAGCCGCCCACGAGGCCGAGGACCAGGATGATGGCCAGCGCCCCCTGCGCGGGCCGCACCACCATCTGGCGCAGCGTGTCGCGCTCCTCGATGTCGCGCCCCACCAGGAGGCGGAACCCGCCGGGCAGGAGGAACACCTGGACGAAGGCCAAATTCTCCTTCGCCCCCGGCTCCTCCGACCGCCGATAGGGCGTGAAAGTGGTTCCGGGCTTGTCGAGCAGGCCCAGCGGCAGGTCGGAGACGTTGGAAGCCAGGACCTCGCCATTATAGGTGGCCAGCAGATAGATGGAGGAGCCCGGCCGCCGGGTCCGCCGGTCGATGACCAGGACGAGCCGCTGGATGCCGCCGATGCGATATTGCTCGGCCAGCGCCCGCACTTCCGTCTCCACATTCTCGGCCACCTGCGCCTCGATGAGCTGGCGGGTGTGCCAGGCCACATAGCCGATCATGAAGACCGCGAAGAGCGCGAAGATGATGAGATAGGCGGCCAGCAGCTTGAAGGCCGTGGTGCGCACCAGGCGGAACAGGTCGCGCCGCACCCGCCTCATGGCAATGACGCCCCGGAGGCCGCGGGCGCGAGGGCGGGCCGCAAAGCCGTGGTCACCTGAAGCCTTCTCGCACCATGTAGCCGGCGCCGCGCACCGTGTGCAGCAGCGGCACGTCGAAGCCCTTGTCGATCTTGGATCTGAGGCGGGAGACGTGCACGTCGATCACATTGGTCTGCGGATCGAAATGATAGTCCCACACATTTTCCAGCAGCATGGTGCGGGTGACCACCTGCCCGGCATGGCGCATGAGATATTCCAGGAGCCGGAACTCGCGCGGCTGGAGCGGAATGTCCTTGCCGGCGCGGCTCACCCGGTGGGCGAGGCGATCCAGCTCCAGGTCCGCCACCCGATAGATGGTATCCGCCGCATGGGGCGCCGCGCGGCGCGACAGCGCCTCCACCCGGGCCAGCAATTCGGTGAAGGCATAGGGCTTGGGCAGATAATCGTCGCCACCGGCGCGCAGGCCCACCACCCGGTCATCCACCTGCCCGAGGGCGGACAGGATCAGCACCGGCGTCTTCTCGCCCCGGGCGCGCAATTCGGAGACCACGGACAGGCCGTCGCGGCGGGGCAGCATGCGATCGACCACCAGCACGTCGAAGCGGCCGTCCAGGGCAAGGCTGAGCCCTTCTTCCCCGTCGGCGGCATGTTCGACCACATGCCCGGCCTCGCGGAAGGCCTTGCGCAGATAATCGGCCGCGTCCCGGTCGTCCTCGATGAGGAGCAGGCGCATGGAGAACGGATCACCCTGGTCCAGATTCGTCGTCATCGCAGTCTATAGCCCATCTGCGGATGGTTTGCCGTGAAAACGAGAAAGGCGCGGAGAGCGAAGGGCTCCCCGCGCCGGCCCAACCGGGGCGGCTTTGGGCGACGGAAGCGCCACCCCGGTTCGACAGGTCCGCGCCGGGCGCGGTTGACGGGGGCGTGAGTGGGTGGGGCAGCCCGGCCCCCGCTCCGCCGGAGCGGAAACCGGACGGCCGGGCGCCCCCACCACGCGCCGTGCCCGATCGGGTGCAGCCTTTCAGCGCGCCACCCGATGGGCTCGGGCTGTCCTCAGCCGCCCGCCTTGGTGTCGAGGGCGATGGCCACGAACCGCACGCCCTGGTCATTCTTCACCCGCACCAGCACGGCCTTGCGGTTCTCCGCCTTGGCGGCGGCGAAGCCGTCCTGCACGTCCTTCGGCGAGGCGACGGTCTTGCCGCCCACATCGAGGATGACGTCGCCGGAGCGGATGCCGCGCTGGGCGGCAGGGCCCGAGGGGTCCACCTCCGTCACCACCACGCCCTCGGAGCCGGCGCCCTGCACGCTCTTGGCGGGGGCAAGCTGAAGGCCGAGGCGCGGCACATTCTGGCCGGGCTGGGCGCCGTCCTTGTCGGAGAGGCTGGCCTGCTGCTCGCCGGGCAGCTGGTCGAGCTTCACCGCCACCTGCATGGGCTTGCCGTCACGGATCACCGTGAGCTGCACCGAGGTGCCCGGCTTCATCATGCCGATCTTCTTGGACAGGTCGCGGGCGTCCTTGACCACCTCGCCATTCACCCTGGCGATCACGTCGCCATTCTTCAGGCCGGCCTTGGCGGCGGGGGCGTCCGGCTGCACCTGGGCGATCAGCGCGCCCTCGGAGGCATTCAGGCCGAGGCCGGAGGCCAGATCATCGGTGACCGGCTGGATCTGCACGCCGATATAGCCGCGCGCCACCTTGCCACTCTCACGCAGCTGGTTGACCACCGTCTTCACGGTCTCGGCGGGGATGGCGAAGGCAATGCCCACATTGCCGCCGGAGGGCGACACGATGGCGGTGTTCATGCCGATGACTTCGCCATTCAGGCCGAAGGTCGGGCCACCGGAATTGCCCCGATTGACCGCCGCGTCGATCTGGATGAAGTCGTCATAGGGGCCGGCGCCGATGTCGCGGCCGCGGGCCGAGACGATGCCGGCGGTGACGGTGCCGCCGAGGCCGAAGGGGTTGCCCACCGCGATCACCCAGTCACCCACGCGCGGCGGTGTGTCGGAGAGCTTGACCCAGGGCAGGTCGGTCTTGCCGTCGATCTTCAGCAGCGCCACGTCGGTGCGCGGGTCGGTGCCGATGACCTTGGCCACATAGTCCTTGCCGTCGGTGGTGGTGATGTCCACCTCGCTGGCGCCGTCCACCACGTGATTGTTGGTGACCACATAGCCGTCGGCGGAAATGATGAAGCCGGAGCCCTGGCCCACCACGCGGCGCTCGGACGGGCCGCCCCGGTCCGCCTTGGGACCACGGGGACCCATCTGGCCCTCAAGCCCGAAGCGCTTCAGGAAGCGCTCGATCTGGGGCGGCACGTCGCCGCCGAGGCCGCCCATGCCGTCCTCGCCCATGGCCATGGACTGGGCATTGACGTCCTTCTTGATCTTCACGGACACCACGGCCGGCGTCACCTTGTCGACGATGTCGGCGAAGGAGTTCTGCCCGGGCGCCGTGTTGGTGGCGATCTGCGCCATGGCCGGGCTGGCGTAAGGCGGAATGAACTGGCCGGCCACCGCCCCGGTGATGGCGAGGCCGAAGACGCCCGCGAGCAGGAGGCTGCGGCGGCGACGGATGCGAGAGGAAGAAGGCGTGGTTCCAGTCATCGGGACGTCGTCTCTCAGGTTCTGCCCCCCCGGGCTCCCTTAAGAGGCATCCTAGGAGCGTGACCCTTACGGCGCCCTGGCGACGAGGTTACCGATCTGTAATGCCCGTCACGGCTGCGTGAGACCCGTAAAGGGGGAGTAAATCCCTTCCCTCCCCCGCCGGTCTTCAGGTCGGCTCGAACCGCGCCGCCTTCAACAGGTCCGTGCCCTTCTTCAGATAGGCGCGCTGGAAGGCGTCGAACGCGGCGGGGGTCTCGGCGGTGGGCTCGACGCCGATCTTGGCGAGCTGGCCGGACTGGGCGAGGGCGAGCACCGCCGCATTGATCGCCCCGTTCAGGGTGGCGACCAGATCGGCCGGCATGTCCTTGGGGCCCCACACGCCATACCAGGAAAACTGGTTCAGCCCGGGCATGCCGCTCTCGGCGGCGGTGGGCACGTTGGGCGCCAGCGCGGTACGCGCATCGGAGGTGAGGGCGATGGCCTTCACATTGCCGGACTGGGCGGAGGGGAGAAGCGCCAGCACCGGGTCGATCATCAGCTGGACATTGCCGCCGGACACGTCCAGCAGCCCCGGCGCCGTGCCGCGATAGGGGATGACGTCGAGGTCGAGGCCGGCGAGGCGGTTAAATTCCAGCTCCGCCAGATGGCCGGGCGAGCCCATGGCGGAGGCAGCGAAGTTCCATTCGGTGGGCGTCTTGCGGGCCGCAGCGACGATCTCGGAAATGGTGGTCTGCGGCCGCTTGGGCGACATGACCAGGATCATGGGCGCGACGCCGGCCCGGGCGATGGGGGTGAAATCGGCGATGGGATCATAGGGCGCCGCCTTCATGACGGAGCCCACCATCACCTGCGTGCCCGCCGAAAAAAGGATGTTGTAGCCGTCGGGATCGGACTTGCGCACCGCATTGCCGCCCACCGAGCCATTGGCGCCGCTGCGATTGTCCACCACGACGGTGTAATTCTTCAGGTCGCGCAATTGCTGGGCGATCAGGCGGGCGAAGACATCGACGCCGCCGCCAGGCGCGAACGGCACAATCATCTTGATGGGCCGGTTGGGGAAATCGTTCGCCGCCGCCGGCAGGGTGGCGGACAGGAGGCCGGCGCCCATGAGGGCGGCCGAGGAAATCAGGAAGTCGCGTCTCTTGAGCATGGTTTCCTCCAAGGCGCCCGTCTTGTTTTTGGGGGGCGGCCGTTTGTATCGGACGTTATCGTCTCTTCAGGCTGGGGGGCAGGCGCCTCCCGCCGCCCAGGGCCGGCGGGAGGCGCGAGGGGCGTCAGGCGGCGAGCGCGGTGTCCACGAGGGGATAGCCGGCAGCCTTGACGGCGGCGCGGATCTCGGCGTCGGCGGCATCGCCCAGCGGCTTCAGCGGCTCGCGGATGTTGACATTGTCGATCAGGCCGCGGGCGCGCAGGGCATGCTTGAGCGCAACCGTGCCTTCCATGTGCGAGCCGCGGTGATAGACCGCGCGGGTCAGCGGCAGCAGCTGCTCATGATACTTGCGGGCCAGCGTATAGTCCTGCGCCTTGCCGGCCTTCAGGAACTCCAGCAGCAGCTCGGGCGCCATGTTGCCATAGCCCACCAAGAGGCCGTCCACGTCGAACATGGTCGGCAGCAGCCATTCGTCGTGGCAGGACATGATGGCCAGGTTCGGGAAGGCGTTCTTCAGCGCGGGGATCTCATTGTACCAGCGCTTCATGTCCCGCACGCCATTCTTGGTGGCGGTCACGCCGGGGATGGCGGCGATCTCCAGCTGGGTGTCGAGGTCGTAATTGGCCTTGGTCACCGCCGGATACTGGAACAGGATGCACTCCAGGCCGGACTGGGCGACGGCCTTGTAGCGGTCCTGCGGCGCGCCCTTCTGGTAGCCGAAGCGCAGCCAGCCGTGGTTGGGATAGACCAGCGCGGCGCTGGCGCCGGCGTCGATCTTCTGCTTCGCCTCGATCTCGGCCACCTTGGTGCCCTCGCCGGTGATACCGGCCACCACGGGCAGCGGCGTGGCGTCCTTATAGACGCGGATCAGTTCGAGCTGCTCGTCATGGGTCAGGAACGTGCCCTCGCCCGCATGGCCGAGGATCACCAGGCTTTTGACGCCCGGGATCGCCGCCAGCCACTTGGCCAGGCGCGCATTGCCCTCGAAGTCCACATCGCCATTGTCCTTGAACAGGGTCACAGGCGCCGGGTTCAGGCCCTTCCAATCGATCGCCATTTCTCTTGTCCTTCCTTGGGTTCTCGTGGGCGCGGCGCCGGATGACGGGGGCGCCTGCAAGCGATCCCCCAACGTGATGCCCTCTTCGGAGGATCGTTAGCGGGAACGTTCCCAATCCTTGCCTGGAACGCTCCCGCTGTCAAGCGGCCCGTTGCGGCACACGCCACCGGGAGGCAGATCGCCCCCCGGTCGCGTGATGCCGCACCATCAGATGCAGATCACCGGTTCCGTCGGGACGGCGCTTGGTGGCAGCGGTCGGGGAGGATCGGGGGTGCGCGCCGGTTCAGAACGCTTTCCGAGCGAACGGAACCCGCCGCGCGTGAAGGACGTGCGGCCAAACACGGAGGCAGGTCGCTTCCGTGTCTACATGACACTCTGAAGCGACCCAGGCCTCAGCGCTCCTCGCCGGGCTCGCTGGCCAGCAGGCGGGCGATGCGCGCTTCCTCGTCCGGTGTCAGGCGGGCCACCTCGGGCGGGGCGCCGCGCCGGCGCAGGGCGAGGAGCACCACGACGCCGCCCAGCATCACGGCCAGGATGGGCGCACCCCATAGCAGGGCATTGCGCCAGGACAGCACCGGGCGCATCAGCACGAACTCGCCGTAGCGGTCCACCATGAAGGACAGCACCTGCCGATCGCTGTCGCCGGCCTTGAGGCGCTCGCGCACCAGGAGGCGCAGGTCGCGGGCGAGCGGGGCGTCGGAATCGTCGATGGACTGATTCTGACAGACCATGCAGCGCAATTCCTTGGACAGTTCCCGCGCCCGCGCTTCCAGCGCCGGGTCGGAGAGCACCTCGTCGGGCTGCACCGCATAGGCCGGCGCCGTGCCCAGCGGCACCAGCAGCGAGAGAAGGAGAAGCAGGACGCGCATGGCTATTCCGCCGGAACCGAGGCCGCGACCCGCCGGCGGGCCGTGCGCGGCGCCCCCACCCGCAGGCGCCGGTCGGCCAGGGACAGGCCACCGCCCAGCGCCATCACCACGGCGCCGAGCCAGATGAGCGTCACCAGGGGCTTCCAGGTGGCGCGGACGGAGACCACGCCGTCGGTGCTTTCCTCGCCCATGGCCACATAAAGCTGGCTCAACCCGAAGGTGCGGATGCCCGATTCGGTGGTGCCCATCTGGCGCGCCGCGAACTGGCGCTTGCCGGCCTCGATGGTGCCCTGGCTGACGCCGCCCTCGCGAATGTCGAAGACGGCGACGCGGGCGCGATAATTGGGGCCGGTGCGGTTCTCCATGCGGGCGAGCGTCAGCTCCCGTGCGCCCACGGTGATGGACTGGCCCACCCGCACCGCGCCGATGGTCTCCAGGCTCCAGGTGCTCTCGGACACGATGCCGAGCAGGCACAGGCCCACCCCGAAATGGGCCACCGCCGTGCCGAAGGCGGAGCGCGGCAGCCCGCGCAGCCGGCGCAGCGCCGTGGAAAAGGGCAGGCGCGCAAAGCCGGAGCGCTCGGCAATGTCGGTCAGGGCGCCCATCATCACGAAGACCGCGATGCCGATGGCCACCGGCGCGAGCACCGGGCCGCGCCCCTCCGCCGCCGCCGTCACCACCGCCGCCACCACGGCCAGCGCCGCTGCCAGCATCAGGCGCTGCCCCACGCCCAGGAGGTCGCCGCGCTTCCAGGCCAGCAGCGGGCCGAAGGGCATGGCGAAGACAAGGGGCAGCATCAGACCGCCGAAGGTGAGGTTGAAGAAGGGTGGCCCCACCGTGATCTTGTCGTCGGTGATGGCTTCCAGCGCCAGCGGATAGAGCGTGCCCACGAACACCGAGGCGGTGGCCGCGGTGAGGAATAGATTATTCAGCACCAGCGCCCCCTCGCGGGACACCGGCGCGAACAGGCCGCCCTGCCGCAAGTCCCCTGCCCGGAGCGCGAAGAGGCCGAGGCCGCCGCCGATGAAGACGGTGAGGATGGCAAGGATGAAGACGCCGCGCGCCGGATCGGTGGCGAAGGCATGCACGGAGGTGAGCACCCCCGAGCGCACCAGGAAGGTGCCGATGAGGGAGAGCGAGAAGGCAAGCACCGCCAGAAGGATGGTCCACACCTTCAGGGCGTCGCGCTTTTCCATCACCACGGCGGAATGCAGCAAGGCGGTGGCAGCGAGCCACGGCATCAGGGAGGCATTCTCCACCGGGTCCCAGAACCACCAGCCGCCCCAGCCCAATTCGTAATAGGCCCAGTAGGAGCCCATGGCGATGCCCAGCGTCAGGAACACCCACGCCGCCAGCGTCCAGGGCCGCACCCAGCGCGCCCAGGCGGCATCGATCCGCCCCTCGATCAGCGCCGCCATGGCGAAGGAGAAGGAAATGGAGAGGCCGACATAGCCGAGATAGAGGAGCGGCGGGTGGATGGCGAGGCCAGGGTCCTGGAGGATGGGATTGAGGTCCCGCCCCTCCGCCGGCGCCGGAACCAGCCGCAGGAAGGGGTTGGACGTCAAAAGGATGAACAGCAGGAAGGCGGTCGCCACCGAGCCCTGCACCGCCAGCACGTTCGCCCGCAGGCGATCCGGCAGGTTGGCGCCGAACACCGCCACCAGCGCCCCGAAGGTGGCGAGCACGAAGACCCACAGGAGCATGGAGCCCTCGTGATTCCCCCAGGTGCTGGTGATCTTGTAGATGGTGGGCATCTGCGAGTGGGAATTCTCCACCACATTGACCACCGAGAAATCGGACGTGAGATAGAGCGCCACCAGCGCCCCGAAGGCGAAGGTGATGAAGCCGAACAGCACCAGGGCGACCGGCACCGCCACCCCCATGAGCACGCCGTCGCCCCGCGCCGCTCCCCAGGCGGGGACCACGGTCTGGAACAGGGCCAGAGCCAGGGCCAGGATCAGGGCATATTGGCCGAGCTCGGCGATCATTGGGTCAGGCTCCCGGAGGCGGGCTTCTGTGGCGCGGGATTGGCGGACGCGGGCTTTGCTGCGGCGGGACCGTCGGCCGCGCCGGGCTTGGCCTTCTGGGCGTCCTCCATCCAATGGCCCTGCTGCTTCAGGGCATCGGCCACCTCGCGCGGCATGTAGCGCTCGTCATGCTTGGCCAGCACCGTGTCGGCCTTGAAGGTGCCGTCCGGCTGGACGGCGCCTTCCGCCACCACGCCCTGCCCTTCCCGGAACAGGTCCGGCAGGATGCCAGTATAGGCGATGGTCACGCGGGCATTGCCGTCGGTGACGGCAAAGCGCACGGACGGGCCCTCTTTCACCAGGCTGCCGGTCTCCACCAGCCCGCCGAGGCGGGTGCGGGTGCCAGGCGCGACCTTGTGCTCCGCCACCTCGGTCGGGGTGCGGAAGAAGACGATGGTGTCGTTCAGCGCCGTCAGGATCAGGCCTGCGGCAAGACCGAGCACGGCGAGCCCAACCCCGATCAGAACCAGGCGGCGACCTTTTCGCGTCACGTCCTCACACCCTCCACCTTGGCCCCTGCCTTCCCCCGAACCTTCTCCTGGACGCGGCGCGGCTCAACCGCCCACGCCCAGTTCCTGCGCCACCGCGTCGATCCGGGCGGTGGCCTCGGCATCGCCGCTGAAGGCGGACCGCGCCTGATCCAGCGCCCCGCGCGCCTTGGCCGGCTCGCCCAGCACCTGGAAGGCGCGCGCCAGCCGAAGCCAGCCATCCAGATCCTTGGGAGAGGCCTTCAGCCGCTGCTCCAGGCGATCCACCATGCCCTGCACCATGGCCGAGCGCTGGTCCGCCGAAAGGTTCGAGGCCGCGGCCACATCTTGGGCGCTGGGGCCGGGAATGGCCAGTCCGGGAGACGCCGGAGGCGAAGCCGGCTTCATCTGCGCCTTCGCTTCCGGCGCGGGCGCGGGCATCGGCGCGCCGGCACGGGCGAGCGCGGCGCGCACCAAGCCCACCCAGGGCGCACCCGGCGGCGCCTCTTCCACCATCCTGGTCCAGATGGCCACCGCCTCGGCGCGCCGGCCGTCCTGCTCGGCGGCGAGACCCAGGAAATAGCGGGCCTTCGCCATGTCCGGCTCAAGCGCCAGCGCGGCCTTGAAGGCCCGGGCGGCATCCTCGTTCACAATGCCGTCGGCCCGCAGCACCAAGGTCTCGCCCAAGGCCGCCTGGCGCTCGGCGGTGGAGCCGAGGATGCGGATGGCCTGGGCATAGGCGCGCACCGCATCGTCGAGGCGGCCCATGCGCACATAGACCGGGGCGAGCAACTCATAGCCCTGGCCGTCGGTGGGATTGGCGGCCAGATGCTCCTCCACCTTGCGCACCAAGATGGCCACATCCGTTCGGTCGGCGGGCGCGGCGAGACGCTCGGCCAATGGCGCCCCCGGCAAGGCGGGCGAGCCCAGATAGGCATAGAGGCCGGCACCGATCACCGGCACCGCCACCAGCGCCAGCGCCGCCACCATGCGCCGGCGGCCGGTTCCGGCCTTTGCCGGGAGGGCAGGCGCATCGGCGCCCGTCTGGTCGGCCGCAGCCAGCATGCGGCGGGACACCTCCACCCGCGCGCCCTGGGCCTGTTCCGGCGAGAGAAGGCCGGCGGCCTGGTCGCGGTCCAGTTCGGCCAGCTGGTCGCGATAGACGGCAAGGTCCGCCTCCCGCGCCTCGCGGGGAGCACGTCGACGACTGAGCGGCCACAGCACGGCCATGACCGCCACCGCGGTCATCAGGGCCAGCGCCGCGAAGAGCGGAGCGGAGATCATGCAAATGCCGTTAGCGGAGGATGCGGGCAAAGCAAAGGCTGCTTTCCGTCGCGGGGGGCGCTAGGAAGGCCGACTTCAGGAAAGCGTGATCGCCCGGGCCCCCGCGACCATCGTTCGGGTTGCGTCGGCGGCCGGTTCGCGCTTTTTGATCAAACGTACAAAGACCAGAAGGAAGACGGCCCATGGCCCTGTTGGACAAGCTCAGCGGCGGGCTGGGCGGCCTCATCAATTCCGGCCTCGCGGGGGCCATGATGGCCGGCCTGCCGGCCAAGCTCCAGGCGGCGCTCGCCTCCAGCCCCTATGGCGACCTCGACGGCCTGCTGGAGCGCTTCCGCGAGGCGGGATTTGGCGACGAGGTGGCCTCCTGGCTGTCGCCGGGCGAGAATCTCCCCCTCACCCGCGAGCAGATCATGGAAACGGTGGACCCCATGACCATGGGGGATCTGGCCGCCGCCATCGGCGTGCCCGCCCCCATGCTGCCCGGCCTCATGGCGCAATATCTGCCCGTGGTGGTGGACAAATTGAGCCCGAGCGGCACGCTGGAAATGCCCAAGCTCTGACCCGCCGGGCGCCTTGACGAAAGGCGCGAATTGGCGCCCAAGACCGCCGCAAGGGCGGCACACCCGGCCGACCGCGAACGGAGGGACATCCCATGGGCGATCAGAAGGTGGCGGTGGTGACGGCCGGCGGTTCCGGCATGGGGGCTGCGGCGGCGAAGCGGCTGGCGGCGGACGGCTTCAAGGTCGCCATCCTCTCCTCCTCCGGCAAGGGCGAGGCGCTCGCCGCCGAACTGAGCGGTATCGGCGTCACCGGCTCCAACCAGTCCCATGACGACCTCAAGCGCCTGGTGGACCTCACCGTCTCCACCTTCGGCCGCATCGACGTGCTGGTGAACAGCGCCGGCCACGGCCCCCGCGCCGCCATTCTCGACATCACCGACGAGGACTGGCACCGGGGGATGGACACCTATCTCCTCAACGTCATCCGCCCCACCCGGCTGGTGACGCCGATCATGCAGGCGCAGAAGGCGGGCGCGATCATCAACATCTCCACCGCCTGGGCATTCGAGCCGAGCCCCATGTTCCCGACCTCCGCGGTGTTTAGGGCGGGGCTGGCCGCCTTCACCAAGCTGTTCGCCGACACCTATGCGCCCGACAATGTGCGCATGAACAATGTGCTACCCGGCTGGATCGACAGCCTGCCCCAGCAGGACGCCCGCCGCGACGCCGTACCCATGGGCCGCTACGGCACCGCCGCCGAGATCGCGGCCACCATCGCCTTCCTCGCCTCGGAGGGTGCCGGCTACATCACCGGGCAGAACATCAAGGTGGACGGCGGGCTCATGCGCTCCGTCTGAGCGCGCGGGGTGCCCGCCATGCTGGATGAGGATCACGCCCGGCGCTGGCCGGTCATCGCCGCGCTGGGCGTGATGATGATCTTTGCCTGGGGCTCGTCCTTCTATCTCCTGGGCGTGCTGGCGGGGCCCATCGTCGCCGACACCGGCTGGCCGCTGACCTTCGTCATCAGCGGGGTGTCGCTGGGCCTGATGGTGAGCGGGCTCCTTTCGCCCGCCGTCGGGCGCTTCATCGGGGCCCATGGCGGGCGGCCGGTGCTGGCGGCCTCCACCTTGCTGCTGGCGAGCGGCCTTTTGATGCTGGCCTTCGCCCCCGGCCTGCCGATCTTCCTTCTCGCCTGGATCGTGCTGGGGCTGGGCATGGGCACCGGGCTCTATGATCCGGCCTTCTCCACCCTGACGCGGCTGTACGGCGCCTCGGCCCGGCGCGCCATCGCCACCTTGACCCTGTTCGGCGGCTTTGCCTCCACCATATGCTGGCCGCTGACGGCCATGCTGGCGGACATGCTGGGCTGGCGGGGGGCCTGCGCGAGCCTTGCGGCGCTGCAGGTCTTCATCTGCCTGCCGCTGGCGCTGTTCGTCATTCCCGCCGCCCCGGCGCTTCCCGCTCCGCCCGCCGGAACGCCGGCGCCGGCCATGGCGCTGCGGCCGAAGGAGCGGGCGCCCTTCGCCATTCTCGCCGCCATTCTGGTGCTGGGCGGCACGGTGATGACGCTGCTGTCGGTGCAGCTCCTCGCGCTGCTGCAGGCGCGGGGGCTGGAGCTGTCCGCCGCCGTGGCGCTCGGCACGCTCCTGGGGCCGGCGCAAGTGGGCGCCCGGCTGCTGGAAATGGCGGGGCGGGGGCGCCACCACCCGCTCTGGACGCTCACCCTGGCCTTGGCCATGGTGGCAGGGGGGCTTGCCTTGCTGGAACTGGGGCTTGTGGGCCCGGCCGCGGCGATCATTCTTTATGGCGGCGGCAACGGCATTTATTCCATCGCCCGGGGCACCTTGCCCCTCGCCTTGTTCGGTGCCGAACGCTACGCGCCGCTCATGGGGCGGCTGGCGCGGCCCGGCCTGGTGGCGCAGGCGCTCGCCCCTTCGCTCGGCGCCTTCGCCCTCGCCCGCTTCGGGGCGGATGCCACGCTGGCCATGCTGGTGGCGGTGGCGCTGGTCAATGTGATGCTCGGCCTGTCGCTTTGGCCGCTGGCCCGCCGGCTGGACCGCTGATCGCCTCAGCGCCCCTCATATTCCGCCCAGGAGAGGGGCGTCTCGAACACCCGCACGGTGGCGAGCGGCGGCAGGAGGGGCTTGGCCCGGTCCCAGATCCAGATGGCGATGTTCTCGGCGGTGGGGTTTTCCAGCCCCTCCACCTCGTTGAGGCAATAATGGTCGAGCCGCTTCAACAGGGGGTCGAACACCGCTTCCACGTCGAAGAAATCCACCACGAAGCCCGTATGGGCGTCCACCGGCCCCTCCAGCACCAGTTCCACACGGTAGGAATGGCCGTGCATGCGGAAGCAGCGGTGGGTCTGGGGCACGTTCGGCAGGCGATGGGCCGCCTCGAAGGTGAAGGCCTGGGTGATCTTCATGGGATGCCGACCATCTTGTGGGTCTGGACGGAGAGGCGCCAATGCGGGTGGTCGAGGCAATAGGCCACCGCCGCGGCGGTGTTCTCGGCGCGCGCCGGGCCGTCCATGGGTTGCAGGAAGAAATGGGTGAAGGCGAGGCCCGCCATATCCGCCGGGTCGAGCCCCGCCTGCGGATAGACCAGCTTCAATTCCTGGCCGGCGGTGAGATTGAGCGCCGCGCCCGCCTTGGGGCTGACGCAGATCCAGTCGATGCCGGCGGGCGGCAGCAAGGTGCCGTTGGTCTCGATGGCGATCTCGAAGCCTTCCGCATGGGCGGCTTCCACCAAGGCGTCATCCAGTTGCAGCAGCGGCTCGCCGCCGGTGAAGACCACCAGCCGCCGTGCCCGCTCCGGCCCCCACACGCGGGAGAGCGCCGCCGCCAGCGCGGCCGCATCCGCGAAGCGCCCGCCGCCCTCGCCATCCATGCCGACAAAATCCGTGTCGCAGAAGCGGCACACGGCGGTGGCGCGATCCTCCTCGCGCCCCGACCACAGGTTGCAGCCGGCGAAACGGCAGAACACCGCCGCCCGACCCGCCTGGGCGCCCTCGCCCTGGAGGGTCTTGAACATTTCCTTCACCGCATAGGACATGGGCCAAGCCCATATCGCCGCAGGGGCGCGGAGGGAAGCCTCTGAATGGCCGGCCATGCCGCCTCGCAAGCCCCGTTTGCGAAAGCGCAGATCGCAATCCCGGGTTCGAGGCCCTAACTGTGCATCAACGCCCTCAACGCCCCCGCCTCCCCCCTCGGTGGAGCGGGAACAGGCGGGCCAGGGTTTCCCATTTTTCGGCGGCGATCGCCCGCCGACAGGAGAGGCACCATGCAGCTCACCGGCATTCACCACCTCACCGCCATCACGGCGGATGCGGCCTATAATCACCATTTCTACACGGACACGCTGGGCCTGCGCCTCGTCAAGAAGACGGTGAACCAGGACGACACCTCCGCCTACCACCTCTTTTATGCGGACGGCGAAGCCAATCCCGGCACCGACATCACCTTCTTCGACTGGCCAGCGGCGCCCGAGCGGCGCGGCACCCATGCCATCGTGCGCACCGGCCTTCGGGTGCGCGACGAGGCGGCGCTCGATTTCTGGGCCGGGCGGCTGAAGGAGAAGGGGCTCGCATCCTCCGGGCTCGTGTCCCGCGACGGGCGCACCGTGCTGGATTTCGAGGACAAGGAAGGCCAGCGCCTGACCTTGCTGGCCGATGGCGGCACCGGCCCCGGCGTGCCGTGGGAGAAGAGCCCCGTGCCCGCCGATCACCAGATCCGCGGCCTCGGCCCCATCACCCTCTCGGTGCCGGACCTTGCCCCCACCGACGCGGTGCTCACCCATGTGATGAACATGCGCCAGGCCCGCATCTACCAGGCCGATGGCGCGGACGTGGCCGTCTATGAGATGGGCGAAGGGGGCCCGGCCGCCGAGCTTCACGTGCGCATCGAGCCGAAGCTCCGCCCTGCCGGCCAGGGCGCGGGCGGCGTGCACCATGTGGCCTTCCGGGTGCCGGACTTTGCGCAATACGACGCCTGGGCCGAGCGCCTCGCTTCCCTGCGCGTGCCCTCCTCCGGCCCCGTGGACCGCTTCTATTTCCGCAGCCTCTATTTCCGCGAGCCCAACGGCATCCTCTTTGAACTGGCCACCGACGGCCCCGGCTTTGCCACCGACGAGCCGCTGGAGAGCCTGGGCGAAAAGCTGTCCCTCCCGCCCTTCCTGGAGGGGCGCCGGGCGCGGATCGAGGCGGGGTTGAAGCCGTTGGTTACGGTGTGAGGGAACGAGCGGGCGGGCGGCCCGGGGGGGGGCCGCCCGGCGGTGGGGGTCGCGACAGAAGAGGATATTATTGGAAGCGTTCATGCAGGTCTGGTCCCGAGCCCATTTCGGTCGTTCAGCGGCTCGTGAGTAGTCCCTGAAAGCTGCCAATCGCCTTGAATTCTCCTCCGTTACATTTGGAGCCGAGAGCGGCATTTTCTGTTCTAATGACATGCTGCGCTCTATTTGGACGTCTCCGCTTCTTTGCCTGACTGTGCATCTGCCGCTTAAATTTAAAAATTTCATGTTGGCTCAGTTTAGGAGCCAGTGTGATTAGGCACAATTTTCTGTAATGCTCGGCAAGATTGCATCGCATCAATGGGGGTAAGATGTTGGACGATGAAAACCGCCGCCTCATAATGGATCGGCTTGGCGGGGCGGTGGATGATCTCGTGGCGGACTTGTACTCACACACCGCAGGCGGTGTCAGTGTGGTGCAGGAAGCCGAGATCACGTCGCGATTGTGCCAGCGCCTGGAAGACAGGTTGGATAACTCGCAGGCAGGAGAATATATCTTTCGAGTAATAGCCCAGTCATTGCCGGATCGCGGACCAAACTCGATGGAAAAGCTTTTCGGCGCGGACCTTTTCCTGTCGATCTCGCTCGATGGGGCTGACGGCTTTGACAAAGGCATTTTTATCCAGGCGAAGTATGACCGCAACATCAACCGCACCGAGCTGAAAGATGCTTGCCGCCGTATGGAGGCAATAGCAGAACGCCAAGGCGTTTACGTCTGGGTGTATGAGCCTGATGGCGTCAAAGTGCTGTCATCGCACCAGGTGGGTCAGATGAAGCAAAACTCTCTCGCCGGAATCCAACCACGGACGATGACCGGCTTCACTGGGCGCATCTTGGATTGTTATGCGGGCAGTCGAGCCTGGGGGATTCCGTCTATTGGAGACCGGCGTAAATTAGTTGCTGAACGCCTACTTGAAGCGAGAGCGAGCAATCTCCTGGACATCAAACTGAAAAAAGATCGATGCTAACGACCGAAACGCCCGGTCGCCGTGACGGATAAACCCCATGCTTGTCGATATTTTTGCTCGCCGATACGAAGGAGTTCAGCTTCGTGCAGCGTTTGAAGAGCGGGACAGTCGCCTGCTTGTCCAATCGTTCCGTATCCTCGCGGAAGACCTGGCGCCTTACTATCTGGATGGTCAGGAGAATTCTGCATCCGTCAGTTTCTGGACGACTCTTGAAAGCAGCCTGTCACGCGAACTTGGCGTGAAAGAGCTTTCCCAAAACTGGTCATACTATACCACCAATGGGCGAGTTCAGTCGTTCAAAAATACCATGCTTTCGGTCTGCGAAAAGTGGCTGACCCAGCCCCCTGCCGGTTCACCAGATACCCACTTAAAGGAGCGGTTGAGCCTCATCGAACTTGGCTTCCGCGCCAAGGAAGCCGATATTGCAGCAATGAATGCTAGGGATGTAACGGATGGCGAGAAGCTACTTGCATCGCTCACCCGCCCAGGACTGAGAGTGCCTGGAAATCCAGAAGACGGTGCCCGCGCTCGACGCGCTATGCTAACAAAGGCATTTCAAACCGCTGTAGACGAGTTGAACACTCGCTTCCGCCAAGCCAGATATCCTTTGAATTACCATAACGGCTTCATTCAGATAGTGACCGACGATCTGGTGCAGATCGAGGTTGAGACCCCCTTTTGGTCTCTCCTGGCAGCCCCACAATGGCAAAACGTTGATATCGACATGAAAGAGGCGCTCGACCTCCGCGACAGTGACGGCAGGGACCCTGCTTTTTATGCGGCACGAGCGTTGGAAAGCACGATCAAAATCATCTCCGACACCAAAGGGTGGACGCATGGAAAAGAGAGGGGTGCCCACAATTATATTGATAACCTCTGCTCTAAGACAAATGCCTTCATAGTCCCTTGGGAAAGTGCCTCGATCAAAGACTTCTTCACCCACGTTCGAAATCCATTCGGGCATGGGGCTGGTAGCTCAACCATGCCGTCGCTGACGAGACCACAAACAGAATGGGCAATCGAGTTCAGTATGAGCTGGATAAAGAACCTGATCCGGCGCATGTAGTGGTGCCAGTCGGCTTCCGTATCTTCGCAATTGGCGCTTTCCTGAAAGGACACGGCGGATCTAAGGCGATGACACCTATTGCTTCAACGGCCGACATGAGGGCGCGCTGCTATCACACTACAGCACACTCCAACGTCGCCTTTTGCACGGATGCCGTCCGATACCGAACAGTCTCCTTCCCACCAGATCTCAGATGCCCCCCATCCCTTGCCCTCTGCCCTATACTCCCCACTCCCGTCCCCTGAGTCGAAGCGTCCGCGCTTTCCATGCCCATCCGTCGCCTGCCCCCCATCCTGATCGACCGCATCGCCGCCGGCGCGAATGCACCGGATGCTCCCGCGAGCGCCATCTCGGGCTGATCAGGCGCACCCACCCCCGCCACTCGCCCCCTCGCCCCCTCACACCACCGCCGCCCGCTTCCCCCGCCCCGACAAAGCCCGCGTCAGGGGCACTTCCACCCAGTGGTGGACGAGGAGGCCGACGAGGCTCGCTGAGATCAGGGCGGTGGCGATCCAGCTGGTAAATTGCAGCCAGCCATAGGGCATATGGTGCACGAACACCGCGCGCAGCCCGAAGATGAACAAAGCGTGGGTGAGATAGATGGAATAGCTGGCATCCCCCAGCCGCTGCAGCAGGCGGCAGTTCCAGCGGGCGAGGCGCGGCTCGTTGGCAAGGCCTCCCAGCACCAGAAGGGGGGCGCCGAGGAAGAGGAGGAGGTCCTCCGCCCGCCCGCCAAAGGCAATGGCCAGGAGGATGAGAGCGCCCCCCAGCGGCAGGCAGAAGCCCCATCGGGACAGGTCGCGGGTGTCGTACATCCAGCCGATGAACAGCCCCATGAGGAAATAGAGCAGGATATAGTCCGTATAGGTCAGAAGCACCGGCCCGCTCACCGCCACCAGCGCGCCCACCGCCACCAGGGCCAGGATGACGAGGCTATTGACCAGCAGCACCGCCCCAAGCGCCAGGGACAGAGCGAAGATGGCGTAGAAGAACATCTCGTAATTCAGCGTCCATCCGGGGATGAGGATGGGCCACAATTCGTCCGGCCATTTCAGCGAATAGTGGGGAATGAAGAAGAGCGAATAGACATAGCTCATGAAGAATTCATGGGCCCGCGGCGCCCAGTCCTGCACCTTGTAGAGCAGCACCGCCGCGATGGTGGTGCAGATCCAATAGAGCGGCACCACCCGCACGATGCGGCGATAGAGGAAACGCAGCGGGGTCTCCGTGCGGCCCACCCGATACATGATGAAGCCGCTGATGACGAAGAAGACATAGACGCCGGCAACCCCGATATTGAAGCCGCTCAAGGGATTGAACAGGCCGGGGTCGGGGTTGCGCGCATGGTGCAGCACCACGGTGAGCGCCGCGAGCGCGCGCAGATATTGAATGGAGACAATGGTCCTTGATCCGGTCATCGGCTGTTGGCCCCCGCCCGCGTGCCGCGTCCTCAAGCGGCCCGTCGCCGCGGGGCGGAAGGTAAGGCGGGGACGCCCGGGCGGGGAATGAACAAAAATAGCCCGGTCTGCCCGACGGTCCCCTCTCGCCAGGGAACCCGGCGCGACCGGCGCGGACGGCCTATACTGGGGCCACATCTGTTCCGAGTCGCCCCGCGTCCCATCGTCCCGTTTCGAGCCGTGCCATGCCCATCCGTCGCCTGCCCCCCATCCTGATCGACCGCATCGCCGCCGGCGAGGTGGTGGAGCGGCCGGCGGCCGTGGTGAAGGAATTGGTGGAGAATGCGCTGGATGCAGGCGCCCGGGCCATCGAGGTGGTGATCGATGGCGGCGGGCGGCGGCTGATCCGGGTGGCCGATGACGGCTCCGGCATGGGGCCGGACGAATTGGCGCTCTGCGTCGAGCGGCACGCCACCTCCAAGCTGCCGGACGAGGATCTGCTCGCCATCTCCACTTTGGGCTTTCGGGGCGAGGCGCTGCCCTCCATCGGCTCGGTGGCGCGGCTGTCCATCACCTCGCGCCTGAAGGGCGCGCCCCATGCCTTCGAGATCAAAGTGGAGGCCGGGGTGGTCTCGGCGGTGCGGCCGGCGGCGCTCGGCGCCGGCACGCGGGTGGAAGTGCGCGACCTCTTCTTCGCCACCCCGGCGCGGCTGAAATTCCTGAAATCCGACCGGGCGGAAGCGGCGGCGGCCACCGACGTGGTGCGGCGCCTGGCGCTCGCCCGTCCGGACGTCGCCTTCACTCTGGTGGCCGAAGAGCGCGGCCCCCTCACCTTTCCCGCCCGCGCCGATGACCCGGAGGGCCGCGCCGCCCGCATGGCCGATGTGCTGGGCGCCGAGGCCGGGCGCAATGTGATCCCGGTGGAGGGGATGAGGGAGGGGGCGCGGCTGGAGGGCCTCGCCGGCCTGCCCACCTTCTCCAAGGCCAATTCCCTCTCCCAATTCCTGTTCGTGAATGGCCGCCCGGTGCGCGACAAGCTGCTCATGGGCGCGGTGCGCGGCGCCTATGCGGACCTGCTGCCCTCCGACCGCCACCCGCTGCTGGCTCTCTTCATCACCCTCGATCCGCGCGAGGTGGATGTGAATGTCCACCCGGCCAAGACCGAGGTGCGCTTCCGCGATGGCGGCAACATCCGCGCGCTCATCGTCCGCACCCTCTCCACTGCCTTGGCCGAGCGTGCCCCCAGCACCGCCGCCACCATGGCGGATCGCCTGGTGGCGCTGGCCCGCGCGCCGGAACTGGAAGGGGGACCGGCATCGCCCGCCCTGCCCCCCGGCCTTCCCCGCCCCCTGCCCCGCCCCGATGGCGGCTGGTCCGGCCGGTTCCGCGCGCCCGAGCCCCTGCCCGCCGGCGGCCATGACTGGCGCGCCTCCCCCGCCCGGCCGCTGGCTGTCGATCCCGTGGCCGCCGCCGTGCTGGCGGAGCCGGTGCAATCGGCCTTCGAGCTGGGCGCGCCCTCCGTGGATGCCCGCCCCGCCTTCGGCCCCCTGGAGGCGGCCGATCTCGACCGGCCGCTGGGCGCCGCGCGGGCGCAATTGCACGAGACCTATATCGTCGCCCAGACCCGCTCAGGGATGGTGCTGGTGGACCAGCACGCCGCCCATGAGCGGCTCGTCTATGAGAAATTAAAGCACGCCCTGGAGCGCGACGGGGTCGCCCGCCAGGGGCTCCTGGTGCCCGTGGTGGTGGATCTCGACCCGGCGGAGGCCGATCGCCTCGCCGAGCGGGCGGGCGACCTGGAGCGGCTCGGCCTGGTGCTGGAATCCTTCGGCCATGGCGCGGTGCTGGTGCGCGAGGTGCCGGCGCTGCTGAAGGAGGCCGATACCACCCGCCTGGTGCGCGACCTCGCCGAGCATGCGGCCGAATGGGACGATGCCTTGCCCCTGGAGCGCCGCCTCCTCCATGTGGCCGCCACCATGGCCTGCCACGGCTCCGTGCGCGCCGGCCGCCGCCTGCGGTTGGAAGAGATGAACGCCCTCCTGCGGGAGATGGAGGCGACCCCCAATTCCGGCGAGTGCAATCACGGACGGCCCACCTTCGTCACGCTCTCGTTGTCGGACGTGGAGAAACTGTTCGCGCGTCGGTAGCGGGGCCAATCCCCCGCATGACGCGCGAAAGACACACCGCGCGATTGTTGGTTCGCCGGCTGTGGATGACGTGCATAACGCTGGGGCCCGCCGGCCCGCCTTGTCCACAGGGCCAAACGGGCCGAAACCCGCGTCGGGCCAAGGACGTTTACGACTTGTTAACAGGGATGGCGCGACTATATTTAG
Source organism: Aquabacter sp. DMC10 (assembly GCF_056314145.1). Classification (NCBI taxonomy): domain Bacteria; kingdom Pseudomonadati; phylum Pseudomonadota; class Alphaproteobacteria; order Hyphomicrobiales; family Xanthobacteraceae; genus Aquabacter; species Aquabacter sp. DMC10. The sequence continues at coordinate 535,151 of NZ_JBQUYX010000004.1, read as the reverse complement.
TAGGCAGCCAACGAATGGAGCCCCAAAATCTGTGTTTGACGGCGGCGCCAGACTCGCACTAGCGTCCACCTCCTCGACAGCGGGACACATTGGCCGAAGGCCGGTATTCACCCACTGTCGGTCCCAAACACAGCAGTCCGGTCTCCGGGACGGCGCGAGCCGTCGTACCCGCGCGTTTGCGTTCGGCTGCCGCCATCTTTGCTGAATGCCCTTGGGGGGCTGAGGAGTCTCGATATGCGCGTCGAACGCCGCTACACCACGGCCGGACAGTCGCCCTATGCCGGCATCGCCTTCCGCGAGACCGTCAGCGAGATCCGCAATCCGGATGGCTCGGTGGTCTTCCGCCAGGACGGCATCGAGGTGCCCGCGCACTTCTCGCAGGTGGCGAGCGACATCCTGGCGCAGAAGTATTTCCGCCGCGCGGGCGTGCCCTCGCGCCTGAAGAAGGTGGAGGAGAATGCCGTCCCCTCCTTCCTGTGGCGCGCCAAGGCGGACCTGGATGCGCTGGCCTCCCTGCCCGTGGACAAGCGCTATGGCGGCGAAATCTCGGCCAAGCAGGTGTTCGATCGCCTGGCCGGCACCTGGACCTATTGGGGCTGGAAGGGCGGCTATTTCGACAGCGAGGCCGATGCGCAGGCCTTCTTCGACGAGCACCGCTACATGCTGGCCATGCAGATGGTCGCCCCCAATTCCCCCCAGTGGTTCAATACCGGCCTGCACTGGGCCTACGGCATTGACGGCCCCGGCCAGGGCCATTTCTACGTGGACCATGTGACGGGGGAGGTCCATGCCTCCACCTCCGCCTATGAGCGGCCCCAGCCCCATGCCTGCTTCATCCAGTCGGTCGGCGACGACCTGGTGAATGAAGGCGGCATCATGGACCTGTGGGTGCGCGAGGCGCGCCTGTTCAAGTATGGCTCCGGCACCGGCACCAATTTCTCGTCTCTGCGCGGCGAGGGCGAGAAGCTCTCCGGCGGCGGGCGCTCGTCCGGCCTCATGAGCTTCCTGAAGATCGGCGACCGCGCGGCGGGCGCCATCAAGTCCGGCGGCACCACCCGCCGCGCCGCCAAGATGGTGGTGGTGGATGCGGACCATCCGGACATTGAGGCCTATGTGGACTGGAAGGTGGTGGAGGAGCTCAAGGTCTCCGCCCTCGTCACCGGCTCCAAGCTCAATGCCAAGCACCTCAAAGCCGTGCTCAAGGCCTGCGTGAATTGCGAAGGCTCGGGCGATGCCTGCTTCGATCCGGAGAAGAACCCGGCCCTGAAGCGTGAGATCCGCGCCGCCCGAAAGGCCCATGTGGCCGATGCCGCCATCCGGCGCATCATCCAGTATGCCCGCCAGGGCTATACGGACATCGACATCGACATCTACGACACCGATTGGGACGGCGATGCCTATCTCACGGTGGCCGGCCAGAATTCCAACAATTCGGTGCGCGTGACCGACGCCTTCCTGCGCGCGGTGGAAGCGGACGGCGACTGGGAGCTGATCCGCCGCACCGACGGCAAGGTGCACAAGACGCTGAAGGCCCGCGAGCTGTGGGAGAAGATCGGCGCCGCCGCCTGGCATTGCGCCGATCCCGGCATCCAGTTCCACACCACGGTGAATGACTGGCACACCTGCCCGGCCGGCGGCGAGATCCGCGCCTCCAATCCGTGCTCGGAATATATGTTCCTGGACGACACGGCCTGCAATCTCGCCTCGCTGAACCTCCTCCAGTTCCGCGACGCCGAGAAGCGCTTCGACGTGGAGAGCTTCGAGCATGCGGTGCGGCTGTGGACCGTGGTGCTCGAAATCTCCGTGCTGATGGCGCAGTTCCCCTCGCGCCGCATCGCCGAATTGTCCTACGAATACCGCACGCTGGGCCTGGGCTATGCCAATATTGGCGGCCTGCTCATGTCGTCGGGCATTCCCTATGACTCGGCCGAGGGCCGCGCCATTTGCGGCGCCATCTCCGCCATCATGACCGGCATCTGCTATGCCACCTCGGCCGAGATGGCCAAGGAGCTGGGCACCTTCCCGGCCTATGAGGCCAATGCCGAATCCATGGCCCGCGTCATCCGCAACCATCGCCGCGCCGCCCATGGCGAGGCCGCCGGCTATGAGGGCCTGGCCGTCGACCCGGTGCCGCTGGATCACGCCTCCATCAAGGACGCCCGCCTCTCCGCCCATGCCCGCACGGCCTGGGACAAGGCGGTGGAGATGGGCGTCCAGCACGGCTATCGCAACGCCCAGGTCTCGGTGATCGCCCCCACCGGCACCATCGGCCTGGTGATGGATTGCGACACCACCGGCATCGAGCCCGATTTCGCGCTGGTGAAGTTCAAGAAGCTGGCCGGCGGCGGCTATTTCAAGATCATCAACCGCGCCGTGCCGGAGGCGCTGCGTGCGCTCGGTTATGGCGAGGCGCAGATCGCCGAGATCGAGGCCTATGCGGTGGGCCACGGCTCGCTCGCCCAGGCCCCTGGCATCAACCATACCACGCTGAAGGCCAAGGGCTTCGACGAGGCGGCGATCCAGAAGGCGGAGAGCGCGGTCAAGAGCGCCTTCGACATCAAGTTCGCCTTCAATCGCTGGACCTTCGGCGAGGAATTCCTGGCTAAGACGCTGGGCGTGGCACCGGCGCAGCTGGCGGACCCCAAGTTCGACCTGCTGGCGCACCTGGGCTTCACCAAGGCCGAGATCGACGCCGCCAATGTCCATGTGTGCGGCGCCATGACCTTGGAAGGCGCCCCCTTCCTGAAGGCCGAGCACCTGCCGGTGTTCGACTGCGCCTCCCCCTGCGGCCGTCTCGGCAAGCGCTTCCTCTCGGTGGAGAGCCACATCCGCATGATGGCGGCGGCGCAGCCCTTCATTTCGGGCGCCATCTCCAAGACCATCAACATGCCCAATGACGCGACGGTGGAGGACTGCAAGTCCGCCTACCTCCTGTCCTGGCGCCTGGCGCTGAAGGCCAACGCGCTCTATCGCGACGGCTCCAAGCTCTCCCAGCCCCTCAACGCCCAATTGGTGGCGGACGAGGAGGACGAGGACGATGCGGTGGAGGCCCTGGTGGCCCAGCCCGCCGCCGCCCGCACCGCCTCGGTCACCGAGAAGATCGTCGAGCGCGTGGTGGAGCGCATCGTCGAGCACCGGGTGCGCGAGCGCGAGAAGATGCCCGACCGCCGCAAGGGCTATACCCAGAAGGCGGTGGTGGGCGGCCACAAGGTCTATCTGCGCACCGGCGAATATGATGACGGCCGCATCGGCGAGATCTTCATCGACATGCACAAGGAGGGCGCGGCGCTCCGCTCGCTCCTCAACAACTTCGCCATCGCCATCTCGCTCGGCCTGCAATATGGCGTGCCGCTCGAGGAATATGTGGACGCCTTCACCTTCACCCGCTTCGAGCCGGCGGGCCCCGTGCAGGGCAACGACACCATCAAATATGCCACCTCCATCCTGGACTATGTGTTCCGGGAGCTGGCGGTGTCCTATCTGTCGCGCAGCGATCTCGGCCATGTGGACCCCTCCGACACCGGCTTCGACGCGCTCGGCAAGGGCGTGGAAGAAGGCAAGGCCCCCTCGGCGGCCGCGGCGCGGATCGTCTCCAAGGGTCTGGTGCGCGGCAAGACGGTGAACCTGCTGGCCCAGGCGATGGCCCCCGCCGAGCCGCGCGCCTCGTCCGATAAGGTGACGGTGCTGCGCGCCCGCACGGACGGAGCCACCGCCCTGAAGGCGGAGCCGGAGCCCGAGGCCCTGCTGGAGGTGGATGCCGAGGCGGTGGAAGAAGCCGCCACCAGCGTGCTGGACAAGCAGCTCCCCTGGAGTCCCAAGGCCCGCGCCGCCGAGCGCCGGGCGGAGGCCCGCGCCAAGGGCTATGAGGGCGAAGCCTGCCCCGAATGCATGAACTTCACGCTGGTGCGCAACGGCACCTGCCTGAAGTGCGACACCTGCGGCTCCACCACCGGCTGCTCGTGAACGAAACGGGGCGCCCCTGAGGCGCCCCGAAACGTTTTTTGGGCCCCCACGTCCCTCCCGAGCGGGCGGGCCGTTCGCGGCCCCCTCACACAAAGGGCGCCCACCCCGATTGACGCGGGTGCGCGCACGAGGGAGTGAGGCTGGTATTCGCGTTAAGCGGCGCCTCCGGGCGTCCCCCCTGCCCCTCTCCATCGCGCCACCCATCCCTGGCACTGCCCCAGCAGGAAACCAAGGGAGAGAAAGGTTCAAGGGTGGGATGGCCCGTCCCCCCATGCAAGCGGTACCGGCGGCACCGGAGGGAAGGCCGCGCCATGTCCGCCGTCAGAACTTCTGGAAAAGCTTATTGCGATTGCCAATGGGACCCTTAAGGGGCGAGAGGCGGGGTTTCTGGAGTTCGGGTTCCCTGAGTTGCAACATGGCATCGGGAGGCTTGAACTCAGGCTGCTTGATCTCGGGTAGAAGGACTGACCCCGTTTTCTTGCCAAAGCCTGAGGTGTTCTTTTGGGGCAGGGGTTTCTGCGTCAGCCAAATGGAATCCCTGTCTTTCGCCGCCTTGATCTCGGCAGCGAGTTTTTCTTTGAGTTCCTGCGCGTTGGCGATCGGTGCGAGGGGCTGGCCCACGCCGGCCTTTTTGACGAGCAGCTTGCTCGCCAACGGGTCCGGCTTGCCGAACGTCGGCGTCTCCCGGAATTTGAATGGGCTCTTGTCGCGCTCCTGCGCTTGGCCGTCCAAATGTAGCTGCGCGGCCTCTTTATTTGCGGCGAGATCAAGCGTGACTCGGGAGACATACTGATCGACGGTCTGCGTCATAGGAAACTTGGAATCCATCAACTTGACGTCGATGAACTTGAAGCCATCCTCGGTGCGCAAGACGTTATGGTGGGTCTCGTCCCACGATGTCCCGGTCTTCTTGAGTGCAGTGGCGAAGGTCCGCAAGCTGTCAACAAACGGCTTCAATTCCTCATTCCGGATACGTTTAGGCTGGCTGCTGGTCACCTCAATCTTTGACATGACGTAAGCGGGCGCGGTTCCGCCACCATCGATCCTCGCTTCGCCCGTGTCCAAGGGCTTCGGCACGAGGTGGGGCACAACCTTGTGAAGGCGAGCGAGCGCTGCAAACTCGGAATCGCGCCGCTCCGGCCAGTTATATTTGTACACCTTGAAGACGTTCTGACCGTCGGTATAAGTGACCGCCTCCATTCCTTTTCCCAATGAGGTGACTTCGCCCTCCCAGGCGCTTTTGGCTCCCTTTGCCTTATACTCGATGGCGTAGCGCTGTACCGGGAAATGGAAGCCGGCTTCGTTGTCCACCGGCTCCCTGTTGCGGCCGAAGGGGGTGGCTCTGCCTTCCGAGACTCCCCTGGTTTCCCGCGTCTTGGTTTTCTTGGTGCCGCACATCATGGCCTCCCTTGCGCGCGCGTCTGGCGCCGCCTTGTCATGGCCCGACCGTTCCTTGCGACGGGCACGTGCCGCGTCCGCCGATGCGTTCCGTGAATGCCTCGGCCGGGTCGAGGCCTTCCGTCCTGGACAGTCCTCACCAAGACTTGTCCGCCCTATCGGGCAAATTTTACTTTCGCGATCGGCGCGTTAGACTGAAAACCTCGGCACCCAGCCCTTGCTTCAGGCCAAGGGCGGCGCCTCTCACCGCGGGCGGGAGAGGCGCCGCCCCCGGGATCAGCCGACCGCGAGCGCCATGATCTGATAGAAGGACGGCGTGGCTGCATTGACGGGGGTGATCGTAATGACCACCGTATTCAGGCCCATCTGCAAGTAGTCACAATAGTCGATCGACGTGAAGTCCTGATTGCGCAGGACGATGGACGTCACATTGTCCCCGCCGGAGCCGGCCTCGGGTGCGTCGACGAACTTGGTCAAGGCCGCGTTTCCGTTGACGACGATGCTCAACTGCACAGCGACGCCGACAGATGTCCAGTTCTTGAGCCAGAGCGTGACGTCTTTCGCCGCATTGATGGTCTTGAAATAGAGGGTCATCTTCACGGGGCCGGTGGTGAAGTCCGTGCTCATGACCTCATTGAACCCCGCACCGCGCACCAGCAGCGTGTTGTTCACCGAGGTGATGGCAAACGGCCCACCCGCCGCCGTCGGAGCCACATCAAACTGGTTCGCCACGAAGCCGAGCACAGCCGAGCTGCTGTCGCCGGTCATGATGGGATCGAGCGCGAGCACCGGAAGGTCCAACGTCTGCGACGTATAGAGGATCGGCGCATACGTTGTCAGCTTTGCCACCAGTTTACTGGCGGTCACTTGATGGGAGGCGGCACCATAGTTCACGCTATGGTTGAAGGCGATCTCCTGAGGCCCGGCGATGCCAGCGTTGGGCACCACCAGCCAGGACGCGCTGGCCACGAAATCCACCCCCAGCAGAGACAGCTCCGAGGGCGGATAGATGACCGTGCCGTCAAACAGGCGCTGCTGAATAAAGCCAGGTAACAGGATGTTGCCGTTGCTGTCGACCCCTCTGAACTGAATGACGTTCCAGGGAAATTCCTGGCCCCAGACCCAGGTTGGCGTCTGGTCGCCCACATCCAGCTGCGAATAGCTGCCCCAATCCTTGATGGTCATCGAATTTGAGTTCGACAATTGGGTGCCTTTGTCCACCGATTGCCCCGTGCTCAGCGACCGGGACGTTTCGTCTGTGGAGGAGTGCTGGTAATTTCCGGAAAGGTCGCCCACCGGCATGGGGCCAAAAAACCCAATGGAGGCGGAGGCGCCGTAGCTGTTGGTCTGGGAGTGGGCCGATCCCGTGGTGGATTGCTGGGAGACCTGAAAATCCTGGTTTGTGGTCTGGTTTTGGCTGGTCGCCACGGCTGTATTCAGCGTGCGCGGCGTATAGTCCATCAGCAGTGTCGACTGCAGAATGTTGTTTGGATCAGAAATCGCAATCTGGTTGGTGAGCAACGCCGGATAATTCAGGAAGCTGGTTATGGTCTCGGCCTGCGGACCGAATGGCGAGGGATTGGGAAGCACCAGGCGCTGCGTACAGGTGACGATATAGGATTTGACCCTGCCCAGATTGCGCGTGTCGACGTAAGAGCGCACCTCATATTGGATGACGGTTTGCCCAAGCGTCACGTCGGACGACGAGAGCGGTACGGTCTCCGTTTGCGTGTAGAGGTCCCTGAGAATAATCATGTCACCCTCCAGGCCTTTCAGTAATTGATGATGAAATACAGATATGCATTGAGGGGCCTCGTCTCAGTGCTGGTCTGATACACTTTCGCGTCGGCCAGCGCCGTGTTTTGGGTCCCATTCTGCCAATATCTGCCGCTGGCAATATTTCCTTCGCCGTTGGGGAACGAATTGTAGGCATGGACGTGGTTCTGGAAGGCGTGGGACTGGATCGAACCGACGCCCGAGGAAAGAATGGTCGGGGTTTGCATGTCGGTCCGCGTGTTCTCATCGGGGTCGCGGCCGGCGCCGTCATCGACACCACGGATGAATCGTCCGCGCAGATCTGGAAGGTAAAACTGCCCCTGCGGCGGGTTCGCGCCGAAATTGAACTGAATTGCGCGGAATAAATTGGAATAAACGGACTGGCTCAGGAGCGTGCCGTCGCAATGAAGCCAGCCCGCGGGAATATTGGTGAGCGACCCACCCCACATCATGATTGTTCCAGGAATACTCATGTTTTCCTCCTTGGGTGATGTTGGATTGTTGAGTGCGGCCGCGCCTTCTGGCGCGTCCGAGCCTGCGCCAGGGCTCCCCTCCTCGTGGCAAAGAGGGGGCGCGCCCCATCGGTCCCGTCACGCAGGACCCTGTCGCAGAATGGATCAGACAACCTCTTCGCCGGATCGCCCTTGCCACGCGCAGGACGTGCGTCATGGGTGCCGCGCCTGAAGATGCGTCAGCGCCGCGGCCGGTGTCCGTGGACAGATGTCTGTGAACCGAGGTCTAAAGTGGGATTGCCTCAAGCGAAACTATGCGGCGATGCATAATTCTCCCCCCCGACAAGTGGACCGCGCACTGATTGCTTCATCGCGCGACCACAACTATGACGCTAGCATCGTTCGCCCCAGGCGTACAGGTACCATCTGAAGCTTTAGGTGAAATTTTATGTACCTCAGGTTGTATTCTTGACCCGACGCGCCGCACGGGTGGCCACGGCTTCACCCTTCACAGTGAATCGCGCAGGCGATTCACTGTGAAGGGATCCGGCCCTAAGGTCCCGCGTTTGCGGCTCTGAAACCTCTCCCGGACCATAGTCCGCGCGAGTGAAAAGCGGAGGCGTGAGGTGGAGACATCCCTGTACGAGCCCGTAAAGCGCTTCCTGGAGCAGCTGGGCTACACCGTCAAAGGCGAGGTGGGGCCTTGCGACATGGTGGGCGTGCGGGAGGGCGATCCTACGGTTGTGGTGATCTGCGAACTGAAGCTGACGTTTAATCTGGAGCTCATCCTTCAGGGCGTCGACCGGGCGACCATGGGAGACGAGATCTGGCTGGCGGCGCGGCTCTCCGCCCGGGGCAAGGGGCGGGAGAGCGACCCGCGCTATCGCAACCTCTGCCGGCGCCTGGGCTTCGGCCTGCTGGGCGTCTCGGCGGCCGGGCGGGTGGACATCCTCGTCTCTCCCGTCGCCCCCTTGCCCCGCAAGGATGCCCGCCGCCGGTCCCGGCTGGTGGAGGAGCACAAGCGGCGCCAGGGCGATCCCGTGGCGGGGGGCGGCACGCGCAAGCCCATCATGACCGCCTATCGGCAGCAGGCGCTGGCCTGCGCCGCCGCCATGGCCGCCGCACCCCAGCGGCCGCGGGATCTCAGGCCCACCTGCCCCGATGCCCAGAAAATCCTCCGCCGCAATGTCTATGGCTGGTTCGCGCGCGCCGAGCGCGGCGTCTATATGCTGACCGATCTCGGCCGCAGCGCGCTGGCCATCTGGCTGCCACCGCTGCCCTCGCCGGACCGAGGGCCGACGCCGGAGGGCAGCGCCAGCCCGCCCGCCTCGCCCTTGGACTGACGGGACCATGCCCCACGCACCGGCAAGGGGCGCCGCTCACGCCTCGGGCGGCACCTGGCGGGCGCGGGGCAAGTGCCAGCCGCAATAGATGGCCATCACGCGCAGGAAGAAGCAGAGGCCAGCCCCCGGCAGCAGGGTGAGCAGCACCGGCACCCCATACGCATGGCCCACCGCCACCAGGGCGCCCCCGGCCAGCGCCGCCACGGCATAAATGTCGGTGCGCAGCACGATGGGCACTTGCGCGGTCAGCACATCCCGCATCATGCCGCCGCCGATCCCCGTCACCATGCCGAGCACCACCGCCATGGCCGGGGGAATGCCGAACTCCAGGGCCTTCTGGGTGCCGGTCACCGCGAAAATGCCAAGGCCGGCGGCATCGAACAGCAGCACCGGAAAGCGCAGCCGGGCGATGTGCGAGGGGAAGAAAAAGGTGAACAGCCCCGCCCCCACCGCCAGGGCCGCCGGCTGCCAATGGCCGATCGCCTCGGGGGGAACGGCGCCGATGACCACGTCCCGCACAATGCCGCCCGCCACCGCCGTGACAAAGGCCAGGACGAGGGCGCCGAACAGATCCATGCTCCGCTGCACCGCCACCATGGCTCCGCTGATCGCGAAGACAGCGGTGCCGAGGATGTTCAAGACCTCGACAATGTCTCTCTCAGTCAAGGGCTTATCTTCCATGGCGGGCGGAGTGGAAGGGCGGAATCATAAGGTTTGGCGCGGAGCGTGCCAAGATGAGGCCAAGCGAGGGCCCATCGTCCCGGGACAGCCGCCGCCTGGGGCGCGGCGGTGGCACGGGAAACCTGTCCGCGATCCGGCCCGCCCAGGCTGGCGCCCGATCCCCCCAGTCCCTATCTCTGTTGCTTAGCCGACCGCCCCCCTCTCACCCGGGAACCTGTCCCCCTCATGTCCGTTGCCTTCACCCGCGAAAACGACCTGGAAGCCACCGCCGCCGATCTGCCGGACCGGCCCATTTCGCCGCATCCCAATCTGGTGACGGCAACGGGGCTGGCGGCGCTGGACGCAGCATTGGCGCAGGCGCGGGCGGACTATGCGGCTGCGCAATTGGGCGATGTGCAGGCGGACCGCACCGCCATGGCCCGGGCGACGCGGGACCTGCGCTATTTCAGCGCCCGCCGGGCCACCGCCCAGCTGATCGAGCCCCCCGCCGATGCGCAGACCGTGCAGTTCGGCACCCGCGTGACGCTGGACCGGGAAGACGGCCGGCGGCAGGTGTTCCGCATCGTCGGCGAGGACGAGGCGGACCCGGCCAAGGGCACCGTGTCCTATGTGTCTCCCCTCGCCCATGCGGTGATGGGAAAGGCGGTGGGCGAGGTGGCCCGCGTGGCGGGGCGCGAGGTGGAGATCGTGGCCATCGAGACCGCAGCGGACTGAACCGGTCGCAACCGGTCGCCGCCGCCACCGGGCGCACCGCGGCGCGCCCCCTCCTCACGGCGCGAGGGTGATCCCCGGCAGGCGCAAGCGGTAGACCAGCACGGTGGTGGCATTGTCGAACTTGTCCGCATAGGGCTTGCCCTGCATCACCCCGTTGCGGGTGATGAAGTCATTGTCGTTGCCCACGAACAGAAAGAAGGTGTCGGGCGCCTGCGGGTCCAGGGCCGGCGCCAGCGCCATGGCCTCCCACTTCTCCGACAAGGTGTTCTCGTCGGGCGCCTCATTGTGGATGTTGAGGCCGAACCGACCGAGATCATCGGGGTTGAGCAGGTTCACCAGCACCGCGGTGGTGGCGGGACGAATGGCCGGGTCGAGTACATTGCGCCCGTCCTGCGCCGGGGCGATGGGGCGGGTGGTGATCTCATAGTCGGTGCCGGCCAGATTGGTGGCCCCGCTCACATCCACCAGCAGCACGGCCTTGAACACCTCCGGCCCGGGCTTGGAGCCGAGCCCGATGCTGTCCCGCGACAGGATGAGGAAGCGGTGGTCGTCCAGCGCCACCATTTCCGACTGGGCGGCGGTGCGGTCGATCTTCCCGTCGCCTTTGGAGGCATAGACCGGCAAGGTGAGGGCATAGACGCCCACCGGCGCCCTGGGGGTGGGATCGACCGAAATGTCATAGACGAGGATGCGGGTGTTGGCGCGGTTCGCCTGGTCCTTGGAGGCCGAGGAATCCTGGACGGTGGCGCTCTGGAGCACGGCCACCAGCTTCTTGCCGTCCGGTGTCACCGCCAGGGCCTCAAGGCCCTGGTTGTTGCGCCGGCCCGTGTCGGGCGCCTTGATGGAATTGAAATTGAGCGCCCCGGCGGTCATCGGCGCCAGCGCCGGATCGGGATCGATGGCGCCCGTCATGCGGCCGTCGGGGCCGAACAGGAAGATGCCGGGCGTATATTCGTCGCTCACATAGAAGCTGCCGTCGGAGCGCATGGCCAGGGCTTCCGCGTCCAGGGACACCTTGCCCGCGCCCAGCGCATCGGCCTTGGGAGAGGGCAAGGTGTGGCCGGCTTCCACCTCGGTGCCGTCTCCCGGGTCGGCGCCGGTGGTGCGCCGGCCCTCGAAATCGGAGAGCGGAATGCCGCCGAAGGGCCTCAGCGTAAAGCTGCGGCCGGGCTCGAAGGTGAGGTCGAAGGCGATGAGGCGATTGGCATAATCCACATATTCGCCCTCGTCGGGGGAATTGCGGCCCCGGTCCGGCAGGGAATAGAGGGTCGCCCGATAGGTGGTATCGGTCTTGCGCCAGGTCCCCGGCACGATGGCCATGCCGGACATGGAGCCGAGTGTATCGCCCAGGAAATCCAGAACGTCCGCCGGCACGCGGGCGACGCCCACCAGGCCCAGATTCTGGAAGGCCTGCCCCTCCGACAGCACGGGCGCATCGCCCGTCCCCTTGGCGATGAGCGGGGTGGGCACCTGGATCTGCTGGGCCAGGGCCGCCCCGGCAGTCAAGAGACCGAGGGCGGCGACGGAGGCGATCAGAGTGTGGCGCAGGCAGGAGAGGATCATGGGCGTCCGGCGGCTCCCTGTTCCCCGCGCCAAGCGCGGGCTCGGCCATCATAGACGGGAAAACACGATGATGCGGTGAAAGCCGGCGCGCCGTCCTCAGCGCAGGCGCGCCGCACGGGCCGGGGTACGCAGCAAGGCGGGGGCGAGGCGCTTGTGCAGATGCACCATGAAGGCGGTGCCGAACACCGGCATGACAAGATTGAGGATGGGCACCATCAGGATGGGCGTCATCAGGAGGCCGGCCAGGAAGACCGTGGTGGCATTGGCCTGCCGAAGCGCCCGCGCCTCTTCCGGGGAGGCATAGCGCATGGCGGCCATCTCGAAATATTCCCGGCTCAGCAGATAGGCATTGGCCAGGAAGAAGGCGATGAGGTTCACCCCGGGCACCAGCAGCAGCATCAAGGCGGCGATGTTGACCAGGAGCACGATGCCGAAGAAGCGCGCGGAATAGACGAGCGAACGGACCACCGGCTGGGGCGTGCCCACCGGCTCGCCGGGATAGGAGGCCTTTTCCACCGCCTCGGCCACATCGTCGAGAAAGAGGCCGGCCACCACGGCCGACACCGCCGGCACCATGTAAAGCGCGCCCACCACGGAGCCCACGCCCACCAAAATGGCGATGGTGGTTTCCAGCCACGGATAGGGCAGCACCACCATCTGCTCCAGCAGCAGATTGAGGCCGATGGCGAGCACCACCACCAGCCCCACCGCCAGCAGGACCGATTTCAGCAGCACGCCGCGCAGAAGCGGCGAGAACACCTGCCCGAAGGCGGTCAGAGCATCGGAAAGCATGGGTCTTGGATCACTCCGCGCGGATCGCCCGCCATGGTGCAGAGATGGGAAGCGGCGCCCGCCCCCTCAAGGCCCGGCGCCGCACCGCAAAAAAGGGCGGGCTATGCCCGCCTTGATAACGAAGAAAGGGGGCGGGCTATGCCCGCACCCGCTCCACATAGGTGTGGAAGGCCTTGAGCTGGCCGGCGATGAAATCGCGCGTGCCCTCGTCGGTGAGGGTGCCGGTCTCGTCGATCTTCTTCTGCGCCTGGCCCACCATCACCTCGGGCACGTTCATGACGAAGGCGTCGAGGAAGACCATGATCTGGCGCAGGTGATACTGCGCCCGCGCCCCGCCCAGCACGCCCATGGAGGCGGACTGGATGAGGACGGGCTTGCCCTTCAGCGGCGCGTCCGGCAGACGGGAGACCCAGTCGATGGCATTCTTCAGCCCGCCGGGCACCGAGTAGTTATATTCGGGGGTGACGATGACGACGCCGTCCGCGCCCTTGATGGCGGAGCCGAGCCCGGTCACCTCCTGGGGAAACCCCTGGGCCTGGAGATCGGCATCATAGATGGGCAATTGGGCGACCGAGGGCAGAAGCTCCACCGTGACGCCCTCCGGCGCGAGGCCCTGCAGCGCGCGAGCAATGGCGGCGTTATAGGACCCCTTGCGAACGCTCCCCACCCAGACGACCCATTTCATGGCATGCTCCTCTTGCGGCTCGCGGGCGCACGAAGCCGCGCCCCGTTCGCCCGCCGGGAGCATAACGGGCAAAGCTCGCGCTTGGTTTCAAAATCCGCGCACGCGTAAACGGGCCGCACCCGCAGGCCGGCCCGTTCCGGGGAAACCGCCTTGCCTCAATGGGACAGGAAAAGCGGCAGCTTGCTGTCCTTCAGCAGCGCCTGGGTGACGCCGCCGATGAGCCATTCGCGCAGGAGGGAATGGTTGAAGGCGCCGAGCACCAGGAGATCGGCCCGGAACAAGGCGGCCTGCTCCTGGAGCTTGGAGGCCACGTCTCCCTCCGCCGGCACCGCATTGACCGAGACCGGAACGCCATGGCGAGCCAGATGGGGCGCCAGCTCGGCGCCGGGCACCGCATGCTTCAGGGTCTTTTCCGGCGCGATGGACAGGATTTCCACCGCCTCGGCGGCCCGCAGGAAGGGCATGGCGTCATTCACCGCCCGCACCGCCGGCGCGCTGCCGTCCCAGGCAATGACGATGCGCTTGGCGGAAAAGGTATCCGCGCCCACCGGCACCACGATGAGCGGACGCCCGCTCTCGAACACCACCTGCTCGATCAGGCCGCGATCGATGTCGATGGTGGCCTCTTCCGCATCGATGACCGCCAAGTCGTGCACCCGCGCCTGCTTGACGAAGGCATCGAGCAGGTCGGGATAGGACAATTGGGGCGATTCCACCGAGCAGCCCACGCCCGCCGCAACCGCATCGCCCCGCGCCCGCTCTGCCACCGCCTCGGCCAGCGCGCCGATGCGCCGGTTCTCGGCGGAGATGAGGTTGGAGGCCATGGAAGAGACCATGGCATGGGTGAGCACCAGCTTGACCGCCGCCGCCTGCACCGTGATGTGCGCCTGCGCCTGCGCGGCCAGCGACATGCCATAGGCCAAGGCCGAGGACGGCTCTTCCCGGCCCTCTTCGGTCAATCCAACAAGCACGCTCTTGATGTTCTGGATCACTGTCCGATCCTCCCTTGGAGCCGGCGCCCGCCGCATTGCCACCCAGCGGGCCGTCATGGTCTCGCCCGTGTGCCGCGAACCGTCGCGACTTTTGTCGCATATGCGCCCTGCCTCACCTTGAGGCAGGTCAAGGAGGCGGCGGGAAAGCGACACGGCCGCGGACGCGCAGGATAGATCAAACATTCCCTTACGTCACTCGACCCAGCCGGCCGTCGACCGGCGACCCGGGGGGCGCAAGACAACGGAAGGAAACACGCGCTTCCCGCGAGTGGACCAACCGCCGCTGGCAATCTCTCGTCGGTTGCCAGGGCTGCCGGCGCCCGTCACCATGGCGGCGGGATGGATGGGCGGCCGCGACGGGCGCGATCAGGGCAGTGCGGGCAAGCGGCGCGAGGCCGTCACCCGCCATGGACATCAGCCTCATCCGCCGGTGCCCAGGCGCCGGCGGATGGGTGTGCCATGCCCGGTGCCGGCGCGCGGCAGGCCTCATTCGGGGCGGGGATTTGAAAATGACGGATGATCTCAATCTGCTGGTGACGCAGTTCGTGACGCTGTGGGCGGTGCTGGAGCCCATCAGCCATTTGTCCATGTTCATGGCGGTGACCTCCGAGCTGTCGAACAAGGGACGTCGGCGGGCGGCGGTGCTGGCCACCTTCTTCGCCTTCCTCATCCTGGTCTTCTTCATCGTGGTGGGTCAGGCGCTGCTGGAGGCCATGGGCATCTCCATCCTGTCCTTCCAGGTGGCCGGCGGGCTCATCCTGTTCGTTTATGCCATGACCATGATCTTCACCGAGATGGGCAAGCCGCAGGCGCTGGAGATCGACGAGGACAAGCACCTGGCCGCCATCGCCGTCTATCCGCTGGCGACCCCGATCATCGCCGGCCCGGGCGCCATCCTCTCGGTGATGATCCTGGCCAACAACAACCGGCACTCGATCCACGACCAGGTCATCACCATCGCCGTGGTGGCCGCCCTCATGGTCATCATGCTCGTACTGTTCTTCCTGGCCAAATACCTGCTGATGGTGATCCGCCAGTCCGGCGCCAACCTGATCCGCCGCATCATGGGCATCATCCTGGCCGCGCTGGCGGTGGACATCGTGCTCACCTCGCTGGCCAAGTGGCTGAACCTGCCGCCCATCTGAAGACGACCGCGCCCGGCGGGGCCGGGCGCGCGCGCCTTACTCGGAATAGCGCTGCTCGGTCCAGGGATCGCCGCGCTCGTGATAGCCGCGCTCCTCCCAGAAGCCGAGCTTGTCGGCTGGCAGGAACTCGATGCGCTTCAGCCACTTGGCGCTCTTCCAGAAATAGAGGTGCGGCACCACCAGGCGCACCGGCCCGCCATGGGCGCGGGTGAGCGGCTCGCCTTCCCAGCTGTGGACGAGCATGGCATCGGGCGCTGCGAAGTCTTCCAGCGGCAAATTGGTGGTGTAGCCGTCATAGGAATAGAGCAGCACGAAATGGGCCTCGGCGCGCGGGCGCACTAGGTCCATCAGGTCACGGGTGCGCACGCCTTCCCAACGATTGTCATAGCGCGACCAGGTGGTGACGCAGTGGATGTCGGTGACCTCGGTGGATTGGGGCGCGGCCTTGAAGGCATCAAGGTCCCAATGGATGGGGGTCTCCACCAGCCCGTCCACATCGAGCCGCCAGCGATTGGGCGGCAGCATGGGCTGGAGGCCAAGGTCCAGCACCGGCCAGTCCTTCACCAGATGCTGGCCCGGCGGCAGGCGATCGGAGTCGGGGCGCGCCACGCGGCCGGTGAGGAACTTGCCCTCCTCCGCCCAGCGCTCCTTGGTGCGGGTCAATTTGGTGGGGAGGGCCGATGGGGCGCTCCCCTCTGTCTCGTCGCTCATCTGCCCCTCCCTGCGTATGCCATCAAGCCGGCACGGGCGCGCCGGCCAGATCCGCATGGACCTCGGCGAGGATCTCATAGGATCGCTTGCGTGCCGAGGGGTCGAACAGCGCGGAGGCCACCATCAGCTCGTCCGCCCGCGTCCGCTCCAGGAAGTCAGCCAGTTGCGCGCGGACACTTTCCCGCGAGCCGACGAAGGAGCAGGCCAGCATGGACGAGGCCTGCACCTTCTCCATGGGGCTCCAATAGGTCTCGATGTCGTCGATGGGCGGCGGCAGCAAGCCGCGCGTGCCCCGGAACATGTTGGTGAAGGCCTGCTGGGCGGAGGTGAAGAGACGCCGGGCTTCCGCATCGGTGTCGGCGGCAATCACGTTGCAGCCCACCATGGCATAGGGCCGATCCAACTGGGCGGAGGGCTCGAACCGCTCGCGATAGACGGCGAGCGCCTGCATCAGGGCGTCCGGCGCGAAATGGGAGGCGAAGGCATAAGGCAGGCCCAGCATGCCGGCGAGCTGCGCGCCGAACAGGCTGGAGCCCAAAATCCAGAGCGGCACATGGGTGCCCATGCCCGGCACGGCGCGGATCTTCTGGCCCTCCTGCACGTCGCCGAGCAGGGCCTGCAATTCCAGCACGTCCTGCGGGAAGGTGTCGGAGGCGGCGGGGTCGCGCCGCAGCGCCCGCAAGGTGCGCTGGTCGGTGCCCGGCGCGCGGCCAAGGCCGAGATCGATGCGGCCGGGGAAGAGGGTGGCGAGCGTGCCGAATTGCTCGGCGATCACGAGCGGCGAATGGTTCGGCAACATGATGCCGCCCGCGCCCACGCGGATCGTGCTGGTGCCGGCCGCCACGTGGCCGATCACGACCGAGGTGGCCGCCGAGGCGATGCCCACCATGTTATGGTGCTCGGCCAGCCAGAAGCGCTTGTAGCCGAGCGCCTCCACATGGCGCGCGAGGTCGCGCGAATTGCGCAGGGCGTCAGCCGGCGTGCCCCCCTGGGGCACATGGGCGAGGTCCAGAACGGAAAAGGGGGGCATCGGCTCGTCTCTCCTGCGCCATCGCCGGCAGCTTGCGCCCCCGCCGGCCCGCAAGAGATTGGGTCTTCCCGCCCCTCCCGCAAGGGCGGGATTGAAAGCGGCCCGTCCGGCGCACCGGACAGGCCGCCTCCCCCACCCTTTCCCGCCCGGCGGAGAGGTGCCGCCGGCGGGAAACACCAAAGGGCGCTCAGCCGAACTTGAACAGCACCCCGAAGCCGCCGCGCGGATAATTCCACTCGATCTCGCCGGAGGGCTCGCACAGCACCCGGCAGGTGCCGCATTCAAAGCAGCCGTCGGGCACCACTTCCACCTGGCCGGAATCGGTGGTGGCGTAGCAGCCCGCCGGGCACAGGCGCGTCATGGCGAGCAGGTTCGCCGAGGGCGTCTCATGGGGCAGGATCTTGATGTGGGGGCGGCCCACATCCACGAGATACCGGTTCTGGAACAGCTTTTCCTCAACCCGTGCGGTCATGGCGACCTCCTGTGGCGGGACGTAATGGAATGGGGGAAATCAGCGCCAGGCGCGGGCGAGCCGGAAGGCATCGCCGATGAGGCCCGGCCAGGACCGACGCTTGACGAAGGAGCGGACGGTGGCCTTCTCCTTCTCCACCTTGGGCGTGCCGTCCACCCGCAGGAAGTTCTGCGCGGCCTTCGACATCAGCTCGGGATAGGTGAGGAAGAAATTGCGCGACTGGGTGTGCAGCAGCGCCGGCATGTCCTTGTATTTCTTCAAGTCCTTCATGACGAAGGATTCCTCGACCATCTTCTTGTAGAGGGCGAGGTTGGCCTTGTTGAGCGGCTCCTTGCGGCTCTTCAGGTGGAAAATGGCCTCGGCCGCCAGCCGGCCCGTGGTCATGGCGAGGTTGGAGCCCTCGCGGTGGATGGCATTGTTGAACTGGGCGGCATCGCCCACCACCAGCCAGCCATCGCCATAAAGCTGCGGGATCGCCTTGTAGCCGCCCTCGGGAATGAGATGGGCGGCATATTCCTTCACCTCCGCGTCCGCCAGCAGCGGGGCGATGGAGGGATGGGCCTTGAAGGCTTCGAGCAGCCCATAGGGCGTCTCCTGCCCGTCGCGGAAATCGGAGACCAGGCAGCCGAGGCCCACCGAGAGGCATTCCTTGTTGGTGTAGAGGAAGGCCATGCCGGTCATGCCCTTGGAGATGGTGCCGGCGGCCTCGATGACCACGCCCTCATTCTCCTTCAGGTTGAAGCGAGCGCCGATGGCCTCCGCCGACATGAAGTGCATTTCCTTCACGGCGAGGGCCACATGCTCGGGCTTCGGCACCGGGCGCAGGCCGGCGCGGGAGCCCAGCAGGCCGTTGACCCCCTCCGCCAGCACCACCACGTCGCCATGGACGATGCCGCCCGCCCGGTCGGTGCGCACGCCGATGACCTTGCCATAGGCGTCGTGGATCAGTTCCGTGGCGGTGGTCTCGCACAGCACGGTGACGCCGGCTTCCTTCACCTTGGAGGAGAACCACTTGTCGAACTGGGCGCGGATGATGGTGTAGCGGTTGGGCTTGTCCTCGTTGAAGTCGTCGGAGCGGTAGTGCATGCCCACGTGCGAGGTGTCGTCCATCATCCAGAAGCGCTGCTCCACGATGTGGCGCTCCAGGGGGGCGTCCTCGCGGAAGTCGGGGACGAGCTTTTCCAGCATGTCCGCATAGAGGATGGCGCCCTGCACATTCTTGGAGCCGGCATATTCGCCGCGCTCCAATTGCAGCACCTTCAGGCCGCGCTGGGCCAGAGTGAGCGCGCAGGCATTGCCGGACATGCCGGCCCCGACGACAATCGCGTCGAACTTCTCATCGATCATGATGGGCCTCCTCAGCCGGCCAGCCGGTCACGGGAATGGGGGGAAAGCCGCCGGCGGAATGCCTCGGTGAGGGCCGGCAGCAGGCGGATGGCGTCGGTGACGATGCCCACATGGGCAAAGTCGAAGATGGGGGCGTTGGGATCGGTGTTGATGGCGACGATCATGTCCGCCCCCTCCACGCCCACGCGGTGCTGGATGGCGCCGGAAATGCCGGCGGCGATATAGAGCTTGGGCCGGATGGTCTTGCCGGTCTGCCCGATCTGGCGGTCAGACGTGATCCAGCCCTTCTGCACCAGCGGCCGCGAGCCGCCAAACTCGGCGCCCAGCACGGCGGCCAGATTCCGCACCAGCTGGAAATTCTCCGCCGATTGCAGCCCCAGCCCGCCGGCCACCACCACGTCGGCATAGGCAAGGTTCGCCTTGTTGGCATCGCGGTCCGGCACGAAGGACAGGATCTTGGTGACGATGTCCTCTTCCGCCATGTCGAGCTTGTGCTCGACGATGCGGCCCACGGGGGCCTCCACCCGCTCGGGCATGGACATGACGCGGGGGCGGACGGTGGCCATCTGCGGCCGGAAGTTCAGCGTGTAGATGGTGCACAAAAGCGAGCCGCCGAAGGTGGGGCGGGTGGCGCCCAGCGACTTGTCGGCGTCCACGTCCAGTTCCGTGCAATCGGCGGTGAGGCCGGTCAACAGCGTGGTGGCCACCGAGCCGGCGAGATCGCGGCCCAGCGTGGTGGCGCCCAGAAGCAGGATTTCCGGCTTGTGGGTATTGACGATGTCGGTGAGCGCCTTGGTGTAGGGCTCGTTGCGATAATGGGCGAGGATGGGATCCTCGCAGAGATAGACGAGGTCCGCCCCGTAGCAGAAGGCCTCGGCGGCGGCTTCCTTGGTGCCGCCATCGGGCGCGCCCACCACCACGCCGGCCAGTTCGCAGCCCAGCTTGTCGGCGAGCTTGCGGCCTTCGCCCATCAATTCCCAGGACACGGGGTGCACCTGGCCCCGTTCCAGCTCCACGAACACCCACACATGCTTGTAGGCCTTGAAGTGCTCGGGCAGTTCCTTCTTCATCCCGGCGCGGCCACCGGCGGCGGCTTTGGGGGCAGGCTTGGCTGGCGTGGTCATGGGGCGTCTCCTGCTCAGAAGCCGGCGGAGAGGCGGGCCATGTCCGCCTCAAGGCTGGGGGTGCGGGCGAAAACCGCTTCGATGAGCGCATCGGCGGCGGCGGCGGCATCCTTGCCGGAAAGGTCCACCAAGGCGGCCTTCTCGGCGCGGGCGCCGGGGGCGAAGACGCGCTTGACCACCGTGGGCGAGCCGCGCAGACCGCATTTGGTCATGTCCTCGATGCCGGCCTCCGCCGCGCTCCAGGTGACGATCTCGGCGCGGGCGGCGCGCAGCGCGTCGGCCATGGTGCCGCGGCGCATCTCGTTGGTGGCTTCCAGCATGGTGATGAGGCACGGCAGCCGGGTCTTCA
This sequence comes from Aquabacter sp. DMC10, assembly GCF_056314145.1. NCBI lineage: Bacteria > Pseudomonadati > Pseudomonadota > Alphaproteobacteria > Hyphomicrobiales > Xanthobacteraceae > Aquabacter > Aquabacter sp. DMC10. The sequence continues at coordinate 514,614 of NZ_JBQUYX010000004.1, read as the reverse complement.
GCACCTGCACCCCGCCCTCGGCCCGCCGCTCGATGGTGATGGAGCGGCCGTCGAGGTCCAGCTCGGCGATCTTGGCCACATAGGTCAGCTGCAACAGGTTCAGCCGCTTGGCGATGCCGGGGCCCACTTGGGCGGTGTCGCCGTCAATGGTCTGCTTGCCGGTGAAGACCACATCCGGCGGGCCGAAGGTCTCGCCGATCTTGGCGATGGCGCTGGCCAGCGCGAAGGAGGTGGCCAGCGTGTCCGAGCCGGCAAAGAAGCGGTCGGTGAGCAGCACCGCCCGGTCGGCGCCGAAGGTCAGCGCCTTGCGCAAGGAGTCGGAGGCCATGGGCGGGCCCATGGTGAGCACCGTCACCTCGCCCCCGAATTTGTCGCGCAGGCGGAGGGCTTCCTCCAGCGCGAACAGATCGTAGGGGTTGATGATGGTCGGCACCCCCTGCCGCATGATCGTGTTGGTGACGGGATGGACCCGGATCTGACCGGAGTCCGGAACCTGCTTGATGCAGACCACGATGTGCATGGCGGCAACCTCGCTCTAAAAGCCTCTGCCCTCCTCTCGCATCACCCGTGCCAAATCCTCTGGAAGAAAATAAATTAGTATTTTCAATACCTTGAAGAAATGTACGAGAGGAGGGCAGGCGCAACCTGTCGGCTTTGCGACAGGCGGCGTCAGGAGCGCTCCACGCCCTGGAACAAGGCGGTGAGCGGAACGAACGCGCCCTTGGGCGCGGGGCGGGTGGGATCGCGGTCCTTCAGCACCTTGAACACGCGCTGCTCCAGCGGCGAAGAGGTGAGAAAGTCCCGATAGGCGCGCTCCAGCGTGTCGGCGCAGGTGGCGCGGATGGCCTCCTCGCTCATGCCGGCAAAGTCGGTGGAGGCCAGATGCTGGCCCATGCGCTTCAAGATGTGCAGGCGCGCCACGTTCACGACACGCTTGTCGTAGGGCACGTCGAGGACGGAGAAGAAGTCCTCCGCCGAGGACAAGTGGCGCAATTGGGTGAGAACCGACGAAACGGGAGCGGACGTGTCGGAAGCGGACATTGGGACCTCCTCTTGTCGCCCTTGCGACGGGATGGCGGGTTCAGGCGACGGGATCGCCATCGCACGGGTCGGCCTCGGACCGGCCCCGGCGCTGGAGGTGGGCGAGCCGCGCCTCCAAAAATTCGATGCGGTCCAGCAGGGAGGCGATGGCCTCGCCCACCGGGTCGGGCATGAGGTGATGTTCAAGATCGATGCGGCCATCACCGAGCCGCCGGCGCTCGGCCGTCGGCTTCACCGGGCGGCCGGGAATGCCCACCACGGTCATGCCGGGGGCCACATCCTCGATCACCACCGAATTGGCGCCCACCCGCGCGCCGGCTCCCACCGTGATGGGGCCGAGGATCTTGGCGCCCGCGCCCACCAGCACCCCGTCCTTCAAGGTCGGATGGCGCTTGCCGGGGCTCCAGGAGGTGCCGCCCAGCGTCACCCCGTGATAGAGCGTCACGTCGTCCCCCACCTCCGCCGTCTCGCCGATCACCACGCAGGCGCCGTGATCGATGAAGAAGCGCCGGCCGATGGTGGCGCCGGGATGAATGTCCACATTGGTCAGGGCACGCGCCAGCCAGGACAGGAAACGGGCGGGAAATTTCAGCCGCCGCCGCCACAGGCGATGGGCGATGCGGTGCCAGATGACCGCATGCACGCCGGGATAGGTGAGGACGATCTCCAGCGTGTTGCGGGCGGCGGGATCGCGCCCCTTCACGCAGGCCACATCCTCGCGGACCAAAGCGAAAAGGCCGGGCTCGGATGAGAAGCGAGAGGACATGGGCGGGGCCAGGGGAATGGCGGGATGACGGCGGCGGGTGCCTCCCATAATCATGGTCAGGCCTCCTCGACGGCGATGCGGCGGCGGCGGAGCGCCTCCTGGGTGAAGCTGTCCTCGTAGAAGCGCCGGAGCACCTCCTGGGGCACCACATCCTTGGTGCGGGTGGCAAAATCGCGCACGCGCTTCAGGATGGCCTTGCCGCGCTCGGGGTCCACCTTCAGCCCGTCCTGAGCCAGCGCCCGCTCGATGGCGGCGAGGCCGGAATGCTTGCCCAGCACCACCGTGTGGTCGCGCCCCAGCATCTGGGGATCAAGCGCCTCATAGGTGCGCCGGTCCTTCAGGAGGCCGGAGACATGGATGCCGGATTCATGGGTGAACACATCCTCCCCCACCACCGCCTTGGCGCGAGGCACGGGGCGGCGGGCGGCCTCCGAGACGAGGGTGGCGAGGCCCTTGAGCGCGAGGGGATCGATGCCGGTCTCGCTGCGGCCGGTCTGGCGCAGCGCGATGGCCACCTCCTCCAGCGCCGCATTGCCAGCGCGCTCGCCGAGGCCGAGCACGGTGACGCTCACATGGCTCGCCCCGCCCATCACTGCCGCCAGCGCATTGGCGGTGGCAAGGCCGAGATCATCATGGCCGTGGAACTCGATGTCGAGGTCGCAGGCCTGGGCGACGCGCCCCACCAAGGCGCAGGTGGAGAAGGGATCGAGCACGCCCAGCGTATCGGCGAGCCGCAGGCGGAAGGCGCCCGCCTCCGCGGCGACACCGGCCAGGGCCACCAGAAAGGCCGGATCGGCGCGCGAGGCATCCTCGCAGCCCACCGCCACGGCAAAGCCCAACCGGCGAGCGAGGCTCACCGTCTCGCCCACCTTGTCCAGCGCCCAGGCGCGGTCGCGGCCGAGCTTGCCGGCCAATTGCCGGTCGGAGGTGGGAATGGACAGGTTCACGCAGGTGACGCCCGCCGCCACCGCCGCCATCAGGTCCTCCTCGCCCATGCGGCACCAGGCCATGACGCGCAGCGGCAGCTTGAGGGAGGCGATGGAGCGGATGGTCTCGATTTCCTCGTCGCCCATGGCCGGGGTTCCGGCCTCGATCTCCGGCACGCCGGCGGCGGCCAGCGCCTCGGCAATGGCGAGCTTCTCCTTGCGGGTGAAGGCGACGCCGGGCGCCTGCTCGCCGTCCCTGAGCGTGGTGTCGTTCAGGAAGACGGTGCGGGGCGCGGGCGGGGGAAAGGGCGGCTTGGCGAGCATGGGGCACCTCCGGGCGCGGGCGGGCACCAAGGGACCGGAGCCGCAGAACGCGGCTCCGGCGCGATCAGGCATAGACGGGCTTGAAGTCCTCAGCCGGCGCGCCGGCCCCGTTCCAGAACGGGGAAAGGGCGCGCAGCTTGTCGATGATGGCGGGCATCACCTCCAGCACATGGTCCACTTCCTCCGGACTGTTGTCGCGCGAGAGGGAGAAGCGGATGGCGCCATGGGCCGCCGTATAGGGGATCTTCATGGCCCGCAGCACATGGGAGGGCTCCAGCGAACCCGAGGTGCAGGCCGAGCCCGAGGAGGCGGCGATGCCCTCGCGGTTCAGGAGCAGGAGGATGCCTTCCCCCTCGATGAACTCGAAGGCGATGTTGGCGGTGTTGGGCAGGCGGTTGTCCGCATCCCCCGTCACGAAGCAATTGGGGATGCGCTGGAGCAGGCCCTTCTCCAGCCGGTCGCGCAGGGCGCGGACGCGGCCATTCTCCTCGGCCATGTGCTCGGCGGCCAGCGCCGCGGCAACGCCGAGGCCCACGATGGAGGGCGTGTTCTCCGTGCCCGCCCGGCGGCTGCGTTCCTGGTGGCCGCCCTTGATCTGCGGGCGGAAGCGCACGCCGCGCTTCACATAGAGCGCGCCGATGCCCTTGGGGGCATGCAGCTTGTGGCCGGACAAGGAGAGCATGTCGATGGCGGTGGACTTCAGGTCCATGGGGATCTTGCCCACCGCCTGCACGGCGTCGGTGTGGAACAGCGCCCCATGGGCTTTCGCCATCTGCGCCAGTTCCTCGACCGGGAAGAGCGTGCCCGTCTCGTTATTGGCCCACATGATGGAGACCACGGCGACCCGGTCGGACAGGGCCTCCGCATAGGCGTCCATGTCCAGGCGGCCCTTCTCGTCCACCGGGATGACATGGACCTTCACGCCCTTGTTCTTCTCGAGCCAAGAGCACAGGGAGAGGACGGCGGGATGCTCCACCGCGCTGGTGATGACCTCGCGCCGGCGGGGGCTCGCCTCCAAGGCGGAGAGGATGGCCGCATTGTCGCTCTCGGTGCCGCCGGAGGTGAAGATCACCTCATGGTCGAACTCGGCGCCGAGCAGGGCCTGGAGCTTGCCGCGCGCGGCCTTCAGCGCCCCGCCCACCTGCGAGCCGAAGGCGTGCATGGAGGAGGGATTGCCGAACTGCTCGGTGAAGAAGGGCAGCATGGCCTCGACCACGCGGGGGTCGACGCGGGTGGTGGCGTTGTTGTCGAAATAGACCGGCTTCATCATCGCCTCCCGCTCACTTGACCGGCACGACGCGCAGCGGCATGCCCAGCTTCTCCATCAGGCGTTGCTGCACGCCGGATATGGTCACGGAGGCCATCTGGCAGCCGATGCAGGCGCCGGAGAGCTTCACGCTCACCGTGTTGCCCTCCACGTCCACCAGCTCGCAATCGCCGCCATCCTGCTGGAGATAGGGGCGCAATTCCTCGATGGCCTTGTCGATGAGCTTGATGCGCTGCACCTGGGTGAGCGGGGCCGGCGCGGAGGGCGGCGGCACCAGGGAGGCGAGCGGGCTCTGCCTGGGCGCGGTGGCCGAGAGCGGCACCTGGATGGGCTGGCCGGAAGGCGCCGCCTTCTCCTTGGCGGGCTCCTTGTCCTTGCCGTTGCCGACGCGGGGCTTGCCCTTGAGAGCGCGCGGGTCCACCGAGCCGATGCGATAGGCGGCGGAGGCGGCGATGATGCCGTCAGCCACCATGTCCGCATTCACCCGGGCGAGCACTTCCTCGATGGCCTCGAAGCAGGTGAGGCAGCCGCCGCCGGCCTTGGTGTAGAAGGTCACCTGCTCGGGGGTGGTGAGCTTGTTGACCTTCACCGCCCGCTCGATGACTCCTTCGTCCACGCCGAAGCACTTGCAGACCAGCGCGCCTTCCTCGTGGTCATCCTCCCAGGTCTCGCCCCGGAAATTGGCCACCGCCGCCTGGAGGGCCTCATAGCCCATGACCGAGCAGTGCATCTTCTCCGGCGGCAGGCCGCCGAGGAAGTCCGCGATGTCCTGGTTGGTCAGCGCCAGCGCCTCGTCCAGCGTCTTGCCGATGACGATCTCGGTGAGGGCGGAGGAAGAGGCGATGGCCGAGCCGCAGCCGAAGGTCTGGAAGCGGGCCTCGGTGATGACCTCCGTCTCCGGGTCCACCTTCAGCATCAGTTTCAGCGCGTCGCCGCAGGCGATGGCGCCCACTTCGCCCACCGCATTGGCATCCGAGAGGAGGCCGGCATTCTTCGGGTTGAAGAAGTAGTCCTTGACCTTGTCCGTGTAATCCCACATGGCGCGCCCTCCTCAGCCGAAGGACTTGCCGCAGGCGCACTTGGACGCCGCGTTGGGATTTTCAAACACGAAGCCGGAATTCTCCAGTGAGGTGACGAAGTCCACCTTCATGCCGGAGACGAGGGGCTGGGAGCGGTCGTCGATGAACAGCTTCACGCCGCCCTGCTCGATCACCACGTCGCCGTCGCGGGGCGCATTCTCGAGCCCCATCATGTATTTGAAGCCGGCGCAGCCGCCCGCCTCCACCATGATGCGCAGGCCCTCGGCCCCGTTCGAGGTCTGAGCCATGGCGGTCTTCACCGCATTAACCGCATTGTCGGTGAGAATAATCATGTTGGTGGTCCCCTCGAAACCGGAAGGATCTGAGGAGGATCACGCAAGCGCTGTGCCACAGTCTCAAGTCATTACAATGTAAAGAGTATCCCTTGAGACGCGGCTGTCGCAAACGCGACAAGCCGAACACGGACATCCGACACGGCGGATTTGCGACAGGCGAGGCACGGCGGGGGACGGGGGAACGAACGGGATTGGGAAAGGTGAAAGAGACTAAAGCGCCTCGATCACCACCTTCACGTCGGCGGGCTTGGCCCAATAGGGCGCGGAGGTGACGAGCAGGCCGGCGCCCGCCTCCACATAGGCGGCGGCATTGCTGGCATTCACACCGCCAGCGGCGGCCACAAGCGTGTGGAGGCCCCGCCGCTTCACCTCGCCCACCACTTGGGCCAGCAGCTGCGGCGTCATCTTCTCGCACTGGAGAATGTCGGGCGCCGCCTCCAGCACCAGGCCGGCGGTCTCCAGGTCCGCCACCTCCACCACCACCTTCTTCTCCGGCGCGGCGCGGCGCAGGGCGGCCAGCGCAGTCACGGGATCCTCGAGAAAGACGCGGTGCTCGGGGAAGACCAGAAGGGTTTCCGACAATCCCAACCGGTGGGCCTGCGCCCCACCGGCGCGGATGGCGGCGAGCATCATCGCCTTGCTGCCAGGCAAGGTCTTGCGGGTGGTCACCACGGCCACATGGGGGTTGACCGCGCGGGCGGCCTCCACGATGGCGGCGGTGGCGGTGGCGATGCCGGAGAGATATTCCACCAGCGTCTGCGACACCTTCCAGGCCTTATGCAACGCCCCGGCCGGCCCCTGGGCGGAGAGGAGATGGGCGCCCGCCTCCACCCGCGCGCCGGAGGCCACATGGCAGCGCGCCTCGGCCCCCGCGCGGGTGATGAGATCAGCGGCAAGCTCAATGCCGCACACCACCGCTTCCGCCCGCATGGAAAAGCGCATGCCGCCGGGGGCCTCGGAAATCCCAAGCAGGGTGGTCGTCAGATCACCGGACGGCACGTCCTCGGCGAGGAGCTGATCCACCAGCGCGTCGGTCCACCATCTCTCGGCCACGGTCCGTCCTCCCTTTTCACCCTCACGGTGAGAGAGCATGGCATCCGTGGGAGGATGATGACAGTCCCCGCTCAATGGGAGGGCGCCACCAGCCATGTTCAACGGGAATGCGCCGCTGGCTATTTTCAATGGGAATGCGCCGCCGGCTATTTTCAATGGGGATGCGCCGCTGGCGCTTGGCCGGCCTCCATGGCCTGCACCAGGCGCACCGCGTCCAGGGTCGCCGCCGCGATGGCGCGGGCGCGAGGGGCAAGGCCGATCCAGCTGGGCGCCTCGTCCGGGGAGGGGTCCACCTCGGCGATCTTCAGCCCCTCCGGCACATCCACCCCGCTGCGCACCAGGCCGCGCAGGCGGCCGGCGAGCGGAGCGGCGATGACCTGCCCGCCACAAGTGCCGAGCGGCGCGCCCTGCAGCACCCCCTCGCCGATGGCGGCCTCCGTGAGCCACAGGCCGGCAGCCGGCGCGCGGGCGAAGCGCTCGCGCCCGGCGCCCGCCAGCGGCGCGGAGCGGCCATGGGCGGCCAGCGTCGCGCCATCGGTCACCACGCCGATCAGGTCGGGGGCCGTCTCCACCGCCACATCCACATGGCGCCCAGGGATGAAACCGGGACCAAGGCCGATGGTGGCGCGGGCGAAGGGGCGCACATCCACCTTCAGCGCCCGCATGCGCATGCGCGCATCCACCAGCACGTCGATGAGGCCGAGGCACAACAGCTCGCCCAGCTCCATCACCGTGACCGAGATGGCCGAGCGCTCCATGCAGGCGTGCAGCAGGTCCACCAGCCCATAGGCGGGGCGCGCCAGCACGCCCTCGATCTCCAAGGCCCCGCCGATGAGCGCGTCGTCGAACGCCATGCTCCGCCGCAGGACCGGCTGGCCGGGATCGCGGGACAGGACCACCCCATAGCCCGCCTGGAAGAGGGCATGCCCCACGGCGGAGGCGACATCATTGGTGCCGAGTACCACGGCCAGGGGCACCCGCCCGGACGGCACGAAGCCCGATTCGCTGCGCATGCTGTCTCCCGGCCGCAAGAAAGTGTGACGTCCCGGACGTCCGGGACGGCTCGCTCCCCCCTCAAGCGACATTCGTGCCAAGGCGCACGCCAAGGCGCCCCCCAGGGCGCAAAGCCCCCGCCGCGGCGGGCAAACGCCCTCCAGTGCTGGCCCGCCCCACGCCCGGGCGGCCGGGCCGGGGGCGCCGCGCGCAGCGGGCGGCGCATATGCGACATGCCACGCCGGCTGCCCGCGCCCGCCGTGTCGGAAACCCGACAATGCTGCCACGCAGCATTTTCGGTTCGCATTTGCGGCCTTTGGAACTATGAGACATTTCGCAGCGCACGAAATGGCACATCGCTTGCTGCGCTGCCTTCGACCCGCGGGGCGTTTCGCCTCGGTTCCTTATTCGGAGACAGTCATGCTCGGCATCGGCAGCGTCCTTCCCTCCTTCTCCATCACCGGCGTGAAGCCCGGCTTCAACTTCCATGAGGAGAACGGCCAGTCGGCCTTCGAGACCCTCACGGAGCAGAGCTTTCCCGGCAAGTGGAAGATCATTTTCTTCTATCCGAAGGACTTCACCTTCGTTTGCCCGACCGAGATCGCCGAGTTCGCCCGTCTGGCCGGCGATTTCGAGGACCGGGACGCGGTGGTGCTGGGCGGCTCGACCGACAATGAGTTCGTCAAGCTCGCCTGGCGGCGCGACCACAAGGACCTGAACCGCCTGCCCATCTGGTCATTCGCCGACACCAATGGCTCGCTGGTGGACAGCCTGGGCGTGCGCTCTCCCGATGGGGTCGCCTATCGCTACACGTTCGTGGTGGACCCGGACAATGTGATCCAGCACGTCTATGCCACCAACCTGAACGTGGGCCGCAACCCGAAGGACACGCTGCGCGTGCTCGACGCGCTGCAGACCGACGAATTGTGCCCCTGCAACCGCGAAGTCGGCGGCGACGTGCTGAAGGTGGCCTGAGGCATGTCCATCGACGCCCTCAAGGAGCAGATCCCGTCCTTCGCCAAGGACGTGAAGCTGAACCTCTCCGCCCTCCCCCGCGAGGACAGCCTCACGCCCCAGCAGCTCTACGGGCTGCTGGTGGCCTGCGGCTACACGACCCGCAATCCGGTGGTGGCCCAGGCGCTGGAAGCCGAGGCCGCCCCGCATCTGACGCCCGCCGCCCTCGACGCGGCCAAGGCGGCAGCGGCCATCATGGCCATGAACAATGTCTATTACCGCTTCACCCACCTCGCCTCGAACAAGGCCTATGAGACCTTGCCGGCCAAGCTGCGCATGAGCGTGATCGGCAATCCCGGGGTCGACAAGGCGGACTTCGAGCTGTGGTCGCTGGCGGTTTCCGCCATGAATGGCTGCGGCCGCTGCATCGATTCCCACGAGAAGGTGCTGCGCGAGGCCGGGGTTGGGGAAACCCAGATCCAGGCCGCCGTGCGCTTCGGCGCCATCATCGCCTCGGCGGCGGTGGCGCTGGAAGCGGCGGGACTGCCCGTGGCGGCGGAATAGCGAAATCCAGGGCCCGCGCGCCTTTGCGCCCGGGCCCTCTCCCGCCAGGGCAAGTGCGGAAAAATCAGGCATGACTGCCTGACTTGATCCAGATCAAAGACCGGAAGCCGGCCAAAGCTTCTCCTTAGAAATCCTCCGAACTCATCGGACAAGATGTCTCCCAAGCGAGACCGAGCGTGAGGAAGCTCAAATATTGGAGGGCGGTTTCCGACACCCGTGCGCGGTGAGGAGCACGCCATGACGGACTTCTACCAGGTACGCGTCCCTCGGGGCTCGGCCAACGGGCCGACCAACGCCAATTCCGGCAGTGCCAGGACAGTCATGACCAGTCCGCTTGTCCCGCCAGCCCCCGTCCGGGTTGGCGAAGGGAAGGCCGTAGCGCCGCAGCCGATCCCGGTTGCCGCGCCGCGCCCGTCCGCCGCATCCAGGGGCACCTCGCCCGAGGTGGCCCTGATCGGCATCTATGAGATTTCCAAGATCCTGACCGCCGCCCGGCGGCTGGAGGTGACGCTCGCCAATGTGGTGAACGTCCTGTCCTCCATGCTCCAGATGCGGCACGGGATGATCGTCATCCTCGACCGGCAGGGCGAGCCGGACATGGTGGCCACCACCGGCTGGACGCCGCAGATCGCCCAGCACATCCGCTCGCGCGTGCCGCAGAAGGCCATCGACCAGATCGTTGCCACCGCCACGCCGCTGGTGGTGCAGGACGTGAGCGCCCATGCCCTGTTCGAGGGCCACGAGGATCTCTTCGCCCCGGCGGAGGACGCCACCGTCTCCTTCATCGGCGTGCCCATCAAGGCGGACACGCGGGTCATCGGCACGCTCTCCATCGACCGCGTGTGGGACGGCACCGCCCGCTTCCGCTTCGACGAAGACGTGCGCTTCCTGACCATGGTGGCGAACCTTGTCGGGCAGACCGTGCGCCTGCACGAAATGGTGGCGGGCGACCGCGACCGCCTGATCGCCCAGACCCATCGCCTGGAAAAGGCGCTGGGCGGGGAGAAGGAAGACCATTTCCCCGATCTGCCGGCCACCGGCATCCTCGGCGACAGCATGTCGGTGAAGCGCCTGATCGCCACCGCCAAGATCGTGGCGCGCTCCAATTCCACCGTGCTGCTGCGCGGGGAAAGCGGCACCGGCAAGGAGTTGTTCGCCCGCGCCATCCACGAATTGTCGCCCCGCAAGGACAAGCCCTTCATCAAGGTCAATTGCGCCGCGCTTCCCGAGACGGTGCTGGAATCCGAACTCTTCGGCCATGAGAAGGGCGCCTTTACCGGCGCGCTGAATGCCCGGCAGGGGCGCTTTGAGCTGGCCCACGGCGGCACGCTGTTCCTGGACGAGATCGGTGAAATCTCCGCCGCCTTCCAGGCCAAATTGCTGCGCGTTTTGCAGGAAGGCGAGTTCGAGCGGGTGGGCGGAAACCGCACGCTGAAAGTGGATGTGCGGCTGGTGTGCGCCACCAACAAGAATCTGGAAGACGCGGTGGCCAAGGGCGAATTCCGCGCCGACCTCTATTACCGCATCAATGTGGTGCCGCTCATCCTGCCGCCCTTGCGCGAGCGCACCGGCGACATCCCCAAGCTCGCCCGCGCCTTCCTGGAGCGCTTCAACCGCGAGAACCAGCGCCACATGCAGCTCTCGCCCCAATCCCTGGAAGTGCTGAAGAAGTGCTATTTCCCGGGCAATGTGCGCGAGCTGGAAAACTGCGTCCGCCGTACCGCCACCCTGGCGGAGGACGATGTGATCGTGCCCCACGACTTCGCCTGCGACAGCGGGCAGTGTTTGTCCGCCATCCTGTGGAAGGGCAGCGCCCCCAAGGCGACGCAGAATGTGGGCGTGCCCCAAGGCATCCCCCCCGGCATCCCACAAGGCATCCCCCAAGGGCTCCCGAGCGGCATGCCATCAGCGGTGCCGCCCGCGCACAGCTTGCCCGCGCCGGCCTCCCCCGTGGTGCCCCTCTCGGCCGAGGCGCCGGTCCACACCGCGCCTCCCGCCGCCTGTCCCGGCGCCGATGCTTGCCCGGTGGTGCCGCCCCGCCTCTCCGAGCGCGAGCAATTGCTCCAGGCCATGGAGCGGGCCGGTTGGGTGCAGGCGAAGGCCGCCCGCATTCTCAACCTCACCCCCCGCCAGGTGGGCTACGCCCTGCGCAAGCACGACATCGACATCAAGAAATTCTGACGGTCGAGATTTGGGTTTGGGCGTGCCGCCCGGCCCAGTCGCAACCGTCATGCGCGGGCTTGTCCCGCGCATCCACGGCCAAATGCTGGATCGGCGCAGGAAAAGCCTGTGCCTGGCCAATCCCCGCGGAGGACCGGAACGAGTCCGGCCATGACGGCGGAGATGGGTTTTTATGCCCCGCGCGCTGTCCTCCCGAAGGCCATCATCGTGCTGATGGACGACCGCCCCCGCGCCCCGCCCCGGCGCGGGGGCGGTGGCGTTTCAGGGCGCCCGCATCGCCCTCCGCACAATCCGACAGCCGCGCGACGGGCCTGTCGCACATGCGACAGGCGACGGCGGACAAAGCCGGACAATGGGCCGACAAAGGCCCGACACCGCTCCGACGCACCTCCGACAGGCCCTTTATTTTCAATGCCTTATCCCATGGCATGACGCTTGCGAGAGCTATTCCAGATTTCATGCCGGAGTGCTTCTCATGTCCGCACCCATGTTTTCCCTGGACAAATTGATCGCCTCCCCGGTCTCCGTTGAGGAGATGCGCGCCAAGCTGGAAGGAGGCGGTTGCTCGTCCTCCGCCTGCGGGTCCTCGGCCAAGCCCGACGATCTGCCCCAGGATGTCTGGGACAGGATCAAGGACCATCCCTGTTACTCGGAAGAGGCGCACCATTACTTCGCCCGCATGCATGTGGCTGTGGCTCCGGCCTGCAACATCCAGTGCAATTACTGCAATCGCAAATATGACTGCGCCAATGAGAGCCGCCCGGGCGTGGTCTCGGAAAAGCTGACCCCCGACCAGGCCATGCGCAAGGTGGTGGCGGTGGCGAACGAAGTGCCGCAATTCTCCGTGCTCGGCATCGCCGGCCCCGGCGACAGCTGCTACGACTGGAAGAAGACCAAGGCCACCTTCGAGGCGGTCTATAAGGAAATCCCCGACGTCAAGCTCTGCCTGTCCACCAATGGTCTCGCCTTGCCGGACCATGTGGACGAGATCGCGGAAATGAATATCGACCACGTCACGGTCACCATCAACATGGTGGACCCGGAAGTGGGCACGAAGATCTATCCGTGGATCTTCCACAATCACAAGCGCTACACCGGCTATGAGGCCTCCAAGATCCTGCACGAGCGGCAGATGCTGAGCCTGGAAATGCTGCGCGACCGCGGCATCCTGGTGAAGGTCAACTCGGTCATGATCCCCGGGGTCAATGACGAGCACCTCCTGGAGGTGAACAAGTGGGTGAAGGAGCGCGGCGCCTTCCTCCACAACGTCATGCCCCTGATCTCGGCGGCCGAGCACGGCACCCATTATGGCCTGACCGGCCAGCGCGGCCCCAGCGCCATGGAATTGAAGGCGCTCCAGGACAAGCTGGAAGGCGGCGCCAAGCTCATGCGCCATTGCCGCCAGTGCCGCGCCGACGCGGTGGGCCTCTTGGGTGAGGACCGGGGCCAGGAATTCACCCTCGACCAGATCCCGGAATTCGTCACCTACGACCCGGCCAAGCGCGCCGCTTATCGCGAGGTGGTGGCGAGCGAGCGCGGCGATCACGTGGCCAAGAAGCAGGAGATCAATTCCGAGATCCGGGCCATGGAAACCGACGGCACCCTGCTGGTGGCCGTGGCCACCAAGGGCGGCGGGCGCGTGAACGAGCATTTCGGCCACGCCAAGGAATTCCAGGTCTATGAGGCCACCCCCAAGGGCATCCAGTTCGTCGGCCATCGCAAGGTCGACAATTACTGCATGGGCGGCTTCGGCGAGGATGCGACGCTGGACGGCGTGATCGCGGCGCTGGAAGGCGTGGAAGTGGTGCTGTGCGCCAAGATCGGCGACTGCCCCAAGGACGCGCTCACCGCCGCCGGCATCCGCGCCACCGATGACTATGCCCTCGAATATATCGAGGCGGCCATCGGCGCCCTCTATGCCCGCGAATTCGGCCGCACCGTCACCGACCAGAAGCTCGCGCTCTCCGCCTGAGGAGAGCGCCCAATCCCGGCCGCGCGCGGCCTCATGACCAGCGAAGGGAAAAGACCATGTCTCTCAAGATCATCGTGTCCCAGTGCACCGTCTGCGGCGCCTGCGAGTTCGAGTGCCCCAATGCGGCCATCCGCATGAAGGGCGACACCTACATCATCGACCCCAAGAAGTGCACCGAGTGCGAGGGCCAGTTCGACGAGCCCCAGTGCGCCGCCGTCTGCCCGGTGCCCAACACCTGCGTCCCCGCCAACTGATCCACACGCGGCGGGCCGAGCACCGCCGTCCGCCCTTGGCCGCTCTGGCGGCCTTGGCCGCCCACGGCCGCCCTTGACCCGGCTTGTGGCGCGGACGGTGACATCAGCCAATCGGGGGAAGGCGAAGCATGGCCGGAGACGCGGCGGAAGACGTCGAAAGCGGGCCGGAGGCGCTCGACTGGCAAGGTCGTCCCTTGCGCTGCCAGGATTGTCCTCATGAGGACATCCACGCGGAAGGGCGCTGCGACCTCGGCAAGATCTGCGTCGCCGATCGGCGGGGCAAGCGCATCGACCGCTTCTTCGCCCGCAATCCCGATCTTGCCGCCCGCTATCTGGCCCATCCCTATTTCGAGGTGAGGACGCTCGCCGCCAAGCATGCCAGCGTCTTCCTCATCGGCTCTTTGAAGGACGACCCGGAGCCGGAAGTGCGCACCATGGTGGCCTATCGCCTGCCGCTCACACGGGCGCGGGAGATGCGCAAGGACCCGGACCGCCGGGTGCGCATCGCCATCACCCATCGCCTGGAAGGGGGCGATCTCGTCTCCATGCTGGCGGACGAAGACTATTATGTGCGCCTCACCGCCGCCCGCCGCGCTCCGCCGGCGGCCCTGGTGATGGCGCTGCACGACACCGAGGCCGAGGTGCGCCGCGAGGTGGCCCGGCGCATCGGGCCGGCGCACCTGCCCACCATGGCGGGTGATCCCGACCCGCTGGTGCGCCTCGCCGTTGCCGAGCGCCTGCCGCCCGCCCGCCTCACGGTGCTGGCGCGCGACGGCGACATGCGGGTGCGCTTCGCGGTGGCCGAGCGCATCGACCCTGCGCACCTGCGCGGCTTTGTGCAGGACGAGGTGGAAGCCATTCGCGAGCTGGCGCAGCGCCGCCTCGCAAACGAGGGAGGACGCCATGGGCCTCGGACGTGAGCAGGACGTGGAGATCTTCAAGGAACCGCGCTTCCGCCCCGGCGAGAAGGTGCGCTCCACCAAGCATGTGAAGAATGACGGCACCTATCCCTTGAAGGAGATCGGCGAGAATCTCGTCCGCAAGGGCGATGTCGGCTATGTCCGCGACATCGGCATCTTCCTCCAGCAATTCTACATCTATGCGGTGGAGTGGGTGGAGCGCGGCACCATCGTGGGCATGCGCGGCAAGGAACTTGTCAGCCTCGACAACCCGCCCCCCGCCGCCGAAACGACCGCCCCCAAGGCCGAGGAGGCCCTCCCGTGAAGCTGATGATCCGCAAGACCCCCGCCGGGGCGCTCTCCGCCTATGCGCCCAAGAAGGACCTGGAGGAGCCCATCGTGGACCAGGAGCATGCGGCGCTGTGGGGCGGCTGGGTGAAGCTGAAGAATGGCTGGACCTTCACGCTCCCCGACATGCCCGCCGACACCCGCCTGCCCATCACCGTGAACGCCCGCAAGATCGGCGGCGAGGAGGACTGACCCATGTCCGCATCCCCAATCACCGCATCCCCCATTCCGGCCCCCGACGCCATCCGCCCCGCCGCCGCCCCCGTGCTCTCCGGGGCGGCCGCGCAGGCCCATCTGAAGGACGTGGCGGCCTGGCTGAAGGCGGACCGGCTCGTGCCCTATCTCGGCCCCGGCGTGGTGGCGGCAAGCGGGGCGGGCGGCACCGTGCCGCTGGCGCCGGAGGCGCTGGCCGCCGAACTCTCCAAGCGCCATCCCGCGCCCGGGCGGATGCGCACCAATATGTGGGCGGTGGCCCAGTTCATCGACCAGCGCCGCCACCGCAAGACGCTCACCGCCTGGATGGGCGAGATCTTCGCCCCGAAGCTCTCGCCCTCCCCGTTCCAGTCCTATCTGGCGGGGCTACCCATCTCGCTCATTGTGGACACCTGGTATGACGGCGCCATGCGCGCCGCCTTCGCGGGCACCGGCCGGACCGATTTCGGCGAGATCCAGGGCATCACCCGGGCGGGCATTACGCAGGACATCTGGACCCGCGCCTATGACGCGGCCGGCACGCTCGTGCCCGACGCCACGGCGGAAAGCTGGACCACCATTCTCTACAAGCCCCATGGCGCGGTAACCCCGGCCCAGAACTTCCTGGTGGCGGACAGCGACTATGTGGAGGTGATGACCGAGATCGACATCCAGTCGCCCATCCCGCCCGTGGTGCGCGACCGCCGGTCATTCCGGGGCTTCCTGTTCCTGGGCTGCCGCTTCCACGACCAGATGCTGCGCACCTATGCCCGGCAGATCATGAAGCGCTCGCGCGGCCCCCATTTCGCGGTGGTGGATGCGGCCTCTCTCACCCGCAACGAGGCCCGCTTCTTCGCCGAGCAGGAGATCGCCGTGCTCGACCTGCCGCTGGGTGCGGCGCTGGACATCCTGATGGACGCATAGGAGGCGGGGGTGGCGCACATCGTCTTCTACGGCAAGCCCACATGTGGCGGGAATGCCCGCCAGCGGGCGCAGCTCGCCGCTTCCGGCCACGAACTGGAGGTGCGCGACCTCTTCACCCATCCCTGGAGCGCGCAGACGCTCCGCCCCTTCTTCGGCGACCTGCCGCCGGCCGACTGGTTCAACCGCTCGGCGGTGAAGGTGAAGAGCGGCGAGGTGGTGCCGGAGGCCTATGACGAAGCCGGCGCGCTCGCCGCCCTGCTGGCCGATCCGCCCCTCATCCGCCGCCCGCTCCTGGACATTTCCGGCCTGAGACTGGCGGGCTGGGATGGCGAGATGCTGGACGCCCTCATCGGTCTTGCCCCCCGCGCCCAGCCCGTGACGGAGGCCTGCATCCATCCGGCCGGCAGCGCCTGCTCCGGCCCGTCGGCCGCCTGAGGCCGCCCGTGAACGGGGAGCGCCTCATCGATTTCGGCCCGCTGCCGGAGGCGGTGGACGCCCTGCTCCAGGCCGGCGTGCGCGCCCATCGCACCGACAAGGCGGCGGCCGAGGCCCTGTTCCGCGCCGCGCTGGCCGAGGCCCCCGACGCTTTGCCGGTGCATCTGTGCCTCTACAAGATCCATGCTTATGCCGGGGACGGGGATGCGGCGCTGGAGGCCGTGGAGGCCGCCATCGCCGAAGCCGCCCGGCAGGCGGGCCTGCCGCCGGACTGGCTGAAGTGGCCGCCCTTTCCGGGCCAGGAGGGCCCGGAGCGCTTCGCCCTCTATTCCCTGAAAGCCCTCGCCTTCATTCGCCTGAAGCGCGGCGAGCCGGAGGCGGCGCGGGCGGCGCTCGACACCCTCGCCCGGCTCGACCCGCACGACCAGGTGGGGTCCCGCGTGGTAGCGGCGCTGGCCGAAGGGGTCGCGGAGGCCGTGGCGTGAGCGCGCCCTTGGCCGACAGCCGGCCCAATGCGGAGGCCTGGCTGGAGGGCCGCTATCACGAGGACCTGGCGCCGGAAGCGGAACGGGCCATCCGTGCGGCCGGGCTTGCCTGGCAGCGGCCGCAGGAGGCGGAGCGGCATCTGGCGGAGGCCGAGCGCATCGCCGGCGACCATCTGGCGGTGATGATCGCCCGCTATCGCTATGCCCTCTACAAGCACGAATTTTCCACGGCGCTTCTCCAGGCCGAGCGGGTCCTCGCCGCCGCCGCGCGCCGGCTCAACATTCCCGCCGACTGGCGGGAGGTGCGCGCGGGGGACGCCGACTTTTCCTCTGACGCGCCGCAGGTGCGCTTCTTCCTGTTCGTGCTCCAGGCCTATGGTTATGTGCTCCTGCGGCTGGATCGACTGGACGAAGGCACGGATGCCCTGCGCCGGGTGACGGAGCTCGACGTGCGCGACCAGACCCGCACCCGCATCCTGCTGAAAGTCATCCTGGACCGGGCCGAGGCGGGCGCGGATTAAGCCCTCCCTCCAGGCTCCCCTTTCACCCACGCTAGCCGCGCCCGCAGGCCCGCCCTTGCGCCACAGGGCGATTGCAAGTGAAAAGCCCTGCAACCGCAATCCCTTCCTGTCCCTCTTTTCCGCATTGCCGCCATCTCATTGCGGCGCTTCCATTGCACCCGCCCGGCGTGATACCCGCCCCCTGTGCTCCGCTACGATCTTCACCTGCGCTTCATCGCCGTCTGCCTGTCGGCCCTCGCCGGCTTCGTGGACGCCCTCGGCTTCATCGAACTGGGCGGCTTCTTCGTCTCGTTCATGAGCGGCAATTCCACGCGCGTGGGCGTCGGGCTGGAGAACGCGTCGGAATCCCTGCACTGGGCCATCGCCGCCGGGCTCATCTCCAGCTTCGTCGCCGGCGTGGTCACCGGCACCATTACCGGGCGCCTGCTGCACCGGCGCCGGCACACCGTGCTGCTGCTTCTGGTGGCCACCATGCTGGCGCTGGCGGGCACACTCCATGCCCTCGACTTCGGCTTTGCCACGGTGGCGGCCATGGCCTTCGCCATGGGGGTGGAGAACACCGTGTTCGAGCGCAATGGCGAGGTGAGCATCGGGCTGACCTATATGACCGGCACGCTGGTGAAGCTGGGGCAGCACATCGCCGCCGCCGTCATGGGCGGCAGCCGCACGGCCTGGCTGTCCTATCTCAGCCTGTGGTCCGGCCTCGTGGCGGGCGCCTTCGGGGGCGCCCTGCTCTATCCGCACATGGGGCTGAATGCCATCTGGCTGGCGGTGGCAGGCGCCCTGCTGCTGGCGGTCGGCACCCGCCGCTTCTGGTTCGGCTGAAGCCCTCCATCCGACAGGCAAGAGGACCGGCGGCCGACACCGCCGCGGGAGAGGCGCGCGCTGTGCCGGGCGACAGGGCGCCACGGGCCACTTGACTCCAACATTCCAACGATCAATAGAATGATGGATGAAGCGCATGAGACATGGAGACCTAACCCCAGCCCAGATTGAGGCGGCGGCCGGCATGTTCGCGGCGCTGGCCGAACCGGGACGCCTGCGGCTGCTCATCCATCTTTCGGCCGGGTCCGCCTCCGTGTCGGACCTCGCCGAGGCCATGGGGGAAAAGCTCACCACCTTGTCGGCGCGGCTGAAGGTGCTCCACGCGGCGCGGCTGGTGCGCCGCCAGCGGCGCGGCAAGTCCATCATTTACCAATTGGCGGACGCCCACGTGCTGGCCCTGGTGACCAGCGCCGTCGACCATGCCTGCGAACACCAATGCGAAGAGGAGACAGCCATGAGCGAGACCTGCAAGATCCACCCCAACCACGACCATGCCCACGGCCCCGGCTGTGGCCACACCGCCATCAAGCATGGCGACCATGTGGACTATCTGCATGACGGCCACCTGCATCATCCCCATGGGGACCATGTGGACGAGCACGTCATCGAGGTGAGCGCCACCAATCCCGACGCCTGCACCGCCGGCCAGCCCTGCACGGGCCATGAGCCCGGCCATGTGCACGGCCCCGGCTGCGGCCATGAGGCGGTGCCCCATGGCGACCATGTGGACTATCTGGTGGATGGCCGCCTGCACCACCCCCATGGCGACCATTGCGACGATCACGGCCCGGTGGAAATCGTCCGAGCCTGAGGCTCACACCACGGTGGGCGAGGCGAGTGGGCAAGGCAATTCGCCCGCCTCCACCTGCAAGGCCGCATGGCCGATCTCGAACTGCGCCTTCAGGCCGGCGCAGGTTTCCATCAGGAAGGCGTCGTCGAGGACGGCGCCCGGCCGGACCAGATGGGCGGTGAGCGCCACATCCGTCGTGGACAGCGCCCAGATGTGCAGGTCATGCACCTCGCGCACGCCGGGCCGGGCCGCCAGATAGGCCGCCACCGCCGCCCGGTCGATGCCCGCCGGCACCGTATCGATGGCCAGGTTGAAGCTGTCGCGGAACAGGCCCCAGGTGCCGGCGATGATCGCCACCGAAATGGCGATGGAGACCACCGGGTCCAGCCATAGCCAGCCGGTGAGCCCGATCACCCCCGCCGCCACCACCACGCCCAGCGAGATGGCCGCATCCGCCACCAGATGGACGAAGGCGCCGCGCACGTTCAGGTCCTTCTTACGGTCCGCCATGAACAGCAGAGCGGTGCCGAAATTCACCCCGATGCCGACCAGCGCCACCACCATGACCACGCCCGTCTGGATGGGCTCGGGATCGCCGAAGCGGGTGATGGCCTCCCAGATGATGCCGCCGGTGCCGGCGATGAGAATGAGCGCATTGGCCAGCGCCGCCAGGATGGAGGTGCGCCCGAAGCCGAAGGTGCGCCGGTCGGTGGGTGGCCGCCGCGACAGCCACGCCGCCGCCCAGGCCAGCAGCAGGCCCAGCACGTCCGACAGGTTATGGCCCGCATCCGCCAGCAGGCTGAGCGAGCCGGAGAGCACCCCGAACACCGCCTCCACCACCACGAAGCCGAAATTCACCGAGGCGCCAATGGCGAAGGCCCGCAGCGAGGACGGCACCGCATGGGCATGGCCGGCATGATCGTGCCCGCCGTGAGAATGGCCGGAATGGGAATGGCCCGCATGGTCGTGCCCGGAATGGTCATGGCCGGAATGGGCGTGTCCTTCGTGGCCGTGGTCCGCCGCGTCGTGATCGGCGTGGCCATGGCCACCGCCAGCATGGGCATGGGCATGGGCATGGGCATGGGCATGGGGCCCCCGCCCCGCGGCCGTGCCGTCACCTGCGCCCTGCGCCGGCTCGTTGGACATTTGCGCCATCTGTCACCTCCGCCCCGTCCCGGCCCGACAACCGGCCTCCAGCACCTGGACCTTAGCGAGGCTCGATGACACTTCGTACCACCACGAGGCGGCGGGGTCAGACGAGGAAGCCGGTCACGGCGGCGGCGAAGGCCTCTGGCACCTCGATGGCCGACATGTGGCCGGTGTCCAGCACCGTCTTCCGCGCGCCGGGGATGTGGGCGGCGATCAGCTCGCCCCACTCGGGCGGAGTCGAACGGTCCTGCGCGCCGATCACCACCAAAGTGGGCGTGCGGACATGGCTGAGGTCATGGCGGAAATCCATGTCGCGCATGGCGCAGCTGGTGGCGGCATAGCCCACCGCCGGTGTTTCCACCACCATGGTCCGCACCCGCGCCACCTCGGCGGGGGCCGCCTGCCGGAAGGCGGGGGTGAACCAGCTCTCCACCACCGCATCGGCAATGGGCGCCGTGCCGGACTTGCGCACCGCCTTGATGCGCCCCTCCCACAGCCGGTGCGGCCCCGCATGGGCGGTGGTGTTGGCCAGCACCAGGCGGTGGAGCCGCTGCGGCGCGTTCACCGCCATCCATTGCCCGACCATGCCGCCCAGCGACAGCCCGCACAAATGCACCTGCGGCAGGTCGAGGGCATCGAGAATATTGATGAGGTCGCGCCCGAGGTCGCCCATGGAATAGACCGCGTCCGGCGCCGCGCTCTGGCCATGGCCGCGGGCATCGTAGCGGATCACATGGAAGCGGTGGGCCAGATGCGGCACGAGGGCGTCCCACATCTCCAGGCGGGTGCCGAGCGAATGGGCGAGCACCAGCGCCGGCCCCTTTCGGAGCCCGCTCGTCTCATAGCGGAACCGCTCGCCGGCAATGTGGAGAAAAGGCACGGGCGCCCCCAGAACGGCATCTTGTATGCCACGATTCTGTATCCCGTATTCGTCCGCCTGAAAAGCGGGCACCGGGGGTCCGGGGGGCCAAAGGGGCGACGGCGCACCCGCGCCGCCGCCTAGGTCTCAATCCAGGTCGGTATCGAGAATGGCCATCTGGAAGTTGTAGGAAAGGTCGCCGTCCTCCTCGTCCTTGAACAGGACGCCGATGAATTCGTCGCCCAGATAGACCTCGGCGGAATCCTTCTTCTTCGGACGCGCGGTAACCTTGATCTGCGGGTTGCCGAACAGTGTTCTGAGGTATCTCTGTACGCGTTCGAGCTCGGTCTTATCCAACCTTGAATCCTCCAGGAGTGTCACATCGGCCGCGCCTGCGGCCGGGGGGCGACGGGCGGCCAAGGCCGCCCGGTCATCAGATGTCGGCGCCAGCAAAGATGTTGTCGTCGAACATTTGGTCCATGGCGCGGGCCGGCTCGGCACAGCCCGCCTCCCCCACCACCTTGGCGGGAATGCCCGCCACCGTGGTGGCCGGCGGCACAGGCTTGAGCACCACGGAGCCGGCGGCAATGCGTGCGCAATGGCCCACTTCAATGTTGCCCAGGATCTTGGCGCCGGCGCCGATCAGCACGCCGCGGCGGATCTTGGGATGGCGATCGCCCCGCTCCTTGCCCGTACCACCAAGGGTAACCCCTTGAAGGATCGAGACATCGTCCTCGATGACGGCCGTGGCGCCCACCACCAGGCCGGTGGCATGGTCAAGAAAGATGCCGCGCCCCAGGGGCACGGCGGGGTGGATGTCCACCGCAAAGACCGAGGAGGCCCGGCTCTGAAGATAAAGGGCAAAGTCCCGCCGCCCCTGCCGCCACAGCCAATTGGCGAGGCGGTGGGTCTGGATGGCGTGGAAGCCCTTGAAATACAAGACGGGATCAAGCGTACGGGTGGCCGCCGGGTCGCGGTCCACCACCGCCATGATGTCCGCCCGCACCGCCTGCGGAATAGAGCTATCCCCCGCGCACGCCTCATGAAAAGCCGCCCGGATGACGGCGGCGGGCAACTCCGCATGGTCGAGCCGCGCAGCAATGCGCTCCGCGATGACAGCCTCAAGACTGCCATGGCCGAGCACGGCGCTGACAAAGAAGCTGGCGAGCACAGGCTCGGCTTCCATGGCCGCGTCAGCCTCGTTGCGCAGGCGCGACCAGACGGGATCGAACGTGTCCTGCCAACGCTCCGCGCTCTTGTCCCGCGCCGCGGGCGCGGGGCGCGTCTGAAACAGGGTCTGGGGCATTTCTGCCTCCTGGATGGGTCCATTCGCTCCAGTTCTAGCACAAGCTGCGGCCGAGGAAGAGCGTTCCGCGCGCCTGTGGATGCCGCCCCTCACGGGCGGCGCGCGAAGAAGTCCAGCACGCCCTGCTTGAACACCTTGTCCCCCACCGCCGGATTGTGGTCCCGCCCGGGAATGTCCAGCGCCTCGCCATCCGGCAGCAGGGCGGCGAGGGCATGGGCGTCGCCCGCAACCGCATCCCGCGTCCCCACCGCCACCAGGACCGGCTGGAAGATGCGGCGCACTTCGGCTTCGGAGAGCACCTGCCGCGAGCCGCGAATGCAGGCGGCGAGCGCCTTCAGGTCGGCCTTGTTGGCATCGCCAAAGGCGCGGAACATGCGGCCCATGGGGTCGGTCACATCATCGAGACTGGGCGCTTCCAGCGCATCGGCGATGGATTGCGGCAGCCCCGCCCCCTCCACCAGATGGATGCCGAGCCCGCCCATCACCAGCGAACGCACCCGCTCGGGATGCAGCAGGGCCAGGTGCGCCCCGACCCGCGCGCCCATGGAATAGCCGATGATGTCAGCCTGCGGCACATGGAGGTGATCGAGCAGCCGCGCGGCATCGTCTGCCATCAGCTCGGTGTGATAAAGCGCTGGATCATAAAGCTTTTCGGACGCCCCGTGGCCGCGATGGTCGAACGCGATCACCCGTCTCCCGGCACCCTGGAGAAGCTTCACCCAGCCCGTATTGACCCAGTTGATCTCCTTGGTGGAGCCAAAGCCATGGATGAGCAGCACCGCGTCGCCCGTGCCCTCGTCCAGATAGGCCAGCTCGACACCGTCGGATGAAAAGGTGGGCATCAAAGTCCTCGTTTGCCGCCATCCCGGGAGCGCGGAACCTAATGCGCCCGAGGGCGCAGGGGAAGCCACCGCCGGCACCCGGCGCGCCCTCTGCCGAGGCCACGTCCCACCATCGCCCTGTCCCGGAAGGGGGGACAGGCGCGCGCGACAGCACCGGTCACGCCATGCCGTGGCCGGCGTCCACCACCGGACCAAGAAACGTCACGCAATTGAAATGTAGAGCACTTTTCACACGAGAAACATCCGCTTAGCCTTTTGGACGAGATCCGGGAGCCGGAGGGGCTCACGGCGCCGGGTGGAGGGGCGGATGGATGCGATCATCGATTTCCTGAACACGATCTTCTGGGGTTACGTGCTCATCTACGGGCTGCTGGCGGTGGGGATCTACTTCACGCTGCGGCTGCGCTTCATCCAGATCATCCATTTCCCCGAGATGATCCGCTGCGTCACCGGCTCCTCCGCCACCGACAAGGCGGGAATTTCCCCGTTTCAGGCGCTGTGCACGTCGCTCGCCTCG
Organism: Aquabacter sp. DMC10; assembly: GCF_056314145.1. Classification (NCBI taxonomy): domain Bacteria; kingdom Pseudomonadati; phylum Pseudomonadota; class Alphaproteobacteria; order Hyphomicrobiales; family Xanthobacteraceae; genus Aquabacter; species Aquabacter sp. DMC10. The sequence continues at coordinate 490,852 of NZ_JBQUYX010000004.1, read as the reverse complement.
CGCGTCGGCACGGGAAACATCGCGGGCGTCGCAGTGGCACTCTATCTGGGAGGACCCGGCTCCATCTTCTGGATGTGGATGGTGGCGCTGGTAGGCATGGCCACGGCATTCTCGGAAAGCACGCTGGCGCAGCTTTACAAGGTGCGCAATGAAGACGGCCAGTATCGCGGCGGCCCTGCCTTTTATATTTCCCGCGGATTGAAGGCGCCCTGGGCGGGTGCGCTGTTTTCCATCTGTCTCATCCTGTCCTTCGGCCTGATCTTCAATGCGGTGCAGGCCAATTCGATCGCCGATGCGGTGGCGGGCGCCTTTGGCGTGCCCAAGATTGCCACCGGCGTAGCGGTGGCGGCGCTGACCGGCGTCATCATCTTCGGCGGCATTGGAACCGTCGCCCGGGTGGCCGAGATCGTGGTGCCCTTCATGGCGGCGGGCTATGTGGGAGTGGCGCTATATGCGCTCATCGCCCACATGGGCGAAGTGCCCTCCGTGCTCGCCCATATCGTGCGCAGCGCCTTCGGCCTTGAGCCGGCGGTGGGCGGCGTCACCGGCGCCGTTGCGGCGGCGATGATGAACGGCGTGAAGCGCGGCCTTTTTTCCAACGAAGCGGGCATGGGCAGTGCGCCGAACATCGCGGCGGTGGCAACGCCCGAGCCGCATCATCCCGTCAGCCAAGGTTTCGTCCAGGCGCTCGGCGTCTTCATCGACACCATCGTGATCTGCACGGCCACCGCCTGCCTGATCCTTCTGTCTGGCGTGTTCGAGCAAGGCAACGGGGTGACCGGCACGCAGCTGACACAGGCCGCGATGAACGCCCATATTGGCCCGGCGGGAACCTATTTCATCGCGGTCGCCATCTTCTTCTTCGCCTTCACCTCCATCATCGGAAACTATGCCTATGCAGAGAATGCCCTGACCTTCCTGGGCCTCGACCACAAGGGATCAAAGACGGCCCTGCGGGTCGGCGTGTTGGCCATGGTGATCTGGGGCGCCTATGAGAGCGTGGCCACCGTGTTCAACGCGGCGGACGCCTCGATGGGATTGATGGCGACCATCAACCTGGTCGCCATCGTGCTGTTGTCCGGCCTCGTGGCGCGCCTGTCCCGCTCCTATCTGGAGCAGCGCCGGGCCGGCAAGGTCCCGGTGTTCCTCGCCGAGGACATGCCCGAGCTGGCAGGCGAGATCGAAACCGAGATCTGGAGCCGCCACTGAACCGGGCGGCGCCGGAATGGAGAGTGGCCGCCCGCTGGCGCGGGCGGCCCTCCCGCATCAGTGGGCGCCCTTCCTCCGGTTGGCGCGGCGCACCAGCATGTTGAGCACCTCCACACCGGACGAAAAGGCCATGGCCGCATAGACATAGCCCTTCGGAACATGGGCGCCGAAGCCTTCCGCGATGAGCGTCATGCCGATCATGATGAGGAAGCCCAGCGCCAGCATCACCACGGTGGGATTGGCCTCGATGAACTTCGCCAGGGGATCGGCGGCCAGCAGCATGACGGACACCGCCACGAGCACGGCGATAATCATGATCGGAATATGCTCGGTCATGCCCACGGCGGTGATGATGCTGTCAATGGAGAAGACCAGGTCCAGCATCAGGATCTGCACGATGGCGGCGGTAAAGCCGATGCTCGCCTTGGCGCTCTCGAACATGTCCGAGCCCGGGTCCGGGTCCACATTGTGATGGATTTCCTTGGTCGCCTTCCACACCAGGAACAGGCCGCCGGCGATCAGGATGATGTCGCGCCAGGAGAAAGGATGGCCGAAAACGGTGAGGATGGGCTGCGTGAGCTGGACGATGATGGCCACCGTGCCCAGCAGGCCAAGCCGCAGGATCAGCGCAAGGCCGATGCCGATGCGCCGTGCCTTGGAGCGATGCTGCACGGGCAGCTTGTTGGTCAGGATGGAGATGAAGATCAGGTTGTCGATGCCGAGCACGACTTCCATCGCCACCAGCGTCACCAGGGCGACCCACGCCGCCGGGTCGGCAGCCAATTGCAGGAGATAATCCATGTCTCACTCTTTTGAAGGTGTAGGGGCGAGGATGCGTCGGGAACTTTGGAACGCGAGGGGCCGGCTCGGCGGGGCATAGACCCGCAGCACCGCCGGCCGGATACGAAAATGGGCGGGCGTCCAGGTGGTCAGCTCACCGTCGGTGTTCACGGCGCGCGGCTTGCGGGTGCGGATGATGACCTCGGTGGTGCGAAAGGCGCGCACATCGTCCCAGCGGCCCTGCGTGCCGCGGCGCAGGCTGGGCAGAAGGCGCAACAGGCGCCACCAATGGTCCACTTCAAGGGAATAGAAATCCAGCGTGCCGTCGTCGGCCGTGGCGGTCTCCGCGACAGCCATGCCACCCCCGTAATAGCGCCCGTTTCCCACGGACACCTGGAGGGTGCGCACCGTCTCAATGGTACCGTCATGCTCGATATAGGCGGTAAAGAGCCGGGATTGTGCGATGAGCCGCGCGGCTGTCACCGCATAGCCGAGCACCCCCCAGCGCTTCTTCGCGGCGGCAGTGAGTTCGCGCGCCAGTTCCGCGGAAAAGCCAATGCTGGCCACATTGAGGAAGGGATGGCCGTTGACTTCCCCCAGATCCACCAGCCGCGGCTCGCCAAAGGCGATCAGCTGCGCTGCGGCGACGGGGTCGGCGGGAATGTCGAGGGTGCGGGCAAAGTCGTTGGCGGTGCCGAGCGGTAGGACGCCGAGCGGCAGCGCGGTATCGTAAAGACCGGCCGCCGCGCCGTTCAACGTGCCGTCTCCCCCGCCGATGATGGCGAGGTCGCAGGAGGAGGCCTGCTGCCGAATGAGATCGGAGAGGCTCGCGCCCTTCTGGAGCGCGGCCTCCTGGAGAGTGATGCCCCCCTCGGCGAGCACCTCGCGGACTTCCGGCAGGGGAACATCCCCCTGCCGCGCCTTCGGGTTCACCACGAAGAGCGCACGGCGGGGTCGATACAGCAGGGACGTGCTTTTCGGATCCAAAGGGCCACTCACCGGCATAAGTGTCGGAGCTGATCCGACATCACGCGTGCATCATGCTCGCGTCAGAGGGGCCCGGATCGCAGCTCCCTAACTAACTACTCCAAGGGGCAGTTCCAGGCTCCGCCCTATGTGGCGGAATGTCGCACATGACACTCAGTCAGCAGGGAGACGCCTCCTGCCCTTAGGGCACTTTACGGTGCGCTCTCCCAATGGCTTGATCGGGGCAGACCGGACGTGCGCCTGGCCGAAGGCGGCTGCGACGCGCGAAGACCGTCCCGCGCCCGCTGAAAGAGACCTTTAGAACAAAGGTTTAGGGAGGAACCATGGATCTTGAAACCTGGGCGGCTTTCGTGGCCGCCTCCGCCGTCTTGCTGGTCATCCCCGGCCCGACCGTGCTGCTGGTGGTCTCCTATGCGTTGGGCCAGGGCTGGCGCTCGGCCGTGCCCATGGCCATCGGCGTGGCGCTTGGGGACTTTGCCGCCATGACCGCCTCGCTGGCGGGCGTGGGCGCCCTGCTTCTCGCCTCGGCCGAGCTCTTCACTGCAGTGAAATGGCTCGGGGCGGCCTATCTCATCTATCTCGGCATCCGGCTGTTCCGCGCCGGTGGATGCCTGGAAGCCTCCCCCCGCACCACCCCGGCTTCCGCCGCGCACATGCTGGGCCATGCGTTCCTGGTCACCGCGCTCAATCCCAAGAGCCTGACCTTCTTCGTCGCTTTCCTGCCGCAGTTCCTCGACCATGGCGCTCCGCTGCTGCCGCAGATGGCCATTTTCTGTGCCACCTTTCTGGTGCTCGCCTTCGCCAATGCCTTTGGCTATGCGCTGGCCGCCGCCCGGGCGCGCCGCCATGTGGGAAATCCGGCCATCATCAAGGCGGTGAACCGCACCGGCGGCTCCTTGCTGGTGGGCGCAGGCCTCATCGCCCTCACCGCCCGCTCGGGACACTGAAACACGAACGGCGCTGCCAGGGGCAGCGCCGTCGAAACGTGCATGTGAGTTGCAGGACGGGATCAGGTGTCCTGGATGGCCGACAGGGTCCAGGCACCGCCGCGGGTACGGGTGAAGGTCCACACTTCGGTGGTCTCCGTGGTCCCGTCCGTGCTGCCGGGCGCCGGCTGGCCGGTGGTGCGGTTCACCATCCGGTCGCGCATGGAATAGCGCATGGCCACCGTGGCATAGTCCGTCTGCCCTTCGCGCCAGGCTTCGGCGAGGTCGCCCTGCAGGAGCTTCACCTCGCTCACCTGGTTGCGCAGGCCGCGCGCCTCATTGTCGCGCAACTCCTCGGTCAGGTAACCATACACCTCCGGCGTGGTCAGGGTGCTGAGGGCGCCGAGATCCTCGCGGGAGAACGCGCCCTGCACCTCGCCAAGCAGACGCTCGAAGCTGTCGAAATCGGCACCCGTCAGGCCGATGGCATCGCGCACGCCCTTCTGCGCCGGAGCCTGACGAGGCTGCGCCTGACCGCCGCTGAGGCCACCCAGACCTCCGATGCCGCCCAGGCCACCCAGGGCCGAGCGGGGTGCGCCGAGATTATCCCGCGCCATGGACGCCGGTGCACCGGCCGGCGAGGGCTGGCGCCGGGCCGCCAGCAGGCGGAACACCAGCATTACGACGATGCCGATCAGCGCAGCCTGAAGGAGGAGGCCCAGGAAGCCGGCCATGCCGCCGAGGCCGTGGCCCAGCAGAAGGCCTACGAGACCGCCGATGGCAAGGCCGCGCAACATGGAGCCAGCAAAGCCGCCACCGAACAACCCGCCGCGCGCACCGGCGGCGCTCTGGGGCGCGGTGGACGGCTGGGTCACGGAGCGCTGAATCGGCTGTGCAGTGGACGGGGCTGTCTGCGTGCTGGGCGGCGCCTGGTAGGTGCGCGTGCCCCGGCTGCCGAACCCGCCGCCCTGGCGGGCATCGGCCGTGTGAACGGTGGCAAGGCTCATGGCCGAGCCCAGTGCGACGATTGCGGCGAACATCGCCAAACGCTTGAACATGCTCATTCCCCTCGAACCCTCACGACCCCGACGACCTTCCGTTCCTTCGCCGCCCAGCGAACTGCGCCCCTGCCCCAGGGGAGCCGGAGCGTGATGTGCTGCGGACAATGGTCTTTCCGTGAAGGCCTGTTGCATTTCCTTCCCTAGCGTCATGCCCATTCATATGGGGTGCCGGGGGTGGGACACCAGGGAGGGGCCGCGCACTTTTTTGCGAGATGAACGCCATCCCTCCGGACCAACCGGGTGCCCCACCGAGATGGTCAGACCAAGGCAGCGCCGAGTCGCCTCGGGGTGCGAGCGGGGGACGAGCCGGTCTCCCCCCTTGGACGGGCAGGGCGGAAGCGCTAAAGTCCCGCCGCGCTGCAACAGGTGGCGCAAGAGACGGATCGGATCATGGCAGCCATCGGCATTCCCCACTTCTGTAACGACCTCGGCGTGACGGTCATCGAAGTGGGCGCGCGGGAATTCATGTGCATCGGCGCCCGTCCGCCCTTCGATCACCCCCACATCTTCCTCGATATGGGCGGCGACACCGAGATCATCTGCTCCTATTGCTCGACGCTCTACCGCTACAATCCGGCCCTGAAGGCCAATGAGGCGAAGCCCGAGGGGTGCGTCTGGCAGGGCCAGTCCGAGGCGGCGTGACGCCGTGGCGCCCGGGAGCGCAGTGGCCGCGGCGCGCGACGCATTGGTCGTCGGCGCGGGCATAGGAGGCTTGACGTGCGCGCTGGCACTGCGCCGCGTCGGCCTGGATGTCTGTATCCTGGAGCAGGCCCCGGCACTTGAAGAAGTGGGTGCGGGCCTGCAGCTCACCCCCAACGCCACGCGCATCCTGCGCGATCTCGGCGTCCTGGACGCCGTTCTTGACGTGGGCGTTCTGCCGGTGGCGCTCGAGGTGATGGAGGGCCGCACGGCCCGCCTGATCGCCCGCTGCGAATATGCGCCGGCGACCGCCCGCTACGGCGCCCCTTTCCTCGTCATTCACCGGGCCGACCTGCACGGCGCTCTGGCCCAGGCGGCGCAGGCGGCGGGCAACCGCATCGTGCTTGGGGCGCAGGTGGAAGGGGTGGAGGCGGACAACGGTAAGGTCGCGGTCATCGCCAGCCGGGATGGCGAGCCGCTCCCGCTGGAAGCGGACCTCCTGGTGGGCGCCGACGGCATCCGCTCGACGGTGCGCGCCCAGCTCGGCCATGCGGCGACACCGGTCTTTGCCTCGCGCCTCGCCTATCGCGCCACCATTCCCTCGCCTTACGAAGGCGAACCGGTGGTGCGGCTTTATCTCGGCCCGGACGCGCACTTGGTGACGTATCCGGTGCGCGGGGGAGACGCCACGAACGTGGTCGCCGTGGTGAAGGAAGAGCGGCCCGTGGCGCGGTGGAGCGAGCCGGGGGAAACGTCCACCGTCCATGCTGCCTTTTCCGGCTGGGCAGATGAGGTGCGCGCCTTGCTCGGCCGCGCACCCGATTATCGCTGCTGGGGGCTCTACGACATCGATCCCTTGCCGCGCTGGGGCACGGGGCGCAGCACGCTGCTGGGCGATGCCGCCCACGGCATGCTGCCTTTTCTCGCCCAGGGGGCCGCACAGGCGATCGAAGATGCCTGGTGCCTCGGCCAAGCCGTGCGGGAGCACACCGAGGCCGAGCAGGCGCTGCGGGCCTATGAGGCCGCCCGCCGGCCTCGCACCGCCCGCATCCAGCGGGAGGCGCGCGCCAATGGCATGGTCTACCATCTGGCCGGGCCGGCCGCTTTTGCGCGCGACACGGTCCTGCGGCTGACCGGCAGCCACCTGATCGACAGGTACGACTGGATCTACAGCGCCTAAGCAGCGGGGGCTCAGGCCCCCACGGCGGCGGCGGAGGTCTGGTTGGGAATGTAGAAGCCGCGGCAATCGGGCATGGCGCGGAAGGCATCGCCCAGCCCCATCACCGTCTCTGCTCCGCCAAGCACCAGGAACCCGTCCGAGGTGAGCACCCGGGCGATGCGGTTCAAGATGTCCGTCTTGGTGGGGGCGTCAAAATAGATCAGCACGTTTCGACAGAAGACAATGTCGAAGATGCCGAGCCCGAGGAAGGGGTCGAGCAGGTTCAGGCGGCGATATTCCACCATGGACTTGACCTGCGGGACCACCTCCCACATGTCGCCAGCCTTGACGAAATACTTCAGGAGCATCGGGGCGGAAAGGCCACGCTGCACCTCGAACTGATTGTAGCGCCCGGCCCTCGCCCGATCGAGCACCTCCGTCGAAAGGTCCGTGCCGATGATCTCGACCCGACGGTTTCCGATGACGCCGGGATGCTCCAGCAGCGTCATGGCCAGGGAATAGGGCTCCTGTCCGGTAGAGGCGGCCGCACACCAGATGCGGATGGGAGCACCGAAGGGACGCCGCTGATGGATCTTCGGCAGCATCAGCTTGGTGAAGTTCTCGAACGGCGTGCGATCCCGAAAGAACAAGGATTCGTTGGTGGTCATGGCTTCGACCACCGCCTCCGAGATCAGCAGGGAGGTGCCGTCCCGCAACACATTGGCGAGGTGCGCGAAATCCAGGAGATCGAACCTGCGCAGGAGGGGCGCAAGACGGCTCTCCAGGAGATAGTGCTTGTCGTCCGACAAGACGAGGCCCGAACGCTGCTTCAGGAAACGACGAAAGAAGTCGTAGTCGGTAGGCGTTATCATGACCGGGCTCCCGTCAACATGCGGTTGACCTTGCGGGCGATTCCATCGAGCGGCAGGATCTCGCAGGCATTGCCTGCGGACGCCGTCGCACCGGGCATGCCCCACACCACGCTGGTCTCCTCGTCTTGAACAATCACGCTGCCACCGGCATCGGCGATGACGCCGGCGCCGCGCGCGCCGTCGCTACCCATGCCGGTCAGCACGAGGGCGAGCACATGGGTCCCGAAGGAGTGCGCCACCGCATTGAACAGGGGGTCCACGGCCGGCCGGCAGAAATTCACCGGCGGGTCGTCATTGAGCCGGATGATGCCGGGCTTACCCTTCGCGCGCTCGATCACCATGTGGCGGCCACCGGGCGCGATGTAGATGCGGCCGGGAAGCAGTTCTTCCCCGTCCACGCCCTCGGCGGCGGGCCGGCCGGCGGCACGGCTCACGTGCTCCGCCAGAATGGCGGTGAAGGTGGCCGGCATGTGCTGGGCGATGACGACGGGAACTCCGCCAACCGCCGGGCCGATCTGGCCGAACAGCCGCGTCAGGGCCTGGGGGCCGCCTGTTGAACTGCCGATGGTGAGAATCCCCACCGGCGACATGGAATAGGACCGCATCTTGGTTTCCCCCCGCTTCAGGGGAGCCGCGACGGGGGGCGGCGGGGGAGCAGCGGTCGGTCGGACTGGGGCCGGACGCGCTCCTTCGCTGGCGGCGGGCGCGGACGGAGCCACCGCCGCGGGCGCCGGCGCGGTGGGACGCGGCCCGCCCGGGCGTCGCCGCGCCCTTTGGCCGAGGCTTCGCACCTTCGCCAGCAAATCCCGCTTGAAATCATCGGCCGCGGCAATACCGCGCCCGGCATCGGGCTTGGGCAGATAATCGGCCGCCCCGAGGGTGAGGGCCCGCAAGCTCACTTCCGCCCCGCGGCGGGTGAGGGTCGAGGCCACCATCACCATGGTGTTGGGCTTGCGCTCCAGGATGATGGGCAGGGCCTGAAGCCCGTCCATGTCCGGCATTTCCAGGTCGAGGATCACCACATCCGGCTGCGCCGCGACGATATCGTTGACCGCCAGCCGGCCGTTGGCGTGGGTGGCGACCACGTCAAACTCGGGATCCTCGGTCAGCCAGGTCTTCAGGATGCCGCGGACGAAGACGGAATCATCCACGATCATCACGCGGATGCGGTCCCCCGACGGGGGAGGGGTGGGGCTTGGGGCGGCGCTGCTCACGGAACGCTCTCTTCCATGAGACCGACTTCGACCAGCTTTTCCCGCAGGATTTCGGAATCGAACGGCTTCATGATGTATTCGTCGGCGCCCAGGGCCAGGGCCTTGGCAATGTGGTCCAGGTCATTCTTGGCGGTGCAGAAAATCACCTTGGGGGCGTCGCCGCCGGGAGTGGCCCGCAGCTTTGCGAGAAATTCCAGGCCATCGGTGATGGGCATCGCCCAGTCGAGCACGATGGCGTCGGGCATGGCCCGCAGGCATTCCTCCAGGGCCTTCTGGCCGTCCGGCGCCTCCGAGACGGAGAAGCAGAAATCCTCGAGAATGCGGCGAGCCACCTTCCGGGCCACGCCGGAATCGTCGACCACGAGACAGGTTTTCATGTGTCGCTTCCTATGAACGGGAGAGGTGGTCAGGCCGCGGCGCGCGTCATGCCGGCGCGCCGCAGGGCCAGATCCACGTCGAGGATGAGGAGCAGTTCCCCGGACAGGCGATGCACGCCCGCCACGATCCCCGCCCAGTGGGGGTCGAGATTGGCGGGATTGGTCTCCCGCCGCGAGGTGTCGAGCATGAGGACGTCGCCGACCTCATCGATGATGAGGCCGAAGGCTTCCCCATTGTGCTCGATGCCCACCGCCATGCCGGCCTTGTCCGCCGGCGGCAGGGACAGCAGGCGGCGCATATTCACCATGGTGACGATGCGGCCGCGCAGGTTCAGCACCCCTTCGATCTCGCGCCAGGCGAGCGGAACGCGGGTGATCGCGTCCGGCACGAAGACCTCGTGCACCATGTTGATGGGAAGGCCGAAGAGCTGCGGCCCGATCCGCACCGTGACGAACTGGATCTCCGAGCGCTGGGCCGCGTCCGTTTTTGCAACGACGGTGGTCATGCCGCCACTCCCTTGCTGACGTTGGCGAATTCTTTCAGGGCCGCGATCAGGCCGGGCCGGTCGAACTTTGCGATGTAGTCGGTGAAGCCGGCCGCGCGGCCGCGCTCGATGGCGTCGGGGTCGTTGTGTCCGGCCAGCGCGATGATCGGCAGGCCCTGGATCTGCGGATCGCGACGCACCGCCTCGGCAAGCGCGTAGCCGTCCATGCCGGGCATCTCCACATCGGAGACGATGGCATCGAACCGGGTGCCATTGCACAGCCGCTCCAGCGCTTCACGCGCCGAGCCGCAAGCGGTGACCTCGTAGCCGTTGCCCTTCAGCACCGGCTCCAGGAGGTTGCGGTAGAAGGGGCTGTCATCCACCAGCAGCAGCTTGGGGACGGCACCCTTCTGCGTCCGCGACATCTGCTCGAAGCGCTCGCCGAAGGCCAGGTTGATGTAGTGGCCCACATCCAGGATCTCGGTCGCCTGGCCCTCGATGACGGCCGCGCCGAGCACTTCCGGCGTATCCGCCGAGAGCTGCATGTCGAGGTGCGCCTCGACGATATCGACGATCTCGTCCACAACGAGGCCCATGACACGGCCCTCGTCCGAGAAGATGAGCATGGGCTGGGTCCCGGTCTCCGCCCGCCGCACTGCGTCGTTGACGTAGATGAGCGGGATCAGGGCACCGCGATACTGGATCACCGGATGGCCGTTGACGCGCTCCACCTTGGTGACGTCCAGTTCCTCCAAGCGGGTGACCAGCGAGAGCGGCACCGCCTTGATCTCGCCGCCGCCGGCGCGGAACAGGAGCAGCGAGGACGTCGCTCCCCGATCCGCCGCACGATTGCCCGCGTGGGCACCCAGCGCTTCGGCCGCGCCTTCCACCGGCGCCGAGGCCGCCTGCGACAGGCCGCTCGGGTCCACGATCATGATGACACGGCCATCGCCCAGGATGGTGCTGCCCGATACCAGGGTCAGCTGCCGCAGCAGGGACGACATGGGCTTCACCACGATTTCCTCGGTGTGGGAAACCGCGTCCACCACCACGCCGAAGGTCTGATGGCCCACCTGCATCACGACGATGAGCGCATCGTTGAGCAAGGCCTCCTCCTTGGCCGGATCGCTCTCCATGCCGAGCAAGGTGCCCAGCTGGACGATGGGCAGCAGCTTGTCGCGCAGGCACAGCACCGGGGCTTCCTTCAAGCGCTTGACCGCATGCTCGGAATTGGGCTGCACGCGCACCAGTTCCACCACCGCGCTTTGTGGCAGGGCGAAGCGCTCGTCTCCGGCGCGCACGATCAAGGCCGGCACGATGGCAAGCGTGAGCGGGATCTTGATGATGAAGGTGGAGCCCTGCCCCGCCTTGGAGCGCACCTCCACCGTGCCGCCAATGAGCTCCAGGTTGGAGCGCACCACGTCCATGCCGACACCGCGGCCGGACACGTTGGTCACCTTCTCGGCGGTGGAGAAGCCCGCATGGAAGATGTAGCGGAACACCTGGCCGTCCGGCATCTTGGCCAGCTCGGCCTCGGTGGCCAGCCCGTTCTCCTGCGCCTTCTGCTTGATGCGGGCCACGTTGAGGCCGCGGCCGTCATCGGCGATCTCGACGATCACATGCCCGCCCTCGTGATAGGCGGACAGCCGGATGGTGCCCTTCTCGGGCTTGCCAGCGGCGCGACGCTCCTCGGGACCCTCCAGGCCGTGGTCGGCGGAGTTGCGCACCATGTGGGTGAGCGGATCCTTGATCTGGTCGAGGACCTGCCGATCCAGCTCGGTCTCGGCGCCGATCTGCTCCAGCTCGATCTGCTTGCCCAGTTCCTGCGCCAGGTCGCGCACGATGCGCGGCAGCTTCTGCCAGGCATTGCCGATGGGCTGCATGCGGGTGCGCATGACGCCGTCCTGCAGCTCGGCCGTGACGTTGGACAGGCGCTGGAGCGAGACCTTGTATTCGGAATCCTCGTGGCGCCGGGCGATCTCCATCAGCTGGTTGCGGGTCAGCACCAGCTCAGAGACCATGGTCATGAGATGTTCGAGCACACCGACGCTGACGCGGATGGACTGGGCCGAAACGCTCGAATGGGCGGCATCCTCGCCACGGGCGGGCGCGGCGGCCGCCGGCTCCTCGCGGGCGGGGGGCGCGGTGTCGTTGGCGGGCTTGGGAAGCGGACGTGCCGCCGCCGGAGCCGGCTTGGCGGCCGGGGCTTCCACGGGAGCTGCGGCCTTCTTGGGCGCGGGCGCGGGCGCGGCCTTGGCCGGGCGCTCCACGGCGGTCTCGCGGAAGATCCGATCCAGCTCGTCGAGCGGAATCTCGCCCGGAAGCAGCTCACGCTCCAGGGCGCTGGCAGCCGGCGCGGCGGCCACCACCGGCGCGCGCGGGGGCGGGGGAGGCGGCGGAGGGGCAGCCTCCACCGGCCGTTCGGCCATGGCTTCCAGCTGATGAATAAGGTCGGCGTCGGAGCCTTCCGGCTCGCGGCCTTCCGCCGCCTCAAGCTCCGCCATGAGCCCCTTGATGCGGTCGATGGTGCTCAGCACCAGGCCCACGGCCTCGGTGGTGACCGGGCGCCCCTCGCGGAACTTGTCCATCAAGGTTTCCGCCGCATGCGCCAGCGCCGCCAGCCGGGACAGGCCGATGAAGCCGCAGGTTCCCTTGATGGTGTGAACCAGACGGAAAATATTGTTCAGGATCTGAGCATTGTTCGGATCTTGCTCAAACTTGACGAGCTCCACGTCCGCCACGTCAAGGCTCTCATTGGTCTCCGTCAGGAACTCGCGCAACAGATCATCCATGGCCTCAACTCCGAGGTGCAGGCGGGGGCTAAAAGGGGTTCACGTGCGGCCCATGGGCCGAAACTTGGGGGCGCGGGCGCCTTGCGGGCGTCCGCACCGGAAAGGAGGTCGGGTCAGGCGGCCCGCACGCGCTCCACGAAGATGTCCACCTGGTTCCGCAGGCGCTGGGCCTGGTTGGACAGGTCGCTCGCGGCGTGGACGATGTCGGAGGACACGCGTCCGGTGTTGGCGGCGGCCGCGCTCACATTGGTGATGGAGGAGGAGACCTCCTGCGTACCCTGGGCGGCCTGGGCGACGTTCTGGGCGATCTCGCCGGTGGCGGCGCCTTGCTCGTCGATGGAGGTGGAGATGGCGGTGGAAATTTCGTCGATCCGCCGGATCGTCCCGGAGATGCCCTCAATGGCCCGCACCACCTCATTGGTTGCCCCCTGAACGGCCGCGATCTGGGAGGAGATCTCGTCGGTGGCCTTGGAGGTCTGCTCCGCGAGCGTCTTGACCTCCTGGGCGACCACCGCAAAGCCCCGTCCCGCATCTCCCGCCCGGGCCGCTTCGATGGTGGCATTGAGGGCCAAGAGATTGGTCTGGGAGGCGATGTCGGTGATGAGATTGACCACCTGGCCAATCCGCGCGGCGGACGCCGCAAGACCGCGCACCACTTCCGCCGTACCCGACGCCTGGGTGGTCGCCTCGCCGGCGATGCGGGCGGCGGTGGCCACCTGGGAGCCGATCTCGCGCACGGAGGCCGCCATTTCCTCCGCCGCGGAGGCGGCGGTCTGCACGTTGGAGGTGGCCTGTTCGGCGGCCGCCGCCACGATGGTGGACTGCCGGCTGGTCTCGTCGGCGGACGCGCTCATGGACGCGGCATTGCGCTCCAAGACGGTGACGGCCTCGGCCACGGTGCGCACCACGCCCGAGACATCACGATCAAACTGCTCCGCAAGCGAGCGCATGGCGGCGCGCTTCTCACCTTCAAGACGCTGGGTGGTTGCCGCCTGCTCGGCGCGCATGCGCTCCGCATTGCGCAATTCGCCCAGCAGCTGCTCCGTGCTGTTCCACAGGTCACCCACCTCGTCGGCGGCACGCCGGGTCTCAAGCTGGACATCCAGATCGCCGTTGGCGAGCTTCTGGATTGACTGGGCAACGCGCACCAGCGGGCGGCTCAGGAGCCGCGTCCCGATGAACAGCGCGATGCCGACACCGATCACCAGTCCGCCGACGGTGGCGGCGATGATGACGGTCCAGACGCTGCGCTGGAGCGCCTCTTGCGCCTGCCGCAACGGCTCCAAATCGTCCATGACGCCTGCCGTCACCTTCGCCAGTGACGTCTGGAGCGCCTTGCGGTTGTTGCGGTTCGCCTCGTTATTGCCCTGGGTGTTGGCTGCCGCAGGGTTAACCTCGGTGCCAAGGCGTGCGGTTTCCATACGGAAGGTGCGAAACTCCTTGAGATCCAGCAGAACCTGCTTCAGATCATCCTGGTCGCCCACGGGGGTCAGACGCTTCAGCTCGGCGACACTCTGGTCGATATTGTCCAAGGCGCGCAGCAAACCCGTCGCGAACGGCTTGGCGACATCGTTGGACGGCGACATGTAAATGCCGCGGGCCTCCATCACCACTTGTGAGACGCCACCGTTTATGCGCTCCAGCAGAACCGCCCGCTGCACTGTGTTGTCGAGCATGGACGCGCCGGTGGCCTGTGCGTGCATGCCGTAGAGGGCCACGCCGCACACCGCGACCGTCGTCAGGCCGAGAACGCCGACAATACTGTAGATTTTACCGATGATCTTCATCTGATGATCCAATCTCAGTGCGCAGCTTTTTCTTTAGGTGCGGGTTTTTCAGGTTTAACGGGTGCGTTGCTTCCGCCTCCGGTCCGCATGTCGGTCTTGTCGATGTAATTTATGGAATCGATCAGGACTTCCTGGATCACATCCCCGCCGATATAGGCATTGGACGCGGCCTTCACGCGTGCCGTCATGGCGGGAAGGTCGTATTTCGTGATCTTCCCGGACTCGATCCGGCCGTTGACATAGATGTCGTTGAACACCGCGTGGGTGACAAAGACCGCTGGGTCCACGGTCAACTTCCGCAATGTGCCCGCATCCGCGGTGAACACCATCTTGGCGAGCACATAGCCCTTGATCTGGCCATCAATAATCATCGGGACCGTGACCGCCGGCAGCCGCTTGAATTCAAGGCCCGGCGGATAAGGGTCCTGCGCCTTGGCATGGGCGGCACCCGCCGCCCAATAGGCCGCGCCATAGCTGGAGCCGAGCGCAACGGCGCACACCCAAAGGCCGATGAGGAGGAACTTCACCATGCCCCCCTCCCCTCGCCAGAGCCATAGGTGGAATAGGTGCCGTCGGATTCCGCATCCCGCAGCGCCTGGTCGAGGATCGCGCCCACTTCCTGCGCCGCCGACAGATGCAGCGACAGGACGCCCTGGTTGTCGGCAAGCTTCTCCCGCAGCCGGTCAAGGCGCGCCTGGAGCAGGTCCGAACGGCGGAGGTCCAAGCCGCGGGCGGCGCGGCTGAGTTCCAGCAGGCTGCGGCTCTTGCGGCGATTGATGTCCGCCAGATCCACCGGCGTGCGGCGGCGCAGCGCCTCGGTCTCGTGGTCCACCAACTCCTCCAGGCGCTCAAGCGCGCTGATGAGGGTGGCGAGGGCCGGGTCCCCATGGATGGGGCTGAGAGGCTGGATGTCAGGAAGGTCCATCACGCGTTCCTCACCCCTTCGCCCGCAGGCCAGGAGAAGCCGAAAGAGCGGCCCGGGCCGAAGGATCGACGGCCTGGAAGGCTGCGGCGGCGCTGGTTGCCGCCTGATCGCCGTCCTGAGCGCGCGCGGCAATGGCGATGCCGACGCGCTGGGCGATGCCGATGCCGCCGGCGCGGGCGGCCTGGTCCGCTACCTTTTCCGCCAGCATGGATTTCCAGATCTGGCCGGCATTGCCGGTGCCGAATACGGCTTCCGACTTCTGGGGCATCATGGATTGCACGAACTGGGACAACACCATGGACTCGAACTTCCGCAGGGAAGCTGCTGCCGGGGAGACCTCCGCACCCGCGCCGCTCTGCGGACGGGACAGGGCCGTGGCATTGCGGAGCGCAATCGTGGAAGAGACAGCGAAGGGCGCAAACCCAGGGGTCAGAGGCGCCGCCGG
This sequence comes from Aquabacter sp. DMC10, assembly GCF_056314145.1. Taxonomy (NCBI): domain Bacteria; kingdom Pseudomonadati; phylum Pseudomonadota; class Alphaproteobacteria; order Hyphomicrobiales; family Xanthobacteraceae; genus Aquabacter; species Aquabacter sp. DMC10. The sequence continues at coordinate 475,194 of NZ_JBQUYX010000004.1, read as the reverse complement.
GGGCCGGCTCTGGCCATTGGCCTGCATCGCCTGGTCGAAGGCCAGGCTATCGCCCGGGCCGCCCATGGCCAAAGCCCGCAGCTTGCTGATCACCGCCTGCTGGCGGGCCGGATCTGCGGCCTGCATGACGCCCATGACGATGTCTGAAGGAGGCTGGATTCCCATGGTCCCATTCGCAACAGGGAGTTTCGACCAGGGAACCTTGCCGCCTTTGGCTTATGCGAGGCTTGCATTGCCCTCATCGCGGGAAGATGCCGTGGCGCTGGCCTCCACCAGCACCTGGAACGCCTTCTTGTCGGCTTCCGCGCGGGCCGCATCCTCGGCGTGGCCTTCCATACGCTCTGCCCGCTTCAGCGCCAGCGCCTCGTCCCGCACCTTCTCCTCCTGCCGGGACTTGGCCTCCACGACCACTTGAGCGGCGCGGCTGACCTGGGCGAGCCGGCGGGCCACGCTCGCCGCAAACAAGCGCCCGAAGGCCTCATGGTCGTAGGACGCCAGCAGTTCGCCACGGGTGCGCTCCAGGTCCGCATGCTCGCGCGCGAGCCGGGCCTGCTCCCACTCGGCAATCTTGTGCATCTGCTCGCGCACGGCAACGATGCGGCGCGCCTTGGCCAGACGATCGGACATGGCGTCAGCCTCCCTTCAGCCAGTTTCCGACCACCTGGATGAAATTCGCCAGCAGGGTGTCGGCAATCATGTAGAAAAGCAGCAGGCCACCGGCCATGACGAACGGTGTGGCGACGAAATAGACCGGGATCTGCGGGGTGAATTTGTTGGTGATTCCCACCGCCACATTGGCGATGACGGAATAGATGATGAACGGGCTCGTCAGCCGCACGGCGAGGAGATAGGCAGCAGTCAGCTGGTCCACCAGATCCGGCAGCGCGAAGCGCAGCGTGAACACCGCCGAGGGCGGAATGCGGCGATAGCTCTCGAACAGCCCCTTGATCAGCTCCAGGTGGAGATCGGTCACGAAGAGAAGCGTGGTCGCGCTGAAGGCGATGAGGACGGCAACCGCCGGCAGCGGCTCGTCATCCTCCATCGGAATGCCCGGCATGCCGGCGACGCCGATGGCCTGAGCCGTTGCATTGGCCATGGTCTGCAAGGCGAGAAAGAACACCCGGGCCAAAAGGCCGATGCCCGCTCCGATGGCGATTTCCGACGCCACCGACATCACAAAGCCCACCGCATTGGACGGGGTTGCCAGGCCCTGCATTTCCCCCTGCAGCAGGGGCGCAAAGGCGAGCGATAGGGACACCGCGAGGAACACCCGCACCTGCATGGGCAGATGCCGCCCGCCAATGCCCGGAAGCAGCATCAGGCAGGCCCCCACACGGCAGAAGACGAGAAAGGCGGTGAACACCGCATGGCTCGCCTCCGCGCTCATGCAATGACGCCCAGAGACTGGATTTCCACGCCTCGTGCGATCTCCACATGGGAGAGCACGGGCAACGACGGAAACATGCGCTCGATAATCATGCGCACATAGGGCCGCGCATCGGGCGCGGTGACGAGCACGAAGGGCATGCCCTGCTTCATGCGCTCCCGCACGGCGGACGAGGCCTCGGTGCCGAACTGCTCGACGAGGCGCGGATCGATGTCGAACTCGATCACCTCGCCCTTCGCGTCCCGCTTGAGGCTCTGGTGGAAGGTCAGGTCCCAGCGGCTGCCCAGGCGCAGCACGCGCAGCACGCCGCCCTCGGCCAGATCCCCGCAGATCTGCTGCGCCATGCGCATGCGCACATGCTCGGCGACCTGTTCGGACCGGCGGGCATGGGGGACGATTTCGGCGATGGCTTCCAGGATCAAATGGAGATTGCGGACGGAAACGCGCTCCGACAGCAGCAGCTTCAGCACCGCCTGAAGACCGGAAAAGGAAATCTGAGAGGGGCAGATGTCGTCGATGAGACGCTTGTATTCCGGGTCGAGACGATCAAGGAGGGCACGCATATCCTTGTAGGACAGAAGCTGCGGCAAGTTGTTGGAGATGACCTCGCTGACATGCGTCAACATCACCGTGGCATTGTCCACGGGGGTGAAGCCCTCCCGGCGCACTTCCGCCGCATAGGCTTCCGCCACCCAGACGGCCTTCATGCCGAAGGCCGGCTCGCGCACCTCCTCGCCTGGGACATCCGGCGCGCGGCCCTCGCCGGTGACCACCAGTAGCTCGCCGATGCGCATGTCATGGGCCGCGACCACGGTGCCGTGGATCTTGATCTGGTAGGTCTTGGCCGGAACGGACAGGCTCTCCGACATGCGAATATCCGGCACCACAAAGCCATAGCGCATGGCGAACTTGCGCCGCATCTTGGACACGCGGTTTGACAGTTCGGTGGGAGAGCGCAGGACAAGGCCCGCCAACTGCTTGCCGACGCACACTTCGATCTCGGGCGTGCGCAGGGATTCCTTGACGCTTTCGCGCGCCTCCTTCTGCGCCGCCGCGGTTTCAGCCGCGGCCTTCGCCTCGGCATCCGCCTTCTGCCGCGCCGCCTGCTTGGGAATGACATAGCCCACATAGGCCATCACGCCGGCGAGGACGGCAAAGGGCAGGAAGGGAAGGCCCGGCACGAGAGCCAGGGCGAACAAAAGCCCTGAGGCCACAAACAGGGCCCGCGGATAGGCACCGAGCTGCCCCAGAACGGCCTTTTCCGCCCGTCCGCGCGTGCCGCCCTTCGACACCAGCAGGCCGGCGGAGAGCGACACGATGAGGGCGGGGATCTGCGAGACCAGGCCATCGCCCACGGACAGGCGCGTGAAGATGTCGGCGGCTTCGCCCAGGGGGAGCCCATGGCGGGTGACGCCGATGATGATGCCGCCGAAGATGTTCACCGCAATGGTGATCAGACTCGCAATGGCCTCGCCGCGCACGAATTTCGAGGCACCGTCCATGGAGCCGAAGAAGGCGCTTTCCTCTTCCAGCTCGCTCCGGCGGCGCTGGGCCTCCTTGTCGTCGATCAGGCCGGCATTCAGGTCGGCATCGATGGCCATCTGCTTGCCGGGAATGGCGTCGAGGGTGAAGCGCGCGCCCACTTCGGCAATACGTGTCGCGCCCTTAGTAATGACAAGAAAATTGACCGTGACAAGGATCACGAAGACCACGATGCCGATGACAAAATCACCGCTCATCACCAGTTGTGAAAAGCCTTGAATGATGCGCCCGGCCGCGTGCACGCCGTCGCCGCCATGGGCGAGGATGAGGCGGGTGGTGGCCACGCCCAGCGCCAGGCGCAACAAGGTGGCGATCAGAAGAATGGTGGGGAAGGAGGAGAATTCCAGCGGCTTCTGGATCCACAGCGCCACCATCAGGATCAGCACGGACAGTGCAATGGAGAGCGCCAGGCCAATATCGATGAGAAAGGTCGGGATCGGCAGGAACAGAACCGCCAGGATCGCCACCACGCCGATGGCAAACCCGATGTCACGGCGTGAATTCCCCACGGCAACGCCGTCGGCTGCGATGTCACTCATCTTTCACCCCCACGCCACCTCATATGGCGCCGGCCCGAAGGCCATGGTCCGACATCATGTCGATGGACTGGTAAGACGTCGCCCGGCTCAATATCCGGTTGCGATGTGGCCGTAGATTTCCTGCGTGAAGGCAAGGATCTGCGCGCCCATGAAGGAGCCGGTTACGGCGGTTGCCGCAAGCACGGCGATGATCTTCGGAATGAAGGTCAAGGTGACTTCCTGCACTTGTGTCAGTGCCTGGAAGAACGCCACCAATATTCCCACCAGCATCGCCGCTGCGACCGCAGGTCCTGCGGCAATGAGGATGGTCCAGATGGCCGAGTGGACGAGGTCGAGCGCGTCGGCCTCGTTCATTGGCTGAGCACGATGCCGGAGGACAAGGTCACGGTCTGCCCGTTGGTCAGCGTGGCCACCGGGTCGCCGCTGGTGAGGCGCACCGAGGAAATCTGTCCGCTGACGGAGCCGTCCGCGCTGGTCACGCCGCGCCCAACCGCCTGCTCGGCGAGCTGGAGCGAGGAGGTCATCAGCAGGGAGTCCAGCTTGGCGTTGGAAGCAACCGACTGTTCCACCTGAGAAAACGCCGCCAGCTGGGACATGTAGGCGGTGGAATCCATGGGCTGGGTCGGGTCCTGGTTCTGCAGCTGGGCCACCAGCAGCTTCAGGAACGAGGTATAATCGATGGTAGATGCCTTGCCGGCGGCGGCGGTCGCGGTGCTCGCGCCGCTGGCGGTGGACGGGGCGGTGCCGGTCAGGCTGCTGATACTCGTCATGATTTTTCCTCCTGCCTTCCTCTTGCCCGGCGAAGGTTGCGCGAGGCCGTCCTGCTGCGTCAGGCGGCGCAGGTGGGCCGGCGGGCGGGGTCGCCCAGGATCGCGTCTTCCAGGGGGAACAGGCCCCGCAAGGCCCGCAGGGCGTCGTAAACCCTTTCAGATTCAACCATTTGCCCGACTTCATCGAGCCCCCGCAGGACATCGAGGTTGCGGAACGAGGTGAAGAGGGCCGCCAATTGCTGGAAGAACAGGGTGCGCGCCGCCGCGGCGTTGGCCGGGTCCATCAGAATGGCCTGCGCCACGAAATAGAGTTGGCGCAGGGGAGTGCTGGTCTCTTCCAATTGCATGACGTGATTTTCCATGAGGAATGTCACGTCATTCATGAGTTCGACGCACACCTTGCGATCGAACCGCACAACGGCGCCGTTAATGTACAGTTTTTCTCCGGCTCTCAGATTGAGCTGCATGGATTTTTTCATGACAGTCCGTCCCGAATGGCACGATTGACCTCGATGAGGCCGGCGAAATTGTTGGAACGCTCGTTGAGGATGTCATCCCCCTCCTTCATGACCCAAAGGCCGATGGAGATGAGGCTCGCCTTGAGATCATCGGGCAACTCATTATGGGGATTGGACAGATCAGAGATCAGGAATCCCCAGAGTTTCTGAGTATATTCGATGGCCTCCAGCGCCGAGGGAACGGAAGCCGACAGCGAAGCCGTGTCGAGCAGACCAATGGCATGATCGAGGGCGAGGCGCTCACGCTCGCGCTTGATGGCACCAGATTCTTCGAGAATCTCGGCATAGGAGAACTTATACATGACGCCCTCGTTACTGCCTTCAAACATAGTTGAGGATGCTCAGCTGCATGATTTTCGCTGTCGTCGAGTAGGACATCTGAAGCTGTGTGGTCAGGCTATCCAGTCTCGTCTTGGCTTCTGCAGGGTCCACACCCTCCACAGCGGAGATGTGAAGAGAAACGGTGTTGAGCGAGCGCTGCGTGGCATTCTCCGCCGCAGCCAGGCGTATTTGCGAGACACCAAGCACGGTCGCGGCCTGGTTCAGGCCAGTCACGGCGCGTCCCGTTACTTCCACCGCCTTCGTCACAACTGCATTCCTGGCGCCTTCCGGAAGGCTGGACAGGGCCAGTTGCGATGCCATCGTATATGCCATGGCAAGGTTGCGCATGGCTGGTATGTTGGCATTGGTCGAAACGGTCACGCTCTCGGACGACGAGATGCGGCTGGTGAGGTTCTGGTCCGACGCGCTCGACCAGGTCTGCCCCCAAGCGGGATCGGCGAACAGGGCGGAGAATTCGTTGTTCAGGAAGTCTTCCATGTCGGACGTGGTGATTTCAGCCACTTTCGGGTCGCGCTGCGGGTCCACCGGGTCCAGGCCGAACCGCTGCGCGAAGGCGGCGTTCACAGCCGCCTTGGGGCCGTTGTCGTAATTGGCCAGGGGCGGCACGCCGTTATTGATGCCGCCAAAGATGTATCTCTGGCCGTCCCCCGTATTCATCATGGAAGTAAAAGCGGACAGTCCCGCCTTCGCCTGATCTGTGATGACGCCCGACCCGACCGTCGTCGACTTCGCGGCGATCAGGTTTTTCAGGAAATCATTGGTGTCAGTCGAGATCTGACCCAGCGTCGTCTGCGTCAGGTCAAGCTGGCTCTTGGCGAGGGCATGGTCCCGGGTCAGCGCGTTGAGGCGGTCCTCGGTGGCGTGCAGATCGACGCTCTGGCCGACCCCAACGCCCAGAGAAAGGCCCAGATCTGCGCTTCGCCCGGACGAAATTTCCACCTGAGCTTTGGTGATCTCGGTTTGCAGCCGCGGCAGAACATTGCGGGCGGCGCTGGTCCAGGCGAGGGTCGAGATGTAGGTGCTCATCATGGCGATCACCGGATCATGCCGAAGAGGGCATCGAAGAGTTGGTTGACGGCGCCGATCAGCTTGGAGGACGCCTGGTAGGAGCGCTCCAGCTCCAGCTGGTTGGCATATTCCTGGTCGAGGTTGATGCCGGTGGCGTTGGACAGGGCGCCGGAGGCCTGGGCCAGGACCGCCTGCTCGCTGTCGGCGCGGGTGGAGGTGATCTGGCGCAGACCTTCCAGCCAGCCCACCGAGGCGGTGGCGAAGCCCGAAAGCGGCTTCTGCGCGGTGCCGAGGCCGGCGGCGCCGTCGAAGCTGCGCTGGGCGGACAGGGCCGTGCTGAGGCCGGTGAGGCGATCCTGGAAGCTGGCGGCGGCGCTGGCATTATAGCCATAGGCCGCGCCGTTGAGGCCGCCGTCGCGCACCAGGAAGGGATTGCCCCCCTGCACCGCGTCCGCGCCTGGGTGGACCGCGATGGTGGCCGCAAGGCCGGCGGTCAGGGCGCCGGGCACGCTGGACGAGCCGCTGGCCGGGATGAAGAGACCGGCGGCCGCGGGAGCGCCGCCGCCGGTCTGATCCTGCTCGGAGAACGCGGTGACCAATCCCCGGGCGAGCTCGTCCAACTGGTTCTGATAGGTGGGCGCGATGGTGTCGCGCAGCGTGGCAAGGCCGGCAATGCGCCCCGCCTGCAGCGGCATGGCGGCGTCGGCGCCGGTCACCGCCACGCCATCCACCACCACCGCATGCCCGGCCGAGCCGGGCGCCAGCACGGTGGAGGGCCGGAAGGTGACGGCGCGCGGCACAGAATCGAACAAGGTCACGCCGCTGTCGGTGTAGAGCACCATGTCGTTGTTGGCGCGCGAGACCGTAGAGATGCCCATCTCCTGGGACAGGTTGGACAGGATGGCGTCACGCCGGTCCATGGCATCGGTGACATCGATGCCCCGGGCAGTGCCGGACACCACGGTGGCATTCTCGGTCTGGAACTGGGCCAGGAGGTCATTGACCTTGGTGACGGACGTGCCAATGGCAGCATCCGCATCGGTGCGGGCTTGCTGCACCGTCTCGGTGGAGCTGTTCAGGGCGCGGGCAAGATCGGCCGCGGCGGTGGCCACCGACTGGGCGAACACCGCATTGTCGGGAGCGTTGGCCGCGCTCTGGAGCGCGCTCTGCAGCGCGCCGAGCCTCGCCGCCGGCGAGATGCCGGAGGTGGTCTCGCCGATGGTCTGGCGGAGCGTGTCGAGGCCGTCGAGCACCGCCTTTTCATTGGCGGTGCTGGAGGTGGCCCCCAGCATGCGGTCGAAGAGAGGCCCGCCGGTCGCGCGCGAAATGGTCACCACCCGGCTCGAGCCGTCGCCGGACGTGATGGTCACGGCGATCTTGCGCGAGGCGTTGGGATCGTTGCCGCCGGCCACGTTGCGGCTGGACACCGACAACTGGGTTGCGGTGGTCTGCAGCGACGAGCGCGCGGTGTTGAACGCGAGCGACAGGCTCATGGCACCCTCTCAAGCCGGGGAACGGACGACGCGATCACCGCTTCAGGTTCATGAGCACGTCGAGCAGTTCGGTACCGGTCTGGAACACCTTGGAATTGGCCGTGTAGTCGCGCTGGGCGACGATCATCTTGGTCAGCTCGGAGGCCATATCCACGTTGGACTGCTCGGTGGCGCCGGAGACCAGCGAGCCGAGGCCCACCTGCTCGGGAAAGCCCACCTGCACCAGGCCGGATTCCACTGTCGACGTGAAGGCGTTTCCAGACGACGGCGCGAGCCGGTCCGGGCTTTCCACGAAGGCGAGCGGGATCTTGTAGACCGCCGACTGGCGCCCGTTGGCGTCGGTCGCATAGACCGTGCCGTCGGACTTGATGACGACGCCCTGCACGGCCGCGGGCGCATTGCCGTTCACGGTGGCGGTGAGCGGGGTATAGCCCGCGCCCAGCTGCGTCATGCCCGACAGGTCCATGGTCATGGACTGGCCATTGGGCACGGTAAAGGAAATGGAATTGCCGGTGGTGATGCTGCCCTGAGTGTCGAAATTCATGGTCTGGGTGGCGAGCGGACCCGAGCCGTAGGGAAAGCCACCGGTGGCGGCGGCCTGGGCACGATCGAACACCGACAGCTCCCACACGCCCGGCGCGGTGGCCGTCTTTGTCATGTAAAGATCAAGCGTGACCTTGTTGCCGAGGTTGTCGAAGGCCACCAGAGATGATTTTTCAGTATAGGTGGAGGTCGCCACGTTGTCGGCGGGGGTGTCGCCCGTGACCACCGCGGAATTGGCTGGCAGATTGGCGGCGAAAGCGCCGCTGGTGGAGGGATTGGCCTCCAGCTTGGTGTTCTGGAAGCTTATGGGCTTGAGGCCGCCGAAGCCGTTCAGCACCACGTCGGGGGTGCCGGTGGACAGGTCATAGCCCATCAGCGTGAGGCCGGCGCTGTTCACCAGATTGCCGCTGGAGGCATCCACCTGGAAGCCGCCCGCGCGGGTCAGGAGGCTCTGGCCGGAGGCATCCTCCACCAGGAAGAAGCCGTTGCCCTGGATGGCAAGGTCCGTGGACGAGGAGGTGTAGGCCAGACCACCCTGCTTGGAAATGGCCTGGCGGGTGTCCGTGGTCACGGCGCCCGATTCATACTGCGTCGAGCTGGAATTCAGCAGCAGCGAGGAGAATTCCGAGGACACGCTCTTATAGCCGGAGGTGCCGGCATTGGCGATGTTCTCGGACACGTTGCTGAGCATGTTGGACTGCGCCGTCATGCCGGACACGCTGGTCCGCAGCATCCCATAGAGACTCATGAAACCAACTCCGATGGTGAGCGGGGCATCCGCCGGGCACCTTGGCCCTGGCCACATTGGACGCGCCTTGGCTTGCGCGGGGCTGGAGCTGCGCGGCCTGTCCGCGGGAGGCTCCGGCGGGGCGAGGCCGGCAAAGGCCGGCGCCGTCCCCTGGGGAAACAAACGCCGGCCGGGAAACCCGGCCGGCGTCAGGCTCAGCCGACGAAGTCGTGCTGGGCGGGGGTCATGAAGTGCAGCTGCATCTCGCTGGAGTGCATGATGTCGTCGGCGACCGCCGCAAAGTCCGCCGCCGTGTGGGCGGAGGCATACTGGTTCGCCTCGCTCGCCGTGGCTGCGCGGCCGAGCAGACCCTCGAACACCGCATTCACGGACAGGTGGGCGGCATCAACGCCGGTGCCCTTGTCCACCGCCTCGGCAGAGGTCAGGAAGCTCAACGCCACCTGGCCGAGCGAGGCGCCATTCTCCACGCTGTGGATCTGGCTGACGAGGCCGGCGGCATCCGCCTGGCGGCCAAGCACCTGCTCATAGAGCGCGCCGAGCCAGCCCACATTGCTGTTGGCCACCAGCTCCGTGCCGGTGTCGGAGAACTGCACATGCTCCACATTGATGAGCGTGGCCACCTCGGCCGGATGGGCCAGGGACTGCACGAAGAAGTGCACGCCGTCGCTGGTCACCCGATATTCGGTGCTGGCGCCGGAGAACACGGCGGTGTCGATGCCGGTGCGCCCGTCGATATGATCGGACCCGCCATGGCCGGTGATGGTGTCGTCGAGGACGCCGCCCACCAGATTGTCGGCGCCGCCGGTCCCGCTCAGCACGCCCGGGGCCGACCCGTTGACGTAGAAGTTCAGGTCGGTGGCGGCGTGCACGCCCATCAGCTCGGGCGAGGCCAGGAAGTGGTTGGCCACCTGGCCGATGCTGACGCCATTCGCCAGATTGTTTTGGTGATAGGCAAGGCCGCCGGCATCGGGCTCACGACCGAGAAGGACGCGGTAAAGCGTCTCCACGGAGATGTCCGACGCGAAGGTCACGCCGGTGCCGTGCGCGATCGCCTCGGGGGAGGTCAGGAAGCTCACCGCGATATCGCCGGCGGACATGCCGCGCTGCACCTGGCCCACATAGAACTGAATGCCGCCCAGATCCGCCTCGCGGCCCAGCACCTGGGTGTAGAGGGCGGAGATCCAGGCCACGCTGTCGGGGGTCACCACGTCGACGGTGGCATCGGCGAAGGCCATGTGCTCCACGTTCACCAGCTCGGTGACCTGGGAGGGGTCGGCCTTGGAGGTGACGAGGGTGAGGCCGCGATCCTGCGACACGGTGTAATCGGCCTGGTTGCCGGTGAAATAGACGGTGTCGCTGCCCGCGCCGCCATGCAGCAGCGTGTGGCCGGTGCCGCCGGCCAAGCGGTCATCGCCCGCGCCGCCGAAGGCTTCCGAATCGACGCCGGAGGCGAGCACCACGTCGCTCGCCGCGCTGGCGAAGGTCTGCTGGCTGGCCTGGGCAAAGAACAGGGAGCCGGCCTGGGTCGGGGGAACGAAGCTGGAGGCATCCGCCAGCATCTTGGCGACCAGGTCCGCGTTCGGGATGTTGTCGAACGGCGTGTCCATGTGGGGGGTGGTGATGGTCATGCCATCGCCGATGGCCACGTTGGACTGGAAGGCCAGGGTGCCCGCCGAGCCGAAGGCCGGCAGGGTGAGGTTGGCGGCGGTGCCGAGCGAATTGGTGATGGCGGCGCCGTTGGCCTCGAGCGCGGTCACGCTGGCATAGTTGAGGTCTGCGGTCAGATCGCCCGCCTGCACCGTATAGGTGAAGTGCAGCGTATCGGTGCCATTCCCGGACACATAGGTGGCATAATGGTTGGTGGCCCCGGTGCCCAGCAGAAGGCGGGGCGCGCCGTGGGTGGTGTCCACGAACATGGTGGAATCGAAGGTGACGGCCACGCCGAGCGTATCGCCCGTGTGGAAGACACCGTCCGTGTCCGTGTCCACCTTGCTCACCAGCGGACGGCTCGGGCCGTTCGAGGCGGGGACGCCGTTGATGATGTTGTAGATGGTCTGGTCGAGGACCTCCGCCTGGAGCGAAGGACCGGTCAACTGGCTCCGAAGCGCGAGGAGAGCGCTCAGGATCCCGGTCGTATCAAGACTGATCGGATTGGACATCATGTAACCCCAGAATCTATCGAGCTCGCACATGCTTCTCGGAGCCCATGGGATCACGTTACTTTTCAATGCTTGTGTGAGGCTGATCTCACAAGCTTTGCTGGTAGAGCGATGTTTTGTTTTGGGAATCTCTTTGCTTGAAAATTCTTCACCGTACCCGGGTGCCAACTTTGCCGACTTCGGGATTCATCCTCGCCTCGCCCCCGGTTGCCTTGCCGCGCGCGGTGCGCACGGCAGAATGCCCGCCATGGCGCGCGCGGGTGGTCAGGCCCGCAAGGTGGCGGCAAGGTCGCCGAAGGGATCGAGGGACGGGGGCGAGCCCGCCTGCTGGCGCAATGCCTCATAGATGCGCGGCACCACGGCCACCGCCTGGTCCAGCTCCGCATCGCTGCCGGCCTGGTAGCCGCCCATGAGGCGCAGGTCGCGCGTGTCCTCGAAGCGGGCGATAAGGCCCTTCAGGCTGCGCACCAGCTCCCGCTCCGCCTCGCTCCAGACCTCGCCGGCGAGGCGCGAGATGGAGCCGAGCACGTTCACCGCGGGAAAGCGCCCCTGGTCGGCGATGGCCCGGTCGAGGACGATATGGCCGTCCAGCGTGCCGCGGATGGCATCCGCCACCGGGTCGTTATGGTCGTCGCCGTCCACCAGCACGGAAAAGACGGCGGAGATGTTGCCCGTCCCCTCCGCCCCCGGCCCCGCCCGCTCCAGCAGGCGCGGCAAGGTGGAGAAGACGGAGGGCGCATAGCCCCGCGCCACCGCCGGCTCGCCGGCCGCCAGCGCCACGTCGCGCGCGGCATGGGCATAGCGGGTGACCGAATCGACGATGAGCAGCACCGATTCGCCAAGATCACGAAAGTATTCGGCAATAGAGAGCGCCGCTTGGGGCGCCAGGCGCCGCATCATCGGGCTTTCGTCGGAGGTGGAGACCACCACCACGGCGCGGTGACGGTTGGGCGCCAGCGGGCCTTCCAGGAATTCGCGCACCTCGCGGCCGCGTTCGCCCACCAGCGCCACCACCACCGTGTCGAAGCCCTGGCAGCCCGCCAGCATGGACAGCAAGGTGGACTTGCCGACGCCCGAGCCGGCGAAGATGCCGATGCGCTGGCCCTCGCAGATGGGGGTGAAGATGTCGATCACCTTGACGCCGGTGCGCAAGGGCTTGTGGATGCGCGCGCGGGTCATGGCCGGGGGCGGCTCGGCATCCAGCGGCATGCGCCGGTCGCCGCGCAGCAGCGGCCCCGCCCCGTCCAGCGGCTGGCCGAGCGCGTTGACCACGCGCCCCTTCCAGCCCGGATCGGGCGACAAGGTGAGCGCGCCGATGCGATAGGCCACCGCACCCACCCCCACATTGGCCCGCTCGTCGAACGGCTTGACCACCACGCCCTGATGGTCGAGCCGGATCACCTCGCCAATGCGCGCGCGCCCCTCCGCCTCAAAGCCCACGCGCTCGCCCAGCTTGACGAAGCCGGACAGGCCGTTGACCCGGAAATGGGTGGGCGCCACCTCGCGCACGGTGCCGCCCACGCGCACGGGAGGGACCTCCTCGAGCCCGGTTTCCACCGAGGCCCGCAGTGCCGCCAGAGCCTTCATGATGTCGTCCTTCATCCGCCCGCGTCAGGAGCCCGGGCCCAAGGTGCGGATGGCATTGTCGGTGGAGGATTCCACCTGGGTCACCGCCGCCATGGCCTGCTCGAAAGCGCGCTGGATCATGATGAGGCGCGTCATCTCGCGGATGGGATCGACGTTCGAGCTTTCCGAATAGCCCTGGTGGATGGAGACCTTGGAAAAGTCCTGCACCATGTCGGCCGCCTTGTCGGGGATGACGGCGGAATTGTCGGTGCGGGTGAAGGTGGCATCGGCCGGAATGGTGAAGAGGCCGATCTTGCCCACCGCCACCTTGCCCTGGGAGATGGAGCCGTCGGCGCCGATGCGCACCTCTCCGCCCGCCGGATCGATGGCCAGCGGCGTGCCGCCGGCATCCAGCACCGGATAATTGTTCACCGACAACAGCTGCCCGTCGGCGCTCATATGCATGCGGCCGTCGCGGGTATAGGCGGTGCCGCCGGGCGTCTTCACCGCGAACCAGGCATCGCCCTGCACGGACACGTCGAGCGGGTTGCCGGTGAACTGGGACTGACCGGCGGTGAGGTCCGTATAGGTCTCGCCCACCGAGGCGAAGGCCACGTCCTTCCCGCCCGCATTGTCCATCAGCGCCTCGAAGCGGATGCGCTCCGCCCGGTAGCCGGACGTGTTCATGTTGGCCACATTGTTGGCCACCGTCGCCAGACGGCGCTCCATGGCCATCTGCGCGGAAAGCGCCACATAAAGGCCGGTCGGCATGCCGTACTCCCTGTTGACCGCGCCACGGGATCAGCTGCCCGTGACCCGCCATCCAGGACGGACGCGCGGGCCTTATCTTCCTTGCGCGAGAGGCTTGCCCGAGCCTGTCCTTTCCCGCCCAGAAGGCCTCCCGCACCCGGGGCCAGCCTCGCGCAATCCACGCCCCCTAGACCCTTATCCAGTTGGAATCGGGGGATCAGGCCTTGTTTATTCTCATCGGCATCGTGCTCGGGCTGGTGGCCACGTTCGGCAGCTTCACGCTGATGGGCGGGCACCTGGCCGTGGTGTGGGAGCCGTTCGAGTTCGCCATCATCGGCGGCATCGCGCTCGGCACCTTTATCATCGCCAACCCCATGTCGGTGGTGAAGGATACCGGCTCGGCCATGCTCCACGCCTTCAAGGAGACCGCGCCCAAGCGCAAGGATTTCCTGGCGCTCCTGTCGCTGCTCTATGCGCTGATGCGCGACATGCGCCAGAAGCCGCGCAACGAGGTGGAAGGCCATATTGACGATCCCGCCAATTCGCCGCTGTTCAGCCACTTCCCGTCCATCCTGAAGGACAAGGAACTCACCCAGTTCATCTGCGACTATGCGCGCCTCATCCTCATCGGCAATGCCAAGTCGCACGAGATCGAATCGCTCATGGAGCAGGAGATCTCCACCATCAAGAAGCACAAGACCAAGGCCGCAGGGGCGCTCAGCAACGTGGCCGAAGGCATGCCGGCGCTGGGCATCTGCGCGGCGGTGCTGGGCATCGTGAAAGCCATGGGCGCCATCGACCAGCCGCCGGAAATCCTCGGCCACTACATCGGCTCGGCGCTCATCGGCACCTTCTTCGGCATCTATTCGTCCTACGCCATCCTCGGCCCCATCGCGCACAAGGTGAAGATCGTGCGCGAGAAGCAGGTGCAGCCCTTCGTCATCGTGAAGCAGACGCTGATCGCCTTCATGAACGGGGCGCTACCGCCCATCGCGCTGGAGCACGGTCGCAAGACCATCGACGCCGGCCAGCGTCCCACCATCGACGAGGTGGAAAGCGAGGCGATCGCCGCCGCGCCGTCCGCCCATGGCACTCCCGCTCAGCAGGCCGCCTGACCATGAATGCTGGACAAAAACACGCCGACATCCGGGACATGCTGCTGGACGCGGCCGGCCTCTCGCTGGACCGGCTGCCCATGCTGCACGTGGTGTTCGACCGCCTCGCCACCTCCTGTGCCGACGGGCTGCGGCACTTCGCGTCCTCGCAGGCCTATTACTCACTCTCCAGCGTGGAGAACGGGCGCATGGGCGACGTGCTGGAGATGTACGAAGGTACGGCGGTGGCGGGCATCTTCCATGCCCCCTCCTGGGACAGCCAGCTCATCGTCGGCTTCGACCGCGACTTCGTCTTCACCATGATGGAGGTGCTGTTCGGCTCCGACGGCTCCGAGCCGCCGGTGGAGGACGAGCGCAGCTTCTCCAACATCGAGGCCCGCGTCGCCCAATTGCTGTTCGAGCAGATGGCGAAGGCGCTGCGCGCCTCCTTCGGCCTGGTCAGCGACACCACGTTCCAGTTCGAGCGCCAGGAAACGCGCATGGACTTCGCCGTGATCGGCCGCCGCAACAACATGGCGATCACCGCGAAATTCCTGCTCCAGGCGCTCAATCGCGGCGGCGAGATGTTCGTCATCATCCCGCAATCGGCGCTCACCCCGCTGCGCCAGGTGCTCTCGCGCACCACGCCGGCTGAATCCACCGGGCGCGATCCCAAATGGGCGCAGCAGATCCGGGGCGAGGTCAATCGCACCGCGGTGAAGGTGCGCGCCATCCTGGAAGAACGCCCGCTGCCGCTCGGCGAGGTCGCCGACTTCAAGGTGGGACAAGTCATCAAGCTCCAGGCCACGCCCCGCAGCCGCGTGAAGCTGGAGAGCGCCGAACAGCCCCTGTTCTGGTGCAATCTCGGCCAAGCCGAGGGGTCCTATGTGCTGCGCATCGACGAACAGATCGATCCCGCTCAGGAGTTCATCAATGACATTCTCCCCCGCTGACCTGCTGCTGATGGGTGTGCTCGTCGCCACCACCGGCCTCATCGTCATGGTCTATCGCCGCCTCGGCCGACTGGACGAGTTGAACCGCGAATATGAGATCGCGCTCAACGACACCGCCCAGGCGCTCTCCGCGGCGCGCGACGCCCTGACCACGCTCAACATGGACGGGCGCGAAGTGCTGGTTCTGCTGGCCGGGCGCATCGACGACGCCCACGCCCTGATCGGCGAGATCGACAAGCGCGCCGCCCCCGCCGGGCGGGACGAGCGGCGCGCCTCCTGATCCCTTCTCCTCCAGATCTGTCAGGGATTTTCCATGCCCAACATGCCCATCGACGAATTCGACACCAGCGAGACCTCCGAGGTCCGCGCCGCAGGACCTGAGAACGAGACGCTGTCCAGCCCGCGCGGCCTCGACAGCGTCATGCGCATCCCCGTGCTCATGCAGGTGGTGCTGGGCTCGGCCTCCATGCCGGTCTCCAGCCTGCTGAAGCTCGGCCGCGGCGCCATCGTTCCCCTCGACCACCGGGTGGGCGAGCCGGTGGACATCGTCGTCAATGGCCGCGTCATCGCCCGGGGCGAGGTGATGGTGGTGGAAGACGACAATTCTCGGTTCGGCGTCTCGCTGACCGAGATCGTCGGCCCCGGCGGCCCTGAGCCCGCGTGAGCGCCCTCGCCATGGCCCAGGTCCCCGCCAAGAGCCGTCCGCTGAGCGGCACCGACAAGGTGGCCGCTCTCCTCATGACCATGGGCTCGCCGGCGGCGGGCCGGGTGATGAAGCATTTCGACCAGGACGAGATCCGCCGCGTCACGCGTTCCATCGCCGAGCTGAAGCCCATCTCGACGAGCCAGATCGACGACCTGATCGAGGACTTCGCCAACAATTTCGCCACCGGCGCCAATCTCGTCGGCACGGCGGCCGACGTGGAACGCCTGCTCACCGGCGTGCTCCCGCCCGAGCAGATCCAGGAGATCATGAACGAGCTCCTGGGCTCGGCGAACCATTCCATCTGGGACCGCATCTCCACGGTGGCCGAGAATACGCTCGCCACCTACATCATGAAGGAACACCCCCAGGTGGCCGCGCTCATGCTCTCGCGCGTGAAGCCGGCCTGCGCCGCCAAGGTGTTGAGCTACATTCCCGAGGCGCGGCGCAACGGCATCATGCGCCGCATGCTCACCTTCAAGCCCATCGTGGATTCCAGCATGCAGGTCATCGAGAAGACCGTGCACGAGGACTTCATGATGAACTTCGCGCGCAATGCCGGCGCCGATCCCCATGCCCGCATGGCCGACATCATCAACAAGATGGAGCGCGACGACATGGAGACGGTACTGAACTCGCTGGCCAGCACCCGGCCGAAGTCGGCCGAAATCCTCAAGGGCCTGCTCTTCACCTTCGAGGACATCATCAAGCTCACGCCGCGTGCGCGCACGTCGCTGTTCGACCAGGTGCCCACCGACAAGCTGGTGCTCGCCCTGAAGGGCACGGAAATGGGCTTCCGCGAGATCATCCTGCAATCGCTGGGCGCCCGCGTGCGGCGCATGGTGGAGCAGGAGCTGGGCGGCGGCGAGCCGGCGGCGGCCCGCGACGTGGCCGAGGCGCGGCGCACCGTCACCGACCTGGCCCTCGACATGGCGGGACGGGGCGAGATCGAGCTGAACTCGGGCTCGGAGGACGATGCCTATGTGCGATAGGCCGCGCCCCGCGCGGCCCTGACGCCCTGAGCGGCAAGAGACCATCCAGACGGCCTGCCGGGCCTGCGCCTTTTCTGCCAATGCACGAAACGAGACCATGTCGGACGAAGACAAGGAAAGCAAAACAGAAGAGGCGAGCGAGAAGAAAATCGCTGACGCGGTCGAGAAAGGCAATGTGCCCTTCTCCCGCGAAGCGAGCCTGTTCGCCTCGCTGATTGCCATCCTCCTGTGCCTCATCTTCTTCACCACCGGCCCGACCGCACGGCTCACGGAGCAATTGGCTCATTTCATCGACAATCCCGGCGGCTTCCGGCTCGATACGGGCGCGGATGCGGTGGAAGTGCTGTGGCTCGCGCTCGGCGCGGCCTGGCGCTTCCTCCTGCCCATCGTGGTGCTGCTGGGGGTGGCCGGCATGGCCGCCACCATGTTCCAGAACGTGCCCTCCATGGTGCTGGAGCGCGTCAAGCCGCAATGGAACCGGGTCTCGCCCACCGGGGGCTTCACGCGGATTTTCGGACCGCAGGGGCACATCGAGTTCGGCAAGCAGATGTTCAAGCTGCTGGTCGTCGCCGTAGTGAGCCTCATCCTCCTGTATTCGCAGGAATACCAGGTGGTGAACGCGATGTTCGCCGACCCCCTGCTGGTGCCGAGCGTGGTGCTCGCCCTGTCCACCAAGCTGGTGTCGGCGGTGTGCATCGGCACCATCGCCCTGGTGGGCGCGGACCTGGTCTGGGCGCGCCTGAAATGGCGCACGGACCTGCGCATGTCGCACCAGGAATTGAAGGACGAGTTCAAGCAGGCCGAAGGCGATCCCATGGTGAAGGCGCGCATGCGCTCGCTGGCCCAGCAGCGCGCGCGCCAGCGCATGCTGACCAATGTGCCACGCGCCTCGGTGGTGATCGCCAACCCCACCCATTATGCCATCGCGCTCCAGTACGACCGCCAGAAGGGGGGCGCGCCGCTGGTGGTGGCCAAGGGGCTGGACCTGGTGGCGCTAAAAATCCGCGAGATCGCGGAGAGCAATGGCGTGCCGGTGGTCGAGGACCGGGCGCTGGCCCGGGCCATGTACGACGCGGTGCAGGTGGACCAGTGGATTCCGGCTGAATTCTATCGTCCGGTCGCCAAGATTCTATACTTCATCTATTCAAAGGCCTCCAATGGACCAAAGCAGCGCTCGTAATCTGTTGAACGTCCGCGCCCTGCCCCCGGTCGAGGCGATGACCTATGAGCGGCTGCTGGCGACCGCCCTGCGGCCGCTGCTGTCCGAGCTCGTCTATACCAATGCCGGCGTGCTGATGGCCTATATCCATGCCGGCAAGACCAATCTCATCGACGACATCATGGAATCCTCCGCCGAGCTGTCCTTGAAGCCCGGCGCGCTGCGCTATGCCAGGAATGCCACCACCCATACGGACTGGGGGACGGCGCCGGTGGTGACCATCGACATGGAATTCCATCAGGACGCCCTGTCCTCCTTCTTCAAGATCGTGTTCGACGCGAAGACCGTGGGCGTGCAGATCGACAGCGTGCTCTATCGCGACGGGATCAAGGACGGGCCGGCCAACCTTGCCCGCTTCGCCGACGCCCTCGCCGCCGCCCGGCACGACTGAGCCGGGGGGCGCCCCCGGCGCTCAAGCTTCGTGCAAGGTTCCTCGGAGAGGCTGGCCACACCCAGGCTGGAGGTCCTTTTTTCCGCCAGCTCATCCGGGAGGCGACCGTGGAACCGCTTTATCTGTTCAAGCTGGCATCGCAGCAGGCCCGTTGGGCCTCGGTGCGGCAGGCGGCCATCACCGGCAACATCGCCAATGCCAATACCCCCGGCTACAAGGCCGTGGACGTGGTGCCCTTCAACGCCATCCTGGACAAGACCCATTTGGATATGGCCCGCACCCGCTCCGGCCATATCGAGCCCGCCGGCGGCCGCGACCCGGTCACCAAAGTGGGCAAGGACGAGGCCTGGGACGTCAATCACAGCGGCAATTCGGTGAGCCTGGAGCAGGAAATGCTGAAGGCGTCCGAGGTCAACCGCACCTTCTCCCTCAACACGAGCATCGTCCGAAGCTTCCACCGGATGGTCCTGGCGAGTGTGAAATCATGATCGATCCGCTGCAGACCGCCATCGGCGTTGCCAGTTCCGGCCTCCAGGCGCAGTCCACGCGCCTGCGCATCACCGCGGAGAACCTGGCCAACGTGCATTCCACGGGCTCGAGCCCCGGCGCCGATCCCTATGCCCGCAAGACCGTCCAATTCGCCGCCGAGTTGGACCGGGCCTCGGGCGCGGCGTCGGTGAAGATCAAGCGCGTGGGTGTGGACCCCACCCCCTTCTCGACTGAGCTCGACCCCGGCAACCCGGCCGCCGATGCCCAGGGCCGGGTCAAGATCTCCAACGTCAACGCCATGGTGGAAATGGCCGATATGCGCGAGGCGGGCCGCTCCTATGAGGCCAACCTCCAGATGATCAAGCAAACCCGCTCGATGGTGATGGCTACCATCGATCTCCTGAGGAACCCGTGATGATCGACGGCATCTCCTTCTCCTCCTCCCTCTCGCGCACCGGGACCCTCTCACAGGTGCGCACCACGACCCAGGCCAGCGGCCCCGACGTGGCGGCGGCCTCGGCGGCCTCGGCGGCGGACTTCTCCACCATGCTGGCGCGCATGTCCTCCGACGCGGTGGATTCGGTCCGCACCGGCGAGGCCACGGCCATTTCCGGCATCGGCGGCAAGGCCTCGGTCCAGCAGGTGGTGGAGGCCATCATGAATGCGGAGCAGACGCTGCAGACGGCCATCGCGGTGCGCGACAAGGTTGTCGCCGCCTACCAGGAAATCAGCCGGATGGCGATCTGAGGATAGATTATGAGAGCCCTTGCAATCGCCGCCACCGGCATGGCCGCCCAGCAGACCAATGTTGAGGTGATCGCCAACAACATCGCCAACATCAACACCACCGGCTTCAAGCGCGCCCGTGCCGAGTTCACCGACCTGCTCTACCAGGCCGAGCGCGCCCAGGGCGTGCCCAACAAGGACGGCGCCGGCCCGGTCCCGGAAGGCGCGCTGGTGGGCCTCGGCGTGCGCACCGTGGGCATCCGCAACCTGCATCTTCAGGGTCCGCTGGCGCAGACCGGCAACCCGCTCGACCTCGCCATCAACGGGCGCGGCTGGTTCCAGATCACCAGCCCCTCGGGCGAGACGCTCTATACGCGCTCTGGCACCTTCAACAAGGGGCCCAACGGCCAGCTGGTGACTGTGGACGGCTATACGGTGGACCCGGCCATGACCTTGCCGGCCAATGCCACTTCCATCGTCATCAACGAGACCGGCCAGCTTTATGCCCAGATCCCGGGTCAGCAGGCGCCGCAACTGGTGGGCCAGCTGACGCTGACCAATTTCGCCAATGATTCCGGCCTCCACCCGCTCGGCAACAACCTCTATCGGGAGACCGAGGCCTCCGGCCAGCCGGTGGTGGGCGTGGCCGGCGACGTGGGCTTCGGCTCGGTGGTGCAGGGCTATCTGGAAGGCTCCAACGTGGACCCGGTGAAGGAAATCACCGAGCTGATCTCCGCCCAGCGCGCCTATGAGATGAATTCCAAGGTCATCACCGCCGCCGACGAGATGGCCAGCACCGTCTCCAAGGGAATCCGGTGATGAACCACCCGTCGATGAAGGATCGGCAACGGGCAGACCGCCGGCCGTCTTGGGCGCGCCGCGGCGCGGGCCGCGCACCGGCCCTCGGCCGGCTCGGCGCGATCGGGCTTGCGTGCGTCCTGGGGCTTGCCGCCCCGGCGGGCGCGCAGTCCATTTCCAGCCTCGCCGCCCGCGCCGCCGACGCCAATGCCGCCCCCCCCGCACCGGCGCCGGCCGCCCCGCCCGTCCAGGCGGCGGCGCCCGCACCCCTGGCGCCCAACACCATCCTCGTGCCGGTCCCGGCCGTCACGCTTTATGCCGGCGATGTCATCACCGAGGCCGTGCTGACCGACCGCGCCATTCCGGTGGCGACACTGGAGCGCGGCGGCATCGTGGGCGGGCGCGGGGCGCTCATCGGCAAGGCGGTGCGCCGCACCGTGCTGGCCGGCGTGCCGGTGCCGATGAATGCGGTCGCGGACGTTCAGGTTGTCACCAAGGGGGTGGCGACGCGGGTCCGCCTCCAGGAAGGCGGCCTCACCATTTCCGGCTATGCCACGCCGCTGGAATCGGGATCGGTCGGGTCGGTCATCCGCCTCAAGAACATGGAAAGCGGCCAGACCATTCTTGGCACGGTGCAGTCCGACGGCTCCGTGCGCGTGACCATCCAATGAGCGCCCGCCCTCTCCTTTTCCGCCTGGCGGGCCTGGCCCTTGCGGTCCTCGCCGTGGTGGCGGCCGTCGCCCCCGCGCGCGCCCTCACCCGCATCAAGGACATTTCCGGCATCCAGGGCGTGCGCGAGAATCAGCTGGTCGGCTACGGCCTGGTGATCGGCCTCCAGGGCACCGGCGACACGCTGCGCAATTCGCCTTTCACCGAGCAGGCGCTGCAGGCCATGCTCGATCGCATGGGCATCAATGTGAAGGGCATCGCGCTGCGCGCCCGCAACGTGGCGGCGGTGGCCGTGACCGCCAACCTGCCGCCCTTCGCCACCGTGGGCACGCGCATCGACGTAACCATCGCCTCGCTGGGCGATGCCACCTCGCTGCGCGGGGGGACGCTGCTCATCACCCCGCTGAACGCCGCCGACGGCCAGGTCTATGCGGTCGCCCAGGGCCAGCTCGTCTCCGGCATCCAGATCACCGGCCAGGCCGAGACGCTCAGCCAGGGCGTGCCCACCGCCGGGCGCATCGCCAATGGCGCTCTGGTGGAACGCCAGCTGCCCGGCCAGTTGCGGGATCTGGGCGAACTGACCATCGAACTGACCAATCCCGATTTCAAGACCGCCGCCATGATCGCCGACGTGGTCAACGCCTATACCAAGGCGCGCTATGGCCGGGAGCTGGCCCGCGAGCGGGATCTGTCCACCGTGGTGGTGCAGCGCCCGCCCAATGCCAATCCGGCCCGCTTCATCGCCGAACTGGGCGACCTCAGGGTCGATCCCGACACCCCGGCCAAGGTGGTGGTGGACCAGCGCACGGGCACGGTGGTCATCGGCCGCAACGTGCAGATTTCCACCTTCGCGGTGACCCAGGGCAATCTCACGGTGCAGGTGACCGAGATGCCGGTGGTGTCCCAGCCGGCGCCCTTCTCCAATGGCGAGACGGTGGTGGTGCCGCGCACGGAGATCACGGCGCAGGAAACGGGTGGCCCCATCGGCATCGTGAACGGCACCAATCTCCAGACGCTGGTGAACGGGCTGAACCGCTTCGGGCTGAAACCGTCCGACATCATCTCCATCCTCCAGGCGGTGAAGACCTCGGGGGCCTTGCAGGCGGAGCTGGTGTTCCAATAGCCCGGCCGGCGCCGGGAAGGAGTGTGAGGGCGCGTCCTGCGGGGCGCGCCCTTTCGCGCGTGCGCGTGTCCGGCGCCGACGGCGGGGGACAGCGTCACGCAAGGCAAGCTTCCTAGAACCCCAGAAGACGCAGGGCGCCATGAGGGCGCCCACGCGCCTTCGATAGGAAGTCGGCCCATGCCCTCGTCCCTGCCGGACATGTTCTCGTCCCTCCCGGGCGCTCTGATGCAAGACGCCCCCGTGATCGCCGCCGCAGCCGTCGGGTCGCTGGCCTTGACCGCGCGGCGTGCGCCTCGCCTGCGTGCCCTCGCCGTCCGCCGGCCTCCCCTGCTTGGCCTCGCCGTCGTCTGCGCGCTGGCCGGACTGGGGCTTCCTGCGGCCCCCGCGTGGGCCCAGTCGGCCCCCGCCGCGACGGTTGCGGCCCCCACCCGGGTCTCGCCCATGACCTTGCAGCCCTCGGGCGCGCCGGCGGCGCAGGCCGCTCCCGCCCAGCCGGCGCCCGCAGCGGCGGTTCCCGTCCAGACCGTTCCGGTTCAGGCGGTTCCGGTGCAGACCCAGCAGGTGATTCAGGCCCAGCAGGCGGTCCAGGCCCAGCAGATCATCCAGGCGCAGCAGGCCGCGCAAGCCGTGCAGGCGGCCGCCGCCGCAGGTGCTGCCGCCCGCCCGGCGCCCGTCCCGGCCAAGACCGCCGGAGCGACAGCTGGCCCCGCCACCGCGGCGTCCGCCGCCGGCATTGCCATTCCCGCCGCCTATTCCACGCAGGGCGAAGCCCCGGCGCTGCCTCCGGCGACGCCGGTGGCCGTCGGTGCGCCGGACAATGAGAACGCGCTCCAATATTGCAGCTCCATCATCAATGCCGCCGCCGATGCGCGCTTCGTGCGCCAGAAGGAAGCGCTGGCGGCCATGGAGAAGCAGATCCAGGAACGCATCGCCCAGCTGGAGGCCAAGCGCGCCGAATATCAGGAGTGGCTGCAGCGCCGGGAAGCCTTTCTCAAGAAGGCGGACGAGGCCCTGGTCCAGGTCATGTCCCAGATGCGCCCCGACGCCGCCGCCGCCCAGCTGACCGCCATGAGCGAGGATGCCGCCGCCGCGGTCCTGGCCAAGCTTTCGCCCCGCGTCGCCAGCGCCATTCTCAATGAGATGGAACCCGCCCGCGCCGCGCGCCTGACAACCACCATGGTGGGCATTTCCCGCCGGACCCTCGATGGGAGGGCCAGCTGATGCGCCCCACTGCCCTGCTTGCCGCCGCCCTCCCCCTCGCGCTCGCGCTCGGGGGCTGCCAGACCACCTATGACAGCCTCGCCTTTGGCCCAGCGCTGACCCCGGTGGGCAACGGCCTCGATACCACCCGCCAGCCGGTGCCGGTGGCATTCCAGAAGCCGGAGCAGAAGACCTTCCGCTCCACCTACGACCTGGCCAACACCCAGAGCATGTATCGCGACCTGCGGGCCTCCAAGGTGGGCGACGTGATCCGCGTGTCCATCGCCATCGACGACAAGGCCCAGTTCGACAATGCCACCGACCGCTCCCGCAAGGCCAAGACCGGCCTCGGGGTGGATGCCGGCCTCGACATGAGCGGCTTCGGCAAGGGCGCCAATGCGGGTTCGCTGTCGGGCAATCTGGACATCAATTCCGACACCAGCACCAAGGGCAAGGGCACCATCGACCGGTCCGAGAAGCTGCGCCTGTCCATCGCGGTGGTGGTCACCGAGGTGCTGCCGAACGGCAATCTGGTGATTTCCGGCTCGCAGGAGATCCTGGTGAATTACGAGGTGCGCGTCCTCAACATCGGCGGCATCGTCAATCCGCTGGACGTGTCGGCCAACAACATCATCGCCTATGACAAGATCGCCGAGGCGCGCATCTCCTATGGCGGGCGCGGGCGGTCCATGGACGTGCAGCAGCCCGCCTGGGGCCAGCGCATCTACGACCTCGTCGTGCCGTTCTGAGGGGGGCGCGACATGGCCAAGGACAAGGACAAGGCGTCCAAACCCCAGGCGGAAGGCGCAGCCCCCAAGAAGGGGGGCGGTGCCCTCATTGCCCTCATCATCCTCACAGTGCTGGCGGGCGCCGGCGGCGGTGGGCTCGGCTACAAGATGGCCGGCACGGTGGAGCATGTAGTGGAGGCGCGGATCGCCGCCGAGCCGCCCAAGAAAGAGGAAAAGCCCCTGAAATTCGAGGGCGACCTGGGCTCCCAGGGACTCAAGCCCGTGGTGGTGAACCTCGCCGCCCCCTCCAGCACCTTCGTCCGGCTTGAAGGCACGCTCGTCTACAAGAACGGCGCGCTCCCCAACCCGGCCGTCACCGCCTCGGAGGTGCGCGAGGACATCATGGCCTATATGCGCACGCTCACGCTCAGCCAGCTGGAAGGGCCGAGCGCGCTCCAGCACTTGCGCGAGGATCTCAACGAGCGCGCGTCGGTGCGCTCCCAGGGCAAGGTCAAGGAACTGATCCTCGAAACCATGGTGGTTCAATGATGACCCGCGCCGCTGCGCGCTGCGCCGGGCGGACGCCGCGCGCCGGAACGGGCCTTCTCCTCCTCGCCGCGCTCGCCGCCGGCCTGCTTCTGGCCGCCGCAGGCCCCGCCGCGGCCCAGATGCCGAGCCTCGACCAGTTCATCCCGGCGGGCGACGGGTCCACCTCCGGGCGCATCATCCAGATGCTGGGCCTGCTCACCGTGCTGTCGGTGGCGCCGGGCCTGCTCATCATGATGACGAGCTTCACCCGCTTCGTCATCGCCTTCTCCTTCCTGCGCTCGGGCCTCGGCCTGCAGACGACGCCGGCGAACCTGGTGCTGGTGAGCCTGTCGCTGTTCATGACCTTCTATGTCATGGGTCCCACCTTCGACCGGGCCTGGCAGAACGGGTTGCGCCCGCTCACCGCCGGTGAGATCACCGAGCAGGAGGCGGTGGAGCGGATCGCCGATCCCTTCCGTGACTTCATGCTCACCCAGGTGCGCGACAAGGACCTGCGCCTGTTCGCCGATATGTCCGCCGCGCTGAAGACGCCCGGCGCCAAGGACGGCCGGGCCGGCCCCGCACCGGCCGCGCCCGCCGACCCGGGGGCGCCCGCCGAGAAGGTGGAGATGCGCGTGCTCATCCCCGCCTTCATGATTTCGGAATTGCGGCGGGGCTTCGAGATCGGCTTCCTGATCGTGCTACCCTTCCTCATCATCGACATGGTGGTGGCGACCCTCGTCATGTCCATGGGCATGATGATGATGCCGCCTGCGGTGATCGCCCTGCCGTTCAAGATCTTGTTCTTCATCCTCATCGACGGCTGGAACCTCCTGGTGAGCGGGCTGGTGCGCTCCTTCATGTAAGGCTTCCCCCCTTTTCCCGTCCCGACGCCGCCCCCGGACCTCCGGCGGGCGGCGTTTGCTTGGGGAGGCCCATCCGCCCCCCGCCGGCCGCGCAAGCCTCGCGCAAGCTTGACCGGTCAAGGTCGCATCCATGGCAGGTTGGCTGCTCGAAAGGGCAGCGTGCCGCACCCCGCAAGGGACGGCCGACAAAGGCATGACGCCGCCCTGCCATGCCGGTGTAAGTCCGGCATGTCCCTGACAAACGTCACTTTCTCGAACGAGGGACATTCATCATGACCAGCATGATCACCAATACTTCCGCGATGGTCGCCCTGCAGACTCTGCGGACGATCAACAGCACGCTCGACACCACCAACAATCATGTCTCCACCGGCAAGCGCATCAACTCCGCTTCCGATGGCGCGGCTTATTGGTCCATCGCCACCACGCTTACCTCCGACAACGGGGCGCTCGGCGCGGTGAAGGATGCCATGAGCCTGGACAAGAACTCGGTGGATGCGGCAAGCAGCGGCGTGAACGCCGTGATCTCCTCGCTGTCCAAGATCAAGAACAATCTCACCGCGGCCCTGTCTCCGAACGTCGACCGTGCCAAGCTGCAGACGGAAATCTCCTCCTATGTGAGCGAGATCAAGACCACTGCCAACAACACGGTGATGAACGGCAGCAACTGGCTGTCGGCGGATTCGAGCGCCACTGGCTTCAATGCCACCAAGAACCTGCTGTCCTCCTTCTCCCGGACCGGCAGCACGGTGACCGTTGGCTCGACCTCCATCGACACCGGCGCCTTCGCCATCTATGACGCCGCCACTGCCGGCACCTCCACTGGCACCAGCACGACCATCGACAAGGCGGTCACCGCTGTTGCCACCGCGGCCAATGTCTCGGGCGGCGCCACCGTCGCCGTGGATACCGCGGCCGGCAGCCTGAAGGGCTTCATGGACACCAAGTTCAAGATCGGCGGTACCGCCACGGCGGGCACCGAATCGATCGCGCAGTTCGACGTGTCCACCCTGGGCAACACGACTGCGGACCTGGCGAAGATCCAGGCCTACGTGAAGGTTGTCGACGCCACCATGCAGCAGCTGCAGAACGGCGCCACCACGCTCGGCACCACTTCCACCCGGCTTGGGTCTCAGCAGACCTTCGCCCAGAGCCTGATCGACCTCAACACGTCGTCCATCGGCTCTCTGGTCGATGCCAACATGGAAGAGGAATCCACCAAGCTGAAGGCGCTCCAGACGCAGCAGCAGCTGGCGGTGCAGTCGCTGTCGATCGCGAACAACTCCACGCAGAACGTGATGACGCTGTTCCGTTGATCGGTGAAAAAAGCCCGTCCCGGCCGACGCCGGGGCGGGCATCTTCTTGACTACCTTTTCTCTTGAGTCCTGTTGGGTCAGCCGCTCTCCTGCGGCCAACTGGCCACGCTCCGTCCCCCTCGGAGCGTGGCTTTTGTGTTTCAAGGCCCCTGCAACGCCCAGGCAAGGTTGCCTGCCGAGATTGCGCCAAGGCACATGAGCGCGGATCCGCAAGGAACCGTGCGTGCCGGACCCGAATGTCCCCGTTCCCTTCCCGTAGCGCCAGCGCGTGCGGGGACGGGCCGCAATCGCGAGTGACCCGCCGATGATCGGCCGCATGCAGCTTGAAGCCATCCTTGCCAATCTCCGCAATCTGGGCGCCCGCCGCCTGATTGCGCTGGGCCTGATCGGCGCCACCGTGGTGGCCGCCATCGCCCTTGGCGCCTATTTCCTCAGCCAGCCGGAGCGCGAGACGCTCTATGCCAACCTCAATCGCGAGGATGTGGGGCGCATCGGCGGCGCGCTGAAGGACGCCGGCATCTCCTTCGACGTGAATGCGGACGGCACCTCCGTCCTCGTCGCCCATTCCGACACCGCCCGCGCCCGCATGCTGCTGGCCGTCAAGGGCCTGCCCCAGAGCGCCAACACCGGCTACGAGCTGTTCAACGACATGCGCTCGTTCGGCCTGACCTCCTTCATGCAGGAAGTCACGCGGGTGCGCGCCCTGGAAGGCGAGATCGCCCGCACCATCCAGACCATGAAGGGCATCAAGGCGGCGCGGGTGCATATCGTCCTGCCCGACCGCGGCTCGTTCCGGCGCGACCAGCAGGGCGCCTCGGCCTCGGTGGTCATCCGCACCGAGAATGCCGACGACAGCTCCACCGCCGCCGCCATCCGCCACCTGGTGGCCGCCGCCATTCCCGGCATGAAGCTCGACAATGTCACCGTGCTCAACACCGAGGGTGCGGTGCTCGGCTCCAGCGAGGACGGCGCCAATGCCTCCGCCGGCAAGAAGGCGATGCTGCAAAGCCAGGTGAACCGGGAGACCGAGGAGAAGATCCGCCGCACCCTCATTCCCTATCTCGGCCTCGGCAATTTCGAGGTGTCGGTGTCCTCGCGCCTCAACACCGACAAGGTGACCACCAACGAGACCGTCTTCGACCCCGCCTCCAAGGTGGAGCGCTCGGTGCGCGCGGTGAAGGAGCAGGGCCAGTCCCAGAACCGCACCAAGCAGCCCAACGCCTCGGTGCAGCAGAACATCCCCAACGCCCAGACGCCTCCCGATGCCGGCAATGATTCCAACGAGAACAGCCAGCGCCGCGAGGAGCTGACCAATTTCGAGATTTCCTCGCGCACCGTGCAGACCGTGCGCGACGCCTATGCGGTGCAGAACCTGTCCATCGCGGTGCTGCTCAACAAGGACCGGCTGACCGCCGCCAATCCCCAAGGCGGGGAGGTCATCCCGGTGGAGCAGCAGATCTACGAGGTGGAGCAGCTGGTCGCCTCCGCCGCCGGCTTCGACAAGGAGCGCGGCGACAAGCTGAAGGTGGCGGCGGTGGCCTTCGCCAATGGCGGCCGCGACATGGACGCGGTGCCCGCGCTGCCCTGGACCGAGCTGCTGCTGCGCCAGGCGGGCACCCTCATCAACGCCATCACCATCCTCATCGTCGCCGGCCTCCTGATCTGGTTCGGCCTGCGCCCCGCCGTGCGCTCCATCCTGGAGCGGCCGCGCGAGCAGGAGATCGCCGAGCTGGAGGCGCGCGAGATCGAGGCCACCATGCTGGCCGCCCAGCCGGGCGCCCCCGCGCTGGCCGGCCCCGCCGCCGAGGAGGAGCCCACCGGCCCCATCGCTGGCTCCACCTTGAACCTGATCGAGAACCTCACCGGCCAGATGTACCGCAACCCGCAGAAGCGCCTGGAGCAGATCGTCGACTTCGACGAGGAGCAGGCCGCGGCCATCCTGCGCCAGTGGCTGAACCAGGAAGCGAGGGCCTGATCCATGCACGCTCTGTCCCGCCACCTGCCCCATTTCGGCCCCCTGCCGGCGCTGACGGCCCGACCGGCCGCGCCGGCGGAAAAACCCGCGCCCGCCCCCGCCCGCTCGGCCCTGGTGGCGGAGCGCCCGCGGCAGGACGCCCGCTTCTCCCAGGACGAGCTGTCCCGCGCCGTGGACTTTGCCCGCACGGAAGGCCGGCGCGAGGCGGAGGAAGCGGCGCAGGCCGCCCTCGCCGCCGCCGAGGCGGCCCGCCTGGAGGACCAGCAGGCGTTCGAGGCCCGCATCGCAGCCATGCGCGAGGAATGGACCCTCCAGGAGGCCGACCGTCTGGCCAGCGGCTTCAAGGACGCCCTGGACGGCCTCGGCGCGCAGTTGTCCGACGCGCTCGCCCCCATCCTCGCGCCGTTCGTGGAGGAAAAGGTCCGCGCGCACGCGCTGCGGGATCTGGCCAGCCTCGTTCGCCAGCAGATGGCACTGGGCTCGGGTGCCATTCGCATCAGTGGTCCGCAGGACCTCATCGACGCCCTCGACGCCCGCCTCGGCGCGGCGAGCGGCATCACCTTTACCCCGGCCGCGACGGCAGAGGTGCGCATGGAAGCCGACGGCGCGGTCATCGAGACCCAACTTGAAGCCTGGCGCCACCGGCTCGCCGGCCTTTCGGACTGAGGAGACGGCCATGTCCGACAAGGAAGGTCACGGCGAAATCATCATCATCAAGCGTCACGAGGACGACGAGCACGAGGCCCATTCCAGCGCCTGGAAGGTGGCGCATGCGGACTTCATGACCGCCATGATGGCCTTCTTCCTCGTCATGTGGCTCATCAACGTCACCGACAAGGATGTGCGCAAGGCCATCGCCCAATATTTCAACCCGGTGGACCTTGCCTCCTCCGTCACCGACGTGAGCGGCCTCAACGATCCCGACGACACCGTCGCCAAGGGCACCTCGTCCAATGGAGACAAGCAGTCGTCGCTGAAGAACACGGTGGGTGAGAAGACCGGCGCCGGCGCCGACCGCCAGCAGGGCGACAAGGAGCGCACTGCGTTCCAGGACCCCTATGCGCTCTTGGACAAGCTGGCCGGCGATGCCGAGCCCACCCCGGGCGCCACCCCCGACGCCGCCATTGGCGAGGTGGGGGCTCAGGGCAATGCGTTCGGCGACACGGTCCGCGATCCCTTCGACCCGACCTATTGGCAGATGAGCCAGGGCCGCAAGCCGCGCTCCGACGAGGGCGGCAAGCCCGCGCGCATCACCATGCCCTCGCCCGGCGGCAAGCCCGACGCGGCCGCCGCCCGTCAGATCCCCGGCCAGCCCGACGCGACCAGCGGCGATCAGGCCAAAGGCGACCAAGGAAAGGGCGACCAGGGCAAGAGCGATCCGGCCCAGAAGGCCGGCGTCGCTGGCGCTCAGGCCGGCATGCCCGTGCCCGGCACGGGCGGCGGCCAGGGCGGTTCCGCCGGCCAGACCGCGGCCCAGGCCCAGCTTCAGGCGGTGCAGCAAGCGGTGCAGCAAGCGGTCAAGGACACCATGACCGGCCCTGGCGCGCCCCGCGTGGACGTGCGCCTCACCAAGGAAGGGCTGGTGGTCAATCTGACCGACGACACGGATTTCTCCATGTTCCCCGTGGGCTCGGCGGTGCCTGATCCGCGGGTGGTGCGGATGATGGCGAAGATCGCGCAGATCCTGGCCGCGCGCCCCGGCGAGATCGTGGTCCGCGGTCATACGGATGCCCGCCCGTTCCGCTCCGACACCTATGACAATTGGCGCCTGTCCACCGCCCGCGCCCACATGGCCCATTACATGCTGGTGCGCGGCGGCCTCGACGAGAAGCGCGTGCTGAAGATCGAGGGGCTCGCCGACCGCGAGTTGAAGAACACCACCGATCCCAACGCCGCCCAGAACCGGCGCATCGAGATCCTGCTGCGGAGCCCGTCATGACGGCGGGGCGCCCTCTCCTGTCCCCGGCGCTGGCCGCGCTGGCGGTGGCTTGGGTTCTCGCGCTGGCGCCGCATCCGGCGGGCGGCGCGGAAGCGGACCCGTGGGGCGGCATGCGCGCGGCCGGCGAGCAGCCGAAGGCCGCGGCCAACGCGCCGACGCCGGCGTCTGCCAAACCCGAATCCGCCAAGCCCGATTCGTCAAAACCCGCTCCCGCAAAGCCCGCTCCCGCAAAGCCGGCCGCGACGCCCGCCCCCCCGGCGGCTTCGCCCCCGGCACTCGCCTTCCCCGTGCCCCTGCCTCTGCCCCGCCCGGCTCGGGCCCCCGGCCCGGCGGTGATAGCGGACGCGCCGGCGGAGGCCGTGCCGCAAACGGACGGTCCTTTCGACGGGGCGGTGAACGCCTTTGCCGCGCCTGACGCCGCCATGTCCGTGCCCGGCTCCGCCATGTCCGCGACTGGACCTGCCATGTCCGTCCCGGGGGCTGCCTTGGCCGCGCCGGAGACTGCCTCGCCCGCGACGGCTCCGGCAGCGCTGGGGGCCGTGGATGCCCTTCAGGCCGCGGTCTTCCCGTCGGCCGCCGCCGCGCCCGCCGCGGCGGGCGGCGCAATCCCCGTGCCCTCTCCCGCCGCAGCGCCGGCGAACCAGGAGGCGGCGGGCGCCGCTCTCCCCGCCGCGCCGGCGTCTGACGCTCCGGCCGCTTCCGAGCGCGCGCCCGGCCAGGAGCCGCAAATGGCCCAGGCTCAAGGTCAGAACCAGAACCCGGCCGGCGATGCATCCGCCACCGGGGCCGAGGGCGAGGCCGGCTCCGACGCGCCAGGTCCTGCACAGGCCGATGGCCATGCCGAGGCCTCAGCTCCCGCCAGCACCGCAGCCGCAGCGCCAAGCCAGGGTGACGGCCATGGTGACGGGCACGGCGATGGCCACGGCGCCCCCGCCGCGCCGCCCCGCGACACCCGGCCCGTGGACCTGCTCCGCCGCCTCCAGCGCCTGCAGGACCGGCTCGCCGCCGGCACCAGCGAGGGGCTGCCCGCCCAGCGGGACCTCATCAACCAGATCGATGCCGCCTATGCCTCCTACCCCCAGGAGATCTGGCAGGACGAGCGCAATGCGCGCGCGCTGGCGGTCTATTTCCTCAGCGGCGGCACGCCCGGCGTGCTGCGCAAGATCATCGACCGCGAGCCGGCGCCGGCGGGCGACATCCGCATGCTGCGCGGCATCCTGGCCTATGCGGAAGGGCGCGGCGAGGAGGCCCTGCGCTTTCTCGGCGAGGTGGATGCGCGCGCCCTGCCCAATGCGCTGGGCGGCCAGATCGCGCTTGCCCAGGCGGCGCTGGTGGTGCGGCAGGACCCGTCCAAGGCGTCCGGCCTGCTCGACCTCGCCCGCCTGCTCCTGCCCGGCACGCTGGTGGAGGAAGCCGCCCTGCGCCGCCAGATCCTGGTGGAGAGCCAGGGCAATGACATCACCCGCTTCGAGCGGCTGACCCGGCAATATCTCTTCCGCTTCCGCCATTCCATCTATGCGGGCAATTTCCGCCAGCGTTTCGCCGCCGCGCTCACCCGCATGGCGTTCGTGAACGATCCCGCCCAGTTTGGCCGGCTGGAAGAGATGCTGAAGCCCATCGAGACCGAGGGGCAGCGGGACATCTACCTGCTCATCGCCCGCGCCGCCCTCACCCAGGGCCGCACCACGGCGGCGGCGCTGTGCGCCCAGCGCACCCTCGCCCTTGCTCCGCCCGCCAGCATCGACGCGGAGCGGGCGCGCCTTTACGGGGCGGCGGCGGCGGCGGCTTCCGCCACCGGCCACGAGGCCGCCCTCAAGACCTTGGCGGGCGTCGACCGCAGCCGGCTCGACCCGTCCGACATTGCCCTGCTGGACGCCGCCACCGAGGCCGCGCGCACCGTGCGCGACGCCTCCCGCGTGAACATCCAGGCGGTATCGACGGCGGCCCCGCCCGCCGCGGCCCTGCCCCCCACCGCGCCTGCCGCCACCCCGGCGGAAGAACCGGACGCCATGAAGGGCGCCCGGGCCCGGATCGAAGCCGTGGACGCCCTGCTGAAGGAGGCCCCCCGATGATGCCGCTGGACGCCCGTTTCGCCACCATTCCCACCCCGGCCAATGACACCCGCGCGCCGGACGAGGGCGATGCCCGCCGCCCCGGCGAGGGCAATCCGTTCGGCGGCCTTCTGGCTGAACTGGGCCGCCCCGGCGCGGCTTCGGATGAGCCCTCCTCGGGGCACGCGGCCGCGCCGGCGACGGACGCGTCGGCCGACCCGGCCCAGGGGAACGTCAAAGCGAACGTCAAAGCGGACGCCAGAGAAGAGGCGATGGCGGACGCCCTGGGCGAGCCGAACGGTCCCGCCGATCTCGCCCGCCTCATCGATCGGGCGCTGGGCCGGACCGCGCCCGGCCAGAAGGGCACCGGGCGCGCCGGCGCACCTGGCCAGGGCACCGGCCTTCACGGCACCGGCGCGCCGACCACCCTTGCCGCCCAGCTCAGGGCGGCCTCTGCCGCCGCCGCCGAGGCGCTGCGGGGCGGCGTGTCCGAGGCCGATCAGGACAATGCCAAGGCGGTCCCGACCGACGGGGAGGCCGCCGCGCTCCGGGAGGAAGGTCTCACCTCGGACACCGTCAGCGCGGGCCTTGCCAATCCCGGCACCGCGCAGATGGCGGCCACGGCCGCCCTGGTGGTCGCCGCCCCATCCGCCGGTCCGCCGGCCGCGTCCGGTCCGTCGGACGATCCGCATCCGGCTGGGCGAGCGCCGGCCGAGGGTGCCGCTGGCGGCCCGGCGCTGCCGCAGGCCGCCGAGAACGGCGACCTAGACGCGCCCGCCTTGCGGGCGACCGTCATCGATGTGCAGACCCATTTTGCGCCCATCCGCTCGCTCGCCTCGGGCGGAAGCATCGCCACGGCGAGGGACATCCCCGCCGCCGGCACCGGCGCCAGCACCCGAGCTGCGCCCGTGCCTCAGGACGGCGGGCAAGCGGATGCCACTGCTGGCGTGAACACGGCGGTGGGGTCTCCCGCCGCCGGCCCCCCGGGGCCGGCTGTCCCGTCCGCTCCGTGGGGCGCGTCCGCCGCGAGCCTCTCGCGCACCGCCATGCCGGCCGCCAGCACCCCGCAGGCCGTGGACCGGCCTGGCTCCGGCCCGCAGGTGGTGCCGCCCCGCGCGGACACCGCTGGCCAGGCGCAGGCCGTGCAGGCCCTGCCGGACAGCCCCGATCGCGCCGGACGGCAGGACGCGGCGCTCGCCGCCGCGGCGGAGACCGACCGCCCGCTGCGGCGCGCCGAGCCTGCCGCCGCGCCCCGCCCTGCGCTTGGGGCCAGCCCTGTCGCCGACCCTGCGCCCGGAACCCGTCCCGTGGAAGGCATGATCCCTGGCCGGGAGGCCGACGCCCATGGACGGGGACGGGATGACGGCCGCGAGGACCATCGCGCCCCGGCGCTTGCCTCGGCCAGCGCCGGCGTGGGTACCGGCGGCCTGACGGCACCTGACGCCACCGGCGCCCTTTCCGGCGCCGCTTCCGCCGCCACGCCGGGAACGGCGGCCGTGGCCAGCGCCATCGCCGAGGCGGCGGGCCGCCTGACGCGGGCCAATGCGGGCGTCGACCTGTCCGTTGCCCCGCGCCCGGGCGATCCCGTGCGCATCATGGAGATCGCGCTCGCCCCCGAGGGCCTCGGCACGGTGACGGTGCGCCTGCGCCTCACCTCCGACGGGCTGGAGGTGCGGGTGCGCGCCAGCGATGCCGGCACTGCCGCCCTGCTCCAGCAGGACAAGGCGCAGCTGGCGGGCATCCTGCGGGAATTCGGCTGCAGCGAGGACCGGATGGACGTGTCCGGCCCCGATACCAGCGCCATCGGCGCGAGCGCGGGGGCGGACCTGCGCCCCACCGCCGCCTCCGCCAGCGACGACAGCCGGGGGGATGGCCAGCGGGGACAGCAGGGGGACCGCTCGCAAGGCGGATTCCAAGGGGGATTCCAGGGGGGATCTGGACGCAATGAGGGACGACATGACGACCAAGGCTCCCGGACGCCGGCACGCGGCGCCGTTCGCGATCCCGGCTTCGATTCAAGCTTTGATCTTGGCATTCATCCTGGCTTCGACCCTGGCCTGCGGCGGACCTAGCCCCGCCGCGGCGGCGAGCCCCGCCCCCGGCGGGCCGCCCAATGTGTGCGAGCGCGAGCTGCAACGGGCCTCGGTGAAGTACAACGTGCCCCTGCCCATCCTCTATGCGGTGGGGCTGACGGAGAGCGGCTATCGCGGCTTTCTCCAGCCCTACACGCTCTATATCGAGGGCAAGGATTACATCTCCAGCAACCTGCAGGACGCCCTGCGGCTGTTCAATGCGGCGCGGGCGCGGGGCGTGCAGCTCATCGACATCGGCTGCATGCAGGTGAATTATTACTGGCACAAGCAGGAGTTTCGGACCGTCGAGGAGATTTTCGACCCGCGCCTGAATGTGGAACAGGCGGCCCGCTTCATTCAGGAACTCAAAAAACGCCACGGCACCTGGACCATGGCGCTCGCCCGCTACAATGCGGGCCCCAACAACACGCCGGCCCAGAAGCGCTATGTCTGCCGGGTGATGAAGAATCTGGTCGCGGCCGGGGTCGGCTCCTGGACCCCGGACGCGCGTACCTTCTGCATCGGCGAGAAGGTCTGAGGCGCTGATACCTCAGATGCCGTCCGCCCCGCCATCGGCGCGCGGATCATGGGCGCCTTCCAGGCCCCCCTTGGGATGCAGGATCACCGCGCCCGCATGGCCCATGGTGTCGGAGAAGGCCTCCGGGATCACCTCCAGGTCATGGCCGGCGGAGACGAGGGCGCGCACCAGGCTCTCATCGAAGCGGTTTTCCAGCCGCAGATTGTTGTGGCTGGAGCCCCAGGTCCGCCCCAGCAGCCAGCGCGGCGCGGCGATGGCCTCGCCCAAAGGCTCGCGGAAAAGCACATGGCGGGTGAAGACGGCGGCCTGCGTCTGCGGCTGGCCCTCTCCGCCCATGGTGCCATACGCCATGATCCGCCCGTCGGCCAGTTCGGCCAGCGCGGGATTGAGGGTGTGGAAGGGCCGCCGGCCAGGGGTGAGCGGATTTACCGCCTTCGGGTCCAGCGAGAAGGAGGCGCCCCGGTTCTGCATCAGCACGCCGGTGGCCGGCAGCACGCAGCCCGAGCCGAACTCGAAATAGATGGACTGGATATAGGACACCGCCAGCCCCGAGGCATCGGCTGCCCCGAGCCAGATGGTGTCGCCATGGGCCGCCGGCTGCGGCCAGGGCAGCGCGCGCTTCATGTCGATGCGGGCGGCTTCCGGGTCGAGGAAGGCGGGGGCGAGATAGCGCGTCACGTCCTCGGCGAGGAGATCATGATCGCGCACCACGGTGTCGCGCACCAGGAAGGCGCGCTTGGTGGCCTCCACCAAGCCATGCACATGATCGAAGCCCTCCGGCGCCCGGACATTCAGGCGGTCGAACAGGCCGAGAATGATGAGCGAGGCCAGCCCCTGGGTGGGCGGGGGCGCGTTATAGACGGTGCCGGCCTTCAGCTTCACCTGGAGCGGCGCGCGGGTCACCGCCCGGTAGCGTTCAAGATCCGCGCGGGTCACCGGGCTGCCGATGCGCTCCAGGTCGCCGGCGATCTCCCGGCCCACATCGCCGCGATAGAAATCGTCGAGGCCCGCGCCCACCAGATGCTCCAGCGTTTCCGCAAGGCCCGGCTGCACCAGCACCTGGCCCAGGTCCGGCACTTTGCCGCCGGGCAGGAAGGTGCGGGCAAAGCCGGGGGACGGCTCCAATTCCGCCCGCCGGCTGGCGGTCAATTCCACCTGCGAGCGCGACACCGGCACGCCGGCGCGGGCATGGCGAATGGCCGGCTCCAGGATTTCGGCGAGGCCCAATTTGCCGCCGAAGGCACGCGCCGCCTCATGGGCCAGTGCCCAGCCGCCCACGGCGCCGGGCACGGTGAGGGCCGCCAGCGGCCCCCGGAAGGGAATGGCGTCATGGCCGAGGTCGCGATAATGGGCGATGGTGGCCTTGGCGCCGGCAAAGCCGCAAGCCTCGATATAGCGCACCCGGCCGGAAGGCTCGCGGATGAGCCAGAAGCCGTCGCCGCCCAGATGGTTCATGTGCGGATAGACCACCGCGATGGCCGCCGCCGCCGCCAGCGCCGCCTCCACCGCATTGCCGCCCTCGGACAGGATCTGCCGGCCCGCCTGCGTGGCGAGATGATGGGGGGTGGCGACCATGCCCCGGCCGGTGCGGGTGCTCTCATGGCTCATTGCGGGTGTCTCCGAAGCTGGCGATTCGCCCCGCCGGGGCGCCGTCGCGCCTCTATATCAGGTCCGCAGCCCTTGGGCCCCGCCCGCAACGCTTGACCCGCCGACCTTTGGGGCGCAGTGTCCGGCGCGAAACGCCCGGCCCCGCCGGGGCGAATGGATCGATGTGAGGTCGCCTGCCGCAAGAGTGCCGGGCGACAGGAGAGGACGGGACATGGCAGGGAACGCACGCACAGGCCGCGCCAACAAGATGACGGTGGCGAGCGCGACGCTGTTCGTGGCCCTTGAGGCCCTCGCCACGGCGCTCGCCGCCGGCTGGGCGGTGGCCGGCCTGCTCAATCTGGGCGACATCGGCGAATATGTGCTGATGGGCCTGTTCTCGCTGGTGGCTGCCTATGGCGCCTATCGCTATGCCCGCATGGCCGCCATTGCCGAGGCCAAGCTCGCCAACTGACCTTGCGCGCGCCGGTTTCTTAAGAGCCCGTCCCGAAAGGGCCGAGCGGCCAGGCGATTCACCGTGAAGGGATCCGGCTCTCAAGAAACGTATGGTCTCTCAACTCAGTATGTCAGCACGCGGCCGCGCCAAGGGAAGCGGGACTCTGGCCAAGAATGCCACACCCGTTCAACATGCTGAGATAGTCGACATCATACCGATGAGCCAGCTCGCGCCACCAGGCATCCCGTGCGAACACCTCGAGAGCCTCGGCTGCGTGATGCGCAGCTAGAGATGCCTCTTCCAGCCCCTTGTAACACAAAGACATGTAAAGATGACCAAATGCGTGATCTGGATACTTGACAACGACATTCTTCAGATAATGTAAAGCCACGTCGTAGCGGCCGATTTTCATGTTGTAATTTTCAACGAAATTAACACGCAACTGTGTCTCGTACGCATACTTCTCCAATTTTTCCGGATCGACGCCCGGCGAGCGGATGACCGACTTGGTGGCGACGAAGTTGGCATTGTTGGTATTTTCGATGTAGCCGTTTTCGACGCAAATGTCATACAAGCGACTTCCGAAAATGGGGATCGCCAGAAAGACGTGAACCCAATCAAACCCATTCTCGATCAACATCTCTAGCGTCTCCTGGCGATGCTCATCCTGCTCGCCGGGGAGGCCGACAACAATGAAGACATGCGAGCGCACGTTGAATTTGCGCAACGCCTCGACCGCAGGCCGGATAAGCTTCTTTTTCAGAGGTTTCTTGATGATGTTATTGAGCACATGGTCAGAGCCCGATTCCACTGCCAGCGCCACGGCGGACACGCCAGCACGGGCGAACAATTCCGCCACTTCCTCGTCGATGGCATAGACCGCCACGCCGTTGGGAAATTCCAGGCGGATGCCCAGGCTCGCCAGTTCCCGCAACAACCGCTTGGCGCGGTCACGGTCGTGGAAGAAGTGATCGTCTTCCACCATCAACACGGTCATGCCGAACTCGTCACGCATGCGCGTAACGTCTTGAATAATCCGCTCGATGGACATGAAACGCACGTCGCGGCCATGCAACGCCGGATTGGAGCAGAACACGCACAGGAACGGGCATCCGCGCGACGTATGAATGGCCATCTCGCGCTTGGGCAGATCGGTGTAACGCTTGTCGATTCCGCGATTGTTATAATGATCGAGATTGAGCATCGCGTAGTTCATCTGCGGAATGTCATCGAGATTGGCGATGAACGTATGCTCCGGTATCTTGCCGGCCGCCGCAGCCGAGCGGCTGACCCAGGACTTGTGATTGGCGATCACCGCGTCGGGATCGGGGGAATCGATCAGTTCCTTCAGCGGCAGTTCGCCCTCGCCTTTGCAGATCGCATCGAGATCAGGGCACTGCTCCAGCATCAGCTTATAGGCAGCCGACGGCAACCCGCCGCCGGCAATGGTCAATGTGTTAGGATCGAAATCCTTCACCGCCTTCACCAGGCTCTGGATGTAGTCGAAAGAGGAGTTGAACAGCGCGGAAACACCTACGATATCCGGCTTGAACGCGTTGAGAACGGCCGTCACTTCCGCGCGAAAGACCGCTTCATAGGAGTCCACGGACCGCTCTTCCACGAGCCGCTTCAGCGTCAGATTGAGGTCAAGCAGTTGCAGGCCGCCAAGGCGTTCGCAATGCTTGGTCAGATAGGCTTCCATGGACAGGATGCCATAGGGAATGGTGAAAGCAGGAAGAACAGCTGCACGCGTCTTGTCGAGATAGTCTGCCGCGTTGAAATAGGGGGGAATGACGAAGAGCAGCTTTTTCATCGATAGGCACCCCGCAGCGGCAGACCAGAGCTGAAATGGACGTTTCACGTCGGGGCGATATTAGTCGGCGGTCCTGTCGCGAGGCTTGTGGATTGCCAGAGCAGACACGTTCTTGCGCCCTGTAGCCTGATGCGCTCTGCCGTCCACATCCAGAGCTTCAATCACAGCCACCCGCACAGCGGAATTCCCAAAACCCGAATGTCCAAACAGGCTCTTAGAGTGCGATCCGACTGGACGGTGAACAGCCCTCCACCTCCTTGAATAGAGAGGGATAGACCGAGGGCATGGGATAGCCATGTGATTCCATGAGCTCGAATCCGGCTCTAGGGGCGCCAACGCGTGACGATGGCGGCCATGTCCGGCCGTTGACGGTCGGCGACCCTTTCCGCCGGCCTTCCCAGATGCAGGAAGCCCGCCACCTTCTCCTGCGCCGTGACGCCCAGCAGCGCCGCCGCCTGCGGGTCTCGCCCCGGCCATTTCAGCAGCCAATGGGCGGCATAGCCCATGGCGGTCGCCGCCGCGATCAGGTTCATGCAGGCCGCGCCCGCTGAGAGCACCTGGTTGAATTCCGGCACCTTGGCGGCGGGGTCGGGCCGGCTCACGGCCACCACCGTCACCGGTGCGCGCATCATATAGTCCTGCCACATCTGCGCCTTGGCATCGGGCAGATCGGGATTTTGCGCCTTATAGAGCGCATCGAACCGCCGCCCCGCCTCGGCGCGGGCCTCCCCCTCCAGCACGATGAAGCGCCAGGGCACGAGGCGGCCATGGTCCGGCACGCGGGCGGCGATGACGAGCATGGCGTCCAGTTCCTCGGCGCTCGGGCCGGGCGCGACCAGGGCGCGCAGAGGCAGCGAGCGGCGATGCGTCAGAAGCTCCAGCATCTCCCGCGAGGTGGGCGCCGGGATCGGCGTGCCGTCATGGGCGGGGGCGGCAGGGGCGGCGTGATGGGGCGCGTGCGCCATAAGTCTCCCTCAGGCGATGGACGGCGTGGCCGGGTCGGCGGCGGACAGGTGCAACGCCGCCTCGAAGCTGTCCACCCACACAATAGCGGGGGGCTCCGGCTTCAGCCCCATCTGGCTGAGGACACGGGCGGTCTGGGGCCTGAGGCCGCACAGGATCACCCGCGTGCCGGCATTGCGGCAGCGGCGCACGAAATCGCCGATGGCGCCGGCGCCGGTGGCATCGATGAGCGGCACGTCCTCCATGCGCAGGATGAAGACACGTGGCGGCTGGCCGATCTGGTCGAGGACTTCGGACAGCCGCGCGGCGGCACCGAAGAAGAGCGGGCCGGACACGTCGAACGCTTCCACCCCCGGCGGCAGCAGGGCGCGGGCATCGTTCTCGTCCGTGTCGGGCAGATGGGCGACGGAAGACGCCTCCGCCATGCGGTGCATGAAGATGACCGCCGCCAGAACCACGCCCACGCCGATGGCGACCGTCAAATCCACCACCACGGTGAGGAAGAAGGTGGAGAGCAGCAGGATGCGGTCGCCCATGGGCGCGCTCATGAGATGGCGCATCTTGTCCATCTCGCTCATATTCCAGGCCACCACCATGAGAATGGCGGCAAGGCTCGCCAGCGGGATATAGACCGCAAACGGCGCCAGCACGAGCATCACCGCCAGCACGAAGGCCGCATGCAGCACCCCCGACATGGGCGAGCGGGCGCCGGCGCGGATATTGGTGGCGGTGCGGGCAATGGCGCCGGTGGCGGGCAGGCCGCCGAACAGGGCCGAGGCGGTGTTGGCGACGCCCTGGGCCACCAGTTCCGCATTGGGCCGATGCCGCCCGCCGGTCATGCCATCGGCCACCACGGCGGAGAGCAGGCTCTCCACCCCCGCCAGGAAGGCGATGGTGATGGCACTCGGCAGCAGATCGGAGAGGCGCGCCAGCGTCACGGTGGGAAAGGCCGGCGCCGGCAAGCTGCCGGACAGCGCCCCGAAGCGCGAGCCGATGGTGGCCACGGGCAAGTGGAACACCGTCACCACCACCGCCCCCAGCAGCACCGCGATGAGAAAGCCGGGCGCCTTGGGCGCGACTTTCCGCAGCACCAGGATGAGCGCCAGCGCCGCGACCGACACGGCCGTGGTGACGGGGGAAAGGGTGGACACTCCGCCGATGAGCGCCTGCCACTGACCGAGGAACTCGGCCGGCAGATGGGCGATGGACAGGCCGAAGAAATCCTTCACCTGGCTGGAAAAGATGATGACGGCGATGCCGGCGGTAAAGCCCGTGACCACCGGCTCGGGGATGTAGCGCATGAAGGTGCCCACCTTCAGGACGCCTGCCACCAGCAGCATGAGGCCGGCCATGAGGGTAGCCAGCAGCAGGCCGTCATAGCCGTGCTGGGCGATCACATGGGCGACAACCACCACGAAAGCGCCGGTGGGCCCGCCAATCTGGTAGCGGCTGCCGCCCAGCGCCGAAATCAGGAAGCCAGCCACCACCACGGTGACGAGGCCCTTCTCCGGGCCGGTGCCGGAGGCGATGGCGAGCGCCATGGCCAACGGCAGGGCGACGATGGCG
Source organism: Aquabacter sp. DMC10 (assembly GCF_056314145.1). Taxonomy (NCBI): domain Bacteria; kingdom Pseudomonadati; phylum Pseudomonadota; class Alphaproteobacteria; order Hyphomicrobiales; family Xanthobacteraceae; genus Aquabacter; species Aquabacter sp. DMC10. The sequence continues at coordinate 433,076 of NZ_JBQUYX010000004.1, read as the reverse complement.
ACCGTGAGGCCGGACACCGCATCGGCCCGCAAGTCCTTGAATCCATAGCCTTGGCGGAAGGTGGTGACGATCTTCGGCAGCAGCCCGTCGCGCCGCGGCGCGCGGCTCTGCCCTGTTGCGAGGCCGGCCAGATCTGCCATGATTGCCCCCTGAGCTTCGACGGTGTGCGGGTGCCCTGGGCCGCCCGGCCTCCGCGCCCTTTTTCCCCTCGGCGAAGCTTGCTCCAGAAGAACCAACAATTCATGTACCAAAACGTCACAGATGTGTGTTACTGTCATAAATGCCGATCTGCTACGCGTATTCCGTTTGGCTCGCGTGGCAGGTTGGTGTGTCCAGTAGGCTGAAAGGCAAGACGCGGGTGGCTGACTTGAGCGTGTCGTCAGGACTTCTGTTGGGTCGTCTGAGGATGTGAGTATCAAAAACGCAAACAAGTTCAGCAAGTGGATGGCCCTGGCCAAGATTGGCGACCTGACCTCAACGGAAATACACATGAGCCGTAACCGAGACTTCCGAGAGCCGCGCCGTCGCGGATTTGATGACGACTTTGCACCGCCGCGTGACCGTGGTTTTGGAGGAGAGCGCGCGTTTTCCTCGCCGAGCAGCAGCTTCAGCTCGCCCGCGCCGTCCGGCCCGCCGATCGACGCGACTGTGAAGTGGTTCAACCCTGAGAAGGGTTTCGGATTCGTCGAACTGTCCGACGGCTCCGGCGACGTGTTCCTGCATGCCCGCGCCCTTGAGGCTGCCGGCCAGGAAAGCGTTCCTCCCGGCTCCAAGCTCTCCGTGCGCGTGGGCCAGGGCCAGAAGGGCCGTCAGGTCACCGAAGTTCTCGACGTGGACACCTCCACGGCGGAAGCGGCTCCCCCGCGCCGGGCTCCCGGCGGCTTCGGCGGCGGCGCTCCCCGTTCGGGTGGCTTCGGCGGCGGCGCTGGCGGTGGTCCCCGTGCGGCCAGCGGCCCCACCGAGGAGCGCGTCGGCACCGTGAAGTGGTACAATCCCGATAAGGGCTTTGGCTTCATCGCGGTGGAAGGCGGCGGCAAGGACGTGTTCGTCCACGTGACCGTGGTGTCCCGTTCCGGCCTGTCCGACCTCAGCGAAGGCCAGCGCGTCGTGGTGCAGGTCGGCCAGGGTCCCAAGGGTCCCGAGGCGCGCGGCATCGAAGTCGCCGACTGATCTCGACTTGAAGAGATGACAGCCGACGGGCGGAAGAGACCCTCTTCCGCCCGTCGTGCCATCTGGTCACAGGGATCATCTGGTCATAGGGATCATCTGGTCACGGCCGTCTGGCGCTTACCTCAGGCTCCGGCCCTCTGGTCTTTGCCTCTGATGCCTGCCTGTTGTTCCCCCGCCCCTTGATGCGTCAGGGTCGCCAGTGCACGCGGGCTTTCGCCGAAGGCGGCCGCGAGGCGCTCGTGTCAGACGCGGACCATGGCGGATTGGACGCGCAAGTTCTGGACGCGGAAGTCTTGGACGCGCAAGTCTTGGACATGAGGGTCTTGGACATAAGGGTCTTGGACATAAGGGTCTTGGAAGGGCGGCTCCGGCTGGATTGTCTTGTCTGGATCGGGCGGCCTGGCGTGTGCAGGGGCCAATGTCGGGCTTGCCTTGCGGCACCTGACGCGGCCTTGACCGTGATGAATGTGCGGTCTCCCGCTTGAAGCGGTGGGGCTTTGCATGGCGGGACCGGACGGAGCCTTGAGATCGGCTCTTTTCCGGCGTTCCCGTGTCGGTGCGCCCCATTCGGCCGGTCCGGCCGAGGGATCGGCGCATGAAGCCATGCGCAGGCGGATCGGTGATCCCTGCCGGCCCATGGCTTTAACGTTTTCTTGGTGGCGAGGGCGCAGGGTTCCCCAGAGGCTTTGACCTTGTTGGAACCTGCCGCGCCCTCTCAGTCGACAGTCCGGCGTTGTCAGGGCGGCGCCGCCTTGTCTTTCAGCACGGAGCAAAACCCATAATGGCTCAACAAACGGAGGCGGACCTCAAGGGTCTCCTCGAACGACTGAAGAACGCCCAGCGTGACCTCCTGCTCGCCGCAGCGCAGGCCACCACTGTTCCCTCCGACGGCGCCCTGCGGAAGATTTCCGAGCTGGAGGGGGCCATCGCGGCGACGGAAGCCCTCATCCAGGACGAGCGCAAGAAGCGCTGAGGCAGGGTGGTCGGCCGTGCGGGCCCGTTCCGCCCGGCCCCCTTGCCAGGGTATGGCGGGTCGACCCGAACGGGCCGGCCTCGCCCGGGCCCGCTCCCCATCCCGCCCCCGGGGCTGATCGCAACGCGCGCACCGCTTCGGACAAGGCGGCTCTCGGCTCTCGGCCAGCCGCTTCCTTTGTCCATGCCCGCTTTGGACATGCCCGTCCCGTGCGCCGCGCCTTGGCCGGCTGGGGACATGCGGCAGACAGAGGCACGGCGGGACGTTTCCCCCTCCCCGGCCCCCTTCCAGATCTTTGCTGCATGCTGGGCGACATCGCTCGAGCGCAGCCCCGAACGCCCGCCCTCGCCTCCACGGGCGCACAGATGCTGCGCGCCGAGCGCACGCCGAGCGGCCGGCGGGACCGAGGCGGGCATGCGCCCGACATGCGCCCGTCCCCTCCTTGAGCTGCCAGCCGCGGGCCCGCGCGCCAGGACCTCGCCGGCGAAGGGAAATGAGGCTTACTCGCCCCCCGGAAGCCGCGCCCGCCGGCGTGCCGTCAGGCGACGCCGCGCTCGGCCATCAGCTGCGCCACCGCCGCGCGCAATTCGGCAAGGCCGGCACCGGTCTCGCTGGAGGTGGGGAAGATCACCGGATAGGCCGCCGGACGCTTGCGGATGCGCTCCTGCGTTTCCGCGAGCCGCACCTTCATCTCGGTGGGCTTCACCTGGTCGGCCTTGGTCATGACGATGGCGTAGGACACGGCCGCCTTGTCCAGGAGGTCGAGGATCTCCTCGTCCACCGGCTTGATGCCGTGGCGGGAATCGATGAGCACGAACACCCGGGCCAGATTGACCCGCCCGCGCAGATAGGCGCGGATGGTGTTGGTCCAGGCGTCTACCTTCTCCTTGGGCGCCTTGGCAAAGCCGTAGCCGGGCATATCCACCAGGGTCAGCCGCGGGTCGACGCGGAAGAAGATGAGCTCCTGCGTGCGGCCCGGCGTCACTGAGGTGCGCGCCAGCGTCTTGCGGCCGGTGAGCGCGTTGACGAGGCTCGACTTGCCCACATTGGAACGGCCGGCGAGCGCGATCTCCAGCCCCGTCATGGGGGGCAGCGCCTCCACCGTGGGCGCGGCCGTGATGAAGTTCCATTCCGCCGCGAACAGAAGCCGGCCGGGCTCGATGAAGGGATTGTCTTCGGCGGTCTCGCCAGCGTTCGTGCTCATGGCCCGCTTATGGTCTCAAGGCGCGCGCGGCGCAAGGTCCCGCCCCGCTCCGCAACACCGCCGCTCAAAAACGCAGAACGGCGCCCGAAGGCGCCGTCCCGATGGATCTCGCCCCGCTGGGGGCTCCTCAGGCCTTGGTATTGGCCTTTGGCTTCTTCTTGAACGTCGACTTCAGATTGTCGAACAATTCGATCTTCACGCCGTGGCGCTTCATGATGACCGACTGCTGGATCACCGAGAGCGTGTTGTTCCAGGCCCAGTAGATCACCAAGCCGGCGGCGAAATGGGCCAGCATGAAGGTGAAGATGATCGGCATATAATTGAAGATCATCTGCTGGGTCGGGTCCGGCGGGGCCGGGTTCAGCTTCATCTGCACCCACATGGTCACGCCCATGATGAGCGGCCAGGCGCCGAGCATCAGGTAGGTGCCGATGACGGGCACCGAGGACGGGTCCCAGGGAATGAGGCCGAACAGGTTGAAGATGGTGGTCGGATCGGGCGCGGACAGGTCGTGGATCCAGCCGAAGAAGGGCGCATGCCGCATCTCGATGGTCACGAACAGCACCTTGTAGAGGGCGAAGAAGACCGGGATCTGCACCAGGATGGGAAGGCAGCCCGCGATGGGGTTCACCTTCTCCTTCTTGTACAGCTCCATCACCGCCTGCTGCTGCTTGGTGCGGTCGTCCTTGTAGCGCTCGCGGATGGCCTGCTGCTCCGGCTGCAGGGCCTTCATCTTCGCCATGGAGGCGTAGGACTTGTTGGCCAGCGGGAAGAACAGGGCCTTGAGCGCCACGGTCACGATCAGGATGGCGATGCCGAAATTGCCGACAACGCGATAGATCCAGTCGATGACGATGAACAGCGGCTTGGTGATGAAATAGAACCAGCCCCAGTCGATGAGCAGGTCGAAGCGGTCGATCTGGTACTGGCGCTGATAGCCATCCACCACGGACACCACCTTGGCGCCGGCGAACAGGCGCGCCTGGGAGGCCTCGCTGGCGCCGGGGGCGACCGTCTTGCCGGCGGCCAGATAGTCCGCCTGGAAGGTGCGCACGCCCGCCTGGGTGGAGGAGGAGAAGCGCGCATCCACCGCCGCCGCCTGATCGGGGATCACGGTCGCGGCCCAATATTTGTCGGTGATGCCCATCCAGCCGCCCGTCGCCTTGAAGGTGCGGGGCTGGTTGTCCTCCATCTTCGCGTAGGTCACTTCCTGCAGGCCGGAATCGCCCATCACGCCGATGAGGCCTTCATGCAGGATGTAGAAGCCGGCGGTGTGCGGCAGACCGTGGCGGGAGACCAGGGCGTAGGGGTAGAGGGTCACAGGGGCGGCGCCCTTGTTCTCCACCTCGTCCTTCACCGTGAACATATACTGGTCGTCGATGGTGAAGGTGCGCTTGAACAGCAGCCCTTCGCCATTGTCGAAGGTCAGCACCAGCGGGGCGGCGGGCGTCAGCTTCTGGCTACCGGCGGTCCAGACCGTGTCCGGCCCGGGCAGCTTCAGGTTGGAGCCGGGCGCGCTGGTCCAGCCGAATTCCGCATAGAAAGGATTGGGCGCGCCCGAGGGCTCCAGCAGCACGATGTTGGGGCTGTTGGGGTCCACCGTCTCGCGATAGTCGTTCAGCGAGAGGTCGTCCGCGCGGCCGCCGCGCAGATTGATGGAGCCGCGCACCCGGGGGGTGTCGATGGCGACGCGGGGCGAGGCGGCCAGCGCCTGCTCGCGGGTGAGCGCCTTGGCCGGGCCCTGCGCGGCGGTGCCGCCGGGCACGCTGGCGCCGCTCTCCGCGCCAGGCGCCGGGGTGGTGCTGCCCGCCTGCGGCTGGGCCGGCTGGGCCTGCTGCGTCTGGCGCTGCTGCTCGGCCAGCTGGCGCTGCTTCTCCGCCTGCGGAATGCCGAAGAAATACTGCCAGCCGAGGAGGATCGCCAGCGACAAGCCGATGGCGATGAACATGTTGCGATTGTCGGTCATGCCGGACGGCCTCCGTTGGCGGGGGCGGACGTGTCTTTGGGTTTTTTAGAGGGCGCGCCGTGCAGGCGGGCAATGGCGCGCTCGAGATCGCGGGTGAGATCCGAGAAGGGCGCATGCAGGGCATGCGGGCGCGCGACCAGGACGTAATCGTAGCCGGCCCGGCCATGGGCCGGCAGGATTTCCCCTGCCGCCGCCCGGAGCCGCCGCCGGATGCGATTGCGCACCACGGCATTGCCGATTTTCTTGGTGACCGTCAGGCCGAGGCGCACAGTGTCCTCACCGCGACGGTTTCGCCCCTGAAGCAGGAACGAGGCGACGCCGGCCTTGTCGGCCTTGGCTGCCGCCAGGAAGTCACGCCTTTGGCGGAGGCGATCCACGGGACGCAACTCCGCCGGGGGCATGCCTCACGCCGACAGGCGCTGGCGGCCCTGGGCCCGGCGAGAGGCGATGATCTTACGGCCGTTGCGGGTCGCCATGCGCGCACGAAAGCCGTGCCGACGCTTGCGCACGAGCTTGCTCGGTTGATAGGTGCGCTTCACGGTACTTGTCTCCGGGGTTTTGGCGACACCAACTGCGTTCCAGAAGCCTTGGCCTGCGACCGTGTCGCTTGCCCCTCATTCGAGTCCAACTCGAAAATAAGGTTTGGCTCCCGGGAGCCGGAGCCGCCCGAGTTCGGGTCGGGCTTATAGGGGGAGGCGGCCCGCACGTCAACGGTGTAGGCGCCTGCCCCGCTTTCCTTGGCCTCAGGCGGCGGGCTTGGAGGGCTCCGCCTCCGGGGCGGAAGCTGCGGCGGGCGCTGGCGCATCCTGCGGAAGGTCTTCTGCCAGAACGACTTTCACTTCATTGTCCGGGACACCCTCGCGGGTGATGGCGTTTTCCGACGTGGAGGTGAGAACATCGCCCAGATCCGGCAAGGCGGTGCCCGGCGCCAGCAGGTCGGAGCTGGAATCGCCTGCGAAGGGAACTTCCACCGCATCAATGGCGCGGGCGGCCGCATTCTCGGTCTCTCCCTCCGGGCCAGTCGTCGGGGCGTCAGCGGTGGCCTTCTTGTCGAGGCCGAAGACGTGGCCGAGCATGCCGCGCGCCACTTCCCGCTCGCCCATGATGATGAAATTCGCCCCGCCCTGTTTCAGCCGGTCGATCTCCGCATCCGAATGGGCGCGGGCGATGATGTCGAGCTTGGGATTGAGGGTGCGGGCCTTCTTGAGCACGCCGGCGGCGGCAAAGCCGTCCGGAATGGCCAGGATCAGGCGCTTGGCATGGGCAATGTTGGCGGCGACCAGGGCCTCCAGGGCGGCGGCATTGGCGTTCACCACCTCTATGCCGGCCTTGTGGAGGCGCTCCACGGCATCCTCCTGGTCTTCGATGACCACGAAGGGGGTGCCGGCGGTTTCCAGCCCCGCCGCCACCAGGCGGCCGACGCGGCCATAGCCCACCAGGATGGTGTGCTCGGTCTTCTCGGTCTGCGGCAAGGCCGGAACCTTGGCCGCCTCGGGCGTGGGGGCCGCCTTCACCAGATAGGGCCGCAGCTTGTCGATGGCCAGGAAGAAGAAGGGGTTGAGGACGATGGAGAAAATCGCCGCCGCCAAAATCAAGTCCCGGCCTTCCTCCGGCAGCAGTCCAAGGCTCACGCCCAGCGCCGCCAGGATGAAGGAGAATTCACCCACCTGCGCCAGGCTGGCGGAAATGGTCAGCGCGGTGGCATTGCCATAGCCGAACATGCGCACCAGCGCGAAGGAGGCCAGCGACTTGCCCACCACCACGATGAGCAGGGTGGCGATCAGCTCCAGCGGGTGCTTGAAGATGATGGACGGGTCCACCAGCATGCCGACGGACACGAAGAACATGACCGCGAAGGCATCGCGCAGCGGCAGGGTCTCTTCCGCCGCCCGCTGGGAGAGCGGGGATTCCGACAGGACCATGCCGGCAAAGAAGGCGCCGAGCGCGAAGGACACGTCGAACAGAAGCGCCGAGCCATAAGCGACGCCCAGCGCGATGGCGAGCACAGCCAGGCGGAACAGTTCGCGCGAGCCGCGATGGGCCACCCAATGCAGCACCCAGGGAATGACCCGCCGGCCGACAATGAGCATCAGGGCGATGAAGGCCACCACCTTGCCGAGCGTGATGGCCAGGGTGACCGCAATGCCGGCATTGGGGCCCACCAGCGCCGCCGTGGCGGTGGCGGTGGCCGGACGCCCGCCCAGGGCCTCGGAGAGGGCCGGCAGCAACACGAGGGCGAGGACCATGGCCAGGTCCTCGACGATCAGCCAGCCCACCGCCACGCGCCCCTGCTCGCTTTCCAGGATGCGCCGCTCCTGCAAGGCCCGCAGCAGCACCACGGTGCTCGCCACCGACAGGGCGAGGCCAAAGACGAGGCCGCCGCCAAAGCTCCAGCCCAGGAAGTGGGCCAGCCCGATGCCCAGCACGGTCGCCACCGCGATCTGCACGATGGCGCCGGGAATGGCGATGGCCTTCACCGACAGCAGGTCGGCCAGTGAGAAGTGCAGGCCGACGCCGAACATGAGCAGGATGACGCCGATCTCCGCCAGCTCCAGCGCCAGCTCGGGGTCCGCCGTGAATCCGGGCGTGAACGGGCCGCACAGCACGCCGGCGATGAGATAGCCCACCAGCGGCGATAGTTTCAGCCGCTGTGCCAAGGCACCGAGGAGGAACGCCAGGACAATGGCGCCCACGATGGTGGCGACGAGCGGCGAATGATGCGGCACGGGCTACTCCGGAAGTTGGGAATTGATGTTATGGCGGCAGGATCGCCCCAATCCGTTGCAGCCTCGCGACATTCTAGGCGAAAGGCTTGCACGGACGGGAGATTTTCCTCCCCGGACATGACAAAAAAAATGGGCGCCGAAGTGGCGCCCATCTCACGTTACGTCATTTTCCTGAACTTTTTTCCGGTTCCCGCAGCGGGAGCGTGACGGAACCGGCCGCGCCGGGCGCGGCCGCCCCCTCACAGCCAGGGCTGGGTCTGGCCGCGGGCGCCCTCAAAGCGGGTGATGCTGGTTTCCTTCTCCAGCGTCAGGCCGATGTCGTCCAGGCCCTCCAGCAGGCAGCGCTTGCGGAAGGGATCGATCTCGAACGCGATCTTGCCGCCGTCGGGGCCACGGATTTCCTGGGCTTCCAGGTCCACGGTCAAGGTGGCGTTGGCGCCGCGCTCGGCGTCGTCGAACAGCTTGTCCAGCTCCTCGGGGCTCACCACGATGGGCAGGATGCCGTTCTTGAAGCAGTTGTTGTAGAAAATGTCGGCGAAGCTGGTGGAGATCACGCAGCGGATGCCGAAGTCCAGGAGTGCCCAGGGGGCATGCTCACGGGACGAGCCGCAGCCGAAATTATCCCCGGCCACCAGCACCTTCGCGTTGCGGTAGGCGCTCTGGTTGAGGATGAAGTCGGGATTCTCGGTGCCATCCTCGTTATAGCGCATCTCGGAGAACAGGCCCTTGCCGAGGCCGGTGCGCTTGATGGTCTTCAGATACTGCTTGGGGATGATCATGTCGGTGTCGACATTGACCAGCTTCAGCGGCGCGGCAACGCCTTCGAGGACAGTGAACTTTTCCATGTTCCGGGCGGCTCCCTTGCGGCCGGTGGGCCCTTTGGAGCCGTTCTTAGAGCCTGCGCGAGCAAGGTTCAATCGCCGGGTGCGGCCATTGCGCCTTCAGGTCTTCGGATTCGGGACGACAGGACGCTTCGGCGGCCGGGGGCGGCCCGCCAGTCCCACACAGCGATCCGTCCTGAGTGAGAGGGACATCCCGACCAAGCGGGCGCTCCAAATCCCCACAAGCCCTGAGCACTTTGCGCCTGATCTTAGGCGCCAGGATTGCGGCCTGAAGCCCGCTGGATAGCGGCGCATCACTTTCAGAGACGCGCGGCGGGTGGCCCCATGGCGGCGCGGAGACAATCGCTCGTCCTCACCTAACTTTCTCCGGCCACAGCCGCATCGCCCGGGTGGTGTCCGAGCGACAGCCGATCGAACAGGATGCCCTGCTGACGCAGAAAAGTGGCAATTTCGACCGGGGCGGCCAGCTTGTCGATGAGAAGGCCCAGCAACGGCACGAGCACGCCCTGCCGCTTCAACGTCCTCGCAACATCGTGGCCGCAACCATGAACGACAAAGGCCGCGGCACGGCCCGATGCGTGGTTCAGGATCATTTCGGCATGGCGCACATCGTCAGGAACATCGGCGCCGCAAAAGACCACATGGTCAAGCGGGAGCGCCGCGTCTGGGGCTGGACCGGGAAGACATGTCTCGAATCGCCAGTGGTCAATCTCCCGGGTTTGCTCGCGCCAACGGCTCTCCCACGGACAATGGGCAGGATGGACCGAAAATTGCGGGCAAAACGAAATGGAGCGGCGCACACCGGGTAGCAGCCCGCCGAACAGGATGGCAGCGAATCCGCCCATGCTGTTACCCAGCGTAACGATGGTGCGATTGCGATGTGCGGTCAGGAAAGGTGCGAGCATGGTTTCGTCCAAGCTGTTGCACCATAACGCTGGCCGTTCCCGCACAAACGCCACCGGCCACTGGCAGGCACCGCCGGCAGCACTGTTCAATGTCTTGGAGAACTCTTGCGGTTCGATCCCGTCAAACATCGCCTGTACTCCGGCAAAGGCAATCACCGCTTTTTCGGAGCTAGAACTCCCTTCCACAGACAACACCGCGTCCGACGCATTTTGTCGCCAAGACATCCTGCAAAGCCCTTACTGAAAAACACTGCGGACCATAAGATCAGTCATATCATCTTGACCGTTGAAACATAACCGGATTTTTATGACTGCAGTGTAGAGGCCAGGGACCCATCATGACTAATGTTCTTATAACGGGAATGCCACGGAGCGGGACGACGCTGGCTACATTCATGATGAATCACCAGCCGAACGTCATCGCTCTTGCAGAGCCTTTCGGGCTATCGCGGGAATGGGACCGGAAGCACGCGGTGGAACAGATCATCGGCTTGATGCGCGAATACCGCGCCACGGCGCTGGCGCGGGGGGCGCTGATCACAAAGCACGTTGACGGGAAGATCCCGGAAAACTGGGTGGAGCCACCGCAAGACAGCGGGCGCCTCCGGCGCGTTCTGGAACAGCGCGGTCCCCTTACGTTCAACAAGCCACTGAGCGACGATTTCACCTTGGTGGTGAAGCATCCGGCCGAATTCACCGCCCTGGCCGATCTGCTCGTGACCCGTGTCCCTCTTTTCGCAATCATTCGCGACCCCCTTGCCGTGATGGCCGCCTGGCAAACCGTCGACATGCCCGTCCAGCGCGGCCGCATGCCAATGCTGGAGAGCTTTGCGCCAGACAATCTCAAGGCGCGGCTGGATAGCATCGACGATCCGCTGGACCGCCAAGTCGAATTGCTCGCGTTCCAGATGCGAACTTATCTTTCGCTCGGGATGGACAGGATCATTCGGTATGAGGACCTTGTCGCAGATCCGAAAAAGGCTCTTGCGCAGGTGTGCGCTTTACCGGTTCCTGTCCCAGAACACTCTGCCTACGATCCGCAGGAACGGTACAAAGGGGTGGATTTTCCACGGCTTGCCGCACGTCTCCTGCCTATTCTGCCCCTGATAGAGGAGTTCTATCCGGACTTCCGGCAACGCTGGCCGGCGCTCCTGCCGTCGAAGACCGTCGTTGCTGGAAGCTCTGTCATCGACGAGCCAAGCCAGGTGCCCCGTTCGGCTGGCCCCGGGCCAGGTGATGAACCTCGAGTTTTCGTAATGGGCGCGTACATCGCGGCCGGCGGGACGCATATGGCCTATGAAATCGGCCGCGTTGCCAAGCAAAGGCTTGGGCTGTCATGCTATGCCGTGACTTGGGAAAATGAGACCGCTGGCAACTCCGTATTCGACTATCCTGACCATTTTGAATGCGTAACGCGCGACGAACTGGCCACAATCTTACGGCCTCAGGATATTTTGATCTGCAATCCGTCGTTTTCGGACGGCTTGGTGGGGCTGAGCCACCACTGCCGCAAGCTGATGTATGTGCAAGGCTTCAACTCGTTCCGGACGCTGGATTTGTGGTTCGACCGGCACATTGCCGTAGGTGGCTTCACCCGCGATTTCCTCGCGAATGTCTACGGGCTCGAAGCCCCGATCATCAACCCGTTCATAACGACCGGCCATATGCCTCTGGAACCGTGGTGGAGCAGGCCGGCCAACTCGATCTGGTTCTACCTCAAAGGCGATGGGCAGACGCAACTGGCCTTGCTCAAGCGGTTGCGGCAAGAGATCAGCAATATCGATCCGGTGGCCGCCGCGGGGATTGACTGGGATGGATCGATCCTATGGGCGGGAGAGTACAAGCAACGAGCCTTGTTCGCTAAAATCGCAGAGCGGCGCCACTTGATCACCTTATCCGTGTGCGAGGGCTTTGGGCTGGTGCCTTTGGAAGCCATGGCGATGAGCCTGACCGTGCTTGGCTTCGACGGCTTCGGCGGGCGGGAATACATGCGTCGCGGTGTCAATTGTCTCGTCCGGTCCTCTCCCGACCTGACCGGCGTGGCGCAGGATGTACTCGACTGTCTGAAGGACCCGGACAGCGCAGCGGCATTGGCCGCAAATGGCCCCGCCACGGCGGCGCTGTATTCGCGAGCGCGCTTCGAGGAAAGCTGGGAAATGGAATTGCAGGCCATGCTTCAGCGCTGAGACACCTCCCCCCAGGCTTGCCCACGGGGGACAAGCCTGGATCGGCCGGGGTGGGCTGCGAACAGCCACTTTTCGCGCTTCTGGTCCTAAGGCAGCGGAACGTACGCTGCACAGCGGCTACCCAAACTCAGCCGCTCTCGCTTCCGTTGCCGCACATCCCCGTCATCCCTGGTGCCAAACCAGGCGCGGAAAAGGCGCCGGTCACTTTCAGTGGCCGGGCAGCATGCGCCGGAGGACGTCGTCCTTTTTCACAAAATGGTGCCAGAGCGCCGCCGCCGCATGGAGGCCGGCGAGGACGAGAAGGCTGTCGGCCATCAAGCCGTGCACGTCCTCCAACTGATGGGCGAGGGTCCGGTTGGCGGTGAGCGGCGAGGCGATGTCGATGAGGCCGAACAGCGTGATGGCCTTGCCGCTCACGAAAGCGGTGGCCACGCCCAGCGCCGGCACCGCGATGAGCAGCAGGTAGAGCAGCCCGTGCACCGCATGGGAGGCGATGGCCACCGGGCGTGAGAGAGCCGAAGAGGTGGGCGGCACCGTGGTGGTAAAACGCGCCACGAAGCGGGCGGCCACCAGCAGGATCAGCAGGCAGCCGAAAGAAATGTGCAGCCACCAGGTTGTGTTGCGCTCGGGCGTGCCGCGGGCGAACAGGTCCACCACATAGGTCAGCCCATAGGTGGTGAGCACCACCAGCACGGTGAGCCAGTGGATGGCGCGCATGGGCGCCGAATAGCGGGTGACTTCGGGCGAACCGGCCATGACACGTCTTCTCCTGCGACGCTTAGTTTATATTTGTTCTAATGTGGCAGGAGCATGTCGCAATGCGGCATGACGTATCGGCAGACCCGCAGGGCGTCCCCTCCCCGGCTCATGCCTCGGGCTCGGCGTCCAGCGCCTCCGCCTCGATGCGCTCCATGTCCTCGTCCGACAGGCCGAAATGGTGGCCGATCTCATGCACGAGCACATGGGTGATGACGGCACCGAGGCTGTCCTCGTGCTCCGCCCAATAGTCGAGGATGGGACGGCGATAGAGGTGAATGAGGTTGGGCATGCGCCCCGTCTCGGTGACGGCGGAGTCCTGGGCGAGGCCAACGCCCTGGAACAGGCCGAGGAGATCAAAGGGGGTCTCCGCCTCCATCTCGTCCAGCACCTCTTCGGTGGGGAAGTCGTCCACCCGGATGACCACCCCCGCGCACAGGCGCCGGAACGCCTCGGGCAGGCGCGCGAAGGCCTCATCCGCGATCACCTCGAAATCGGCGAGCGTGGGCGCCGTGCGCGGCCGCCAAGCCAAGGCCTCCGCCACCTCCGCCTCGGTCATCTCGATCACGACATCTTCGGCGTCAGACATGCGGCACCTCTGTGGAGTGGCAACGATCAAGGTCTCGTGAGGCGAAGGGGTTTAAGGAACCATTAACCCTGACGCTTCGTTGACCTGCCAGAACATGTGAGGAGGCTGACCATGCTGCGCAAGCTGGCGGTCACCGCGGGTCTGGTGACCATTCTGGGTGTTGCTGCTTATTTCGCGCCCCATGAGCCGCGTGACATTCACGCGTCCATCGAAACATCTGCCATTCTGTGATCCCTGCGCGCCTCAGGCGCGCGTTCTGTGATCATCCGCGCCTCAGGCGCGCGGTCTTTGGTCGCGCGCCACAGGCGCACCGGACCAATAAAAAACCCCTCCGGCGAACCGGAGGGGCTGGGATCGCGTGGGCTCAATGCGCCACGTCGGCGTCAGGCGCGCGGCCACTCCCGCACGTCGACGAACCGGCCGGCAATGGCCGCCGCCGCCGCCATGGCGGGGGAGACCAGGTGCGTGCGGCCCTTGAAGCCTTGCCGCCCCTCGAAATTGCGGTTCGAGGTGGACGCGCACCGCTCCTCGGGAGAGAGTCGGTCCGCATTCATGGCCAGGCACATGGAGCAGCCGGGCTCGCGCCAGTCGAAGCCGGCTTCCTTGAAGATCTTGTCGAGACCCTCGGCCTCGGCCTGCGCCTTCACGAGGCCAGAGCCGGGCACCACCATGGCGTTCACATTGGCATTGACCTTGTGGCCGGCGATCACCGCCGCCGCCTGGCGCAGGTCCTCGATGCGGCCATTGGTGCAGGAGCCGATGAACACGCGATCGAGCGCGATATCCGTGATCTTGGTGCCGGCGGTGAGGCCCATATAGGCCAGGGCCCGCTTCTTGGCGGCGCGCTTGGCCTCGTCGGCGATCTGGTCCGGATCGGGCACGAAGCCTTCCACGGAGATCACGTCCTCGGGGCTGGTGCCCCAGGAGACGATGGGCGGCAGCTTGGCGCCGTCGAGCCGCACCTCGGTGTCGAAATAGGCGCCCTCGTCCGTGCGGAGAGTCTCCCAATAACGCATCGCCGCATCCCAGTCGGCGCCCTTGGGGGCCTTGGGACGGTCCTTGATATAGGCATAGGCCTTCTCGTCGGGGGCGACCATGCCCGCGCGCGCACCGCCCTCGATGGACATGTTGCACACGGTCATGCGGCCTTCCATGGACAGGGCCTTGAACACGTCGCCGGCATATTCGATCACATAGCCGGTGCCGCCGGCGGTGCCGATGGTGCCGATGATGGCCAGCACCACGTCCTTGGCGCCCACGCCTTCGGGGAGCACCCCGTCGACGGTGACGCGCATGTTCTTGGCCTTCTTCTGGATCAGCGTCTGGGTGGCGAGCACGTGCTCCACCTCCGAGGTACCGATGCCGTGCGCCAGCGCGCCGAAGGCGCCATGGGTGGAGGTGTGGCTGTCGCCGCACACGATGGTGGTGCCGGGCAGCGTGAAGCCTTGCTCGGGGCCGACCACATGGACGATGCCCTGGCGGCGGTCGAAGCCGTCATAATATTCGATGCCAAACTCGCGGGCATTCTCGGCCAGCGCGGCGATCTGCGCCACGCTCTCCTCGTCCGGGTTCGGCAGAGTGCGGTCGGTGGTGGGGACGTTGTGGTCCACCACGGCCAGGGTCTTCGACGGCGCGCGCACGGTGCGGCCGGTCATGCGCAGCCCCTCGAAGGCCTGCGGGCTCGTCACCTCATGCACGAGGTGACGATCGATATAGAGCAGGCACGTGCCGTCTTCCTGGCGTTCGACCACGTGGTCGTCGAAGATCTTGTCGTAGAGGGTGCGCGGGGCGCTGGCGTTCATGGTTTTGTGTCCTGAGGAACGGGACCCGCCTGCGCAAAGGGGCAGCGGGCGACGTCGGTGACGAGAAAAAGGCAGCTTGGACGAGGCTATCAGCGCCGAAGGGCGGCGAGCGCAGCGGTCGTGAAGCGGCCGAAAAAGCGTCCCGGCAATCGGACATGATCGGGCACCGCCGCAAATTCCATGGTGGTGCGCGCGAACGACCCGGCGGCGCAATACGCCTCCAGGGAGCGGCACGGACCATTTTCGCGGATCCCGATCATGGCGCGCTTTTTAGCAGTTCCAGTCACGCCCGACAATGCGCTGGCGCGCTCACATCCCGGTGCGGCAGGGGCACGGCGAAACCCGCTCAGGCCCCGCCCGGCGCGGAAGCGGCGGGCACAACGCCCCGTTCGCCCCGGCGCACGGTGGGCGTGCAGATGAGCCAAAACACCACCGCGACCGCCGCCACCCCCGCCAGGGTGCAGAAGGCGGCGCCATAGCCGAACTCCACCGCGATGAAGCCGCCAAGCGAGGGGCTCAGTGCCGCGCCCACGCCCTGCAGGGTCATCACCGCGCCGAGGCCCGCATTCACATGGCCTGTGCCGCGCAGGATGCGGGCGACAATGCCCGGCGTCGCCACCCCCATGAGGCCAGCGCCGACGCCGTCGAGAATCTGCACCGGCAGAAGCGCGGGCAAGGCCGGCCACAGGCCTGCCACCAGCCCGCGCACCGGAAGGGCCAGGAGGGCAATCAGGAAGACGATCTCATAGCCCCGGCTATGGGCAAGGCGGGCGGCGAGCAGCGCCATGGGGATCATGGTCAATTGTGCCACCACCACGGTCGCCGCCGTATAGGCTGCCGGGTCCGCGCCGCCCCGCGCCGCCACCGCCTGGCCCAGCAAGGGCAGCATGGCCGCGTTGGCGAGGTGAAACAGCAGCAAGGTGAGCCCCACCGCCACCAGGGGCCGGGACTTCAGCAACAGCCGGAAGCTGGGTTCCGGGGCGCCATGGGCTTGCGCACCCTTTTCAAGGCCCCGTGCCACGTCATTGTCGATGAGCGCCGGATCAATGCGGGACAGGGCAACAAGGGAGCCCGCCGCCATGGCGATCATCAGCCAGAACACCGCTTCCACCCCATAGGCATAGCCCAGCCAGCCGGCCAGCAAGGCAGCCACCATGTTGCCCGCATGGTTGAAGGCCTCGTTGCGGCCGAGCTGGGCCGGCAGGCCGTCCTGGCCGACGAGCCCTAAGGTGAGCGCGGCGATGGCCGGGCCAATGGCGGCGCCCGCAAGGCCGGTGAGGATCTGGGAGGCCACCACCATGGGTCCGTGCGGCACATAAAGCAGCGCCAGCGAGGCGAGGATCACCACCACGGCGCAGACGGCGATGAGCGCCCGCTTCATGGCGGTGGCGTCCGCCAGCGCGCCGAGCGGAGCCGCCGCCAGCATGCCGGCAAGGCCGCCGGCGGTCATCACATAGCCGATCTGGTCGGGCGCCCAGCCCTGGCCGATGAGGAAGATGCCGAGAAAGGGCCCGAGCCCGTCGCGCACGTCGGCGAGAAAGAAATTGAGCCCGCCCAGCGCCCGCGCCGATGCGCGCTGCGCTGCCCCCCTTTGGTCGCTCATGATGCCTGGCCCCCGCCGGTCCGTCCCCGGCCGCGTGTCTCGCGGCCAGAGCGGATAACCCGATCAGACCCGATTGGCGGACAAACGCCAAGCTTTGGTTTCGGTTCCACGCCAAAGCCTTAGGTCCCGCAGGGGAAGCGGGATCACGATTGGGAGAGGCTCGCCGCCCACGCATCCACCCCGGTGTCCGCCTCCACCACCGGGTCATTCAACGTCCAGCGGGGGATGGTGCGCATGCGCTCCAGCCCGGCAAACAGGGACGTGAAGCCGCCATCCGGGGAGATGTCCCGCAGCGCCGCGTCGAGCACCTGGCCGAAGCCCTGGAAGCCCTCCGCCTCCACCTCGCTCAGATGGATCTGGTTCCACGTGGTGCCGAGCGCCGGGTCCTGGAGGAGGACGGCCGTGGTCTCCAGCGTGCGGAACGTGCCGAGCGTGCCCAGTTCCACCAGCCGCGCGGCGCCCGGCCCGATATAGCGCCGCATGATGTTCCGGTAGGCGGCGAGGAAGGCGAGACCCACGTCCAGATATTCGATGGAGGGCTTGCGATGGGCCCGGTGGGCCGATCCCGCCCAGCCCTTCGGGAAATGGAAGGCGCCAGGCGTCGTCACCAGAAGCTCCGCCCGCAGCAGCCGCACGCCGGGCGGGGGCGCGTCCTGAACCAGCCGGGCGATGGCCTCGGCGGGCACGAGGTCGCGGAAATACACGAACTCCGCATGGCTCCAGACGGGCGCGTCCGACTGGCTCTTGAAGATGGAATGGTGGCGATAGAGCGAGCGACCGAGGCAGGTGGGGCCGAGCTGGTCGCACGCCCCCGCCTCCCGCGCCAGGGCGTCGTCGCCTTCGGCGGAGGGCGCATCCAGGGTGCGCGCCAGCACCACGAGGCGCTGGTCCTGTTCGATGGAGATGAGCCCCGTCATGCGATCCGCCCTGCCGCCTCAGGAAAAGAAGAGGCCGGCGGGATGCCCGCCGGCCCTGTCCGAACTTACATTCGAGGCCCCTCGCCTCTCGAAACGACAGACAGTCACACGGCCTTGCCTCCTGGTCCCAAGAACCACCGTCATGGCCGGGCTTGTCCCGGCCATCCACGGGGTGCCACCAGGAGCGGCATGGGGTGAAGGCGTGGATGCCCGGGACACGCCCGGGCATGACGGTTCAAGGGGTCGGCATGCGTCTTGCCAACGATCCCTCGGCCTCACTCCGCCGCGAGGCGGACCTGCGGCTGGGCCTCGCGCACGGCGGCGTCCACATGCTTCTCGAACTTGGCGAAGTTCTCCTGGAACATGGTGACCAGCTTGCGCGCGGTGACGTCGAACTCCGCCTTATCGGCCCAGGTCTTGGACGGATAGAGGATGTGGGGCTCGATGCCGGGCACGGAGGTGGGAACCGCGAAGCCGAAATAGGGATCGGTGCGGAACGACACGTCCTTCAGCGAGCCATCCAGCGCTGCGGCCAGCAAGGTGCGGGTGACCTTGATGGGCATGCGCCGGCCGACGCCATACTTGCCGCCGGTCCAGCCGGTATTCACCAGCCAGCAGTCCACGCCATGCTCGGCGATGAGGTCGCGCAGCATGTTGCCGTAGACGGAGGGGTGGCGCGGCATGAAGGGGGCGCCGAAGCAGGTGGAGAAGGTGGCCTCCGGGTCCTTCACGCCCTTTTCCGTGCCGGCCACCTTGGCGGTGTAGCCGGACAGGAAGTGGTACATGGCCTGGGCCGGGGTCAGCTTGGCGATGGGCGGCATGACGCCGAACGCATCGGCGGTGAGCATGATGATGTTCTTGGGCTGGCCCGCGCGGCCCGTGGGGCTGGCATTGGGGATGAAGTCCAGCGGGTAGGCGGAGCGGGTGTTCTCCGTCAGGCGGCCGTCATCGAAGTCCGGCACGCGGGTGACGGGATCGAGGATGACATTCTCCAGCACCGTGCCGAAGCGGTCCGAGGCAGCGAAGATCTCGGGCTCGGCCTCCTTGGAGAGGCGGATGGTCTTGGCGTAGCAGCCGCCCTCGAAATTGAAGACGCCGTCCTTGCTCCAGCCGTGCTCGTCGTCGCCCAGGAGGGTGCGGTTCGGATCGGCGGAAAGGGTGGTCTTGCCGGTGCCCGAGAGGCCGAAGAACAGCGCCACGTCGCCGTCCTTGCCCACATTGGCCGAGCAGTGCATGGGCATGACGCCCTTGGCCGGCAGCAGATAGTTCAGGAAGGTGAAGACCGACTTCTTCATCTCGCCCGCATAGGACGAGGAGCCGATGAGCACGATGCCGCGCTTGAAATTGACGGCGATGATGGTGTCGGAGCGCACGCCGTGGCGGGCGGGATCGGCCTTGAAATTGGGCAGATCGATGATGGTCATCTCGGGCACGAAGTCCGCAAGCTCGGCCACTTCCGGCCGGCGCAGCATGGTGCGGATGAACAGGGAGTGCCAGGCATACTCGGTATAGACGCGCACCTTGATGCGGCAGGCCGGGTCGGCGCCGCCATAAAGGTCCTGCGCGAAGAGGGTCTTGCCTTCTGCCTCTTTGAGGAAGTCCGCGTAGAGGACGTCGAACTGGGCTTCGGTGATGGCCCCGTTATTGTCCCACCATACCTCGCCCTCGGTGGTCTCGTCGCGTACGACGAACTTGTCCTTGGGGCTGCGTCCCGTATGTACACCCGTCTCCGCCATCAGAGCGCCGCCGGCGGCCAGCCGGCCTTCCATGCGCTCCAAAGCGTGCTCATAGAGCGCCGGCGCCATCAGGTTCCAATGGACGCCGGTAAGGTGCCGCAGCCCGAACCTGTCCGCGCCGTACGCGCTGTTGCGATGTCCAGTCTCGAGCACGGAGTATCTCCTCTTCCCTCAACATGATGTGGGGCATTCTCGCAGGCACCCCTGAAGGGCGGCCGGTCACGCGGGCGGAGGTTAGTGCCACGTGACCATTCTGTGAACAGGCCCTGCGGAACATCAAAACGATTAAAATGGGCGTGACCTCAACTTTCACGTAACTTCCCGGAGGCCTCGCTTTACCTTTGCACTGCACCATTTCCTTTGGTGCAATGCCGAAGACACCCAGCGGCCGCCGCCGGGGTAACGCCCGGCGCGGCATGATGCGGCCGGGCGGAAAGGGCCTCAATCGGAGCTGTTGGCCCAGAACCCCGCCAGCATGGAGCCATCCTTGGAGCCAAGGCCCTTGGCGGCGGCGGCGTCATAGGCACCGAGCGCGGCACGGGTGACCGGCAGGTCCTTGTGAAGGGCCTTGGCCTCTTCCAGCATGGTGCGCAGGTCCTTGCGGATGCCGTCCACGGAGAAATTGGCGGCCCCCGTGTCCTGCCCGGCCAGGGAGGCCGCGAGCGGTTCGGGGCGGGCTTTGAGGACATTCATGCCGCCCGAGGTATCGGCCAGGAAGTCCACCAGCCAGCGCGGGTCGAGGCCCACATTGCGGCACAGGGTATAGGCCTCGCTCAGCGACTGGTAATAGACCAGCAGCGGCAAGTTGATGGTGAGCTTGAGCGCGGCCCCCGCGCCCACCGGCCCCACATGCTCCACCCTGCGGCACAATTGGTCGAGCAGCGGACGCGCCCGTTCCACATCTGCCGCCTCCCCGCCCACCAGGCCCAGCAGCTTGCCGGTGCGGGCCGGACCGGTGGTGCCGCCCACCGGGCATTCCAGGAAGGCGCCGCCGGCCGCGCGCACCTTTTCCGCCAGCGCGATGATCTCGCGGGTCAGAACGGTGCTGAGATCGATGAAGAGCTGACCCGAAATGGTGCCCGACAAGAGCCCCTTTTCGCCCAGATAGACCTCCTCCAGCGCCGGCCCGTCCAGCAGCGAGGCCATCACCACGTCCGCCCCCTCGACGAGGCCGGCGGGCGTGTCCGCCACCTTGGCACCGGCGGCGATCAGGGGCTGCAGCTTGTCCGGGCTGCGATTGCAGACCGTGACCTCATGGCCGAGCTCCAGGAGGCGCAGCGTCATCGCGCTGCCCATGCGCCCCATGCCCGCAAACCCGATCCTCATGTGCGTCCTCCGTTCGGCCGCCCGCGGTGCGGGGCCATATTCTTGATCTTATATTTATCATACGATCACTTACACCGAGCCAGGGAAAGCGAAAAATCGCACGCCCGGGGTGGTCCCACCTTACAGATTCGCCAACCGCATCCGCCGCCGCTTTCTGGCGCCGCCGGCGAGGTCATTCCTCCAGCAGCGCCGCCATGATGCGCTCGCGCGTCAGCGGCAGATGGCGCAACCGGGCGCCCAGCGCCCGGGCAATGCCATTGGCCACGGCGGCGGCGGTCGGCCCCTGCGACACCTCGCCAAGTCCGAGCGGAGGATGGGCGGGATCGCCGACGAGGCGGGTCTCGATGCGCGGCACCTCGGAAAAGCGCAGGATGGGATAGGTCTCCCAGGTGTTGGAGGAAACCGCCCCCTCGGCGAAGCGCACCTGTTCCTTCAGCGTCCAGGACAGAGCCTGGATGACGCCGCCCTCGATCTGGTTGCGCGCGCCGTCGGGATTGACGATCAGCCCGCCATCCACCGCGCACCACACCCGCGAGACGCGCACCTCCTCTTCCACCGCCAGCTCCACCGCCATGGCCAGATAGGCGGCGGAATTCTTGTAGCGGCTGAATGCGAAGCCCCGCGCAAAGCCTTCCGGGGGTGGCGCGTCCCAGTCGCTCATGCGGGCGGCTTCTTCGATCACCGCGCGGGCGCGGGGGTCGGACATGAGGGAGAGGCGATAGGCCACCGGGTCCAGGCCCGCCGCCTCCGCCACCTCGTCCAGGAAGGACTCCAGCGCGAACACATTGGCGAAGGCGCCGAGGCCGCGCATGGAAGAGGTGCGCACCGGCGCGTCGGTGATGAAATGGTGCACCAAAGTCTGGTGCGGGAAATCATAGAGCAGGAAGGCGTTGCGCGAGGCCCCTCCCCCCGCCGCATCCGGCAGGTCCGCGGGGGCGGGATCGTGGGGCGGCGTCTCCAAGGCGGCCGCCGTGAGCAGGTTGACGGCCCCGTTCATGCCGGGCCGCCCGCCATGGCTCGGGCTGAAGACCTCGATGGTCCAGTCCACCGGCCGGCCAGTCGCATCAAGGCCGGCGGCGAGCTTCACCACCATGGCCGCGCCGAAGGGGGCAACCCCCAGCTCGTCCTCCCGCGTCCACAGCACCCGCACCGTGTGCCCCGGCCGCGCCAGGGCGACGAAGGCGGCGTCGAAGGCGGCATCATCCGCCCCGTTATGACCATAGCAGCCGGCGCCCTGATGGTGGATCACATGGATCGCGGCCGGATCGAGCCCCAGCGCCCGGGCGATGGACCCGCGCAAGGCGAAGACGCCCTGGGAATGGGTCCAGACCGTCAGCCGGCCCTCCTCGAACCTGGCGAGGCCGCAGGAGGGGGCGATGGAGCCGTGGGCGATATAGGGCTTGGAATAGGTGGCCTCCAGTCGCTGAGCCACGGACGCGCCCGACGGGGCGCCGCGCTCCACCACGCGGGGTGGGGCGGCGGAACGGTCCAGCAGGGAGACGGCATCCGCGTCGGTGTCCTTCAGGTCCACGCCGCCGGTCCAGCGGGCGCGGTCCCTGAGGCGGGTGAAGGCGGCTTGTACCTGCGCCTCATCTTCGCCGATGACCGCCACCACATCGCCGGAGCGATGGAAGGTGACGGCGCCGAGGCGCGTGGCGCCGGCCTCGTCCAGCGCCTCCAGATGCGCGCCCCGGCGGGGACGGTGGAGAACGCGGGCATGGAGAAGGTCCGGCGGCGCCAGATCCTGGATGAAGGGCGCGCCGCCCAGCTTTGTGGGCAAATCGATGCGCGGCAGGTCCTGCCCCACCAGCCGCAGCTTGCCCGCCGCCTTGACCGGCGCGGCGCCGGTGGCGGCCCGCGCCAGATCGAGGCCGGGTGCGAGACGCCAATAATCCAGGCCGCTCGGGGCGCCGTCCTTGAGGATGACGCCATCCGCCACGGCGAGCCGCGCCGTCTCGCAGTGCAACTGCCGGGCCGCCTCTTCCAGCAGCAGGGCGCGCACCTCCGCCGCCACGAGGCGCAGCGCCGCGCCCCCCACCTGAATGGAGAGGCTGCCGGCGGTGAAGCCCTCATTGGGCGTGCACGCGGTGTCGCCGGACACCATCGTGACGCGCTCCGGCGCCACGTCCAGCTCCTCGGCGGCGATCTGGAGCAGCGCGGTCAGCACCCCCTGCCCCAGTTCCACCTTGCCGGTGCGCACGCTCACGTGTCCCGGCGCGGGAAAGGCCACCCATTGGTCGAGGCGGGGATTGTCCAGCAGGCTGGCCGGCAGCGCATTGGGGATCATGCCGCCGCCCCCCGCAGGCGCGCGGCGGCCAGCGCCACGGCGCCGATGATGCGCTCATGGGCGCCGCAGCGGCACAGATGGGGATCGAGCGCGGCGATGATCTCCTCCCGTGCCGGATCGGGGGTCCGGTCCAGCAAGCCCTTGGCGGACATGAGGATGCCGGAGAGACAATAGCCGCACTGGCCGGCCTGAAGCTCCAGAAAGGCCGCGCGAAGCGGATGGGCGGCGAGCGCCTCGGCGGTCTCCACCTCCCGTCCCGCGGCCTCGGCGGCGGGGAAGGTGCAAGAATAGGTGGGCTTGCCGTCCACCAGCACCATGCAGGCGCCGCACTGCTCCTGCCCGCAGCCATAGCGCGTGGCCTTCAGGTCCAGAAGGTTGCGCAACACATGGAGGAGCGGGACGCCCTCGTCCGCCGGGGCGGATCGAGGCTGGCCGTTCACGCGCAAAGCGATCTCAACCACCATTCACACTCCTGGAACGCCCCCCTTGGACCGGGAAGGCTGGACGGGCATTGGGGCGCGCGCCGCCCGGTCCACCTGGTCCGGCCGGCGACCGGCCGACCTTTCCCGGGGATCGCGACGGCCTTGGGCCGCATGCCTTATGTTATCGCCCGATCATCCCTGCCCCGCCACCATCCCTCAATCGCCGCCGCGCACCAGCGCAACCAGCATCTTGCGCGCCTCGCCGGCCGTGGTGATGCGAGTGGGAAAATCCAGCCGGCGGGTGCGATCCTCGCGGATCAAGGTGGTGCCGTCGGGATCGATGGACAGCATGCGCCAGCCGGTGCCAGTCTCCTTCAGGAGGCGATGGGCATAGCCCTCTACGGCGTCCAGGTGGTCCTCGTTCATGTGCGAGACGATGCCCTCCACCGCCGCCTTGAGGGCCTCGGCGCCGGTCCAGTCCACGCCCACGTCGGCGCCCGGCAGGGTGACGATGCGCCCGAAGCCCTCCACCAGATGGGCCTCCCGCACGGCCATGCGATAGAAGGAGAAGTCCGTGAAGTCCGCATAGCCGGCGGCCAGGGGATGGCGGGCGAGATAGGTCGCCTTGGCCTCTTCCGCCGGCACGACGGCGATCTCGCCCAGCAGGCTGACGCGCGGGGCATTCAGCGGGTCCTCCCCGCGCGGCCCGGCGAACAGGAGCGAGACGCGGGAATCGGCCGCGAGGTTGCGGGTGTGGCGGGCAAGGGTCGACAGCAGCAGCAGGGGGCGGCCGGCCAGATCCGGGGCCACCGCCACCAGCGAGGCATAGGGCGCCCCTTCCGGCTCCAGGGTCGCGAGCGCCGCGAAACCGGCCTCCGCCACCACCTGCCGCGCCCGCGCGGCCGCATTTTCCCCAGCCTGGGACATGGCCTTTTCTCCTGCTCCGAGGGGGCGATGTGCGATCCCTGTCCCCATCCGTCAAGCAAAGCAAACGGGAAGGGTTTGGAGATTGTGTGATTTCCCGTTATTTTCCGGGAATGATCGGAACCGGTGTCACATTTCGGCCACGCGAACCGGCTTCACCGAAACAGGCTGAAAACAGCCGCTCCGACGCATGAAAGAGGTGTCATGCCCACGATCGCCCTGGTCGACGACGACCGCAACATCCTGACCTCGGTCTCCATTGCTCTGGAGGCGGAAGGGTATCGGATCGACACCTATACCGACGGAGTGTCCGCGCTCGACGGATTCAAGACCAATCCGCCGGACCTTGCCATCTTCGACATCAAGATGCCCCGCATGGACGGCATGGAACTGCTGCGCCGGGTGCGCCAGAAGACCGACATGCCGGTAATCTTCCTCACCTCCAAGGATGAGGAGATCGACGAATTGTTCGGCCTCAAGATGGGCGCCGACGACTTCATCAAGAAGCCCTTCTCCCAGCGCCTCCTGGTGGAGCGCGTGAAGGCCATCCTGCGCCGCATCGGCGCGAAAGATGGCACGGCGCCGCGCGAGACCGACAGCGCCAAGGTGCTGGAGCGCGGCCAGCTGCGCATGGACCCGGAGCGCCACACCTGCGCCTGGAAGGGCGAGCCCGTCACCCTCACGGTCACCGAGTTCCTGATCCTCCAGGCGCTCGCCCAGCGCCCCGGCGTGGTCAAGAGCCGCAATGCCCTGATGGATGCGGCCTATGACGATCAGGTCTATGTGGACGACCGCACCATCGACAGCCACATCAAGCGCCTGCGCAAGAAGTTCAAGTCGGTGGACGACAATTTCGACATGATCGAGACCCTGTACGGGGTCGGCTACCGCTTTAAGGAAATGTGAGGCCGGGCGCTCCGGCGCCCACTGCCATGGCGGCCCAGACCGAAGATCTCCCGGCGGACATGCGTCCGGCCCGGCCCCCGCGCGGGCTCTGGGGCCTGCTGCGGCGCATCCGCCAGTTCGTGGCGTTCAAGAGCTTCTCCAGCCTGACGCAGCGCATCGTGCTGCTCAATCTGGCGGGGCTGTGCGCGCTGGTGTCGGGCATTCTCTATCTGTCCGAGTTTCGCGCCGGCCTCATCGATGCGCGGGTGCAGAGCCTCCTGGTGCAGGGCGAGATCATCGCCGCTGCGGTCGCCGGCTCCGCCCAGGTGGAAACCAACGCCATCACCATCGACCCGGAAAAGCTCCTGGAATTGCAGACCGGGGACAGCTACGGGCCGGCGGAAGAAGGCTTCGCGCCGCTGGAATTTCCCATCAACCCGGAACGGGTCGCCCCGGTGCTGCGCCGCCTCGTGGGCCCCACCGGCACCCGCGCGCGCATCTATGACCGCGACGGGGTGATGCTGCTCGACACCCGCTCGCTCTATTCCAAGGGCGAGATCCTGCGCTTCGACCTGCCGGCGCCCACCGAAACCCCGCCCAGCCTCCTGCTGCGCGCCTGGCGCGGGGTGCAGGCATGGATCGGCCGGCGGGAATTGCCGCTCTACAAGGAGCTCGGCCCCCAGAGCGGCAAGGAATACCCGGAAGTCGCCTCCGCCGCCCTCGGGCAGAAGGCGTCCGCCGTGCGGGTGGACGATCGCGGCCGGGTGGTGGTCTCGGTGGCGGTGCCCATCCAGCGCTTCCGCGCCATTCTGGGCGTGCTGCTGCTCTCCACCCAGGGTGGCGAGATCGACCAGGCGGTGGAGGCGGAGCGCTTCGTCATCGTGCGCGTCTTCCTGGTGGCGGCGGTGGTGATGGTGCTCTTGTCCATCCTGCTCGCCGGCACCATCGCCGATCCCGTGCGCAAGCTGGCTGCCGCCGCCGAGCGGGTGCGCCGGCGCATCAAGAGCCGGGTGGAGATCCCCGACTTCACCTCAAGATCCGACGAGATCGGCCATCTGTCCGGCGCCCTGCGCGACATGACCTCGGCGCTCTACAACCGCATCGAGGCCATCGAGAGCTTCGCCGCCGACGTGGCGCACGAATTGAAGAACCCGCTCACCTCCCTGCGCTCGGCGGTGGAGACCCTGCCGCTGGCCAAGACCGACAAGTCCCGCGATCGCCTCATGGAGGTGATCCAGCACGATGTGAAGCGTCTGGACCGCCTCATCTCCGACATTTCCGATGCCAGCCGCCTAGATGCCGAACTCCAGCGCCAGGAGGCGGGCAATGTGGACCTCCGCCAGATGCTGGAAATGGTGGTGGGCATGGCCCAGGACGTGCGGAAGGACGACGGGGTGAGCGTCGCCTTGTCCTTCGAGCGCGCCCCCGGCGCGCCGGCCGACTTCGTGATCGTCGGCCACGCGTCGCGGCTGGGGCAGGTGGTGGACAATCTGGTCTCCAATGCCCGCTCCTTCTCGCCCCGCGGCGGCACGGTGCACGTCACCTGCCGGCGCCTCAAGCAGGGCGCGGAGATCATTGTCGACGACGAAGGGCCGGGCATCCGCCCCGATGCGCTCGCCAAGATCTTCGAGCGCTTCTATACGGACCGTCCGCACCAGGGCTTCGGCCAGAATTCGGGCCTCGGCCTGTCCATCTCGCGCCAGATCGTGGAAGCCCACGGCGGCAAGATCTGGGCCGAGAATCGCATGGGCAAGGACGAGGCCGGGGAAGAAACGGTGCTCGGCGCGCGCCTCATGGTGCGCCTGCCGGCAGGCTGAGCCATGTCTTCAGGTCCGGCCCCAGGTGCCCCCTCCCCCTCCATCCATGCCAGTTGCGTGCTGGTGGGCGAGACCGGCATCCTGATCCGGGGGCCGTCCGGTTCCGGCAAGTCGTCGCTGGCCTTGTCCCTCATCCTCGACCCGCCACGGGTGCTGCCCGCCGCGCGCCTGGTGGCCGACGACCGGGTGCATCTGACGGCCACGCAGACGGGCCTTTTCGCCCATGCGCCGCCGGCGCTCGCCGGCCTCATGGAGGTGCGCTACCTGGGCATCCGGCGGTTCGACCATGTGGACCGCGCGCGCCTCGGCCTGGTGGTCGATCTTGCGGCAGCGGATGCCGCCCGCATGCCGGACGGCGCGGGCAGCGTTGCAAATTTAGACGGCTTTGCGCTTCCTCGCCTTGCAATTCCGCCCGGCATGACCGCGCGCCTCGTGCTGGCGGCCTTCCTTCAGGGCAAGATTCCCTGATCCCTTATGTGCTTTTGTGCGATGCACCCCTTGCGTAATTTTTGAGCCGCTCTGAATATGTCGGTCCCGCAGTGCGGGAGGCCTCCGCCCCGAACTGGCTGAGGCGGAGGGAACATGATCGGTCTCGTTCTCGTCACCCATGGCCGCCTGGCCACAGAATTCTGCTCCGCTTTGGAGCATGTGATGGGCCCACAGAGCCAGATTGCCGCGGTCACCATCGGCCCCGACGACGACATGGAGCGCCGCCGCCACGACATCATCGAGGCGGTGGATCGCGTGCGGGCGGGCCAGGGCGTCGTCATCCTCACCGACATGTTCGGCGGCACGCCCTCCAACCTTGCCATATCCGTGATGAACGCGCCCGACGTGGAAGTGGTGGCGGGCATCAATCTTCCCATGCTGGTGAAGCTCGCCAAGGTCCGCGCCGAACTGCCTCTCGCGGAGGCGGTGAACGTGGCGCAGGAAGCGGGCCGGAAATATATCAATGTCGCAAGCCGTGTCCTTGCCGGAAAGTGAAAGCGTGTCAGCGGAGGCCGTAACCGAGGCCTGTGGCTCTCCCGCTCCTGCCGGCGCCCTCGTCCGGGTGCTTCCCATCATCAACAAGCGCGGCCTGCATGCGCGGGCGTCCGCCAAATTCGTGCAGACGGTGGAGCGCTTCACCGCCTCCGTCACCGTGTGCCGCAATGGCGAGGCGGTGGAAGGCAATTCCATCATGGGCCTGATGATGCTGGCCGCCGCTCCCGGCACCACCGTCACCGTCACCGCCACGGGCAAGGAGGCCCGCGAGGTGATGGAGGCGCTCACCACCCTGGTGGCCGACCGTTTCGGCGAAGAGGAATAGGCGCGCCACCGGCGCCGCCGCCCCCCGATTTGCCTCCGGGACATGCCCCCCGGCGAAAGCCCCCCACCCCCGAGTGACACGCAAGCGCCTCGGCGCGTCCGAAAATCCGCGCGGGGCCGTCCGCCCGGGTGCGCGAGCAGAGGCTTCAGCGTGACTGTTGACGACGCCCCGGAGCGCCTGTGCTGACGCAAGGCTGGCCTTCCAGCCCGCCGAAAGCCACAATCACGGGGTTATGAACGCAAGGGCGACCGCCAGGACCGGCGGCTCCGCCCGCGGCATGGAAGGCATGTTCAGGCTTCAGGACCCTTTCTCCGGCTCCTACCGTGCCCTCAAGGAGCGGCGCGTGCGCCTCGGCCTGTCCGGCAAGCTGCTGCTGCTCACCATCGCCTTTGTGACGGCAGCGGAACTTGCCATCTTCGTGCCGTCCATGGCCACCTTCCGCCAGCGCTGGCTGTCCGACCGGGTGGCGGCGGCCCGCACCGCGGCCCTGGTGCTGGAAGCCGCGCCCGAGGAAGCCGTGCCGCCGGACCTTGCCCGCCAGCTTTTGGAGAGCGTCGGCGCCCAGGTGGTGGTGGTCAAGCGGGAGGACACCCGGCGCCTGCTGGCCATGTCTGACATGCCCCCCGCCATCGACCTGCACATCGACATGCGCCAGACCACCATGCTCGAAGCGGTGTGGGAGGCGGTCGACACCCTCGTCTCCGGCGGCGACCGCACCTTGCGCGTGGTGGCCGCGGCGCCCCGCGACGGCGACTTCCTGGAGATCGTGGTCGCCGAAAAGCCGCTGCGGGCGGCCATGCTGCGGTTCGGAGCGACGCTGTCCGTGCTCTCGCTGCTGGTCTCGGCCATTGCCGGCTTTTTGGTCTATGTCAGCCTCCACCACATGTTCGTGCGTCCCATGCGGCGCCTCACCGAGCGCATGAGCGCCTATCGGGAGGCGCCCGAGGATGCCTCGCGCATCATCGTGCCCTCCGGGCGGGGCGATGAGATCGGCATCGCCGAGGAGGCGCTGGCGGAGCTCCAGCGCGGGCTGTCCCAGACCCTGGCGCAGAAATCCCATCTGGCGGCCCTGGGCATGGCGGTGTCCAAGATCAATCACGACCTGCGCAACCTGCTGGCCTCCGTGCAGCTCATCTCCGACCGCCTGGCCGCCCTGCCGGACCCCACCGTCCAGCGCTTCGCGCCCAAGCTGATGAGCGCGCTGGACCGCGCCATCACCTATTGCGAGCAGACCTTGTCCTATGGCCGCGCGCAGGAGGCCTTGCCCGTGCGCCGCAAGGTGGAGCTCGGGCCGCTGCTGGACGAAGTGCGCGAGACGCTGGGGCTCGGCGCCGATTCGTCCATCGGCTGGATCGCCTCCCTCGATCGCTCCCTCGCCGTGGATGCCGACCCCGACCAATTGTTCCGGGTGCTGCTCAACCTCACCCGCAACGCCCGCCAGGCCCTGGAAGCGCGCGCGCCCAACGATCCCGCGCGCGACCAGATCCGCCTGTCCGCCCGCCGCCGGGGCACGGTGGTGGAGATCGAGGTGAGCGACACCGGCCCCGGCATTCCCGCCGATCGGCGCGAGCGCCTGTTCGCCGCCTTCCAGGCCTCGGCCCGGCGCGGCGGCACCGGGCTTGGCCTGCCCATCGCCGACGAACTGGTGCGCGCCCATGGCGGCGAGCTGCGCCTGGTGGAAGGCACCATGGGCGCCACCTTCCTCATCTCCATTCCCGATCGCACGGCGGACCTGCGCCTCGCCTCCCGCCGCGCCAGCGCTTGAACACCGGGTCCTGCCCCGGCGTGTCATGCCCGCGTCATCCACAGGCCCGCGCCGTCGGCATGGCCAATCTGCGCGATGGGCCTTGCCTTCAAAATGAGAGGCGGGTAAGAGACAGCCCTCGCCGACGCACACCGTCGGTGAGCCTCTCGCCGGACCATCCGACCGGCACGGTGGACAGCCCTTTCGGGTCCCACTGAAGAGGCGGCAGGCGCCCGTAGCTCAGCTGGATAGAGCACCAGACTACGAATCTGGGGGTCAGAGGTTCGAATCCTTTCGGGCGCGCCATTTTTTGTTAATGAAATCAGCTATTTACACGGAAGCCACCAGCGAGCGGGCGTTGATGCGGCCCGGAATAGGCCCGACGCGCTCGGCTGCCCTGAGCCGTGGGCATGGATCGAGGCCGCCAGCCCGTCCAGGGCATCGGGCGTGATGAAGTACCTGCCCGCGCACTGAGCACCTCTGATCTTATCTAGACCGGAGCGAGACCGTCATGCAGACTGATAGGATGATCAATCTCCAAGAAGCGATCGACTTCATCAGGCGGAACAAGCAGGAGGATGTCTCTCGTCGGAAAAAGAGCATCCAGGAAGCATACATCAACCGGTTCAACCCGCAGCCGTTCCGCAGTGTGTATGCGGGCGATGGCTATGCCCTGCGGTTCTCCGAGGCGAGGACCGGGGCGTTCTCGAACACTGTGCTCTCGCTGTCGGCCCTGAAGTTACACGACGCGCGCCCGTTCCTGGTCGTCGTCGTCCGGGAACGCACGGTGGACTTCCTTCTGGCGAATGCGACCTTCCTAAAGAAGATCAGCCACAGCTCCCGCGAGTTGCGGCCGGACAATATAAAGGGAAGCTTCAACGGCACCGACATCATGGTGGATTACGAGGGGATACTCAATCGCCCCGAGAACTTCGACGATCTATTCGCGCTCCACGACGCGTTCACCTGGGAAGAGAACGTGGGCCGGCTCGTCGAAGCGACGAACGCCATTGAGGGGCGGGACAGCCGATTTCTACCCAGCGATGCCCAGCGCGAGGTCTTGATGGCTGCTCCCGAGCGGGCTGCGGCGGCCATCGCATCCCAAGCCTTCCGGGATGTGGAGTGCGAGCTCGTAAAGACGGTGGCAGCGAGGAGTAAGGACATCATCGAGGCGGCCCGCATCGACAACGTCAACCTCAGGGGCAATGCCATCGAGCAGGTCCTCACAGGCGGCCCCAACCGGCACGACCTGGGAGACCTGGTGAAGGAGCTCGCAGGCGGCTCGCTGGTGATCGACATCAAGACGAAGCTGCTCGACCGGGCGTCGGCGCCGAAGGCATACAACGTGGACAAGATGCTGGACTTCTTGGCCCAGCCCGGCTCCGTCTTCGCCTTCCTTATGCTCGCTGTGGACACGCGGTCCGGCGAGCTGTCGGCGCGTCTCCTGCCCGTCCTTGAGACGTCGCTGCTGGAGGTCACGGTCGTGCAGCACCATTGGGCCGGCCGATCGTCCAGGGGCGTAACCCAACTGTCCGGCCGGTTTGCCCGCGGCAGCGCCCCCGGCTACCGGCCGAGCATAGACGTAGACCGCGCGAGGAGGTTCCTGGCCGACCTGCTGGCGCTCTAGATGAGCAGGGCCGGTCCCTCGTCGCCGGCCTCTTCGGAGCGCTTGGCTCGGCCGTTCACGATGTTCAGCGTGTTGCGCTCCCAGAAGACCCCCTCGGCGTAGCCCTGGATCGTCCGATCTTGGTCCGCCAGCTCCAGACGACGCTCTGCGAGCAGGGCGTACTCCTCCTCTATCTCGATGCCGATGTAGCGGCGGCCGAGCTTCTTGGCCACGACCGAACTGGTGCCGCTACCTAGGAAGGGGTCGAGTACCAAGTCGCCGGGGTTGGAGCTCGCCAATACCAGCTTCGAGAGCAGCTTCTCGCTCTTCTGAGTCGGGTGGTCCGTGTTCTCGGGCATCGACCAGAAGGGGATGGTGATGTCCGACCAAAGATTGGAGGGGTGGGTGTCGCGAAAGTTTCCATCCCTGGTCTCCGACCAGTCCTTGGGTGAGCCATCCTCGGCCCTGTAGGGAGCGATGACCTTCCGCCTGAGCTTCACGTCGTCCACGTTGAACGTGTACTGGTCGCCGACCGTGCAGAACCAGACGTCTTCGCTGGAATTCTTCCAGTTGGCCTTCGCTCCGCGGCCCTTCTCTCGCTCCCAGGTGATCCGGTTCCGCACCTTCAAGCGGGGCGCGACCGCGGCGAATATAGAGTTCGACGTGTGCCAGTCGCCGCAGACGTAGACCGTACCGCTTGGCTTGAGCAGCGGAAGCAGCGCGTCGAGCACGGCGCCGAGCCAGCCGGCGTAGTCGTCCACGGACCTTCGCGAGAAGGTCGTGTCGCCGAAGCGCTTGTTGAGGTTGTAGGGTGGGTCTAGGATGAGCAGATCGACCGAGCCCGCGCGCAACGCCCGCGATACCGCCACGCAGTCAGCGTGGATCGTGCAGTTCTCCGCCGTCGAGTCTACCCCCTCTTGGCCGACTAGCTTGGCCCGAAGGCGCACTCGATCCGCCTCGCTCAGCGTGAGTGTGCGGTTTCTGGGCGCGCGTTCTTTGCCTGACATGGATACCATCCGACCGAATCAAAAGTTCAACCTCATGTGCCCCTGAGAGGATAGCCGGACGGGGCGTGCCTCGTACCGCGCTCATTTGGCCGACCGCACCCTGGCGGTTCCCTCGACGCCCCGCATCCGCATCTGGTGCGAGTACCACCTGACGATCTTCTCGGAGGAGGCGGCGCCCGCGATCCCCAGGCGACGAGGACGAGGCAGACGGGGTGGCCGGCTATCGACAGCAGCGATAGCGGGAGCTGGACCGAGAGTGCGAGCGCGGCCGCAAAGCCCATCTGCCGGACGGCGGCGACCAGCTGGCGCAGGTGGACGAGCGCGGTCACGGCGAAGCCCTTCAGCCAGCGGCCGCGCTGCTTCACCCAAGCGCCGACCGAGACCGGCGCCTCTTCCCACGTACTGCTGTCGATAGAGGACCTTCCTCCCCATCTTGATGTGGCGCGGGCCGCCGCCGCGCGAGCGCCACTCGGCGAGTTGCACCGTGCTAATGCTGGTGAACTCGGCCGCGGCCTCAGTGTCGAAGTACTCCTTCGGCGGTGCCCTTAGGCCCGCCTCGATCCGGTCGAGGCGGGGAGCGCCTCCCTGATGAGCTGTTCCATGTCCCGGTTCCTTTCCGATCGGTGTCGATGCGGTAAAGGCTGCCGAGGCCGTGGGTCTCGACAGATGGCCTTCAGAGCCCGCATGGCGCCATTGGCGCAGTAGGCGGCCGCTCCGCTTCGTGACCTTCTCGTGGAGGGAGCGGGCCGTCTCCCGGTCGAGCCTGTCCAGCGGCAGGTCGAGTACGTACGGACTTGAGCGTCTTCTCGACCTTGTCACTGTGCCACTCCAGAGCGCGGGGCCAGGCCACGGCCAATCGCCACCAGGCCGAGGGGTGGCGGACGCGCATCCGCCGTGACCTGTGCGC
The DNA here is from genome assembly GCF_056314145.1 of Aquabacter sp. DMC10. Lineage (NCBI taxonomy): Bacteria > Pseudomonadati > Pseudomonadota > Alphaproteobacteria > Hyphomicrobiales > Xanthobacteraceae > Aquabacter > Aquabacter sp. DMC10. The sequence continues at coordinate 399,467 of NZ_JBQUYX010000004.1, read as the reverse complement.
CCCCCAACAGCGGTGGCACGCGCCGGACGGGCCTTTGGCTCCGTCGCGGCACGGATCGCCCGGCGCCCTCAGACGCCGACGGGTATCGGGTTGTCGACGATGCTCTGGTTGAAGGCGGTGACCAGCCCGTGCTCCTTTGCCCCCGGATTGTCCCGCAGGGGACGGACGGCCTCCACGATCACCTCGGGATCGTCCGTGGCCAGCGCGGCAAGGGTCTGCTCGATGAAGGCCGGCAGCGGCATGGCGCGGGGGTCCCCGCTCTTATAGATGAGATCGGTGTCCACCCAGGGCGGCGCGATTTCCTGCACCCGCACGCGGCTGTGCCGCAGCTGGAACCGCTGGGACAGCGCATAGGAATGCAGCGCCGCCTTGGTGGCGGAATAGACGGCATTGGTGGCGATGGGCACGAAGGCGAGGATGCTGCTGGTGTAAAGCACGGTCGCCTCCGGCTTGGTCTTGAGATGCTCGATCAGCGCGGATGTCATCCGGATGGGCCCCAGCAGGTTGGTGGCGATGAGCGCCTGCATCGCTTCATCGTCCACCGGACCGGACACATCGTCGAAGGGCATGATGCCGGCATTGTTGAACAGCACGTTCAGATCGGGATAGGTCGCGATGAGGGTGCGCGCGGCGGCCGCGATGCTGTCCGGCCGGCTCACGTCCAGCGGGATCGCCGCCATGCCGGGATTGGCCGCGGTCACCGCCGCCAGCAGGTCCGCGCGGCGGCCGGAAATGATGACCTGATTGCCCAGGCGGTGGAAGGCCTCCGCCAGGCCCCGACCAATGCCGCTGGTGCCGCCGGTGATGAAAATGGTGTTGCCAGTGAGTTTCATGGAATGCTCCTGTGGCCGCGCGGGCGGGGATGGGGTCAGGCCGCGACGGCGAACCGGGCCGCGGGATGGGTGGCGGACAGCTGGGGACCGAGCGCGCGACGGGCGGCCTCGTAGGCGGTCCACAAATCCACGTCCTGCAGCGCCGGAATGGTGCTGGTCTCGCCGAGGTCGAGCCCCGCCAGGGCCGCGTCCACCATGAGGTCGGCGGGCATCACGATCTCGCTGGGCAGATGTTCCACCGGCAGGCCCCCAATGGCCCAAAAGTCGGTGGCGGTGGCCCCGGGAAGCACGGACTGGGCCCGGATGCCCTTGTCGGCCAGCTCATGGTTCAGCGACGTGGTGAAGGCCTGAACGAAGGCCTTGGTGCCCGCATAGACGCCGTTCAGCAGCTCCGGCGCCACCGCCACGATGGAGGAAATGTTGATGATCGTGCCTTTGCCGCGCGCCACGAGGCCGGGCACGGCCGCATAGGTCAGCCGCATCAGCGCGGTGACGTTGAGACGCACCATGGCATCCATGCGCTCCACATCGCTGTCGAGAAGCGCGGTGTGGGTGCCGATGCCGGCATTGTTCACCAGTGCCGTGATGCTGGCATCTTCGCGCAGCACCTGTTCCACGCGGGCAAGGTCCGCCCCCTCGCCCAGATCGGCGGCCAGCACCTCCACCGCCCGGCCGGTGGCGGTGGACAGCTGGGCCGCGCGTGCGTGGAGCTTGTCCTTGTTGCGCGCCACCAGGATGAGATCATAGCCGCGCCGGGCAAGCCGGTCGGCATAGAGGGCACCGATGCCGGTGGAGGCGCCGGTGATGAGGGCTGTTCCAAGAGAGGTCATGGTCGGGGTCCTTGCAATCCGGGGAGAGCGCTTGCTCTCGACCCGATCGTTATGGACCCGATGGAAAATGTCTTAAATGACGTATAACATCCGTTTTACGGACACCGCTCGGAGGATGCCTTGCCGCACATTTCCATGGTCCTCACCCCCGGCTTCCAGTTCCTGGCCCTGGGCGTCCAGGCGGCGTTTGAACTGGCCAATGCGGCGAAGGGCGAGACCTTCTACACCTTGTCCATCGCCTCGCTCGAAGGCGGGCTGGTGCACTCCTCGAGCGGCTTCTGCGTACCGACGCAGAAGCTGTCGGAGGTGGGGCCCGTGGACACGCTGCTGCTTCTGGCCGGCCTCGTCCCTCCGCCCCAGCAGGATGCGGCGACGCTGGAGGGCCTGCGGGCCAGCGCGAGGACGGCGCGCCGCGTTGGCGGGCTGTGCACCGGCGCATTCCTCCTGGGGCAGATGGGATTGCTGGACGGGAAGCGCGCCACGACCCACTGGTCCTATGCCCGCCAGATGCGGGAGGCCTTTCCCAACGTGCGGGTGGAAGACGACCGCATCTTCATCAATGAAGGGCAGGTGTGGACATCGGCGGGGCTGACGGCAGGCCTCGACCTGGCCGTGGCGCTGGTGGAGAAGGACCTGGGCCGCGAACTGGCCAGTGCGGTGGCCCGGCGCCTCGTCATGCACCACCGGCGGGCGGGCGGGCAGTCCCAGCACTCGGAACTGCTGGAGCTGGCGCCCAGCAGCGATCGCATCCAGAAGGCGCTGATCCACGCCCGCAGCCATCTCGCAAACCCGCTGACGGTGGAGGAACTGGCGGAGGTCGCCGCCCTCTCGCCGCGCCAGTTCAGCCGCGCCTTCCGATCGGAAACCGGCCAGACGCCGGCCAAGGCGGTGGAGCAGATCCGGCTGGAGGCTGCGCGGCTGATGATCGAGGGCACGCGACACAGCATGGAGCATGTGGCGCGCGAAAGCGGCTTTGCCGACCTGCGGCGCATGCGCGAGGCCTTCATGCGCCAATATGGCCAGCCCCCGCAGACCCTGCGCCGCCTCGCGCGCGCCGGTGCCGCCTAGAGCATTTCCGCCCGAAGCGACGCCCACGTGCGGGATCGGTGGAGCTGGCGCCTGTCAGGCCTCCACCGCCGCGAAGGCCGCGTCCAGGATGTCCAGCGACCGGGCGAAGTCGGCATCGGTGATGGTGAGGGGCGGACAGAGGGTGAGCACCTTGCCGCCGCCCACCTTGAAGCTGAGGCCCCGCTCCAGCGCGGCATAGAGGATGCGGTCCGCCCGCGCGCTCGCGGGCAGGCCGCCATGATCGCGCAGCTCCACGCCGAAGAATGCGCCGATATGGCGGACCTCCGCCACTTCCGGCCGCGCCGCCGCAAGGGCGTCGAGGCGCGCCCGCCCCGTCTCGCCCAGATGCCGGGCCCGGGCGCACAGATCCTCGTCCTCGATCACCTGAATGGCGGCAAGGCCGGCGGCGCTGCCCAGCGGGCTCTTCTCATGGGTGTAGTGGCCAAGCGCCACCTGGCCGGCAATGTCCAGGTCGCGCCGCACCAGAAGCGCCGCCTGGGGCACGATGCCCCCGCCGAGGCCCTTGCCCAGCGCCACCATGTCGGGAACGCAGCCCATCTGCTCGAACACGTAGAAGGTGCCGCAGCGGGCGAGCGCGGAGGGGATTTCGTCGAACACCAGCAAGGTGCCGTGGCGGGCGCAGCTTGCCTTCACCTTGGCCCAGAAACCGGCCGGCGGCGGCTCCACCATGGTCCAGCGCACCGGCTCGGCGATGAGGGCCGCGACGTCGCCCTGCACCTCCAGCACATAATCGATGTAATCGGCCAGCCGATCGATGGCGCCGTCATCATCGCCGAAGAAGCGGCGGGCCATTCCGGGCGGCGGCACATGCTCCGCGCCGGGCAGGAGCGGGCCCACATCCTTGCGGAACAGCGCCTCGCCGCCCACCGAAATGGCATCGAGATTGGCGCCGTGGAAGGCGTCCCACATGGACAGGGTCTTGTGCCGGCCGGTGGCATAGCGCGCCAGCTTCAGCGCCATGCCGATGGCGGCCGAGCCGGACGGCGCGAGCAGCACCTTGCCCAGCGGTTCCGGGGCTAGGTCCGCCAGCTTCTGCGCGAAGCTCACCGCCTCCTGGCAGGTGAAGCGCCGGGGGCAGAAGGGCAGGCTGTCCAGCTGCGCCTTGATGGCCGCCACCACGGCGGGATGGCCGTGGCCCAGTTGGTGCACGCTGTTGCCGTGGAAGTCGAAGATGCGGCGGCCGGACTGGGTCACCAGCACGGAGCCTTCCGCTTGAACGACCACGTCGAGGCAGGGCGAGGAAAGGGACTGATGGAGGAAGACATCCGCATCCGCCGCCAGGAGGTCCCGCGTGGGTGCGTCGAGCCCGGCGCTCCAGGCGGCGCGCAGGGGAGAAGTGTTGACGTCGCCTTCGCTGGCCCCGCCCTGCATGATCCCGCCTCCCGACACCATTGCCTCGCCCGCGCTCACGGCCGCTCGCCCCGCGCCATGGCGCCTTCGATCTCGTCCAGCACGTCCGGCAGGTCGGCGACGCTGTCGATGACGAAATGGGCGCCGGCGCGGGTCAGCTTGCCGTAGGCCTCGGCGCGGCGCGCCTCCAGTTCGTCGTGGGACAGGGCATCGGTCTCGTCGGCATCCAGGCCGAACACATTGCCGGTGAGCGCGACGCCGACGCTCCAGCAGCCGGCATTCAGGCCCTCGGCGACGCCCACTTCGGTGTCATCCACCTTCACCACGGCGGCGGCGGGCCACACGCCGAGGTCGAGGAAGGTCTTGTACATCATGAGCGGGGTGGGCCGGCCCGCCGGCAGGTCGCCGGCGCACACCAGATTGTCCGGCGCATAGCCCTGCGCGGCCGCGCGCGGCAGAAGCGGCGCCATGATCTCGCGGGTATAGCCGGTGGTGGAGCCGATCTTCAGCCCCGCCGCGCGCAACTGGGCGGCGGTTTCGGCGGCGCCGGGGATGAGGTCGGAAAAATCGGTCACCACTTCCACATTGAGCGGCACGAAGACATCGTAGATGGCATCAATGTCCGCCTCGCCGGGGGCGCGGCCATGCACCTTTTCCCACTGGGCCGCGATGCGCGGCAGGCGGATGAGGGTGGAGATGTGGTCGCGCTTGGCCATGCCCATGGGGCCTCGGGCCTCGTCGATGGAAATGTCCACGCCGAACTGCGCAAAGGCGCGCTGGAACACGCCCATGGGCGCCTTCGAGCCGTGATCCACCATGGTGCCGGCCCAGTCGAACACGACGGCCTTGAGATGGGTAAAGGTCATGCGGCGTCTCCAAACAGCTCGGCCAGGGTTTCCTCGGCGATGGCAAAGGCGGTGGAGGCCCCGGTGCCGCTGGTGACGATCACCAGCCGCACATCCGGTTGAGGGGCCACGCGCACCATCAGCTTGTCGGGCAAGGAGGCATAGGTGCCCATCCAGCGCTCCGCCACCCGCGCGCCGGACAGGCGCAGCACCGCGTGGAGCTCGTCCAGCATGATGTTGTCCAAACTGTCGGAGGAGAAGGGCGAGGGGCTGAAGCCATAATGATGGCTGTCGCCCACGATGAGCCCGCCATCGGCCCCCTGCACGGCGATGAGATGGACCCCGTTGGCGAGCGCCTGCGGCTGCTCCTGCTCCAGCCGGGCCCGCAGCGCCGCCGCCTCGGGCAGTTCCGCATAGCCCAGATAGCGCACCAGGGAGAGATCGGACATGACGGCCGCCGGCAGGCGGAAACCGGGGTCGGCGGGCATGACCTTGAGCATCTGAAGCCAGCAGCGCTGGATGCCCAAGGCGGCGATCTCCTCCGGGAAGAGGGTCACCAGGTCATCATTGGTGCACACCACCACGCGGGCGCCGTGGATCTCGCCCTGGCTGGTGCGGACACGCCCCTCGTCCACCGCCGACACATGGCAGCGGCGGCGGAAGGTGACGCCCTTCGCCTCCTCCAGCCAGCGGGCAAGCTTCGGGATGGCGAAGCGGCTTTCCACCCGCCGCTCATGGGGGCTGTAGAGGGCGCCTTCCAGCAGCGTGTCATTGAGGACCGCGCCATAATGGCGGCGCGTCTGCTCGGCAGTGAAGAGTTCGCAGTCAGCGCCCATGTCGGTGGCGCGGAAGGCCTCCAGCACCGCCAGGGCCTCCGGCCGCTGCGCCACCACGATGAGGCCCTCATGCTCCACCACAATCCCGGCCTCCGGCGCCACCTCCAGCCAGATTTCCTGGGAGCGCCATGCGCGGCGCCAGCAATCGCCGGCCTGCTGGCCGGTGACGGTGACGAAGCCGAAATTGCGGACGGAGGCGCCGATGGCCTCGCTCTCCCGGTCCACCACGCAGACCGAAAGGCCGCGGCGGGTGGCGATGAGCGCATGGGCGAGGCCGACAATGCCGGCCCCCACCACCACGAGGTCATATTTGGAGGTCATCGGACGCGCCATTCCTGGGTGCGGGCAAGACCCCGGGAGAGCACCGCATGGACGCCCCGGGCCGCAAGGTTGGTGTAGAAGATGAGCATGCACATGGCCGCCGCCGACTGGATCTGCCCGGCATCATCCATGTTCAGCGCCGCCACCGCCGCGAGGGTGGTGGAAGGCGCATAAAGGAACACCACGGCCGACACGGTGGTCATGGCATTGACGAAATAATAGGCCGCCACATCGAGGCCAGTGGGCATGCAGACCGGCATGGTGATGCGGGTGAACATACGCGTCACCGGCTGCTTCAAGGAGGCCGCCACCGCCTCGAACTCCCGGTCCATGGCCTTCAGCGCGGTCAGGGCCGTGAGGTGCGAGACCGTGTAGAAATGGGTCACCGTGCAGATCACCAGGATCGCCATGGTGCCGTAGAGCGGGTTCAGCGGGTTGGACTTGTCGTTGAAGAAGAAGATGTAGGCAAGGCCAAGCACGAGGCCGGGGATGGCCATGGGCAGCATAGCGAGGAAATGGAGCCCGGTCCGCGCCGCCAGGAAACCCCGCCCCTTCTCCACCAGATAGGCGCCCACGAACACCACCACCGTGCCGATGACCGCAGTGTAGAAGGCCAGGCGCAGGGAATTGAAGTAGGAGCCCCAGCCGCCGCCGTCCACGCCCTCGAAGGCGAAATGAGTCAGGCTCATGGACAGGTCATAGGGCCAGAAGCGCACCAGGGCGGCATATTGCGAGACGCCCAGGATCAGCAGCAGCAGCCCCGCCACCACGCAGCAGAAGGCAAAGGCGGCCCAGTCGAGTGCGCCATTGCGCTGCGGCGCATAGGGCACGGCGCGGGCGGTGAGCAAGGCCACCTGGCGGGCGGTGACCAGCCGGTCAACGAAGAAGGCCACCACCGCCGGAATGAGCAGGATCACCGACACCACCGCGCCCATGGCGAAATTCTGCTGGCCCACCACCTGCTTGTAGATGTCCACCGCGAGCACGTTGAAGTCGCCGCCCACCACCTTGGGGACACCGAACTCGGTGATGGTGAGGGTGAACACCACGAAGGCCGCCGAGATGAGGCCATAGCGGGCGCCGGGCAGCGTCACGGTGAAGAAGGCCCGCCGGGGCGGTGTGCGCAGCACCCGCGCCGCCTCATAGAGCCGGGCATCGGAGACCGCGAGGGCGGTCGCGATGATGAGGAAGGCGTGGGGGAAGGTGTAGAACACGCAACCCGCGATGATGCCGCCGGCGCCGTAGATCTTGGCGCCGAACAGCATTTCCTTCAGCAGGCCCTGATTGCCGAACAGATAGACCAGCGACAGGCCCGCCAGCAGCGAAGGCACCAGGATGGGCACCATGGCGATGGTGCGGAACAGGCCCTTGGCGGGCATGCAGGTGCGCGTGAGGGCATAGGCGAAGCCGAAGGCCAGCAGCACCGTGATGAAGGTGGTGGCCAGCGACACCGCGAAGCTGTTGACGATGGACTGGGTCAGCGCGGGATTGCTGAAATAGGCGATGTAATTGTCGAGGCTGCGCACGGTGCCGGCGCGCAGCACCAGGCGCCGCAGGTCCTGGGCCGAGACCTCCGCCCATTCCCCAGGCGCCACCGGCTTGCCGGACAGATCGAGCGTGCCGTCGGCGGTGCCGGTGAGGCGCATGCGCAGCCCCTTCAGCGGCACGCCATCGAAGGCGCGCTTGGGAAACAGCTGCGCCGCCGTAAGCGAGGTGGAGCGGCGGGCCTGGTCAATGGGCGGAGCAAGAGCCAGCTTCTGGGCCAGCGCCTCCAGGGTGCCGGCGGCCACGAAGCCCGCGCCGGTGTCCACCTGCACGTCCACCGTCTCATAGGGAAAGGCGCGGACCTCGGTGGACTTCCACAACATGAACAGAATGGGCAGCGCTAGGCTGACCACCAAATAAAGGCCGATCATCAAGGTGAAGACCAGCATCAGCCGGTCATCGCGCCCCACCTTGGGGCGGATGGCCGGCGCGGGCGGCAGGGCCGTCATGCGGGCGGCGGCGGCATCAGACATGATGTGCTCCCGCGCCCTTGGCCTTGTCCTCATATATGCGCAGCCGTTCGGACGGCAGGCTTATCTCGACCGGCTTGCCGGGAACGATCTGGAGCGCACGCACCAGTTCCTGGGACGACTGCGCCACCAGCAGGGCGGGACGGAAGTCCCGATGGGAGAGGCTCAGGCGCACATGGGAGCCGAGGAATTCCACATGCTCCACCACCATCTCCACCCGGTTGCCGGACTGCCAGTCGGAGTGAGGGTCGGCGCCGATGATGCGCACATCCTCCGGGCGGATGGCGGCGGTGACGCGCACCCCGTCTGCCGGCAGGCCGCGGCCGGCCCGCAGCCGGACCTCGCCCACATGCACCTCTCCGCCATTGGCGATCTCGCCCGGAAAGAAGTTCATGGCGCCGATGAAATCGGCGACAAAGCGGGTGGCGGGGCTGTTATAGATTTCCGCAGGCGTGCCCACCTGCTCCACCACGCCCACATTCATCACCACCACGCGGTCCGCCATGGAGAGCGCCTCATCCTGGTCGTGGGTGACCATGACGGTGGTGACGCCGAGGCGGGCCTGGAGCTGCTTCAGCTCATTGCGCAGATGAAGGCGCACCTTGGCATCGAGCGCGCTCAAGGGCTCGTCCAGCAAGATCAGGCCGGGGCTCGGCGCCAGGGCGCGGGCCAGGGCCACGCGCTGCTGCTGGCCGCCGGAAATCTGCGAGGGATATTTGTGGCCGTGCTCCCTCAGCCCGACCAGGTCGAGCAATTCCTCCACCCGCGCCGTGATGGCGGCGCGCGGCATGCGCCGGTTTTCCAGGCCGAAGGCGATGTTCTGGCGCAGCGTGAGGTTGGGGAAGAGGGCATAGGACTGGAACACGATGCCGAAGTCGCGCTCCTCCGGGGGCAAGGCGGAAATGTCCTGCCCGGCCTGATGGATGGTGCCCGAGGATTGGATGTCGAGGCCGGCAATAGCGCGCAGCAAGGTGGTCTTGCCGCATCCGGACGGGCCGAGAAAGCACACGAACTCGCCTTCTCCGACCTCCAGCGAGACGCCCTTCAGCGCCACGAAGTCCTTGAACCGCTTGGTGACATTCTCCACCACCAGATAGGGCGAGCGCGCGGGCGGCTCAAGGGCAGCCAGCGCCAGCTCGACGGCATGCTCAGTCATATGGAAGCCCCTCGCTCTGCAACGCCGGCCCCCCTGCGGCCCGGGCTGCCCTGATCCCCCCGTCGAAGGCTGCCGCATGGGCCATGCCTCCGGCGGTTCCCTTGCGATGGCCCGCTTGCGATGGCCGGGTTTCCATGGCCGGGTTGCCACGGCCAAGCTTCCATGGCCCGCTGCCGACGTGCCGGACGCGGCGCGCCGGACAAAAGGGCTGGCTCAGCCCTTCGTCTCAGCCCTTGGGCTCGGACTTGCTGCCGAAGCGCTTCTGCCACTCTTCGAGGATGGCGGCGCGATGGGAGGCGGCCCATTCAAAGTCGTTCTTGATGAGCTTGGCCTTGATGTCCGCCGGCACGTTCTTGATGGCCTCTTCCAGGGCGGGATTGCCCAGGATGGCGTAGTTCTTGGCGTAGATCTTCATGGCATCGTCGGAGACGGCCCAGTCGATCAGCTTCTTGGCATCGGCCTCATTGGGCGTGCCCTTGACGATGGCCGAGGCCTCCACGTCCCAGCCGACGCCTTCGGTCGGCACCACGGCCACCACCGGCGCGCCCTGGTTGATGACGCGGGCGGCGCGGAACTCGAAGGAGATGCCGATGGGATATTCGCCGGACGCGGCCAGCGTGCAGGGCTTGGAGCCGGAATGGGTGTAGGTGGCGATGTTGTGGTGCAGGGCGTCCATATAGGCCCAGCCCTTCTGGTCGCCCCACATCTGCAGCCAGCTGGACACATCCAGGAAGCCGGTGCCGGAGGACGCCGGATTGGGCATCACGATGAGGCCCTTGTATTCCGGCTTGATGAGGTCCGCCCAGGAGGTGGGAATGGGCAGGTCCCGCTTCTTCATCTCCACCGTATTGACGCACAGCGCCGCCGCCCAGGCATTGGTGCCCACCCAGGTGGGCGGGGTGTCCTTGGAGACGAAGCGCGGGTCGATCTTGTCGAGGCCCTTGGGCGCATAGCCCTCCAGCATGCCTTCCGCGTCCAGCAGTTGCAGCGAGGTAGCGGCGGTGCCGAGCACCACGTCCGCCTGCGGATTGTCCTTCTCCGCGAGCAGCTTGGCGGTGATGATGCCGGTCGAGTCGCGGACCCAGCGAATGCTGACGCCGGGGTTCTTTTCCTCGAAGCTCTTCTTGTAGACCGGCAGGAGATCGGCCTCCAGCGCAGTATAGACCGTCAACTCTCCCGCCTGCGCCACACCAGACAGCAGCGCGAGGCCTGCCACCAAGAGACCCGTCATGCGCGTCATTGGCTTCTCCCGGACCTGAACCATCACGTCCGCGCGAAAGTTGTGCGCGGCGCTGATGTCACGCCCAAGTTAACGCCCCGCCCGGTGACGGCTGTGTGACCGCCGGACGCCTGAGGAGAGCGACCAGCCCGCCACGCCGAGGGCCCGGCGCCATGGTGGCGCGCAAGGTCAAATTCAGGCTGCCCCGCCCCGGGGGTCGGCGGCGATTGAACCTTGACGGACCTGGAGCCGGATCCCCTCCCATTGAATCGCTTCGGAGATACAATGGGAGGGGTGAATCCGTCTCTATCCAATACGTGAGAGAGCGAGTGACGGACGAGATGGAACCGCAGGCGGTGCCATCCGGCCGGATCGCGCTCCGAGGTCAGGCAGGGTCGGAGCGCGCACCGGGACAGGGGGAGAAGGCGGTGGGCACCAGGATGCGGTTCTCCATGGTCATAATCATCGGGCGGATCTGGGCGAGGCAGGCCTGCCAGCCCGGCTGTTGGGTCAACCGCTCGCGGCGGATGCGGCGCTCCTCCAGCGTGTCATAGGCCCAGAAATGAACCAGTTGATTCTGCGTGCCGAACTCCGTTGTGAAATAGCCGAGGAAGCCGCCCAGGATCTCCTTCTGAAGCGGCAGGCCCTCCGTGCTGTAGATCCGCAGATAATCCGCCATCACCGCGTGGGTGTGCAGCACATAGATCCGCTCTTCCACGATCATACCCGGTCCTCCCCTGGTGCGCGCGCGCAAGGCCGGGGCGCGGACAGGTGCCCGCCCCGGCCGGTCAGGCCTATTTCAATTCCTGCCCCGCCAGATCGCCGTCCAGGAACTTGTTGGGACGCAGGAACATGGACAGGACGAGGGCGCCATGGGGGGAGCGGGCCACATGCTGGTTGCCCGCCGGACGCCAGACATAATTGCCCGCCAGCGCCTCGCCCTCGCCATCCACGATGCTGCCCTCCAGCACGTAGGTCTGCTCGATCTCCACATGCTCGTGGCGCGGCAGCACGGTGCCCGGCTCCCAGCGGAACAGCGCGGTCATCAGGCCGGTCTCCTCGTCGATGAGGAGGATCTTCATGTCGATGCCCTTGGTGGGCGTGGGCTTCCAGGGGAGGCTCGCCACGTCCACATAACGGGAATCGGTGGGGGCAAGCTTGTCCTCACCGGCAAGGCCGGGGGTGATGGCGACCATGATCTGCTCCTGAGAGGGTGCGGGGTCGGGAGGTGCGAGGCCTTCGGCCGGGGCCCGCTGCCCCCGGCCGTGCCTGTGTTCGGTCTTGGGGCCGCCGCGATCAGTTCGGCTTCACGAGGGAGCAGGCCGGATCGAGCGGCTTGAACGCCTGGTCGGCGGGGGTCTCGCCGATCTTCATATAGAGGTCCCACGGCCCCTTGGATTCCGCCGGCGTCTTCACGCGGAACAGATACATGGGGTGCAGCTTGCGGCCGTCGATGCGCACGGAGCCCTTGCCGAAGGCGGGGTCGTCCGTGGGCAATTCCTTCATCTTGGCGACGATGGCGCGCCCGTCCGCGTCGCTGTTCAGGGCAGCCACCGCTTTCAGATAATGCAGCACACCCGAATAGACGCCCGCCTGGAAGGAGGTGGGCATAGCCCCGCCATGGCGCGCGGCGAACTTGTTGGCGAAGGCCCGGGTCTCGTCATTGAGGTCCCAGTAGAAGGGCTCACTGAGATAAAGCCCCTGCCCGCTGTTCAGCCCCAGCGACTTGATGTCGGTGAGATAAACAGCCAGCGCCGCCAGCTTCTGGTTGCCCTTGGTGATGCCGAATTCCGCCGCCTGCTTCATGGAATTGGTGAAGTCGGCGCCCGAATTGGCAAAGCCGATCACCTGCGCGCCCGAACCCTGGGCCTGGAGCAGGAAGGAGGAGAGGTCAGACGTGCTTAAGGGATGGCGCACGGACCCCATCACCGAGCCGCCGGCCGCCTTCACGATCTGCCCGGCCTCCCGCTCCATGTCGTGGCCGAAGGCATAATCCACCGTGACAAAATACCAGCTCTTGCCGCCGGATTTGAGCACCTCGGTGGCCGTGCTCTTGGCCAGCGCATAATTGTCCAGCGTCCAGTGCACATGGTTGGGGGTGCAGGAATCCCCCGTCAGGCGATTGCTGTTGGAGGTGGCGATGACGGCCACCTTGTTCTTGTCCTTCACCAGTTGGACGATGGCGAGCGAAATGGAGGAATTGGGGATGTCGGCGATCATGTCCACGCCGTCCACGTCCAGCCATTTCCGGGCGATGTTGAGCCCCACGTCGGGCTTGTTCTGGTGATCGCCGACGATCACCTCGATGGGCGTGTTGCCGATCTTGCCGCCGAACTCCTCGACCGCCATCTTGGCCGCGACCACCGAGCCGGGCCCCGCCATGTCCGCATAGATGCCGGACTGGTCATTGAGCACGCCGATGCGCAGCACGCCGTCGGTGAACTGAGCGTGAGCCGCGGACGCGGCGAACAGCGAAAGGGTGCCCACCGCCATGGACATCCATGTGCGGGCCGATACGCGCTTCATCTTCAAGTCCTCCCCCAACCATGGACCGCCTGAGGACGTCCCATGCTCACCCGTCTGCGCGGGTCGTTTCGCTCATTGGATGGCGAATAATTCAAAAGTCTCAATATGAGAGATTTTTGTCAACCTTCATTCCACCTCTTTTGCGCGGGTTTTTTCCGCCATCCCGCGCCGTTAGGTCGGCGCGGGATCGGCGCCAGGACCCGCGGGCGCCGCCCCGTCTGCGGCAGGCAGCCGCCGATTTGAAACTCTTGGCAAATTTCAATTCTGGCCAGGGCCGCTATAATGGCGGGCAAGGGTGCGTCCCGTGCGCGCCGGCCCCGCCAGCCGAGGAACGGTGCCATGAGCAGTCTCGACAAGATGCTGAAGGTCCTCGATCTTTTCGGCGAGGACCGGATGAGCATCCAGCTGGAGGACGTGCAGGCTAACGGCGCCTCCCGCGCGACGGCCTATCGCTACATCCAGGCCCTGTGCGATGCCGGGCTTCTCGCCCCCACCACTGGCGGCTCCTATGTGCTGGGGCCGCGCATCATCGAGATGGACCGCCTGGTGCGGCGGGCCGATCCGCTGCTCACCGGCGCGGGTGGCCCCATGCGGGACGTGAGCGCGCGGCTCGGCATCAATGTCATGCTGTGCAGCTATTATGGCGACAAGGTCATGTGCGCCGACATCGTCTGGCCGGAGCGCTCGGTGCCAGAGCATTATGAGCGCGGACGGCCCATGCCCATGTTCCGGGGGGCCATGGCCAAGACCATCCTGGCGCATCTGACCCCCTATCAATTGCGCAACATCATGCTCTGGCACGGGGACCAGGTGCGTGAGGCGGGCCTGGGCGAAAATTGGGAACAGTTCCGCGCCCACATGTCCCGGCTGCGGCGCGACGGCTTCTGCATCACCCAAAGCGAGGTCATCCCCAATCTGGTAGGCATTGGCGCGCCCGTCTTCGATGCGGAGCGGCGCATCCTGGGCAGCGTTGTGTTCGCCGTGCCCCAGGCCCGTTTCGAGACCGCCGACAAGGATGCTTTGGTGAGCGAGATCAAGCAATTGGCTGCTCGCATCACCAGCGGCATCGCTGGCGAGAGCGGCACGCGCCCGGCCCAGAGAGCTGCCCGCCCCCGGAAAATCCGCACCCCGCCGGCAGAGGAAAGCCCGGCGGTGGACGAGACCAGGTCTGGAAGCGGGACCCGGTCCGCCTGAAGGACAGGGGCCGAACCAAAGAGTGAGGTCGCGTCCGCCCTTCCTGAAGCCGTGAAGCGATCGGGAAGCACGGCCCACGCCGAGGGAAAGCGCCTTCCCTGGGCCCGCCGGCCTCGGACGCGGGCGGGCAGGCCTCCGCGCAGACGGTGGGGGATGAGGAGGTTTTCTTCAAAAATCTCCTATTGTGCGATATTTGTTTTATCCTAATTTGCACCCACGGCCTTCGGGATCGAGGCGCGACCGCCGTTCCGCCGCCGACGGCCACGGACACCGCCACCCCTCGCACGGGCGCGGCGCCCAACCGGGCCGGGGTTCGAGACGCAAGAGCCTGGGGCAACAGGCTGAGGCTGAGGGAGAGGACACGTCATGAGGGAACTGCAGGGGCGCGTCGCGCTGGTCACCGGGGCGGCGCGCGGCCAGGGCGCGGCGGAAGCGCGGCTGTTCGGCCGGCAGGGTGCGGCCGTGATGGTCTGCGATGTGCTGGCCGCCGAGGGGGAAGCCTTTGTGCAGGAGCTGGCCGCCGAGGGGATCGAGGCCCGCTTCCGTTCCCTGGACGTGACCGACGAAGCCGATTGGGACGCAACCGTGGAGGCGATCCGGGCCTGGAAGGGGCGCCTGGACATCCTGGTCAACAATGCCGGCATCATCAATCGCAGCACCGTCGCCGACACCGCCCTTGCGGCCTGGGAGCGCCTGCTGAAGGTGAACCTCACTGGCGCCTTCCTCGGCATCCGCGCGGTGGCGCCGCTGATGGAAGCCTCCGGCGGCGGCAGCATCGTCAATATCTCCTCCAACAGCGCCTTTTCCGGCCATTACGACCCGGCCTACACCGCCAGCAAATGGGGCCTGCGCGGCCTCACGCGCAGTGCCGCCATGGAATATGCGGGGCGCGGCATCCGCGTGAACGCGGTCTGCCCGGGCCTGGTGGTGACCGCGCTGAACGCCACCAGCCCGCATCTCCAGCCCATGATCGGCATGACGCCCATGGGCCGCAGCGGCACGCCGGAAGAGATTGCGGAACTGGTTCTGTTCCTGTCCTCGCCCCGCTCCGCCTTCATCACCGGCGAGGATTTCGTTATCGACGGCGGCTTCACCGCCGGAGCGGCCTATCGGCGCGTGGCGGTGGAGACCGGCATCTATTGAGGCCGGAGGGGGCGGCGTGCGTCCGGCCGTCCCCCGGCCCTGCTTTCACTCCGGCCCGTCGATGAGCGGATTGGGCCGTGCGAAGGCCTGAAGAGCCTGCGCATCGGCAATGCGGACGGCGGGGCCGGCGCTGGTGACGCCATGGTCCTTCAGGGCCGAAAAGGCGCGGGAGAGATTCTCCGGCGTCATGCCGAGCAGCGAGGCGAGCTTGCGCTTCTCCACGTCCAGTTCGAGCCCCGCGCCATCGCCGGCCCGCTCCTGCTCCTGGATCAGCCAATTGGCCAGGCGCTCGGCCCCCGAGCGCAATTTCTGGTTCTTCACTTCCTTGATGGTGCAGCGGTAGCCGCGCGCCAGCTCCGCCACCACCGCACGGGCAAAGCCCTCGTCCGTGCCCATGGCGGCGCGCACATGGGTGGCGGGGATCATCAGCAAGCGGGACTTCAGCACCGTGCGGGCCGATTGCAGATAGACCTGATCGGTCAGCACCGCCGCCAGGATGAACGTACCCACGGGACGCACCAGGGACAGCGTCGTCTCGCGCCCGCCATCGGTGGCGTACATTTCCACCAGGCCATCCACCACCACGTGCAGGAAATCGGCGGTATCGCTCTCGCTGATGAGCGTGACGCCGGGCGGAAAGCGTTGCAGGAGCACGCCCCGCAGGATCCGGGCAAAGGTCTCCTTGCGGGCCTCCCAGAACAGGGGAAGCTGCCGGACGGCATCCACATCCTCGGTCTTCATTTAACCTCCCGGCACCCGCGCGACGATTAGAAGCCGATCTCCCGCACTAGAATCAAGCCGGGCCGCAAAGTTCCCCGGGACAGCACCCGCCCCGCCGCC
This sequence comes from Aquabacter sp. DMC10, assembly GCF_056314145.1. Taxonomy (NCBI): domain Bacteria; kingdom Pseudomonadati; phylum Pseudomonadota; class Alphaproteobacteria; order Hyphomicrobiales; family Xanthobacteraceae; genus Aquabacter; species Aquabacter sp. DMC10. The sequence continues at coordinate 383,270 of NZ_JBQUYX010000004.1, read as the reverse complement.
TCCTGTCACGGCGCGCGCGGGGGCGAGGAGCGGGCAACGCGCGGCACCCCTTGATTGACGAATATCAATCAATATAGAAATAAAGATCAATTACACAAAGACCAAAAATTAATCAGAATCTATACCGAATATAATCATCATCTGAATCTGAAAACTATTCATTTAAGCTGATACAAATCAAAGTTACGCCCGCCAACATCAGCCATTTTGCTGTCGCACGCCGCAAGCGTGCAGTTCGGGCGCGATCTGACCCTGGTGACGTCTCCCGGCGCACCGAGGTCGCCCATCGGCCTCCAACATCTTGAACGGGTTCGGTTTTCCACAAACAGGAAAGCCGGCTCCGAGCGCGAGATCGAGCCATGCAGACATCTTCGGATGTGAACCCCGCCGACCAGCGGACCTCCCTCACCTTAAGTACACTCGCCTTCACCGTGTGTTTTGCGGTGTGGACGATCTTCTCCATCATCGGCATCCGCATCCGCCAGGATCTGGGGCTCACCGATACACAGTTCGGCCTTCTCATCGGGACGCCCATCCTCACGGGCTCCCTGATCCGGGTGGCGCTGGGCATCTGGACCGATCTTTATGGCGGGCGCGTCGTCTTCTCGCTCACCATGCTGGCGGCGGCGGTGGCCACCTTCCTGCTCACTTTCGCCGGAACCTATCCGCAATTCCTCCTGGCGGCGCTGGGGGTGGGCATTGCCGGCGGCTCGTTTGCCGTGGGCGTCGCCTATGTCTCGCGCTGGTATCCGGCCGAAAAGCAAGGCACGGCGCTCGGCATATTCGGCGCCGGAAACGTGGGCGCGGCAGTCACCAAGTTCCTGGCGCCTTTCGTGCTGGTGGCGTTCGGCTGGCAGATGGTGGCGCAAGTCTGGGCGGCCGCCTTGGTGGTGATGGCCGTCCTCTTCTTCGTCTTCACCAAGGACGATCCGGTGCTGGTGGAGCGGCGGCGCCTTCACGTCCGCCCCAAGAATGCCTGGCTGGAGCTGGAGCCGCTGAAGAACGTCCAGGTGTGGCGCTTTTCGCTCTATTACTTCTTCGTCTTCGGCGCCTTCGTCGCTTTGGCTTTGTGGCTGCCGCAATATCTGGTGAAGGTCTACGGCCTCGACATCAAGACCGCCGGCATGATCGCCGCCTTCTTCTCGGTGCCGGCCAGCATCTTCCGCGCCTATGGCGGGCATCTGTCCGACGTCTATGGCGCCCGGCGGGTCATGTACTGGACCTTCCTGGTGGCGGTGGCCGCCACCTTCGTCCTGTCCTATCCGCCCACCGATTATGTGGTGCGCGGCATCAACGGCCCCATCGCCTTTCACATGGAAATGGGGGTCGTCGGCTTCACCGTGGCGGTGTTCGTCCTCGGCTTCTTCATGGCGCTGGGCAAGGCCGCCGTCTACAAGCACATCCCCGTCTATTACCCGCAGAATGTGGGCGCCGTGGGCGGTCTCGTGGGCATGATCGGCGGCCTCGGCGGCTTCGTCCTGCCGCTGCTGTTCGGGGTGCTGAACGACCTGACCGGGCTTTGGACGAGCTGCTTCATGCTGCTCTTCGTCATCGCCGTGGTCGCGCTCACCTGGATGCACCTGTCCATCCGCCAGATGGAAAAGGAAGCCTCCGGCGACATCCTCAAGGCGCTGCCCGAACTGCCGGAGATGCAGGGCCTCGCGCCCGTGCCGCCCGCCCCTCTCCCCGCCAAGGCCAAGGCGCGCGGCGCCGTGCTCACCGACTGGCGGCCGGAGGACCCGGACTTCTGGCAGAAGACCGGGCGGGCCATCGCGCGGCGCAATCTGTGGCTCTCCATACCCGCCCTGCTTTTGTCCTTCGCCATCTGGCAGGTCTGGTCGGTGGTGGTGGCCAAGCTCCCGCTGGTGGGCTTCCGCTTTACCACCGAAGAGCTGTTCTGGCTCGCCGCCTTGCCGGGGCTCACCGGCGCGACGCTGCGCATCTTCTATTCCTTCATGGTGCCCATCTTCGGCGGCCGGCTCTGGACGACGCTCACCACCTGGTCGCTCATCATCCCCGCGCTCGGCATCGGCTATGCCGTGCAAAATCCCGACACGCCCTATGTGGTGCTGCTGATCCTGGCGCTCCTGTGCGGGTTTGGCGGCGGCAACTTCGCCTCCTCCATGGCCAACATTTCCTTCTTCTTTCCCAAGAAGGAAAAGGGCAACGCGCTCGCGCTCAATGCCGGCCTCGGCAATCTTGGGGTCAGCGTGGTGCAGTTCGTGGTGCCGCTCGTCATCACCATGGGGCTGTTCGGCGGCCTTGGCGGCGATCCGGCGCTGGTGAAGACGGCGGCGGGCCCGGCGCCGGTCTGGCTGCAGAATGCCGGCTTCTTCTTCGTGCCCTTCATCGCCCTGTCGGCGTTTGCCGCCTGGTTCGGCATGAACGACATCGCCTCCGCCAAGGCCTCCTTCCGCGAGCAGTCGGTGATCTTCCAGCGCAAGCACAATTGGATCATGTGCTGGCTCTACACGGGCACGTTCGGCTCCTTCATCGGCTATTCCGCCGGCTTCCCGCTGCTCACCAACATCCTGTTCCCGGATGTGAACGCCCTCCAATACGCCTTCCTCGGCCCGCTGGTGGGGGCGCTCGCCCGCTCCGGCACCGGCTGGCTGGCAGATCGGTATGGCGGGGGACGGGTGACCATCTATGTCTTCCTGCTCTCCATGGTGGGGGTGAGCGGCGTGCTGTGGTCCATCGGCATGCGGGCCGAGCCCTGGGCCTTCTCCGCCTTCTTCGCCGCCTTCCTGGTGCTGTTCTTCGCCACCGGGGTGGGCAATGCCTCCACCTTCCAGATGATCCCGGCCATCATGGCCAAGGAGATGGACCGCCTGCTGCCCCACGCCGACGCCGAGACGCGGCGCCGGCAGGCGGAAAAGGAGGCTGCGGCCATCACCGGCTTCACCTCCGCCATCGCCGCCTTCGGGGCCTTCTTCATCCCCAAGGGCTACGGCACCTCCATCGCGCTGACCGGCTCGCCGGAGGCCGCGCTCTGGGCCTTCCTGATCTTCTATGTGAGCTGCCTCCTCCTCACCTTCGCCGTCTACACCCGCAAGGGCGGCCTCCTGCATGACATCGAGCGCGGGATCACCCCGCGCGCCATCCCCCGTCCGGCCACGGCCGCGTAACGGAAGGCATTCCCATGTCCCATTTCCTTGACCGCCTGACCTTTTTCCGCCGGCCCACAGAGCCCTTCGCCAATGGCCACGGCATCGTCACCCACGAGGATCGCTCCTGGGAGGACGGCTATCGCAAGCGCTGGCAGCACGACAAGATCGTGCGCTCCACTCATGGGGTGAATTGCACGGGGTCGTGCTCCTGGAAGATCTATGTGAAAGGCGGGATCGTCACCTGGGAGACCCAGCAGACCGACTATCCCCGCACCCGCCCGGACCTGCCCAACCACGAGCCGCGCGGCTGCGCCCGGGGCGCGTCCTATAGCTGGTATCTTTATTCCGGCGCGCGGGTGAAGCATCCCATGGTGCGCGGGCGCCTCCTGAAGCTGTGGCGCGAGGTGCGGGCCAAGCTGCCGCCGGTGGCGGCCTGGGCCTCCATCGTGGGGGACGCGGAAAAGCGCGCCGCCTACACCTCCATTCGCGGCCATGGCGGGCTGGTGCGCGCCAGCTGGGACGAGGTGAACGAGCTCATCGCCGCCGCCAATGCCCACACCATCCGCGCCCATGGGCCGGACCGGGTGGCGGGCTTCTCGCCCATTCCGGCCATGTCCATGGTCTCCTATGCGGCGGGGGCACGCTATCTCTCGCTGCTCGGCGGCGTGTGCCTGTCCTTCTACGACTGGTATTGCGACCTGCCGCCCGCCTCCCCCCAGACCTGGGGCGAGCAGACCGACGTGCCGGAAAGCGCCGACTGGTACAATGCGGGCTTCATCATCGTGTGGGGCTCCAACGTGCCCCAGACCCGCACGCCGGACGCCCATTTCTACACCGAGGTCCGCTACAAGGGCACCAAGAGCGCGGTGGTGACGCCCGATTATGCCGAGGCGACCAAGTTCGCCGACATCTGGCTGAACCCCAAGCAAGGTACGGACGCGGCGCTCGCCCTGGCCATGGGCCATGTGATCCTCAGGGAATATCACCTCGACCGGCAGGTGCCCTATTTCGACGATTACCTGCGCCGCTATTCCGACATGCCCTTCCTGGTGCGGCTGGCGGAGCGGGACGGGCGGCTCGTGCCCGAACGTCTGCTGCGGGCCAGCGACCTGCCGGGCGCGCTGGGCGAGACCAACAATCCCGACTGGAAGACGGTGGCCTTCGACGAAGCCGCGGGCGAGCTCGTCGCGCCGGTCGGCTCCATCGGCCACCGTTGGGGCGAAAGCGCCAAGTGGAACCTGGAGGAAAAGGACGGCACCGGCCGCGACATCCGCCTGAAGCTGACGCTGGCGGGGGCCGAGGACGACATCGCCGCCGTGGACTTCCCCTATTTCGGCGGGCGGGCCACCGCGCATTTCGTCGCGACCGACCACGGCGAAGTGCTCACCCGCAATCTGCCGGTGCGCCTCATCCAGGGGGCGGACGGAGCAGTGATGAAGGTCGCCACCGTCTACGACCTCATGATGGCCAATTACGGCCTCGACCGGGGCTTCGGCGGGGAGAATGTGGCCTCGTCCTATGATGCGGACGTGCCCTTCACCCCCGCCTGGGCCGAGCGCATCACGGGCGTGAAGCGCGATGCCATCATCACCGTCGCCCGCGAATTCGCCACCAATGCGGAGAAGACCAACGGCCGGTCCATGGTCATCATCGGCGCGGCCATGAACCACTGGTACCACATGGACATGAACTATCGGGGGGTGATCAATCTCCTGGTGTTCTGCGGCTGCATCGGCCAGTCCGGCGGCGGCTGGTCCCATTATGTGGGCCAGGAGAAGCTGCGCCCGCAGACCGGCTGGCAGCCGCTGGCCTTCGGCCTCGACTGGTCCCGCCCGCCCCGGCACCAGAACGCCACCTCCTTCTGGTATGCCCACACGGACCAGTGGCGCTACGAGACGCTGACCGCCGGCGAGATCCTCTCCCCCACCGCGCCCAAGGGCGACTGGGATCAGAGCTTTATCGACTACAATGTCCGCGCCGAGCGCATGGGCTGGCTGCCCTCCGCCCCGCAACTGAAGCAGAACCCCCTCGACATCGCCCGGCGCGCCAAGGCCGCCGGCCAGGAGGTGAAGGATTATGTGGCCACCGCGCTGAAGAGCGGCGCGCTGGACCTGTCCTGCCACGATCCCGACCATCCCGACAACTGGCCGCGCAACCTGTTCGTCTGGCGCTCCAATCTTCTGGGCTCATCGGGCAAGGGGCACGAATATTTCCTCAAACACCTGCTGGGCACCCAGCACGGCGTCATGGGCAAGGACCTCGGCGCGGAAGGCGCCGTGCGCAACACGGAGGTGGAATGGCGGGACGAGGGGCCCCAGGGCAAGCTCGACCTGCTGGTGACGCTGGACTTCCGCATGTCCACCACCTGCGTCTATTCCGACATCGTCCTTCCCACCGCCACCTGGTACGAGAAGAACGACCTCAACACCTCGGACATGCATCCCTTCATCCACCCGCTCTCGGCGGCGGTGGACCCGGCCTGGGAAGCCCGCTCCGACTGGGACATCTATAAGGGCATTGCCCACGCCTTCTCCAAGGTGGCCCCCGAGGTGCTGGGCGTGGAGGAGGACACCGTCCTCACCCCCATCCTGCACGACACCCCGGCCGAGATCGCCCAGGCCATGGACGTGAAGGACTGGAAGCGCGGCGAGGTGGAGCCCATCCCCGGCAAGACCATGCCGGCCGTCACGGTGGTCGCCCGCGACTATCCCGCCACCTATGCCCGCTTCACGTCCCTCGGCCCGCTGATGGAGACCATCGGCAATGGCGGCAAGGGCATTGCCTGGAAGACCGGCCATGAGGTGGATGCGCTGCGGGCCCTGAACGGCGTGCATCGCGAAGGCCCGGCCAAGGGTCTGGCCAAGATCGAGACCGACATCGACGCCGCCGAGGTCATCCTCATGCTGGCGCCGGAGACCAATGGCGAGGTGGCGGTGAAGGCCTGGGAGGCCCTCTCCCGCAACACCGGCCGCGACCATGCCCATCTCGCCCTGCCCAAGGAGGACGAGAAGATCCGCTATCGCGACGTGCAGGCCCAGCCGCGCAAGATCATCTCCTCCCCCACCTGGTCGGGCATCGAGAGCGAGAAGGTCTGCTACAATGCCGGCTATACCAATGTCCACGAACTGATCCCCTGGCGCACGCTCACCGGGCGCCAGCAGCTCTACCAGGATCATCTGTGGATGCGGGCTTTCGGCGAGGAACTCGTCACCTGGAAGCCGCCCGTCGACCTGAAGACCATCGCCGGGCACAAGGATGCGCGGCCCAACGGGCACACGGAAATCGTCCTCAACTTCATCACCCCGCACCAGAAATGGGGTATTCACTCCACCTATACGGACAATCTCCTGATGCTCACCCTCAACCGGGGCGGGCCGGTGGTGTGGATCTCCGAGGACGACGCCAAGAGGGCCGGCCTCGTCGACAATGACTGGGTGGAAGTCTTCAACGCCAACGGGGCGCTCACGGCCCGGGCGGTGGTCTCCCAGCGCGTCATGCCGGGCATGGCGATGATGTATCACGCCCAGGAGAAGATCATTAACACGCCCGGCTCCGAGCAGACCGGCAAGCGCGGCGGCATCCATAATTCGGTGACGCGCACGGTGCTCAAACCCACCCACATGATCGGTGGCTATGCCCAGCAGTCCTACGGTTTCAACTATTACGGAACCGTCGGCTCCAACCGCGATGAATTCGTCGTCATCCGCAAGATGAGCAAGGTGGACTGGCTCGAAGACGAGCTCCAGCCCGCCGCATCCACTTCTTCGGCCAAGGAGACGGCCCAATGAAAATCCGCGCGCAGATCGCCATGGTTCTGAACCTCGACAAATGCATCGGGTGTCACACCTGCTCCGTCACCTGCAAGAACGTGTGGACCAGCCGGCAGGGCGTCGAATACGCTTGGTTCAACAATGTGGAGACCAAGCCCGGCATCGGCTATCCCCGCGAATGGGAGAACCAGAAGAAGTGGAACGGCGGCTGGCGGCGCAAGGCCAACGGCAAGATCGAGCCGCGCATGGGCGCGAAGTGGCGCATCCTCGCCAATATCTTCGCCAATCCCGACTTGCCGGAGATCGATGATTATTACGAGCCCTTCACCTTCGACTATGAACATCTGCACAACGCCAAGGAGTCCAAGGCCTTCCCCACCGCGCGCCCGCGCTCCCTCGTCTCCGGCGAGCGGATGGAGAAGATCGAATGGGGGCCGAACTGGGAGGAGATCCTGGGCGGCGAATTCGCCAAGCGCCGGAAGGATGTGAATTTCGAGGGTGTGCAGGCCGACATCTACGGCCAGTTTGAGAACACCTTCATGATGTACCTGCCGCGCCTGTGCGAGCACTGCCTCAACCCCACCTGCGCCGCCGCCTGTCCCTCGGGGGCCATCTATAAGCGGGAGGAGGACGGCATCGTCCTCATCGACCAGGAGAAGTGCCGGGGCTGGCGCATGTGCGTCTCGGGCTGCCCCTATAAGAAGATCTACTACAATTGGTCTTCGGGAAAATCCGAGAAGTGCATCTTCTGCTATCCGCGCATCGAGGCGGGACAGCCGACCGTGTGCTCGGAAACCTGCGTCGGGCGCATCCGCTATCTCGGCGTGCTGCTTTATGATGCGGACCGCATTGAGGAGGCCGCCAGCGTCAAGGACGAGAGGAAGCTCTACCAGGCCCAGCTCGACCTCTTCCTGGACCCGAAGGACCCCGCCGTGGTGGCGCAGGCCCGCGCGGATGGCGTGCCCGACGCTTGGATCGAGGCGGCGCGCCATTCGCCCATCTGGAAGATGACCATGGAGTGGAAGGTGGCCTTCCCCCTCCATCCCGAATACCGCACCTTGCCCATGGTCTGGTACGTGCCGCCGCTCTCCCCCATCCAGTCCGCCGCCGCGGCCGGCAAGATGGGCATGGACGGCGACATGCCGGATGTGCGCTCGCTCCGCATCCCACTGAAATACCTCGCCAATCTCTTGACCGCCGGCAATGAGGAGCCGGTCGCCCGGGCGCTGGAGCGCATGCTGGCCATGCGCGCCTTCATGCGGGCCAAGACCGTGGACGGGCGCCTCGACGAGGCGATCGCAACGCGTGTGGGCCTGACCGGCGCGGCCATCGAGGACATGTACCAGGTGATGGCCATCGCCAATTACGAGGACCGCTTCGTCATCCCCACCGCCCACCGAGAGATGGGCGAGGACACGTTCGACCTGCGGGGTTCCTGCGGCTTTTCCTTTGGCAATGGCTGCTCGGGCGGGGAGAGCGATCTCAACCTGTTCGGCAGCCCGGCCCGCAAAGCCCGCACCCCCATGGAAGTGGAGTGAAGGCCATGACCACCGCGACCCCGCACGATCTGACCTTGCGCGCCCTGTCCGCCCTCCTCACCTATCCACAGCCCGCCTTCATCGCGGCGGTGCCGGAGCTTTCGGCCGCGCTGCGGGGGGAGGGTCGGCTCGGCACCGCCCAGCTCGACGCCCTCGCCCCGCTGCTGGAGAGGCTGGCGACGGCGGACCTCTATGCGCTCGAAGAGGAGTATGTGGCCCTCTTCGACCGCACCCGCCGCCTCAGCCTGCATCTGTTCGAGCATGTGCACGGCGAGAGCCGGGACCGGGGCCAGGCCATGGTGGATCTCGCCGCGCTCTATGAGCAGGGCGGGCTCCTCATGGCGGCCAACGAGCTGCCGGACTTCCTGCCGCTGTTCCTGGAATATGCCGCCACCCGCCCCCGCGCCGAGGCGGAGGGTCTGCTGGCCGACGTGGACCATATCCTCGCCGGCCTGGAAGAGCGCCTGACGGCGCGCGCCACCGCCTATGCGGCTGTCATCACCGCATTGCGCAGCCTGGCCGGCACGGCGCGCCTTGTCTCCGCCCCACCCGCCGAGGCCCTGCCCTCGCCCGCCGATGAGCTCGCCGCCCTCGACAAGGAATGGGAGGAGACCGCCGTCACCTTCGGCCCGGGCGACGCCATGGGCGGCTGCTCCGTGGACCGCTTCCGCACCCAATTGCGCGCCGCCCAGCGGGACGTGCGCCATTCCGCCGCCTGAAGGAGGCCGGACATGTCAAACGCCATCAACGCCGCCTTGTTCGGCTGGTATCCCTATCTGTGCCTCACCGTCTTCCTGATTGGCAGCCTGATGCGGTTCGACCGGGAGCAATACACCTGGAAGACCGGCTCCTCCCAGTTGCTGCGCAAGCGGCAATTGCGCTGGGGGTCCAATCTCTTCCATGTGGGCATCCTGGTCATCTTCCTCGGCCATGCGGGCGGGCTGCTCACCCCCATCTGGGTGTTCGATGCCCTCGGCATTTCCCATTCGTTCAAGCAGGGGCTCGCGATCACGGTGGGCGGCATCGCCGGGGTGCTGTGCTTCATCGGCATTTGCCTGCTCGCCCACCGCCGGCTGTTCGATCCGCGCATCCGCGCCACTTCCAGCTTCGGCGACACGGCCATCCTGCTCATCCTGTGGGCGCAGCTGACGCTCGGCCTGTCCACCATCCTCGTCTCGCTCCACCACATGGATGGGCATGAGATGGTGAAGTTCATGAACTGGGCGCAGGGGATCCTCACCCTCCAGCCGTCGGCGGCCGCCTATGTGGCGGACGTGGACCTCGTCTTCAAGGCGCACCTCCTTTTGGGCATGACGATCTTCCTCGTCTTCCCCTTCACCCGCCTCGTCCATGTGTGGAGCGCCCCGGTCTGGTACCTCGGCCGTACCGGCTACCAGGTGGTGCGCTCGCGCCGGCCCGCCCGCCGCGCGGCCCCCATGGCCGTGGGCCATCCGATCGCGGCCGTCCACGCCGCGGCCACGCAGCCCGCGCGCCGTCCTGCGGAGTGAAGGCCATGACTGAGATCATCAGCCCCCGCATGCCGCGCCCCGTCCGCGCCGCCCGCACCGAGGAAGTGTCGGTGAACGGCGTCCTCATCTCCCGCGCCGAGATCGCGCGGGAGATCCAGAACCATGAGGCCCGCACGCCGGCGGAGGCCTGGCACGCAGCCGCCCGCGCGCTGGTGGTGCGCGAGCTGCTGCTCGCCGAGGCCGCGCGCCTGGGCATCGCGGCAGAGCCCGCCCGCCATGGGGACGGCTCACGCGAGACCGATGAGGAGGCCACCATCCGCGCCTTGCTGGCCCAGGAGGTGAAAGTGCCCACTGCCGACACCGCAACCTGCCGGCGCCATTTCGAGCGCAACCGCGCCAGCTTCCGCTCGGGCGACCTCTACGAAGTGGCCCACATCCTCCTCCCCGCCGCGCCCGACGACATGGCCGGCCGCGCCGCTGCGCGTGCGCAGGCTGAGGCGATCCTCGCGGACATCCTGGCGGGCCGCGCCGCCTTCGCCGACATGGCGCGGGCCCATTCCGCCTGCCCGTCCCGGGAGGTGGGCGGGAGCCTCGGCCAGATCGGCCGTGGCCAGACGGTGGCCGAGTTCGAGGCGGCGTTGGCGCAGATGGTTCCGGGCGCCGTGCATCCCGCCCCCGTGGAAAGCCGCTACGGCTTCCATCTCGTCGTCCTCGCCCACCGCATCGAGGGCCGGGACCTGCCCTTCGAGATGGCGGAGGCGGCCATTGCCGGCCATCTGGAATTGACCGCCTGGCATGTGGCCACCCGGCAATATCTCAGCCTGCTCATCGGCCGCGCCGACATCCGGGGCGTCACGCTGGAGGGGGCGGCCTCGCCCCTCGTGCAATAGGGAGTCCGCCATGCTTCTGGGACATCTGCTCAAGCAGCTCCAGGATGACCGCTTCGCGGCGGAGATCCTGTTCGGGCTCGGCGACATCACCCTTTCCCGGCGGGCCGGGGAGGCGGGCGCGCCTTATTGCGAGAGCGCCGGAGCATATGCCGCCTCCGCCTGCGCCCGTTTCAGCGCGGACGCCTCCGACGAGGATTGGCTCGCCTTGATGACGGCGCTGGAAAAGGGCGCGGACCCCGCCGCCACCTGCCTGCGCACCATGGTCGACTGGTCCATTCGCCAGGATGCGGAAGAGGCGGCCGAAGGGGCGCAGGCCGCAGCCGAGGGCGGCTGCGGATGCGGCGGCGCGGGCGGCTGCGGGGGCCATGCCCATGGGCCGGCCTGACGCGCGCCCCCGCCGGCCGGACACGGTGCTGGACGAATTGTTCGACAACAATCTCGCCTGGGCCAATGCCAAGCATGCGGCGGACCCCACCTTCTTTCGTCGCCTCGCCGAGCAGCAGGCGCCCCGCTTCCTATGGGTGGGCTGCTCCGACAGCCGGGTGCCGGCCAATGACGTGGTGGGCCTCGATCCCGGCGAGATCTTCGTCCACCGCAACATCGCCAATGTCGTCCATTCCAGCGACATGAACCTCCTGGCGGTGCTGGAATTTGCCGTGGACGTGCTGGAGGTGCGCCACGTCATCGTGTGCGGCCATTATGGCTGCGGCGGGGTGCGGCGGGCCATCGAGAATGGCCAGGGCGCGGGCGGCGGCGGGCTGGTGGACCATTGGCTCGCCCCCATCGTGGAGCTTTATGCCCGCCACCGCGCCATGCTCGACGCCCTGCCCGAGCCGGCGCGGCTCGACCGCCTGTGCGAGCTGAACGTGGCCCTCCAGATGCGCCGCCTCGCCGCCACGCCTGTCCTGCGCGCCGCCTGGGCCCGCCAGGCCCCCCTCACCCTCCATGGGTGGATCTACGGCATTGGCGATGGCCTGCTGCGCGACCTGCGCACCACCGTATCCTGCGCCGAGGAATGTGCCGCATTGCCACCCCTGGACCTCCTGGCAGCGGCAGGCGACGAGCCGCTCAGCGCCCGCCGGCTTCAGGCCATCGCCGCCTTCCTGGAACTGGACGCGGGCGCGCTCGCCCCGTGCGGGCCGGCCTGTACCTGCGGCGCCTATGCCGCCGCGCCGTCCGGACCGACTGGCCGGGCCCTGTGAGCTGGAGTCGCGTCATGCCCAACCCCTACCTCCCCTCCCCCGCCGGCTGCGCCATGGTGGACCTGTTCGGCCGCCACATCCGCTATCTGCGCCTCTCTGTCACCGACCGGTGTGACCTGCGCTGCGTCTATTGCATGGGCGAGGACATGGCCTTTTTGCCCCGCGACCAGGTGCTGTCGTTGGAAGAACTGGACCGGCTCGCCAGCGCCTTCATCGCCCTCGGCGTCACCAAGCTGCGGCTCACCGGTGGCGAACCTTTGGTGCGGCGGGGCATCCTCGACGTGATCGCCAGCCTCTCCCGCCATCTGGCCAAGGGCACCTTGAAGGAACTCAACCTCACCACCAATGGCACGCAGCTCGCCCGCCACGCCGAGGCTCTGGCCCTGTGCGGCATCCGGCGCATCAATGTCTCGCTCGACACCCTCGACGCCGCCCGCTTCCGCGCCTTGACCCGCCGCGGCTCCCTGGCCCAGGTTCTGGATGGGATCGGGGCTGCCCGCGCGGCCGGGCTCAAGGTGAAGCTCAATGCGGTGGCGCTGGCCGGCTCCACGGAGCAGGAAGTCTTCGACCTCATCTCATTCGCCCACGGCCAGGGCATGGACATCACCTTCATCGAGACCATGCCGCTGGGCGATGTGGGCGTCGACCGCATCGACCAGTATCTGCCCCTCCACCGCTTGCGCGCCGTCATCGAGACCCGCCTTGGCCTCACCGACACGGCGGAACGCACCGGCGGCCCAGCCCGCTATGCGCGGGTGGCGGAAACCGGGGGGCGGATCGGCTTCATCACGCCCATGAGCCATTCCTTCTGCGAGAGCTGCAACCGGGTGCGGGTGAGCGCCACCGGCGTGCTCCACACCTGCCTCGGCCAGGAGGATGCGGTGGACCTGAAAGGGCCGCTCCGGGCGCGGGGCGAAGAGGGGCTGCGTGCGGCCATTGCCGGTGCCATAAAGGCGAAGCCGAAAGGGCATGATTTCGTCATCCGTCGCGGCGAGGCGCCCGCCCTCGCGCGCCACATGTCAGTTCTTGGAGGTTGAAGTGGTTCGCATTGGCATCCTCACCATTTCCGATCGCGCCAGCGCCGGCACCTATGAGGATCTCAGCGGACCGGCCATCGAGGCGTGGCTGGCGGATGTCATCACATCGCCCTGGGAGGCCCACCGCCTCGTCATCCCGGATGGGCGGGAGAGCGTCGCCTCCACCTTGCGCCGGCTGTGCGACACCGAGGGGGTGGACCTCGTCCTCACCACCGGCGGCACCGGCCCCGCGCCCCGCGACCTCACGGCCGAGGCCATGGCGGATGTGATCGAGAAGCCCCTGCCGGGCTTTGGCGAGCGCATGCGCCTCGTGAGCTTTGCCGAGGTGCCCACCGCCATTCTCTCCCGCCAGGAAGCCGGCGTGCGCGGCCGCACCCTCATCATCAACCTGCCCGGCAAGCCGGCGGCCATCGCCACCTGCCTCGACGCGGTGTTCGCCGCCGTGCCCTATTGCCTCGACCTCATCGGCGCCGGGCGCATCGAGACCGATCCCGCCCGCCTCGTCGCATTCCGTCCGAAGGGGGCGTGAGGCCGGCACAGGCGGCACACGCCCGCGCGGACGACGGCGGCGGGAAATAGGAAGGCCCCCATGGGATTGGCCCCCAGCAGCCTGCGCGGCCTGCCGCTGTTCGCCGACCTGGACGCGGCCACATGCGCCCGCCTCGGCCTTTGCGCCACCACGCGCCATGTGCGCCGGAACGCAGCGGTGTTCCGGCAGGGCGAAAGCGCCGACGCCTTCTTCCTGCTGCTCCATGGCCGGCTGAAGGTAACGCAGGTCACGCCCGCCGGCGCGCAGGTCATGGTGCGCATCGTCCATCCCGGCGACCTGTTCGGCATCGTGCGCGCCCTGGGGCGGACCGACTATCCCGGCACGGCCACGGCCGCCGTGGACAGCCTTCTGGCGCGCTGGCCGACACAGGCCTGGGACGGCTTCGTATCGGCGAGCCCCGGCCTGGCCATGGGCGCCCTGCGCATGATGGGCCAGCGGCTGGAGGAGGCGCAGGCTCGCATCCGCGACATGTCGACGGAAGCGGTGGAGCGCCGGGTGGCGCATGTGGTGCTGCGCCTCGCGGCGCAGGCCGGCGCCCCGGAGGCGGAGGGGGTGCGCATCGACTTTCCTCTCTCCCGCCGGGACATTGCCGAACTCACCGGCACCACGCTCCACACCGTCTCGCGCATTCTCAGCGCCTGGGAGGCCAAGGGCCTGGTGCGCGGCGGCCGCCGAACGCTGCTCGTCCGCGACCGGACGGGCCTTGCCCGGCAGGCGGATGCGCCGGCGGCCTGAGGTTCAAGCGCCTCTCATCGGGCGGGGACCGCCGGTCGGCCGGTGGGCGCGCTCGGCGCCTTCTGCGCCAGGCGGGCACCGGTGAGCACCGGCCAATAGGCGAGCGCGAACAGGAGGAAGCCCAGCGACCAGCACAGGCCGGCGGCATCCAGCAGGGCGGGCGGGCCGAGATCAAGCGCTGAGGCGATGCGGGCAAGGCTACCCAGCACCACCAGACCATAGCAGGCCTGTGTGGTCGCGCCCGCCTCCAGCGCCCGGCCCGTATGGCCCAGGCTCGCGCGCGACATGACGGCGAGCGTAAGGGTGCCGAAGGCGCCCGCGGTCCAGGCGTGCAGGCCCGCGCCGGGCGGCACGCCGCCGAAGCAGGCGGCGGCGGTCAGGCCAAAGCCCACGGGCACAAACGCATAGGCCACATGCAGGATGACCAGCAGCGGATTGCGCCAGGTCCGATCCCCCGCCCAGCGCAGCAGGCGCACCAGGTGAAGGCCCGCGCACAGGGCAAGGAGACCGCCGCTCCATGCGGCTTCCGGCCGTGCCACCCAGAGAGACAGGGACAGGATGGTCGCCGCCAGAACCGCCTTGTCATAGGCACCGAACGGCTGCGGCAGCCGCCCCGGCCCGCGCGGGGCGAGCCAGTTGCGGGTGAAGCTTGGAATGATCCGCCCGCCGATCAGCGAGACCAGCACCAGGATCGCGGCGATGGCGAGCCGGCGGGCAAAGGCGGCCTCGCCCGAGACATGTGCTTCCAGATGAAAGGCCAGATTGGCGGCGCCGATCAGGCCGAGGAGGCCGACCACGGGGAGATTGCGCCAGTTCTTGCCGGCGATGATCTCCCGCAGGCAGGCGGCGGACAGAAGGACGAGGAAGGCCATGTCCAGGCCCATGGCGGGCCCCCAGCCGATGCGGGCGGAAAATGCGACCGCCAGCCGCCCGGCGATCCAGGCCAGCACCAGCACCAGAAGCGGCCCGCCCCGCACCGGAAGGCGTCCGGTCCAATTGGGAATGGCGGTGAGCAGGAAGCCGCCGATGGCCGCCACCTGGAAGCCGAAGACCATCTCATGGATGTGCCAGTCCACCGGCGAAAAGGCAGTGGGCACCTCCACATGCCCGGTGATGACGGCGATCCAAACGAGGAGGGTCACGCCGGCTTGCAGCGGGGCGAAAAGGAAGAACGGCCGGAAGCCGTAGGACAGGAGGGCCGGGCCCTCATGGGCCCTCGATCGGGACATGGCCGGCATGGGGCGCGGCTCCTTGCTCTGGAGGCGCCCGGCTCCGCCGCAGCGGGGGCGCACAGTGCAGTCCTATCCGCGCCGGGGCGCGCCGAGTGTGTGCCAGCGCAAACTCGCAGGCGAAAGCAGGGGGCGCGGCAAACCACATCGGCTCCCCACCGCCGCAGCCGGCGCAGCGCGAGCTGCCGCGCGGGGGCCCGGTCCAATCGGCGCGATCAGGCCGCGCCATCCGGCGGAGGCGGACGGGGAGACCAGTCCCCCGTCAGCATGCCGGAGAAGCCGTCCGCGTCGGGAAAGCTCCGCCCGCACAGGGCCGAAGCGGGAAAGGCGGCGCCCCCCACCGTCCACCAGAAGGAGGAGAAGACCGCCCCCAGATGGGCATCGGCCTGCGCCACCGCTTCCAGGGGCGCCTCCACAAAGGCCTGCCCGAGCACCGCCAGGGTGCCGCTGAGGGCGGTGACGGCCTCCGGCAGGAGCGGCTGATCCGCATGGGTTGGCGCCTCCAGCGCGGCCCGCGCCGACATGATCCGCGCGAAGTCGCCAATGTCCAGCGTCGACAAGAGGAAGGCCTCCAGGGCCTCGAACCAGGCCTCCTGAGGATCGGCCAGCGGCGAGGGAAAGGTGCGTCCCTCGGGGGCGGCGGCGAAGGCCACCAATGGAAAGGGCCGGCCGACTCCATCCACGGAGGGCATGAGGGCGCCCAGCAAGGCCCGCCCGCAATGCCCCGGTCCAAGATGGAAGCGCCACAGCGGCGCCCCATAGAAAAGCCGCTGCCACTCGGTCCCGAGCCGCAACCGGCTAGCCGCCAGCATGCCTTGCAGCCAGGGTTCAAACGTATCGAGAAAGCCCCGCGGGACCGCCTCGGCGATGAAGTCCCGCTTGGCCGGAAGCTTGCCATAGAGCGCGATGGGCATGGCGGCTATTGCAGGGTGGTCGGGCACTGGAACTCCCGCAAGGCGGTGAGCGTCAGCGGATTGACGGCCGAGGCCACATTGAACTGATAGCGGATGTCGCGCGCACTCTCGGACCCCGCCCGCATGGCAAGCACCGTATCATTGCCCTGGCGAATGACCTTGCTGGCGTCGAAGGCACGGAACAGGGCCCAGGTGCCGGTCTTCTCGAACAGGGTGTAGGGATTGGCGGTGCTGACCACCGGCGTGGCGATCAAGCTCACGCGCGAGGCGCCGACCGGGCCAGGCCACTGCAGCGTGACCGGAGCCGGCGGGGCGGCGGCAGGCGCCGGCTGCGGGCGGGGTGCGAACAGGCCGGCCGCCTGGGGCTGGGCCGGGGCCGCCGGAGAGACGATCCGCGTGCCGTTGATGTCGAGGACGATCTGGGTCATCGGATCATTGGCGGTCAGCGGCAAGACGGAGAAAGTGAAGGAGGGCTGGTTTCCGCCCGCCGCAAAAAAGGCGTCGCGGATCAGGGCCGCCCGCTGGAAGTGCTGGAGCGCCGCCGGCGACAGGAGGGCCCCCACTTTGCTTTCGCGCCTCCAGACCATGTCCGTTCCCCGCTGCTCCACCAAGGGCGCAAGCTCCTCCTTGAAGAAGCGGTCCATGATGCCGCCGGGGCTGAAGAGGCGGCCGAACTCGATCGGCTGAACCTCAAGCTCGGCGTTCCGGCTGAAGGGGTAGCGGCCGGCAATGATCTGCTGGCAGGCCTGCGTGACCGTCTCGGACAGCGACTTCTGCAGATCGCCCAGAACGACGCTGGCCACATTGCCTTCCAGGTCGTCGGTCGCCGCCCGCAGCATTTGCGCGAACGGCGCGGGGAAGCGCGTGGCCAGAACACGCAGATTGCGGACGCTCTCGCGCGTGGCGGCCGTCATCTGGTTGGAGCGGGACGCATCGTTCAAGGTTCCGACCAGGCCGTTATAGATGTCGCTGAAATAGCCCACCGCCAGATCCACGGGCCGGCCGCCCTGCCCCTGGTCGAGCACTGCGTAGAAGGGACGGAAATAATCCTCGATGGCCCGTCCGGCCGACGTGCCGGTGGAAAAGACCACCGGCGGCCGCGCCGGCGCCGCGCCCGCAGTGGCATCCGGCGCCTTGGCCGGGCGGGAGAGCTGCGTCTGGGTGCGGATCTCCTCGAATATCTGCTTGAACGGCGAGGCGGCGGCGGAGATGGCGTAGAGCACCGCATATTGGGGCTTGTCCGCCGTCAGCGGCCGGATGCGCAGGCGGTTGAGGGCGTCCGCCCAGGCCTTGATGAAGTCCCTCGCATAAAGCTTCAGGATGTCGTCCGACAAGGTGTCGAACTGCGCGCCGACGACCGCCATCTGACCGCCCTCCCCCAGGACCCAGCGGTCCTTCTCCAACTGGGCGGAGATGCCGGGCAGGGCCTCGATCAAGCCCACCTGGAAGCCGTCATAGGTGAAGAAGCCGGGCACGCGCACCGTGTCGATGCCGGAGCCGTTGACAGTGGCGAAGACGGAAGCGGCATCGGTGACGGCCTTGCCGAGGACCCAGTCGGAGACCCGGCCGGAGTGGGTGCGCGACCGCAGGATCTGGTAGGCGCGCTCGGCCACGTTCATGCGGATGAGCATCCGTCGCACGTCCTCAATCAGCGGGCCATTTAGCGGGATATTGGCTGCGGTGCCCGTGTCGAGCTCGAGCATGGCGGCGATGTGGTCTTCCAGCGCCCGGCGCATGCCGGCCTTTTCGGGCCCGGGATAGAGCACATTGGCGAAGTCCTCGCGGGCCCAGTCCAGGATGATGCCCTTGTCCACCGGGCCTTGGCCGCCGAGCATGAGATAGACTTTGAACGGCTCGTAAAGCTTGCTCTGCACGGCAGTCGGCCCGGCGGCGCTGGCGGCATTGAGCTGCTCCTCCAACCGGTACAGGAGGCGCGGGCGCAGGTATCGCTCCAGACCGGCCCGATAGGCGGCAAGGCCCGACGAGGTGAGCCGGTCGCGCTGAGACAAGCCAAACTGCTCGGTAAGCGGGGTGGGATCGTCCTTTGTGGCATATCCCGCCGGCAGCCGGCGCAGCTCCTCCAGCCGCGGCAGGATCTGCTCGAATTTCCGGTCACCCACCACCTTGATGTCGAGCTGAGCGGCGGCGTTGCGCTTATAGGTGGCGGCCTCGTCCTGCGTGCGGGCGATCAATTGCTCGTTGCGGGTATAACTGGTGGTCCACGCCGCCACCGCACCGGCGGTCGCCAGAGCCAGAACAACATAGCCGCAGGTGGTGAGGATGAAATTGCGGCGAACAGCGGCGCGGTCCGTGGAGACCCAGGCGGCTTCGCCGATGATGACCTTGCGCACGAGATCGTTGAGGAAGAAGCTGCGGCCCGTTCCCGACAGATAGCCCTCCCCGAGCGCCTGCGCCCCGAAGGATTGGGAGAGCGACCCGATGATGCGGTCGATAGGCGTGCCCTGCTGGGTGCCGGACGTGAAATAGAATCCGCGCAAGGTGGCGTTGGAATGGTAGCGGGTCGGCTCAAAGATCCGGCCCAGAAACGTGACGATGGGGGTCTTGAGCGTGACGAACTGCGCCGGGAAGCCGAAGATCCGCAGCCGCGCAGTGGGATCATTCTCGGCCTGAAGGCGGTCGGGCAGGAATTCGGAGAGGCGCTCCAGCAGCGCGTCGAATTCCTCGGGCACGCGCCCCACCAGATTCTGGTTCTTCTTGGGGTCCTGGAAGGTGGCGCCCCAGACCCGGCGCCGCTGCATCTCGCCAAGGTCGGCGAAAAACTCGGTAAAGCCCGCGATCAGGTCCATCTTGGTGAACAGCACATAGACCGGGAAATCGATCTTCAGCAGGTCATGCAGTTCGGTGAGCCGGCTGCGCACGGCGGCGGCATGGGCCGTGCGTTCGGCCTCGTCGAGGGATACCAGATCGGCGATGGATAGGGCGATGATGACGCCGTTGATGGGCTGGCGGGGGCGGTGCTTTTTCAGCAGCCCCAGGAAGGACAGCCAGCTGCGCCGATCGAGGGCCGCATTGCTGTCCTGCGTGGTGTAGCGGCCGGCCGTGTCCACCAGGACCGCGTCCTCGGTGAACCACCAGTCGCAATAGCGCGTGCCGCCGATGCCGGCGATGGCCGCGGGCGTCTGCCCGCCCGCCAGCGGGAATTTCAGCCCACTATTGACCAGCGCCGTGGTCTTGCCCGAGCCGGGCGGCCCGATGATGATGTACCAGGGCAGATCATAGAGATAATCCGCATTGGCCTTGCCGGAGGCGCGCAAGGTCTCCAGCGCCTCCTTCATGCGGGTGCGCAGGACGGCGCTGTCGTCCTCATCCTGGCCTTCGGCCATGGCCGAGCCCAGCGCGCGGCTGGCCTTGATGCTGCTATAGGCCATCCAGGCCGCAGAGCCCATGCCGCACAGGCACACGACCAGAACGGACACCAGGCGCACCCCTTCGCTCTCGAAGGGGTGGACACCGGCAATCGCCAGCAATGGCGCCGCAAACCAGATCACGGCCGAAAGCGCCACCACGCCCGCTGCGATCACGGCCATGTTGATCCACAGATTGCGCGTCATGTTCGACATTCCATCCCGTTCATCCCCATCGCAGGCCCCTTCGCAGACCCCATCCGGTCGGCGGTCAGTCGGCCCGGTCGATCCAGATCTCGACCCGGCGGTTCTTGGCCATGTTGGCGGCATTGGTATTGGGCGCCACCGGCTCGTCCTCGCCGCGGCCTTCTGCAACCACGCGGTCGGGCGGGGAGATCAGCTGGCGCAGGTCCTTCTGCACCGCCTTCGCCCGTGCCACCGAGAGCTCGAAATTGGATTTGAAGCGCGCACCCGAGACCGGCTCATTGTCCGTGTGGCCGACCACCTTGATGGGGCCGGGCTCCGGGTTGAGGACCTCAGCCAGCTTGCCGGCCATGGCGGAAAACTGCGGCTTCACCTGCGCCTTGCCGGACTCGAACAGGAGACCGTTGGAAACGCGGATGATGATATGGCCGCCCACCGCCGTGGCCGACACCTCTCCGGCGGCGATCTCCGGGGCGAACTGCAGGCGGATGCGCTGCAACTGGGTCAGCGTCTGCGTCGGCCCGGGAGGCGGCTCCGGCGGCGGTGGCGGCGGTGGCGGTGGCGGCACCGGCGCCCGCCGGAACAGGGCCAGCTCCACCGGCGGATGAAGGCCGGCAAGATCCCGCGCAGCCAGTTCCGCGTCGCCCGACAGCAAGGTCCAATAGGTGACAAACAGCGCCACCAAAGCGGCGGAGACAAGTGCGCCGGACACCCAGAAGGGCACCCGAGCCCGGCCGTGCCGCGACTTCAGGTCAAGCCCCACCCAGCGCGGCGAAAGCTCCTCGGGGGTCTGGCGGCGCACGCCTTTCATGACCTCATAGGTCCGCCGCTGCAGCGATTGCAGGGTCGCCTGACCATTGGCCATGGTGCGGTACTTGCCCTGGAAGCCCAGGGCGAGGCAGGCGTGCAGCAGTTCCAGCAGGTCGGCATTATGGACGGGATCGGCGATCGCCTTGTCCAGCTCCTCGAAGAAACGCACGCCGCCAATGCGCTCGCCGAAGAAGCGGCTGAGCATGGAATATTGCGCCCAGAGCTGACGATCCTCATTGGGGATGTGCTGGACGATGTCGTCGGCCGTCGCGCACAAAAGATACTTGGCGGCGGTCGCCTGGGCGGGCGGAACCTGCGCGCGCTTCATCTCCGCGTCGAAAGCCGTGATGGTCTCCGCCGCCGTCTCCATGAGTTCGGCGAAGGATGCGCGCATGAGGGCGATGCGCAGCCGCCCGAGCAGGAGCAGGAGGGGACCCGCCGACCGCATGATCGGGTTCTGATGCGGCAGGATCATCTGCTCCCGCTCGAGCAGGGCCGGTCGGGCGAAGGAGGCCCTTGGCGCTCCATCCGCATCGGGCGCGCCCCACTGGTCCTGCGGTGCTCCGGCCTGGCCGGGATGCACGGCCGCCACCGGCGATTGGGGCGCCGCGATGGGCGCGGGCTGCGCCGCCCAGCCCGATGGCCCCGGTGCCTCCTGCGGGCCGGAGGGAGAGGGCGTTCGCCGCCCCCCCGGATTGGGTCGGAAAACGGTACGATCCCCTGGCTCGTTGAACGGATCGTTCATCGCCGGTCCTCAAGCACGGCCCAGAGCTCCAGTGCGAGCCCCGGCCAGTCGCCGGAAAAGTGCATGCCGATGGAAGTGGCGGTGCTGAAGTCGCCCCAGAGCGGGGACGACTTGTCCAAATGGAAATAGACATGGTTCGTCAGCGCCCGGATCTGCTGGGGCGGCGTCGGCATATGCAGCAGGGCGATGCCGGGCAGGTGGGCGTTGACGATCTCGTTCATCTTGGAATTCGGCCCGACCTTGAACAGATGCGGGAACTGCGTCTGGATGTCCGCCAGGGGCCGGTCGGCGCCCACCTCCAGGACGAAGGTGGCGGTGCGGAACAAGGACCGGTCGCGAATGATGGAGATGAAGGCGTTGGCGGCGCGCTCGACGATTTCCAGCCGAATGACCCGGCGGCCGAGCCGCGCACTCAGATAATCCTGGATGTCCCGCAGCACCGGGGCGAAAATGCCCTCCAAATCATCATGGTCATAGGGCGCATAGACGCGCGCGCGCCGATCGGGCGCGGCAAAGGTGGCCAGTTCGCCAGCAAGGCGCAGGAGTTCAATATAAAGCCGCTCGGGATGCACGAAGGCCGAGCCGCGCATGTGGCGGAACACCGGCAGGCTGCGGTTGAGCAATTGCAGGATGAGATAGTCGACGCTCTGTAACCCCCCACCCGCGGTCGGGTCGGCCGCGTAGCGTGCCAATTCCTCCAGCTTGGTGTCCAGCCAGCCGATGACCCGGTCGATCCACCCCGTCACCACCGGGCTTGCCATGGTGACCAGCAGCGGCGGCACAAATTTCTCGTCGATCAGCACGGTCCGGTCGCGCACCTCCAGGATGCGCGCCACGGCGATGTTGACATAGCCCGCCTTGGGCGCGCGCCCGAGCTTGAGGACCAGGCGCGGGTGGGCGACATCGATCTCTTCCTCCTGGCGCAGGTCGGCGGTGGAATCGATGAAGATCTCGGGCGCTGAAAAATAACGCGAGGCGCTCTCGCGGTCCTTGTGATCCACCTCCCGCGTATTGACCGCTTCCATGGGCAAGGTCAGCCAGACCAGCTGGTTGGATGCCTCAGCGGTGATGTCGATGGGATCCAGGGCGGGGCTGTTGCCCGGCAGGTCGAAGGGCGTCCCGTCCGGCAGGATGCCACACGCCCGGCGCAAGCCGAACTTGGAGCGCTGCGCCAGGTCCCGGTCGATCTCGATGTCCGAGAAGCCCCAGGGATAAGGCGTCGTGTGGGAGACACGGGACTTCACCAAGCCTTCCACATATCGGTCGGCCTGTTGAAAATGCTGGGGCTTCAAGAACAGCCCTTCAGACCACAAGACCTTGCTGTGCCAAGACATCAATGCTCCCCTCGCGTCCGCACCGCTGGTCTCGGCCATCGCGGCGAACCATGCGCGTTCATCTCCTGCTGTCGTCCCGCCCGTTCTGAGCAAGCCGGTCGTAGCATTCCGCGAAATAGATCATGAAGAGCCCCGCCATCCCCTCCTCCGTACGCTGCGTCTTCGCGCGCCACGTGGTGCAATACGTGTCCCAGAGCCGGGCTTTGCGAGACGAGAGCAGGGACGACATGGTTTTATCTTCGCGGGCGCCCGCCTCTATTGAGGCGGGATCGAGATCCTCCAGCAGCATTTTCATCGCCTGCTGCATGGCGCTGAAGATCCGCAATTGGTGGCCGGCAATATCCTCGAAGCCCTGCTTGAAGGCGGTCCGGCCATGCAGATAGCTGCGCGTGGCGGACCCGAACGTCAGGCGCAGCGCATCCTCCGCGGTGGGAGAGAATTTGAACGGGTTGTTGTCGAAGGCGCCGATGGTGGTGTGGTCGGAACTGCGCATGGAGCGCTTGGCGCTCGAACGGGCCGACAGGAGCTGCATCAGATGCTCGCTGACCACCCGCAAGCTGGCGCCGATCTCGCCCAGAAGCTCCGCCCCCTCCCGGCGGGCGAAGGCATCTGCGGGCAGTCCCGCCCCGCGCGAGATCAGCGCCAGCGCCTCCTGGACGTCGGTGCCGGACCGCGGTGGGCCGGAGGCCGCGGGCGCAGGCTCGGGTGGGCGCGGCTCGGCGGCGGCGCCCCGCCGGTCCGGTTCGTGGAACGCGAGAGGCTGGGCCGCCGGTGGGGGCGCCTCCTGGCGCATGGCTTCGCCATCGGAAGCCGGCGCCCGCCCCGGCCGCGCCTCCCGATCACCCAGCGCCCACGCGCCGGTGGGGCTGGAATCCACCCAGACGGAACGGCGGGGCGGCTCGGCAGGCGGGGGAGCTTGCGGCGACGGGGCTTGTGGCGGGGGGGCAGGCTCCGGCCGCACCGCCGGCAAATCCATGGCCCATTCCAGGAAATCCGGCTCGACCGGCCGCGCGCTGGCGCGCGGCACGATCTCGCTGCGGCTTGCCGGGGGGGCGGCACCGGTTGCCTCCCATAAATCCCCGCCGGCCAGCGCGGGCGGGGCCGAGGGCGGCGGCGGCGCGTTGCCCTGCCCCCCAACCGCCGCAACGATGATGTAGTTGCCGATCAGGATTCGGTCGCCATTGCGCAGCACATGGGGGCCATGCATGCGCCGGTCATTGCCATTCAGGAAGGTTCCGTTGGTGGAAACATCGTAAAGAACATAGTCGCCATTCTGATAGCGCACTTCGCAATGCTTGCCCGAAATATAGCGGGTGGGGTCCGGCAAGGTCCAATCCAGGTAGGTGTCGCGGCCCACATCAAAGCCGCGCGCTCCCGTGACGGTGAACGTCACCGGCCCGCCGTCGGGCAAGGTCTTGAAATTCTCAATGGTCAACGTCAGCGCCATGAGTCGCCTTACCAGAAAGTTGGAGCTTCACTTTTAAAAAGTAACGACTTACCAGAGACTAGCCACCTCAAAGCAGCTCGATCTTATCATCTATCGCACACGCGAACGGATTGGATATGCCAAATTTTCCCGCCCGGGCTCCAAGTTTTTTGGAGCAATCTGTACCAGGATTTACATGAACCGACGCCTTGCGCGGAGCAAATGGCATCGTTAGCCTCGACGGGAAGGGGGAGCTTTGCGCTCCCCCGCAAGAAAGCTCGGGAAGTTTGAGGCATGTCGCGGCCGGCTGCGAGGGTGATGGATCCGGTGGCTCACCCGATGCCTGGCATGCTGTCTCCGGGGCCCGGCAGCACGGATGTGATCATCGGCGGCAAGCCCGCCTGGCGCGGAGTGCCCGCCGCCACCGCGGCCGCCATCCAATCGGCGAAGGCCGCATCGGACGCCACCATCCAGGCGGCGGAAATGGCGACGCTTGCGGCCTCCGGAACGCCGGGCTTCCCGGCAGCCAAGGCCGCCGAAGAAGCGGTGAAAGCGGCAGCGGCGGCCAATATGGGCGCCACCATTGCCAGTGCCGCCGGCGGCGCGGACCTTCATGCCTGCACCACCCCCTTGCCCATGCCGCCCCACGGCCCCGGCGTGGTGGTCGACGGTTCGCAGACCGTCTTCATCAATGGCCTCCAGGCCTGCCGACAGGGCGACACGATCATCGAACCGGTGGGACCGCCCGATAAGATCGTGGCAGGCCTGCCGACCGTGCTGATCGGCGGCTAGAGCATGTGCGAGCGAAGGGGCGCGTGAAGGACATCAGCCACAACAGAGCGGGAAATCGCTTCCGGGTGTCTTTGACGCCCTGAAGCACTCTCGGCCGCCGCCAATCCTATGCCAAGCCTATGCCACGCCTATGCCAGATCTAGCGCCAGATTCGACGCCTGGGCGATACACGCTCCGCAGGGCGCCGCCGCGGCGCCGGGCGGCAGTTGCGCCAGCACGAGGAACAAGCCGGTTCGCACCGCCCGCGCCGTCTGCTCGGGCGGTGCCCGCAAATGGGGAAATTCAGGCGGACCGATGCTGCCCCCCGACCACCCCGCCGCCAGTGCCATCCAGGTCTCCGGCTCGCCGGCATCGGCCTTCGTCCCAAGGTCCAGCGCCAGGCGACGCAGCCCCTCCTCGGGCCGTGCCGCCCACGCCTCGGCCACCTTCAGCGCCTGCTCGGCTCCCGGCGGCGGGACAGGCCGGGCGCCTGAAAACCGGCGAAGGGACTGGCAACCCCAGGCCACCGCATCCCGGCGAGACAAGAGGTATGCCGCAAGGGAGATGGCCGCCGGCCACGCCTCCTCCCGCGCAAGGTCGGCCAGGACCTGCACGCAATCCGCCGCGCTGGCGGGCAGCCCGATATCCGCAGCTGCGGACGGGAAGGCTTCATAAAGCCCCGCGAGGGACGGAAAGCGGGGACCCGCCATGGCCGCGCGCTCAGTTGATCTTCACGGGCACGCCCTGGATGACGCACGTGGTCCCGGCCTTGATGGTGATGGTGGGCGCATTCAGGGTGATGCCGCTGGGGTCCAAGGTCAGCGTGCTCGGCCCGACCTTGAGGGTGATCTTCATCTTCGCGGACACGGACATCTCGCCCTTGGCCACATCAATCTCAAGGTCGCCGTTCTGGACCCGCGTGCTGTGGGACGGGCTGCCCGTGGCGGGCTTGAACTTCTCGCCCACGGTCTCCGCGCGGGCGTTGAGGATGGTGCCCGTGAAGTTGCGCTGCGCGTGCAGGCGCACCTCTTCCGCCGCCTTCCGGTCCTCGAAGATCAATTCGTTATAACCGCTGCCGCCCTTGGACGAATTGGTCTTCCACCCGCTGATGGTCTTGTTGGCGGGCAGATCGTAGGGAACGGCATTGTTGCCGTTATAGAGCGCACCAACCACCAGCGGCCGGTCGGGATCCCCCTCCAGGAACTCAACGACCACCTCCTGCCCGATCCGGGGCCGGAACACCCCACCCCATCCCGCGCCCGCATACACATCCGCCACGCGCACCCAGCAGGACTGCTTTTTCTGCCGATCCCAATGAAATTGCAGCTTGATGCGGCCATAGCGATCGACCGTGATCTCCTCGCCGCCATCCCCCACCACCTTCGCGGTCTGGATGCCATGGACCACCGGCTTGGGCGTGGTCAACGGCGCGCGATAGGGCCGGTCCGCGGGCACCAGCACATAGGTCCCCTGATAATGGGTCTGCCCTGCGGAGGCCCGGCCGGTGGAAACGTAGGATTGCTCTGAAATGGTATGGATCGCCCGCACGGCCATGTACTCGGCATTCTCCGCGGCGCGATGATGCTCCTGCAGCGTGAACTTCGCCCCCGCGGAGAGGCTGGCGGCATCGCCAAAGGCCACGCGCCGATGGTCGAAGGCTTGCTCAGCCTCAAGCCGGACCTTGGCCAGGGCTTCTCCCTGGCCGGCGTCCTTGTAGCGGCCGGGGTAATCATAAATCTCCACGCTGGACCGCTCGTATTTCTCGTTCGCCTGCCGGAAAGACAGAAGCTTGGCTTCCGGCCTCTCGAAATCATAGTCATTCAGCGCGAATTTGCCGGCCCGGAACCGCCTCTCGCTGTTCCATTGCTGGATATGCTCGCGGTCGCGAACATAGGCCCCCACCAGCGGGATGAGCGGCAGCTTGCCGTCTCCCTCCACGGTGGGATGGGCACCCATGGCATCGGCCAGGACCAGGAGATGCTTCTCGGCACTGTGCTTGAAGAAGTAATAAATGCCGAACTCTTCCATCAGCCGGGAGACGAAATTGAAATGCGTCTCCCGGTACTGCACGCAAAACTCAAGCTTTGGATAATTTTGCGCGAGCCGGAACTCATAGTCCGAGAAGCCGGCCTCCTCGAATACCTTGCGAATGATGTCGGGCGCCGTCATCTCCTGGAAGAAGCGGCAGTCGGCAAAGCGGGTCAGCAGCCACAGCCAGGGACGCAGGACCAGACGATAGCTATAGAGCCCGTCCCGGACGCCCGACCAATGCGCCTCCGTCAGGAGGCCGTGGAAGAACCGGTTTCGGCCGTGGGTCTCCAGCGTAACGAGACAGGGGCGCGCAAGAACCGGGTCGAAATCGAGGCCTTCTTCAACGCTGAGAGCCTCCACCGACACCTCGAACGGCTCACTGACGGCCTCCTGCGCCTGGAACCGCGAGAGCACAAGCGTATCCTCGCCGAGCGGGGTCCGAAGACGCGCCAGGCGATTCTTCTGGTCAAGACCTGTGGCCATGCACCACCACCTCACATCAGGAAATCTTGAAGGACGTCAGGCAGGAAGGACGTCAGGCCGGCATTCTTTCTTGCACTCAGGTCATCCCGAGGCGTTTTGGTCCGCCGGGCTCATCATACCCGGCGGATGTCCTCAAACTCCAGGCGCGAAACGCCAGGCGCAAAACTCCATGAAAGAGACCCAGAGCCCGCCCCCGCCGACAGGCCCTGCAAGCGGATGGGAGGAAGGCCCGCCAATTGCGATAATGCAGCCAAGAATGCTCGCAGCACCAGCAAGAATCAAGCGTGTATTTGTGACGAAAAAATATTGACCTTTCAGCAGAATGAAAGCAAGGCTTTGCCCTCGCACGGGACCGGTGGTGGAGGAATGGGCGATGGCGCAGCTCAACGCGGACGCTTTTTTGGAGCCGTTGTCGCCGGACCAGCCATGCGGGCCAGACCTCGAGCGCGCATTCGATAACGATTTTACCGGCCTTGTGGTCAATGCCGAAGGTCTCCTGCCCCTGTCGTTTTTTGAATTCAAGCGGGATGAGACGGAACTTCAGCAGCAACTGGACAGTATCGTCGCCCTCACTGGACGGACGCGCGACCTTCGCCTGCTCGCCCTCTACGCCAAGTTTTCGATCCTTAACCGAGATCTGACCGCGTTTTCAAACACGCTCGCGCTCATTGCCGATGCACTGGAGCGCCGGTGGGATGACATCCACCCGCAGGCCGAGGACGGCGATTTCAGCCTGCGCAGCGCGGCCCTCGCCAGCCTGGACGACACGCCCCACGTCATCATGCCGCTGCAGCATGCGGTGCTGCTGCGCCATCGGGCGCTCGGGGACATTTCCTATCGCAGCATTCAGTTGGCTCGCGGCGTCATGGCGCCCCGGGCCTCAGAACCCGTTCTCGACCTGTCCGCGGTCGAGCGCGCCTTGGAAGCCGCAGATGCGGAGCAGTTCGCGGCGCTCCGGGACCTGTTCCGATCCATCGGCCTGTCGGTGAAGCGAATGGCCGCAGCGTGCCTCAACAAGCCGGGCATGCCGCTGTTTTCTCTGCCGAAACTCTCTTCCCTGGCAACCGCGATCGCCGACCTGATCGGGAGCCACCTGCCAGCTGCTCCCTCGGACGATGCCGCCCTGCCGGCCGCCGAAGACGCCGAGGATGGCGAACCAGGCGACGGCATGAGGCCGGACGCCCCTCCCAAGCCTCAGTCCGGGCTCCAGACCCGCGCCGATGCTGCCGCGGCACTGCGAAGAATAGAGCGCTACTTCCAGCGTTGCGAGCCATCCAGCCCAGCCCTAGCCCTGGTTGCTTTTGCAACTCGGGTCATGGACCGCCCCTTCTACGAAGTTCTGAAGATGATTACCCCCGACTATGCCTCGGATGCGGAATTAAAAATCGCAGGCAATACGATCAGCATGTCTGTGAGCCGGATTGCTGCCGCGCTCGATGAACCCGCGCCCATGTCCTATGACGTGGCGGAGGGGGACGATGACAGCCCTCCCATAGAGACGCGCCGCGACGCCTTGCAGCAAATGTCGGAGCTTTCGCGCTACCTGCGCACGACCGAGCCCGCCAGCCCCATCCCCCTGCTTCTGGGCCGTGCGGCTGACCTGGCCGGGAAGGATTTTTCTTCGCTCCTCAAGGACTTGTACACGGAAGCCGCGCTGCGATCCTTGAAGGGGGGCGACACCTAGCAGCGCCCCACGCCAAGGAAGGAAGAGGCAGCCTCAAGAGCTACAATATTATTGGAACGCACAAAATTTCGTGGAGCTATACACTTAAAAATGAGGCCATCCAGCGGCGAAGCTTGACGGACTTACGCTTGCATTACTTAGGGGCGCCGCTACCATACGCGTCGGGTGAGGTAATGGGGGCGGGTCAATGGCGGCTGATAGCGGTCAGAAGTTCATCTCACGCAATCGCAAGCCAAGGGTCCACGTCACCTATGAGGACCCTTATGACGCCAATCGGCAGGTGGAACTGCCGTTCGTCATGGGCGTCCTTGCCGATCTCTCCGGCAATGCGTCCGACGTGCCTCGCCCGGATGTGGCCGATCGATCCTTCCTCGACATCGACATGGATAATTTCGAGCGCCGCATGGCTGCCATTGGCCCTGCGGCGGCCTTTCGTGTGCCCAATCGCTTGGTCGAGGGCTCCGGTGAGGAGCTTCCGGTCAAGCTGAACTTCAACCGGATGGACGATTTCGGTCCGGCCTCGGTGGCGCGCCAGGTTCCTGCCCTCGCCAAGCTCCTGGAGGCGCGCACTCAACTGGCAAATCTTCTGCGTTACATGGACGGGAAAGTGTCCGCCGAGGATGCACTGAAAAAACTTCTGTCCGATAAGGATCTGATGCGGGCGCTCAGCGGGCGGCCTCAGGGCAAGGCCGCGGACGTGTCCGGGGAGCATGACCAATGAGCGTGGCATCCGTTCAGCAGGGAGCCGGGGTCGTCGGCGAGCACCTGGACGACTTCGACCAATTGCTCAAGCAGAGCTTCAAGCCGCGAACCGAGCGGGATGTCACCGAGGTCGAGAATGCGGTGGGAACGCTCGTCGCCGAGGCCTTGAAGGACGCAAGCGTCATCAAGGAGGATGTGCTCGAAACCATCGAGGGGATCATCGCCAGCCTTGACCGCAAGCTTTCGGAGCAGGTCAACGAAATTCTTCATGCGCCTGAATTTCAGCAGATCGAAAGCGCATGGCGCGGACTTCATTACCTTGTCTATAATTCCGAGACCGACGCCAATCTCAAAATCCGGGTTATGAACGTCTCCAAGTCGGAGCTTTATCGCAACCTGCGCACCTATCCGGGTGCGAAGTGGGACCAGAGCCCCCTCTTCAAGAAGGTGTATGAGCAGGAATTCGGCCAATTGGGCGGGGAGCCCTATGGCTGCCTCATCTGCGACTATTCTTTCAGCCATGTTCCCGTGGACGTGCAATTGATGCGGGATCTTTCCCGGATCGCCTCCGCCGCCCATGCGCCGCTCTTCGCCGCCGCCGAGCCCACCTTGCTTGGCATGGACAGCTGGCGCGAATTGTCGAACCCGCGAGACCTGTCGAAGATCTTTGATACGCCCGCTTATGCCCAATGGAAGAGCCTGCGGGACTCGCCCGATGCCCGTTATCTCGGGCTGTGCCTGCCCCGCGTGCTGGCCCGGGTGCCCTATGGCGCCAAAAGCGAGCCCGTGGAGGAATTTGCCTTCGAGGAAGAGACGGACGGTCACGGCGGCGAGAAATACGCCTGGATGAGTGCGGCCTATGCCATGGCCGTGAATGTGAACCGCGCGTTCAAGGAAGTGGGCTGGTGCACGCGCATTCGCGGTGTCCAGTCGGGGGGCGAGGTGGTCAACCTCCCCACCCATACCTTCCCGACCGATGATGGCGGCTGGGACATGAAATGCCCCACGGAGATCGCCATCAGCGACCGCCGGGAGGCCGAGCTTTCCCAATCGGGCCTCATTCCGCTCATCCATCGCAAGAATACGGACAAGGCGGCGTTCATCGGAGCGCAGTCGGTCTATAAGCCGCACAAATATGACGATGTGGACGCAACCGCATCGGACAATTTGTCTGCGCGGCTTCCCTACATGTTTGCCGTCTCTCGTTTCGCCCATTATCTGAAATGCATGGTCCGCGACAAGGTCGGAACGACCATGGAGCGCGAAGATCTGGAGAGATGGCTTCAGTCCTGGATTTCCAATTATGTAGAATCCAATCCGTCGCTGGCCTCCGAGATCCAGAAGGCCCGGCGCCCCCTCTCGGCCGCCAAGGTCACCGTGGCCGAAGACGAGGAGAATCCTGGCTATTACAGCGCGCGCTTTCATTTGCGCGCGCACTTCCAGTTGGAAGCGGTGGATGTGGGTCTCAGCCTCGTCTCGCGCCTGCGTGCGCCATAAGAGACTTTGGCGACACGCGGCATGGCCACCCTCGCCCGCTGGGAAGGCTGTGAATGGCGCTGAGGGGCCGGGCAAGATCAGGCGGCGCGCGATGGGCGAGGGTGGGTATCCAGCAGAAGCGGCCGGCCATTCGGTTGTTCGCCCCCCCCCCCCCGCGAGAGGAAGTTCTAACAGCCTGGAGAGACGGTCCTTTTCATGTCGTGGACCGAACGTCCTTCCGGCCTTGAATGCGGATCATTCGGTCCACAAAGCTTTCGGGCATTCGATCGGGACGGGGGACGTGGACCTCACCTACAAGGACACCGGCGGTGGGGGGCAAAGGACTTGGCCCTTCGGCCGGTGCCAGCCCGGCCACCTTTGTCTGGGAAGCCGGTGCAACGGGTGGCGCCCCGTCGCAGCGTCCGCACCATGTGACACGTTATGGGGTAACGGAGATCTGTAATGGCTGACGCGGTTTGCGGATATATCAAGATCGGTTCGCTGAATGGCGAATCCCAGGATTCCGATCATAAGGATTGGATCGATGTCCTCGCCTGGAGTTGGGGCATGGACAATCCCACCAATCCTCATGCGGGCAGCGGCTCCGGGGCCACGCTGGCGCATGTGCACAATTTCTCGATCACCAAGCAGGTGGATGCATCGAGCGTGAAGCTGGCCCAGTTCCTGCTCAAGGGTGCCCATTTCGACAAGGCCACCTTCAAGCTGCCCAAGGCCGGCGGCGACGGGAAGGCCATGATTTATTACAAAGTGGAATTTGAGGAAGTGGTGGTGTCTTCCATGAATTTCGGTGGCGGCGGGGGCCCCGGCGTCTTTACTGAAAACATCACATTCAGCTTTGCCAAGTTCAAGGCGACCTACAGCAAGCAGAGCGCCAAGGGCGCCTCCGATGGCGGCGATTCCCTGGGCTGGGATTGCAAGAAGAACCAGGAAGTCTGAGGCCCGGCTCAATGCGTCCTGATGGACCGCCGGCCGGTTCTTGCCGGCGGGCGGTGGCAGGAGACGCGTTCGCTCCAGGCTCCCGGCGACGGCTGCTGGGCGGCTGAAGGCAGCCTGGGTCCGGCGGACTTTTCGGCGGGAGGACTTTTTGGCGGGAGGACATGGCGGGAGCAAGGGGCAAGGCTCCTTCGCCACCGCCAGCGGCGGCGGCGGCGGGTCGCCGCGATCCCCCGGATCGCTCCTGCGGACGAACATGCTCCTGCGGACAGACATGATGTCTCGCAAACACGATGGTTCGGCAGTGAGCCCACTGCCGGATTTCTCCAGGGCAGCGCAAAGGGCCGTCGGGCCTCTTTGCGAAATCGGGGGCAACGAGACCATGCGCAGGCGACGCGATTCCATTCGCATCGGCATCCCCTTGATGCACGCCTTCCGCACGGCCTTCGTCCATCGCGATGCGAAGATCCCCGCCGACGAACGCGATGTCTTCGGCCGGCGGGTGATCTCTGGCCGGCGGACCACCGCCCGGGGCGCCGTCAGCGAAGCCGTGATGCGCGAGGAAATCGTCCGCGACGTGGAAACCCTCCTCAATACGGTCGCCCTGTCCTCGACCGTCCCGCTGGATGGCTGCGAGGAAGTCTCCCGCTCCATCGTCAATTTCGGCATCCCAGACCTGGTTCACCGCACCATTGATGATGCGGATCTGGGCGAGGTGGTCGGGGAGATCGAGACCGCCTTCGGCCACTTCGAGCCGCGCATCGAGCGCTCGTCCCTGGATGTACGCCGCGATCCCCACGTGGATCCGGGCAGCCTAAAGATCCGCTTTGTCATCGCCTGCGAAGTGCAGCTCAGCGAGCAGAATGCCGCGCTCGAATTCTTCGCCGACATCGCGCTCGACACCGACAAAATCGTCGTCAGCCAGACCTGAACCCACATGGACCGGGAATTCCTAGAGCAATACGACCAGGAGCTTCGCATTCTGCGCGAGCACGCCCGGGCGTTTGCCGAGGAATATCCCGGCATCGCGGACCGGCTCGGGGATCTGGTGGAAGACCCGTCCGATCCCATGATCGCCGGCCTGCTGCAAGGCGCGGCCTTCCTGGCCGCCCGTGTCCAGCTCAAGATGCGGCACGAATTCCCGGAATTCACCTCGAACCTCCTGGAACAGCTGGTCCCGGGGTTTCTCGCTCCCCAGCCCTCGGCCATGATCGTCGCCGTGGACCCCATCTATGGGGATCCGGCCCTGGCGGAAGGACGGACCATCAGCGCCGGCGCCTATATGGACGCGACCTTCGTGGAGCAGACGCGGCAGGTGGCGTGCCGCTATGCCTTGCGCAGCGATGTGACCTTGTGGCCGCTGGAGCTTGTGCGGGCGGAATATCATTCTGGCACCGGCCCTCTGCACGCGCTGGGCCTCCCTGCCTTGGCGCAGGAGCGGGCCGGCCTGCGCCTGTCCTTTTCCTGTCGGATGGCCGTCCGACCGGAGGATGAGATCAGCGACGCCGAAGCCCGTGACCTTCCCATCTTCCACGCCGCGGCCTACCGCATCCGCAGCCTCCCCATCTATCTGGCCGGGCAGGAATCCGACGCGGTGGCGCTCTATGAGCAGCTCTTCGCCAATCGGGTGCGCGTCTTCTTCCGCTATCTCGATGCCTTTGGCGATCCGGTTGTCCTGGAGGCGGACGGGGTCACCGTGTCGCAAGTGGGCCTTGGCCAGGACGAAACGCTGGCCCCCGCCGACAGCCGGATCTTCCACGGCTTCACGCTGCTGAAGGACTATTTCCTGCTGCCGCGCAAATATCTCGGGTTCCGGCTGGACGGCCTGGAGACCGTCATGGGGCGGCTCGCAGCCAAGTCGTTCGAGATGATCGTCACGTTCGACCAGAGCAACCCGCGCCTCGCCGCCACCACGCGCGAGGGGTTCGCGCTTTATGCGGCGCCCGCGATCAATCTGTTTGAGAAGACCACGGACCGCATCGCCCTCAAGGGGAACCTGCACGA
Source organism: Aquabacter sp. DMC10 (assembly GCF_056314145.1). Classification (NCBI taxonomy): domain Bacteria; kingdom Pseudomonadati; phylum Pseudomonadota; class Alphaproteobacteria; order Hyphomicrobiales; family Xanthobacteraceae; genus Aquabacter; species Aquabacter sp. DMC10. The sequence continues at coordinate 348,837 of NZ_JBQUYX010000004.1, read as the reverse complement.
ATATCAGGTGGTCCCGGACCGCTCGCGGCCGTTGGATTTCGAGCCCCATCGGGTGCTGGATGTCTATGCCTATTGCGCCGGCAGGGCAGAACGGATCCCGGTGCTTCCCCTGTATTCGGCCTCGCGCGATCCGGCCGCTCCCCCCGCCAAGCACTTCTACACCGTGCGGCGGCTGCCCCGCAGGCATACGGCGCAAGAGCGCCGCTATGGGCGGGCCTCCGATTATACCGGCACGGAAATGTTCCTCAGCTTGATCGACACCGGCGACCTCGACGCCGAGGGCGGGGTGACCGAGCTTGGCCTACGCACCCTGTGCTCCAATCGCCACCTGACCGAGGCCTTGCCGGTGGGCAAGGGCGGGGCGGACTTCCATCTTCTGGAAGACACGCGCCTGACGCTGCGTTGCCTTGCCGGCCCCACGCGGCCGGGCGAGCCGGTGGCCACCAGCCTGCGCTCGCGGGCCGAGCAGGCCTCCACGGGATCGGTGACGTGGCGGCTCATCAACATGCTCAGCCTCAATCACCTCGGCCTCCTGGCTCGCGGCGCCGGTCGCAATGCGCAGTCGCTGCGCGAGATTCTCGGCCTGTTCGCCGACCTGCGCGACGCCACCATCGAGCGGCGCATCGACGGCATTCGCGCGCTCGACAGCCGCCCGGTGGTGCGCCGGGTGCGACGGGAGACGGGGGTGGGCGCCGCGCGGGGACTGGAGATCACGGTCACCGTGGACGAAAAGGCCTTCGAGGGGTCCGGCGTCTTCCTGCTCGGCGCCGTGCTCGATCGCTTCTTTGCGGAATATGTGGCCATCAACACCTTCACGCAGACGGTCATCGTCTCGGTGGAGCGGGGCGAGATCATGCGCTGGCCGGTGCGCCTCGGTTTCAGGAGGCCCCTGTGAGCTGGCGGGAGGACATAAAAGCCGAGCCCTGGCGGTTCGACATGTTCAACGTCCTGCGGCGACTGGAGCGGTGCCACCCCGATCGGCCCCGCATCGGCCAGAACGCCACCTTGCGGGAAGCATGTGTCCGGCTGGGCCAGAATCCCTTCCTGGCCTTTCCCGCCTCCAATCTGGACGCGGTGCGGGTCGATGAGGCCGGCACGTTTCATGTGATGGTGCGCTTTCTCGGCATGCTCGGGCCGCAAGGGCCCTTGCCGCTGGCCACCACGGCCGAGGCGCTGGAATGGAGCTCCATGCGCGAGGACGCCTTCGCGCGCTTCCTCGACATCTTCAACGACCGCTTCATCGCCCTCTTCTATCGGGCCTGGGCGGATGTGCGGCCCATCGCCCAGCATGAGCGGCCGGACGAGGATCGCTTTGCCGATTATGTCGGCTCCCAGATCGGCCTCGGACGCGGCCTGTTCCGTGACCTCGACGCCGTCCCCGATGCCCAGAAGCTCGCCCATGCCGGCCTTATGGCGCCGGCGGCGAAATCGGCGTCCCGGCTGGAATTCCTGCTGGCTGGCGTCCTCGGCCTGGACGCGCAAGTGGAAGAGTTTGTCGGCACGCGCCTTGCCGTGGAACCGGCCGATCAGACGCGCCTTGGCAGAGCCAACGCCCGCCTCGGCGCCGAGGCCATGGCCGGAAGCAGCGTCTTTTCGGTGAGCGACAAGATCCGCATCCGCATCCGCACGCCATCCTTCCCCGCCTATGAACGGCTGCTGCCCGCCGGCGACCATGCGGAGCCCCTGGCGGACCTGGTGCTCTTCTATCTGGGCGAGACCATCGCGTGGGACATGGAACTGGCCCTCCCGGCGCGCGCGGTGCCGCCGCTGCGGCTCAATGGGCGGGGGGCGCTCGGCTGGACCTGCTGGCTGTCTCCTGCCGCCGCGCCCCCGGCCGACGCGGAACGGGACGACGCCCACTTCAACCTCGCCGAGCGCATCCGCGCCCGGCGGTCATCGCACGCCGCCCACGCGGCCCTCTAGCAAGCGGACCATCGGCATGGCGGACATCAGCCTCGAGGCACTGGGCGGGAAACTCAACCGGGTGGGCTACCAGGCCCTGTTCCAGGCCCTGCGCCACGCCAAGAATGCCGGCAATCGCCGGATCGAACTGGCCCATCTCCTGTTGCACATTCTGCAGCAGGACCGGTGCGATCTCGCCCTCACGCTGGACCGCAGCAAGCTCTCCCGCGCGCGCATTCTGGCGGATGTGACGCAGGCCGTGGACGGGCTGCGCAGCGGGCAGACGGAAATGCCCGACTGGTCCAAGGCGGTGTTCGATGCCATCGAGCGCGGCTGGCTCTATGCCACCCTGGCGTTCGGCGAGACGCAGGTGCGCACCGGCCATCTCCTGGTGGGCGCGCTGCGCTCCGATGAACTGCGGCGCACGCTGTCGAACCTCTCGCCGGAATTCGGCAAGCTCAATGCGGACACCATCACCGACGAGCACCGCACGCTCTGGGCCGGCTCGGAGGAAGAGGTGCTGCAGCCCGTAGACGGCTCGGGCGTGGCGGCGGCGCAGCCGGGCGCGGCGGGCGAAGCAAAGTCCCGCGGCCAGACGGCCCTGGACCGCTTCTCCCAGGACCTCACCGCCAAGGCGGCGGAAGGCGGCATGGACCCGGTCCTCGGCCGCGACGAGGAAATCCGCCAGGTCATCGATGTGCTGCTGCGGCGGCGACAGAACAATCCCATCCTCACCGGCGAGGCGGGCGTGGGCAAGACCGCGGTGGCCGAGGGGCTGGCGCAGCGCATTGCCGCCGGCGACGTGCCCCCGCCCCTCAAGGGCGTGCGGCTGCTGGCCCTCGACATCGGCCTCATGCAGGCCGGCGCCTCCATGAAGGGCGAGTTCGAGCAGCGGCTGCGCTCGGTGATCGACGAGGTGCAGGCCTCGCCGACGCCCATCATCCTGTTCATCGACGAGGCCCACACCCTGATCGGGGCCGGTGGGGCGGCCGGCACGGGGGATGCGGCCAACCTCATGAAGCCGCCGCTGGCGCGCGGAACACTCCGCACGGTGGCGGCCACCACCTGGTCGGAATATCGCCAGTATATCGAGAAGGACCCGGCGCTGACCCGGCGCTTCCAGCCCATCCAGGTGGACGAGCCGGACGCGGTGCGCTGCGCCCGCATGCTGCGTGGCGTCATCGGCCCCATGGAGGCGCACCACAAGGTGCGCATCGCCGATGCCGCGGTGGTGGCGGCGGTGGAGCTCTCGCTGCGCTATGTGCCGGCGCGCCAATTGCCCGACAAGGCGGTGAGCCTGCTGGACACCGCCTGTGCGCGGGTGGCCATCAGCCAGAATGCGGTGCCCGCCGCCATCGCCGACGCGCGGGCGAGCCTTGCGGCGCTCGACAAGGAAAAGAGCGCGCTCCACGCGGACCGAGACCTCGGCATCGACAGCGCGCGGCGGCTGGCGGAGATCGCGGAGGAAGAAGCCGCGCTGGCCGCCACGCTTGCGGAGCGGGAGGCCGAATGGGCGGCGGAGCAGCGCATCGTCGCAGACCTGGCGGAGCTGCGGGGCAAGCTGGCGGCCGCCACTGCGGACGGCACGCCTGAGGATGTAGAGGCCGCGCAGGCGGCGCTCGCGGCCCGCGCCGCGGAGCTTGAGGCCATCCCGGCCGAGCGGCGGATGATCCATGCCTATGTGGATGCGCAGGCGGTGGCCTCGGTGATCTCCGACTGGACCGGCATTCCCGTCGGCCGGATGGTGAAGAATGAAATCGAGGCCATATTGAACCTGCCGGAGGTGCTGAACCGGCGGGTCATCGGCCAGAGCCACGGCCTTGCCATGATCGCCAAGCGGATCGAGACCAGCAGGGCCAAGCTGGACAATCCCTCCAAGCCCATCGGCGTGTTCCTACTGTGCGGCCCCTCCGGCGTCGGCAAGACCGAGACCGCGCTGGCGCTGGCGGAGGCGCTCTATGGCGGCGAACAGAATGTCATCACCATCAATATGAGCGAGTTCCAGGAGGCGCACACCGTCTCCTCCCTGAAGGGCGCGCCTCCCGGCTATGTGGGCTATGGGGAGGGCGGGCGCCTCACCGAGGCGGTGCGGCGCAAGCCCTACTCGGTGGTGCTGCTGGACGAGGTGGAAAAGGCCCATCCGGATGTGCACGAACTGTTCTTCCAGGTGTTCGATAAAGGCGTGATGGAAGACGGCAATGGCCGGCGCATCGACTTCCGCAACACGCTCATCATCCTCACCTCCAATGTGGGCACGGACCTCATCATGGATCTGGCCCGCAATCCGGCCCATCTGCCGGACGCCGAGGCGCTGGCGGCGGCGCTGCGGCCGGAACTCCTGAAGGTCTTCCCGCCCGCCCTCATCGGCCGGCTGGTGCCCATCCCCTATTTCCCGCTCTCGCCCGACATGCTCACCGGCATCGTGCGCCTGCAGCTGGACCGCATCGGCAAGCGCATCCGCGACAACCACAAGGCCCGCTTCACCTATGACGAGGAGGTGGTCGCCCACATCGTCGCCCAATGCAACGACCCGGATTCCGGCGGGCGGATGATCGACAACATCGTCACCAACTCGCTCCTGCCGGCGCTGTCCCGGGAATTCCTGAAGGTGGGGATGACTGGCGCCGAGGTGAGCGAGGCGCGGGTGGGGATGGGTGAGGGTGGGTTTGTGTATGGGGTAGGGTGAGAATTCAAAATTAAAACGGAGAGTGAGCATGCTTATTCTTAAAAAAGGAGATCGAGGAAAGGACGTAGCTCGCCTTCAGATCCTCCTCCTCTCTAAACTTGTACCGCCCTTAAATATAGCCATTGATGGATTTTTCGGCGAGACCACTGAGACTGCTGTGCGCTTATATCAAAAGCAGCGTTCATTAAAAGATGACGGTGTCGTCGGACCCCAGACATGGCTAGCGCTTAATCAGTCAATTTCGAAATGCACAAATATTGATTCCGGAGAAAACGGATTTCAACCGAATGAAATAACAGATTGGATGAATATAGCAAAAGCAGAACTTGGGGTTTCAGAAAACACCCAAGACGGGCAAAGCAATGAAAGAATTATTGAGTACCACAAAGAAACTACCCTGCGCGCCACAAGCGATGACGTCGCATGGTGCTCATCTTTCGTAAATTGGGTTATGAAGCAGGCAGGATATTCTGGAACCAAAAGCGCTGCCGCAAAAAGCTGGCTTACGTGGGGACGTGGGCTCCAGCAGCCGATGTATGGCGCCATCACAGTGATCAAGGGACCTCCGGTCTTTGATCGAAAGACCGGATCTTCGTCCGGGTATCATGTTGGGTTCTTCATTGAAGATAACGATGCTAGAACGAAATTGCTGGGAGGAAATCAAAAGGACAAAGTTTGTAAAATGACATTCGAAAAGAAAACTTTTGAAGTTCAATGCTATCGTTTTCCAGAAAAAAAGCGTGCAGTAAATTTTCACGGACCAGTATATAGAAATTCATACAGATTAATGAATAATATATGAAAAATATTATGTATGAACTGTCACTCCCCCTCTCCAACGCCATCTCCCTCCTCCGCGCGGGCCACCTCGACGCGGCCTCGAGTCTGCTTGCGCAAATTCTCGACGACACCCCCAACCACCCCGACGCCCTGCATTATTCCGGCCTGCTGAAGGCGCGCCAGGGCGATGCGGAAGGGGCGGTCGGGCTGGTGCGGCGGGCGGTGGAGGGGGACCCGGCAAACCTGCCGGCGTGGAACAATCTCGGCAACCTCTTCATGCGGCTTGACCGGCTGGACGAGGCGGCGGAGGCCTATCGCACCTGCCTTGCGCTCCAGCCCGATCATCCCCAGGCCCTCTCCAATCTCGGCCTGCTGATGCGCGTCTCCGGCGACATCGAAGCCGCCGAGGCCCTGTATCGCCGGGCGCTTCAGGCGCGGCCGGATTTTCCCGAGGCGCTCAACAATCTCGGCGCCATCGGCCTTGCCTATGGTGACCTTCCCGCCGCCGAGCTTCTTCTGGCCCGTGCCGTGGAGCTGGAGCCCCACTTCCCCGGCGCCCGGCTCAATCTGGGCAAGGCGCTGGCGGGCCAGGGCCGGCTGGCGGAGGCCGCGACCCATTATTGGGAAGCCATCGCCCTCGGCAGCCGGGAGGGCGTGGCCCACAAGCTCCTCATCTATGCCCTGGTGGAAACCGGGCGCCGCGACGAGGCGCTGGAGACGGCGCGGCGCTGGCATCGGGACGCCCCGGACGATGCCGTTGCCCGGCATCATCTGGCCGCCCTCTCCGGCGAGGATGTGCCGGCCCGCGCCACCGACGCCTATGTGGAGGCCACGTTCGACACCTTCGCCGAAACCTTCGATGCCGCCCTCGACAAATTGGATTACCGCGCGCCGCAGCTGGTGGCCGGCGCGGTCGCCGCGCTTCATCCTACCCCCGAGGCCCGCCTGCTCACGCTCGACGCGGGCTGCGGCACCGGCCTGTGCGCGCCGCTGCTGCGCCCCTATGCGGCGCGGCTGGATGGCATGGACCTGTCTGCCGGCATGCTGGCCCACGCCGCGCGACGCGGGCTCTTCGACCGCCTGGACAAGGCCGAGATCGAAGCCGGCATGGCGGCGCGCCCGCGGGCTTACGACCTCATCGCCTGCGCCGACACGCTCTGCTATTTCGGCGACCTGTCGGGCGTCTTGGCCGCTGCCGCCGGCGCACTCCGGCCGGGCGGGGCGCTCGTCTTCACGGTGGAAGCGCTGGATGGGGACACCGGCGCGTTCCGTCTCCATCCCGGCCATGGCCGCTACGCCCATGCCCCCGCTTATGTGGCAGCATCGGCCGCCGCGGCGGGCCTGGAGATGGCGGGGATGAGCCGCGAAATCCTCCGCCGGGAGGGCGCCCAGGCGGTCCAAGGGCTGGTGGTCGCCTGCCGCAAGCCGGAAACGGCCTGAGCCCTTCCGGGCCATGGGACATCCCAGCGCCCCTTCCCAAGCGGCAGGCGACGCCGGCCAAGGCGGGGCGAAGCGTGCCCGCCCCGGCAGCCCCGGGCCGAGGAGCAAGCGCCTACTTCATCAACGCAGCGACGCGATCCAGAGCGGGTCCGAATCCCTTGAGCGAGACGGTGAAGCTCTGAACCGGTCCGCCATCGGCGAAGGCATCGATCCGCAGGGTTGCGGCTTTCTTGATATTGGCCAAGGCCTTGGCATCAAAGGTCACCGGCACCAGGCAGCCCTGCGGCAGGCAGGTGGAAAAGCGCAGGGCGGCAAGGTCGGTTTCGCCGAGCTTCAGGGTCACGCCCTTGTCGATGGCCAGCCCGAAGGGCAGGAAAAGCAGCCCCTCCGCCTTGTCGCCCTTGGCCTGCAGCTCAACTGCCAGCAGCCGCTGCTGGCTGCGCGGATCCATCTGCTGCTGAAGGACGGCGCAGCGCTTCACGCTCTGCTGGATGGCGCATTGCACCCGCCAATCCTGGAAATCCTCGCTGACCGACTGGGCACCGCCCGGAAAGGAAAGCGGCGCCTGCGCCAGAGCCGGCGCGGCCGCTGCGGAGAGAAAAAGGCCGGCCATCAGGAGACCGGCCGGGACCGGAAGTTGGGACGCGGCGGCGACCTTGCGCATTCCGGCCCGGAACGCGGCGGCACATGGGGCGAGGAGCATCGTTTTCCTTCGGGTGTCGTGGCGCGTCGATGCGCACGGGGAGGAGTGAGGGTGTGCGTGGCGGGCATGGCGCCATGGAGCGGGGAGCCTCGCGCTGCGCGTCAGGTGCGGCATGGGGGCGTTCAGTGGAAACCACCCCGCCAAAACGGTCCGTTGGCCGTCGCACCACCGGGCGCGTCCACGGCCACCGTCCTCAGAACCCGGTTCCGAGGACGATGAAGGTGGGGCAGCGCATATCACTGCAGGCGCGGGCAAGAGGGCGCTCGCTGCGCGCCACCGGCAGGGGCACCGGCGCCGGCAGGGACTTTTGCGCGTCGGCCAGCCTTGTGGCCGTGGGCGCACGCGGCGCGGTCTCGGCGGTGTCCGCCCGGGTCTCGGCCAGAGCCGGCAGCGAGACCAGCAGGAGCATGGCGGTGGCAAGGGATGTGTTTCTCATTTCATGCATTCCTATCGCGCGTTCGTCTTGGCTTGGCCATCCCGGGTGGCCGCCCGCAGGGTCACGCCCGCCGCCGCGCTGGCGCCCGCGTCGGCCCCGCGCCCGGTGAAGGTGGCGAAGGACCAGGTCCCGTCCACGAGAAGGCCGGTCACCGGATCTGGAAAGCGCAAGCCCTTGATATGGTCGTGCAGGAAGATCAGTGCGCCCATCTTGTCGCCCGCCTCCCCGGCCCGCTCGGGCACATCCAGCACCTGGACGGCCTTCTCGGAGAAGACGGCCAGAAAGATGCCGTCGCGCCGTTCGCCTTCGGACAGGTCCATGAGCGGGATCAAGGTGGGCACATCCGCGCGCACCCGATTGATGTCGCGGGCCGCCCGCCCCGCGGCCACAAGGCGCGCGCGGGCGGGAAAGATCTGGCGCACGCTGCCATCCGGCGCGATGGCGAGCACCACGAGGTAGCCCGCCTTGCGGCTATCCACGCGCAGGGCGCGACCGGGCTCGTCCGCAACCACGGCCAAGCCCGCGGGATTGTCGGCGGCGGGCAGGCTGCGCGCCGCTGCCTGAAGCAGGCTGGCCTTCTTCTCTCCCGGCACCCCCTCTGTCATGGGCACGACCTGGGGCGCGAGGCCAAGGCGGCACAGGCTTGCCTGGGCGGCACAGAACTGGTCCAAGCTGTCCCGCACCATCTGATAGAGGGCGGCCACGTCGCCGGACTGGTTCACCAGATGCAGCGCGCGCACCGCATTCACCCAGCGCCGCGTGAAGGCGCCCATGGGCCGGTCGCCTTGCGCGTCCACAAGGGCCCATTGGTCGGGCGCCGCCGCAAACCACACGGTTGAGCCGGCCGCCGGCGGAAGGGGAAGGCGGGTGGCGCCAGCCGCCACATCGCGCTGCGCGGGCGCAAGGTCCACCACCGCCTCCACCGCGCGCACGACGCCGACCTCGCCGGACCGTGCGGGGGCGGGACGCTGGAGGGCACGCCTGGAGATTTGAGTGGTATCGAAGATGGCGGTGACGCTGCGGCCGGACAGGCGCTCCAGGGTCCGGGCCAGCTCGGCGGGGGAAATGGCGCGGCCCACGTCGCGCACCGTTCCGTCGGCGGCGCGGATCAGCTCCAGGTCCACCGGTGCGATGCCGGCGCCCTCGCGGCCATCCCGGAGCGCTGGAAAGGCCCGGGTCTGAAAGCCCTGGCCGCTGTAGAACAGGAACACCCGGCTGCCCGGTGCCGAGCCGCGCACCAGCCAGGCATCGATCGCGGCCAGGATGTTGCTGCGCGTGGCCCGCTCCTGGGTGAGCACCATGACCTGGTCCCGGCGAAAGCCCAGTGCCTCCACCAACAAGGCCGACACCGCCTCGGCATCACCGACCGACCCGGTCAGGGTCAGAGGCGCCGGATAGGCATCGATGCCGATCACGAGGGCCCGGTCGCCCGGAGGAACGGACATGGCCGCGCGCTCCACGTCATCGGGCGCGAGCGCGGCCGGAGCCCCGGCCGCCTGCGAAGCGGCGGCGCTCGCGGCGTGGGGCGCGGCGGCGGACAAGGTGAAGGCGCGGGACGGCAGCGCGCCGGGCGCCATCTCCGCGCCCGTGACCTGGCGCAGCCACGGCTCATAGGCGGCAACGCGGGTGTAGACGCCATAGCGGCCTTGCCGGCCGCAGCCCTCCCCCCAGCTCACCACCCCCGCCTGCGCCCATCCGCCGGCGGCGGCACGCAGCATCAGGGGGCCGCCGCTGTCGCCCCGGCAGGCATCGCGCCCGCCGGCTGCAAAGCCCGCGCACAAAGTCTGCGCGCCGATGACGTTGCCTTCCAGCACGCTGCCAGCATAAGCCGCGCGGCAGGCGGCGCTGGACACCAGGGGCAATTCGGCTTCCTGCAGATCCGCCGGCAGGAGGTCGGCATCGGCGCCCGGTGCCTCCCGCGTCAGGCCCCAGCCCAGCACCGTGCCCGCCAGACCCGCCAGGTCGTCGTCCTTCTCCTCCGCGCCGAGAACCGGAACCACCGGCACTTCCGCCGGCTCCTTCAGCTCGATGACGGCAATGTCATTGGCAAAGGTGCCCGGCTGAAACTCCGGGTGATAGATCACGGCCCGCGCGCCGATCCCCTTGCGCGCAACGGCGTCGCCCTCGGTGATAATGGGGGGCAAGCGCGCGGCGCCCGCCACCACGAGCACTTGCTGGGCAGCGAGCGCCTGCCTCCGACCGCCGCCGGCGGTGGCGCTGACGAAGCAATGGGCCGCCGTGAGCACCCACCGCGCACCGATGACGGTGCCGCCACAATGGGATCTCAAGCGCCCGCGCCCCGCAGGATCGGGCGCATAAATCTTCACTTGCGAGGGCCAGTCGCCATCCCGAGCGCTCATGCCGCCCACCACGCGGGTGAGACGCCGGCCGGCCGGTTCCCCCGTGAGCGCACCCGGCGCCGCCTGTGGCGAACCCTGGGCCGGACTTGGGGCGATATTTGGGGCGATATTTGGGGCGATATTCGGGGCCGTACTTGCGGCCGTACTTGGGGCCGTACTTAGGGCCGAACCTTGGGCAGCGGCTTGGCACGGGGCGAAGAGGGCAAGGCAGAGGCTCAGGGCGCGCGCCAAATGCGCCAGAGGAACCCAGCCTTTGCTTGGGAGGTCGCCAAATTTATTGGAATTTAGACTTAAGGGGCTTGGTCGATGAGAAAGGGTGAGTTTCGTCGCCTGTCTCCACAATCCGGGCCAAGACCCGGTGCGGGACATGGGACCGAGTGCACGGCCGTCTCGCATACCATCCCATGTTCCGCGGCCCCGGCGCGCCGTCGCGCCGATTGCCGCAGCGTTTCACTTATAAAGGGCAATCGGACCCGGCGCCAGGGCCGGACCGGTCACGCGGGGGGCGAAGAAGACCCTGCATCCGCCGGCAAGGGGGCGACAATACGCAGGCGCCATTCCCCGTCCTCTTCCAGATGGCCGCTATAGCTCAACTGGGGCCACGGCCGCTTCTCGCGCTCGAGCACGGCAATGATGTCTCCCACGAGCCGCTCCACCTCGGCGCCGGGCGCGCCGACGGCATCCGCACGGTCCGGGTTGAACAGCGCAATAACCGGCGGCGCCCCCGCTGTTTCCGGCGGTGAGACCGTCAGACGAAAGGCCCGCCAGTCTTCAGGAACGACCTCGAAGAGGGCGTCGACGAGATGGTGATCGAGGGTGGTTTGACTATTGCTATCGCGATGCATTTCGAACTCCGCTTCAGAAGACCAAGCCGAGGAAATGAAATTCAAATTCAACCCGATGTGCCAGTTCTCAAAGCTGCGACCCATAGTCGAAGTCCACATGAACCCAGATCTCACCAGAAACAATCTGGAAGAGCACTTCGTAAAAAATCCTCTTAATTTCAAGAATTTTATGCGAATTATTAACAATCAAATCCGAATCAATACAAAAATCAAATAAGTGCTCGTCAAAAATAATATTATGTAGTTTCAAGAAGTCCGGAACGTAAAACTTATCGCCATTATCCATATTACCCACAATGACATATATTCGGCACGAAACATCAGGATGATTAAAATAGAAAGAAAAATTGATATACCGCCGCAATTTCTCCGATGAAAATTTAACCTCGTATTCAAAGTCATAAATTTTTGAATATTCGCGACCTACAACAGGCCCAACATAACCCATATCTCGCAAAAACGAGACCTCTAGTGCAAAATATTTTGCAAAGTCTCCCTGATCCATCAGAACCACCTCCGATCACTCAACGCACCTCGTTCCATGTCGTAAAAAATGCTTTCACCGGCCTTATTCGGATCCCCAATGTCAATCACGGAATAATTTCCACTTTTTAACCTCTGTATCCACAACCTGTTTTCTTTGTAAATTTTGCTATTAACAATTACATCATCCGGTATTATTCCGTATTTGTCACGCAAACTCCTCCATTCGCTCAACGCACCTGGCGAAATTTGCGGCCCATCGAAAATCTCAACGTCGTATCCTTCTTGTTTCAGTTTTTTCGCATACTTTTTTACACCGGGCGTCTCCCCATCCCCCATACTCCTGCCAATCACCGCGATCTTCTTACCAGTCCCTTCCGATATTCTCTGAGCTTTCACTCCACCCGCGTCAATCTCGCGGAGGCGGAGGAAAGTCTCGCTTAGCCCCGAAGACGGGCGCGGCCTTGATCCGCCTTCACGGGAATCAGCTTCCGCGCTTCCCCTCCCCTTCCCCGCCATCTCCTCCCTGGAGACCGTCTCAACCTTTCGCTGTCCGCCCGCTTTCTTCAGCGAATCCGTGAAGCGGCCGGCGATGCGGGCAAGCGCGGCGGAGAGGATGCCGACACCGACCGCGCTCAGCCCGGCGGCCAGCTTCTCCGCGGCCCGGTCGAGGTCTTTATCGTCGCGGGCGGCGAGGGTGGTGGTGAGGAAGTCCACCAGGTTCGCCGCAGCCTCCAGCGCGGAAAGAGTCGCCTGGAAGACGCCCATGCCCTCCATGACCGCACAGGCGATGATGGCGGTGAGCACGATGCCATCGATCACCTCCCCCGCCGCCACCGCATGCAGCTGAACGAGAATGACGACGGTGCCGACCATGAAAGCGAGGTCGGTGGGATTCTCCACCAGGGTGCGAAGCTGACGTCCCAGTTCCGGCCCCACCCGTGGAACGGTGCGGTGGAAGACCTCGACAAAGCGCTCCGCCCCCCCCATCTGCGCGACGTTCAGCTGCCGCCCCATGGCCGCTGATCCGGGCCGGGTCGGACTGCGCGCCGCGCGGTCTGCCTCGCCACGAAGGGCCTGATGACTGGCCTGGCTGATGTAGGCGGGCTCTTTGAACACATAGGCGCGCAGGCGCCCCGCCTCCACGGCGGCCACCACGGCGGCCACCAGCTCCGCCGGCCTCAGAACGGACAGCACCGGCCCTCCCGCCGCCAGCCAGAAGGTGGACAGCAGCTGGGCGTCCACGCTGTCGCCGGACAGGTGCGCATCCAAGGCGCCCCGAAGCTCGCCGCCGCTGGTCTGCCGCATCTGCGCCGCGCGCGCCGGGACGAGGCTGCGGGTGATGACAATGGTCTGGTGTTGGGAGCGCAGAACGAGCGCGTCCATAGCCGTCATCGGCCACCGGCGGCCACGATGCGGCAAGACAGGACGGCTGGCGAGATCATAGCAAAGAGCCCTGCACTCCCATGCGTCGGCGCGCGGTGATGGTCATCTGGGTTGTCACGGCGAGAGGGTGGAATGGGCCCTTCAGGCGCGCCGTTGCGACGCGCGAGACGGTGCCGCCCCTCATCCACCAGGCCAAGACAGAAATGTTGGCAGCACAGATGAGGCCGCCCCCGCGATCTACCGCCTCCAGTGTGTTAAATCGTCAACCGCCCGGGATTTTCTGTCAATATCTCCAATTATATTGGAGGCCTGGAACGATTACTTAGCCTCCACATAGGCGGGGACAGCGGCGAGGCGCATGCCAGTGGCTTCGACCCGTTCCTGCATCTGGGCGAGCAGGCGTTCCGCGGGCTGCACGGCATCGGGCCGCAATATATCCAGCGGCGCGCTGGAGGCGATGGCCACCAGCAGCAGCGCGGCGCCGGAAGGCAGAAGTCGGGCATCCGGGGTGAAGGCGAAAGGCGTGCTCTGCCCGGTCAGGCGCATGGACGACACAACCACGCGCACCGACCCGTCCGCGAAGGCCGCCAGAAGGCTGACATAGGCCCCCGGCGGACCAAACAGCTCGCCGCTGATCGCCCCGCCCGCAGCGACGGTATAGCCCACCAGTTCGATGGCGGGCACGAGGCTCGCGTTGCCGCGCGCGCCGGACACGAAGGCCAGCATCGGGCATTGCGCCGCCGTGACCGGGTTGAGCCGCACGTCCAGCCTCACGTCATGTGCGGACCGCAAGTCGGATCGCAGCGTGGAAAAAGCCTCCACCGAGCGGGCATAGCCGTCGATGGCGGCGCGGTCGTCGCCGACAATGACCGGGTCCACCAAGGCGCAGGGATCAGCGACTTTCTCTCCCAGGCGCCGGGCAATCTGGGTGGCGGCCGCCTGCATATCGCCGGGTGTGACCTGCAGGACCGCAAAGGCGGGAGGGGCCGGCGGCTCGGGCGCCACCGGGCGAGGCTCGGGGCGCGCGACCACCGGCGCCGGTCCCGGTCCTTGGGCGAACCAATAGGCGCCTCCCCCCACTGCCCCCAGCGCAAGCAGTGCCGCCGCAAGGCCGATCCAAAGCCCAAGCCGGCGCCGGGGCGGCACGGGCGGCGGCAGAGGCTGGGGCGGCGGCTGGGGCGGCGCGGAAGGGTTCGAAAGGGCGGTGCCGGCCATGGTCTGCGGGCGCACCGAGACCACCGTGGGCTCATAAAATTCGGTGCCAAAGCCGCGGGTGAGGCCAGTGAGCGTGCCCCGGCGCAGCCAGGCGGCCACCTCGGTCATGGACCCCAGCCGCTGACCCGGATCGGGCGTCAGCATGCGCTCCAGAAGCGCACGCAGCCTGTCATCCACCCCCGACAGGTCTGGGACGACGCGGCGCTTCTCGATGACCTCCACCGGCGACCCGCGCATGTCGAGCGCGCGCCCGGTGGCCGCCTCCACGAGGACGAGGCCGAGGCTGTAGATGTCAGAGGTCGCGCCCACGTCGCCCCCGAACAGGCCGAGTTGCTCGGGGGAGACATAATTATACTTGCCGGCGAAGCCGTCGCCGACAACCGTCCCTTCGCCGCCCCGGGTCTGCCGGGCAATGCCGAAATCGATGATCTTGGCCTGGGCCACATCGCCATGGGGCAGGATCACATTGTCTGGCGAGATGTCGCGATGGATGATCCCGCGCTCATGGGCGGCCTGGAGGCCCGAGGCGAGGCGAGCGCCGAGCACGCGGACGGCTTCGTATCCCAGCGGGCCGTTGCGCACCATGTTGGACAGGGACGGCCCGGAGACATACTCCATGGCCAGATAGGGCCGCTGGACGGTCGGATCCACCGAGAAGACGTAATAGCGGACGATGGCCTCGTGATAGAGGTTGTGCAGCGCCTGCGCTTCCTTTCGGAACATGGTCATCGCAGCTTCCGTCTCGGCCACGTCCGAGCGGATCGTCTTGATGGCCACGGGATCGCCGGTGAGAATGGCGTGGCCGCGATAGATTTCTCCCATGCCGCCGGAGGCGATGCCTTCGTCGATCTCGTAGAGGTCGTTGAGCCGCGTGCCCGGCTCGAGCCAACTGCCCCTTTGCGTGGTGCCCTTCGGGCCGGTGCCCCTCGGGGCGCCGCTCTGGGCGGGACCGCCGGTCATGCGGGCTGGCTCCAGTCTGGCGCCAGCTTGCGATCGGGCGAGAGCACGGTGGGTTCACGCGGGTCACACCTCACCACCACCACCGTCACATTGTCGAGACCGCCCCGGTCGAGCGCGAGGGCCACCAGGGCGTCGGATGCGGCCTTCGGCTCCTGGCCCGTCACGGCCTCCTGGATTTCCGCGTCCGACACGTGGCCGGTCAGGCCGTCACTGCACAGGACGAAGATGTCGCCCACCTCGGCGCGGCCGTCGACGATCTCAAGCTCCACCTCCCCGGTGACACCCACCGCCCGCGTCACCACATTGCGGCGTGGCCAGTGGCGGGATTCCTCCCGGGTGAGGACCCCCTCGGCCACCAGGTCCTCCGCTTCCGAATGGTCGCGGGTGAGCTGGGTGATCTCCCCGCCATGAATCCGGTAGATGCGGCTGTCCCCCGACCAGATGCAGGCATAGGCGCCGGCATGCACCAGGAGGATCACCACGGTGGCACCGATGAGATCGAGGTTCATGGCCGCCGCCTGGGCCCGCAGCCGCTGGTGCGCGCGCTCCATCCCCCGGGTGCATTCCGCCAGGAGCTCGCTGGCCGTGGCCGCATCATTCACACGCCCCAATTCCTCCACCACCACGGAACTGGCCATCCGGCCGGCGCTGTGACCGCCCATGCCGTCCGACACCGCCCAAAGGCCGCTGCCGGGACGCAGCAGAAAGCTGTCTTCGTTGACGGTCCGCACCCGCCCCTCATGGGTGAGCGCGGCGGACTCAAAAACCATGCTCAATCTGTCCATGCGGCACCTCCCTGCCGTTTCCTGTGGCCACCCGGGGCCGGAGCCCCGGCCAGGTCGCTTTCCGTTCTGCGCTAGTTGCCGAGGATGATGCTGGGTGTCCGCTTCGGCGGCGCGCTTGAGGCCACGGGCGGCGCCGGCTTGGGCGCCTGCTCCTGCCGCGGCGCTTCCGCCTGGGGCGGCTTGGCTTGCTGCGGCTTGGCCTGGGGCGGCTTGGCGTTGGGCGGAGAGCCACTTGGCGCCGTGGCCGGCTTCGCTGCGGGCTTGGCGGGGGGTGGCGACCCCGCGCTCGGACGCGCGGGAACACATTTGCCGTCGCGCTCCACCTCGTCGCCCGTGCAGGTCAGGGGACACACGCGCTGGTCGCCTTCGCCATCGAGGCGCCGGAGGAGGTCGTCCCCGATATCCAGCGAGACCGGCTCCACCCGGCGCGCGGCAAAATAGCGGGCAAGGCCCTTGCGGACGGCCTCGATCGGGAGATCGCCCGCCTCGGCAAGGCAGCCGATACGGCGCAGCGCCGCCGCCCCACGTCGCACCTGCTCGCGCGTGTTCTGCTGCGGCAGGGGCGTGAGAGCGCCGAGCGCGGCCACCACCTGGGGCTTGATGGTCGGGCAGGTGCTCACCGTGCCCAGCCGCTCCAGCTGGTCCCGCCCCTCGCTGCCCAGGCGCCGAAGCCGATCCATTTCCTGCATATCGCGGGCGCAGGCCTGCGCCGCCTGCTCGCGCTCGGCCTGAAGGTGCTGAACCTGCGCCCGCACCGCCACGGCCACCTCAGGGCATTGCACCCGCCCGGCGAAGGCCGACAGGGCCGCCGCATCGGCACGGTCGATCCGTGCATATTGATCCGCCTCGCGCGCGCAGGCCGCACGGGCGGCCTCGTCCACGGCGGCATAGGCCTTGGCGACGAGGGCGGCATTTTCCGGGCAGGTCAGCCCCTTCAGCAGGGCGGAGAGCGCGTCCTTGGGCGCCGCGCCAGAGGCGGCAGCGGTGATCCGGCCGGCTTCCAGCTCGCAGGCCGCCCGGCGCTGGCGCTCGGCGGCCTCCTTTTCCTGCCGCTGACGGTCAAGGGCCGCCGCCTCCTTCTGGCGCCCGAGCTCGGCCTCCTGCTCCAGGCGCTTGCGCTCCAGTTCCGCCTTGCGGGCGGCCTCCGCTTCGTCACGCTGGCGCTGCGCAAGCGCCTGAGCCTGAGCCTGAGCCTGCACTTGCGCTTGCGCTTGGGCCTCTTGCTCCAGCCGCTGGCGGTCGAGCTCCGCCCGCCGCGCCACCTCCGCCTCCTCCCGCCGCCTGCGCTGCTCGGCCTCCTGAGCCGCCTGAGCCGCCGCTTGGGCCGCCGCTTGTGCGTCTTGCGCCTCCTTGGCCCGCTTGGCTTCCTGGGCGGCGAGGACGGCCAGGGCGGCATCCACCCGCGCCGCCGTATCTTTTGGGCAGGCGGCGGCGGCCTTCAGGCGCAGAAGATCCTCCCGGCGGCCCGCCTGACGCAAGCTCTCCACCTCCGCCGCCTCCTTGGTGCACAGGGCCCGCCGACGCTCGGCTTCCCGCATCTCCTGCTCCTCGCGTGCCCGCCGCTGGGCCTCGCGCCGACTGCGCTCGAGCATGTCGAGACGCCGGCTGGCGCTCGGAGCGTGAATTGACAGGGGGAAGCGGGCCAGGAAATCGCGGAAGTCGGCGGGGTCCGAGGAATGGCGGATCCTGAGCCAGACGGCATCGTGGGAGTCCGCCCCGTTGAAGAAATAGTCCCCCTGCATGGCCAGCGTGATCTCCGGCATCTGCCGGCCGCCCGTATCCGCATAGACTTCGCTGGACACCTTGCGGAACAAGGATCGGATCTCGATCCCCGGCTCCTTCAGCCATTTCAGCAGAGTCGCGGTGAACGGGCTGTTTCGCGCCTTGCCATCCTCCGCCACATCGAAGGGGGCCGTGGCATAGGCGACCACCATGCCCTTCCCCCCTTCGGCACCGGCGAGGGCCTTCTGCACCTCCTCGCGGCGGGCCGCGCGGGCCGCTTCCGGCGTCAGGTTTGCCGCCCCTTCGATGGGATCATTGCGGCACGCATCGAAGATCATCACGCGCAGCCCCTTCGCGCCAGAAATCACATCGCGCAAGTCGGCCACGGGCATCATGACATATCTGAGATTGCTTCCCGCCTCGATGGTCGCATCTACCGGAACGAGGTAATACTGCCCGCGAACCTCCAGGGCATGGCCCGCATAATAGACGAGTGCCGTATCCGCCCCCGCCGCCATGCTGGAAAACTTCGCCAGAACGTCTCTCACGTCGGCGCGCTTCATGTCGGTGCTCACCATCACCTCGAAGCCGAGATCGCGCAGGGCGGCCGCCACGTCATTGGCGTCATTGCGTGGGTTCTGCAGGGCCGGCATTCCATTATAGGACGCATTGCCGATCACCAGCGCCACCCGGCGCTCGGCGTGCGCGGCGGATGCGCCGGCGATCACCAGGCCCCACAGGGTGCACAGGAGCAGGGCCCATTGCACTGCCCGCAGGCCCGCTCGACCGGATGGGCGGACCCGCCGGCCGGACGGTCCCCTGGAACGGATCCCGCGCGCCCCCATGGCGGCTCAATCCGTCAACAGCGGGTAACGGACGGGGACGTAGCCCCGGGCCAGCAGCACCGAAAGCGGGTAGATGTTGCGGCACACACGTCCATTGCAGGTCCCGGTGGCCGCTTCCAGCACCTCCACCTTGCGGTCGGGGGTGAACTGGACGAAGAGCATCACATGGCTCCCCGCCTTGTTCAGGGCATCGCCGGGCCGCAGATCCCAGGGATTGTCCAGGCGGCGCGTGATGCTGGGAATGTCGACCGTCGTATATTGACGCTGCAGCCCCCAGGCGGCGCTCACGAAGGCCGAGCAATCCACTCCCACCGGTTCAGGAAGGGGGTCTTCCCGCGTGCACCAGTTGCCAGCCAGCGCGCCATTCTCGATGCGACGCTGCACCTGGGCGAGGGTGCCGAAGCACCCCCAGCAATAGGGAACCCCGCGCACCTCCTGGTTGACCTTGCCCTGCAGGTAGGAGGGTCGGCGCCCCCGTCCGTCAAACCCCAGGCACGCCTTGTCGGGATCGGTGCCATAATTGGCCGGCCGCACCCGCCATTTCAGCCCCTCGAAGGCGAGCCCCGTCTGGATGACACCGGCCCGCGAGTTCGCCCGCACCGCGGTCACATAGCCCGGCCCGGCATCGGGGGCGGTGCCCCCCTTCGCCGCTGGCCGCTTTTCCGGCTCGAGCACGGCGGAGCGCGGGCGGCGCGACGGAAGGTCGAGGATCGACACGCCCGAAGCATCGGAGCGCAGGAACAGCACCTTTCCCTCGGGCGAGATGGTGACGAAGCGGCGCGTGGAAATCTGGTCGGGCGTGATGGGCAGGTCGAAGACCGCCTCCAGCCGGCCCCGGCCGGAATAACGCGCCACAAAGGTGGAGGGGGGCTGATCGGGCTTTGCCGGAACGTTCTCGGTGAAGACGAAGAGGCGCCCGCTGCTGTCCAGATCGAGCACTTCCACCAGTCCGAGCTTGTCGGCGACGCGCACCTCGATCCGGCGGGCGTTCAGGGGGTCGGCCTCCCGGCGCACCTCCACGAGCGCCGTCCGGCCGTCCTTCTGGGGCAGGATGTCCGCATTCACTTTGCCCAAGGTGCGCGTCATCAGGACCTGGCGGACGGGTCTTTCGAGCGCATCCCCCGGCATGCTGCGCCCTGCGGCAGCAAGGGCTTCTCCATCGCTGGCGGGGGCCTGGGACCCCATCTGCGCGAAGGCGGAGCGGGCCACGTCATCGTCATCAGATACGGCGCGCGCTTCCAGCCTCTGGGCCGAGACGCCCGCCCCCCCGGACGCGCCCGCCCGCTCCAGCGCATAGGGGCGGCCATCCCAGACATAAAGCCTGTTCTGCATGGCGACGAGATCGCTGGGGGCCACGGTTTCCGGCAGGCGAATGGAACCGGGCGGGCCCGCGCCGCCGCCGGCATCCAGGCTGAGAATGCGCCCATTCACCTGGTCCAGCAGATAAAGCTTGCCATCGTCATCGGCATAGAAGGCCGCGGGCCCCACCGCCTCGGCATCCACCCCACCGGGCACGAGGCCGACCGCGCCAGCGCCGGTGCCGGCCGGGAGATGGCGGAGCACCTTGCCGCCCTGGGCATGGGCACCAGACGCGGCGGCGAGAACAAGTCCAAGGGCAAGAGCAAATCCAAGGCTAAGAGCAAGTCCAAGACTAAGAGCAAGTACAAGGCTAAGCGCCAGTCGAAGGTTAAGCGCTAGTCCAAGGCGAAGGCGGCGAGCAATCATCATCGCCCGAGCGGCGCAGGCGATGCGGGCTTTAGCGCGCGGGGCCTTCGGGAGTGGGGGGGGGGCGATGGCGGTGCGGGCAGGTCGGGGGCGGGCGTGTCCCGGCGCGGCGGGTCGCGCCTCGGTGCGGCCGGCCTGGGAGCGGACTGGCTTTGCCCGGGCGATCCCGTGCGGTGCGTCGGCATGCCCCGCCCGGCGCTTTCCGGCCGCCAGCGCACGCAGACCGCCTCCCGGCCCCGCCCCGACCATAGCCACAATTTGCGGCGCGACGGGCCCCTCGACCAAACGCCCCTCCGCAAGGACATGACCCGCAGGCCCACCCAAGGCGGCCGGCCGATCGTCCGTCCGACGGCGGGGAGCGGGGCACAGACCTCGCGCCTCAGGCGCGACGCCAGGCGTAAGTCCCCGCTCCGCCCCATGGCCGCCATCAGCAGCCGGGCGGCCAACACCGCGCACGCATCTGCCGGTCTTTCTGGTGGGCGTCCGGGAGGCCGACATTCTCAGACACGCACCCCCGTCCCCACCGCGATCGCGCCTGCTTTTGAGCGTGCGGTCCGCTCGGATTGACGCCGTCCGGCACGTGGACCGCCGCCGATTTCCCTGAAAGGACATACGGTGCGCGAAGACCACCGGCCCCTTAAGGTCCAGCCCTCGCGAACCCGTTTCCCGCTGCGCATGCGCCCTGCGCCGCTCCGAGGCATGCGGCGCCTCCGCACGCTCATGGCAGGCAGCCGCGCCTGAAAGCACCCGCCCCGCCCGTCCGGGCTCATCACAGTGCGACACCGAAGAAGGCGACACCGAACAAGGCGACACCGAACCGGAACGACGTCGCCGCTGTTCAGTTGAATTTTCTACCATGCCCCTCCCGCACACGGGAGGGTTCAATTTACTTTGAGCCCTCCCAGTTCTTTTTCATCCGGGGCAGCATTGCTCGCCTCTGTCGGGGCGCCGCGCCACTTCACTTAAAGACTTGCATCCGACAGCCGTGGGCCAGAGCGTCAGAACGGACCTACGTCCCGCAAGGAGCATGCACTGCCGCTGACCTGCCGCCCGCCCAATAGACACGGGGCACCAGGACTGTGAGGGGCTCGGCTGCGCGCGATCAATAGACGGGCCGTTCGCGAGATCATACGGGACCTGTAATGCCTCGATTCCTGATCGACGGCGTTTATCTGCTTAGGCCGCGAACGGAAGCATGAAGTTTCCCGCCCGGATTACAGATCTTAACGCGCACAGAGACGTATCGACCGCCTCAATCGCGCGATTCGACGGATTGAATCACCTTACCATTTTGTTGGCGCCCTGCATGCTACACGCCAATGTTGCAGTTGCGCCACAATGGCACGGAAGCGCGCGGTGGGACGGATCGCGGCACACGGTCGAATAATCGGTATCATATAGCCTCTACCGTGCCGAAACCGGGAACCGTCCGGTGCTCAAGAGGCGGTAACCGCCTTTAATACCTGCATATCCTGCCCGCTTCATCATTCGGAAGACAGAAGGCAAACAAGTATTTCCCCACACATTTGCTAGCCTCCAACTTTTTTGCAAGCATATAGCGACACTTGTTCGTCACTTCCGTTGCGTTTAGCTTCCCAGATTGAAGCATCATGCCGGTTGTCATCGGCTTGCGGGTCAGGGGCAAATAATGACACGCGGAATTTCGGTTCAGGCGACGGGTGCGTCTGCGCGCGCGCACATCTCCATTTTTAAATCGTTGCAACATGAAGTGCAGATCACGCCTGCGCGAAGCTTGCGCCAGACCCTGAAGAGCAGCACCATTCTCGCGCTCTCCCTCGGCGCGGGCCTGTTGCTGGCGGGACCGCGGACGGTCTCGGCCGCCAACGTCACGCTTAACCTTGACGGAACCCCCGCGACATTCACCGTTCCCGCCGGCGGAGCGGGAACTGCCTGGAACGACACCTTCCTCTTTACGTCCGTTAATCCCGCCCAGGTCACGGTAATCTCGGTCAGCCCTGACACCCAGCGCTACCGGGTGACCGACTACGGCGCGACGAAGGCGGACAGCAATTCGCCCCCGCCCACACCGGTCTCCGCGTCTTTCGAGGTCTCTTCCGGCTCCCACGAGATCACTGGAACTAGCATTGCCGCAGCCACGGCGGGATCAGGCGAGATTTCGGTCAACTCCCTTTGGATCGACCAGACACGGGCCACTTTTAATCAGAATTCCCTTGCGGTGACGTCCGTTATCCCAACGGACATCACCTTTGCGGGTGGCGTGCTGAAAGTGACGTCGGCCTCGACATTTTCCAAGCCCGTCGTGATCCGCGGCACATCCTACGATGGCACGCCTCTGCCAGCCGGCACGCCCGGCGGAACGGTGGATACGACCGATGGGGCGGTGACGTTCAGCGGCGAGGTCTCGAACGTCGCCAATGGGTCGTTTGTCAAGACGGGTGCCAACACCCTGACCTTCAGTGGCGGCGGCACGTTCGCGGCCATCGACAACCAGGCGGGCAGCTTCGTCTTCGCCGGCCCCGCAACGACCATCTACACTGCGGACAGCATCTCCAATTCGGGCACCATGAGTGCCGAAGCCGGAGTCAGCCTCGTCACGGGTGTCATCACCAACACGGCCACCGGCACATTCACAGGTAAATCCGGTGCGCGGGTCATGGCAGACCTCGCCAATTCCGGCGCGGCGAGCAATTCCGGCATCTATGTCGGCAACGTCAACAGCAACGCCGCCGGCGGCACCATCACCAATACCGGTTCAAGCGCCAATTGGACCGGCACCGTCGTCACCAATGCCGGAACCCTCAACAATGAGGCCGGCGGCAAGTGGGTTGGCGGTGTGACGACCAATTCCGGCACCATCACCAATACCGGGTCCGGCACGAGCTGGAATGGCGACATCGCCGCGAACGGGGCGACCGGCACCATCACCAACACCACCGGCGCCACATGGGGCGGCAAGGTCGTGTCCAATAACGGCACGATCAACAATGATCAGGGCGCCACGTGGAACGGCGATGTGGTCGCCAACGCGAGCCAGATCACCAACGGCAACGGGTCGACCTGGAACGGCACGGTTGAAGGCAACACCGGCACCATCACCAACAGCGCCTCCACTTGGAACGGGGCTGTCGCCGGCAATGGCGGGACGATCCTCAACACGCTCGGCGCGACCTGGACGGGCGCGCTCGGGACGGTGAGCCCGAACACCGGTACCGTCACCAATACCGGCACGGGAACCACCTGGACCGGCGCCGTGACCGCCAATGCGGGCACCATCTCGAACGCGGCCGGCGCGAAATGGACGGGCGACGTCGTCGACAACCAGGCGGCGGGGAGCATCACCAACACCGGAGCCGGGACGACCTGGATCGGCAACATCGCCAATTCCGGCACCATCCAGAACACGGCCGGTGCCACCTGGAGCGGGACACTCACGTCCAACGCGGTGAGCTTCGACAACAACGCTTCGACGTTCAACGGGAATGTGGCCGCCAACAGCGGCACCATCCTCAATCGCAACATCGCCTCCTGGAATGGCAACGTCGTGTCCAACGGCGGCACCATCACGAACTCCACCGGCTCCACCTGGACCGGCAATGTGGTGGCCAATTCCTCCGGCAGCCAGATCACCAATGACGGCACCGGGACCAAATGGACCGGCACCGTCGACAGCAATGCCGGCAGCATCACCAACCAGAACGGCGCGACCTGGCAGAACGGCACGGTCGTGGAAAATGCCAACACGATCTTCAACACCTCCAGCGCCCAATGGACCGGAGACGTGAAGAAGAACCTCGCGGGCGGCCAGATCACCAACGACGGCGCCGGGACCACCTGGACCGGCACGGTGGAGAACAATGCCGGCACCGTCCTGAACCAGAACGGGGCGACCTGGCTGAACGCCACCGTGATCGGGAACGTCGGCACGCTGACCAATAGCAGCGCGTCCAGCTGGGCCGGCGAGGTGCGGACGAACCTTGCGGGCGGCCAGATCACCAATAGCGGCGCCGGCACCACGTGGACGGGAGCGGTCGCGGACAATGCCGGCACGGTCGCCAACCAGAATGGCGCCAGCTGGCTCGCGGGAACGGTGGGCCAGAATTCCGGCACCCTGACCAACGCCGCCGCCGCCCAATGGACGGGCGACGTTCAGAGGAATCTGGCGGGCGGGCAGATCACCAATACCGGTACCGGTTCCACGTGGACCGGCGCGGTGGCCTCCAATGCCGGCACCCTGTTCAACCAGAACGGCGCCACCTGGCTCGGCGGCGTGGTGGGCGAGAATTCCGGCACGCTGACCAACAGCGCCAGCGCGAAATGGACCGGTGACGTCCAGAAAAACCTGGCCGGGGGTCAGATCACCAATACCGGTACCGGCTCCACCTGGACCGGGGCGGTCGCTTCCAATGCCGGCACGGTGACCAACAGCGGCAGCGCCGCTTGGACCGGCGACGTGCAGAAGAATCTGGCAGGCGGGCAGATCGCCAATACCGGCGCAGGGTCCACCTGGACCGGAGCGGTAGAGTCCAATGCGGGCGCCCTGTTCAACCAGACCGGCGCCACCTGGCTGGGCGGCGTGGTGGGCGAGAATTCCGGCACCCTGACCAACAGCGGCGCCGCCCAATGGACCGGCGACGTGAAGAAGAACCTGGCCGGCGGCCAGGTCACCAATACCGGCACCGGCTCCACCTGGACGGGCGCGGTTGACAGCAATGCCGGCGTTCTCTCGAACCAGAGCGGCGCCAGCTGGCTGGGCGGGGTCGTGGGTGAGAATTCCGGCACCCTGACCAACAGCGGCAGCGCCACCTGGACCGGCGACGTCCAAAAGAACCTGGCGGGCGGGCAGATCACCAATGACGGCGCCGGGTCCAGCTGGACCGGCGCGGTCGCCTCCAATGCCGGCGCCCTGTTCAACCAGAACGGCGCCATCTGGCAGAACGGCACTGTCGGCGAGAATTCGGGCACCCTGACCAATAGCGGCGGCGCCCAATGGACCGGCGACGTGACGAAGAACCTGGCCGGCGGCCAGATTACCAATACCGGCGCGGGCTCCACCTGGACCGGGGCTGTGGTGGCCAATGCGGGCGTGCTGGCGAACCAGAACGGCGCGACCTGGCTGGCCGGCGCCGTCGGCGAGAATTCCGGCACCCTGATCAATAGCGCCGGCGCCCAATGGACCGGCGCCGTCGCGAAGAACCTGGCCGGCGGCCAGATCACCAATACCGGCGCAGGGTCCACCTGGACCGGCCTCGTCACCGCCAATGCCGGCACCCTCACCAATGCGGATGGCGCCAAGTGGACCGGCGATGTCCTCGGCAACGCGGTCGGAGCCCTCATTACCAATACCGGGGCCGGCACCCTGTGGATCGGCGACATCACCAATGATGGCACCATCCACAATTATGCGGGCGCGGTCTGGACCGGAACGCTCAAGACCAACACCTCCAACAATACGTTCGACAACAACGGGTCGACCTATAACGGCGACGTGGTCTCCAACAGCGGCACGATCCTCAATCGCAACGCGGCCACCTGGAACGGCAATGTGCTGTCCAACAGCGGCACCATCGCCAATTCCACCGGATCGGCCTGGAACGGCAATGTGGTCGCCAACCTGGCGGGCGGGCAGATCAGCAATGATGGGGTCGGCACCACGTGGACGGGGACGGTGCAGAGCAATGCCGGCACCATCTCGAACCAGAATGGCGCGGCCTGGCTGAACGGCACCGTCAGCCAGAATTCCGGCGCGATCTTCAACCTGTCCGGGGCACAATGGACCGGCGCCGTGACGGCGAACCTGGCCGGCGGCCAGATCACCAATGACGGCACCGGCACCACATGGACCGGCGGCCTCGACAGCAATGCGGGCTCCGTTTGGAACCAGAACGGCGCCGTCTGGAAGGGCGATGCCCTCAACAGCTCCCTCGGCCGCATCGTCACTACCTCCACATGGGACGGCAGCATCTTCAACAGCGGCTATGTGGCGGCGTCCGGCACCATCTCCCAGAACCTGACGAACGTTGCGTCCAGTGGCACCATCGAGGTGACTGGCGGACTGACGGTCGGACAAGCTCTGGCCAATGCCGGCACCCTGAGCATGCTCGCCCCCACCGGCAATCTGACCGTCACGCAGGGACTGACCAATTCCGGCACGATCAATATGGGGGCCACGGGCGGCACCCTCCAGGTCGGGCAGAATTTCACCAATTCCGGCACCCTCAACATGTCATCCGCCTCCGGCTCGGCGCTCTACAGCCAGGTGTCGGTCGGCGGAACGTTCAAGGGCGACGCGGGCTCCAACGCCACCATGGACATCAATCTGTCCAGCTCCGGCACCGGCATCCGCTCGGACCAGATCCATGCCGCAACCGTTGAAGGCACGACGGCCATCAACTTCAACAGCATCGCCACCAAGGGGCTCTTCAGCGAGAACATCGTGGTTGCCACCGGCAAGGGCGCGGCGGGCGCCTTCACGGCGGCCAGCGGGCTCTCCTCCCAGGGCCTGGTGGATTACAGCTTCGACTATATCGCCAACCCCACCGGCGCTGACCAATGGGTGGTCCGGTCCAGCCTCAACCCGAGCGGCGCCTCGCTGTCGCAGACGATCGCAGCCACGTTGACCACCATCACGACGGGCTTCCTGGAATCGGTCAGCGCCTTCGTGTCCGGTCCGGCCGATCCGGCCAAGGACCAGATTTCCTACGGCATCTGGGGCCGTGTGAAGGGCGGCTCCTACGACATTGACAGCGTGGCCACCACCCAGGTTGTGGGGTCCCCCGTTGCGGTCTCGGCGCCCGGCACCTTCAGCACCAACTTCACCGGCTTCCAGCTGGGCATGGACCTGTCCCGGTCGGACATCGGCGGGTCCGGTTGGAACGCCCATTTCGGCCTGACGGCGGGTGACGTGTGGCTCGACACCACCATGCAGAATGCCATCGGCGTCTCATCCAAGGTGGATGCGCCCTTCTACGGCATTTATGCCGCTCTCATCGGCCATGGCATGTTCGTCGACGTGCAGGTGCAGAGGAACCAGTACAATATCGACCTGACCAACACGTCGGCCTACCTGCAGGGCTCGGGCACGTCGGCATCCGGCTGGACCATTGTCGGCACCGCCGGCGGGGTGATCCCCTTCGCGGAAACCTGGTTCATCGAACCCTCCGTCGGCCTGAACTATGCGACCGCCACGGTGGACGACGTGGTCCTGCCGTACGGCCTCGGCACCTTGCAGACCAACGCCTATGAGAGCCTCATCGGCAGCCTGCGCCTCCGGCTTGGGACCAGCTTTGCCGCCAATTCCAACCTCATCCTGCGCCCCTCCATCCAGGGTGGCGTGTGGTACGAATTCTCGGGCGACGGCGCCGGCACCTTCATCGACAGCTCAGGCGGCGCCGCCGTGTTCGGCGTCACCAATATCGGGACCTTCGGCCAGGTCGGCGTCGGCCTGTCCGGCCAAGCCCTGGACACCGGGCTTCTCGGCTATGTGCGTGCCGACTACCGCTTCGGCGAGAACATCCAGGGCGGATCGCTCACGGGCGGCCTGCGCAAGCAATTCTGATGAGGGGCGACGGCAAGCCCGGGGACACCCCTCGCGCCTTGCCGTCGTGCCCGCTTTAAGATCAGGGGACGCGCACCACGCCCCCTCGCATGTATCCAATGTGACGCTTGTGTAACAGACGACCCCTCTCCCTCGGCCGGGCCGTCTGATGGTCTTAAGGGGCGACCACGATCGCCATAGAAGACCTGAGGTCCCTAAAACGTCATCTTCTCGAACCTATCCGCACTGCGTTGCGGGAAAGAACAAAAAGCAAACAGGGAGCGCGAGAACAAAAAGTTCCACGCCCCCTCCCCCGTTTGGGGTATGTGCAACCCCAGGATTGTATTTACGTTGAGAAACATTGTGCGCCTGGAGAACGAGCAAGCAGGTCGCTACCGATTTGGCAGGGCATTCCGATGTACACCGCAAATATCGATAAGCCTGATGGCATTTCAGGATTGACGATAATCGATTCCCTTTTGGAATATCGTAAAGTCTTTTTCAGTTGCCTTCTGAGTCAGGTTCACGAAAGGGACAATAACGTCGAGGCGATGCTTGCCTCGGACGCTAGCCTGGTGATCGCGCAGTTTTTCTATCGGATCCGCGAGGCCGGGGTCGAAAGTGTCGAGGACATCCGCGAGATCGCGTTGCGGCACAATCTGGAGCTGTCCCGCCTGACACGATCCGAGGCGGAGGCCCGCCATGTCCGGCTGAAGCCCGAGCGCATCCAGCGGGCGATTTTCAACGGCGACGTGATGCAGCGCCTGATCCAGAACTGGCGGGATCAGAAGGGCGCCATCGACCAGTCCAACCTGGCCCGTTTCCTGGTGCTGGAAATGTCCACCGAAACCTGTCGCAAGGCGGTGGTCGCGCTGTCTCAGGCGGGGTGCCTGGACCGGGTCCCCACGCCTTATGGCACCACGCTGGTCATTTCCAATGGCCGGCTCGAAAGCATCGTGGAGCGGTCCATCAGCGTGCTGCGCCGACAATTGCATGGCCGTGCGCCGGAGGCTCGGAGCGCGGCCGATCGGGGCCCTTTCCAGGGGATGACTGAGCACTGCCGGGCGACAGAGCGCGTTCTGGACGGTGAGATGCCGTTCCCCGTGGTGCTGGAACCGCAATCGGGACAGATTGGCTCGCGCTGAGGGCCGCGCACCGGCACCACCGGGGCGCGCCTCACCTCCTGCCGCCGAACGCCGGCAGAGTTGAGCAAGACGCCTCGCGTGCAAGACTGTCGCAGTATTTTGACAATGAGGGATGGCCCGCGAGCCGCCCCCACCCGCGATGATCTTGAGCGATCTATCTGATCTTCATAATCATGGAGGCGACCTCCGACTGCCGGCGCGCGCCCATTTTCAGGAACAAATACTTGATATGCGTCCGCGCAGTCTCGTAGGAAATCTGCCTCTGTTCGGCGATGTCCTTGATGCCCTCGCCCTGCGCCAGCAACATGGCAATGGCGGTTTCCGCCGGGGTCAAGCCGAATGCGCTCTGAACGACTTGGGACTTGTCGATGGCCTGGCCGTCCAGGTCGTCAATCACCGCCATGGCCTTGATGTCTGAAAAATAGTCATTCAAGAAGCCGCCGATCCGTTGGCAGCGGATCACAAGCGGCCTCTTCCCCTGCCGCCGGATGAGGACGGCGCGCTTGTCCTTCAGCGTCTCCAATCCTCCGGTGGCGGCATGGATGCAACCGCGCAGGGCGCGCGTCTCCTCCGCCGTCCCCGCCCTTATCTCGCCGTGCGAGACGTTCAGATCGTCCCCCATCAGTCCTTCCGCGGCTCCGTTCATGCGAACCACCTGACCTGCGCGATTGAAGAAGATCACCGCGAGGTTCATGTAATCGAACGCTTCGGAAAGACCCGCCGCCTTGGACTCCGCCACCGCCCGGGAAATGGACGAGGCGAGCGACAGCCGTTCCGACAGGCCCTGAAGGAGCCGGGCGTCGTGCGCCTGAAATTGCGGCTTGTCGAACCGGCGATGGAAGGCGCAACAGGCAATGTCCGACTGGGTCCTGAAAATAACGAGAGCGCAGTATTTCAAATTGAAATTCGACATGAACTTGAAGAATTCATCGCCATAATCATCTGGCATCATAAAATCGCTATCAAGAATAACCTTGCGCTCCAGCACAAGAGGGGCCGCCTTTGCCCGGTAATCCCGCTCCGCCCACCCTTCCGCATAATAGCGCTCCAGCGGCCGGGCCAAACTCTGGGAACTGGGATTGCCCGGCACCCGACCCACCACGGGCAGGATGGTCACGCCATCGGACTGGGTTGCGATCTCAAGATCATCCAGAACCTGGTTCCAATTCTTGGGCCCGATTGCCGCATGAAGCAGATCATCAGCCGCCATGCTGAATCGGGAAAGATCGAACTGCATCGGATGCCCCTGCCCGCTGCCCGGTGGCGTCTTATCACCATACCACGTAACTCTCGGTTGAGGACAGGACAAACCGGCAGCGGAACTGACCTATCATGCCCCGCGCCTTCTCCGGGGGACACGGGGGCATCAGGCCGCCAGGGAGAAGGCCAGCCATCGCCGAGAGGTCAGCCGGCGCAGCACCAGGCGATGCACAGGCCGGGAAACCGGAAGCCGCGCGGACGGCGGGACACGTGGGTCCGCGCATTCCCGCCCAGAGGGGCGCGGCGCGGCATGCGAGGCCACATGCCCCAGCGCGCCCGAAGATCGTCCCTAACATTCCGCCCGTGCGTGGTGGATTGGCAGCCCGGGCGCATGCCGCCCGGTCTCGACCGCCCCCCAAAGGGCGGCACGGGTCCCCTCAGGTGGCGGACGCCTCGCCCACCGCCGCCACCAGGCGCGCCAAGGCCGCCTGGGAGCCGAGGCCGGTCTTGGCATAGATGGTCTTGATCTGGGTGCGGACGGTCTCGCGGGAGACACCGCAGGCGCGGGCAATCTCGGCCGGGCTCTGAAGGTCGGCCACCGCGCGCGCAATGCGGGCCTCTGCAGGCGTGAGGTCGAAGAGGGCGGACAGGAGGCTGGCGCGTGGAGAAGGTGCAAGGGCCACCGTGTTGGCAATGACGAGGAAGGCCCCGCCCGAAAACACATCATGGGCCGCCCGCCGCACCGGCAGCACATGGATGACAAAGCCCCGCTCAAGATCGCTGCGGCCCTTGATGGGAATGGAGGCCACGTCAGCCACGCCACCCGCCGCAAGCTGCGCCAAGGCGCGCCCCAGCAGGTCGTCCGCCGGCCTTTGGGAAAGGCTCAGTCGCCTCCGCCGATCCAGGAAGATGTCGGGGATGAGCCCTTCCAACTGCGGGTTCGCCGCCAGAAGGCGGCCGTTGGGGCGGACCACGGCCGCCGGCGTGTCCACGGCGGCAAGCGCCGCGACCGTGGTTTGCGCATGAGCCATGGCGAGGCGCATGGACAGAAAGGCGGACCGGCCGAGATGGGGGCGCAGGGCGTCGAGCGCGCCGATCTGGTCCGCCGGAAACGGCCCGGCCGCATAGGCCCGCTCCATGGTGAAGAACATGCTGTCGCCGTCGGGCAATTCCATCGCCGTGCCCGCGCCCCAGCCGCCGCCCGCCTTGCGAAAATAGTCCACATAGACCGGCTCGCGCTCCAGTTCCTCCCGCGTGAAGAGGTCGAGGTCGTGCACCCAGCCCGCATGATCGAGACGCAGAAGGCGCTCCGCGCGGCTGTTCCGCTCCAGCCACCCTCCCGCGACGAAGCCCTCCCACAGGGCGCGCGCGCCAGGCGAGGCGATGCAGCGGGTCTTGGCGTCGCGCAGAACGAACAACAGCCCGCCAATCCCGCCCACCCTCTCCGCCACGTGCTGAAGGGTCCCCTCCCACAAGTCCGGGAGGGCGGCGGATTCATAGATGCGGTCGATGAGCGGATCGGTCATCCCAGGCTGACAATAGCTGAATGCAGCCGCGTTCCAACAGCCTGCGCGCCGCGCGGGGATGACAGGCGGAAAGAGGGCCCGGGTCGGCGGAAAACTGACATCACGCCCACACCCCGTCCCGGGTTGCCCCACTGAATACGCAGGGTTTGAGCGGACGACACGACCGTATCCGTCCCTCCCAAGGGGCAAAGTCCGGCCTCTGCCGGCTTATGGCCTGCGGCGAGGACAGCAGGCAGGTGCCACGCCTCCATGGCCGGACGGGCGACAGCCCTGATGCCGTCCCGGCCCGGCCACGAAGGCACTGACTCCAAATTGCCCGAAGGGAAAGCACCGCGCATACCCCATTTGGGTTATGCCCCAGCGGCAACCGCCCGATAGACTTGCTTTCCTGCGGGTCGGGCGGTGAGGGCCACCTCCCGGCGATCAAGCCGGCCGTTGCCTGTGGAGGCCTCATGTCGGGTTCCGATCTCCTGGACGCCATCGACAAGCTCTACGCTGCCGCTCTGGAGCCCCATCGCTGGGATGAGGCGCTGGGCGCCGTCTCACACGCGCTTGGAGCCGTCGGCGTGAGCATCGTTCCGCTCGGGACCGAAGGCGTCATGCGGGCGCTGGTCTCGCAGAGCCTCACCGAGGCCAATGCCCAATACCAGGCCGGATGGTGGCGCTACGACACGCCGTCCGGCCGCATTCTCTCCCTGCGCATTCGGCCGGGCACAGTCGCCACCGACCGGATCGTCATGCGGGAGGAGGAGATCCGGCGCGACCCCTTCTACCAGGACTTCCTCAGATCCCATGGCATCCAGCAGTCCATGGCGGCCCTGCTGCCGGTCGGCTCCGGGCGGTTGGTGTCGGTGGCGGCGCAACGGGGGCTCGGGCGGGAGCTCTACCAGAACGCAGACGTGGAGGCGCTGACGCGGCTCGCCCCGCACATCCAGCGCTCCCTCACCTTGGCCACCTCCATGGTGGAGGCACGCCGCCTCGCCGACGACCTGTCCGGCGCCATCGCGCAACTGGCCTGGGGCGTGGTGCTTCTGGACATGCACGGCGGTGTGCGCACCATGAACGGCGTCGCCCGGGAGGCCATCGGTGATGGGCTGACCTATGCCCACGGCCGCATCCACGCCGCATTGCCGGACACCGATGCGCGCCTCCAGGCGGCCATCCGCGCGGCCCTGCCCGCCAGTCCCGTGCCGCCGGTGAGCGGCGTCCTGGTCCAGCGCCCCAGTGGCCGGGAGCCCTATTATGTGGAGGTGGCCCCCATCCGTCCGAAGCTCGATGCCCTGGAAGTGATGGCCTTCGGCGATGGCGGCGCCATGGTGCTCATCCGCAGCCTGGAGGCGGGGGCGCGGAATGTGGGCCAGCATTTGCGGGACATGGGCCTCACCCCCGCCGAAGCGCGGCTGGCGGAAGCGCTGGGAGCTGGGGCATCGCTGCGCGCGGCGGCCGATCTCAATGCCATCGCCTATGAGACGGCCCGCTCCCATTTGCGGTCCATCTTTCAGAAGCTGGGGGTCCGGCGCCAGTCGGAGCTGGTGGCGATGACCACGCGGCTGATGTCGCTTGCCTCTCGCTGAAAAGCCCCGGCACGGGGCGACGGCGCGCGCTGCATCGGCTAAGCAGGCCTCCCTCAACAGGCGGAAGGCGGATCATGCGGCCGAGCGACATGCGCAAACAGGGCTGGAGCGAAATGCCCGACGACGGGTTCCTGGCCCTGGTGGGGCCGCTCTGGCACAAGGAGACCGAGGAAGGCACGGCCTATGCCATCCTCACCGGCGCCAAGCACCGCAACCGCTCGGGCGTGGTGCAGGGCGGGCTCATCTGCACGCTGGCAGACCGGGCCATGGGCATGGCGTCCCGCGCGCGCAGTGGCAATCGCCGGCAGGTGACGATCACGCTGACCATGCAGTTCCTGGACAAGGTGGAGCTGGGCGAACTGCTCATCGCCAGGCCCCGCGTCATCCGGCAGGTGCGCACCTTGAGCTTCGGCGCGGTGGATCTCTTCGCCGATGAAAGGCTGGTGGCCAGCGCCACCGCCACCTTTCGCCTCCAGTCGGAAACCCCTCCCCCCGCTCAATAATAGCCCGCCGCCACCTCCGGCGGCGCCTCCAGCACATGGGCCATGAATTCCAGGCCCCGCTCCAGGCGCTCCCGGCTCACCGGCCCGCCGAGCCCCACCCGCACCGCCTCGGGGGGCGGGCCGAGCACGGTGAAGGCATCGCTCGCCACCACGCCGAGGCCGGTGCCGCGGATGTGGCTGGCGAAGGCCGAGCGCGTCCAGCCATTCTTCAGCGGCAGCCAGATGTTGAAGCTCATGGGGTCGGACAGATAGGTGCCCGGCTCGAAATGGCGGGCGGCGATCTTCTGGCGGGCGGCGGTTTCGGCGCGGATAAAGCGCAGGATGGTGTCGGCGGTGCCATCGTCGATCCAGCGGGTCGCCACCGCCGCCATCACCGGCGATGCCATCACCGAAACCGCCCGCATGGCCCCGGTAAAGGACCAGCCGGCCTTGGCGTCGGGCGCCACCACATAGGCGAGGCGCAGACCCGCGCCGATGCATTTGGCGAGCCCGGCAATGTGCCAGCAGATGTCGGGGGCGATGGCGGCCAGCGGCGGCGGGCCGTGGGAGGCGATGAAGCCATAGGCATCGTCCTCCACCACCGGCACGCCATGGCGCCGGGCAATGGCACAGATGGCGGCGCGGCGCTGCTCGGAGGTGGTGATGGTGAGCGGGTTCTGGAGGGTGGGATTGATGTAGAGCGCCTTCGGGGCGTGGCGACGAATGGCGGCTTCCAGCGCCTCGGGGAGAATGCCGTCCTGGTCCATTTCCACGCCTGCGAGGGTGAGGCCAAGCTGGGCGGTGATGGCGCGGGCGCCGGGATAGGTGATGGCTTCCGACAGCACCACGTCCCCGGCGCTCGCCAGCAGCGAGAAGATGCCCACAAGGGCAGGATGGGCACCGGGCGTGATGAAGATGCGCTCCTGCGCCGGCACCAGCGCCCGTCGGCCAAGCCAGGCGGAAGCCGCGTCCTTGTCCAGCGGCGAGCCGCCGAAGCCCTGGTAGCGCAGCAAGGGCAGCAGGTCCCGCGCCACCGCCGCATAGCCTTCCTGCATGCGGGCAATGAGATCGGGATCGTCCGGCTCGGGCGGCATGTTCATGGTGAAGTCGGCCGCCCGCAGCCGCTCCGGCTGGGGCGCCTTGCGGGCGGAGGCGCGTACGAAGCTGCCGCGCCCCACCGTGGATTCGATGAGCCCCCGCCGCGCCGCCTCCACATAGCCCCGCGCCACCGTGGTGAAGTCGAGGCCGAGCGCCGAGGCAAGGCGCCGCTGGGGCGGAAGCTGGTCGCCCGGCACCAGCACGCCGGCGGCGATGTCGGCGGCGATGGCATCGGCGATGGCGAGGTAACGGGGCCCCTGCCCGTCCTCCATGCGGGGCATCCAATCCTTCATTGAACCCCTCATTTTGCCGATTGACTGGATCTTGTTTCTATATTGTATGGCGCAATCCCCAGGGGATGGCGAGGATTTTATTGACCGCACATTGTTGCGGGGCGACCTGCGTCGGACTTAGCCAGAATGCCGCCTTTCGCGAGGCAGGCCGAATGCGACAATCGGCTCATTGATGGCATTCAGGGGCGACTTGATCGGATATTTCCCTGCAAAGCGTCCGAAATGATCGGATTTTTGATCGCCACATTGTTGGCACGCCCCTTGCTCACCTGATCCCGTCCCCACCGGGGCGATCCAGCGATCAGGAGAGAAGCATGCCCGCCGTGACCCACCCGCCCCACAAGACCGGCGACTTCTTTGTCGATTACGAGCAGAAGCTGTTCGAGGACGTGAAGGCCGCGCCCGGCGAGAAGGCGCTGGTGACCTTCCACACCGTGGCCTTCGAGGGCTCCATCGGCCTCGTCAACCTGCTCCAGGCCACCCGCCTGCTGCGCAAGGGGTTCGAGACCTCCATCCTGCTCTACGGCCCCGGCGTCACCCTGGGCGTGCAGCGCGGCTTTCCCAAGCTCGGCGACGAGGCCTTCCCGGGCCACCAGAATTTCAACAACCAGATCAAGAAGTTCATGTCCGAGGGCGGCAAGGTCTATGCCTGCCGCTTCGCGCTCCAGGCGCTCTATGGCCATGGTGAGCCGTCCTTGATCGAGGGCATCACCCCCATCAACCCGCTGGACGTGCTGGACCTCGTGCTCCTGCACCGCCGCGACGGCGCCTTCATCCTCGACACGTGGACCCTGTGATCCCCGCCTCGCGGCACCAACGAAAAACCGGGCGCGCGGGCTCTCCCGCCGCCCCCTTTCCACCGAGGACCGCACCATGAAAGACACCGCGACCGTGCGCGCCGCAGCCGTCCAGATCGCCCCCGATCTGACCTCGCGCGCGGGCACCATGGACAAGGTGCTGAACGCCATCGCCGAGGCGGCGGGCAAGGGCGTGGAGCTTCTGGTCTTCCCCGAGACCTTCGTGCCCTGGTACCCCTATTTTTCCTTCGTGCTGCCCCCGGTGCTCACCGGCCGCGAGCATGTGCGGCTCTACGACCAGGCCGTCACCGTGCCCGGCCCGGAGACGGAAGCGGTGGCCACTGCCGCCCGCCGCGCCGGCATGGTGGTGGTGCTCGGCGTGAACGAGCGCGACCATGGCTCGCTCTACAACACCCAGCTCGTCTTCGATGCCGACGGCACCTTGTGCCTCAAGCGCCGCAAGATCACCCCCACCTTTCATGAACGCATGATCTGGGGTCAGGGCGATGGCGCCGGCCTGAAAGTGGTGGAGACGGCGGCGGGGCGCATCGGCGCGCTGGCCTGCTGGGAGCATTACAATCCCCTCGCCCGCTACGCCCTGATGGCGCAGCACGAGGAGATC
This sequence comes from Aquabacter sp. DMC10, assembly GCF_056314145.1. NCBI lineage: Bacteria > Pseudomonadati > Pseudomonadota > Alphaproteobacteria > Hyphomicrobiales > Xanthobacteraceae > Aquabacter > Aquabacter sp. DMC10. Next base: position 312,311 of record NZ_JBQUYX010000004.1, on the reverse strand, counting down.
CACGTCGCCCAGTTTCCCGGCTCCCTGGTCGGCCCCATCTTCGCCGAGCAGATCGAAGTGACCATCCGCCACCATGCGCTGGAGAGCGGCTGCTTCGTGGTCAATGCCACCGGCTGGCTGACCGAGGAGCAGATCGCCTCCATCACCCCCGAGGCGGGCCTCCAGAACGCCCTGCGGGGCGGCTGCATGACCGCCATCATCTCGCCCGAAGGCAAGCACCTGACGCCCCCGCTCACCAGCGGGGAAGGCCTGCTGGTGGCCGATCTCGACCTCGGCCTCATCGTCAAGCGCAAGCGCATGATGGATTCGGTGGGCCACTATGCCCGGCCGGAACTGCTCCATCTGGTGCTCGATCCCCGGCCCGCGCGGCCGCTGCACACCCCCTCCGATTTCCAGGCTGAGCCGCAAGCAAGGAGCCTCTCCGATGGAGACCTCGACCCCGCTGCCGACCGAGATCCTGATCAGCGAGCTGCAATCCTTCGGCGCGCGGCTGGTTGACCCCAAGGCCGGCGCCGAAAGCCGGCGCGGCGGGGCCGGCCCCTCCGACCACAAGGCGCTGACCATAGACGGCATGACGGTGATGGTGCCGGTGCACACCGCACCCGCCTTCACCAGCCCCTATCTGGTTGAGAAGCCCGACGCCTTCGGCCGGAGCCGCATCAGCCGGGAGGGCCGCGCCGTGGGGGAGGTCTCCTTCCCCGTGCGTCCGCGCTTCTATGACCTGAAGACGGCGGATGGCATTCCCTATTCCCACATCGCCACCCTGCACGGGCGCGACGTGCTCGCCACCACGGTGCTCCAGACCTGCATCCGTTATCAGAGCCGCACCAAGACCTGCCAGTTCTGCGCCATCGGTCAATCCCTGGCGGCGGGGCGCACCGTCGCGCACAAGACCCCCGCCCAGCTCGCGGAAGTGGCTAAGGCGGCGGTGGCGCTGGATGGCGTCACCCACATGGTCATGACCACCGGCACGCCCAAGGGCGAGGACCGGGGCGCGGCCGTGCTGGCGGACAGCGCCCGCGCGGTGAAGGCGGCGGTGGACCTGCCCATCCAGGCCCAATGCGAGCCGCCGGGCGATGCCGCCTGGTTCGGCCGCATGAAGGAGGCGGGCGTCGACGCGCTCGGCATGCACCTGGAAGCGGTCACGCAGAACGTGCGCGCCGCCATCATGCCCGGCAAGGCGCAGATCGGGGTGGAGGCCTATATGGCCGCCTTCGCGCAGGCGGTGCCGGTGTTCGGGCGGGGGCAGGTTTCCACCTATATCCTCGCCGGCCTCGGCGACAGCGCGGAAGAGATCCTGGCCATCTGCGCGCGGCTGGTGGCGCTGGGCGTCTATCCCTTCGTGGTGCCCTTCGTGCCCATTTCCGGCACGCCGCTGGAGAGCCATCCCACCCCGAGCCCCGCCTTCATGCAATCCATCCTCGCCCCCCTCTCGCGCCTGCTGGTGGAGAGCGGGCTGAAGGCCGTGGACATCAAGGCCGGCTGCGGCAAGTGCGGGGCGTGCTCGGCACTTGCCTCTTATGAGCGGGTGCTGGCGCCATGATGATCCCCACGCTTCCCTTCCTCGCCGCCGAATATCGCATCAAGTTCGCCGCCTCCCGCTGGGAGCGGGAGGGGGCCAAGGCCCTGCGCGAACAGGTCTTCTGCACCGAGCAGAAGCTCTTTTCCGGCTCTGACCAGGACGCAATCGACGCCTATGCCATTCCCATCGTGGCGCTGGCCATGCTGGGGGTGGCGGCCGACCAGGTGGTGGGCACCGTGCGCATCCATGAGGAGACGCCCGGCATTTGGTGGGGCTCGCGCCTCGCGGTGGACGCCGACTATCGCCGCATCGGCGCGCTGGGCGCCACCTTGATCCGCCTCGCGGTGTCCTCGGCCCATGCCATGGGCTGCCACACTTTCCTCGCCCATGTGCAGGAGCAGAACGCGCTGCTGTTCCGGCGCCTGCACTGGCGCGTGCTGGAGGAGGTGGAGCTGCACGGCAAGCGGCATTTCCGCATGCAGGCGGACCTTGCCCATTACCCGCCCTGCCATTCGCCCGAGATCGGCTTCACCGCTCTGCCGCGAAAGGCCGCCTGACATGGACGCGCCCGCCTTCGATGCTCTGGTGGCGAGCCTGCGCCACAGCCGGGGCCTTGCCGCCAAGGCCGACATCGGCACAGTCGCCGCCCGCCTCGGCCTTCACGCCAGCGCCGTGCCGGTGGGCGATGATTGCGCGGCCTTGCCGGATGGGGACGGTCATCTGCTCTTCGCCATCGAGGGATTCCTGGAAGCCTTTGTCGCCCGCGATCCCTGGTTCGCCGGCTGGTGCGGGGTGATGGTGAACCTCTCCGACATCGCCGCCATGGGCGGACGCCCGCTCGCCGTGGTGGATGCCCTGTGGGCGCGGGACGCCGACCATGGCGCGGCGATCCTGGACGGCATGAAGGCGGCCGCGGACGCCTATGGCGTGCCCATTGTGGGCGGGCATTCCAATTTGAAGGCCGGCGGCGAGCATCTGGCGGTGGCGGTGCTGGGGCGGGCGGACCATGGCCTTCTCACCAGCTTTGATGCCCGCCCCGGCGACGTGCTGGTGGCCGCCATCGACCATCGCGGCGCCTATCGCGAACCCTTCGACAATTGGCAGGCGGCCCTGTCCGCGCCGCCGGAGCGCCTGCGGGGAGACCTTGCCTTGCTGCCCGAGATCGCCCGGCGCGGCCTTGCGCATGCGGCGAAAGACATCAGCCAGGCGGGGATCGTCGGCACCGCCATCATGCTGGCGGAATGCTCGCGCGTGGGCCTTGAAATCGATCTGGCCGCCCTCCCCGTTCCCGCGGGCGTGCCTCTCCAACGCTGGCTCGCCTCCTTTCCGAGCTTCGGCTTTCTCCTGTCCGCCCCGCCCGCTTATGTGCCGGAGCTTCTCGCCCTGTTCGATGCCCGCGCCCTCACCGCCGCCGCCATCGGAACGGTGACGTCGGGCGCGGCCGTGGCGGTGCGGCATGGGCCGCACCGGGCCGTGGTGCGCGACCTCGCCGCCTCCCGCCTCATGGGCTTTTCGCCTGCCGGGGAGGCTGCCTGATGACCCAGCCGCTGCGCATCGCCATCCTCACCCATTCCACCAATCCGCGCGGCGGGGTGGTCCATGCCATGGCGCTCGCCGAGGCGCTGGAGGGGCTCGGCCATGCCCCCGTCCTGTTCGCGCCCGACGCTCATGGCACCGGCTTCTTCCGCGCGCCGAAATGCCCCGCCGTCGCCTTCAAGGTGGCACCCGCAGCGCCTGGCATGACGGCCATGGTGGAGCAGCGCATCGCCGATTATGTCAGCCATTTCGAGGCAGCGGGCACCGACGGCTTCGACCTCTTCCATGCCCATGACGGCATTTCCGGCAATGCGCTGGCCACCCTGAAGGCGCGCGGCCGCGTCCCCGCCTTCGTGCGCACGGTGCATCATATGGATGCCTTTGCCGATGCCCGCCTTTTGGATCTCCAAGCCCGCTCCATCCGCACGGCGGACGGCTGGCTGGCGGTGAGCCGAACCTGGCAGAACCAGCTGGCCGACGGCCTCGGCATCGACGCCCATCTCTCCGGCAATGGGGTGGATGGCACGCGCTTCTCGCCTCGCCCGGACGGGCGCGAAGAGGCGCTGCGCGCGCGGCTGGGGCTCGGCGCCGGCCCCATCTTCCTGAGCGTCGGCGGCATCGAGGCGCGCAAGAATACGGTGCGCATGCTGGAGGCCTTCCTCCAGGTGCGCCAGATGCGGCGGGACGCGCAACTGGTGATCGCCGGCGGCGCCTCGCTGCTGGACCATGGCGCCTACCAGGGTGAATTCCGTCGCCTGCTCGACCGCGCCGGCACCGGCGGCGTGCTCGTGACCGGGCCTTTGGCGGATGCGGACATGCCCGCCCTCTACCGCCTCGCCCATGCCTTGCTCTTTGCCTCGGTGAAGGAGGGCTTCGGCCTCGCCGTGCTGGAGGCGCTGGCGAGCGGCGTGCCGGTGATCGTCTCCGCCATGGCGCCCTTCACCGAATATCTGGGCGAACGGGACGCTTTGTGGTGCGACCCCGCCCGCCCAGCCGCCATCGCCGACGCCATGGCGCTCTCGCTTCAGCCAGCGGAGCGCGCGCGCCTTGCCGCGCTCGGGCCCGGCATCGCCGCGCGGCACCACTGGACGAACGTCGCCCGCGCCCACCTGCCCCTCTATGGCCGTCTCGCCGCGAAGGCCAAGGCCCGGGAGCCCCTCCATGCCTGAAATGCGCTTCCACATTGCCTGGCCCGACGGACGGGAGGAGAGCTGCTATTCGCCCTCCCTCGTGGTGCGCGAGCATCTGAGCGAAGGCACCGCCTATGCCCTGCCCGATTTCATGGCGCGGGCGCGCACGGCGCTCACCATCGCCTCGGAGCGCGTCGCCGCCAAATATGGCCATCCCTGTTCCCTGGCGCTCGGCCAATTGGCGCGCCTGGAAGCCACCTCCCGACGCTTCGCCGACGATCCCACGGCGCAGGTCACCTGCCTCGCTTTCCTCTATTCCCATCAGGACATGCCGTCATGACCAAGCTGAAGTCGCACTATCCCGCCATCGTCATTGGCGGCGGCCAGGCGGGGCTCTCCGCCAGCCTTCACCTCACCCGCGCCGGCATTGAGCATGTGGTGTTCGAGAAGAAGACCATCATGCACAAATGGCGGGATGAGCGCTGGGATGCCTTCTGCCTCGTCACCCCCAACTGGCAGTGCCGCCTGCCCGACCATCCCTATGATGGCGACGACCCCAACGGCTTCATGGTGAAGGACGAGATCCTCGCCTATCTCGACCGCTTCGCCGCCAAGGTGAAGGCGCCGGTGCTGGAGCACACGCCGGTGACCGCGCTGGAGAAGGCGGACGGCATCTTCTATCTGGAAACCGCCGCCGGCCCCGTCAGCGCCGATGCGGTGATCCTGGCGGTGAGCCTTTATGGCGAGCCGGACATTCCCCGCCTCGGCGAGCGCCTGCCCGACGGCATCGTCCAGCTCCACACCGCCTCCTACCGCAATGCCGGCACGCTGCCGGAGGGCGCGGTGATGGTGGTGGGCTCGGGCCAATCGGGCGCGCAGATCGCGGAAGACCTGCATCTGGCCGGCCGCAAGGTGCATCTCGCCACCGGCAATGCCCCCCGCTGCGCCCGCTTCTATCGCGGACGCGACGTGGTGGACTGGCTGTGGGACATCGGCCATTACGAGATCACGGTGGCCGATGACGGCATGGGCCGCAAGAAGCACGACACCAACCATTATCTCACCGGCCGCGAGGGCGGGCGCGACATCGACCTCCGCGCCTTTGCGCTTGAGGGCATGGCGCTCTACGGCCGGCTCACGGGCATTGCCGGCGGACGGATGCAGTTCGCGCCCAATCTGAAGGACAATCTGGACGCCGCCGACAAGGTCTATAACGGCATCAATGCCCTCATCGACCGGCACATCGCTTCAGCCGGCATCGCTGCCCCGCCGCCCTCCGTCTACACGCCCGTCTGGGAGCCGGAGGGCGAGACCACCCAGCTGGACCTTGCGGAAGCGGGCATCACCTCGGTGATCTGGGCCACGGGCTTTCGCCCCAACTGGTCGTTCGTGGGCCTGCCCATCTTCGACGGCACCGGCTATCCCGTGCACAAGAGAGGCGTGACCGTGGTGGATGGGCTCTATGTGCTCGGCCTGCCCTGGCTGTGGACCTGGGGCTCCGGCCGCTTCCTGGGGGTCGCGGCGGATGCGGCCTATGTGGTGAGCGCACTTCAGGCGCGCGCCGCGCCGCCGCTCGCCAGGGCCGGCTAGAGCATTTCCGAGCGAAGTGGGAACCGTTTCGCGTGAAGGAAATGCGTTAAACCAATGAGATAGAAGGCGCGCGCCACATGAGCCTCCTGCCTCCGCCCTCCCGCCTCGTGACCGATCCCGGGCTTGCCGGATCGGTGCATCTGGGCATGCCCCATCTGGTCCCCGGCGGCCTGTCGGAGACCTGGCTGCTGCGGCATCTGGGCGATGTGCATTGGCAGATGCTGGCCCGCCAATTGGGCTGCGCCCCCTCCCGCATCACCGACCGCACCGGCGCGCGCGTCTATGCCGCCTTCCGGCATGTGGCGCTGGAAGGACTGCACCTGGATGCCGCGCGGGAGGACGGACGCCTGGAGACGCGCTCCCATTTGTGGCGGCTCTCGCGCACCCAGGTGCTCAGCCGCCATGCCTTGGCGCTGAACGGGGTGGCGGCGGGCAGCGCGACCCTGGTCTCCGCCTTTGTGCGGCGGGAGGCGGCGAGCAACCACCGCATCTGCCGCGTGGAAGTGCCGGGGCTGGCGGACCTGCCCGCCTGGGATGGCGCCCGGCCGCCCCCCTTCCCGCCGGGCGATGCGCCGCCGGGGGCGCGCCTCACCTTCACCCCGTGCCCGGCGGAGGACTTCAACGGCGCCGGATTCCTGTATTTTTCCAGCTATGTGGGGCTGGCGGAGCGGGGCCTCTTCGCCCACGCCCCGCGCCTGGCATGCACCAACACCACGCGCCAGCGGATCATCACCTATCACGGCAACATCGACCCCGGCGACGCGGTTGAGATCCTCACCCACCTGGCGGACGACCCCCGGGGTGGACGGATCTGCACCACCCAGCTGGTGAGGGTGACGGATGGCATGAGGCTGGCGCAAATGGTGACGCTCAAGGCCAGCGCCTTGCCCTGAACGCGGGTCTGCCTCCAGCCGATTGTATGGCAATCACTGTTTACAACGGCCGAATGTATGGATTAAAAAGCATACATACGCGGCGCCAGAGGTGCACAGCCGGACACCGGCCCACCTCTCCCTGAGAAGGAGCAGGCGCCCACGGAGGATTGCATGTCCCAGCACCGCCATTGGCCGCCTCTCTCCCCCATGCAGGTGGGCCTGCGCGGCCGCTGCCCCCGCTGCGGCGAGGGCAAGCTGTTCAACGGCTTCCTGACTCTGCGCAAGTCCTGCGACGTGTGCGGCCTGGACTATTCCTTCGCCGACCCCGCCGATGGCCCGGCCTTCTTCGTCATCTGCTTTGCCTGCATTCCCTCGGTTGTGTTCGGCATCTGGATCGAGGTGGCCTATGCGGCGCCCTATTGGGTGCATCTGGTCACCACCTTGCCGGTGATGCTGCTTACCTGCATCCCACCCTTGCGACCGCTGAAGGGATGGCTGGTGGCCAGCCAATATTATTACAAGGCCGAGGAAGGCCGCCGCGTGCTGCGGGGGGAAGGCTGAGCTTCCGCAGTGCCTCCATGCATGTTAGCAAAATGTAGGGATCGCGGCGCCGGCAGACGCGGCGGGGGAGAGGACGCATGTGGCACCCCAGGCTGCTGGCGGGCGCGCGACTGAAATATCTCGGCATTGTCGATGCGCTGGAGGCGGACATCCGCTCCGGCCGGGTGGCGCGCGGCGACCGCCTGCCGCCCCAGCGCGCCATCGCCGAGGCCCTCGACGTGGACCTCACCACCGTCACACGCGCCTTCAACGAGGCGCGCCGGCGGGGTCTGGTGGACGCCCAGGCCGGGCGCGGCACCTTCGTGAGCGAGGCGCTTTCGGTGCCGGGCGAAATGCCTGCGCCCCGCCCACTCATCGACCTCAGCATGAACATTCCGCCCCAGCCGGAGGAGGCGCAATTCGCCCGCCGCATTCCCGAGGCCATGGCGAGCCTGCTGGCCGGCCCGCGCGGCCTCCTGATCCTGCACTACCAGGACAGTACGGGCACGCCCGCCGATCGCGCGGCCGGCGCCCGCTGGCTCTCCGGCCGGCTGCCCGATGTGACGGCGGAGCGCCTGGTGGTGGCGGGCGGGGCGCAATGCGCGCTGTTTGCGGTCTGTGACGCCCTGCTGAAGCCCGGCGATGTGCTGCTGGCCGGCGAGGTCACCTATCCCGGCCTGAAGGCCGTGGCCGCCCAACGGGGCCTGCGCCTCCTGCCGCTGGCCATGGATGGGGACGGCATCCGCCCCGAGGCGGTGGAAGCGGCCTGCACGGCGGGCACGCCCCGCGCGCTCTATGTGATCCCCACCCTCGACAATCCCACCACCGCGACCTTGCCCGCAGCCCGCCGGCAGGCGCTGGCGGACCTCGCCCGCCGGCACGACCTGGCTGTCATCGAGGACGATCCCTATGCCCCGCTCTGCCCGGCGCATATTCCGGCCCTGGCGGCGCTGGCGCCTGAGCGCAGCTGGCACATCGCCACCCTCTCCAAATGCGCCACGCCGGCCTTGCGCACCGCCTATGTGGTGGCGCCCGAGGCGCGCGCGGCGGAGCAGCTCGCGGGCATATTGCGCGCCACCAGCCTGATGGCGCCCCCGCTCATGACGGCGGTGGCAAGCCGCTGGATTCTGGATGGCACGCTGGACCTCCTCACCCGCGTCATCCGGGCGGAAAACACGGCCCGCCAGGCGCTTGCGCGGGCGGCGCTGAAGGGCCACGCCTTCGCCGCCGATCCCCATGGCCACCATGTGTGGCTGCGCCTGCCCGCCTATTGGCGGGCCGCGGATTTTGCTGAACATGCGGACCGGGCGGGGGTGTCCATCGTCGCCGGCTCCGCCTTTGCCATCGGCACCCCGGGGGAAGAGGCGGTGCGGCTGTCGCTTGGCGTCGCGCCGGATCGCGGCGCGCTGGAGGACGGCCTCGCCTTGCTCGCCGGCCTGCTGGCCCGCCCGGCGGCGCCGCTGCGGGTGGTGGTGTGAGAGCCCGCTAGGCGCCCCGCGAGGCGTCCGCATAAGGCGCGAGGAGGTCGCGCAGGATGCGGTCCTTGTCGCGGCCGGCGGTCTCGATGGCGCGGGTGAGCACGGCCTCCAGATGGTCGTGCATGAGATGTTCCAGCCGGTCCCGGTCGCCGGAGACGAGGCAGGCGACCAGATCGCGATGCTCCTGCACCGAGCAATCGGTCCAGCGCGGGCGGCCATAAAGGCCGAGGATCAGCGCACTGCGGCCAACCAATTGGCGCATGTAGCGGGCGAGCAGAGGCGAGCCGGTCATCTCGGCCAGCACCAGATGGAACTCGGCGGCATGGCGGATATATTCCGGCCGGCCTTCCCGGTGCGCCTTTTCCTCCGCCGTGATCTGGGCGTCCAGGCGCTTCACCTGGGCGGGGGTGAGGTTGCCGCACAGGCGGCGGATGACCAATTGCTCCACATCCTGCCGGACGCTGAAGAGATCCCGCGCCTCTTCCAGCGACGGCTTGGCGACGGTGGCGCCGCGATTGGGGCGGATGTCCACCAGTTCTTCACTGGCCAGGAGTTCCAGGGCGCGACGCACCACCGTGCGGCTGGCGCCGAACTGCTCGCCAATGGCATCCTCGGGAAGCTTCATGCCCGGCTGGAGCACCTGCTCCAATATGGCGAGGCGCAGGCCCGCATAGATCGCGTCGACTCGCTCGCCCCGCTGCTTCATCTGGGTCTCCATTCCACCTTTGAATGGCACGAGAGCGGTTCGGGCTCAAGATCAGAGAAAATCGTATACGATATTGACGCGCCTTTTCGTGCACCTCCTCGCGCCGTCATGCCCGGGCTTGTCCTGGGCATCCACGCCTCTCCGCCGGGGAGGACCTGTTTCGGTCAGACCAAACCAATCCCCGTGGATGGCCGGGACAAGCCCGGCCATGACAGTGTGAGGGAGGCCCACACTAGGCGCCTCGTGCCGCATGACGGGGCCTCGCGCTAAAATCGTATACGATTTTGACTATCCTTCGTGCACAAAATGCCCAATCCTTGGGCGATTGGGAGCGCGAAGCTGCCCCCATCCGCCCATCCCTCCGGCACGGGCCCAGCGAGTCCAGTGCTGGCGCCCCCTGGCACGATGCTTGCGGAAGGGGATGCGACGTCCGGGAGAGGAGTGATCCCCATGAGCAGGTCCTCGCAGCATCGAAAGTTTCCCGCCTTCACCCGCCGCGCCGCCATGCTCGGCCTTGGCGCCGCCTTGGTGATGGGCGGTGCGGCCCGCGCCGACGACACCATCAAGGTGGGCCTCGTCGCCGCCCTCTCCGGCCAGTCCGCCAAGTCCGGCGAGGCCATCACGCGCGGCCTGGAAGTGGCCATCGACGAGATCAACGGCGCCGGCGGCGTGCTCGGCAAGAAGATCGAGCTGATCCGCCGCGACGACGAGAGCAACCCCGCCAAGGGCGTGGTGGCCGCCCGCGAGCTGGTGCAGAAGGAGAAGGTCGCGGCCTTCTTCGGCGGCATCGACACGCCGGTGTCGCTGGCCATCGTGCCCTTCGCCAACCAGGCGAAAGTGCCCTTCATCGGTGTCTGGGCGGCGGGCACCGCCATCACCCGCAATGGCGCGGCGGAAAACTACGTGTTCCGCGTCTCGGCCGTGGACGAACTGGTCGACCAGGCCATGATCGATTACGGCATGAAGACCTACAAAACCAAGAAGCCCGGCCTCATGCTCATCAACAATCCCTGGGGCGAGGGCAATGAGAAGGGCCTGAAAGCCGCGGCCGCCGCCAACAACCTCTCCGTCGCCGGCGCCGAAAAGTTCGACAATAACGACGTGGACATGGTGCCCCAGCTCACCCGCCTGAAGGAGGCGGGCGCCGACACCATCTTCCTCGTCGCCAACGTCCAGCCCGCCGCGCAGGTGGTCAAATCGCTCGATCGCATGGGCTGGGACGTGCCGGTGGTCTCCCATTGGGGCCCGGCGGGCGGCCGCTTCACGGAACTGGGCGGCCCGAGCGCGGAAAAGGTGCGGATGGTCCAGACCTATTCCTTCTCGGGCAACCTCTCCAAGAAGGGCGAGGTGGTGCTAGCGGCGCTGAAGACCAAGTATCCGCAGATCACCACGCTCGCCGACGTGACCCCGGCGGTGGGCATCGCCAATGCCTATGACGCCATGCACCTGCTGGCGCTGGCCATCGCCAAGGCCGGCACCACCGACGGCCCGGCGCTGCGCAAGGCCTTCTACGAGATCGGCACCTATGAGGGTCTCATCAAGACCTACTCGAAGCCCTTCTCGCCGGAGAACCAGGATGCGCTCTCCAAGGACGACTACATGTTCACTCACTTCAAGGGCGCCGAGATCGTGCCCGTGAACTGAGGACCTCGCACCCCCTGCCCCCTCTCCCGCTCGCGGGGGAGGGATGGGGAGGGGGCAAAGACCAGGAGAACGGCGGGCCTGCCGGGAACGACGCCCCCCTCCCTGCCCTCCCCCGCAAGCGGGAGAGGGTGAAATTGGAGAGGGCGCACGGGGCTGGTGGGGCGCATCGCCTGCAAGGCCGCGGCACCGGGATGAACGGCAGCCCCCCGCACACCCTTCCCCCTCTCCCGCTCGCGGGGGAGGGATGGGGAGGGGACAAGGACCAGGAGGACGGCGGGTCTACCGAGAACGCCCCCTCCCTGCCCTCCCCCGCAAGCGGGAGAGGGTGAAATCGAAGCGGGCCCACCAAGAGGCCAGACGGCTTGTCTGAAACAAGCCGACCCCAAGGGCGAAGACCGCCCGCCACCGACAAGAACGAGGACCCCCGCATGCTGATCGTCTCCGCCTTGGTCTCCGGCCTCTCGCTTGGGGCCATGTATGGGCTGATCGCGCTCGGCTACCACGTCACCTATGCGGTCTCGAACACCGTCAACTTCTCCCAGGGCTCCTCGGTGATGCTCGGGGCCGTGCTCTGCTACACCCTGTGGGTGACGCTGGGCGCGCCGCTGGCCGTGGCGATCATCGGCGCGCTGGCCTTGGCGGCGCTGTTCGGGCTGGTGGTGGAGCGCTTTCTCGTCCGCCCCTTCGCGGCGCGCGGCTCCAATGCCTGGCTCATGGCCACGGTGGCGGGCGGCATCATCCTCGACAATGCGGTGATGTTCACCTTCGGCAAGGAGCCCCGCTCCCTGCCCTCCCTGCTCGCCACCAAGCCGGTGAGCCTGTTCGGCGCCGGCGTCTATCCGCTCCAGCTTATCATCCCAGTCGTGGGCATCGCCATTGCCGCCGGCCTCCACGTGCTGCTGCGCCACACCAAGGCGGGCAAGCGCCTCCTGGCGGTGGTGCAGAACCCGTCCGCCGCCCGCCTCATGGGCATCGACGTGAAGCGCGCCATCGCGCTGTCCTTTGCCGCCTCGGCCGTGCTGGCGGCGGTGGCGGGCATGCTGATCGCGCCGCTCCTGTCGGTGGCCTCCGACATGGGGCTGATGTTCGGCATCAAGGCGTTCGCGGTGGCGATCCTGGGCGGCATTGGCTCGGCCACGGGCATCATGGTGGCGGGCTTCCTTTATGGCCTCGCCGAGGCGCTCATCACCGCCTATCTGGGCTCGTCCTACACCCAGATCCTGGTCTTCTCGGCGGTCATCGCCGCCCTCGCCTTCCTGCCCAATGGCCTGTTCGGCCGGGCTGCCGTGAAGAAGGTGTGAGATGGGACGCTTCTTCCTGCCCCTCGCCATCCTCCTCGGCGCCAGCGCCGTCGCCGCCTTCTGTTTCGTGGCGGAGAGCTACACGCTGTTCGTCATCGCGCTCATCGCGCTCACCGTGATCGTGGGCGTCGGGCTCAACATCCTCCTGGGCCTCGCAGGGCAGGTGTCGCTGGGCCATGTGGGCTTCTATGCCATCGGCGCCTATGTGGAAGGCATCTTGATCCTGAAGGGCTGGGACTTCTTCGCCGCCCTGCCGCTGGCGGTGCTGGTGGCGGCGGCGCTGGGTGCGCTCCTGGCGCTGCCGGCGCTCCGGGTGTCCGGGCCCTATCTGGCCATGGTCACCATCGCCTTCGCCTTCATCGTCGAGCATGCGCTGATCGAGTGGAAGGACGGCACCGGCGGCGCCAACGGCCTCATGGGCATCCTGCCGCCGGTGGTGGGTCCCATCATGTTCGCCGAGCGGGAAATGGCGCTGCTGGCACTTTTCCTCGCCACTCTATGCCTTCTCGGCTTCTGGGCCTTGGCGGGCAGCCGGCTCGGGCGCGCCATGCGGGCAGTGCGCGACAGCGAGGTGGCCGCGCAATCCGTGGGCCTCAATCCCGTGAGCCTGAAGACGCTGGCCTTTGCCCTTTCGGCGGCATTGGCGGGGCTGGCGGGGGCGGTGTTCGCGCCGCTCCTCATGTTCATCAGCCCCGGCTCGTTTCCCTTCTCCCAGTCCATCCTGTTCCTGTTCGCCGTGGTGCTGGGCGGGGCGGGAACCGTGCTCGGCCCGGTGCTGGGCGCGCTGGTGGTGGCGGGCCTGCCGGAACTGCTTTCGGGCCTCGCCGAATATCGCCTGCTGCTGTTCGGCGCGCTGCTCCTCGCGGTGCTGTGGATCGCGCCCGAGGGCATTGTGGGCCTCCTCGCCCGTCTGCGCCGGCCCGATCCGCGCCCGGCGCGCGACGGCCTGCCCGTGCCCACGTCCTGGCTGAGGCCTGAGAATGGTGCCCCGCTCCGGGTGGAGGGGCTCGGCATCTCCTTCGGCGGGGTGAAGGCGGCGGCGGGGGTGAGCCTTGAGGCGCAGCCCAGGGCGGTGACCTCTGTCATCGGCCCGAACGGGGCCGGCAAGACCACCGTGCTCAACATGATCGGCGGCTTCTACCGGCCCGATGCCGGCTCCATCCGCCTGGGCGAGGGGGCGGACCTCGCGGGCGCGCCAGCCTATCAGGTGGCCCGCGCCGGCATCGCCCGCACCTACCAGACCACCCAGCTGTTCGGCACGCTCTCGGTGCTGGAAAACGTCCGCATTGCCGGCGCCGATGCCGCCACCGCCGAGGCGCTGCTGGCCTTCGTGGGCTATGCCGGCGCGCTGGCCGCCCGTGCCGACGATTTGCCCCATGTGGACCGTCGCCTGGTGGAGATCGCCCGGGCGCTGGCCACCCGTCCCCGCGTGCTGCTGCTGGACGAGCCCGCCGCCGGCCTGATGCGGGCGGACAAGGATGCCCTGAGCGGGCTTTTGCGGCGCATCGCGGACGCCGGCATCGCGGTCATCCTGGTGGAGCATGACATGGCCATGGTCATGGGCATTTCCGACCATGTGGTGGTGCTGGATGCGGGGCGCCCCATCGCCGCCGGCGCGCCCGCCGCCATCCGCGAGAACCCGCAGGTGATCGCCGCCTATCTGGGCGGCACGCAGACCCGCGCCCGGGGCCGCGCGGCGCCCTGGGACGGGCCACGCGACGCCGTGCTCACCGCACTCCGCCTCACCGCCGGCTATGGCGCCGCCCCGGTGCTGGAAGACGTGGGGATCGAGGTGCGGCCGGGCGAACTGGTGGCGCTGCTCGGCGCCAATGGCGCGGGAAAGTCCACCGCCATGAAGGCGCTCACCGGCCTGCTGCGGCCGGTCTCCGGCGACATCGTGCTGAAAGACGTGCGCATCTCGTCTCTGTCGGCCCACCGCATTGCCCGCATGGGCCTCGCCTTGGTGCCGGAGGGTCGGCAGGTGTTTCCCGAACTCAGCGTGCGCGACAACATCCTCCTGGGCGCCACGTCCCGCCGGGATGCGCCCGATGCCGCTACCCTGGAGCGCGACCTTGCCGCCCAGCTCGCCCGCTTCCCGCGCCTGAAGGAGCGCATCGCCAGCCGGGCGGGTCTCCTCTCGGGCGGCGAGCAGCAGATGCTGGCTTTGGCGCGCGGCCTGATGGCGAAGCCCGACATCCTCCTGCTGGACGAGCCTTCGCTGGGCCTTGCCCCGGCCATCATCAATGAGGTGTTCGACGTGCTCGCCGAGCTGCGCGAGGAGGGCGTGACCATCCTCCTCGTCGACCAGATGGCCGCCCTCGCCCTCACCGTCGCCGACCGCGCCTATGTGCTGGAAAGCGGGCGGGTGGTGAAGGCCGGCAGCGCGGCGGAGCTGACCGGCGATGCCGCGCTCGAGGCCGCCTATCTCGGCGCCAAGCCCGCCGCCCAATAGGTCCCGGCGGCCCACTCGATTTCAAGGAGCCCTTTCCCATGAGCCTCGATCATATCTTCCGCAATGCGCGCGTCGCCGGCCGCGAGGACACCCTTGTCGACATCGGCATCAAGGACGGCCGCTTCGCCGCCATCGAGGTGAAGCTGGAGGCGGATGGGCCGCAGGAGGATCTGGGCGGCCGGCTTGTGGTGCCCGGCTTCTGCGAGACCCACATTCACCTCGACAAGTCCTGCCTGCTCGGCCGCTGTCAGTGCCAGAAGGGCACGCTGGACGAGGCCATCGCGGCGGTCGCCGCAGCCAAGAAGGGCTTCACGGAGGAGGACGTGTATGACCGCGCCTCCCGCACGCTGGAAAAGGCCATCCTCCAGGGCACCCAGCGCATGCGCACCCATGTGGAAGTGGACCCGCGCATCGGTCTCACCTCGGTGAAGGCGCTGTTGAAGCTGAAGCAGGCCTATGCCTGGGCCATCGACCTGAAGCTCTGCGTCTTCCCGCAGGAGGGCCTCTTGGACGATCCCGGCTGCGAGGAGGTGATGGTGGCCGCATTGGAGGCCGGCGCCGATGTGGTGGGTGGGGCGCCCTATATGGACAAGGACAGCCACGGCCAGATCGCCCGCATTTTCGCGCTCGCCCAGCGCTTCAACGTGGACATCGACTT
The DNA here is from genome assembly GCF_056314145.1 of Aquabacter sp. DMC10. Taxonomy (NCBI): domain Bacteria; kingdom Pseudomonadati; phylum Pseudomonadota; class Alphaproteobacteria; order Hyphomicrobiales; family Xanthobacteraceae; genus Aquabacter; species Aquabacter sp. DMC10. Next base: position 296,879 of record NZ_JBQUYX010000004.1, on the reverse strand, counting down.
CCACCTGGATTTCGGGCTCGACCCCTCGCACCTGGATCTCTTGGAAGTCTGCCGACTGGCGGAAGAGACCGGCTGGAGCGGGCGGGTGGCCATCGGCCATGTGACCAAGCTTTCCGCCGTGCCCGAACCCCGTCTCCTGGAGTTGGGCAAGCGCCTCGCCGAGGCCGGGGTGGCGCTCACCGCCCTGCCCTCCACCGACCTGTTCCTGATCGGCCGTGAATACGACCACAATGTCCCGCGCGGCGTGGCGCTGGCGCACAAGCTGAAGGAAATCGGGGTCACCTGCTCGCTCTCCACCAACAATGTGCTGAACCCCTTCACCCCCTTCGGCGACTGCTCCACGGTGCGCATCGCCAACCTCTATGCCAATGTCGCCCAGGTGGGGACGCCCGCCGGCATGGCCGATTGCCTGGACATGGTGAGCGCGTCCTCCGCCAAGCTGATGAACGTTTCCGATTACGGCATTGAGGTCGGCCATCCGGCGAACCTGGTGGCGCTCGCCTGCGAGACCCGCGCCCAGGCGGTGGCGGAACTGGCCCAGCCGCTCTTCGCCATGAAGGCCGGGCGCCGCACGGTGACCCGCCCGGCGCCGACGCTCCACCAGCCGGAATAAGAGTTTATCTGCGCCCGCCCAGGAACGTATCCACGAACCAGCGGTCCAGCGTCATGGGCTCCTGCTGCTGCGGGGGCGCCTGCTGGGGGATGGAGCCGACCACGGCGGGCGGCAGATCGTCCGGCTGGCCGCCCTGCGGGAAGGGGAAGCCGAAGCCCGGCGCGCGGCCGCCGCCCGGCAGCTCGGCCACCGGAAGGCCCTGGTGCGCCACCTTCATGTAGCGGCTCCAGATCTCCGCCGGCAGATTGGCGCCGGACGCCTTCTTGGTGGGCGATGAATCGTCATTGCCCAGCCAGACGGCGGTGACATAGCGGGCGGTGTAGCCCACGAACCAGGCGTCGCGATAATCCTGCGAGGTACCGGTCTTGCCGCCCGCCTGCCAGCCGGGCAGTTCCGCCCGGCGGCCGGTGCCGGCAATGAGCACCTCCTGCATCATGCGGTTCATCTCGCCCACATATTCGGGCGCGATCACCCGTCCCGGCCCCTGCCCCGCCCGGGCATAGAGCACCTTGCCGTTGGCGGCCTTCACGTTGTCGATCACGTAGGGGATGACGCCGATGCCGCCATTGGCAAACGGCGTATAGGCCGCCGCCATTTCCAGCACCGACACCTCGGACGTGCCGAGCGCGATGGAGGGGTTGGGATCGAGGGTGGAGGTGATGCCAAGCCGCTTGGCGGTGGCGACCACCGCCTTGGGTCCCACTTCCAGCACCAGGCGCACGGAAACCGTGTTCAGCGACAGAGCGAGCGCCTGCTGCAAGGTGACCGGCCCGCGATAGTCGTGGGTGGCGTTTTCCGGCCGCCAGCCCTTCAGCTGGATGGGCGCATCCTCGCGCACCGTGTCCGGCGTGAGGCCATGCTCCAAGGCGGTCAAATAGATGAAGGGCTTGAAGGACGAGCCGGGCTGGCGGCGGGCGACGACCGCGCGGTTATATTGGCTCTCCTCATAGGACTTACCGCCCACCAGCGCCTTCACCGCCCCATCCGTGTCGAGGGAGACGAGCGCCCCCTGCCCCACGCCATACTTGCCGCCGGACTTGGCCAGCGCGTCGGTGAGCGCGGCCTGGGCGGCGCCCTGGAGGGCGGCATCGATGGTGGTGCGCACGATCACGTCGCCGGAGAGTTCGCCCACATAGGAATCCAGTTGGTCCATGACCCAGTCGGCCACATAGCCGGAGGAATCGGGCGCCGCCGGGCGCACGAGAACGGCGGGGCGGGAGAGCGCAGCCGCTGCCATGTCCGGCGTGATGAGCCCCTGGTCGCGCATGGCGGCCAGCACCAAGGCGGCGCGGTCCTGGGCGGCCTTCAAATTGCGGGTAGGGGCAAGGCGGGAGGGCGCATTCACGATGCCCGCCAGCATGGCCGCCTCGGCCAAGGTCACGTTGCGCGCGGACTTGCCGAAATAGCGCTGCGCGGCGGCTTCCACGCCATAGGCGCCGGCGCCGAAATAGACGCGGTTGATATAGAGGTCGAGGATCTCGTTCTTGGTGAATTTCTGCTCCAGCCAAAGCGCCAGCACCAATTCCTGGATCTTGCGCGAATAGGTGCGCTCCTGGGTCAGGAACAGGTTCTTGGCCAATTGCTGAGTCAGCGTCGAGCCGCCCTGGCGCACCCGTCGCGAGATGAGGTTGGCCGCCATGGCGCGGGCAAAGCCCTGGGGGTCGACGCCCATATGGTCGTAGAAGCGCCGGTCCTCGATGGCGATGAAGGCCTTGGGCAGATAGGCCGGCACCTCCTTCAAGGGCACCGCCGCCCCGCCCATGTCGCCGCGCGTGGCCAAGGGCTTGCCGTCCGCCGCCTGGATCATGACGGTGGGCGGGCGCTTGGGCACCATGAGGGTCTGCATGGGCGGCAGCTTGGAGGCCTCGTAGGCGATGACGCCGCCGACCACCAGCACGCCCCATACCCCCAGCACGAAGCCCCATTTGATGAAGAACCACAGGATGGACCCGCGCCGGCGGCGCGGTGCCTTCTGCGCCCGCGCGGCCTTGCCGCTGCGCGCGCCACCGCCATGTCCGCTGCCATGTCCGCTGCCCGAGCCGCGCGCCGGCTCCCGCCGAGCGCTCATGTCCGGGACCACCCGGGACGGGGGCACGCGGTCCGGCCCGTCGTCCGGCCCATCCTCCGGCGGGGCGGACAGGCGGGGCTCGGCCCGGGTGACCTGCGCGCGATCCGCCTTGCGGTCGGGCTTGCGATCAGTCTTGCGCTCCGCCCGGGGCGGCGCGCCGGCGGCGCGGTCATTGGCATCAAGGCGGATGTCGAAGCGGGCATCCGGGCGCGCGCCCAGCATGGGCTCGCGTCGTTCCCCGTCTCCGTTGCCGTTCCACGCCATGCGACTTGGTCCACCATTGTGTGACTTTCGACGCGCCGTCTCCGCCTGGATGCGCGGGGGAGCATGACGGGGCGGCCACCCGTGCGCACGCCCGGGGCCCAGTGCCACTGGAACAGCGCCACCTGGAGCGCGGCCCGGCTCTCCCGCGCCTGATTCGCCCAACGGGAGATCCGAAGGGACGGTTGGTCCCCAAAGCGCCGGATCCGTCATCACCCCCGGCGCAGGCGAAATGCGGCCCGTCCGGTTCGATGTCCCTATTCGACCTTCGATTGCGGCCATTTAAGGGGCGGTTAACGGCGCGGCCGGGGCCTTCCCCAGCGGCCCGGCGGTCAGGCGCCAGCTTCCCATGGGTCATGCCGCGCCGCGCCGTGACGGCGGGCTGTGTTTGCGTTAAAGCAAATTTCTCATCCCCCCGGGGCCAACGCCAGCAAGGTCGTCGGTATCGCATGAGTACGCAGCGGACGAACCGGTCTTCCCGCACCATCGCCGAGCCGTTCCTCGGCACCAAGATGAAGGCGGACGTCCTCGCCATCGCACGGGAGCACAAGGGGCCGGAGCCGGACCTGCGCCGCGCGGTGGTGGCGCGCATGAAGCAGGCCCTCGCCGAGGGCCGCGCCGAGGCCCAGCGCCTGCTCATGGAAGATGGGTTGGGACGCACCTGCTCCCAGCGCCTCTCCGCCCTTCAGGATGCGGTGATCGCCGCCGCCTTCGAGGTGGCGACCACCATTCTCTATCCGGTGGACAATCCCTCCCGCTCCGAGCGCATGGCGGTGGTTGCGGTGGGCGGCTATGGCCGGGGCATGATGGCGCCGGGCTCGGACACCGACATCCTGTTCGTACTGCCCTACAAACAGACCGCCTGGGGCGAGAGCGTCGCCGAGGCGGTGCTCTACATGCTGTGGGACCTGGGCCTGAAGGTGGGCCACGCCACCCGCTCGGTGGATGAGTGCCTCCGCCAGGCGCGGGCCGACATCACCATCCGCACCTCCATCCTGGAAGCCCGCTTCCTGGTGGGTGAGAAGGTGCTGTTCGAGGATCTGGAGCGTCGCTTCGATGCCGAGGTGGTGGAAGGCACCGCCGCCGAGTTCGTCGCTGCCAAGATGGCCGAGCGGGAGGAGCGCCTGCGCAAGGCCGGCTCGTCCCGCTATGTGGTGGAGCCCAACGTCAAGGACGGCAAGGGCGGCCTGCGCGACCTGCATACCCTCTTCTGGATCGCCAAATACGTCTATCGGGTGCGCTCCGCCAATGAGCTGGTGGCCAAGGGCGTGTTCACCCGCGACGAGGTGCGCCTGTTCACCCGCTGCGAGGATTTTTTGTGGTCGGTGCGCTGCCACCTGCATTTCCTCACCGGCCGGGCGGAGGAGCGCCTGTCCTTCGACCTGCAGCGGGAGATGGCCGAGCGCCTCGGCTATACCGAGCATCCCGGCCAGCGGGATGTCGAACGCTTCATGAAGCACTATTTCCTGGTGGCCAAGGAAGTGGGCGACCTCACCGCCATCCTGTCGGCGGCGCTGGAGGCGCGGCACGACAAGCCGGTGCCGGGCCTCAAGGGCATGGTGGGCCGCCTGCGCATGGGCTCCAAGCGCACGCGGCTGAAGGAAAGCCCGGATTTCGTGATCGACAATGAGCGCCTGAACGTGGCCGATGAGGCCGCCTTCGAGCGCGCGCCGATCAATCTGATCCGCATGTTCCATATCGCCGACAAGCGCGACCTCGCCTTCCATCCGGATGCGCTGCGCCTCGCCGCCCGCTCGCTCTCCCTCATCGATGGCAAGCTGCGCGAGGACGTGGAGGCCAACCGCCTGTTCCTGGAGGTGCTGTGCTCGCGCAATGCGCCCGAGACGGTGCTGCGGCGCATGAATGAGGTGGGCGTACTCGGCCGCTTCCTGCCGGAATTCGGCAAGGTTGTGGCCATGATGCAGTTCAACATGTACCACCATTATACGGTGGACGAGCATCTGCTGCGCTGCATCGGCATCCTCTCGGAGATCGAGCGCAAGACCAACCCCGAGAATGCGCTGGCCAACGAATTGATGGGCACCATCAAGCCGCGCCATTTGCTCTATGTGGCCCTCCTGCTGCACGACATCGCCAAGGGCCGCCCCGAGGACCATTCCATCGCCGGCGCCCGCGTCGCCCGCCGCATCTGCCCGCGCCTCGGCCTCACGGCGGCGGAGACGGAGACGGTGGCCTGGCTGGTGGAGCAGCACCTGGTCATGTCCACGGTCGCCCAGTCCCGCGACCTGTCCGACCGCCGCACCATCGAGAATTTCGCCGCCGTGGTGCAAAATCTCGACCGCATGAAGATGCTGCTGATCCTGACCACCGCCGACATCCGCGCGGTGGGCCCGGGCGTGTGGAACGGCTGGAAGGCGCAGCTTCTCAAGACCCTTTATTACGAGACCGAGCCGGTGCTGACCGGCGGCTTCTCGGAAGTGGATCGCGGCAAGCGCGTGCAGATCGCCCAGAACCAGTTGCGCCATGCCCTGTCGGACTGGTCGGACGAAGCGTTCGCGGCCTATGCGGCGCGCCATTATCCGCCCTATTGGCTGCGCATGGACCTGGACACCAAGGTCCGCCATGCCCGCTTCATCGCCGCCACCGAGGCCGCCGGCAAGGCGCTCTCCACCCGCGCCGACATGGAGCAGGCGCGCGGCATCACCGAATTCACCGTGCTCGCCCCCGATCATCCCAAGCTGCTGGCGGTGATCGCCGGGGCCTGCGCGGCGGCGGGCGCCAATATCGTGGACGCGCAGATCTCCACCACCACGGACGGCCTCGCGCTCGACACCATCTCGGTGCGCCGCGCCTTCGACCGGGACGAGGATGAGGAGCGCCGCGCGGGCCGCATCTGCGAGGCCATCGAGCAGGCGTTGACCGGCTCCGTGCGCCTGCCGGAGGTGATGGCCCGCAAGCTGCCCAAGGCCCGGCGAACCTTCACGGTGGAGCCTGAGGTGACGGTCAATAACAGCTGGTCGAACCGCCACACCGTGGTGGAGGTCTCCGGCCTCGACCGGCCTGGCCTCCTGTTCGAGCTGACCACCACGCTCTCGCGCCTCAACCTCAACATCGCCTCGGCCCACGTGGCCACCTTCGGCGAGCGGGCGGTGGACGTGTTCTATGTCACCGATTTGATGGGCGCGAAGATCACCTCCGCCGCCCGCCAGTCGGCCATCCGGCGCGCGCTCATCAGCGTGTTCGAGGGCACGTTCGACGAGGAAGAGCCCCCGCGCCGGGCGGCGCGGGGCTGATCTCTTCACCCCACCTCAGGGCGGGCCGGGCGCGTCCAGGGAGCGCGGCGGGGCTTCCACCGTGATGAGGTTGGCAAGGTCGGGCCCCTGGAGCGGGGCCGCCATGGGGCAGGCGACGCCGGGAATGACCGTGACGTCGAACAATTCACGGATATGGCCGTCAAGCCGGATCCACTGCACGATGTCGCCGGTGGCAAGGTTGATGACCTGCACCCCGCACCAGGGCTGCCCGCCCCGCCGGGCGATCTCCTCATCGATGGGCAGGCCCTTGAAGTTCAGGTAACGCGGCAGGGACAGCGTGACGATGGCGTGCCCGTCATGGAAGGCGAGGCCGCGCAGGAAGCCGGGGCAGAAGGCCACGTCCTGCCGTTCGCCGGTGGCCGGATCGATGCGCACCAGATAGCCGCGCCCGGAATCCAGCACCCACAGGAAGCCGCCATAAAGGCGCGGCGAATGGGGCATGGAGAGGCCCTCCGCCACCACCGCGTCATCCTCCACCCGGATGACGACGCCGCCGCCCGCCTTGTGCTCGCGCCAGCCATCCACCACGTCCGTGCGGCTGACCGCCGTGACATAGCGCACCTGCCCGCCCTCCATGCACATGCCATTGAGATGGCAGCGATCTTCCGCCGCCAGGCGGGAGATGAATTTGGGCTTCCAGACCGGCTGGAAGGAATGGGTGAGGCTAAAGGTGGCGAGGCACGAAAACTTGGTGTTGACGAAAATCACCCGCCCGCGCCCGTCCACGCCCAGTTCGTGGGCGTCCACATCGCCGGTGATGCGCGCCGTGCGCGGCACGTAGAGATGGTCGAAATGCTGGTTCGCCCGCTCGTGGTCCGCCAGCACATTCTCCAGCCGCCAGACCTGGAGCAGCGAGGCGAGGAACAGCCGGCCGGGCTCGGCCCACAGCCCCATGGCGCGCACGAAGTCGCGCTGGTGGAAGGAAACCGTGCCATCGGGAAAGCGGCCGATGAGGAAGAGTTGCCCGCTCTGGTAGGAGGAGAAGGCCAGGCTCACATTGTGCTGGGCCAGCCAATCGGCGAAGCCGCGCGAGCAGCTCAGCTCGGTGGTGAGGGGGACAGGCACGCCCTCTCCCGCCCCCGGAAGGGTGGGCGCCGCCTCCGCCGCCGCGCCCTCGCTTCCGGCCTCGATCACGTCTTGGTCCTGCATCAGAAGTGCACCGCCATACGGGCCATGCCGGCCTGGGACAGATAGTCTTGGCCGACGGATAGCCCATAGTCGAGCTTGAATTCCACGTTCTTGACCGTCAGCACCTGCAGGCCCAGCTCGAAATTGCCCACGAAGCTCGGCATGTAGGTGATGGTATCGAAGGTCCCCGAACCCGCCGTCGCCCCGATGAGGCTGGCCGTGGTGACCCAGCTGTCATTGGACAGGAAGGACACGCCCGCCGTGGCATAGGGACGGAGCACCGTGCCATCGGCGAGGTTGAAGCGACCGCCAATCTCCACATTCGGGCTGAAGATGAAGGTGGTCTGGCTCTGGCCCTGGATCTGCAGCTCGGACCCGCTGAAGCCGGATTCCGAATAGCCCGGCACGGTCACATAGGACACGTCGAAGTCCGCATAGGGCCGCAGGTACCAATCCTTGAAGGGAATGTCATAGGCGACACGGAAGCGGCCGGTGAGGCTGTAGGTGTCCGACGAGCTTTGCGGGCTCGCCCCCATGGCCGTGATGGTGCGGGTGCTGTCGGCGCTCATATAGCCGAAGTCCCCGGCCAGCGCGAACAGCCACGGCCCCACCTGATGCTTCAGGGCCGCCGTCACGTCGAGGCCGCTGGCGGAGGTCCAGCTGCTGTTGCCCGCCCCCGAGGTCCAGGCCTCCTGATAGGCCACCGAGAAGGCGCCGAACCAGTCCGGTGCCAGGCGGGCCTGGATGCCGGTCTGGGCGGTGATGGAATTGGTGGAGAAGCCCTGGTTGCTGGCGGAGGTGGTCTGGGTGGTGCGCCCGAGAATGAGGCGCGCCCAGGCGCACTGGTCCTCCACCAGCAGCGTGGTGTCGTCGGCGAAGACCGGGCAGCTCATGGTGCGGTTCATCACCGCCCGCGATTCCGTGGTGCGCGCCGAGGCCACCGCGCCGAGCAGTTCCGGCGAGAGGTTGTTGAGCGCGGCCTGGTAGGCCGCCGCCGTGGAGGCGGAGGCGAGCGAGGAATAGAGCCTGTCGGAATTCTTCGTGCCGCCCGCATTCCAGGTGGACTGGAGATGCTGGGCGGTGGCCTGCTGGTTGGCATTGAGCGACACGCCCGCGGGCACGAAGTTGGCCTGCGTGCTCAGGCCAAGACCCGTCAGGTTGCCGCCAGTATATTGCGGCACCAGCGACCAGTGATAGGCAATCGAGGTGTCCGCCACCGTCAGGGCCTGGGTGGTGATCTGGCCGGCGGTGAGGAACACCACCTCCCCGTTGGGCACCACCTTCGCGGGCACCACCTGCACCGTGCCGGCCAGCTGCGCGGTGCCGGAGACGGTGACAAGGTCAGCCTGTTGCTTGCGGAAGTCCGCATCCACCAGCAGCGTGCCGGAGGTCATGGTGAAATTGCCGGCGATGGCTGTGGTGGCGATGGTGCCCTTGCCACCGGGCGAGAGCACGGCGGAGGGACCGGCCATGCTCAAGGTGCCGCCGCCCAGCTGAACCACGGCCCCGGAATTGAACAGGCCGGAATTGGCGAGGCTGGACTGGCCGGTGCCCAGGTCCACGCTGCCGGTGAGCGTTCCCGCATTGATGACGCTGTCATTGCCGGAACCGGCCAGGATCGCCTGCCCGCTCACCGCCGAAAGCACGGCGCCCTGCGCGATGGTCACCAGATTGTCCGCCCCGCCCGAGAGCAGGATGCCGGCGCCGCTGCTCCCCGATCCGCCACGCACCACCGCGCCCGTATCGAGCGCGACCGTGATGTTGCCGGCCCCCGTGCCGCCGGTGCTGAGCGCGAAGATGGCGGCGGAGCCGGCGCCGGTTGCCGCGACCTTGCCGCCCACCGAGACATTCACCGCCCCGCCGGCGCCGGATCCGCCTGCCGTGCCGACGCCGCTGACGCTGGCGGTGTTCACCGACCCGCCGCCGCCGCCGATGGACTGGGCATTGATGGCCGCCGCATTGGCGCCGGTGGTCAGGATGGTGCCGGTTGAAGTGACGGAGACAAGGCCACCATTGCCGGTGCCGCCGCCCGTACCCACCTGGCCGTCCGCGACGGTGAGGACGGTGCTGGAGGCATCGCCCGCCAGCCCGCCGCCGCCGCCGATGGACTGCACGAGAATGCCATTCGCCCCTGCCCCGGCGGTCTCGATGGTGCCGGCGGAGGTGATGGTGACCGCGCCGCCATTGCCACCGCTGCCGCCATTGCCGCCGAAGGCGAGGCTGGCGATGGACTCCGCCGAGCCGGTGCCGCCAATGCCGCCGCCCCCGCCGATGGATTGGGCGAGGATGCCATGGGCATTCTTGGCCGCGGTGACGATGGCCGCCGCGCTGGACAGGTCCACATTCACCGCGCCGCCATCATTGCCGCTGCCGCCGGAGCCGCCCAGCGTCAGAGCGAGGGCGACCTTGGTGCTGGCATTGGCGCTGGAGCTGAGCGCCAGGCCGCCGCCGCCGCCGATGGACTGGGCGAGAATGCCCGCCGCAGCGCCGCCGCTGGTGGCGATGGTTCCGGTCAAGGTCACGTTCACCGTGCCGCCGGTATTGCCCGAGCCGCCGCTGCCGCCCATGGCGAGCGATCCGTTCACCGTGCCGCCGGTCGCATCGGTGCTATCAGCCGAGGTGCGGCCGCCGCCGCCGCCGATGGACTGGGCGACGAGCGCGCTGGCGCCTTCGCCCTCAGTCATCAGGATGCCGCCGGAGGTCACGTTCACCGTGCCGCCTGTTCCGCCCGAACCACCGGACCCGCCAAGGCCCAGCGACAGGTTCACCGTGCCGCCGGTGCCGGTGGAGGTGGTGGCGCCCGCATTGCCGCCGCCCCCGCCCACCGACTGGACGAGGATCGCGTGGGCGAAGCTGCCATAGGTGAAGATGTCGCCCGAATTGGTGGCGGTGGCGGTGCCCCCCGCCCCGCCGGTGCCGCCGGACCCGCCGAGCGACGCCGAGAGCTGGAAGTCGGAACTCTGGCCGGTGCCAGTGGTGCCCGCCAGCGTCGCCGATCCACCGCCACCGCCGATGGACTGGACGAAGATGCCCGAGGCATGTCCGCCCTCGGTGACGATGGTGCCGGCATTGGTGACGGTGGCATTGTAGCCCGTCGCCCCACTGCCGCCCGCCCCGCCGATGCTGGCGGACAAGGTCGCCTTGGCCGTGCCCGCCGCCGCCGAGGCCGCATGGCCGGACACGCCGCCACCACCGCCGATGGACTGCGCCACCAGGCCATTGGAGCCGAAGCCCGTGGTGTGGACGGCGATCGTCGTAACGCCGCTCCCGCCATTGGTGATGCTTGCCGCGCCGCCGGTGGCGCCGGCGCCGCCGGAGCCGCTGAAGCTGCCGCCCAGCGCCGCCTGCGCCGAGGCGCCATTGCCGCCGGCGCCGGTGGCCTTGCCGTCGCCATTGCCGCCGGTGCCGCCACCGCCGCCGATGGACTGCACCAGCACCGCATCGGCGCTGTTGCCGGCCGTGGCGATGACGAGGCCCGCCTTCGCCCCCGCCAGCGTGACGCCCGCCGTTCCACCCGCTCCGCCCGAGCCGCCGTCGCCCGCCAGCGCCGCGCCCAGCGCGATCTTGCTGGTTGCCGCGCTGGTGGCGCTGCCGCCCGTGCCGCCGCCGCCGCCCAAGGACTGGACGAGGACGCCGGTGGCGCCCTGGCCGGCGGTGGAGATCGCCGCGCCGACCGTCACGGTCACCGTGCCGCCATCGCCGCCGGTGCCCCCCGAGGCGCCGAGCGTGAAGCCCACATCCACCTTGCCGCCGGAGCCCTTCTCCGACGTGAGCGCGGCCGCGCCGCCGCCGCCGCCAATGGATTGGGCGAGGATGCCGAACGCGAAGGCGCCGGTGGTGGAGATCACCCCGTCCGAGGCCACCGTTACCGTGCCGCCGTCATTGCCCGAGCCGCCGGCCCCGCCGATGGAGGCGCCCACATTGGCGTCGCTCGCCGCATCGGAGGCCACCGAATTGGACAGGACCGCAAGGCCGCCGCCCCCGCCGATGGACTGGGCGAGGATGCCCAGTGCATGGGCCCCGCTGGTGGACACCGCGCCGAAATTGTCCAGCGTCACCGTGCCGCCTGCACCGCCGGTGCCGCCCGTGCCGCCGATGCTGGCGGACAGGGCCGCCACCCCGGTGCCGCCCGCGCTGGAGGTGGAGCCGCCGCCCTTGCCGCCGCCGCCACCGATGGATTGCACGATGATGCCATTGGCCCCATCGCCGTGGGTGAAAATGGCCTGTCCCGCGCGGGTGGCGGAGCCGTTATAGAGGTTGGCCGCGCCGCCCGTGCCGCCGGTGCCCCCCGTGCCGCCCAGCGCCACCGTCAGGCTGACGCCATCGCCTCCGGCGCCATCGGCCTTGCCGGAGCCCGTGCCCGCATTGCCGCCGCCGCCGCCGATGGACTGGACCAGCAGGCCGTCCGCCGCCCTGCCCTTGGTGATGATCTCCGACCCCGCCACGGCGGCGAGCGTCACCGTCACGGTGCCGCCCACGCCGCCTGCGCCGCCGGTGCCGCCGAGGTCGGCGCCCAGCCCGATCTTGGCGGTGGCGGCATTCACCGCGCTGCCGCCATTGCCGCCGCCGCCACCGATGGATTGCGCCACCAGGGCGGTGGCATTCTGGCCCTCCGTGCTGATGGTGCCGGCATTGGTGATGGTGAGCGTGCCGCCGGTGGAGCCGGCGCCGCCCGTGCCGCCGAGGCCCAGCGTCACCGCCGCCTTGCCGCCCTTGCCGGTGTCGGCGGTCGCGCCCGCATTGCCGCCGCCGCCGCCGATGGACTGGGCGAGGATACCGAACGAGAAGGCGCCCTTGGTCACCAGGGTGCCGCTTTGCGTCACATTCACCGCGCCGCCGGTGGACCCGGCGCCCCCCGACCCGCCGAGAGAGGCGGAGATGCTGACATCGCTCTTGGCATCGGCGCTGGTGGAACTGGCCAGCACCGCATTGCCGCCGGACCCGCCGATGGACTGGGCGATAAGCGCATCCGCATGGGCACCGGCCGTGGAAACCGTGCCCGCATTGGTGAGGGTAACGCCGCCGCCGGTGCCGCCCGCCCCGCCTGCCCCGCCCAGAGCCGCGCTCAGCGTGCCCACCCCTGTGCCCCCCGTGGTGGAGCTGGAGGCCCCGCCCCGGCCGCCGCCGCCGCCGATGGACTGGGCCACCAGGCCATTGGCATGGTCGCCCGAGGTGGAGATGGCCGCCAGCGTGGCGCCCGCATTGGTGAGGGTGACTGTGCCGCCCGTGCTTCCCGCCCCGCCGGCGCCGCCCAGCGTCACCTCCAGGCTGCCGCCCTGTCCGCCTGCGCCGTCCGCCTTGCCATCGCCCGAGGCGGCATTGCCGCCGCCGCCGCCGATGGACTGGGCCAGCACCGCATCGGCGCCAAGCCCGGTGGTGACGATGGTGGAGGCCGCAAGGCCGGTGCCCAGGGTCACGGTCACCGTGCCGCCATCGCCGCCAGCCCCGCCGGCGCCACCGATGGAGCCGCCGAGCGCGATCTTGGCGCTGGCCGCATTGGAAGCGCTGCCCGCATTGCCGCCGCCGCCGCCCACGGACTGGGCGAGGATGCCAAGCGCATTGGCGCCCACCGTGGAGATGTCGCCGGAGGCGTTGACGGTGACCGCCTCGCCATCGCCGCCCGAGCCGCCGGACCCGCCGAGACCGAAGGTGAGCGACACCTTGCCGCCCGAGGCCTTGGCCTGGCTCACCGCCGCGCTGCCACCGCCGCCGCCCACCGACTGGGCGATGAGGGCGGTCCCCGCCGTGCCCTTGGTGAAGAGGGCGCCGAGGCTGGTCACATTCACCGCGCCGCCATCCCCGCCGGACCCGCCGGAGCCGCCCAGCGTCGCGGAAATATTGGCGTCCGCCTTCAAATCGGAGGACGAAGTGCTGGTGGCCGAGGCATTGCCGCCGCCGCCACCGATGGATTGGGCGAGGATGGCGCTGCCATGGCCGCCCTCGGCGCTGACAATGCCGTAGCTGACCACATTGACCGTGCCGCCCGTGCCGCCGGACCCACCGGACCCGCCAAGCGTCGCCGAGACATTGGCGATGCCCGAACCGTCCGTAGCGCTGGAGGACGCGCCGCCGCGCCCGCCGCCGCCGCCGATGGACTGGGCGACAATGGCGCTAGCCTCCTCGCCCTTGGCCACCACGATGGCTGCCGGCAGGGCCTTGGTGCCGTTATAGACGTTCACCGTGCCGCCATTGCCGCCATCGCCGCCGGCCCCGCCCATGGACAGGCTGACGCCCACGCCCTTATTGCCCGCGCCGGCCGCCTTGCTGCTGACCGCAGAGGCATTGCCGCCGCCGCCGCCGATGGATTGCGCCAGGATGGCGTCCGCATGGGAGCCGGTGGTGGCCACATAGGTGGTGGAGCTGCCGCCGGTGGAGGCCGTCACGGTCACCGTGCCGCCATTGCCGCCGCCGCCCGCCGCCAGACCGAGCGATCCGCCCACGCCGATCTTGGCCTGCGCCGTGTCCGAGGCGCTGCCCGAATTGCCGCCGCCGCCACCGATGGACTGGGCGAGAATGCCGGTGGAGCCTTCCCCGGTGGTGATGACGCTGCGCGTGGTGGACACCTGCACGGTGCCGCCATAGGCGCCGCTCCCGCCCCCGCCCGAAAGCGTGAAGCTGACCGCCACGCTGCCGCCATTGGCCGAGGAGGCCGCGCCCGCCGCGCTGCCGCCGCCGCCGCCCACGGACTGAGCGAGGATGCCGATGGACTGGTCGCCGGAGGTGCGCACCACCCCCGTATTGGTGACCGTGACTGCCCCGCCAAAGGCGGCCGCGCCGCCCGAGCCGCCGAGAGCCGCGGAAATATTATAGGCGCCGCCTGCCCCCTTGGAGGAGACCGCGCCGCCCTTGCCACCGCCGCCGCCAATGGACTGGGCGAGAATGCCGTCCGCATGGTCGCCGCTGGTGGTGATCGCCGCGCCATTGGCCACCGTCACGGTGTCGCCGATGCCGCCCACGCCGCCCGAGCCGCCCAGCGTCGCCGCCAGCGACACCGACTGCTTGCCGGCCGCATGGGCGTCCGCCCCGGCCGTGGAGCCGACGCCGCCGCCGCCACCAATGGATTGGGCGAGGATGCCGTCCGAGAGGTCGCCCGCCGTGGTGATGGTGCCGCCCGTGGTCACGGTGACCACGCCGCCCATGCCGCCGCCCGCGCCATTTTCGCCCACCGCGCCGCCAAGCCCGATCTTGGCGGAGGCTGCGCTGTTGGTATTGCCGGCATTGCCGCCGCCGCCGCCGATGGATTGGGCGAGGATGGCGATGGAATCCGTGCCGGCGGTGCTCACCGTGCCATAGCTGGTCACCGTGACCGCGCCCGCCTTGCCGCCCTCGCCGCCCGTTGCGCCCAGCGAGAAGGTCAGGCCCACCTTGCCGCCGCTCTCGGTGCCGGCCGCCGCGCCGCCCTTGCCGCCGCCGCCGCCCACCGATTGCGCGAAGATCGCCACCGCATGGTCGCCGGTTGTGGTCACGGTGGCGCCCGCCGCCGCCGTGCCGGACGTGATGGTCACCGCCGCGCCATCGCCGCCGCCGCCGCCCGAGCCGCCCAGGGCGACGCTGAGGCCGAAGGACGAGGAACTGGAATTGGTCAGCTTGCTGCTGAGGTCGGCCAGATTGTCCGTCCCCGCCTTGGTGGTGCTGGACGCGCTGCCGCCCACGCCGCCGCCGCCGCCGATCGACTGGGCGAAGATGGCGTCCGCATCATCCCCGGTGGTGGTGATGGTGCCGGTATTGGTCACGGTCACGGTGCCGCCCGCGCCCCCACCGCCGCCGGACCCGCCCAGCGTCACGCCGATGGCCACCTGGCCGCCATTGGAATTGGCGACGCCGCCCCCCGCCGCGCCGCCGCCGCCGCCCACCGACTGGGCGAACACGCCCTTGGCGCTGGCGCCTTCCGTGCCGATGGTGCCGGAATTGGTGACGGTGACGCCATAGGCATTGCCGGCCTCGCCGCCCGAGCCGCCGCCGCCCAGCGACAGGGAGATGGAGGTCTTGCCGGTGAGGTTGACCGCATTGGAGGAGGTGGAGCCCACGCCGCCATTGCCGCCGCCCCCGCCAATGGCCTGGGCCTGCACGCCGTCGGCGAAATCGCCGGAGGTGGTGACGGTGCCGGAATTGGTGACGCTCACCGTGCCCGAATTGGCGCCCGAGCCGCCCTTGCCGCCCAGCGCCGCCGAGACGGAGATGGAGGGCGCCGTGGAGGCCGAGACCGACAAAGCGGAGGCATCGCCGCCGGTGCCGCCGCCGCCGCCGATGGACTGGGCGAGAATGGCGGTGGCGCCGGCGCCGGACGTGGCGATGGTGCCGGAATTGGTGACGCTGGCATTGCCCGCCGTATTGCCCGAGCCGCCGGAGCCCCCCAGCGCCGCGGACACCGAGGCCGCCCCGTCAATGCCGGCGGCAATGGCATAGGCCGCCGAGGAGCCGCCATTGCCGCCGCCACCGCCGATGGACTGCACGAGGACGCCGAAGGAATCCGCGCCGGCGGTGGAGATGGTGCCGGAATTGGTGGCGGAGGCCGCCGCGCCCGCCCCGCCGCTGCCGCCGGAGGCGCCCAGCGCCACGGCGGCCGCGAAATAAAGGCCCGCGCTGGCGGCCAGCGCCGCCCCGCCCGAGCCGCCGCCGCCACCCACCGATTGCACGATGATGGCTGAGGCCCGGTCGCCCGTCGTCTTGATGCCGGCCTCGTTCACCACGGCGGCATCCGCCGCGCTGCCGCCGCC
Organism: Aquabacter sp. DMC10; assembly: GCF_056314145.1. Classification (NCBI taxonomy): domain Bacteria; kingdom Pseudomonadati; phylum Pseudomonadota; class Alphaproteobacteria; order Hyphomicrobiales; family Xanthobacteraceae; genus Aquabacter; species Aquabacter sp. DMC10. The sequence goes on along the minus strand of NZ_JBQUYX010000004.1, from coordinate 280,817 downwards.
GCCGCCCGTGCCGCCAATGGCCAGCGCCACGAAGCCGATGGTGGCCGCCACCGCATTGCCGCCCGCGCCGCCGCCGCCGCCGATGGACTGGGCGAGGATGCCGGTGGCATAGCGGCCGGTGGTGGAGACCGTGAGCGTGGTGGCGCTGGCGCCGGAATTCTTCACATAGACATTGCCGCCCGCACCGCCGCCGCCGCCGCCGCCACCGATGGCCGCCGCCTCGCCCGGCCCCACGGACATGGCGCCGCCGCCCCGGCCGCCGCCGCCGCCGATGGACTGGGCGGTGATGCCGATGGCATCGCGGCCGGAGGTGGCGACGAGGCCGCTATTATAGACCTTGGTGACATCCGCATTGCCGCCGGAGGCGCCCTGGCCGCCCAGCGATCCGAGGCCGCCCGCGCCGCCGCCATTGCCGCCGCCACCGCCGATGGACTGGGCGAGGATGCCATCCGAGAAGGCGCCGGTGGTGGTGACCGTGCCGGAATTGCGCACCAGCGCCTCGGCACCGCCGCCGGTGCCGCCGGAATCGGCGGTGCCGCCCACGGAAATGGACGAACCCGCGCCGCCCAGGAGGCTGCCGCCGCCGCCGCCCACCGACTGCACCAGCATGCCGTGGGCATAATTGCCGGAGGTGGAAATGGCACCGGAATTGATCGCGGTCACCCCGCCCGCATCGCCGCTGGCCGCGCCATTGCCGCCCATGGGGGCGATGATGGCATCGGAGGAACCGCCATTGCCGCCGCCGCCCGCCACCGACTGCACGACCACCGCGATGGACTGGTCGCCGCTGGTGGTGATGCGCCCCGCATTGTTCAGATAGACGAAGCCCGACGTGCCGCCCGGGCTGCCTTGCCCGCCATCGCTGCCGAAGAAGCCGCCGACGCTCGCCCCGTTGGCGCCCGCCCCGCCCAGGCTCTGGGCGATGACGCCGTTGGAGGCCAAGCTCTTGGTATAGACATTGGCGCCGGCCTGGATGACCACGCTCACCGCCGTGCCGGAGGCGGCATTGCCGCCATTGCCGCCATTGCCGCCGGTCTCGTTCAGGCTGTCATCGGGCGCGGCGCCCGCGCCGCCGGCCCCGCCATTGGCCGTCACCTGGATGGCGGCGGAATTGTTGCCGCCGGTCCAGACGGTGACAGTGCCGCCCACAGTCAGCGCGGCGGTGCCCCCCGTGCCGCCCGTGCCGCCATTGGCGCCCTGCGCGGACCAGTCGGACCGGGCCGCGCCGCCCGGGCCGCCGGTGCCGCCGTTGGCGGAGAGCGCCACCGCCGGGGCATTGGCGCCGCCGGTGGACAGGACGACCCCGTTGGACAGCGTCACGTTGACCGTGCCGCCATTGCCGCCGGCCCCGCCCGTGCCACCCCAGGAATCGGAAGTGCCGCCATAGCCATAGCCGCCGGTGCCGCCCGTGCCGCCATTGGATTGGGCGACCAGGGCCGCCCCCCACGGCTGGACCGTGCCGCCGGAGACGGAGACCGTCACCGCACCCGCATTGCCGCCCGCCCCGCCATTGCCGCCGGTGGCGTTGGCGACGGTGGAATCCCCCTCGCCGCCAGTGCCGCCGGTGCCGCCGACGGATTGCACCAGGATGCCCACCGCCCCGGCCACTGCCGCGCCGGACAAGGACAGCCCCGCCGCCCCGCCATTGCCGCCCGTGCCGCCGAGGCCGCCCTGGGCGCTGTCGCCGGTGGAATGGCCCTCCGACGCAGCACCGGCCGCGCCGCCCGCCGAGGAAATGACGATGGCCGTGCCATTGGCGCTGAAGATGCTGCCGCCGGAGATGCGGGCATAGGCATAGCCGCCATTGCCGCCCTGGCCGCCATTGCCGCCCGTGCCATGGGCGGTGCCGCCGGAGCCCGATCCGCCCGCACCGCCGGCGCCGCCGCCGGACCATACGGTGATCCCGTTGGTGCTGCCGCTGACCGTGGACCCGGACAGGATCAGCTTGGAGGTATTGCCATTGCCCCCGCTCCCGCCATTGCCACCATAGGAGCCGGAGGTGTCGCTGGAGGCCCAGCCCGCCGCCTGCGACAGGCCGCCCACGGAGGAGACGATGATGGCCGCCCCGCCATTGGCCGTGATGGTGGAGCCGGAAATGTTGAGCCCGGTCACTCCAACCACGTTGCCGCCATTGCCGCTGGCGCCGCCATAGGAATTGCCGGTGCCGCTGGAGGCATCTCCGCCGAAGCCGCCCCAGCCGGCGGTGGACAGCATCTGAATGCCGCCCGCCGCGCCGGTGATGGTGGAATTGCTCATCGTGCCATAAGCGGAGACGAAGGTGCTGGACGTGCCGCCCGCGCCGCCGGCGCCGCCGCGGGCCGTGGTGGTGCCTGAGCTGGCATAGCCGCCGGTGCCCCCGGTCTGGCCGGCGGACTGGGCGAACACGGCAAAGCCGTTGCCGCCCGCACCGCCCGTGACGGTGGAGCCGGAGATGGTCAGGTCGATCCAATTGCCGACGCCGCCTGTGCCGCCTGCGCCCCCGGTGCCGGACGCAGTGAGGGAGGTCCCGTAATTGGCCGCACCGCCGCCGCCGCCCATGGTGAGGATGAAGATGGCCTGCGAACCGGTGGACAGGGTCGAATTGGCCACGCTCAGCGTCACCGCCCCACCGCCCACGCCGGCGCCGCCCGCGCCCCCCTGCGCCCAGTCGGAGCGGCTGAAGCCGTAGCCGCCGGAGCCGCCGGCGCCGCCCAGGGACTGGATGGTCACCGTATCGCCGGTGGTCGCCGCCGTCACATTCGTGATGGTGATGGTCTGTTCGCCGCCCCATCCGCCGGCGCCGCCAGCGCCACCCGAGCCATAGCCGGTCCAGCTGTGGCCATATCCGCCCGCACCGCCGACGCCGCCGGCATTGAGGATGGCCAGCGCGGTGGACGTACCGCTGGTGCTTCCGCTGACCTGGAAGGTGCTGAGGCCGAAGCCCTGGCCCCCGCCGCCGGATCCGCCCTGGGCGTCGGAGACGTGGTAGTCATCGCTGCCCCCATTGCCCCCGCCCGCGCCCACGACGGTGGATATGTAGGGGACCGAAACCACCGCCTGCGCAAGGGCCACCCCGTCGACGCCGGCGCCGACCATGAAGGCGAGGCCGGCCAAGGTGCTGGACAGGGCAGTGGACAGTTTCAGCCGCGCCGTGGAGGCTTGGTACAGGCTTGCAACGCTCTTGCCGGACGCACCTGCCCCGTCTCGCACCGTTGCCATGACCGCCCCCAGTCCATCTCATGGTCGTGCTCAAGCCACTAGCATGCAGCGCGCCCAAGCTCCAGGTGCAGAACCGGACGGGAACGGACATTGCCAAATATTAATGCGCCAATTTAGAGCGTTTGCCGGGGAAACTACATGGCGATGACGGCACGGCAGCGGCACAGCAAGTGAAACGGCCCATCTTCCCCGCGCCGAACGCTGCGCTGCACATATTTCAACTTCTGATTGCCTGGCGCCCCAGGGGAAGGAGGCGACGGACGCCTCTGCCCGGCCGCCGCGCGCGGGCCCGTGCGCACCGCGCATGACGGCCGGCCCGCCCGCGGCGGCGGCGGGTTGGCGGCGAAGGACGCCCCGGTCCGGTCAGAGGATCTGGCCGAGAAAGGCCTGGGTGCGGGGGTCCTTGGGGGCGGCGAAGAATTCGGCGGGGGGGCCGTGCTCCACGATGACGCCCGCATCGGTGAAATAGATGTGGTCCGCCACCTCGCGGGCAAAGCCCATTTCGTGGGTGACCAGGATGCAGGTCATGCCCTCTTCCGCCAGCTCGCGGATGGTGACCAGCACCTCCTTCACCGTCTCCGGGTCGAGGGCGGCGGTCACCTCGTCGAACAGCATCACGTCGGGCCGCATGGCGAGCGAACGGGCGATGGCCACGCGCTGCTGCTGGCCGCCGGACAATTGGCCGGGATAGGCATCCTCCTTGCCGGCAAGGCGCACCTTGGCGAGGAGCGCGCGGGCGCGGGCTTCCACCTCCTTCTTGTCCTGCTTCAGGACGTGGAGGGGGGCCATCATCACGTTCTGAAGCGCGGTGCGGTGGGGGAAGAGATTGTATTGCTGGAAGACCATGCCGACCTTGCGGCGCAGCGCCAGCTTGTCGAGATCGGGGTCATTCACCTCCTGCCCTTCCACGCGGATGGTGCCGGAATCGATGGGCACCAGCGCATTGATGCAGCGGATGAGGGTGGACTTGCCCGAGCCGGAGGGGCCGATGATGCACACGACCTCGCCCTTGCGCACGTCGAACGACACGCCCCGCAGCACCGGCAAGGTGCCGAAGGATTTGTAGACATCCATCACCCGCACCAAGGGCTGGTCGGGGGTCCAGCCGAAATCCTCGGCCGGGTTGGAAGAGTGGGGAGCCGTCAACAGGGCCTCCGCGCGCCGGTCACTGGTGGAGTTGGAAGCGCCGCTCCAGATAGAGGGTGAAGCGCTCGATGGGATAGCAGTAGAGAAAGAAGCACAGCATGGCGAAGCCATAGAGCGGCGCCAGCAGATCCGGCCGTCCGCCCTCGGCGGCGTGCACCTGCGCCGTCAGGGTGAGCATTTCCGTCACCCCCACGATGGAGGCCTGCACGGTGGCCATGGTGACCAGGGAATAGAGGTTCATCCAGGGCGGCAGCATGCGCTTGATGCACTGGGGCAGGATGATCCGCCACATGGTCTGGCGACGGGAGAAGGCCAGCGATTCCGCCGCCTCCCACTGGCCCGACGGCAGCGAGGCCACCGCGCCGCGCACGATCTCCGACACGTTCGCCATCACCGGCAGGGCAAAGCCAATCACCGCCTTCACCCAGTCGGGGAAGGGAATGGTGGTGCCGAAGATCCGGAACTGGAACGGGATCATGAACATGGCGAAGAACAGGAGCACCAGCCAGGGCGCGTTGCGGAAGAACTGGGTGACGCCCCAGGCCGCCTTGCGCAGGAGCGCGCTCTCGCCCACCTGCACCAGGCCCAGCACCAGCCCCGCCGCCGTCCCCAGCGACATGGACAGCACGGAGATGAGGATGTTGAAGGCAAAGCCCGACATCAGGAGGGGCAGCCATTTCCAGATCACCGCGATCGCCGAGAGCCGGTCCGCTCCCGACTGGGCATGGGCGATGCCGCCGATGAACAAGGCAAGGCCAGCAATCCCCACAAGGGAGACCAGCCCAAGCCGCGGCCAGCGCAGCGGCGCAGTCGGCCGCAGGCGATAGGGCAGGAGAACGGGCAGCACGCTGTCCGGGCCGGTGGGGGTGGCGGGCGCCATGGGGGATGAGGCCTTGCTCATTTCGCACCCGCCTGGCCGAAGCCGGGAATGGCCAGCATCTTCTCCCACCGGTGCATGATGAAGACCAGGAGGCCCACCAGCGCCGTATAGACGATGAGCAGCACGGTCATCATGACCGGCACGTTCTGGCTGTCGGTCCAGATCTGCTTGGAGACATAAAGCGTCTCCGGCACGGCGATGGCATAGGCCAGCGTCGTGGTCTTCAAAAGGTTGACCAGATTGTTGTTCAGCGCCGGCAGGCAGATGCGCAGGGCCAGCGGCAGCAGCACATGGCGATAGACGCCAAGGCGGGTATAGCCGAGCGCCTCCGCCGCCTCGGTCGTGGTGCGCGGCACGGCTTCAAGGCCGGAGCGGAAGATCTCCACGTTGAAGGCGCCGGCGAACAGGGACAGCGAGACGATGGCCCATTGCACATTGGACAGGATGGGCACGCGCATGCCGTCCGCGCCCTCGATGCGGGGCAGGATCTGGCCGAGGCCGAAATAGAAGAAGAAGATCTGCACCAGCGGCGGGGTGTTGCGGAAGATGATGACGAAGCCGTTCACCAGCGCCCGCACGATGCGCAGCGGGCTGCCCTGCGCCCAGGCGCCCACCGCCCCGATGACGAGGCTGATGAGGATGCACACCACCGACAGATACACCGTCATGCCAAGGCCCGACAGGAAGCGCTGCCGGTCATAGGCGTCATAGACGATGGTCAGGTTGATGCCCGTGGTTTCGTAGAGCTCACGAAACCAGTCCGAGACCATTTCCATGGATGAGCCGCCGCAGGAAGCCGGGGGCGAGGCCCCCGCGAAACGCCGAAACTTGGACGCCGGGCGCGCGGGGCGCGACCGGCGGCAGAAGCGGAAAGCGGCCGGACGGCGCCTTTAGGGCGCGCCCGGCCGGCCGGATCAGGCCTCGGCTCAGCTGCCCTTGTACTTCTCGTGCATGCGCTTGGAGTAATCGGTGGGCTCGATGCCCCACTTCTTCTCTTCGCTGACGATGAAGCCGGTCTTCATCCAGTCGATGGTGGTGTCGGTCATGAACTTGGCGAACTTGTCCTCGCCGGGGGCCACCGCCAGGATCCAAGGGGCTTCCATCACGCCCGGGAGCGGCATGGCATAGTCGGTGTTCCACTCGGCATCCAGCAGCTTGCCCTGCACGAAGGTCTGGTCATACAGGTAGCCGATGCACTCGCCGCCCTTGAGGGCGAACAGGGGCTTCTCCGAACCGTCGAAGGCTTTCACCTCGGCGCCGTATTTGGCGGAGACTTCCTTGTTGTACCAGGCGCCCGAGGTGCCGCAGAGCACCTTGCCCTTCAGGTCGTCCCAGCTGGCGAGCTTGGCCTTCTTGGACAGGAGGATGTTGACGCTGTCGGAATAGTATTGCGGGTCGATGGCCAGCACCGCTTTGCGGCGCTCGGGCTTGTCCGACATGGTGGCGATCATCAGGTCGATCTTGCCCTGCTGCAGGAACTCGATCCGGTTGGCGGAGATCACCGGCACCAGTTCCAGCTTCACGCCGAGGCGCTTGGCCACATCTGCCGCCAGATCAGGCTCGATGCCCACAATCGCGCCAGACGGATCGCGGAAGCCGAAGGGCTTGTAGTCGGCCTTCACGCCCACCACCAGCACGCCCTTTTCCTTGATCTTGTCGAGCACGTCGGCGGAAGCGGGCAGGCTTCCCACGGCCAGGCTTCCCACGGCCAGGGCGAGGCCCGCTGCGATCAAAAGCTTCTTCATCATCTGGCTTCCCTCTGCGCCGCCTCGACGGCGGCCTTGACGTGTGGAGCGGTGTCCCGGTCCGCGCTTGCCGACGGCGCCTGCAAGACCGGGACCAGATTACGTCGAAGCCGCGCCCTCCGCGAAAGAAGGCCCGGCAGCCTGCCCCAACGGAAGAGGTCGGACAGGCGGGACCCTCAGCTTAGAGGCAGTTGGGGAAGTCTGCACGGGGTATTGCGGAGGTCTGTGGAGGACGCGCACCGGTGGGACGGCACGCGTCGGCAGGTCCGAAGGCCAGGTCCACGCCGGGCATGCGGCGCGGCCGGCGAGGCGAAGAGAGGGCGAAGAGAGGACTAGCCTCCAACCTTCTCCAGGTTGAGACCCAGATAGAGGCCCTTGGCCGCCACCGAGCTGTCGCCGGTGCGCTGGGCATTGGCGCCCGCGCTCAGGCCGAGCGAACGGATGACGGCATTCTTCACCTCCGCGGACACCCCTTGCTTGAAGGTGACCTGATAGGTAACCGTCGCCCGCACCGCCTGCAGGGTCTGATAGGCTTTACCCTGGTTCCGATACTTTTTCAGAAGCGCTTTGCAAGTCGGACCCAGACCTTGGACAACGGCTTCCAGGTCGTCCAGCGCCAGTTGCTCCACGGTCACGTCCGACAGGGAAAGCGTCACGCTCTCCACCGCCTCCGCCTTGCCCCCGACGCCGATCGCCTTGAGCACGGTGGCCTCCACATTGAAGGCGCCGCTGAGGCTGAGTGCGGTCTGCGCGGAGGCCGCCGGGTCCACAAGCGGCAGCGGCGCGGGCGTATATCTGGGGTTGCAGATATAGGCGAGCCGCAACGGCGGACTCACGCCGCCGCTGCCTTTACGGGACGTGACGAGCGATCCGGGGCCATAGGCGGTCGAGGGCAGAAGGACATCTTCATAGCCCATTAGCCGGATCGTCGGCCCCAAGTCCCGATAGGCGGGCGTCGCCGGCGCCAGCGCGGTGCCGTCCGTCTGGCAGCCGGCGACCATGAGGCAGGCGAGGCCTGCCGCAAATGCACGCTTCATGTGATCCCCCATCCCAATGGGGATCACTGAACCAATATTAACTTAAAGTTGCAATATAAAATTAAACACAACCAAAAGAACACATCACACCCCCGGCCGGGCGGGTTGCGGCGCCCGGCCGGGGACGGGGTCAGCCGTAGACGAGAACCATCCAGGAGACCCCGAACTTGTCCCGCACCATGCCGAAGGCGGGCGAGAAGAAGGTGGCCATGACCGGCTGGATCACCGCGCCCCCCTCGCCCAGCGCGGCGAAGACGCGCTCGCAGCTGGCCGTGTCCGACACCGAGATGGAGAGCGAGAAGCCGTCGAACTTGGGCGCGCCGCCGCAGTTTCCGTCAGAGGCCATGATGACCGTGTCGCCCACCCGGAAGGAGGCGTGCATGATCTTGTCGGCATTCTGCGGCCCGGGGCCGCCGTCGCAGCCCTCCGAGGGCGCGCCGCCCGGGGCGGGCGGCGCCTCGCCGAAGCGCATCATCATTTCCACCTCGGCACCCAGCGCCGCCTCGTAGAAAGCCAAGGCCGCCTCGCATTGGCCGTCGAAGAACAGATAGGGCTGAACGATCATGAAGCCTCCCCTTGCTTGGCCGGCGACGCCCGGCCCTGCGTTCGATCCGCCCATCCCCGGCGGGAGGCACGGGCCGCGCGCCCATCCTCCCATGGAAGACGCAGCCGCCCCGGGCATTCCGACACCCCCTTTCGGATTTCTTTTGCGGTCACCGGATCGTTGCGCTGCAACAGTCTTGCCGTTTCCGCGAAGACGTCATGGAACCTTCGCAGTTCGGTCGCATTGAAGGCTCGGTTTGCAGGCACCCAAAAGATCGCCCGAAGGCGGCAAGTTTTTCTCCTTGCTTTCGTGTGTCGGGCGAGGCTTGTCGTGTCATCCCATTGTTGCCGGAGAGGCCGTGCATGTTTCCGACCCCGAAGCCCGCTCTGACGCCCAACACCTATGCTTATGAATCCGAGCCCATGGTGAAGCCGACCGGCTTTCGGGAATATGACGCGCGGTGGTTGTTCCAGAAGGAAATCAACCTGATGGGCATCCAGGCGCTCGGCATGGGCCTGGGCACCTTGATGCATGAGATGGGCGTTAAGCCCGAAATCGTCACCGGCCACGACTTCCGCAGCTATTCCTCCTCCATCAAGCTGGCGCTGGTGTCCGGCCTGATGGCGGCGGGCATCAAGGTGCACGATATCGGGCTGGCCATGTCCCCCATGGCCTATTTCGCCCAGTTCGCGCTGGACGTGCCGGCGGTGGCCATGGTGACCGCCTCCCATAACGACAATGGCTGGACCGGCGTGAAGATGGGCGTCAATCGCCCCTTGACCTTCGGCCCCGACGAGATGACCCGCCTGAAGGAGATCGTGCTCGGCGCCAAGTTCGACCTGCGCGGCGGCGGCTCCTATGTGTTCGTCGAAGGCTTCCCGGAGGTCTATATCAAGGACCTCACCAATCGGCCGAAGCTGCAGCACCCCATCAAGGTGATCTGCGCCTGCGGCAACGGCACGGCCGGCGCGTTTGCCCCGCGCATCCTGGAAGCGCTGGGCGCGGAGGTGATCCCGCTCGATTGCGAGCTCGACCATTCCTTCCCCAAATACAACCCGAACCCCGAGGACATGGAGATGCTCCATGCCATGCGGGACGCGGTGCTGGAGCACAAGGCGGACCTGGCGCTGGGCTTCGACGGCGACGGCGACCGCTGCGGCGTGGTGGATGATGAGGGCGAGGAAATCTTCGCCGACAAGATGGGCGTCATGCTCGCCCGCGACCTCGCCAAGCTGCACCCCGGCGCCACCTTCGTGGTGGACGTGAAGTCCACCGGCCTTTTCGCCACCGATCCCGAGCTGATTAAGCTCGGCGTGAAGGCGGACTATTGGAAGACCGGCCATTCCTACATGAAGCGCCGGGTGAACGAGACCGGGGCTCTCGTGGGCTTCGAGAAGTCCGGCCACTATTTCTTCAACGCCCCGGTGGGCCGGGGCTATGACGACGGCCTCGTCTCCGCCATCGCGGTGCTCGACATGATGGACCGCAACCCCGGCAAGAAGCTCTCCGAGCTGCGCCTGGCGCTGCCCAAGACCTGGTCCTCGCCCACCATGTCCCCCCACTGCGCGGACGAAGCCAAGTATGGCATCGTCGCCAAGGTGGTCAGCCATTTCGAGCGTCTCCAGGCCGAGGGCGCCCTCGTCACCGGCCAGAAGATCCGCGACCTCGTGACGGTGAACGGCGTGCGCGTCACCACCGAGGACGGCTCCTGGGGCCTCGTGCGGGCCTCGTCCAACAAGCCCGAACTGGTGGTGGTGGTGGAAAGCCCCGTCTCCGAGGCGCGCATGCGCGAGATGTTCGAGGCGGTGGATGCGGTGCTGCGCACCCACCCGGAAGTGGGCGAATACAACCAGAAGATCTGACCTCAGGCGCAGATTCATCGAAAGTGGGATGGGGAGCCGGCTTGCGTCCGGCCGCTGTCCGACGCACTGTGTTGCGCCGCACCTGCTGCGGCGCAGCGATCCCCGCTCCGGCGGGGTGACAAAGGACCAGTCCGGCCGGCTCCGCCGGGCTGGCGCAAGCTCACCGGGTGGCATCTGCCGGCTGGTGCAAGCTTCAGGGAGTAGATGCGCGGGGAGTTCGGGCTTCGGCCAGGGCAGAGCGACGCTGTCCGAAGTCGGCGGCAGCCGGGATTGTTGAGGGTTCCGGTGCGGCGCAAGAGGGCAAGAGCAGAAGGCGGGACGCACGCCGCGTCCTTCCCGATCCGCTTGCCCGCGGCCCGCATGCCGTCCAGCTCCGCTCGCGACCGGATCAGAGTTGAACCATGCCTCTCACGCCCGACGGCCTTCTGAACTTTCTCGACGCCCACGGTATCGCGGCCACCACCCACTCCCACCCTCCGGTGCACACGGTGGCGGAGTCGCAGGCGCTGAGGGGCGAGATTCCCGGTCTCCACACCAAGAACCTGTTCCTGCGGGATTCCAAGAAGAACTATTACCTCGTGGCCATCGAGGAAGGCACGCCCGTGGACCTGAAGGGCCTGCGATCCAAGATCGGCGCCCGGGGTGGCCTGTCCTTCGGCTCGGCGGAAGCGCTCTATGAGAAGCTCGGCGTCCTGCCCGGCGCGGTGACGCTTCTAGCCGCCGCCAACGATCCCCAGCGCGAGGTCACCATCGCCATCGACGAGGTGCTGCTGGCGGCGTCCTATGTGAACTGCCATCCGCTCACCAATGAGAAGACCACGACGCTGGCCCCCGGCGAGCTGCTGCGCTTCCTGGCCGTCACCGGCCATGAACCGCTGCGCATCTCGCTGCTGGAGGAAGCCGTCGCGGTCTGACCGACGACCGGGGGCCACAGGCGCTCGGCCGCGATGTCCAGACGGAGCCGGTGGCTCCGCGTCCCCTCCCGCGCCAGGCCTGTGATCGGCATCGATCTCGGCTTCCCCAGCGGGAGTCCCCCGCATCCGGTCCTTGGGGGCGATGACCGGATGCGGGTTTCCCCGCTCTGGCGCGCAGCCCGGGTGGGGGCTTGGGCCGCGCAGCCGGCGGAGGGTAGAGGTGGGGCAAGGTACCGCCACCTCAATCTGAAGCGCGCCCGGATGCCGGGCCGCGCATGCGGCGCGCTGACCTTTGCTCGGTCTCGCGGCTGCCTCCCCCTGATATTAGCGCTTTACCTCCCGTTAGGGTAGCTGCCCCGCATCCGGCCGAAGGGGGCGGTGGCCGGATGCGGGGTTCTCCACCAGCATGAGGCCCGGTTGCGGTCGGGCCGGTCGCTGGCGAACGGGAGAGGCGGCGAACGGGTCCGCCGCCCCAATGGAAAAGGGCACGCCTCAGCGGGCCACCGGCACGGCGGACGAGGGCGCGGGGGCGCTGGAGGGAGCGGGCGCGGACACCTTCACCCGGAACCAGGCCGCATACATGGCCGGCACCGCCAGCAGGGTCAGAAGGGTGGCCACCAAGAGGCCGCCCATGATGGTGATGGCCATGGGACCCCAGAACACCGAATGGGTGAGCGGGATCATGCCCAGCACCGCCGCCAGCGCGGTGAGCACCACCGGCCGGGCGCGGCGCAGGGTGGCGTCCACGATGGCCTCGGCCGGGGCATGGCCGGCGGCGATGTCGGTGTCGATCTGGTCCACCAGGATGACGGTGTTGCGCATAATCATGCCGGCAAGCGCGATCAGGCCGAGCAGGGCCACGAAGCCGAAGGGCTGGTGCGCGATGAGCAGCGCCGCCGTCGCCCCGATGAGGCCGAGTGGCGCGGTCACCAGCACCAAGGCAAGGCGCGAGAAGCTCTGGAGCTGGATCATCAGAATGGACAGCATGGCGATAATCATCACCGGGAAGACCGCGGCGAGCGCCTTGTTGGCCTTCTCGCTTTCCTCCACGGAGCCGCCCACTTCCACCCGATAGCCCGCCGGCAGGCCGGCCTTGAGGGCGGCGAGGTTGGGCAGGATGCGGGCGGTCACGTCCGGGGCCTGCACGCCTTCCGTGATGTCCGCCCGGACGGTGAGGACCAGGTCGCGGTCCCGGCGCCACAGAATGGGCTCCTCATAGGCATAGGCGATGCGGGCCACCTGCCCCAGCGGCACGGCGACGCCATTGCGGGTGCCCACCGTGAGGGTGGAGAGCTTTTCCAGGTCGATGCGCTCTTCCGGCACGGCGCGGGCGACCACGTCGATGAGCAGATTGCCTTCCCGGTGCTGCGTCACCGTATAGCCGGAGAGCAAGGTCTGGAGGGTCTGCGCCATGTCGGTGGTGGTCAGGCCGATGGCGCGGGCGCGGTCCTGGTCCACTTCCAGGGTGATGGACTTCACCCGCTCGCCCCAGTTCAGATGGGGATCGATGACGTCCCCGTCCCGGGCCATGACGGTGCGCACATCCTCGGCGATCTTGCGCACCAGGGCCGGATCGGGCCCCACCACGCGGAACTGCACGGGGAAGCCCACCGGCGGGCCGAAAACAAAGCGGTCCACCCGCGCCCGCGCCTCGCCCAGCGCACCATCGGCAATGGCCGCGTCGAGCTTGGCCTTCAGCCGGTCGCGGGCCTGCGTGTCCTTGGTGACGATGACGATCTCGGAGAAATTGGGGTTGGGCAGCACCGGATTGAGGCCGAGCCAGAAGCGCGGCGTGCCCTGGCCCACATAGGTGGTGGCGGTGACCACGTCCGGGTCGCCGGCGAACAGGCTCTCGGCCTTGCGGGCGGTGGCCTCGGTGACCGAGATGGAGGTGCCCTCCGGCAGGCGCATCTGCAGGAACAGTTCGGACCGCGTGGAGGTGGGGAAGAATTGCTGCTGCACGGCGCCGAACCCGACCACCGAAAGGGCGAACAGGCCGAAGGTGACGCCGATGACCAGGAAGCGGTGGCGCAGGCACACGCCCAGCATGGACCGCAGGATGCGATAGAGCCGCCCGTCGTGCAGGTCATGGGCGGAATGGCCCCCCTCGCCCGGCTTCTTCTTGAACTCCGGCAGCAGCATGTAGCCCAGATAGGGCGTGAAGATCACCGCCACGAACCAGGAGGCGATGAGCGCGATGCCCACCACCCAGAAAATGCCGCCGGCATATTCGCCCGACGAGGACTTGGCGAAACCCACCGGCAGGAAGCCCGCTGCCGTCACCAGCGTGCCGGTGAGCATGGGGAAGGCGGTGGAGCTCCAGGCGAAGGTGGCCGCGCGGGCCCGGTCGAATCCCTCCTCCATTTTCACCACCATCATCTCGATGGCGATGATGGCGTCGTCCACCAGCAGGCCCAGCGCGATGATGAGGGCGCCGAGCGTGATGCGGTGGAGGTCCATGTCCATGGACATCATGACCACGAACACGATGGCCAGCACGAGCGGCACGGACAGCGCCACCACGATGCCGGTGCGCCAGCCCAGCGAGAGGAAGGACACCACCAGCACGATCACCAGCGCTTCCGCGAAGGTGCGCAGGAACTCGCCCACCGACAGGGAGACGATGTGCGGCTGGTCGGCGATCTGCGTGACGTCGATGCCCACGGGCAGTTCGGCGATGGCCTTGTCCATGGCCGCCTTCACGTCTTCGCCCCAGGAAATGATGTTGGCGCCCGGCTCCATGGTCACGCCGATGCCCACCGCATCCCGGCCGTTCTGGCGGATCAGGAAGCTGGCGGGGTCCTCATAGCCGCGCTTGACGGTGGCGATGTCGCCCAGGCGGAACACCGCATTGCCCGCCGCCACCGGCACGGCGGCGATGGCCTCCGGCCCGGAAAAGGCCCCCGACAGGCGCAGGTTGATGCGGTCCGCCTTGGTGTCCACGGCGCCGCCCGAGACCACCGCATTCTGCCGTGCCACGGCATCGAACACCTGCTGCGGGGTGATGCCGAGGGTGGCCAGGCGGGCGTGGCTGAACTCGATATAGATGCGCTCGGGCCGCTCGCCGATGATGTCCACCTTCTGCACGTCGTGCACGCGGCGCAGCTTCTGGCGGATGATTTCCGCCTGCCGCTTCAGCTCGGCGGGGGCGACCTTGTCGCCGGAGAGCATGTAGAGGTTGGAATAGACGTCGCCATATTCGTCGTCGAAGAAGGGACCGATGACACCGGAGGGCAGGTCGCCCTTCATGTCGTCCACCTTCTTGCGCACCTGATACCACAGGGCCTTCACCTCGCTGGCGGGGGTGGAGTCCGACAGGGTCACCTGGATGAAGCTGACACCGGGGCGGGAATAGGTCTCCACCCGGTCGAGATGCGCGAGGCTCTGCAGCTTCTTCTCGATGGGATCGGCCACCAATTCCTGCATCTGGGTGGAGGTGGCGCCGGGCCAGGCAGCGCTCACCACCATCACCTTGATGGTGAAGGAGGGGTCCTCGGCGCGTCCCAGGTTGAAGTAGGAATAGACCCCCGCCGCGGCCACCAGGAGAATGGCGAACAGCGTCAAGGCACGGTGGGTGATGGCAAGGCGGGAGAGGTTGAAGCCGTCCGCCGGCGCGTCGTTGGACATGGTCGGCCCCCCGGTCACTTGGCGGATGCGGGCGCGGGCGTCGCGCCGGCCACGTTCACCGCCGCCGGCACCGTGCGCACCACGCGGCCGGGGTCGAGCGTCTGGACGCCCATGGTGACCACCTGCTCCCCGCCGGTGAGGCCCTCGGACACCAGGGCGGAATCGGAGGTATAGCCGGCCACCGTCACGGGGCGCGCCTCCAGGGTATGGGTGGTGGCATCGACCACGAACACTCGCGCGCCCGATCCCTTGTCGAACACGGCCGAGAGCGGCAGGCGGGCCACATTCACCAGATTGGTGGGACGCAAGATGACGAAGGTGGTCATGCCCAAGGCCACCGTGTCGTCGGCATTCTCGATGGTGAAGCGGGCGGCATAGGTGCGGCTGGTCGCGTCGGCCTGGGGGGACAGTTCGCGCAGGCGCGCCTTGAACACCCGGTTGGGCTCGGCCCAGAGGGTGACCGTGGCGGTATCGGCGCGGGCCGAGGCAAGGGCGGTTTCCGGCAGGGCGACGGCGGCCTCCTTCTCGTCCAGGCGGGCGATGCGGGCCACCGTCTGGCCGGCGGTGACCACCTGGCCGGGCTCGGCGGAGGTGGACATGACCACGCCGTCCGCGTCGGCCTTCAGGTCGGTGTAAGCCAATTGGTTGCGGGCCAGATCCAGGGCGCGGCGGGCCCGCTCAAGCCGGCCGGCGGCCTCTTCCTTGGCCACCGTCTTGCGGTCGAGGTCGGCATTGGAGGCAAAGCCCCGGGCGGTGAGGGTGCGGTAGCGCCCGTCCTCGGCCGTGGTCTGGGCGAGATTGGCGGTGGCGGCGGCAAACTCGGCTTCCGCGCTTTCCAATTGCAGGCGCAGGTCCTGCGGGTCGAGGGTGGCGATCACTTGCCCCGCCTTCACCCGCTGGCCCACATCCACGAAGCGCTGCACCACCTTGCCCGCCACCCGGAAGGACAGGTCGATCTCCCGCCGCGCCCGCACCACGCCCACGAAGCTCTTGTCCGCCTCCAGCGGGGCCATCGCCACCGTCATCACCTGCACCGGGCGGGCAGGCGGACCGGCCTCCTCGGCGGGGGCGGGATCGCCGCAGCCGGCCAGCAGCAGGCCGAGGCCGAGGACGGGGAGCAGGCGCAGCAGAAGCGCGCGCCCGGAGGCGGGCTGGACCGGAACAGGGGACGAGAGGGCGGGCATGGCGCGAAGTCCGGTTCAACGGGGTGAAGGGTTACGTGTCATGACTGACGAAAGTTCATCTTCGTCAGAAAAAAGGGACAAAAAGACCCCGGCGCAGAGCGCCGGGGGCTCAGAGCGGCGCCGGCGCGGTGGAGATGGCGCGCAGGAGGAAGCGCATGGTGTTGCGCAACTGGCCGTCCAGATCCTCTTCGATGCACTGGACCACCAGCACCGGATGGCAGAAGGGCACCATGCAGCCCATGATGATCTCCGGCACGTCGGTGTGGGGATGGGGGAGGAAAACACCGGCCTCCACCCCCTCCTTCAGCAGCCCGGCGATGATCGATTTGATGTTTTCCTTGTGGCCCTCGATGGAGTCCCAATTGTTCTCCATGGCCACCAGGACCATGTCGTGCACCCGCCGCTCCACCAGGAAATTGTCCCGGTGATACTTCAGGATGGCGAGAAACATCTCCTCCAGCCGCTGGCCGGGGGGCACATCGGCCCGCGCGATGGCTCGCGCCTCCTCCTCGATCTCGCCGAGGCAACGGTTGCAGATGGTCTCCACGATGGCGGTCTTGGACGGGAAGAAGCGATAGACATTGGCCGGCGACATGCCCACCTCAGCGGCGATGTCAGCCACTGCCGTCTTGGCAAATCCCATGCGGCGGAACAGCTCTTCCGCCACCCGCGCGATGCGTTCGCGGGTTTCCTCTGCCGTTTCCTTGGGCCGTGTCACTGCCATGGGTTCATCCGATCTGATTGCTGATGAATATCGAAATTCATCAGCAATACGCAAGCGGATTTTTCCACATTCGGACACGGTCCCCCCCAGGGCACGAAAAAGCCCTCCCCCCGTCGGGGAGAGGGCGCGGCAGCACCGGCCGTGTCGCCGGGCGGTCAGCCGATGGTCATGAGCGAGGCATTGCCGCCGGCCGCCGCCGTATTGGTGCTGATGGAGCGCTCTTCCAGCAACCATTCCAGCGGATAGTCGGCCCCCTCCCCCAGTTCGGAGGCGGAGAGCCCGTGCACCGCCACCAGCGGCCCGTCCCTTTCCGCCAATTGCCGGTCGAGGGCGAGCAAGGTGTCGGCGTCGCCCTCGAACAGCACCGCATCGAGCCGCCCTTCCGGCAGGCCGCGCACCCGCGTGATCCGGGCGGCCACCGCCGGGGGCAAGCCCTCCAGCAGGCCGTCGAGGGAGGTTGGCGCGTCCAGCAGCACGCCATTGCCCGCCGCGAGCGCCGCACCCACCTGGAGCACCAGGCCGAGCGAGGTTGCGGGGTGGCAGAGCACCGTGCCGCGCGGCTTCAGGGCATAGAGATTGGATTCGCCCACCGGCCCCGCCAGCTCCTGCACCCGGCCAGGCAGCGCCCGTGCCGCCAGCCGCGCGCAGCGGGCCACCACCGCCTCCGGCACGCCCTTGGCTTCCAGATGCGCGCCCCAGGCCAACGCGGCGGCGTCCGGGGCCGGAGCGTTGCCCTCCCCGGGCGCATAAGCCGGGCGCACCGCCAGAAGCCGGTTCACATAAAGCGGCCCACCCGCCTTGGGGCCGGTGCCGGACAGGCCGTGCCCGCCAAAGGGCTGCACGCCCACCACGGCGCCGATGAGGTTGCGGTTCACATAGAGATTGCCGGCGCTGGCCTTCGCCGTCACCTCGGCGATGGTCTCGTCGATGCGGGTGTGAAGGCCGAAGGTGAGCCCATAACCGGTGGCGGCGATGGCCTGAAGCAGCGCGTCCCGGTCCTCGCGGGCATAGCGCACCACATGGAGGACGGGGCCGAACACCTCGCGGGTGAGCGCGCCGATGGCGTCGATCTCGATCAGGGTCGGGGCGACGAAGGTGCCGTGCCGGCATTCCTCCGGCAGCGGCGCCTCCTCGATGGCAAAGCCCTTCTCCCGCATGGCAGCCACATGGGCGAGAATGCCCTCGCGCGCGCCGGCGGTGATGACCGGCCCCACATCGGTGGCGAGCCGCGCGGGATTGCCGATGCGCAATTCCTTCAACGCACCGCGCAGCATGGCGAGCGTCCGGTCGGCGACCTCCTCCTGGAGGCACAGGATGCGCAGGGCCGAGCAGCGCTGGCCGGCGGAATCGAAGGCGGACGCGATCACATCCGCCACCACCTGTTCCGCCAGTGCGGAGGAATCCACCACCAAGGCATTCTGCCCGCCGGTCTCCGCGATGAGGGGAATGGGCCGCCCATCGGGACCCAGCCTCTGGGCGAGCGTGGCGCGGATCAGGCGGGCCACTTCCGTGGAGCCGGTGAACATGACGCCGCGCACGCCGGCATCGGCCACCAGCGCCGCGCCCACCGTGCCATCGCCGGGAAGGAGAATGAGCGCACCGGGAGGCACCCCGGCCTCCCGCAGCATGCCCACCATGGCGGCGGCAATGAGGGGAGTCTCCTCCGCGGGCTTGGCGATCACCGTATTGCCGGCGGCGAGCGCCGCGGCCACCTGGCCGGTGAAGATGGCGAGCGGGAAGTTCCAGGGGCTGATACACACCACCGGACCCAGCGGGCGATGGGTGTCATTGTCGAAGCCCTCCGCCTGCGCCGCATAATAGCGCAGGAAATCCACCGCCTCGCGCACCTCGCCCACCGCATTGGGCAGGGACTTGCCGGCCTCGCGCACGATGAGTCCGAGCAGGCTCGGCATGCGCTCTTCCAGCAAATCCGCTGCCCGGCGCAGGCAGCGCGCCCGCTCATGCGGCGGGGTCGCCGGCCACACGGCGCCAAGGCGGGCGCTCTCTTCCACCGCGCGGGAGGCGAGGGCTGGGTCCGCCTCCACCACGCGGCCCACTTCGTCGCGCAGATCGGCGGGATTGCGCACGGGGCGCCCCTCCCCTTCCATCGCGCCGTCGGCCAGCAGCGGCTCGGCCAGATGCGCCTCATGGGCGCTGGCGAGCAGCGCACTGCCCAGCGCCGCCAATTGCTGCTCGTTGGAGAGGTCCAGCCCCGCCGAATTGACCCGTCCGTCCGGGAACAGCCGGCGCGGCAAGGCGATGCGAGGATGGGGCGCGCCCTGGGGGCGGATGGCGGCGGCTTCCGCAACGGGATCGGCGATGAGCGCCTCGATGGGGATGTTCGCATCCGCGATGCGGTGCACGAAGGAGGTGTTGGCGCCATTCTCCAGGAGGCGCCGCACCAGATAGGCGAGCAGCGTCTCGTGGGTGCCCACGGGGGCATAGATGCGGCAGGGCCGGTTCAGCTTGTCCGCGCCCACCACCTCTTCATAGAGCGGCTCGCCCATGCCGTGCAGGCACTGGAACTCATACTGGCCGGGATAATAATTGCCGCCGCCCATGGCCAGGATGGCCGAAAGCGTCTGGGCATTGTGGGTGGCAAATTGCGGGAAGACCGCGTCCGGCGCGCGCAGCAGCTTGCGGGCGCAGGCGAGATAGGAGACGTCGGTATAGACCTTGCGGGTATAGACCGGGAAGCCTTCCAGGCCATCCACCTGGGCGCGCTTGATCTCGGCATCCCAATAGGCGCCCTTCACCAGGCGCACCATCATGCGCCGGCCGCTGCGGCGGGCGAGATCAATGACGAAGTCGAGCACGAAGGGCGCCCGCTTCTGATAGGCCTGCACCACGAAGCCGATGCCGTTCCAGCCGGCAAGGTCCGGGTCGAAGGCCAGTTGCTCGAGAATGTCGAGGGAGAGGTCCAGCCGGTCGGCCTCCTCCGCGTCGATGTTCAGCCCGATGTCATAGGAGCGCGCCAGGTGCACGAGGGCGCGCACGCGGGGCAGCAGTTCGGCCAGCACCCGCTCGCGCTGGGCGCGGGAATAGCGCGGATGGAGCGCGGACAGCTTGATGGAGATGCCCGGCCCCTCATAGATGCCGCGCTTGCCGGAAGCCTTGCCGATGGCGTGCACCGCCTGCTCGTAGCTGGCGAAATAGCGGTCCGCATCGGCCGCCGTCATGGCCGCCTCGCCCAGCATGTCATAGGAATAGCGGAAGCCCTTCGCCTCCATCTTGCGGGCATTGGCAAGCGCTTCGGTGATGGTCTGGCCGGAGACGAACTGCTCGCCCATCATGCGCATGGCCAGATCCACGCCGGCCCGGATGAGCGGCTCGCCGCCCTTGCCCACAAGGCGCGTCAGGGCCGAGGACAGGCCGCTTTCGCTGGCGGTGGCCGTGAGCTTGCCGGTGACGAGCAGCCCCCAGGTGGCCGCGTTCACGAACAAAGAGCGGCTGTGGCCGAGGTGGGAGAGCCAGTCGCCCCGGCCGATCTTGTCGCGGATGAGAGCATCGCGGGTGGGGCGGTCGGGGATGCGCAGCAGCGCCTCGGCCAGGCACATGAGGGCGACGCCCTCCTGGCTGGAGAGGTCATATTCCCGGATCAGCGCCTCCACCGCGCCCCGGCCCGCCTTCTCGCGCAGGGCGGTGACCAGGGTGCGGGCGGTGGCGGCCACCTCGTCGGCCAGCGCATCGGGCAGGCTCGCCTCGGCGACGAGGCGCGGCACGCATTCGTCTTCCGGCAGGCGATAGGCGGCGGTGATGCGGCTGCGCAGATGGCCCTCCGCCTTCACGGAGCGGGCGAAGTCCAGGAAGGGGTTCTCCCCGCCCGAGCCCGCCAACGCCTCGGCCAAAGTCGCGTCCGCGCCGGAAAGATCGGTGGCGCCGCCTTCCGCCTCCAGGCGGTCCAGCAGGGTGACGAGGGCCTGCTTCAGCATCCAATGGGGCGTGCGCCCATGGCGCTCGGCGGCGAGGCGCAGCCGCTCCCTGAGGGTGTCGTCGACCTTGATGCCGAGGGTGGTGGTGACCATGGCGGGGCTCCGGGGTTCTGCCCGGCAGAGAACAAGGTGCAACCCACTCTGTCAATCAGGTTAACCTGACCGATGCAAAAGTTTCACCCGCCGTGTGCACGGCGCCTCACCCCACCCGCGCGCAAACAAAAAAAAGGGCGCCCCCAGCGGGAGCGCCCTTCTTCAATTCACCCCAGCGCCCGAAGGCGCGGCCCGCCTCAGGCGAAGCGGCCGTGGCAGTGCTTGAACTTCTTGCCGGAGCCGCAGGGGCAATTCTCGTTGCGGCCCACCTTGCCCCAGGTGGAGGGGTCGTTGGGGTCGCGGTTGGCAACGGCCACGTCGCCCGCCACTTCAGGGGCGGGACGGAACCCCAGGGCCGCGGCGGCCGAGGCCATCTCGTCCTCGCCGGTGACCGGGTCCATATGGTGCGCCTCCATGGGCGGCAGTTCCTCCTGGGGCGGCGGGGAGGTGACGATCTCCACCCGCATCAGCTGGGTGGTGACGATCTCCCGCAGCCGGCCCAGCATGGCCGAGAACAGCTGGAAGGCTTCCGACTTGTACTCGTTCAGCGGGTCGCGCTGGGCATAGCCGCGCAGGCCCACCACCTGGCGCAGATGGTCGAGCATGGCGATGTGCTCGCGCCACAGATGATCCAGCGTCTGGAGAAGGATGGACTTCTCCACATAGCGCATCAGATCGGGGCCGTACTTGGCGACCTTGCCGGCCATCCATTCGTCGGCGCGCCGGGTGATGCGCTCCACCACCTCGGGGCCGCCGATGCCCTCTTCCTTGGCCCAGTCCTCAATGGGCAGGTCGAGCGTCAGCACGTCGCGCACGGCGAAGTCGAGGCCCTTCACGTCCCACTGCTCGGGATAGGAATTGGCGGGGATATATTTGGCGACGAGGTCGGCGATGACGGTGTGGCGCATCTCCTCCACGGTCTCGGCGACATTGTCGTCGGTCATGAGGTCGAGGCG
This sequence comes from Aquabacter sp. DMC10, assembly GCF_056314145.1. Lineage (NCBI taxonomy): Bacteria > Pseudomonadati > Pseudomonadota > Alphaproteobacteria > Hyphomicrobiales > Xanthobacteraceae > Aquabacter > Aquabacter sp. DMC10. The sequence goes on along the minus strand of NZ_JBQUYX010000004.1, from coordinate 258,975 downwards.
CTGCTCGAACACCACCTTGCGCTGGTCGTTGAGCACGTCGTCATATTTCAAGAGGTTCTTGCGGATGTCGTAGTTCCGCGCTTCCACCTTCTGCTGCGCCTTTTCCAGCGCCTTGTTGATCCAGGGGTGGATGATGGCCTCGCCTTCCTTCAGGCCGAGGCGCTGGAGCATGCCGTCGAGCCGGTCGGACCCGAAGATGCGCATCAGGTCGTCGTCGAGGGAGAGGAAGAACTTGGAATGGCCGGGGTCGCCCTGGCGGCCGGAGCGGCCGCGCAGCTGGTTGTCGATGCGCCGGCTCTCGTGACGCTCGGTGCCGAGCACCATCAGGCCACCCGCCGCCAGCGCCTTCTTCTTGAGCACCAGCACCTCGTCGCGGATGGCCTGCTCGCGCGCGGCGCGCTCGGGCGAATCCGGCGGCACGTCGGTCAGCTCGTGGGCAATGCGCATGTCCGCATTGCCGCCGAGCTGGATGTCGGTGCCGCGGCCGGCCATGTTGGTGGCAATGGTGATGGCGCCGGGGACGCCGGCCTGGGCGACGATATAGGCTTCCTGCTCGTGATAGCGGGCGTTCAGCACCGCGAACACCTTGCCGGGGGTGTGGCCGCTGAAGGCCTCGGGGTCTGAGAAGTCCTTCTGGATGAAGCCGGCCTTCACCAGGAGCGAAGCCAGAAGCTCCGACTTCTCGATGGAGGTGGTGCCCACCAGCACCGGCTGGCCCTTCTCGTGCGCCTCGCCGATCACCTTGATGATGGCGTCATATTTCTCGGCGGCGGTGCGATAGACCTCGTCATCGTCGTCGATGCGGGAAACCGGCACGTTGGTGGGGATCTCCACCACGTCGAGGCGATAAATGTCGGCGAACTCGGCCGCCTCGGTGGAGGCGGTGCCGGTCATGCCGGCGAGCTTCTCATAGAGGCGGAAATAGTTCTGGAAGGTGATGGAGGCCAGAGTCTGGTTCTCCGGCTGCACCTGTACGCGCTCCTTGGCTTCGAGCGCCTGGTGCAGGCCTTCCGAATAGCGCCGGCCAGGCATCATGCGGCCGGTGAACTCGTCGATGATGACCACTTCGTTGTTGCGGACAATATAGTCCTTGTCGCGCTGGAACAGCGTGTGGGCGCGCAGCGCCTGGTTCACATGGTGGACCACCGAGACATTCTCGATGTCATAGAGCGAGTCGGACTTCAGCAGCCCGGCCTCGGAGAGCATCTGCTCCATCTTCTCCATGCCGGCCTCGGTCATGGCGACGGAGCGCTGCTTCTCGTCCACCTCATAGTCTTCCTTGGTGAGGCGGGGGATGTAGGTGTCGATGGTGTTGTAGAAGTCGGAGCGGTCGTCCAGCGGACCGGAAATGATGAGAGGCGTGCGCGCCTCGTCCACCAGGATGGAGTCCACCTCGTCGACGATGGCGAAGAAGTGCGGCCGCTGCACCATCTGCGAGCGGTCATACTTCATATTGTCGCGCAGATAGTCGAAGCCCAGCTCGTTGTTGGTGGCGTAGGTGACGTCGCTGTTATAGGCGGCGCGGCGCTGCTCGTCGTCGAGGCCGTGGACGATGATGCCCGTGGTCAGGCCGAGGAAGCGGTAGATGCGGGCCATCCATTCCGCGTCGCGGCGGGCCAGATAGTCGTTCACCGTCACCACGTGCACGCCCTTGCCGGCGAGCGCGTTCAGATAGACCGGGGCGGTGGCCACCAGCGTCTTGCCTTCGCCGGTCTTCATCTCGGCGATGCCGCCCTCGTGGAGCACCATGCCGCCGAGCATCTGCACGTCGAACGGGCGCATGCCCAGCACGCGCTTGGCCGCTTCGCGGGCGGTGGCGAAGGCAGGCACCAGCAGATCGTCGAGGCTCTTGCCGGCGGCCAGCTGGGCGCGGAACTCGGCGGTGCGCCCGCGCAATTCATCGTCGCTCAGCGCCGCCATCTGCGGCTCCAGGGCATTGATGGCCTGGAGTTTGGGGCGCAAGCCCTTGACCCTGCGGTCGTTCGCGGAGCCGAAAATCTTGCGGGCAAGTCCACCGAACATCGTAAAATCTCTATCCGTTCCGTCTCGGAGCGCGGAGGGGGCAGACGGGCGGCCCGGCCCTCCGGAAATCTGGTCCCTCGTCGCGCCGGAACCTTGGACACCGGGAAGACGGCATCATCAAGTCCCGGACATGCCGCGCCCCACTTCCCAAAGGGGAGGCGCGCACGCCGGCGCACGGCATGGGGCAAGGGTCGCCACCATACCGCGGGGACACTTATGAACGGGGGGGAGGCTTGTCAATGCAAGCCGCCGCCCGCGGTGCCGCTTTGCCGGACGCGCCAGGGGAGGACACGGCGCGGACCAGGGGGTCGGCAAGTGGTACCGGAGGGCGCGCGCAGCGGCGGACAAACGCCAGAAACATAAGCCGTGGCGCGGGCACCACGCGAGTGAAGGAACCGATTTGGACCATTCTCTTTCATGGACACGTCAGAGGTCGCTGCTTAGTATCCGCGCGATCGCTCGATCGGGGGTTGGGTATGATGGTATTGGTACGCGGTACGTGTGCGCGCAAGTCTGAACTCCGGCCCGGTCGCCCGGGGTTCATCTTGGCAGCAACGGCGCTCGTCTCGGTCGCGCTTGCGGGCTGCGAGGAGAAGAACACCTACGTCGCCCCGCCCCCGCCCACCGTCACCGTCGCCGCCGCGCCCCTGCAGCCGGTGACGCGATACCTGGAGCTGACCGGCAACACCGCCTCCATCAATACGGTGGACCTGAACGCCCGCGTCCAGGGCTTCCTGACCGGCATCAAATATAAGGACGGCGCCCTGGTGAAGAAGGGCACCGTGCTGTTCACCATCGAGCAGGACCAGTATCTGGCCAGCCTCGACTCGGCCAAGGCGACGCTCGCCGCCAACCAGGCGCTGCAGGTGCAGGCGGAAGCCGAGTTCAACCGCCAGAATCAGCTGGCCAAGCAGGACTTCGCCTCCCAGGCCGCCCTCGACCAGGCCCGCGCCAAGCGCGACCAGTCGGTGGCCAACGTGCAGAACGCCCAGGCCCAGGTGGAAACCGCCAAGATCAATCTGGGCTACACCCAGGTCATGGCGCCGTTCGACGGCGTGGTCACCGCGCACTTGCAGGATGTGGGCGCGCTGGTGGGCTATAGCGGGCCCACCAAGCTCGCCACCATCGTGGAAGTGAACCCCATCTATGTGTGGTTCACCGTCTCCGAGAACCAGGTGCTGCGCATCAAGGAAGCGCTGGCCGCCCAGGGCAAGACGCTCGCCCATCTGGCCGAGAACCTCACCGACATCCCCGTGGAGATCGGCCTCCAGACCGAGGACGGCTACCCCCACAAGGGCAAGCTCGACTATGTGGCGCCGCAGGTGGATGTGAACACCGGCACGCTGACGGTGCGCGGCATCTTCGACAACAAGGATCTCAGCCTGCTGCCCGGCCTGTTCGCCCGCGTGCGCCTGCCGCTCGGCAAGCCCGAGGACATGGTGGTGGTGGACGACACCGCGGTGGGCGCCAATCAGAGCGGCTCCTACGTGCTGGTGGTGGGCGCCGACAACAAGGTGGCGCAGAAGTCGGTCCAGCTCGGCCAGCTTCAGGACAACGGCCTGCGCGCCATCACCAAGGGCCTTGCGGCCGGCGACCGGGTGGTCGTGAACGGCATCCAGCGCGCCGTGCCCGGCGCCACCGTGACGGTGGAGACCGGCACCATGACCGCTCCCCAGAAGAAGAAGGCCATCAGCCCCGCGGACAACACGCCCGGCACCCCCGCGCCGGCCACCAAGAACTGACGTCGGCTCCTCGAACCCAAGGCAGCGAACATGATCTCGCGCTTTTTCATCGAGCGACCGGTTCTGGCCAACGTCCTCGCTCTGCTGTTCGTGCTCATCGGCGCGGTGTGCCTCTTGCGCCTGCCGGTGGCCCAGTATCCCAACATCGTGCCGCCCACGGTCACGGTGTCCACCTCCTATCCCGGCGCCAGCGCCAAGACCATCGTCGACACCGTCGCCTTGCCCATCGAGCAGCAGGTGAACGGCGTGCAGGGCATGCTCTACATGCAGTCCTGGGCGGCCTCGGACGGCACCTATACGCTGGTGGTGACCTTCGCCATCGGCACCGACCCGAACATGGCGCAGGTGCTGGTGCAGAACCGCGTTTCCATCGCCATGGCCTCGCTGCCCACCTCGGTGCAGACGCAGGGCGTGACCGTGCTCCAGAAGGGCACGTCGATCCTGGAATTCGTGTCACTGACCTCGCCGGACGGGCGCTATGACGGCCTGTTCCTGTCCAACTACGCCGCCATCTATGTGCAGAACGAGCTGGCCCGCCTGCCCGGCGTCGGCAACGTCTTCATCTTCGGCGTCGGCGACTACGCCATGCGCATCTGGCTCGACCCGGACAAGATGCAGGCGGTGGGCGTCACCCCCTCCGACGTCACCCAGGCGGTCAAGGGCCAGAGCCAGGAGGTCACCGCCGGCCAGGTGGGCGCGCCACCGGCAGGCGGCAAGGCCAGTTTCCAATATACGGTGAACATCCAGGGCCGCCTTAACGACGTGCCCGATTATGAGAACATCATCGTCAAGGTGGACAACCAGGATGGCGGCCGCATCGTCCGCATCCGGGACATCGGCCGGGTGGAGCTGGGCGCGCAGTCCTATTCCAAGACCTTCACCCTCGACAACAAGCCGGCCACCGGCATCGCCATCTTCCAGCTGCCGGAGGCCAACGCGCTCGACGTGGCGGCCGCGGTCAAGGCCAAGATGGAGGAGCTGAAGCCCGCCTTCCCCGAAGGCGTCGCCTACGAAATCCCCTTCGACACCACCAAGTTCGTCTCCGCCTCCATCGACGAGGTCTACAAGACCTTGTACGAAGCCGGCATCCTGGTGCTGGTGGTCATCATCCTCTTCCTCCAGGACTGGCGCGCCACCCTGGTGCCCGCCACCACCGTGCCGGTGACCATCATCGGCGCCTTCGCCGCCATGGCGGCGCTGGGCTTCACGGTGAACCTGACCACCCTGTTCGCGCTCATCCTGGCCATCGGCATCGTGGTGGACGACGCCATCGTGATCGTGGAGGGCGTGGCGCGGCACATCGAGGAAGGCATGGACGGCCGCCCGGCGGCGGAAAAGGCCATGGACGAACTGTTCGGCCCGGTCATCGGCATCACGCTGGTGCTGATGTCGGTGTTCCTGCCGGCCTCCTTCATCCCCGGCCTGTCGGGCGAGATGTTCAAGCAGTTCGCGCTGGTCATCGCCGCCACCGCGGTCATCTCGGCCATCAACGCCGCCACCCTGAAGCCCACCCAGTGCGCCCTGTGGCTGCGCAAGCCCACCCCGCCGGAGCAGCGCAACTTCTTCTTCCGCGGCTTCAACGCGGTCTATGACAAGTGCGAGCACTGGTACGCGGGCCTCATCAGCCGCATGGTGCATCATTCCAAGCTGATGGTGGTGGTGGCCCTGGCGCTCATCACCGCCGCCATCTACGGCATCAGCCGCGTGCCCACCTCGTTCCTGCCCATCGAGGACCAGGGCTATGTGGTGCTGGCGGTGCAGCTGCCCGAAGGCTCCTCCATGGAGCGCACCCAGCTGGTGGTGAACCAGGTCTCCGCCATCGCCCAGAAGGTGCCCGGCGTCGACACGGTGCTCGGCATCACCGGCATCTCCGCCCTCGACAACAACGCCACCTTGTCCAACGCGGGCGTGCTCTATGTCACCTTCACCGACTGGAGCGTGCGCGAGAAGAACAAGGGCGAGGACCTGCTGTCCATCTACCTGCGCATGAACAAGGACTTCGAGCAGGTGCAGGACGCCTCGGTGATGGTGCTGGTGCCGCCGGCCATCCAGGGCATCGGCAACGCCTCCGGCTTCACCATGCAGCCGCAGATCCGCGACGGCAATTTCGACTACCAGTTGCTCTCCAAGGTGGCCGACGCCATCATCGAGAAGGCGACGGCCCAGTCCGCCCTGTCGCACGTGTCCACCTCGTTCCGGGTGGGGGCGCCGCAATTGCAGGTGGAGGTCAACCGCATCAAGGCCGAGACCCTGGGCATCGGCGTGAACCAGGTGTTCTCCACCATCTCCACCTATGTGGGCTCCAGCTACGTCACCCAGATCAACAAGTTCGGCAACGTCTTCCAGGTCTATGCCCAGGCCGACAGCAAGGCCCGCATCCTGCCGGAGGACCTGAACAATCTGAAGGTGAAGGCCGGCAATGGGACCATGGTGCCGCTGGGCACGCTGATCGACATCCGCGTGTTGCCGGGCGCGCCGCTGATCTCGCTCTACAACCTGTATCCGACCGCCACCATCGTGGGCGTCAACTCGCAGGGCTATTCGTCCGGCCAGGCGCTCGACCTGATGGCGCAGATCGCGGCCGCCACCTTGCCGCCCAGCATGGGCTATGAGTGGACCGCCATGTCGTATCAGGAGAAGCAGGTCGGCAACCAGATGTACTATGTCTTCGGACTGGCCATCATCCTGGTCTACATGGTGCTCGCCGGCCAGTATGAGAGCTGGATCCAGCCGCTCTCCGTGATCCTGGCGGTGCCGCTGGCGCTGCTCGGCACGGTCTCGGCGCTGCTGGGCATCGGGATTGCCAACAATCTCTACACCCAGATCGGCCTCGTGCTCCTGATCGCGCTCGCCTCCAAGAACGCGATCCTGATCGTGGAATATGCCCGAGAACGGCGCGCCGAGGGCATGGATGTGATGGAGGCGGCGGTGGAGGCGGCACGGTTGCGGTTCCGTCCCATCCTCATGACCTCCTTCGCCTTCATCCTGGGCGTGCTGCCGCTGGTCTTCGCCACCGGCGCCGGCGCCAATTCCCGCAAGTCCATCGGCATCGCCGTGGTCTCGGGCATGCTGGCCTCCACCTGCCTGGCGGTGCTGTTCGTGCCCTCCTTCTTCACCGTGCTGCAGCGGTTCGAGGAGAAGGTGCTGAAGAAGAAGCCGCCGCAGCCCGCGGCCGGGGACGGGCCGGAGCCCGCCAAGGGCGGCGCCGCGCATCCCGCGTGACACGCAAGGGCAGGACGGTCTCCGTCCTGCCCTTATTTTCGGCAGGGCGCGCCGCAAAGACGCGCTTCCGCGCCGCTAACCCCTTGTCTAACCTTGGGCTTGCCTTTTGCCCACCGCAGCCGGTGACACACCATGCCCATCCTGACGAGCCTGCATCACGTTACCAGCTACACCTATGACAAGCCGGTGGCGCTCGGGCCCCAGATCATCCGCCTGCGCCCGGCGCCCCACTGCCGCACCGAGATACCTTCCTATTCGCTGAAGGTCTCTCCGGCCGAGCACTTCATCAATTGGCAGCAGGACCCGTTCGGCAATTGGCAGGCCCGTCTCGTCTTCCCGGAGAAGACGACGGAGTTCAAGGTGGAGGTGGACCTCCACGCCTCCATGGCGGTCATCAATCCCTTCGACTTCTTCATCGAGGATTATGCCGAGCATTTCCCCTTCGACTATGCGCCCGAGCTGAAGAAGGAACTGACCCCCTATCTGGAGCTGGAGGACGCAGGCCCCCTGCTCGACGCCTATGTGGCCGCCATCCCCCGCGAGAAGAAGCGGATGGTGGACTTCCTGGTGGAGCTGAACCAGAAGATCCAGGGCCAGGTGGGCTATGTGATCCGCATGGAGCCGGGCGTCCAGACCCCGGACGAGACCCTGGAAAAGGGCCTCGGCTCCTGCCGCGATTCCGGCTGGCTGCTGGTGCAGGTGCTGCGCCGCCTCGGCCTCGCCGCCCGCTTCGTGTCCGGCTATCTCATCCAGCTGCGTCCCGACGTGAAGTCCCTGGACGGCCCCTCCGGCACGGAAGTGGACTTCACCGACCTGCACGCCTGGGCGGAAGTCTATCTGCCCGGCGCCGGCTGGATCGGCCTTGACGCCACCTCCGGCCTCCTGTGCGGCGAGGGCCACCTGCCGCTGGCCGCCACCCCCCATTATCGCTCCGCCGCCCCCATCTCCGGCCTGGTGGAGCCGGCGGAAGTGGAATTCGGCTTCGACATGCGGGTGGACCGCATCGCGGAAGCCCCCCGCGTCACCTTGCCCTTCTCGGACGAAAGCTGGGCGGCGCTCAATGCGCTCGGCGAGACCGTGGATGCGGACCTCAAGGCCCACGACGTGCGCCTGACCATGGGCGGCGAGCCCACCTTCGTGTCCATCGACGATTACGAAGGCGCGGAATGGAACACGGCGGCGCTGGGCCCCATGAAGCGGGGCAAGGCGGACGAGCTGATCCGCCGCCTGCGCGGGAAGTTCGCGGCCGGCGGCCTCCTCCATTATGGCCAGGGCAAGTGGTATCCCGGCGAGGACCTGCCGCGCTGGTCCTTCGGCCTGTTCTGGCGCAAGGATGGCAAGCCCATCTGGCACGACGAGGCGCTGATCGCCTATGAGACCACCCATTATGGGGTGGGCGCCAGCGAGGCGCAGCGCTTCTCCAGCGCGCTGGCCGAGCGGCTCGGCCTGAAGGACGAGAATGTCATTCCGGCCTATGAGGACATTGCCTACTTCATCCTGAAGGAAGCAAACCTGCCGGAAAATCTGGAGCCCGGCGATCCCCGCATCAAGGACCCCATCGCCCGCAAGGCCATGGCGGATGCCTTCGCCCAGGGGCTGGGCACCCCCAAGGGCTTTGCCATTCCGGTGCAGCGCCTGAATTCCCGCGCGGGTGGCGGCTGGCTGAGCGAGGCCTGGCGCTTCCGCCGCGGCCACATGTTCCTGGTGCCCGGCGACAGCCCCATCGGCTTCCGCCTGCCGCTGGATTCGCTGGCCTATATCCCGGCCACCCTCTATCCCCACACCATTCCCGCCGATCCGCTGGACCCGCGACCGGACCTGCCGGACCCGGACGAGATCGCCCAGGCCTATCGCCGCGACGGCACCACCGGGGCCATTCCGGCGGCCGAGCGGGCCCGCGCCAATGTGCGGGAATATCTCTCCTATTCCCCGCCCGCCGGCCCCTTCTATGTGCGCACCGCCATCGCCATCGAGCCGCGCGACGGTCATTTGTGCGTGTTCATGCCGCCGGTGGAGGCGCTGGAGGATTATCTGGAACTGGTCACCGCCGTGGAGGCGGTGGCGGAGGAATTGAAGCTTCCCATCCATCTGGAAGGCTATCCCCCGCCCTACGACCCGCGCCTGGAAGTCATCCGCATCGCCCCCGATCCGGGCGTGCTGGAAGTCAACGTCCACCCTTCCGACAATTGGCAGGGCTGCGTCGAGACCACCCGCATTCTCTATGACGAGGCCCATCAGACCCGCCTCGGCACCGAGAAATTCATGCTGGACGGGCGCCATTCCGGCACCGGTGGCGGCAACCATGTGGTGGTGGGCGGCCGCACCCCGGCCGACAGCCCCTTCCTGCGCCGGCCGGACCTGCTGAAAAGCCTGATCCTCTACTGGCAGCGCCATCCCTCGCTGTCCTATCTGTTCTCGGGCCTTTTCATCGGCCCGACCTCGCAGCATCCGCGCATCGACGAGGCCCGGCACGACAGCCTCTATGAGCTGGAAATCGCGCTCTCCAAATTCCCCTATCCGGGCACGGACCTGCCGCCGCCGCCCTGGCTGGTGGACCGGTTGCTGCGCAACATCCTCATCGACGTGACCGGCAACACCCACCGCACGGAAATCTCCATCGACAAGCTCTATTCGCCGGATGGCCCCACGGGGCGGCTCGGCCTGGTGGAGTTCCGCTGCTTCGAGATGCCGCCGGATTGGCGCATGAGCCTTGCCCAGCAATTGCTGCTGCGCGCGCTCATCATGATGTTCTGGAAGCAGCCCATCACGGGGGGCTGCGTGCGCTGGGGCACCACGCTCAATGACCGCTTCATGCTCGGCCATTATGTGTGGGAAGATTTCAAGGACGTGCTCTCCGACCTGACGGACGCGGGCTACGCCTTTGATCCCGAATGGTTCCGCGCCCAGTTCGAGTTCCGCTTCCCGGCCTATGGCAAGGTCCATTATGCCGGCGTCGACCTGGAATTGCGCAGCGCGCTGGAACCCTGGCACGTGCTGGGCGAGGAAGGGGCCATCGGCGGCACCGTGCGCTATGTGGATTCCTCCGTGGAGCGCATCCAGGTGAAGGTGGAGGGCTTCAATCCCGCCCGCTTCGTCCTCACCTGCAACGGCCGCCGCGTGCCGCTCGCCCCCACCGGGCGCAACGGCACCTATGTGGCGGGCGTGCGCTACAAGGCCTGGCAGCCGCCGGAGGGCCTGCACCCCACCATTCCCGTGCACACCCCGCTCACCTTCGACATCATCGACACCTGGAGCGGGCGGTCGCGCGGCGGCGTGGTCTATTATGTCGCCCATCCGGCGGGTCGCAATTACGAGACCTATCCGGTCAATTCCTACGAGGCGGAGGCCCGCCGCCTGGCGCGCTTCCAGCCCCACGGCCATACGCCCGGCATGACCCATGTGCCGGCCGAGACCGCGCCGGACGAGTTCCCCACCACGCTGGACCTGCGCCGCCCCATCGGCGTGTGAGGCGGGGGCGACCCCATTCGGGCCGCCTTCCCCGCCACAGGCTGCGGACGGTGCGCACCGCCCCCTTTGAGGCCGGCCCGCCACACGGGCCGGCCTTTTTGCTGCCAAGGGCGCCAGCCCCCGCGCCGCGACGCACAACCGCCTCGCCAGGGCGCGGCGGACGTGCTTATAGACATGGGATCAGGCGCGGCGGCGCACCCGGCAAACCATAGCGGGGCACCGCCACCGGGCCGGGCGAAAGCCGCGCTGAACCAAGAAGACAAGCCGCTTGCGCGCGGCTGCAGCAGGCCGGGTGGCCGGGTGCCAAGAGGGGGTCGGATGATCTTTTCGCTTCTGCCGGCGCACCTCGCGCCGGTCCTCCTTTCGGCCAGCCTGTTCGCGGGCGTGGTGCCGGCGCCGCAGGCGACGCCCGCCTCCGATCCCGCGCCGGTGGAAACCAAGTTTTCCGAGGTGAGCGGCTGGACCATCACGGCGGTGAGCGTGGACGGCCAATATGTGCGCTGCGCCGCCCTGCCCCCCGCCACCGCCCACATCGACGCCAGCTTCGAGAAGAGCAGCGAGGGCTGGGTCCTGCTGGTGCCCTCCGAGGCCCGCGGCGACGAGGTGAAGGGGCGCATCGAGATCGACGGCAAGGCCGCCAAGGCCACCTTCTATCGCCTGGACGACGACCGCGTGGGTGCCTTCCTGAAGGAGGGGCAGCTCAAAGCGCTGCGCACCGGCAAGCTCCTGGCGGTTACCATCGGCCCCGAGCAGACCAAGGTGCCGCTGGAAGGCGTGCCGCCGGTGCTCACCGCCCTCGCCGCCTGCGACAAGAAGGGCGGCGCCTGAGGGCGCCAGCCTCCCCCGCCCCCTCCCCGCCGAGCCCGGCCGGCGGACGGCCGACCCGGCAGGGCACAAGCGCTCACACCGGCCGGTTCTCGCCGGGGTCCCGCACCGGCCCCATGAGGGCGAGGCCCTCGGCAAAGGTCAGCTCTGGCCATTTGGCGGAGAATTTGGCCGCCTTGTCGGCGATAAAGTCCTGCTTGCCGGCCGTATCCAGCTTTTTCAGGTCGTTCTTGTCGATCTTCAAGAGGTCCAGCAGCTCGTTATAGACGGTGGCCTCGTCGATGGGCAGAACCAGGAAAGTCGCCCCGCCCAGCGCCACCTTGAATTTCTTGTCCAAGGGGATGTTGTTGCAGAAGAGGAAGTATTTTCCTTCCGGCGACAGCGTGTCGCCCAGCACGTCCGCCAGGATGCCGGCATATTCAAACGACAGGAGATAGGCCGCGAAGAAGGAAATGGTCGCCTCCCCCTCCCGGCTCACCGAGAGCACCTGGTCCACCGCCAGCTCCGGCGGCCGCTTCTCGCCGGCGACCGTGGGGGTGAACTTGAGCGCCAGCTCGCCCCGGAAGCCGAACCGGCCGGGCTTGTGCGTCGGGCCCTTCAACACGGGGTTCAGGAGGCGCCCCTCGCTTTCCAGGCGGGCGAAAGCGGTCTGGTCGATGACGGTCATGGCGAAGTCCTTCTCAAGTAAAGCCGCACGCCGCGGTGCAAGTTCGGCACCAGCCCCCTAAGCCTTGAATTGCGGTGTTCCGCGCGGTGAACGGGCGCTCCAAGCCGAGATCACCGTCCATTTCCGGCCCCTCGCCGACATCCCTGTCGCTCACCCGACAAAGCCGTCCGACAATCCTGACGGGATGGGAAAAGGCCGACACGGCTTTTCGGAAGCGCACAGGGCTGTCGTGTTTTGTCGGTTTCGAGACAGCCCCAATTCGGCCGACACCGCCCCGACACGACCGCACAAGCCATTGTTTCAACAGCATTTTCAGAAGTGGCACGCCCCGCCCCGGCGCTTGGCACGGCGGTTGCGGGAGGAAGTGCGGTGGCGGCGAGCGCCGCGCGCCAATGGTGGCATCGCAAGATGTCGGAACAACCAAGTGGGGTTTGACCATGGCCGGTCTGCGCCAAATTGCTTTCTACGGGAAGGGTGGCATTGGAAAGTCCACCACTTCCCAGAATACCCTCGCCGCGCTCGTCGAAATGGGTCAGAAGATCCTGATCGTCGGCTGCGATCCCAAGGCGGATTCCACCCGCCTGATCTTGAACGCCAAGGCCCAGGACACCGTCCTGTCCCTGGCGGCCGAGGCTGGCTCCGTGGAAGATCTTGAGCTCGAGGACGTGCTCAAGATCGGCTACAAGGGCATCAAGTGCGTCGAGTCCGGCGGTCCCGAGCCGGGCGTCGGCTGCGCCGGACGCGGCGTCATTACTTCGATCAACTTCCTCGAAGAGAATGGCGCCTATGATGATGTGGACTATGTGTCCTACGACGTGCTCGGCGACGTGGTGTGCGGCGGCTTCGCCATGCCCATCCGCGAGAACAAGGCGCAGGAAATCTACATCGTCATGTCCGGTGAGATGATGGCCCTCTATGCGGCCAACAATATCGCCAAGGGCATCTTGAAGTATGCCCATTCCGGCGGCGTGCGCCTGGGCGGGCTCATCTGCAACGAGCGCCAGACCGACCGCGAGTGGGACCTGGCCGATGCTCTGGCCAAGCGCCTGAATTCGCAGCTCATCCATTTCGTGCCGCGCGACAACATCGTCCAGCACGCCGAGCTGCGCCGCCAGACGGTGATCGAGTACGCGCCCGACAGCAAGCAGGCGCAAGAATATCGCATGCTGGCGAACAAGGTTCATGGCAATGCGGGCAAGGGAACCATCCCGACCCCCATCACCATGGAAGAACTGGAAGAGATGTTGCTGGACTTCGGCATCATGAAGACCGAGGAACAGCAGCTCGCCGAGCTCGCCGCCAAGGAAGCCGCCAAGGCCGCCGCCGCGGCCGTCTGACCCAACGCGGCCCGGCACCCCGCCGGGCCGCCCCGCCGCTCACTTTGAGAGGTCGACTGCCATGAGCCTCGATTACGAAAACGACGGCGCGCTCCACGAGAAGATCATCGAGGACGTGCTGTCCGCCTATCCCGACAAATTCGCCAAGCGCCGGCGCAAGCATTTGTCCGTCGCCAAGGGCGTCGATGAAGTCGAAGAGACAGCCGAGGGGGAGGAGAAGCTCCTCACCGAATGTGATGTCAAGTCCAACATCAAGTCCATCCCGGGCGTGATGACGATCCGCGGCTGCGCCTATGCTGGATCGAAGGGCGTGGTGTGGGGTCCGATCAAGGACATGGTCCACATCTCCCACGGACCTGTTGGCTGCGGCCAGTATTCCTGGTCCCAGCGCCGCAACTATTATATCGGCACAACGGGCATCGATACCTTCGTGACCATGCAGTTCACGTCCGACTTCCAGGAGAAGGACATCGTCTTCGGCGGCGACAAGAAGCTCGACAAGGTCATCACCGAGATCGAGACTCTGTTCCCTCTGAATCACGGCGTGACCATCCAGTCGGAATGCCCCATCGGCCTGATCGGCGATGATATCGAGGCCGTGGCGAAGAAGAAGAACAAGGAAATCGGCAAGACCATCGTGCCCGTCCGGTGCGAAGGCTTCCGTGGCGTTTCTCAGTCGCTCGGCCATCACATCGCCAACGATGCGATCCGGGACTGGGTCTTCGAGAAGCAGGACGGCACGCTGGAGTTCGAGACGTCGCCTTATGACGTCAATGTCATCGGCGACTACAATATCGGCGGCGATGCCTGGGCGTCCCGCATCCTGCTGGAAGAAATGGGCCTGCGCATCGTCGGCAACTGGTCGGGCGACGCGACGCTCGCCGAGATCGAGCGCGCGCCGAAGGCCAAGCTCAACCTCATCCATTGCTACCGGTCGATGAACTATATCTGCCGCTACATGGAAGAGAAGTATTCGATCCCGTGGATGGAATACAACTTCTTCGGCCCTTCCCAGATCGCCGCCTCGCTGCGCAAGATTGCCAAGCATTACGGGCCGGAGATCGAGGAGAAGGCCGAGGCCGTGATCGCCAAGTACCAGCCTCTGGTCGATGCGGTCATCGCCAAGTACCGGCCGCGCCTCGAAGGCAAGAAGGTGATGCTCTATGTGGGTGGCCTGCGCCCCCGCCACGTCATCACCGCCTATGAGGACCTGGGCATGGAAATCGCCGGAACGGGCTATGAATTCGCCCATAACGACGACTACCAGCGCACCGGACATTACGTGAAGGAGGGCACGCTCATCTATGACGACGTGACCGGCTACGAGCTGGAGAAGTTCATCGAGAAGATCCGCCCGGATCTGGTGGGCTCCGGCATCAAGGAAAAGTATCCGGTGCAGAAGATGGGTATTCCCTTCCGCCAGATGCATTCCTGGGACTATTCGGGCCCCTATCACGGCTATGACGGCTTCGCCATCTTCGCCCGCGACATGGACCTGGCCATCAACAATCCGGTCTGGGGCCTGTTCGATCCGCCCTGGAAGAAGAAGGACTCCGCCCCGCTGCTCCAGGCGGCGGAGTGACATCCCCCTCCGGCCCGCCCCGCGCGGGCCGGATCTAACCCTTTGATCCGCAAGGATTACCAGCGTGCCCTTGGGCGCGATCGGGTGAACCTTGCCTGAGCCGAACCCGGCCGCCCCATGCGGGGAGACCGTCCTAATCCCGAGCCGTGTGCCGCCGTATGGCGCGGCCACGCCGAACAGGACAGGAGTTGACCATGCCGCAATCAGCCGACCGCGTGCTCGACCACGCCCCGCTGTTCCGCGAGCCCGAATATCAGGAAATGTTCGCGCGCAAGCGGGAAGAATTCGAGTGCCCCGCGTCCAATGAATCGGTGGACGCGCAGCGCGAATATGCCAAGACCTGGGAGTATCGCGAGAAGAACCTTGCTCGCGAAGCCCTGGTCGTGAACCCCGCCAAGGCGTGTCAGCCTCTCGGCGCAGTGTTTGCCTCCGCCGGCTTCGAGAAGACCATGAGCTTCGTTCATGGCTCACAGGGCTGCGTCGCCTATTACCGCTCGCATCTGTCGCGTCACTTCAAGGAGCCGTCCTCGGCGGTCTCCTCTTCCATGACGGAAGACGCGGCGGTGTTCGGCGGCCTCAACAACATGATCGACGGCCTGGCGAACACCTATTCGCTCTACGAGCCGAAGATGATCGCGGTCTCCACCACCTGCATGGCGGAAGTCATCGGCGACGACCTTCAGTCCTTCATCACCAATGCCAAGAACAAGGGCTCGGTGCCGCAGGATTTCGACGTGCCCCACGCCCACACGCCCGCCTTCGTCGGCAGCCATGTGGACGGCTACGACAACATGATCAAGGGCATCCTCGAGCACTTCTGGAAGGACAAGGAGCGCGTCGCGGGTGAGAAGATCACCATCATTCCCGGCTTTGACGGCTTCTGCGTCGGCAATAACCGCGAGCTGAAGCGCATGCTCGACCTGATCGGCGTCGACTATACGCTGCTCCAGGACGCCTCCGACACCTATGACACGCCCTCCGACGGCGAGTTCCGCATGTATTCCGGCGGCACCACGCTGGAGGACACCGCCGATGCTCTGAACGCCAAGGCGACGCTCTCGCTGCAGAAATACTGCACCCGCAAGACGCTCGACTATGTGGCGACCAAAGGCCAGGAGGTCGTCAACTTCCACTATCCGCTCGGCATTCGGGGCACGGACGAGCTGCTGTTCAAGATTTCCGAGCTGACCGGCAAGGAGATCCCTCAGGCCCTCACCCTGGAGCGCGGCCGCCTCATCGACGCCATGGCCGACAGCCAGTCCTGGCTGCACGGCAAGAAGTACGCGATCTTCGGCGATCCGGATGTGGTCTATGGCCTCACCCGCTTCATCCTGGAGACCGGCGGCGAGCCGATCCATTGCCTGGCCACCAACGGCACCAAGCAGTGGGAAGAAGAAATGAAGGAGCTTCTCGCCTCCTCGCCCTTCGGTGCGTCGGGCCAGGTCTGGGCCGGAAAGGATTTGTGGCACCTGCGGTCGCTGCTCTTCACCGAGCCGGTCGACTTCATCCTTGGCAATTCCTACGCCAAGTATCTGGAGCGCGACACCAAGACCCCGCTCATCCGCACCGCCTTCCCGATCTTCGACCGGCATCATCATCACCGCTTCCCGGTGATGGGTTACCAGGGTGGCCTGCGCCTGCTGACGACGATCCTCGACAAGATCTTCGATACGCTGGACCAGGAAACCATCACGCCGGCCAAGACCGACTATTCGTTCGACCTGACCCGTTGAGCCCGAGGCGGGTGCGCCCGCCTCCGCACGAGACCCGTCGCCGCACAATTTCTGCCCCCCATCGCTCGCGGCGACGTTCCTTGCGCTCCCGGACATAAGGTCCGGGAGCGTCTTTCAAGTCATCAGGATCGCGCCGGAGGGCATGGCCATGCTCAAGGACAAGATCGCCGACGTCTTCAACGAGCCAGGTTGCGACAAGAACCAGGCCAAGGGCGCGAAAGAGCGCAAGAAGGGTTGCTCGAAACCCTTGACGCCCGGCGCGGCCGCTGGCGGTTGCGCGTTCGACGGCGCGAAGATCGTGCTCCAGCCCATCACCGATGTGGCGCATCTCATCCATGCCCCGCTCGCCTGCGAAGGCAACAGCTGGGACAATCGCGGCGCCGGCTCCTCGGGCTCCGACCTTTGGCGGCGCTCCTTCACCACGGACCTCACCGAGCTCGACGTGGTGATGGGCAATGGCGAGAAGAAACTCTACAAGGCCGTGCGCGAGATCGCGCAGCGCTTCAATCCCCCCGCCATCTTCGTCTATTCCACCTGCGTCACGGCGCTGATCGGAGACGACATCGAGGCGGTGTGCAAGGCGGCCTCGGCCAAATATGGCTTGCCCGTCGTGCCGGTGAACGCGCCGGGCTTCGTGGGCTCGAAGAATCTCGGCAACAAGCTCGCCGGCGAGTCCCTGCTCGACCATGTGATCGGCACGGTGGAGCCGGACGATGCCGGCCCCCTGGACATCAATATTCTCGGCGAATTCAATCTTTCCGGCGAGTTCTGGGCGGTGAAGCCGCTGTTCGAGAAGCTCGGCATCCGCATCCGCGCCTGCATTCCCGGCGACGCGCGCTATCACGAAGTGGCCGCCGCCCACACCGCGCGGGCCACCATGATGGAATGCTCCACCGCGCTCATCAATCTCGCCCGCAAGATGGAAGAGCGTTGGGGTATCCCCTTCTTCGAGGGCTCGTTCTACGGCATTTCCGATACCTCGGAAGCCCTGCGCCAGACCGCGCGCCTCCTGGTGCAGCGGGGCGCCGATGCGGCCATTCTGGAGCGCACCGAAGCCCTGATCGCGCAGGAAGAAGCCCGGGCCTGGGCGCGGCTGGAGGCGTTCCGTCCCCGCCTGCAGGGCAAGCGGGTGCTGCTCAACACCGGGGGCGTGAAGTCCTGGTCGGTGGTGGCCGCCTTGATGGAGATCGGCATCGAGATCGTCGGTACGTCGGTCAAGAAGTCGACGCTCGAGGACAAGGAGCGCATCAAGCAGCTCCTGAAAGACGAGAACCACATGTTCGACAGCATGGCGCCGCGGGATCTCTACGCGATGCTCGCGTCCAACAAGGCCGACATCATGCTTTCCGGCGGGCGCACCCAATTCATTGCGCTGAAAGCCAAGATGCCCTGGCTCGACATCAACCAGGAGCGCCATTTCCCCTATGCCGGCTATGACGGCATGGTGGAACTGGTGAAGCGCATCGACATCGCCATCTCCAATCCCATGTGGGCCGAGGTGCGCGAGCCCGCCCCCTGGGATGCGCAGGGCAACCTCTTGTCCGGCCCGGGTGGCCCTGTGGGCGAGGGGTTGGGCGACGGCGGTGGCGAGGATCCCCATTTCCTCGCCCACACCCGCAAGAAGTTCGCCGGCGCCGGTGCCGACGACCTGGCCGAATGCTGAGGGCGCCGCCATGACAAACGTCACGCCCCTCCTGAAGGCCGCCGCCATCAACCCCTTGAAGTCGTCCCAGCCTCTGGGCGCCGCGCTCGCCTATCTCGGCGTCGACGGCGCCATGCCGCTGTTCCACGGCTCGCAGGGCTGCACGTCCTTCGCGCTCGTCCTGCTGGTGCGCCACTTCAAGGAGACCATCCCGCTCCAGACCACCGCCATGGACGAGGTGGCGACCGTGCTGGGCGGGGCCGATCATCTGGAAGAGGCCATCCTCAACCTGAAGACCCGCACCAAGCCGAGCCTCATCGGGGTCTGCACCACCGCATTGGTTGAGACGCGCGGCGAGGATTTCGCCAGCGATCTCAAACTCATCCGCGCGCGCAACGCTGAGGCGCTCCAGGGCACCGAGGTGGTGCTGGCCCAGACCCCCGATTTCGAGGGCGCCATGGAGGAAGGCTGGTCCAAGGCCGTCCTGTCCATGGTCGAGGCCCTGGTGCCGCACAATGCGGACCGGGTGGTCAGCCTGAACCAGGTGAACGTCCTGCCCGGCTGGCACCACACGGTGGCGGACCTGGAATATATCCGGGAGACCGTGGAGGCCTTCGGGCTCGATCCCATCATCCTGCCGGACATTTCCGGCTCGCTGGACGGCACGGTGCCCGACCGCTGGGTGCCCACGGCCTATGGCGGCACGCTGGTGCCCGACATCCGCGCCATGGGCCGCTCGGTGCACACCATCGTGCTGGCCGAACATGTGCGCGGTGCGGCGGCGGCCATCGAGGAACGGGCGGGTGTTCCCTTCACGCTGTTCGAGACCCTGACGGGGCTGAAGCCGGCGGACCGTTTCATAAGCCTGCTCGCCCAGCTTTCCGGCCGGCCCGTTCCCGCCAAGCTCCGGCGCCAGCGCAGCCAGCTCCAGGACGCCTTGCTGGACGGTCACTTCCATTTCGGTGGCCAGAAGATCGCTATCGCCGCCGAGCCGGACCTGCTGTTCGCGCTCTCCACCTTCTTCGTCGGTCTCGGCGCCACGGTGGAGGTGGCGGTCACCACCACGGGCGCCAATCCCATCCTGCGCAAGGTGCCCACAGCCGAGGTGCTGGTTGGCGATCTTCAGGACCTGGAAGACCGGGCGGCGGGCTGCGATCTTCTCGTCACCCACAGCCATGGCCGCCAGGCCTCCGAACGCCTCGCCATTCCGCTCATGCGGGCGGGCTTTCCCATCTTCGACCGGCTCGGCAGCCAGCACCGCCTGACCATCGGCCACGAAGGCACGCGGAACCTCATCTTCGAGGTGTCCAACATCTTCCAGGCCAGCCGGCACGAGCCGACCCCCCAATCCCTCAACCCGTTCCGTGATCGCGGAGAGACCGATGACAGCCACGCGCAGACTGCGGCTCGTTGAGACCGAAGAGGCGGCCGCCCCGCGCACGGGGCCGGCCGTCCGGGTCGCCATCGCCACCCAGGACATGAAGGGCCTGAACGCCCATTTCGGCTCGGCCAAGAAGTTCGCCGTCTATGACGTGACGGTGGATGGCTGGTCCTTCGTGGAAACCGTGGCGTTCGACCAGGTCTCGGACGAAGGCGGCAAGCACCAGACCGACGGCGACGACAAGATCACGCCCAAGGTGGAGGCGCTGCGCGGCTGCCACCTCCTGTTCTGCCTCGCCATTGGCGGACCGTCCGCAGCCAAGGTGGTCACCGCCAAGATCCACCCCATCAAGATCGCCCAGGCCCAGCCCATCGACGTGGTGCTGGAGCGCACCCGCGAGATGCTGGCCGGCTCGCCGCCGCCCTGGCTGCGCAAGGTGCTGGCGGAAGCGGGCGCCGTCGCACCCAAGCCCTCTTTCATCGACGACGAAGACTGACCATCGAGGAGCATGCCATGACCGACGCCGCTGTGCTTGAAGGGGTCGACGCCGATGGCGCGGCCCTCGCCACGCCCTTCCTGAAATCCCTGGTGCGCCTGATGCGCGCCCAGGACACCTATGGCAGCTGGGAGGGGCGCTCGGACGCCCTGCTGCTGAAGGACTTCATCCTCACCAAGGAACAGCGCCGGCAGATCCCCATCATGGGCGATCCCGACCCGGAAGTGCTGTGGCGGGTGGAGATGTTCTACACCGCCGTCGGCCTCGCCATCGAGGCGGAGACCGGCCTCATCGCCAGCCCCATGATGAAGATGAGCCACGAGGGCTTCGGCCGCGTGCTCCTCACCGCCGGCAAGCTGGTGGTGCTCTCCAAGCACCTGCGCGACGTGCACCGCTTCGGCTTCGAGACCCTGTCCAAGCTGGCGGAGGCCGGCTCCAAGGCCCTCGCCGACGCGGTGGACGCCATCAACACCTATCCCGAAGTCGCCCGCATCTGAGAGGAGGCTGAAATGTCCGACGTCGACACCCTGAAGGCGGAGATCAAGAAGCTCTCCTCCAAGTCCGTCACCTGGAAGATGAACCTGCACGACCTGTCCGAGGACCTGCCCACCAACTGGCAGAACATCCTCGAAGTCGCGCAGGAAACCTACGCCACCTTCAAGGCGCTGGACGAGGCCCGCAAGGCCCTCAAAGCGCTGGAATCCCAGGCCGCCTGAACGGCGGCGAACCCGCAACGAGGCCTAGCCAGCAAGGGGATCAGCCATGGCCTATACGACGCGCGACGGCAGCGCCTGGACGCCGGACTATCTGGTCGCCATCGACGAGACCACCTGCATCGGCTGCGGCCGCTGCTACAAGGTGTGCTCGCGGGATGTCATGCATCTGTGGGGCGTGGGCGAGGAAAACGCCATGCTCGGCAAGGTGGATGAGGACGAGGACGACGATTTCGACGGCGAGCTGGTTCGCAAGGTGATGGTGGTGGACAATGCGGGAGCCTGCATCGGCTGCGGCGCCTGCTCCCGCGTCTGCCCCAAGAACTGCCAGACCCACGTCACCGCCGACAAGATCGCGGCCTGAGGGAGGCGTAGATGGGCCTCTCCCACCGTCCCCCCTCTTCCGCCGCCATTTACGGCGCGCTGATGGCCGCCCACGAGGCCGGGGCCGCGCTGGAGCCGTGCAGGCGGGAGGAGCGGCGTGGGAGTATAGCTGACCGCAAGGCGGACGAGCCGGCCGGCCTGGATCTGGGGTTCGACGCGCACATCTTCGCGTCCATCATCGCCATCGCCGCCGCCGAGGCGGATGCGGAGGATCACCCCCTTGCCCGGCATCTCGGCGTCGGCAGCCAGGATCTTGAAGACGTCTTTGCACGCTATTTCTCTCCCCGCGCCTTCCTCGCCCTCGCCGTGCCCATCGGCGAAGGCGAGGCGGGCGAAGAGGAGGAGATGCTCGCGGAGTTGCTGCGCCAGCACGCGCGAACGCCTGAAGGGCGTATCCTGGCGGGCATGATCGCGCGCCGGGCCATGGAGCCGGATCACCTGTGGCAGGATCTCGGCCTCGGCAATCGCGGCGAGCTCTCCCGCCTGCTCGGCCGGCACTTCCCGGTGCTGGCGGCCGGCAATGTGCGCAACATGAAGTGGAAGAAGTACTTCTACCGCCGCCTTTGCGAGGCGGAGGGCTTCGTCCTGTGTTCCGCGCCCTCTTGCCGGGATTGCTCCGACTTCGAGGCCTGCTTCGGTGACGAGAGCGGCGAGAGCCGCCTCGCCCAGCGCCGACGCGCGGTGCAGCTCAACCCGCTGCCGTCCGCCGAATTCCTCAATGGTGCGCCTGAAGCCGTCGCATGACAGGCAGCAGCACCAGAAACACCGCCGCCGCCCCAAATCCCAGAAGCGCCACCTTCACGTAGACGTCGGCGCAGGCGGCCGCATAGGTGGCAATGTTGGCCGTCGCCCCTTCCGGCACCGTAGCGAGCGTTCCGATCCAGCCGGCGGCATAGGCGCCGAAGGAGGTGGAGAGGAACCAGGCGCCATACATCAGGCCAGTGAGGGAGGGCGGGGAGAGCGCCGAGACCATGGCAAGACCCACCGGCGAGAGGCACAATTCCCCGCACGTGAGCAGGAAGATGGCGCCCGCCACCCACAGGAGCGAGGCCGCCTGGCCCGACGAGGCCGAATAGGCCGCCCCCGCCACCAGCGCGAAACAGCCACCGGCGAACAGCAGGCCGAGGAAGAACTTCACGCCCGTGGAGATCGGCTTGCCACGCGCGGCGAAGGCCGCCCAGATGCGGGCGAAAATGGGCGCCAGCACAAGGATCATGAAGGGGTTGAACGAGGTGAACATGGCGGATGGCATCTCGAAGCCCAGCACATGCCGGTCGATGGCCCGGTCCACCAGCAGCAGCAGAGGCCCATCCTTCTGTTTGTACAGCGCCCAGAAGAAGCTGGCGAACAGCACATAGATGAGGATGGCCACCAGGTGGCGGCGATATTCCGGCTCCGAGGTGAAGGCGCGATAAACCACATAGGCATAGGTCAGCCCGCCGCCCACCAGCATCATCAGCTTTGCGCCATCCGGCTCGGCGAGGAGATAGGTGAGGATGGGAACGGCGACGAGCGCCCCGATGATGGTCGGCAGGATGAGGCGCGGCCGCGGGCACTCCAGCGTCTTGGCAGCATAATGGCGCGTGCCCGTGACGAACACCACCAGGCCGAACGCCATGCCCACCGCGGCGAGGCCGAAGCCCAGGTGCCAGTCCACCTGCTGGCCCACATAGCCGACAATCAAGGTGGCCAGCAGCGAGCCCACATTGATGCCCATGTAGAAGATGGTGAAGCCGCCGTCCCGCCGGGGGTCGTCCTCGCCATAGAGTTGGCCCACCACCGCCGAGACCGAGGACTTGAAGAAGCCCGTGCCCACCACCACGAAGGCCATGCCGGCGAACATGGAGAGCGCGCCGAAAGGCAGCGCCAGGACGATATGGCCGATCATGATGATGACGCCGCCAACGATCACCGCCCAGCGAAAGCCCAGAACGCGGTCCGCCAAGGCGCCGCCGGCAATGGGGGTCAGGAAGACGAAGGCGGCATAGGCGCCGTAGGTGAGGCTGGCGCGCGCGTCGGTAAAGCCCAGCACCTTGCTCATATAGAGCACGATCAGGGCCTGCATGCCGTAGAAGCTGAACCGCTCCCACATCTCGGCCAGGAACAGGAAGGCCAGGCCCTTGGGTTGACGAACCCGCGCCTCGCCTGCGTCGGCGACCCCCGCGACACTCATGATGCCCCTCATTCCCGCCCGTCGTGCGCGGGCACCGCGCGGGGTGCGTTCACCGCCCCTCCGCTCCTCACCGCCCTCATCCTCCCCGCAAGTCTTGCGGGGCAGGTAAGGACGTGCCTTGTAAATTCGGGCGCGGGAAGACCGCCTGTCAATCGCGATCGATCAACAGTTTCGCCTCGAGCAGAAGCACTTGGTTAAGGGCGAGCAGCCGATCAGGCGGCGAAGGCCGTCAGCGTCACGCGTTCCCCCTCGATGGCAAAGCTCACGGTGATGCCGCAATCGCGCGCCAGGAGGCCAGCATAGAAGGGCTGCACCGCATGGGCGTCGAGTCCACCCTCGGGCGCCTCGCCCGCAAGGAGGGGAGGCACCGCATGGGGAATGCGCGCGCTCACACCCTCGGTGGTGAGGACAAAACCCGCGGCAATGCCACCCGGGGCGGCATCCACCTTGATGAGGCCGCCACGCGGGATGGTGGTACCGGCCAGCAAGGCCAGATTGAGGAGCAGCTTGACCCGGTTCTTGGGCTGGAACTCGCGCGGCAGGCTCCATTCGATGCGGGTGCGCGCATCCTCCATCATCCCGCGCACCACATTCTCGGCGTCGCCGAGGTCGATGGTGGCGCCGGCAGAGCCGGCCGCGCCGAAGGCGAGCCGGGTGAATTGCAGCCGCGCCGAGGCCTGGCGCGCGCTCTTGGCGATCAATTCCAGGGCGACGTCGCGCATATCGGCGGAATCGTCGTCCTCCAGCACCTCAAGGCCGTTCACGATGGCGCCGACAGGGCTGATGACGTCATGGCACACGCGGGAACACAGCAAGGCGGCCAGGTCCAGCGCGGAAACGGCGAAGGTCACGGGGGCGTCGGAGGCAGGCATGGGGAGTCCGGCAGAGTTCCAGTCCATGGACGAGGCACACCGGCATGCGGCCTTCAGGCGCACGCCCGCACGCACCGCGGCGAAAGCGTGAGGTCTGATAAACCTCCCCCCGCCCTTCCACAAGCGCAGCAGGGCGAACAGGTTCCGTTAACCCCCAAGGCCCATGCTGTTGCTTAACGGGGCGGAAGCGCGCGCCTATGCGCCACGCCTTCTCCGCGTCACACTGTGCGGACAAGGTCCGCTGCCGATTCGCGTCTGCCCGAAGCCCATCGCGAGAGATCCATGCCCTTCCTGACCTCCGCCGTCGCCCGCTTCGCCGCCGCCGTCCTCCTCCTGGCCACCTGCGCCGCGGGCGCTCATGCGCAGCAACCGCCACCGGCGGCGGCGGCGCCCCGGCAGCAACCCGCGCCCTATTCCACCAATGAACTGGTGAGCAAAGGCCATTCCTTCTTCGGCACGGTGTCGAAGGACTTGGCCCTGGCCATCGAGAAGGCGGTTGGCCAGTGGGGCCAGCCCAATGGCTATATTCTCGGCCAGGAGGGATCTGGCGCCTTCGTGGGAGGCCTGCGCTATGGCGAGGGCGTGCTCTACACCCGCAATGCCGGCGATCTGAAGGTCTTCTGGCAAGGCCCGTCGCTGGGCTGGGATTTCGGCGGGGACGGCGCCCGCACCATGATCCTGGTGTACAACCTGCGGACCGTTGAGGACATTTTCCGGCGCTTCGGCGGTGTCTCGGGCTCGGCCTATCTGGTGGCCGGCTTCGGCATGACGGCACTGACGGCGGACAATATCGTTGTGGTTCCCATCCGCTCGGGCGTCGGAGTGCGCCTTGGCGCCAACCTCGGCTATCTGAAATTCACCCCCACCGCTACCTGGAACCCCTTCTGACCCACAGGGCCGGGGCTGCGGATGCGACTGGCACGCAGGCCGGCGGCAGCGTATGAAGAAGCGTGCGTGAACCACCCCCGCCCAGGCCTTACGGCCTCAGGAACGGGCGTGGGCGCAAGGTTGCGGCAGGCGGGGGCGGCGGGGGCCAGCTCTTCCTGCCCGTATGAAGGCATAGGTTCCGCGTGATCGAGCAGATCATGTTTTTCGTGCTCGGCGTCCTGGTGGCGACGCTCGTGGCTCTCATGGTCCTGCCCGCCATCTGGCATCGGGCGGTGCGCCTGACCACGCGGCGCATCGAAGCCGCGGTACCGACCTCCATCTTTGAAATCCATGCGGACAAGGACCTTCAGCGGGCCGGCTTCGCCCTGAACCAGCGTCGGCTTGAAATCCAGATCGAGACGTTGCGCGACGAGCTCATGCGGGACGCTCGCATCCTGGAAGAGCACCGCCTCGCGGCGGTCGATCTCGGCCACCAGCTGGCTGCCCGAACGCAGGACATTGCCACCCTGACAGCGGAACGGGACGATCTCGCCGCGCGCCTGGCACAAACGGAACGCACGCTGGAAGATCGGGTCGCGGCGCTGGCGGAAACCTCCATCGCGCTCGCCGCGCGGGAGGCGGATGTGCAGGACAGACAGACCGCGCTCTCGGCTGCGCGCCAAGCTCTGTCCGCAGAGGAAGGCCGCACGGCATCGCTCGCGGCCGCCCTCGCGGAGCGGGAGAAGGAACTGGCAGTCGCGCGCGCCGAGGCTGCCACCCGGGCGGAGGATGTGTCCCTCGTGCGCCAGCGCCTGGCCGACATCGCAGAGCGGATCGCCCGCTCGGGGCCAACGGCCGGCGAGGACGCCCGCTTCCAGGGTCACGCGCAGGATTTAGGACGCGAGCCGCTTGTGGACGGGGGCGCCCCGGCGACCGCCGTGCCGGACCGACCCGACGTGCCGGCGCCTCACCAGGCCGCCGCCTCTTGAGAAGAGATGCGGCTCCCGCTCTGATACCAATCCCTCACGCGAACAGGGCGGGTCCGGTATAGCGCGGGGCGTCCGGCGCCTTTTGGGGCGCAAGGCCCGACCCCGGCGCCACAACGGCAGTGGCGGACGCGGTCATCAGAACCGCCATCATCGAGATCACCACGAGGCCACGTGCAATCACAGGCATGGCACAACTCCCCAAGAGCGGCGTCCCAAGCTTCGCTTTGCCCTTGCCTCCTGCCGCAGGGAGGCGTCTGACAGGAGAACGGTTTCTTAACCGTGAGGTTCCGGCCGCGCGATTGCGACGCGCGCATTTGTGAACAGTGCCTTGGGGCGGAGCAAACAGGGTGAAGCGGATCGGGTCACCCGAGCCGGCGGAGAGGGACATGATCGACAAGCTGGAATATCTCATCGCCCTCGCCCGCGAGCGGCATTTCGGACGCGCCGCAGAGGCCTGCGGGGTGACACAGCCCACGCTATCGGCCGGCATCAAGCAATTGGAGGACACGCTTGGCGTGCTCCTGGTGCAGCGCGGCTCCCGCTTTATGGGCTTCACGCCGGAAGGAGAGCGGACGCTGGAATGGGCGCGGCGCATCGTGGCCGATTCCCGCGCCATGCGTCAGGACATCGATGCCCTCAAGCGCGGCCTCTCCGGCCCGCTGCGCATCGCCGCAATCCCCACCGCCCTGCCCATGGTGGCGGCGCTCACCACCCCCTTCCGCGCCCGGCACCCCGACGTGCGCTTCACCATCATCTCCCGCACCTCCATCGAGATCCTCAACCACCTGGAGAATCTGGAGATCGATGCGGGCCTGACCTATCTGGACAACGAACCGCTCGGCCGGGTGAACACCGTTCCGCTCTATCGGGAGCGCTATCGCCTCGTCACGTCGCCCAAGGCCAAATATGGCGACCGGGAGCAGGTGACCTGGGCCGAGGTGGCGGAATTGCCGCTCTGCCTGCTGACACCGGACATGCAGAACCGGCGCATCGTGGATGGGCTTCTCTCCGCATCCGGCGGGCCGCCCAAGCCCTCGCTCGAATCCAATTCCATGATCGTGCTGTTCACCCATGTGCGCACAGGCCATTGGGCGAGCGTGATGCCGGCCATGCTGGCCGACTCCCTGGGTCTGACGTCCATCGTGCGGTCGATTCCCATCATGGAGCCAGAAATCACCCATTCCATCGGCCTGGTGGTGCCCCATCGCGAGCCAACCACACCGCTCACCGCTGCCCTGGTGGCGGAGGCCCGGCGCATCGCCCCGCGCCTGGAGGCCGCCGTCCTACCGGACCCCGCCCTCGCCGCGCTGCAGCAATAGGGTAACGGCGCCGCTCCTGCGGAGACATAGAGAAGCGCGATTGATATACAAAATTTCAGACGATTTTCGCGCTTTCGCCGCACCTGAACGCCTTTAGCGGCGGCGATAAATATTATAATACCTCCATTTTCAATAGGCATGTTCTATCGCAACATCCCACAGGCCGCTTGATTGGAGTTGTTCTTGTGAGACACTCCTTCGAACGATCTCAAAAAAGTGGCCGCGTCATGTGGCCGGGGGAGAGAGCATGCCGACGGCCGGCTACGAACCGTGGAGCGCGGAACGCGCCTCCCAGATCATCGCATCCCACCAGCATATGGCGGGCGCGACCATGCCCATCCTGCACGCCATCCAGGAGGCCTTCGGCTTCGTGCCGGATCCGGTGGTGCCGATGATCGCCGAGACGCTGAACCTGTCCCGGGCGGAAGTGTATGGCGTCGTCACCTTCTATCATGACTTCCGCCGCGAGCCCCCGGGCCGCCATGTCATCAAGCTGTGTGCCGCCGAGGCCTGCCAGGCCATGGGCTGCCAGGGCCTGGCTGACTATGCCGAGGAGAAGCTCGGCATCCAGATGGGGGAGACCACGCCGGACGGGCGGGTGACGCTGGAGCCCATCTACTGCCTCGGCCTGTGTGCCTGCGCCCCTTCCGCTTTGATCGACGGCCGCCTCGTCGGGCGCCTGGATCGCGAGACCATCGACGAACTGGTTGCGGAGGCCGGCCGATGAGCGTGGTTCGCATTTACGTCCCCAACGACGCCGCGGCGGTGGCCTGCGGCGCGGACCGGGTCGCCCATGCCTTTGCCGACGCCTTTGCGGCCCGTGGAACGCTGGTGGACATCGTCCGCAACGGCTCGCGCGGCCTGTTCTGGCTGGAGCCTTTGGTGGAGGTGGAGACGCCCGCCGGCCGTGTCGGCTATGGCCCGGTGAAGGCATCCGACGTGGAGGGCCTGCTCGCCGCCGGCATGCTGGATGGCCACCCCCATCCTTTGTGCGTCGGCCTGGTGGAGGAGATCCCCTATCTGAAGCGGCAGACGCGGCTCACCTTCGCCCGCTGCGGCATCATAGATCCCCTCTCGCTCACCGATTATCGCGCCCATAGCGGCTATAAGGGCCTGGAGCGGGCACTCACCCTGGGCCCGGCGGCCATCGTGGAAGAAGTGTTCCAGAGCGGCCTGCGCGGCCGCGGCGGCGCGGGCTTCCCCACGGGCATCAAGTGGCGGACGGTCGCGGCCACGAAGGCGGACCAGAAATACATCGTCTGTAATGCGGATGAGGGCGATAGCGGCACCTTCGCCGACCGCCTCATCATGGAAGCGGACCCCTTCTGCATCATCGAGGGCATGACCATCGCCGGCATCGCGGTGGGGGCGACCAAGGGCTACGTCTATTGCCGCTCGGAATATCCCCTCTCCATCCTGGTGATGGAGAAGGCCATCACCAAGGCGCGCCAGGCCGGCCTGCTCGGCAAGAACATCGCCGGCTCGTCCTATGACTTCGACCTGGAAATGCGCATGGGCGCCGGCGCCTATGTGTGCGGCGAGGAAACCGCGCTGCTCGACAGCCTGGAAGGCAAGCGGGGCGTGGTGCGCGCCAAGCCCCCGCTGCCGGCGCTCAAGGGTCTGTTCGGCAAGCCCACCGTCATCAACAACCTGATCTCGCTGGCCACCGTCCCGGTCATCCTGGAGAAGGGCGGGAATTTCTATCGCGACTTCGGCATGGGCCGCTCGCGGGGCACCATGCCCATCCAGCTCGCCGGCAACATCAAGTATGGCGGCCTGTTCGAGACCGCGTTCGGCATCTCGCTGGGCGAATTGGTGAATGACATTGGCGGCGGCACCGCGTCCGGCCGTCCGGTCAAGGCGGTGCAGGCGGGCGGCCCGCTCGGCGCCTATCTGCCGGTCTCCCAGTTCGACACGCCGTTCGACTATGAGGCGTTCGCGGCCAAGGACGCCCTCATCGGCCATGGCGGCATCGTGGTGTTCGACGACACGGTGGACATGGCCCACATGGCGCGCTTCGCCATGGAATTCTGCGCCCACGAAAGCTGCGGCAAGTGCACGCCCTGCCGCATCGGCTCCACGCGCGGCGTGGAGACTCTGGACAAGATCATCGCCGGCCAGCGGCGCGAGTCCAATCTCGCCATCCTCACCGACCTTTGCCAGACCATGAAGCTTGGTTCGCTGTGCGCGCTGGGTGGCTTCACGCCCTATCCGGTCATCAGCGCACTGACCCACTTCCCCGAAGATTTCGGCGCGGCGCCCAAGCTGCCCGCAGCCGCCGAATAGGAGGAACGCCATGTCCCTCGTTCATGAAATCGACTACGGCACCCCGGCCTCCAAGTCGGAGAAGCTCGTCTCCCTCGTCATTGACGGCATGAAGGTGGAGGTGCCCGAGGGCACGTCCATCATGCGCGCCGCCATGGAGGTGGGGAACCAGATCCCCAAGCTCTGCGCCACCGACATGCTGGACGCTTTTGGCTCCTGCCGGTTGTGCCTGGTGGAGATCGAAGGCCGCGCCGGCACGCCCGCCTCCTGCACCACCCCGGTGATGGACGGCATGGTGGTGAAGACACAGACCGAGCGGCTGAAGCAGATCCGCAAGGGGGTGATGGAGCTCTACATCTCCGACCACCCGCTGGACTGCCTAACCTGCTCGGCCAATGGCGATTGCGAATTGCAGGACATGGCTGGCGTCGTCGGCCTGCGTGAAGTGCGCTACGGCTATGAAGGCGAGAACCACACCAAGCTCGGCAAGGACGAGTCCAACCCCTATTTCACCTACGAGCAGTCCAAGTGCATCGTCTGCAATCGCTGCGTCCGCGCCTGCGAGGAAGTGCAGGGGACGTTTGCGCTGACCATTTCCGGCCGCGGCTTCGGCTCGCGCGTATCGCCGGGCATGGACGAGCCGTTTTTGTCCTCAGAGTGCGTGTCCTGCGGCGCCTGCGTGCAGGCCTGCCCGACCGCGACGCTCAATGAAAAGGCCATGTTCGAGATCGGCACCCCCGAGCATTCGGTGGTGACCACCTGCGCCTATTGCGGCGTGGGCTGCGCCTTCAAGGCCGAGATGCGCGGCGACGAACTAGTCCGCATGGTGCCTTACAAGGACGGCAAGGCGAACCGGGGCCATAGCTGCGTGAAGGGCCGCTTCGCCTATGGCTATGCCACCCACAAGGACCGCATCCTCAAGCCCATGATCCGCGCCTCCATCCACGAGCCGTGGCGGGAAGTCAGCTACGAGGAGGCGATCAACTACGCCGCCTCTGAGTTCAAGCGCATCCAGGCGAAATATGGCCGCCGCTCCGTGGGTGGCATCACCTCCTCGCGCTGCACCAATGAGGAGACCTATCTCGTCCAGAAGCTGATCCGCGGCGCCTTCGGTAACAACAACGTGGACACCTGCGCCCGCGTCTGCCACTCGCCCACCGGCTATGGCCTTTCCCAGACCTATGGCACCTCGGCGGGCACGCAGGACTTCGATTCCATCGAGGCCACGGACGTGGTGCTCATTATCGGCGCCAATCCCACGGACGGCCATCCGGTGTTCGGCTCGCGCCTTAAGAAGCGGCTGCGCCAGGGCGCCAAGCTCATCGTGGTGGACCCCCGCCGCACCGACATCGTCCGCTCGCCCCATGTGGAGGCGGCCTACCACCTGCCCCTGCGCCCCGGCACCAATGTGGCCATCGTCACCGCGCTCGCCCATGTGGTGGTGACCGAGGGCCTGGTGAACGAAGCCTTCGTGCGCGAGCGCTGCGACTGGGACGACTTCCAGGAATGGGCGGCCTTCGTCGCCGATCCCCGGCACAGCCCGGAAGAGGTGGAAAAGTACACCGGCGTGAAGGCCGCGGACGTGCGCGGCGCCGCCCGCCTCTATGCCACCGGCGGCAACGGGGCCATCTATTATGGCCTCGGCGTCACCGAGCATTCCCAGGGCTCCACCACGGTGATGGCGATCGCCAACCTCGCCATGGCCACTGGCAATATCGGCCGCGATGGCGTGGGCGTGAACCCGCTGCGGGGCCAGAACAATGTGCAGGGCTCCTGCGACATGGGCTCGTTCCCCCACGAGCTGCCGGGCTATCGCCACATCTCGGACGACGCCACCCGCGCCTCCTTCGAGGCGCTGTGGGGCGTGACGCTGGATGACGAGCCGGGCCTGCGCATCCCCAACATGTTCGACGCGGCGGTGGATGGCACCTTCAAGGGCATGTATGTGCAGGGCGAGGACATCCTCCAGTCCGACCCCGACACCAAGCATGTGTCCGCCGGCCTTGGCGCGCTGGAATGCCTGGTGGTTCAGGACATCTTCCTGAACGAGACCGCCAACTACGCCCATGTCTTCCTGCCGGGCTGCACCTTCCTGGAGAAGGACGGCACCTTCACCAATGCGGAACGCCGCATCCAGCGGGTTCGCAAGGTGATGGCGCCCAAGAACGGCTATGCGGACTGGGAAGTCACCATCATGCTCGCCAAGGCGCTGGGCTATGAGATGGACTATGCCCATCCCAGCGAGATTATGGACGAGATCGCCCGGCTGACGCCCACCTTCACGGGCGTGTCGTACAAGAAGCTGGACGAGATGGGCTCGGTGCAGTGGCCCTGCAACGAGAAGGCGCCGGAAGGCACGCCCATCATGCATATCGGTGGCTTCGTGCGCGGCAAGGGCAAGTTCATGCTCACCGAATACGTGCCCACCGACGAGAAGACCGGGCCGCGCTTCCCGCTGCTGCTGACTACCGGACGCATTCTGAGCCAGTACAACGTGGGCGCCCAGACCCGGCGCACCGCCAACGTGGCCTGGCATGCGGAAGACGTGCTGGAGATCCACCCCCACGATGCTGAAAACCGCGGCATCCGCGATGGCGACTTCGTGCGGCTGGAAAGCCGGGCGGGCGCCACATCCCTGCGGGCGGTCATTTCCGAGCGCATTCCGGCGGGCGTGGTCTACACCACCTTCCACCATCCGGTGACCCAGGCCAATGTGGTGACCACCGAATATTCGGACTGGGCCACCAACTGCCCCGAATACAAGGTCACGGCGGTGCAGGTGGCGCCTTCCAACGGGCCGAGCCAGTGGCAGGAAGAGTATGAGAAGCTCTCCCGCGAAAGCCGCCGCATCGCCGAAGCGGCGGAGTGAGGCGGGACGGTGTCCTCATGGCCGGACCAGATGAAGCGGGACCGGGCCCTTGCCCGACTCCGCTTGAAGTTGGCGGGCGGGCGCACGACCTTGCAGGGGTTCGCCCGCGCGAGGTCCGGCCATGTCTGACGAGCCCAACATCCCCGATTTTCCAGATCCGGTGCGCCGCGTCGACCGCGCCGCATGGCGGAACGGGGTCGTGTCGGAAGGCGAGCGGGCGGTGCCCGAGGAGACGCCGGTGGCGCTCACCTATAACGGCACCACCCACGCCGTCATGATGGCGAGCCCGCAGGACATTGCCGATTTCGCGCTGGGCTTCTCGCTTACCGAGGGCATCATCGCGTCCGCCGACGACATCCTCTCCCTCGATGTGATCGCGGTGGAGGATGGCCTCGAGGCCCGCATGTGGATCGCCGAGGAGAAGATGCGTGTCCTCTCCGCCCGCCGGCGCCATCTGGCGGGGCCCACGGGCTGCGGCCTGTGCGGCGTGGAAAGCCTCGCCGAGGCCATCAAGCCCGCCGCCCATGTGACGACGCAGGCCCGTTTCTCGCCCGGCGAGTTGCTGGCCGCGATGTCCCTTTTGTCACCCGCCCAGGCGCTGAACCGGGAAACCCGCGCGGTGCACGCGGCCGGCTATTTCGAGCCGGAGCGCGGCCTGCTGGCGGTGTGCGAGGATGTGGGCCGCCACAATGCCCTCGACAAGCTGGTGGGCAAGGTGGCGCGCCTGGAGGCCAGCCCCTCGCGGGGTCTGCTTCTGCTCACCAGCCGCGTCTCCATCGAAATGGTGCAGAAGGCGGCGGTGCTGGGCGTCGGCGTCATCGCGGCCGTCTCGGCGCCCACGTCGCTGGCCGTGCGCACCGCAGAGCGCGCCGGCATCACCCTTTGCGCCATCGTGCGGGACGATGGTTTTGAAGTCTTCACCCACCCGGAGCGCATCGGCACCGGGCCATCCGCGGGGCAAGCCCATGTCGCATAGCACCACCGACCGCCTGGTCTATATGGCCAACCAGATCGCCACCTTCTTCGCCACCCAGCCCCATGCGGCAGCGGTGGACGGCACGCGCACCCACATCCGCAAGTTCTGGGACCCGCGCATGCGCGAAAAGATCGCCGAGCACATCGCCCATGGGGGAGAGGGCCTGTCCCCCATCGCCAAGGAGGCGCTGGAAGGCCTGATGCCTGTGAAGGCCTGACGGCTCAAACGTTTCGCCCCGCTGTCACGCCGCCGGATGCCGCCGCATCCGGCGGCATTTTCATATGGGCACAAGCCGGCATCCGCCTCGCGGAAATTGACAGGCCCCCGGCGCGCACGCGTGCCGCACTGCACGCGTGCGCATCAAGTGACGCGAATTTGCGCATCACTTTTGCACGCCACCGAGCAGCCTTAAATTTAGGCATAAAGGATTATCTTGGCGGAGCAAAGCCTTGCTCCATAGCCCGCACTTGGCACAACTCTTGAAAGAGAGGTGAAGCGCGCGGTCGACGCTGATCGCGCTATCCCATTCGTCCCAAAGACGGGACCCGCAGCAGAGCCGCTGACACCGATGGCCGCAAGCCGTCGTGATGTCTGCGGCTTTTTTCGTTTCTGGCCCGCCTTTTCCGCCGACCCACAGGGGAACAGAATGACCGACGCGCCGTCCTCCAAGTCCGATCTGATCGTCCCTGCCTCCGCCCCCAAGGCAGAGCCCGCCCAGATGTCACGCCGCTCCCTGCTCAAGGGCAGCGCGGCGGCGCTCGGCACCGCCGCGCTGTTCGATGCGGTGCGCATGGCGTTCCCCGGTGGGGTGCCCTCGGCCTATGCGGCCGCGCCCGAAACCACCAAGGCGGTGCTCGGCTATATCGCGCTGATGGATGCGGCGCCCCTGGTGATCGCCAAGGAAAAGGGGCTGTTCGCCAAGCATGGCGTGCCGGACGTGGAGGTGGTCAAGCAGGCCTCCTGGGGCGCGACCCGTGACAATCTGGTGCTCGGCGGGGCCGCAAACGGCATTGACGGCGCCCACATCCTCTCGCCCATGCCCTATCTCATCTCCACCGGCAAGGTGACGCAGAACAACGTCCCGACCCCCATGTACATTCTGGCGCGCCTCAACCTGGATGCGCAGGCAGTCTCCGTCTCCAACGAATACAAGGACCTGAAGGTCACCGCCGACGCCACGCCCCTCAAAGCCGCCTTCGCCAAGAAGAAAGAGGACGGCAAGGAAGTGAAGGTCGCCATGACCTTCCCGGGCGGTACCCACGATCTGTGGATCCGCTATTGGCTGGCCGCCGCCGGCATCGATCCCGACAAGGACGTGTCCACCATCGTCGTGCCGCCTCCCCAAATGGTGGCGAACATGAAGGTGGGCAACATGGACGCCTTCTGCGTGGGCGAGCCCTGGAACGAGCAGCTTGTCAACCAGGGCATCGGCTTCACCGCCTGCACCACCGGCGAGATCTGGAAGAACCATCCGGAAAAGGCGCTCGGCATGCGCGCCGAGTTTGTCGACAAGAATCCCAACGCCACCTTGGCCATCCTCATGGCGGTGATGGAAGCCCAGCAATGGTGCGACAAGATGGAGAACAAGAAGGAGATGTCGGAGATCGTCGGCAAGCGGCAATGGTTCAACGTGCCTGTCGCCGACATCTACGGCCGCGCCATCGGCGACATCAATTACGGCAACGGCCGGGTGGTGAAGAACTCCGACCAGTACATGAAGTTCTGGAAGGATTACGCATCCTACCCGTTCCAGAGCCACGACACCTGGTTCCTCACCGAAGACATCCGTTGGGGCAAGTTCGAGCCCACCCTCGACACGAAGGCGCTGGTTTCCAAGGTGAACCGCGAAGACCTGTGGCGCACGGCGGCCAAGCAATTGTCCGTGCCGGCGGCGGAGATTCCCGCTTCCACCTCCCGCGGCAAGGAAACCTTCTTCGATGGCAAGGTCTTCGACCCGGCCGATCCCGCCGCTTACCTCAAGACGCTCTCCATCAAGCGCGTCGAAGTCTGACATCCCACGACCGGGAGAGCCCCGCATGTCCGTCACCGCCTTGAAGGAACCGCCGCAGCCGGCCCGGCGCACCAGCGCCGAGGTCGTGCGCCTCGCCCCCGCGCGCGCTCCGCTCACCGCTCATCTGAAGGCGGGGCTGCACTGGTGCGCCGTCAACATCGTTCCGCCCCTGGTGGTGACGGCGCTGCTCCTGCTCATGTGGGAATTGCTCTGCGCCAGTCCCACCGCCACCCTGCCGCCGCCGAGCCGCATCTGGGCGGACTCCAAGGACCTCATTGTGGACCCGTTCTTCGTAGCGGGCCCGCAGGATATCGGCCTCGGCCTGCGCGTGCTGGTGTCGCTCCAGCGCGTGGCGGTGGGCTTCGGCCTCGCGGCGGTGGTTGGCGTTCTCATCGGCGCCATCATCGGCCAGTCGGTCTGGGCCATGCGGGGCCTTGACCCGCTGTTCCAGATGCTGCGGACGGTGCCCCCGCTCGCCTGGCTGCCGCTGGCGCTCGCCGCGTTCCGCGACAGCAATCCCTCGGCCATCTTCGTCATCTTCATTACCGCCATCTGGCCGATCATCATCAATACGGCGGTGGGCATCCGAAACATTCCGCAGGATTATCGCAACGTGGCGCAAGTGCTGCGCCTCAACCCGCTGGAATTCTTCTGGAAGATCATGCTGCCTTCGGCGGCGCCCTACATCTTCACCGGCCTTCGCATCGGTGTGGGCCTCTCCTGGCTTGCTATCGTGGCAGCCGAAATGCTGACCGGCGGCGTCGGCATCGGCTTCTTCATCTGGGATGCGTGGAACTCCTCCCGCCTGCCCGACATCATTGTCGCCCTCGTCTATATCGGCGCGGTGGGCTTCGTGCTCGACCGCCTCGTCGCCGGTATCTCCGCCATCGTCACCCGTGGCACCGCTTCGGCCTGAGGAGGGTCTCATGACACAAGCCGCCTATCTCCAGCTCAGCCAGATCGGCAAGACTTTCTCGCGGGGCGCCGCCACCACCGAAGTCCTCAAGGACGTATCCCTGGACATCGGCAAGGGCGAGTTCCTGTCCATCATCGGCCATTCCGGCTGCGGCAAGTCCACCTTGCTCAACATCGTCGCCGGGCTCACGGGGGCGACCACAGGTGGCGTCATCCTGGACGGCCGGGAGGTGAACGCCCCCGGTCCCGACCGCGCTGTCGTGTTCCAGAACCACTCCTTGCTGCCCTGGCTGACCGTCTATGAAAACGTCCGCCTCGCCGTGGACAAGGTCTTCTCCGGCAAGCGTTCGCGGGCGGAGCGGCACGACTGGACCATGCACAATCTCGATCTGGTGCAGATGGCCCATGCCAAGGACAAGCGGCCGGCGGAAGTTTCAGGCGGCATGAAGCAGCGCGTGGGCATCGCCCGGGCGCTCTCCATGGAGCCGAAAGTCCTGCTGCTGGACGAGCCGTTCGGCGCGCTCGACGCGCTGACCCGCGCCCATCTCCAGGACAGCGTCATGCAGATCCACGCCAGCCTCGGCAACACCATCCTCATGATTACCCATGACGTGGATGAGGCGGTGCTGCTGTCCGATCGCATCGTGATGATGACCAATGGCCCCTCCGCCCGCATTGGCGAGGTGCTGGACGTCAATCTGGCGCGGCCACGCCGGCGGCTCGATCTCGTCACCAATCCCACCTACCTGAAGGCCCGCGAGGCGGTGCTGAAATTCCTCCACGAGCGCCATCGCTTCGTGGAAGCAGCTTGAACCCGGCGCCGGTCGGGCCGGCGCCGCCCCCTTCTTCCTCCCAGCCAGAGGTCCGCCATGACCCCGAGCCAGGTTGCCCTTGTGCAGGCGTCCTTCGCCAAGGTTGCTCCGATCGCCGATGCCGCAGCCAGCCTCTTCTATGGCCGGCTGTTCGAGATCGCGCCGGAGGTGCGGCCGATGTTCAAGTCGGACATCTCCGAACAGGGCCGCAAGCTCATGGCCACCCTCGCGGTTGTGGTGAACGGCCTCGCGAAGCCCGAAGCCATCCTGCCCGCCGCGCAGGCTCTTGCGCGTCGCCACACCGCCTATGGCGTCACCGCCGACCATTACACGCCGGTGGGCGCGGCCCTGATCTGGACGCTGGAAGAGGGCCTTGGGCCCGACTTCACGCCGGACGTGAAGGCCGCATGGCTGGCGGCCTACACGCTGCTGTCCGGCGTGATGATCGAGGCGGCGGCCGAAGCCCCCGCATCGGCCTGAGGGGAGTTCAATCGCGTCATGCTCGCCCCCCTCGTCATCATCGGCAACGGAATGGCAGCGGCCCGCCTCTGCGAGGAGCTGCGTGCCCGGGATCCCGCCTGCCCGGTGACGGTGGTGGGGGCGGAACCGCATCCGGCCTATAACCGGGTGCTGCTCTCCGACGTGCTGGCCCGCAAGGTGGCGGTGGACGACCTGGCGCTGAAGCCCGACGCATGGTGGGAACGCCACGGCATCAAGGTCATCCGGGGCGTGCCGGCCACCGGCATCGACCGGACCGAAAAGAAAGTGACCTTGGCTGACGGGAGCGTGCTGCCCTATGGCCGGCTCGTGCTTGCCACCGGTTCCCATCCCATCCGCCTGCCCCTGCCGGGCGCGGACCTGGCCGGGGTGCTCACCTTTCGCGACTTGAAAGACGTGGAGCAGCTTATTGCCGCCGCGCGGCCCGGAACCCGGGCCGTGGTCATCGGCGGGGGCCTTCTCGGCCTGGAGGCGGCGAGCGGACTTGCCGCCGCGGGCGCCGAGACGACCCTCGTCCACCTGATGGACCGGCTGATGGAGCGCCAGCTGGATCCCGCCGCCGCCGCCCTCCTGCGGGGGAGTTTGGAGGCACGTGGCGTCCAGGTGCGCCTTGAGGCCGACAGTGCCCGTATCGAGGGCACGGGCCAAGTCTCTGGACTGAGACTCAAGGATGGCACGCTCCTGCCCGCCGACCTGGTGGTGATGGCCTGCGGGGTGCGCCCCAATGCGGACCTCGCCCGGTCGGCGGGCCTCTCCTGCGGCCGGGGCGTGTTGGTGGACGACCAGCTCGTCACCAGCGACCCGGCCATCCATGCCGTCGGCGAATGCGCCGAGCATCGCGGCGCCGTCTATGGCCTGGTGGCGCCCGCCTATGAGCAGGCGCGCGCCCTGGCCGCCCATCTGTGCGGGGAGCGGGCGGCCTATGAAGGCAGCACCGTTTCCACCAACCTGAAGGTCTCCGGCGTCTACGTCTTCTCCGCCGGAGACATCACAGGCGGGCCGGGATGCGAGGACATCCTGCTCACCGATACCGGCCGGGGCACCTATCGCCGCCTGATCCTGAAGGAGGGTCGGCTCGTGGGAGCCGTGCTGTTCGGCGATACGTCGGACGGCCTCTTCTATCTCGACCTCATCACCCGTCACGCGCCCGTCGCCCATCTGCGCGCGGACCTGCCCTTCGGCCGGTCCGCGCTCGACAGGGCGGCCTGAGGCCGCTCCCCCTTTTGCGAAAGACAGGCCCATGAGCGCCGACTTCACCATCGACCAGAAGCGCTATCTGGAGGGCTTCGTCTCCGGCGCGCAGGCCGCCCGCATCATGAAGGGCGCCGCCCCCGTTCAGGCCGCCCCCGCCGCCGAGCCCACCGGTCCCGAGGCCGCCAGCCACCGCGCCATGGCGCGGACCGAGGCCGAGGGGCGCAAGCTGTGCCCGGAAGAAAAGGCCAAGCGCGAGGAATTGGGCCTCGACAGCTACCCGCGCATGAAGGAGGCGGCGGCCAAGGGCGAATTTCCCAAGGGCCCGGACCTTCTGCGCTGGAAGTATCACGGCCTGTTCTACGTGGCCCCCGCGCAGGACAGCTTCATGTGCCGCCTGCGCATCCCCAATGGCATCCTCACCCACTGGCAGATGCGCGGCCTTGCCGACATTGCCGAGCGCCATGGCGGCGGCTATGCGGACGTGACCACGCGGGCCAATCTCCAGATCCGCGACATCCCCGCCACCGATGGGGTCATCCTCCTGGAAAAGCTGGTGGATCTCGGCCTCACGGCGAAGGGCTCGGGAGCGGACAATATCCGCAACGTCACCGGCACCCCCACCGCCGGCATCGACCCGCAGGAGCTTCTCGACACCCGGCCCTATGCCAAGGAGTGGCACTACTACATTCTCAACACGCGCGAGATGTACGGCCTGCCGCGCAAGTTCAATGTGGCCTTTGACGGTGCCGGCCGCATCGGGGCGCTGGAGGACACCAACGACATCGGCTTCCAGGCGGTGAAGGTGAAGGCGGGCTTCGGCGTGGAAGCCGGCGTGTGGTTCCGCCTCGCCTTGGGGGGCATCACCGGCCACAAGGATTTCGCCCGCGACACCGGCGTTGTCGTGCGCCCGGAAGACGCCACCAAGGTGGCGGCCGCCATCGTGCGCGTCTTCATCGACAGCGGCGACCGCACTGACCGCAAGAAGGCGCGGCTCAAATATGTGCTGGATGCCTGGGGCTTCGAGAAATTCCTGAAAGCCGTGGAGGACA
The DNA here is from genome assembly GCF_056314145.1 of Aquabacter sp. DMC10. Taxonomy (NCBI): domain Bacteria; kingdom Pseudomonadati; phylum Pseudomonadota; class Alphaproteobacteria; order Hyphomicrobiales; family Xanthobacteraceae; genus Aquabacter; species Aquabacter sp. DMC10. Next base: position 218,952 of record NZ_JBQUYX010000004.1, on the reverse strand, counting down.
AGCTCGGGACGCCCCTCACCCGCCTGCCCGCCGAGGCGGTGCTGCCTCGACCGGAAACCGACCGGCTGGCGCATCTGGGGGTGCACCCGCAGAAGCAGGCGGGGCTCAACTGGATCGGCGTCGGCCTGCCCGTCGGACGGCTGACCGTAGAGCAGATGCGTGGCCTGTCCGACCTCGCCAGTTCCCATGGCGATGGCGATCTGCGCCTCACCGTCTGGCAGAATGTCATCCTGTCCGGCGTGCCGGACGAGCGGGTGAACGACACCAAGTCGCGCATCTATGCCCTCGGCCTTTCGGCGGAGGCGGACCCGCTCCAGGCCGGCATCGTCGCCTGCACCGGCTCGCGCGGCTGCAAGTTCGGCAATGCGGACACCAAGGGCACCGCCCGGGCCATCGCCACCCATTGCGAGGGCAGCGTCGACCTTGATGGGCCAGTGAACATCCACGTCACCGGCTGCCATAATTCCTGCGCCCAGCATTATATCGGCGATATCGGCCTCATCGGCGCGCGTGTCGCCATCAATGACGAGGGCGACACGGTGGATGGCTTCCACCTGCTGGTGGGTGGCGGCTTTGGCAGCGAGGCGGCGATCGCCGAGGAACTCTATCGCGATGTGAAGGCACAGGACGTGCCCGCCACGGTGGAGCGGCTGCTGGCCACCTATCTCGCCCATCGCAGCGGCGCCGAGACCTTCGCGGACTTCACCCGGCGCACCGGCGCCGAAGCCCTGAAACGCCTGGTCGATGCGGAGCTTGTGGCATGACCGTGCAGACCCGCCCCCCCTTCGTGCCCTTCCTGCCAGAAAGCGCGCCTTTCTCGGACGAGCAGCGGGCCTGGCTGAACGGCTTCTTTGCCGGGATCTTCTCGGCCGACACCCCGTCCGGCGCCACCGCTCTGTCGCCCTCCGAGGGCGCGGCCCTCATGCCCGCCCCGGCGGAGGAGGATGACGGCGCACCCTGGCATGATGCGGCCATGCCGCTCGCCGAGCGCATGAAGCTGGCCGAGGGCCGCCCGCTCGCCCGCCGCATGATGGCGGCCATGGCCCAGCAGGATTGCGGCCAGTGCGGCTATATCTGCGAGACCTATTCCAAGGCCCTGGCGGAGGGCACCGAGACCGCCCTCAATCTGTGCGCGCCCGGCGGCAAGGACACGCTGCGCATGCTCAAGCAGCTGGCGGGCGAGAAGGAGGGGGCGCCTGCGGCCGTCCCCGCCGCCGCCGTGCAGCCTGCATCCGCGCCGGTCCTCGCCGCCCTCGGCACGCGGGACAATCCGGGCGAAGTGGTCTTCCTTGGTCGCACCCGCCTCAACAAGGCCGGCTCCGAGAAGGAGACCTGGCATATCGATTTCGACCTGACGGGCTCCGGCATCGACTATCGCGCCGGCGACAGCTTCGGCCTGTTTCCGCAGAATGATCCGGCTCTGGTGGAGGCGGTCATCGCCGCCCTTCATGCGCCGGCCGACTTTCCCATCGGCGAGAAGACGCTCGCCGAAGTGCTGCTGCGCGAGGTGAGCCTCGGCGCGGCGCCCGACCCGCTCTTCACCCTCATCTCCTATGTCACCGGCGGCGCCCGCAAGGCGCTCGCCAAGGCATTGGCGGCGGGGGAAGACCCGGACGGCGATGCCGCGAGCCTCGACGTGCTGGCGGCGCTGGAGAAGTTTCCCGGCATCCGGCCCGATCCGGAAGCCTTCATCGAGAGCCTCGACCCGCTCCAGCCCCGCCTTTATTCCATTTCCTCCAGCCCGGCCGCCACGCCTTCCCGCCTGTCGCTGACGGTGGATGCGGTGCGCTATGCCATTGGAGCGCGCGCCCGGCTCGGCGTGTGCTCCACCTTCCTCGGTGGCCGCGTGGCGCCGGGCACGCGCCTGAAGGCCTATGTGCAGAAGGCCCACGGCTTCGGCCTGCCCGACGATGCCAGCCGCCCGGTCATCATGGTCGGCCCGGGCACCGGCATCGCGCCCTTCCGCGCCTTCCTGCATGAGCGCATGGCAACGGGCGCGCCCGGCAAGAACTGGCTGTTCTTCGGCCACCAGCGCCGCGACACCGACTTCTTCTATGAGGACGAGCTCTCCGGCCTCCAGGCCAAGGGCGTGCTCACCAAGCTGGACCTCGCCTGGTCCCGCGATGGCGGCGCCAAGGTGTATGTTCAGGACAAGATCCGCGCCGCCGGTCCCGAGCTTTGGGCGTGGCTCAAGGAGGGCGCGCATTTTTATGTCTGCGGCGATGCCAAGCGCATGGCCAAGGACGTGGAAAAGGCGATCATGGACGTGGCCGGGGCGGAAGGCGGACTTTCGCCGGATCAGGCGGCAGCTTTCCTGGCCGAACTGAAGAAAGCCGGCCGCTACCAGGCCGACGTCTATTGAGGGCACGCGCCATGGGCCGCAGTGTGGCAGTGGCTGCGCTCAGCGCAGCCTTGGACAGCAGGGGGTTAAGCCGTTGAACGCACCGGTCCAGAACCCCGCCGCCGTGCGCACCACCTGCCCCTATTGCGGGGTGGGCTGTGGCGTGGTCGCCACCCCGGAACCCGAGGGCACCGTCCATATCGAGGGGGATGCGGCCCATCCCGCCAATTTCGGCCGCCTCTGCTCCAAGGGCGCGGCCCTGGGCGAGACGGTGGGCTATGGCTCGCGCCTGCTCCATCCCCTGATGCGGGACGGCACCGGCACGCTTCAGCCGGCGGGTTGGGAGACGGCGCTCGACCATATCGCGGCGGGGCTGCGGGACACGCTGGAGCGTCACGGACCGCAGGCAATCGCCTTCTATCTCTCCGGCCAGTTGCTGACCGAGGATTATTACGCCGCCAACAAGCTGGCCAAGGGCTTCCTCGGCACGGCCAATGTGGACACCAATTCGCGCCTGTGCATGGCCTCTTCCGTCGCCGGCCACAAGCGCGCCTTCGGCTCCGACACGGTGCCCGGCAGCTATGAGGACTTGGACGAAGCGGACCTCATCGTCCTCACCGGCTCCAACACCGCCTGGTGCCATCCGGTGCTGTTCCGCCGCATGGCGGCCGCACGCCAGAAGCGCGGCACCCGGCTGGTGGTGATCGATCCGCGCCGCACCGCCACGGGTGAGGAGGCGGACCTCTTCCTGCCCATCGCCCACGGCACGGACAGCATTCTGTTCAGTGGCTTGCTGGTGCATCTGGCGGAGGCGGGCGCGCTGGATGAAAGCTATATCGCCGCCCACACCACCGGCTTTGCCGCCGCCCTCGCCGAGGCCCGGCGCATCGCCCCCACCCTCGCTACCACCGCGACGGCGACCGGCCTGCCCGAGGCAGACGTGGCGCGCTTCTTTACCCTGTTCACGGCCACCGAGCGGACGGTGACCTGCTATTCCCAAGGGGTGAACCAGTCGGCGCAGGGCACCGACAAGGTGAACGCCATCCTCAATTGCCACCTCGCCACCGGGCGCATCGGGCGGGCGGGCATGGGGCCGTTTTCACTCACCGGCCAGCCCAATGCCATGGGCGGACGCGAGGTGGGTGGCCTCGCAAACCAGTTGGCCGCCCATATGGGCTTTTCGCCGCAAGAGGTGGACCGGGTGCGCCGCTTCTGGGACGCGCCCGCCCTGGCGGAAAAGGAGGGCCTCAAGGCGGTGGACATGTTCGCCGCCATCGGCCGGGGCGAGATCAAGGCGCTCTGGGTCATGGGCACCAATCCCGTCGTCAGCTTGCCCCGTGCCGATGCGGCGCGGGCGGGCCTCGCCAAGCTCGACCTCTTCGTCGTCTCGGACAATGTGCGCCATACCGACACCATTTCGAGCGGCGCCCATGTGCTGCTGCCCGCCGCCGCCTGGGGCGAGAAGGATGGAACGGTCACCAATTCCGAGCGTCGCATTTCCCGCCAGCGGCCTTTCCTGCCCCGCCCCGCCGACGTGAAGCCCGATTGGTGGGCGCTGGCGGAAGTGGCCAAGCGCCTGGGACATGGTGGCGCTTTTGCCTGGCGCGGGCCAGCGGACATTTTCCGCGAACATGCGGCGCTCTCCGGCTTTGAGAATGGGGGCACGCGGGACTTCGATATTTCCGGCCTCGCGGACGTTTCCGACGCCGCCTATGAAGCCCTCGCGCCGGTGCAATGGCCGGTCCAGCCCGGCGCGGAGCGGGGCCGCGAACGCCTGTTCGGCACGGGCGGCTTCTTCACGCCGGACCGCAAGGCCCGGTTCGTCTCGCCGGCGCCGCCGCAGGCGGCCATTGCCAGCCCGGACTTCCCGCTCCTGCTCAATACCGGCCGCATCCGCGACCAGTGGCACACCATGACGCGCACGGGCCTGAGCCCCCGTCTCGCCCGGCACATCCCCGCCCCCTTCGTGGCGGTGAACCCGGCAGATGCGACGCGCTTGCGCCTGGAGGATGGCGGCCTGGCGCGCCTCGCCTCGGCTCACGGTGCGGTACGGCTGCAAGTGCGCCTGGACGAAGGGCAGAGCCCCGGCACGGTCTTCGCTCCCATCCATTGGAGCCATGCCAATGGCTCGGACGGGCGTGTCGGCCCACTGGTGCAGGATGATACGGACCCCTTTTCCGGCCAGCCGGACATGAAGGCGACGCCGGTCGCCCTCGCCCCCCTGCCCGCGCCGCAGGAAGCCTTCCTCCTCTCGCGCACAGCACTCGATCTGCCGGAGGGCAGCTTCTGGGCACGCGTTGCGCTCGGGGGTGGCTTCGGGTGGAAGGTGCTGGCCGATCTCGACGCCTGCACCTGGCAGGCCTTCGGCCGCGCGCGCATCGCCGGGCGCGACCATGCCGAGCTGGTGGACCTGACTGGCGGCCACTACCGGCTGGCAGTGTTCGAGCCGGACGGGAACCTGGCCTTCGTGCTCATGGCCGGCCCGCGGGGTGGCGTGCCCGCCTGGGACACGCTGGTGCACCTGTTCGAGCATGGCCCCGTCAATGATGCGGATCGCAAGGTGATCCTGTCTGGCCGGCACGCTGACGGGGAAGCATCCGCTGGCCCCCTGGTGTGCGCCTGCTTCGGCGTGGGCGCCGGCGCCATCTGCGCGGCCATCGAAGGCGGGGCGGCGACGCCCGAGGCGGTGGGAGCCCGGCTGAAGGCTGGCACCAATTGTGGGTCCTGCCTGCCCGAGATCCGCCGCCTCATCGGCGAGGCGCCGTCTTCCGCGGAGCGCACGCTCACCGCCGCCGCGTAAGCGGGGTTAAGGGCGTCAGCCCCGGCTAAGGCCCTTTTCCTTCAGGGCCTCCAGATAGGCGGCAAACCGCGTTTCCTGCTCAAGGCCGAGCGTATAGAGCAGCACCCAGCTGTAGAGCCCGGTGGAATGCCCGTCATCGAACACGATGCGCACCGCATAGCTGCCCACGGGATGAAGCTCGGCAATGCGCACACTGCGCTTGCCCGGCACAGTCACTTTCTCGTGGGGCGCATGGCCCTGCACCTCGGCCGAGGGGCTCTCCACCCGCAGATATTCCGCCGGCAAGGTAAAGCTGGCCCCATCCTCGAACGTTACCACCAAGGCGTGCTTCTCCTGGGCGACGCGCAGTTCGCTGGGCCAAGGATCGGAAGGAACGGCGGGGGAGGCTTGGCCGGACCCGTGCTCGGTCATGGGAGACGTCCTCGAAATGGAAGGCAGAGCACACGCTTCGGCCTTGGAGGGAGGATGCGGTGATAGACGCGGCGCCGGTCCTTCCTCAAGCGGGATTGCAGGCCAGCCCCTACCCTTTCCGCGCAGGCATACGATATAACGGGATCAAGACCGCAGAAAATCAGAGAGGAACGGTCAGTGAGGCGGATGGCACGGGACCTGGGCGACCGGAGCGGCGGGACGGGCACCTCTTTGGGCCCGCTGATGGATACGTTCGGCCGCACGGTCAGCTATCTGCGCGTGTCGGTGACGGACCGCTGCGACTTCCGCTGCGTCTATTGCATGGCCGAGCACATGACCTTCCTGCCCAAGCAGGACCTGCTCTCGCTCGAGGAACTGGACCGGCTGTGCTCCGCCTTCGTGGAACGGGGCGTGCGCAAGCTGCGCCTCACCGGCGGCGAGCCCCTGGTGCGGCGGGACGTGATGACGCTGTTTCGCGCCCTCTCCCGCCATCTGGAGAGCGGCAAGCTGGAAGAATTGACGCTGACCACCAACGGCTCCCAGCTCGCCCGCTATGCGGCGGACCTGGCCGCGTGCGGCGTGCGGCGGGTGAATGTCTCCATCGACACCCTCAACCCGGACAAGTTCCGCGAGGTGACGCGCTGGGGTGACCTCGGCAAGGTGCTGGAGGGCATTCGCGCCGCCAAGGCCGCCGGCATCCATGTGAAGATCAATGCGGTCGCCCTGCGCGACGTGAATGAGCAGGAGATCGCCAGCCTGATGGAATGGTGCCATGGCGAAGGCCATGACCTCTCCCTGATCGAGGTGATGCCGCTCGGCGAAGTGGGGGCGGAGCGGGTGGACCAGTATCTGCCTCTCTCCGAAGTGCGCGCCAAGCTGGAGGAGCGCTTCACGCTGGAGGACATCCCCTACCGCACCGGCGGGCCTGCCCGCTATGTGGAGGTGAAGGAGACCGGCGGCCGGCTCGGCTTCATCACGCCTCTCACGCACAATTTCTGCGAGGGCTGCAACCGGGTGCGCGTCACCTGCACCGGCACGCTCTACATGTGCCTCGGCCAGGAGGATGCGGCGGACCTGCGAGCGCCGCTGCGCGCCTCTTCCGACGATGGGCTGCTGCATACGGCCATCGATGCCGCCATCTTCCGCAAGCCGAAGGGCCATGATTTCGTGATCGATCGTGCCACCCGCGCGCCGGCCGTGCATCGGCACATGAGCACCACGGGCGGCTAGGTTCTACCGCTTCTGAGCCGCACAAGTTTCTGCGTCCCACCAAGGGCTTAACCTGCCGTTTCCGATTGCGGCGCGCAGATGGCAGACCCATGCCGCACGCGACGGGCTTGCAGAGCGGACCAGCCATTTACGCAACGGCGTATCGGCATCAAATGGGTTAGAGACGTTCTGGTCGGCTTCTCGCGCACTGCCGGGTCTCCCCGTGCAGACCGCCCTCCCGCGCAGGCCGCCCAGGAGACGACCGGTGACCCTCAGTCCTGTCATGCGCGGCATCGTGGCGATGATTACGTCCATGGTGCTGTTCATGGGCAATGATACGTTCATGAAGCTGGCGACCGCCAAGCTTCCGGTGGCTGAGGTCATCGGCATCCGCTCCATGATGGCGGCGGTGCTCCTGTTTGTGCTTCTGGTGGCGACGGGGGACATTCGCGATGTCCACCACGTGCTGCGCCGCAAGGTGGTGATCCGCTCCGCGCTCGATTCCGCCACCACCTACACCTATGTGGTGGCGCTGGCGGTGCTGCCCATTTCCACCTCCACCACCATCTATATGGCCGCGCCCCTGATCACCACGGCACTGGCTGTGCCCATGCTGGGCGAGTCGGTCTCGTTCAAGGGCTGGTGCGCCATCATCGTGGGCTTTGCGGGCGCGGTGATCGTGACCCATCCCGATCCCACCAGCTTCGACACGCTGGCGCTGCTGCCGTTGCTCGCGGCCCTGTTCGGCTCGGTGCGGGACATTGGCACGCGCTCCATCTCCGTCGCCGTACCGGCGACCGTGATTTCCTTCGCCAGCTCGCTCGTCCTGTCGGTGACCGGGCTGCTGTTCGCCATCATGCATCCCTGGACCTGGCCGGACCTGACCTCGCTGCTCTACATGGCGGGGTCCGGCACCTGCTATGCGGCCGGCACGCTGTTCCTGGTCTATGCCTTCCGCAATGCGCCGGTGCGCGCCGTGTCGCCGCTGCGCTACGTGCTGGTGCCGCTGGCGCTGGTCGTGGGCTATTTCGTCTTCGGGCACATTCCCGATGGCTGGGCGAGCGTGGGCGCGGTGCTGGTGGTGGGCGCCGGCCTCTATTCCATCCACCAGGAGGCCTTGCGCGGGCGCGCCGCCAGCCGGGCCGCACGCGCCTTGAGCGAGGCCGCGGCCACCGGCTGCGGCACGCCGCTGGCCGGTGCCATCACCCGCGCCCCGCCGCGCTGATCCGCTCTTTTCAGGCGGAAGACGGGCCCGTCCTCAGTCCGGGCGACCCTCTGAGGCCGCTGCGGCGCCGAGCGTCTCGCGCAGGCCCACCAATTCGTCCTTGAGCCGGACCAGATCCTCCATCTTCCCGCCGGTGGCGGCAAAGATGCACGGCGGCACATCCGCCGCCTTCGTGCGCAAGGTCCGGCCGGCGTCCGTCAGGCTCACCCGCACCACCCGCTCGTCCCTGGAATCGCGAAAGCGATGCACCAGCCCGTTGGCCTCCAGGCGCTTCAGGAGCGGGGTGAGGGTGGAGGATTCCAGGAACAGCCGCTCGCCGATCTCGCCGACCGTCTGGCCGTCCTTTTCCCACAGCGCCACCATGGCCAGGTACTGGGGATAGGTCAGTCCCAGCTCGTCCAGCAGCGGCTTGTAGACGCGGTTGAAGGCGTGGTTCGCGGAATAGACGGCAAAGCAGAGAAAATCCGCCAGCCGCAAATGATCGTCGGCCATGCGGCCATCCCTCATGCAGACGCGGCCCCCTGAAGGTTTGCCGCCTCTTCCAATATAGATCGCACACGATCAATCTGCCAGAGGTGGCGATGACCTGCGCAAATGCGAGGCCGACCGCCCTCGACCTTGACATGCTCGAACGCCAGTGTACCAATTGGTACACTAAAGATCTTTCGGTACGGAGCGCACCCATGTCACGTCCCCCCTTCCCGCCCTTCACCTTTGAGACGGCCAGGCAGAAGGTCCAAATGGCCGAGGATGCCTGGAATCATCAGGACCCGGTGAAGGTCTCGCTGGCCTATACGCAGGACAGCATCTGGCGGAACCGCTCTCAGTTCCTGGCGGGGCGCGAGGCGATCGTCGCCTTTCTGGCCGGCAAGTGGGAGAAGGAGCTGGACTATCGCCTCATCAAGGAATTGTGGGCCTTCCACGAGAACCGCATTGCCGTGCGCTTCCAATATGAGTACCGCACGGCGGAGGGCGCGTGGTTCCGCGCCTATGGCAATGAGAATTGGGAGTTTGACGAGGCCGGCCTGATGCGGTGGCGGCAGGCGAGCATCAATGATGTCCCGATCACGGCCGGCGAGCGCAAGTTCCTGTGGCCCAAGGGACCGCGCCCAGCCGATCATCCTGGCCTCACCGAACTTGGACTTTGATGGCGCGCACCGTCCATGAACGTTCCGACGTGCTCCCCCTCCTCGGCGAGGTGTTCCGGGAGCACGGCTATGAGGGCGCCAGCCTGTCCGTGATTACGGCACGGACAGGCCTCGGCAAGGGCAGCCTCTATCACTTCTTTCCCGGCGGAAAGGAGGAGATGGCGCAAGCGGTGCTGGCCCATATCGATGCCTGGTTCGAGACCGAGATCTATGCGCCCCTGCGGACCGATCCCGACCCGGCGGCCGCCATCGTCCATATGATCCGGGGCGTGGATGCCTATTTCCGCTCCGGCAACCGCGTATGCCTGGTGGGCGTCTTCGCCCTGGTGGAGGCACGCGATCGCTTCGCGGTGGCTGTGAAGGACTATTTTGTGCGCTGGACCGCGGCGCTCGCGGACGCCCTGGTGCGGGCCGGCCGGCCGGCGGATGCCGCCTTTGCGGATGCGGAAGAGGCGGTCCTTGCCATCCAGGGTGCGCTGGTTCTGGCGCGGGCGCTGGACGACCCCGATGTGTTCCGCCGCGCCATGGCGCGGATCGCTGTCCGGCTCGGCGTCGAGGGAGCCCCTTAAGGTTCCGCTTGCGATGGGCCGGCCCCTGATCCAGTCTCCCGCCCATGTCGAGCCACGCCCCCGCCCCCCTTCTTCTGTCCCCCGACGTCACCGCCCCGGTTCTTGAGCGCATCGCCGCCCGCATCGGCGCGCGGCACGTGCTTGTGGATGCCGGCGAGATGGCGCCCTATCTGGTGGAGGACCGGGGGCTCTTTCGCGGCGTTTCCCCTGCCGTGCTGCGTCCGGGCAGCCCGCAGGAGGTGGCCTTCTGTGTCGCGGCCTGCGCCGAGGCGGGCATTCCCATGGTGCCCCAGGGCGGCAATACCGGACTTGTGGGCGGGCAGGTGCCGCTGGGCGGCATGGTGATCTCGCTCCAGCGGCTGGATCGCATCCGGCGGCTGGATGCCTCCGACTACACCCTCACCGCCGAAGCGGGGTGCACGCTCCATGGGGTTCAGCAGGCGGCGGCGGAGGCCGGATGCCTGTTTCCCCTCTCCATTGCTTCGGAGGGCTCCTGCCGGATCGGCGGCAATCTGGCGTCCAATGCGGGGGGCACCGCCGTCCTGCGCTACGGCAACACGCGGGAGCTCACGCTGGGCCTGGAAGTGGTGCTGGCCAATGGCGAGATCTGGAACGGCCTCTCCCGGCTGCGCAAGGACAATACGGGCTACGACCTGAAAGACCTTTTCATCGGCTCGGAGGGGACCCTCGGCCTCATCACCGCCGCCGTGCTGCGCCTTTATCCCAAGCCTCGCCAGCGAGCGACGGTGCTGGCCGGCGTTCCCGATCCCCATCGTGTGCTGCGCCTGTTCGAGCGCCTGCGGTCCGAGGCCGCCGATGCCCTCACGGGCTTTGAAATGATGCCGTCCTTCGGCATGGAGATCGTGCTGCGGCACATGCCGGGCATGGTGCGGGCCCTCCAGGGCACCCACCCCTTCTATGCCCTGATCGAACTCACCTCCCCGCGCGCCCGCGACGACCTGTCAGGGCTGGCGGAAGCCGTTCTGGGCGACGCCCTGGAGGCGGGCGAGATCGAGGATGCGGTGATCGCAGCCAGCGAAAGCCAGGCGGACGGGCTGTGGGCGCTGCGCGAGAACATGTCGGAGGCCCAGAAATTCGAGGGCGGCTCCATCAAGCATGATGTCTCCGTGCCCGTCTCCTGTGTCGCCGACTTCGTGGTGGAGGCGAGCCGCCGGTGCGAGGCGCACATGGCGGGGGTGCGGGTGTGCGCCTTCGGCCATGTGGGCGACGGCAACATTCACTTCAACCTCAGCCAGCCGGTGGGGATGGACAAGGCCGCCTTCCTCGCCTCCTGGGAAGGCTTCAACCGCATCGTGCACGACCTGGTGGCGCAGATGGACGGCTCCATCTCCGCCGAGCACGGCATCGGCCTCCTGAAGCGGGAGGAACTGGTGCGCTACAAGGACAAGGTGGCGCTTGACCTGATGGCGCGCCTGAAGGCGGCCATTGACCCGCGCGGCCTGCTCAATCCCGGCAAGGTGCTGATGGGCTGACGGGCTCAGGCGCGCTTCTGGCGCCCGCCCACTCCCATCACCGCAAAGATGCACAAGGCGAGCGGAACCGAGGCCGCAAGGAACACGGCCTGGTTCATGTGGTGGTCCAGAAGCGCGCCATAGATCAGCGGCCCCAGCAGCGAGCCGATGTCGAAGCCGGAATAGACCACGCCGAACACCTTGCCCGTCGCCCCGACCGGCGCCGCCCGGCGCACCAGCACGTCGCGCGAGGGCATGGTGACGCCGAAGAACAGGCCGATGCTGGAAATCAGCACCACCATGAGCCAGGCCGGATGCACCGCCATCCCCACGCTGGCACAGGTGAGGGCCGCGAGCGCGAGGCCTGCCATGGCCACCCGGTGGTGATGGGTCGCCCGATCCGCCAGCACCCCGCCGATGGACACGCCCACGATGGTGGCCAGCTGGTAGCAGCCAAGCGCCAGCGCCGCGAGCGACGCGGACAGGCCATACCCCTCCTGCAAGGCGGTGATGGAAAACGACTGGACGCCCACCAGGGCCATGGCCGAGGAGACGAAATACAGGAAGGCGAGCAGCACCACCGGCGTCATCAGCACATGGGCGAAGCTGATGGCGGGCAGCCCGTCGGGATGGGCCGCGGCCCGTGCCGCATGGCTCTGCGTCTTCAGGAGCGGGCGGGCCAGCAGCAGGCCGCAGGCAATGGTCAGGCAGGTGAGCCCGAGGATCATCAAGGCCGTGCGCCAGCCGAAAGTAAGCGCCAGGAAGCCCGAGGCGACGGGCGAGACGGCAAAGCCCAGATTGCCGGCGATCACATGGGCCGCGAACGCTCGTCCCAGCCTTTCGGAGCGCACACGCTGGCTCAGGATGGACAAGTCCGCGGGGTGATAGACGCTATTGCCCAGGCCGGCGAGCGCCGCGAGGGGCAGCATGGCCGTATAGGAGGGGGCAAGCCCAAGCCCCGCCATGGAAGCGGACTGCAGCGCCATGCCGGCGATCAGCAGCCGGTCCGCGCCGAACCGATCCACCAAAACGCCCGCCATCACCTGCCCGGCGCCGGAAAACAGATAGAAAACCGACAGCAGGAGGCCCAGATCGGTAAACGACACATTGAGGTCGCTGCGCATGCCGATGAAGAGGGGGGCCAGCGCGAGCTGCAGGACGTGGCTGACGAAATGTGCGGTGCCCACCGCCGAGATGGTGGCAATCTCGCGCTGGGGCTCGGCGGCGGAGGGGGCAGCAAGGCTCACGCGTCTCTCCCGGGTGCCGCCTGCATGGGACAGCACGCTTGTTCTGGACAAGGCACCCGTCGCTGGGGCGCGCCGCCTGGCGACAAGCACACGGTCTCCGGCCCTGATGGACCCATCGTTGCAGACCGATGTTTTAGACCAGCGGCGCGCGTTGCCCTAATGCGTATTGCGCGGACCATGCCCGCCGAAATAGCGGAGCGTGAGCAAGGTGATGTCGTCGGCCTGGGGCGCGCCGCGCTCGAAGGCGCGGATGGAGGCGAGCACATCATGCTCCACCTGCGGCACCGGCCGCTCGTGGAGGCCGGAGGCGAGCAGCGCTTCCAGGCGCTTCTCGCCATAGGGCTCGTCGTCGATGTCGAAGGCCTCGGTCACGCCGTCGGTGAAGAGGAGCAGCGTGTCCCCCGGCTCCAGCTGGATTTCACGCTCCCCATAGACGAAGCCCTCCATCACCGCCACGGCCATGCCCTGGGTGGTGGGGAGCGCCTGCACCTTGCCCTCGCGGGAGATGCGATAGGGCGGATTATGACCGGCATTCACATAGGTGCAGCGGCCGGTATCCAGATCGATGACGCCGTAGAACAGCGTCACGAACAGCATCTGGTCGTTCTCCACGGCCAGCAGGTCGTTGAGGCGGCGGACGCTGCTGGAGGGGGAGCGCTCGAACATGGCGGTGGAGCGCAGCAAGGTGCGCGAGATGGCCATGAACAGGGCCGCCGGCACGCCCTTGCCCGACACGTCCGCCACCACGAAGCCGAGCGTGGACCGGTCGATGAGGAAATAATCGTAGAAGTCGCCGCCCACTTCGCGGGCCGGGGTCATGTGGCCATCCACCATCACCCGCGGGTCGGGGGGGAATTCCTTGGGCAGGATGGCCAATTGCACCTGGCGGGCAATCTCCAGCTCCTGCTGGAGACCGGCCAGCTTGGTCTTGGTGATGAGGGCCTCGCGCAGTTCCACCACCATGGAGGACAGGCGGGTATATTGCTCGACGATGCGGCGCGACAGATCGTGCAGCACCCGCGCCACCCGGCGCAGTTCGTCATCCCCCTCGCTCTCTTCGGGGCGGGCGAGCAAGGCCAGCACCTCTTCCCGATCGGTGGGGTCGATGGCGTCGGCAAGCGCCTTCAGCTCGGTGGAAATGACCGCCTCCTGGCGGCGGCGCACGCGCTCGCGCTGGCGCCGGCTCTCGGCGAGGGCCTGGGCATTGGCCCGCAGACCCACCACCGCCTGCCCGATGCGTCCGATCTCGTCGGCGCCGGTATGGTCCAGCGTCACGGACGTATCCCCCCGCGAGAGGGCTTCCAGCACGGCGATGGCATTTTCCAGCGGGCGGAAATTGTACCAAAGGAACACATAGAGGCCGAGCAGGCCGAAAATGACGAGGGCCAGGCTCACCAGGATGGCCGTCCGGCGCAGCAGCGACTGCGCCTCCCACTCGGCGGTCTCGTCCTTCAGGCTGATGACGGCCCCGACGATGGAACTGGCGAGGTCGTCCACCGGAACCGTGGTGACCGAATAGGTGCGCGGACCGATCACCACCTGCTCATACTGGGGCACGCGGGGCGAGACGTTCAGGTTGGCCTGCTTCCACAGCAGCTCATCGGACGTATCCACCAGGCGCCCGCGCAGCGAGACCAGGGAGGCGCCGGCCCCGAGGCTGGAAGCGAAACGGTTGACGGCAACCCGGGCATCTCGCGCCAGCACCACCACGACGGCGCCTTTGCCGGGCAAGGTCAAGGTGCGCGAGGCCACCACCAGGATTTCGCTCGCCGACACCGAGCGCAATCCGCCCACCGGCCGGCCGGACAAGGCCTTGTCGAGGGTGCCCGCATCCAGAATGCCGCGCCCGAAGGCATTGCCGAGGCTGAAGATGATGTCCCGGCCCTGGTCGATCACCTCCAGCGCCAGGTTCGGAATGTCTTCCTCATAGCCCAGTTCCTTGAGCTCCTGCATCACGCGCTCCCGATCGCCGGCGGCCAGGGCGCCGATGGCGAAGGACGACGCCTCCATCTCCGCAAGGATCTGGTCGAGATCGGAGACCTGCGCCTCGACAATCTCGCTCCACAGCGACGACTGCAGGGAAATGGCGATCTGCGAGGAGCGCCGATGCTCCAGGCGGTCGCGCACCAGGCTCGAGGCCCAGAAGGCGGCGCACAGCGCCAGGAAGCCGATGCCCACCAGCAGGGTGATGCGGGTTCTCAGCAGCATCAGGCGCCCCTCGACGCTTCGGTCCTGGCGCCGGGCCGGGCGAGCACCTTGCGGCGCACCCGCTCCACCTCGGGACGCAGACGGCCGTCGAAGTCCACGGTCAGGATCTCATCGGCATAGGCCTGGAGCGCCGCCTGTCGCTCCAGGATCCGGCGGGAGCCCTGGCGCAGCGCAGCGAAGGCTGCCCCAACGGCGCCGATGCTCACGACGGTGGGCGGTGGACCGAGGTCGAAATCCCCCGCGGCGGTGCGGGCCAGAAGATCCGTCAGCCGCCGGCGGGAGCGCGCCAGGCTCGACCCGGCGAACATCGCCCCCACGCCGCCACCGAGGAGGGCGCACACCACCAGGGCGATGATGGCGTCGCGATTGAGATCGGCGAAGGCGGTGGACAAGGTGGTGGGGGTGGTGATGACATCCACCTGCCCCATCTGGATGCCATCCACCTGAATGGGCATGGTAATGGTGTCGGTGCCGGTGGCGGGGCCGACGGCGCTGCGCAATTCACGCCCGTCCGGCCCGCGCAGCACGATGCGGGCAAGGCCCGGGGTGCGGGACAGCGTTTCGTCCAGATAGGCTTCGACGCCCGGCAGCAGCTTGAGGGGAATGCCGAAGCGCGCCGCCTTCTCGAACTGGGACGCCAGGGAGCGGGCCACCGTGGTGCCGATCAAGGTGGCGTCGCGCCGGGCCTCGTGCTCCACCCGCATGCGGAAGCTGGACAGCAGGAAGGCGCCGGAGAGGCCGCCCACCAGCAGTGTAATCATGAACACGAAGAGCGCACAGGCCAGACGGTCGCGGCCGGTGGCGGCCGATTGCGATTCAATGCGCATCGTCCAGCTCCTGCAGGTCGCGCATGCCGGTCTCCACCCGCTCCTCGGCCTTGTCCCACGCCTCGCGGGTTTGCACAGCGAGCTTTTCCAGCGTCAACCCGCGCTGGTTCTGGATGCTGGCACCGCGCAGGATTCGGGCGACGCGGGCAAAGGGCCGTGTCATGACGAAGGCGCAGGCGCCCGCTGCCAGGATGCCCATCAGGCACGCGGCGGCGATGGTCACGGCGGAATGAGAAACCAGCGCAAAGCCCAGTGTTTCCACCCGCTGCATGCGCGCCGAATCAGACACGGTGACAGCAATGCCGCCGGCGACACCGAGGTCCCCATCAAATCGGGTCCCAAAGGTGGATTCCCGCGGGCCGTCCATGTGCCAGATGGTGTCCTGCTTCAGCAGCGCGAGCCATGGCTTGTCCACCATCTCGCCGATGGTGCCGCGATCGGTGCTGTAGATGAAGCGCCCTTGGGGATTGAAGATGTCGATGGCCACAATGGAGGGGTCGTTCACCTTCTCGCGCTCGATCCGGGCCTGGAGCAGGGAGATCTGGTCGAGCGTCAGGCCGATGGACAGATTGGCTTCGGTGGCGCTGCGCAGCGTCCCAAGGAGATGGGACACGCGCGCCAGCTCGATTTCCTCGCCGACCTTGCTGCCAGCGAGGAAGGCAGCGCTTGCCACCGTCACCAATGTGACGAGGAGCGTCCCTAAGGTCACCAAGACGAGCCGACTGACAAATGTCATGAAGACGGAATGCTGTTCTGTGAAGCGCGCGGGACGTTACCCCCCCGGGCCGTTGCAAACTAGACCCAAACTGAGCAGAATCGAAAATACCGAACTCTTCGAGACGCTTCTCTGCCCATTTGAGCCGCCTCACGGACGTGCGGCACCTTTACCGAGCGAGCCGTCATGACCCGTACGACCGTGGGCCTGATTACGCTGTTTGCTCTGATCGCGGCGGTTTGCGTGGCGTTCGGTGCCTACTTTTCCTACATCACCCTGCAGAACGCCCACCGTCAGGCGGTGGAGGCACGATTCTCCATCACCGCCGAACGCATCGCCCAGACGGCCCAGGTGGCCGATGCCCTCGGCATCGCCTTGCCCATGCAGGAAACGCTCACCGCCGTCCTGCGGCGGGAGGAGCGCCTGGATCATGCGATTCGCTCCATCGACGTGGTCGACCGCAAGGGGCTTGTCTTGTTCAGCAGCGCTCCCAGCCGGGTGGGCGCCACCGGTGAGCGGCGGCCGCCCGATTCGGTTTCAAGCGGCATCGAGAACGACCTCGGACAACTGATCGGGCAAGTGGTGGTCCGCTATGATCCTGAAGCCCTCGCGGCTGGCGCGGCCGCCTTGGCGCAGGATCTGGAGCACATCGCCATTCCCACTCTTCTGGGCGCCGGCCTTGCCACCATGCTGATCGGCCTGCTGCTCGCCCTCGGGCTCAAGCGGGCGGTGCGGCGGGCGGCGGATCCCCAGTCCTGGCCCCCGGCCGCCGTGTCGGCCCGCGCCGCTGCGGACGCCGCCCACGCTCCCCTCACCGCCCCGGAGGTCTCTCGGTCATGATCGGACTGCGGGCAGGCATTTCCATCGCCATTTCCGTCGTCTTGTGCGCCGCGCTGGCCGTGATCGGCTGGGGCGCCCAGCAGGCGGCATCCCGCACCATCGTGCCCGCCATTACCGAAAAGGCCCAGTCGGTGAGCCGCTCGGCCGCGGCCTTGGTGGAAAGCGCGCTCCGGGCCGGCATTCCCCTGGACGACCTGGTGGGCGTGCCCGCCTATTTCGACGAGTTGCGCGCGCGAAACCCCGAGCTGGCGGAAATCCGCCTGACCGCCACCGGCGGTCGCATGGTGGGCGCTTCCGGCGCCCCGCCGGAAGCCGAGGACGCGCCCAAGGTGCTGGCGGCCATCACCGCCACCACAGGCGCCCCCCTCGGCACCCTGACCATCACCATTGATCCCGGCGTGGTGGCCCAACGGGTGAATGCGGTGCTGGTGGACGTGGCCTTCATCGGTATCGTCTCCCTCCTGGTCGCCCTGGAACTGGTGGCGCTGGTGGTGGGTACGCGGGGCGTGGAAGCGCTGTCCGCCGTCGAATCGCGCGTGCGGGCGCTGGCCCGGGGCCGGCTCTGGCTGCATGAGGCGCGCCAGGACGCCTCCGCCCCGCTTGTGGCGCCCATCGACCGCCAGGTGGAGGCGCTGCACGAGCGGCATGCCCGGGCGCGGGCGGAAGCCCAGCGCCGGGGCGACCTGGAAGCGGTGGCCGCCCTCGACGCCATGGCCGCCCGCACGGGCCTTGGCACCGTACATCCCGGCGAGAATCACGCCGCGACCGTCATCCGCCCGGCCTTGTTCCTGTTCATGATGGCCGAGGAACTCACCAGGCCCTTCCTGCCGCGCCTGGTGCAGGGAATGATCCCCCCCGAATCCAGCCTGAAGCTGGATGTGGCGGTCTCGCTTCCCATCGTCGTGTTCATGGCCGGCGTGGCGCTGTGCCAGTTGCCGTTCGCCGTGGCCTCCGAGCGGCTGGGGCGCCGACGGGGCTTCGTGCTCGGCGCCCTGATCGCCGCCTGCGCCTACGCCGCCTCGGGGCTCGCCGAGAACTACTATCTGTTCCTGGCGGCGCGGCTTGCCTCAGCGGTGGGCTATGCCCTCGTCTTCGTCTCCGCCCAGGGCCATGTGATCGACCATTCACGGCCGGCCGAGCGCACGGCTGGCCTTGCCATGTTCGTGCGGGCCATCATGGTGGCGGGCCTGTGCGGGCCGCCCATCGGCGGGGTGATCGCCGACCGCCTCGGCGGCCATGCGGCCCTCCTGGCCTCCGGCCTGCTGGCGGGCGTGGCGCTGTTTGTCGCCCTCCTGACCTTGCCGCGGTCCGAACCGCGCAAGGATGCGGCGGGGGTGGGCCTTGCGGACTTGGCCGCCGCCTTCCGCGCCCCGCGGCTGGCGCCCCTCCTGTTCGGCTGCGCCCTGCCCGCGAAGTTCCTGCTGGTGGCCATCTGCTTCTATCTGGTGCCGGTGGAACTCCAGCGGCAAGGCTATAGCTCGGCCGCCGTGGGCCGGCTGCAGATGATCTATCCCATCCTCATGGTGTTCGCCGTTCCCGTGTTCGCGGCCCTGGCCGAGAAGCTCAATGCCCGCGCCGGCTTCGTCGCCATGGGCGGCCTGGTGGCGGGTGCCGGCACGCTGCTCCTGCTGCTGGGCACCTCCCCGGTCACGGTGGCGGCGGTGCTGGCGCTGCTGGGCCTGGGGCAGGCCATGTCCATCGCACCGCAGTCGGCACTGGTGGCGGACAGCGCGCGGCACATGCCGGGAGGGGGCTCAGCCGGTGTCCTCGGGCTGTTCCGGCTGATCGAGCGCAGCGGCAATGCGGCGGGCCCTGCCGCCGCCGGTTTCCTGCTTGCCGTGACGGGATTTGCTTCCGCGACGGCCCTGATCGGGGTATTCGTGATCTCGGGTGCGCTCGTTTTCGCCCTGTCCGGTCGCCAGAAGGGCACCCGGGCCGGAACGGCAAGCGGTCCGCGAGACATTTCACCAGAAGGTAGCCCGTTGTGATCGATCGGCGTTCGCTCCTTTCGCTGGGCCTTGGCGCGGGCGCCGTCGGCGCATTCGGGGGGCTGTCCCGGGCCGCGGCGCAGACCGCCTCCGCCGGGCAGGACAGCTCCTTCCGCATCCTCATGCTCACCTTCCGCGGCGAGACCGATGTGGAGCGGGGCTTCCGCTACTTCTTCGAGGCCTCGGGCATCAAGGCGGACTTCCTGACCCGGGACGTGGAGCGCGACGCCACGCGCGTGAAGGGGATCCTTGACGAGACCCTGCCCACCTTCAAGCCCGACCTCATCTACACCTACGGCACGCCCAATACGCTGGCGGTGGCCGGCCCTTATGACGCCGCCGACCCCTCGCGCTTCGTGCGGGACATTCCGGTGGTGTTCGCCCTGGTGGCGGCGCCGGTGCCCACCAAGATCACCTCTTCTCTGCCGCTGTCGGGCCGCAACGTGACCGGCGCGGTGCATGTGGTGCCCACCGACGTGCAGATGCGCGCCATGCAGACCTACAAGGCGTTCTCGAAGGTGGGCGTCATCTATTCGCCCAACGAGAGCAACTCGGTGGTGATCGTCAACGAGATGAAGACCTTCTGCGACAGCATCGGCGCCGAGTTGCTGGCCCAGCCGCTCACCATGGTGGGCAACCGCCCCACCGGCGACGGGGTAGAGCAATTCGTGCGGGATCTGCGCAACAAGGGTGCGGAGTGGCTCTATCTGCCGCCCGACACCTTCCTGGCCACCATCTTCAACCGCATCGCGCCCGTGGCCATCGATGTGGGCCTGCCCACGTTCGGCTCCACCGAATTCTTCCTGCGCGAGGGCGACGGGCTGGTGGGCCTGGTCTCGCGCTATTATTCCGTCGGCCAGCTCGCCGCCTCCAAGGCGGTTCAGATCCTGGTGGACAAGCGGCCGGCCAAGGATGTGCCCATCGAGACGCTGAAGCGCTTCGCGCTCATCATCAACATGAAGGTGGCCAAGCGGTTGGGCATCTATCCGCCCATTGTCATGCTCAATTATGCAGAGGTGATCGCCTGATGGGGGCGGCGCTGATGGAGACCGCGGACGCCGCCCTGCACTGGCGCGAGCTGGATCCTTCCGACATCGAGGCGGTGGACGCCCTGCATCGGCTGGCGGTGGGACCCGTGGTGCGCCCGGATATCGTCAAGCCGGAGAGCCGCGCTTATTTCGAGAGCATCCTGGCCGGCCGGGGCCGGACCATCGGCGCCTTCGACCGGAGCGGCTCCGAGGCGGAACACTGCCTGGTGGCCTATGGCATCCTTCAGCATGAGCACGCGCCGAAGGACCATTGGGAAGCGGACCTGAAGATTGCCCCCGGCATTCCCTCGGGACGGCTCGCCGGGGCGTCCGTGGCGCCGGCTTTCCGCGGCCGCGGGCTCCAGCGGGCCACCATTGCCGCGCGCATCGCCATGGCGCCCCGCGGCATGCTCCTGTTCTCCACCGCCGCCCCCATCAATACGCCCAGCTGGGCGAGCCTTCTGGCCGAGGGCTTCCCGATCCATGGCCTGATCCACCGCTATGGCGGCTATGCCCGCTACCTCATGGTGCGGGACTTCGCGCTTCATGACAGCGAGCGGGCCATTGCGGTGGACCCGCGGGACACCCCGACCCAGATCGCCCTGTTCGATAAGGGGTGGCATGGCTTTGCGCGCACCCGCCTGCCGTCCGGCCTGCCGGGCATCCTGTTTGCGCCCCCAATCGGTCGGCAATCATGATCGCCAGCGGCTCGCAGCTCCCCACCGATGTGCTTCCCATCGCCGTTGACGTGGCGGAGATCCCTAAGGTGAGCGAGTGGCTGGAAAGCCTCGCCGAACGCGATGGCATCCCGCCCAATCTCGTGTTCGGCTTGCAACTCTCCGTGGAAGAAGCGCTGGCGAATGTCATCAGCCACGGCTTTCCCGAGCTCGGTCACCGCTGTGTCATACGGCTCGAATACCAGAAGCTTGACGATCGCCGGTTCTTGGTTCGGATCATCGATAACGGGGTGGCCTTCGATCCCACCGCCGTGGTCTCCCCCGATATGGCGGGGAGTGTCGAGGACGCAGAAATCGGCGGTCATGGGGTCCGCCTGATGCGGCACTTCCTCGAGGCCATAAGCTATGAGCGCCAAGGCGACGAGAACCATCTCCTTCTGGTGGCAGGTCCAAAGGGCCAGTAGCCCCCGCGTCGGCGGGGCCCTGCCGGCATGTTGATTTTTGCCGAACTTCTGGCCGGGCTGGGCCTTCTGTTCATCGGCCTGAAGCTGGTGGGCTCCCACCTTCAGGCCGCCCTCGGACACCGCATCAAGGCGCTGCTCAAGTCCGCCACCAGTTCCATCCCGGTTGGCTTTGCCTGCGGCACCTTCGCCGGCGCTGTGATCCAATCCTCCAATGCCGTCACGCTCATCACCGCCAATCTGGTGCGCAGCGCCTTCCTGACCACAAGGGACGCGGTCTCCGTGGTGGCGGGCGCCAACGTGGGCACCTCGGTGCTGGTGTTCCTGGCGGCCATCAACATTCGCCTGGCCGTGCTCTATCTGCTCGCCATCGTAGGCATGGGCTATCAGTTCAAGCTCGATCGCGAGCCGCGCGTGCGGGAATGGCTTGGCGTGCTGCTGGGCCTCGCGCTGCTGTTCATGGGCCTCGACTTCATCAAGACCGCGCCCCGGGAGCTGCCCCTTGCGGAGGTGTCCGCCCTGGTGGCGGACTATATCAATCCCGTGACCGGCCTCTTGCTCGGCATCGTGGTGGCGCTCATCACCCAGTCTTCGTCCACGGCGGCGATCCTGGTGCTGCCGCTGGTCCACACGGGCATCCTGACCTTCGACGACGCGGTGATCGTGGTGCTGGGCGCCAATGTGGGCTCGGGCCTTGCCACCTTGTGGACCACGGCCGGGCTCGCCGGGACCGGCAAGCAATTGTGCTACGTGCACCTGATGGTGAAGGTGTCGGGCACCTTGCTGTTCGGCCTGATCTGGATGGCCTGCCAGCGCTGGCTGGGCATCGATGTGCCTCAGCTTGCCCGCACCTTTGCCGACGGGCAGGATTCGGTGGCGATCTCGATCCAGTTCCTGGTTCTTCAATTGCTGGGTGCGGCAGTGGTCTCCTTCACCCCGGACTGGTCGGCCCGAATCGCGGCCAAGATCAGCCCGCCCACCCATGAAGACAAGGTCTCGCAGCCCTCCTACATCCATTCTGCGGCCCTTGAAGACCCCTCCAGCGCGCTCGAACTTGCCGCGCGTGAGGCCAGCCACCTCCGGCGCCACCTGCCCGACCTCATCCCCGACCTCGATCAGAGGCGCGATGACGAGCAGGATCATCGCGCGGCCATCGCCCGCGGTGCGAACATGGTCTCCACCGAGACCGACCTGTTCATCACCGACCTGCTGCATCGCGGCCTCGGCCCCCAGGACCTGGACTTCGCCCTTCGGATCCGGGGCGAATTGTCACTGATGAAGGACTTGCGCACCACGCTGGGCGAAATATCCGACATCATCGACGATTTCGACACCGTGCCCGCGCTCGCCTTCAACCTGTCCGAGTCCCTGCGCACCCTCATCCTGGCCTTGGTCGAGGCCACGGATATGGAGGATCTGCAGACCCTTAGCGCGCTGACCGAGGACCGCAGCGCGCTCATGGAGCGGCATCGCCGGGCCATCGCCACCTCCATGGCGGGGTCCGGCGCTGACGTGGCGGCGCTTCAGCACGCCACGGGATTGTTCGAGCGGGCCGTGTGGCTGCTGCACCGGCTGGCCCTTGCATTGCGCGCCGGCACGAATGCGGTTAATTCGGCGGGAGAGTTGGTCCAAGACGTCCGGGAAGAGGCTCATGCAGATTGAGCGGGAACAGGTCGGCGGTGACGTGCTGCTGAAAGTGTCGGGTCGCCTCGACACCCCCAATGCCAAGCCCTTCGAGGCGAGCCTTCTCGAGGTGGTCTCCTCCACCAGCGGCGGCATCCAGGTGAATTTGGCCGGGGTGGACTATGTCTCCTCCTCCGGCCTCAGGGCCCTGCTGGTGGCCGGCAAGGCCATGCGCAGCGCCAAGCGCAATCTCTCGCTGGCCGCGCTGCAGCCGCAGATCCGCGAAGTGTTCGACATTTCCGGATTTTCCACGCTGTTCGAGATCAGCTGACGGCGGTATCGCGCCGGCGCAGCGCAGGCCGTGCCGGTGGTGGAATTGACCTTGCCTCTCCTTTCGCCCATCGGTGGCGCATGACGTTTCGCGCCAGCGTTCTCACGCTTTACCCGGACATGTTTCCCGGACCGCTCGGCCATGCCCTGGCCGGGCGCGCCCTCACCGGCGGCCTGTGGGGCCTTGAGGCGCTCCAGATCCGCGACTTCGCGCTGGATCGCCACCGCTCGGTGGATGACACGCCCGCCGGCGGCGGGCCGGGCATGGTGATGCGGGCCGACGTGCTCGCCCGCGCCATCGACGCCGCCGCCCCGCCGGCAGACCCCCGCCCCCGCCTGCTCATGACCCCACGTGGCCGCCCTCTGACCCAGGCCCGCGTCCGCGACCTGGCGGCGGGGCCCGGCGTGGTCATCCTATGCGGGCGTTTCGAGGGGGTGGACGAGCGGGTCATCGCCGCGCGCCAGCTGGAAGAGGTGTGCGTGGGTGACGTGGTGCTCTCCGGCGGAGAGACCGCCGCCCTGCTGCTGCTGGATGCCTGCGTGCGCCTCATTCCCGGCGTCATGGGCAAGGCGCTCAGCGGGGAGGACGAGAGCTTTTCCGCTGGCCTGCTGGAATATCCCCAATATACCCGGCCGCAGGTGTTCGAGGGGCAGCCCATCCCCGAGGTCCTGGTGTCCGGCGACCATGCCCGCATCGCGGCCTGGCGGCAGCAGCAGGCCCTCGCCATCACGCGCGCCCGCCGGCCGGACCTCCTCGCCCGCCCCGATGACGGTGCGGTGACGGAAAACACATGACAGGCGGATGGTTCTGCGCTATAGGCCGCGCCGTCCCTTAACTTACAACGACACGATGTGGCGCCGGGGCATGGTTCCCGCGAGGGATCCCGTTTGCGGTGACCGCTAGAGGTTGGTGACATGAACATCATTCAGACGCTTGAGGCCGAACAGGCCGCCCGTCTTGCCGAGAAGCGCCCGGTTCCGGCCTTCCAGCCCGGCGATACGGTGATTGTGAACGTGAAGGTGGTCGAAGGCGACCGCAGCCGCGTGCAGGCCTATGAGGGCGTGGTGATCGCCCGCAATGGCGGCGGCCTCAACGAGAGCTTCACGGTCCGCAAGATTTCCTATGGCGAGGGCGTGGAGCGTGTGTTCCCGGTCCACTCGCCGCTGATCGATTCCATCAAGCTGGTGCGTCGCGGCAAGGTCCGTCGGGCCAAGCTGTATTATCTGCGCGACCGTCGCGGCAAGTCTGCCCGTATCGCCGAGCGCACCGACCGTCCCGGCGAGGGCAAGAAGGCCAAGGCCGCTCCCGCCAAGTGAGACCGGCGCGGCGCCCCTGGCGTCCCGCCCCTTCTTCCGACGCCGCCGGCCCAGCCGGCGGCGTTTTTTTATGCACGAGCCGCCAGCCCCCGGTCCCGCTCAGGGGCCCGAAGGTCCCCGCACTGAGGCGATGAGCCGGATCAGCAGGCCATCCGGGTCGGCCCGGAAGGCCGCTCCCACGCGCTCCAGCGCCGCTGCGCCGCCCCCGCGATGGCCGGCGCCGCCCACGTGCAGCCACTGATCGGCCAGGAGGTAGGATTCGTCCTGCCCGGTGTCCGGGTCCACCAGAAACACCTCACGGGTGCGCGCCTGGGCGAGGCTGGACAGGGTGAGGTGGCGATAAAGCACCCGCCAGTTCTG
Source organism: Aquabacter sp. DMC10 (assembly GCF_056314145.1). Classification (NCBI taxonomy): domain Bacteria; kingdom Pseudomonadati; phylum Pseudomonadota; class Alphaproteobacteria; order Hyphomicrobiales; family Xanthobacteraceae; genus Aquabacter; species Aquabacter sp. DMC10. Next base: position 194,156 of record NZ_JBQUYX010000004.1, on the reverse strand, counting down.
CCCGCCGGTGTCGAGGGTCAACGGCGTGTCGGTGCCGAAATCGAGCGGCAGGTGCTCCACGGCGGAGAAGTCGAACACGCTGTAGCCCGGCCACAAATACCATCCCCCGAACCGCGAGCCGTGGCGCACCATGCCATAGACGGGCTGAGCGGCGACCCGGGCGGCGAGATCATCGGGCGCCAGCGGCACCAGGTCATGGTCGAGGAAGGCGAAGACGCGCGGCCGGGCCGGGCGCACCAGATTGCGCCAGACCCAGTTCAGCGCCACGCCGTGGGAGCGCGAGCCGTTCGGCCGCTTATGGGGCCGGGGTGCAGGCGGCATGGGGCAATACAGAAGGCCCTTCTCCGCGCACAGCGCCGCGATGCGTCCGCGCGCCAGCGGATCGGAAGAATTGTCGCACACCAGAAGGCGGGCATCGGGCACAAAGCGCGCCATGCCCTCCGCCAGCAGGGCCACCGCCTCGGGCAGGTTGAAAGCGATGATACAGGCCAGGGCCGCCTCCGGCCGCGCGGCAAGCTCAGCCACCAGGGCCTCCTGCCCCTGGGCGCGGCGGCGGCCATAGATGGCGTCGATGGCGAGGTTGCGCAGCCGGCGGGCGCGATGGGACAGCGGCGTGGCCTGGACCCATTCGCGGAGGCTGTAATCCTTCAGATCGCGCATGAAGAGCCGGTCGCCGGAGTGGAGCGGAAAAGAGGGTGCGCCGTGGGTCGCATCATCAATCAGAAATTGCGGCCCTGCATTATTTTCTGCTGCAAAGCACTCTTGTCGGGGGTGCGGGCCTCGTTGCCCGCCAGTTGATAGAGCCGCACCTCTCCCGTGCCATCACTGCGAGGATAGGTGCCGAGAAGCCGGAAGCGGTCAGGATAGGCCGCGGCGGCCTCCCCCAGCTGCCGGTTGTGCAGAATGGCCTGCGCCGCCGGGGCGGTGTCGAGCGCCACATAGCCCACGCCGACCTCGTCGATCCCCTGCATCAGGGCGGCCGCATCAGGATAGAGCGGCGCATAGTCCTTGCCGTTCCAGTCGGAGACGGCCAGCAGCTTGGAGCCGCGCAGGGCAAAATAGAGCATGGCCCGGTCCTGCTGGGCCACCGCCGCCACCAGCGCCCCCTCCCCCATGGCATCCGAGCCCACCAGGATCAGCGGATTGGCCGCGCCGGTGGCCATGGCCGCACGGGCGGCGGGCGCCATGCCGATGGAGGGTTTGACCTGGCTTTGCAGCATGAAGGGGGAGGCGATGACGAGGAGGATGAGGCAGGCCAGAAGCCCGGTGATGAGCGGCCAGCTGCGGGTCAGAAGATTGAACAGGCCCGCGAGGCCATAGGCAGAGAGGAGCAAAAGGGGCGCCGCCGCGGGCAACAGATACCGCGGGTCCAGCCCGGCGGGAATGATGCACTGGAATGCCAGCACGGCCAGAAGGCCCGCCGCCACGGCCGCCCAGAGCTGCGCCGCCTGCCCGTCCTCGCCGCCGCGCCAGGCGCGTGCGCCGGCAAACAGAAGGCCGATCACCGCCAGCCCCACCAGGGGCACGCCAATGGCCGTGCGCAGCCCGTTGCCATAGGTCTCGGCCGCCAGACGGGTGAAGGCCAGCCCCCAGCCATATTGGAAGCCGGAAGCGGCCATGGCGTAGGTGCCAAGCGTCCACGGCCCCGCCAGCACCGCCACCACCGGCAAGGGCAGCCAGAAGTCCAGCCGACGCAGCAAGCCGAACCGGCCGGTGAGCAGAAGGGCGAAAGGCGGCATCAGCGCCAGCGCAGCGCCCGTGCCCTTGGTGAGGATGGCCATGGCGGCGAGCAGGCCGAACAGGAGCGCGGCGGGCCAGCGGGGCGCGGCGAGATAGCGCGCATATGCCAGGATGGCCAGCAGCACCAGCAGGGCCACCGGCAGGTCCAGCATGATGATGAGCGTCGCCTCGCGCAGCAGCGGCAAGGCGAGCAGCACGGCACCGACGGCCGCGCCCACCAGCGGCCCCAGCGTCAGAGCAGCGACGAAGCCGGCCGTTACCACCAGGAGGGCGGCGATCACCGCAGGCAGGAACAAGGCCACGGGCGTGGCCGGCGAGGAGGCCAGGAACAGCGCCCCCTCGGCCAGATAATAAAGCGGCGGCCAGTGGCCGATGCCGACCTTGGGATAGTGCAGGTAATAGTCACGGGCGAAGGCGAGCGGCGAGGGAAAACCGGCGCGGGCGTAATCGGTGAAGAGCAGGCCGGTGACATAATGGCTGGCTTCGTCCGCATTGTTTGCGGAGAACTCCGCCACGAATGCGCCCGCCCCCTGCTGCTGGAACACGATCACCGTGAGCGCCAGAAGGGTGAGGATGGCGAAGACCAGCCCCATGGAGGCCCGCTTGGCCCACCCCGCGCCCCGCGCCGGCGCCTGCTCGTGCATATCAGCCACAGCTCACCTCCGGTCCGGGCCCTGACGGACGCTTCTAGAATGCCCCGACCGCGCTGGGAAGCGCCGCGACGCGGATCCCCCTACCTCGGCTAACATCTTGAAAGGGGACAAGATCAGACCGCCGGGAGAAATCCGTGCCGCACCTTGACGTGTGCGCTTGCGTGCGCGACCGATCAGGGGAAACGTGCGGCCGTTCCGGCCTGTGCGGGAACACCGGGCGAGCCGTTCCGGCGGACCGGACCCGATGCGGCCCGCCACCGGCGGTCGGCATTGCGCCGCGGAGCCCGGACGGTCAAGGAGACACAGATGGGCGGATTTAAGACCTGGCTCAGCGGCTTTGCCTGGGGGGCCATGCTCGCCTTCCTGGCCACCTGCGCGGCGGGTGTGGTGCTGTTCCGGCCGGACATCATCGACCGGCTGAAGGGCGACATTGCCCGGGGCGACATCACCACCGAGCGCGTCCAGAAGGCGCTCACCCCGGCGAGCATCGAGGACGGGCGCGTGCTCGCCTCCAACACCAGCACCAAGCAGGCGCTGGACATCCCCTTCGCGCCGCCCCGCGCCTTCGCTGTCGGGGATGACCTCGTCATTCGCGGCACCAATTCCACCGGCGGCCCGGTGGAGCTGAACGTTCGCATCGACGACACCGCCTCGCAGAACTGGATGTCCCGCTTCGGCCATGTGGCGGTGCTCCAGCCCGGCCCCTACCAGGTGCGCATCCCGCTGGATTCGCTGCCGACCCCCGGCCAGTCCAAGCTCAACATCAATGCCATCACCCGCATCGTGATCTTCACCCCGGAAGGCGCGCCCACCGCCGCCATCGAGGCCGTGCGCATCGAGAAGCGCCAGACCACCGGCTCGCTCGCCCCCGCCCCCACCGACATTTCGGTGGGGCAAGCCTTTCTGAAGGGCGCGCGCTTCCCGGCGGTGCAGGAGTTTCCCACGCCGGTGGCCTTCGATGCCAACCAGGAGCTGGTCATCACCGGCGTGAACACCTCCGACAAGCCGGTGACCGTCTATCTGCGGGTGGACGATGTGAATTCCAAGAACTGGTATTCGCGCGCCAATGCCAGCGGCACCTTTCCGCCCGGCCCGTTCGTGCTGCGCTCCCCCGTCTCTTCCTGGGTGACGCCCTCCAAGGCGCGACTCGACCGCACCAAGATTTCCCGCATCGTCGTCTCGCTCGGGGATGGCGAAGGCCCGGTCACGCTCGGCGGCGTCGCAGTGGAAGGGGCGAGCCCCGTCCCCTCCGACGCCCTCGCATTGCGTTTCGTGCCCTCCGCGGACTTCGCCGTGCCCGGCTTCGAGACCGTCCTGCCCGACGACAAGCGCCTGGACCGGCCGGCGGGCAGCCTCACCCGCACGCCCAATGATCCGCTCCTCTCCAGCGGCCTCAATGGCATCCACACCGTCACCGTGCCCTGGACCAAGAGCGGCACGGCCACGGTCTCGCTGTGGACCGAGGACCAGGGAGAGTGGGAGTATTTCCCCCACTCCCTCAACCGGACCATCGTCATCAACGGCCAGGTGGTGCTCCAGGAGAGCTATACGCCCGGCCAATGGATCGACCAGGTGTTCAAGCGCGGGCTCTGGAAGGAAGCCATGATCGATGGCGGCCCGTGGGAGGTGTTCGCCCGCGAGCGCGCCGGCCTCATCACGGCCACCGTGCCGGTGATCGACGGCAAGATCGTGGTGCAGCTCGCCTCCGACCAGCCGCCCAATAACGGCTATCTGGCCGCCATGGTGGTGGAACCCGGCGACAGCACCAGCGCGGTCGATGCCATCGAGGACTGGCGCCGCAAGCGCTTCCTGGAGCGCTGGCCGGTGGTGGACAAGCCGGTGGACCCGAGCCTCGCCAAGGGCGTGACTTTGCGGGCGATGGGCGAAGGCCACCGCATCCAGCATCCCTTCTGGGATGCCGCCCTGCCCTTCGAGGCCAATATCCGGGCGGCGCGCGGCGCCCTGGTCTCGGTGGATTTCCTGGCCTTTTCCGACCAGGACGATTTGATGCCCAATGTCACGGTCACCGCGCCGGACGGCATCAGCCCGCAGGTGCGCTGGGGCAAGTGGACCTATATGCGCGGCCGGGGCGAGGGCGAGCGGGCGCTGTCCATCACGTCCGACGTGCTGGAAGGCAATCTCGACCATATGCGGATCGTCGCCGGCGTGCCCCGGCGCATCAACCTGACCTTCACCGTGCCGGAGACCGCCAGCGGCACCTTGCCCATCGTCCTGCAGATGAACATCGCCGGCAACACCGTGCAGGCGCAGGCGAACGTGACGGTCATTCCCCAGGTCCTGCCGGCCATCGACAAGCCCATCGGCTATTATGTGGCCGCGCCCAATGACGAGGTGTGGTTCCCGCCCACGCCCGCCGACGTGGACCGGCTGATGGCCTGCGACTATGCCACCCTGCGCAGCTTCGGCATCACCGGCATCTCGCCGGAGATCACCGCGCCCTTCGCCGACAAGCGCGGGCGTTATGTGGACCAGATGCGTCTCGTGGCGAACGCCGGCTTCAAGCCGCCTTACTTCGACTACACCTCGGTGAAGCACCTGCTGGATCGGGAGGACAAGATGGCGGCCGCGCAAGACGTGGCGGCCATCCAGAAGGAACTGGCCATTGCCGGCCTGCCCAACCCGCTGTGGTCCATCGCCGACGAGCCCATGCCGGGCAGCGAGGAGGCGGCCAAGCTGCGTGCCATCCGCGACGCCATCCGCCTCGCCGCGCCCGACGCCAACATCGCCGGCCATTTCAACGACGCCAAGATGCAGGACCTTGTGCTGCTGTTCGACACGCTGCTGGTGAACAACGGCTTCGGCGTCTCCTCGGCCATCTTCGACTTCATGCGCTCGAAGAATGTGACGCCCTGGCTCTACAACATGCCCGACCATCGGGCGGCGGCCGGCTTCCTGTTCTGGCGGCTGGGCGTCGGCGGCTATCTGCAATGGCACGCCCGCGCAGTGACGGCCGACCCGCGCGACCCCACCGACGGGCGCGAGCCGGACTTTGCCATCCTGCCGCTCGCCTCCGACCGCTGCCAGCTGGTGCCGACCGTGGATGCCCTGATCCTGACCATGGTGGACGGCATGCAGGATCTGCGCTGGCTCACCTGGCTGGATGAGCGGGCCAAGGCCGACCCGAAAGCCGCGGAGCTTCAGCAGGCGCTCCTCGCCGCCGTGCCCAATGATTGGGCGGCCTTCGCCCGCCAGAAGCCGGATCTGGCGGCTCTGCGGGGACGCATCCTGGACTATGCGGCGGCGCTGCCCGCCAATTGAGCGGGGGCGTTGGGAAGTGGCTAATCTTCTCCCCTTGACGCACAAGGCGGGCACGGCGAGCCTCGCACCTGAGCCCGCCCGCCGTTCCGCTCAGCCCCGGCCTCGTGCGTGCACATCCGTCTCGTCCCTCGCCCCGATGCCGAGGGGCTCCTTGCCCGGCACGCTTCTTGCCAAAGACTGTGGCCTTCAATGACTGTCGCCTGCAATGTCACGGACTGAAATGGCCAGCGACCTGTCCCTGCGCATCGTGATCGTGGACGACAGCCCGGTGCGGGCCGCGATCCTTGTCGAGGGGCTGCGCGAGTCCGGCTTCGTGAACGTGCTGCGCATCGAGGGGCGCAACAATCTGCTCGAGCGCATCTATGCCATCGACCCGGACGTGATCCTGATCGACCTGGAAAACCCCAGCCGCGACACCATCGAGCAGATGTTCCAGGTGAGCCGGGAGGTGAAGCGGCCGGTGGCCATGTTCGTGGACCAGTCGGATCGCAAGACCATCGAGGACGCCATCGAGGCGGGCGTTGCCTCCTATGTGGTGGACGGGCTGCGCAAGGACCGTGTGAAGCCCATCCTGGAGACCACCATCTCCCGCTTCCAGGCCTTCGCCCGCCTCAAAGCGGAGCTGGAGGAGGCCAAGAGCCAGCTGGAGGAGCGAAAGCTCGTGGACCGCGCCAAGCTGATCCTCATGAAGGCCAAGAATATCGACGAGCAGACCGCCTATGGCCTCATCCGCCGAACCGCCATGAACGAAAAGAAGCGGCTCGTGGACATCGCGCAATCCATCATCACCGCCGCGGAGTTGCTGCGATGAGACGGCTTTCCATCGGCTTCATCCCCCTGACCGACGCCGCGGTCCTGATCGCGGCCGCCGAGCGCGGCTTTGCCATGGCCGAGGGCATCGAGATTGCCCTCCACAAGGAAGTCTCCTGGGCCAATATCCGCGACAAGGTGAATATCGGCCTGCTGGATGGCGCCCACATGCTCGGGCCGCTGGCCATCGCTTCCTCGCTGGGGCTGGGCCATGTGCGCGTGCCGTTGGTGGTCCCCTTCGCGCTGAACCTCAATGGCAGCGCCATCACGCTCTCCAAGAGCCTCTATGCCCAGATGGCGGAGACCGATTTCGACCTGACCACCGCGCTCGGCGCCGCCAAGGCGCTGGGCCAGGTGGTTCGGGTGCGCCGGGCTGCGGGGGCGGAGCCGCTGATCTTCGCCGCCGTCTATGCGTTTTCCACCCACACCTATCTCATCCGCAACTTCCTGAAGGCCGGCGGTGTCGACCCGGACAAGGACGTGCGCCAGGTGGTGGTGCCGCCGCCCTTCATGGCCGAGAGCCTGCGCAACGGGCTCATTCACGGCTTCTCGGTGGGCAGCCCCTGGAACAGCGTGGCTGTGGATGCCGATGTGGGCCGCATCGCCGTGCTGGGCGCGGAGCTTTATGGCTGGGTGCCGGAAAAGGTGCTGGGCGTCCATGCGCGCTTTGCCAATGCGGAGCCGGACGTGCTGCACCGCCTGGTGCGCGCCCTCCATGCGGCCGCCCGCTGGTGCGAGGACCCGGCCAATCACGAGGATCTCGCCCGGCTGCTGGGGGAGACGCGGCATCTGGCCCTGCCCGCCGACGTGCTGCGGCGGACCTTGGACGGGCGCCTGCGCACCGCGCCGGGCGGGGCGCTGCGGGTGCATCCCGACTATCTGGTGCTCCATCGCGACCAGGCCAACCGGCCTGATCCCGGCCACGCCTTGTGGATCTACCACCAGATCGTGGAGGCCCGTCAGGGCGAGTGGGCGCCGGACGCGGCACGCGAGGCGGTGAGCGTCTATCGGCCCGACATTTTCGACGCAGCGGTGGGCCCCGCGCCCCCCTTGCCCCCGCGCAGCCCCGATTGCGTCGCGACCCAGTTCGGCCCGCCCTTCGATGCGGAGCTGTTCTTGAAAACCGGCGGGCAAGGCAACTGACGCGCCGCAGAGGCGACGCGCCAGGAGCCATCGTGGCAATCTGGTTCAGAACGCGTAGTTGACGGTTACGGTGAGCGCCTGGTTGTTCACCGTGCCGGAGCGGTATCCGCCCGAGACGCCAACAAACTCCACCTGGGGATAGGACGTGTCGAACTGGTTCGCGAACGTGTTCGTGGGGGTGGCCGAGGCGGTGTAGGAATAGCTCAGGTCCAGGAACCAGCCGGGCGCGAAGAAGTAGGTGACGCCCGCAGTGGCCGTTGCGCCCCAGACCCAATTGGAGTCGGAAAAGAAGGCCGGCGCACCGGACACCGCATAACGGTGATCCAGCTCGGCAAAACCCACCAGGCCGTTCATATTGTTGGTGATGCGTGAGAGCGTCGCACCGGCGCCGCCATAGACGAAGCCCCGGCCGAAGGAATAGCCGAGGATCGGCACCAGGGCGAACTGGTGATCGAGGCTGACTTCATAGGAACTGAGCAGGTAGTTGCCGGTGAACGTCCCGTGGATGAGGCCGGTATAGCCGCCCGCCTGGGGAATGAGGACATCACGCGCCACGCCGGTGACGCCCACCTGATTGTAGGAAAACTTGGCGCCCCAGATCCAGGGCGTTCCCTCGAAGGTGCGATAGAAGCCGGCCTGGATCACGGGGGAAAGGGAGGAATCCGTCCCGAGATTGGGATAGGCATTTCCCGCTGCGGCGCCGGTCGCCACGAGAACACGTCCAACCGCGTAATTCTGGCTCACGCCGAAGCCGTAAATGTCCTGGTTGGGGAAACTCGCCCCGTTCCAGGCCCCGCCGGCCCCGATGAAAATGCCGTTCGCCGGCATAAAGCCCGAAGCGCCATCTTCTCCCAGCGCCGCTCCTGGGGCCGCCGCAACGAGAAGGGCGGCCCAGAGTCCAAACGCCCTTGCCTGGCAAAGTGCCTGCCGCTGTCCAAATACGCTCACGTCGACCCCCATGTGTTTCACATGGAGGAAGTACGTAGCCGACTCACTGTCATCTCAATGTCACATTATGACCGAATGTGACGGTCCGAGGCCGCCGCGCCCGCGGCCTCGGCCGGGATGCGTCAGTCCAGCTTGGCGCCGGATTCCTTCACCACCTTGGACCACTTGGCCTGCTCCGCCTTGACGAAGGCGCCCAACTCGGCAGGGGTCATGACGCTCATCTGCGCACCGACTTCCGCATAGCGCGCCTTCACCGCAGCCTCACCCAAGGACTTGTTGGCGGCCGCATTCAGCTTGGCCACGATGGCATTGGGCGTGGCAGCCGGCGCGAAGATGGCGAACCAGCTGGTGGCATCGAAGCCGGGCACGCCGGACTCGGCGATGGTGGGCACGTCTGGCAGCGCGGCGGACCGCTCCGCGGACGTCACCGCGATGGGGCGCAGGTTGCCGGCGCGGATCTGGGCGATGGAGGACGGCAGATTATCGAAGCTGAGGTCCACCTGGCCGCCGACCAAGTCGTTCACCATGGGTCCCGAGCCCTTGTAGGGCACGTGGACGAACTTCACACCGGTCATCTGCTGGAACATCTCGCCGGACAGATGGATGGAGGTGCCGTTGCCGGATGAGGCCATGGTCAGCGGCTGCTTGGCCGCCTTGGCTTCGGCGATCAGCTCCTTGACGGTGGTGGCCTTCACGTTCTTCGGGTTCACTTCCAGCACATTGGGCACGCCGGCGGCGAACGCGACGGGCGCGAAGTCCTTCTCCGCGTCATAAGGCATCTTGGTATAGAGGAAGGGGTTGATGGCCTGGGTGCCAACTGTGCCCATGAGGATGGTGTAGCCATCCGGCTCGGCCCGGGCGACGCCCGCCGCCCCGGTATTGCCGCCGGCACCGGGCTTGTTGTCCACGATCACCTGCTGACCCAGGATCGTCCCCATATGGTCGGCGAGAATGCGGGCGAAGATGTCCGTGGTGCCGCCAGGAGCAAACGGCACGACCATGCGGATGGGGCGGTTGGGATAGCTGTCCGTCTGGGCGAAGGCGCCGGTGGCAGCCAGGCTGCCAGCGGCCATGACAACGGAAGCGGCAAGCGCGCGGAGCGCGCGCCGACGGGCGCGGAAGACACTCATCCTGGACTTTCCTCTCGCAATGACGCGCTGAGCGGCGCCGTTGGAGGCACACTGCCACAGCCCGGTAGCGAAACTCAAATGCGCCCACTGGCGCCCGAACCGGACGCACGACCGGTGCGCCGGCCGCTCAGTGGCGGCGATCACGGACCGCGATCAAAGAGGGCCGCCCCGAGGGCGGGAGCCCTCGGGTCAGGGAGCGGCGGACCGCACGAGGCGGGAGCGGGCTTGAACCGGAAGCGGCCCCATGGCATGTAAATGATACATTATATCATTACTAGGTTCACCCATGTCTGCCACGGATTCCCGCCTTCCCGTCACCGTGCTGTCCGGCTTCCTCGGGGCCGGCAAGACCACGCTGCTCAATCACATCCTTGCCAATCGCGAGGGGCGGCGGGTGGCGGTCATCGTCAACGACATGTCGGAGGTGAACATTGATGCGGAGCTGGTGCGGCAGGGGGGCGCCGGGCTGTCGCGCACGGACGAGACGCTGGTGGAAATGACCAATGGCTGCATCTGCTGCACCCTGCGCGAAGACCTGCTCACCGAGGTGAAGCGTCTTGCCGGCGAGGGGCGGTTCGACAGCCTGGTGATCGAGAGCACCGGCATCGGCGAGCCCCTGCCCGTGGCCGCCACCTTTGAATTCCGCGACGAGGCCGGCTTCTCCCTGTCCGATCTCGCCCGCCTCGACACCATGGTGACGGTGGTGGATGCAGCGCACCTGCTGAAGGATTATGGCTCGCGCGACTTCCTGCGCGATCGCGGCGAAAGCCTGGGGGACGAGGACAACCGCACCCTGGTGGACCTGCTGGTGGACCAGATGGAATTTGCCGATGTGGTCATCCTCAACAAGGTGGGCGCCACACCGCCGGACCAGTTGGAGGCCGCCCGCGCCATCGTCCGCTCGCTCAACCCCGCCGCGCGGCTCATCGAGACGGATTTCTGCGACGTGCCGCTGGCCGAAGTCCTGGAGACCGGCCGCTTCGATTTCGAGGTCGCCCACACCCATCCGCTCTGGTACCGGGAACTCTACGGCTTTGCCGACCATGTGCCGGAGACGGAGGAATATGGGGTCGGCAGCTTCGTCTATCGCGCCCGCCGTCCGTTCGATCCGGCCCGCTTCGCCGCCTTCCTGCGCACCACCTGGCCCGGCCTCATTCGCGCCAAGGGCCTGTTCTGGCTTGCCACCCGGCCCGACTTCGTGGGCGACATGAGCCTTGCCGGCGCCATCTGCCGCACCGAGCGCATGGGCCGGTGGTGGTCCTCGGTGCCGAAGGAGCGCTGGCCGCAGGACGAGGAATGGCGCCGGGAGATGAAGCGCCAATGGGTGCCCGGCTATGGGGACCGACGGCAGGAGATGGTCTTCATCGGTCAGTCCCTGGACGGCGACGCCATCCGCGCGGCTCTCGACGCCTGCCTGCTCGGACCGGCCGACGGCACCCGCGCGGACTTCTCCGCCTGGACCGCTCTGCCCGACCCCTTCCCCTCCTGGTCCAACGGCTAGACCATTTGCCGGCGAAGCAGGGCGCGGTGCGATTGAAGGACTTCTATCATAACAAAGAGATAGGATTTTTCTCGACGCTCCTGAAGCGCCGTCGAGTGGCGTTTTCCCGCGCGGGTGGCGGGATGAAACAAAAAGTGTGACGGCTGCTGATCCGAGGAGGGGCTGGACGCGTATAGGTTGAATTGGTCCGGCTTATGGTCACGCCTGGCGCGGCAAGATCCCTCCCCTGCCGCCAGGCGAGGCGCGTTCCGGGCCACGATCCACCGCTGGGCTGCCCCCTTCGCCCGGCGGTGCGGGGGACGGCGGGGAGACGCGCGCTGCCCGGCGCGCAGGCTCCCCGCCGTGGCCCTCACCCTTGGCAGGCGATCCTGCGGCCGAACAGGAGGACCCCTGCGAAGATCACGCCGAACACGCCGGCATGCACCGCGAGCGGCAGCCACGAAAAGAAAGCGAAAATGGTGACGGCGGTGACGAGGCCGAGCGCCGCCCCGACCGCCACGTCCCGCGGATGGGGCCAGTCGAAACCGTCCAGCGGCAGAGCGCCGCCGTCCTCCTCCGGCTCGAACCCGTCCATCTGAAACCCGGGAGAGGCGCCGTCTCCGACGCGCCCCTCGCCCCCACCGCGCATGCGTCGCCCCCACCGTTGAACGCAGTCTACGCGGTAATATTATACAAAACGACTCACGGCCACAAGCCGGGGCCAAAGGCAAGCTCGGGAGCGCTCACCCGTAGCGGCGGCGCGCCTCAATGGCCAGACCCGTGCCCACCGAGCCGAACGTATCGCCGGCCACCACCCGCGCATGGGGGACGCACGCGCAGATCCCCGCCCGCACATGGGCGAGGCGCGTGGAGCCGCCGGTCAGGAACAGGGCGTCGATTTCCCCCGCCTTCAGTCCCGCCGCCTGCAGGCAGGCCGCGATGCGCGCCGCGATGCGCTCGGCCAGCGCGCCAGTGTGGGTCACCATTTCCCCATGGGAGATGCCCACCGAGAGCCCCGCTTCCAGGAAGGCCAGGTCCAGCTCCGTGCGCCCGGTCTCGGCCACCTCGATCTTGGCCCGCTCCGCCGCCAGGGCGAGCGTATGCCCGCGCTCGTCCTCGACGGCGCGGGCGAGGCGGCCCACCAGGTCCGGCCGGGCCGCCTGCCGCTCCAGCTCGCGGATGGTGCGCAACGCCTTGCCGTCATAAAGCCGATTGATGGAGGCCCAGGTGGCAAGGTCGTGATAGAGGCCCACGGGCATGGCAAGGCCCGCCCGCTTCAGCGGGCTGCCATGGCCCAGGAGCGGCATGACGGTCGCCAGCGACAGGTGGCGGTCGAAGTCGGTGCCGCCGATGCGCACGCCCTCATTGGCCAGGATGTCGGAGGCCCGGTCGGCGTGGCCGCTCCGATCGCGCGAAATGCGGACGATGGAAAAGTCCGAGGTGCCGCCGCCGATGTCCGCGATGAGGGCCAGTTCCTCCCCCCGCACCTGCCGCTCATAGTCCAGGCTCGCGGCAATGGGCTCGAACTGGAACGAAATCTCCTCAAAGCCGATCTGCCGGGCTACGGCCCCTAGGACCGCCTCGGCACGGGCGTCTCCTTCCGGGTCGGCATCGACAAAATGCACGGGGCGGCCGAGCACCACTTGGGTGAGCGGCCCGCCGGCCGCCCTTTCGCCCCGCGCCTTCACCTCGGCGATGAAGGTGCCGATCACCTCCCGGAAGCCGAGGCGCATCCGCCCCACCGGCGTGGTTTCATCCACGAGCGAAGAGCCAAGCACCGATTTCAGCGCCCGCATGAGGCGCCCCTCGTCGCCGTCCACATAGGCGGCCATGGCGGCGCGGCCGAACAGGGGGGCGCCGTTGCGCCGGAAGAAAATGGCGCTCGGCAGCGTGTCCGCCTCTCCTTCCAAGGGCGCGAGGCGGGGCGCCCCGTCGCGGACGATGCCGAGCGTGGTGTTGGAGGTGCCGAAATCGAGGCCGCAGGCGGTCATGGGACCTCCTTGCAAAAGGTGCGGAAACGCGGAAAGGGCGCGCTTGCTAGATCATGTTGCGTTGCAGCGCAAGAGGGAGCAAGGCGCCCGGGCGCCTGTGCACCAGCCGGTCTCAGGCGGTCTCAGGCGGTCTTGGGCCGCCGGGGGGCGGCCGGGCGCGGCTTGCGCAAGGCCTTGGCGCCACGGGGCCAGCGCACGGGCCAGGACACCACATGCTCCATGAGCTCGAACAGGCCGAAGGACTGTTCCGGCCCCGCCACCTTGCCGCGCACCGAAATGCCGGCTTCGTGAACGGTGTCCGGCGAGCCCGACACCAGGGGGTGCCACCAGGGCAGGTCCGCCCCCTCGTCCATCAACCGATAGGCGCAAGTGGGCGGCAGCCAGGACAGGGTGGTGACCGCCTCGGGCGTCAGGCGCACGCAATCGGCCACCTGGGCTTGCCGGTTTGGATAGTCGGTGCAGCGGCAGGAGGTTTCATCCAGCAGCCGGCACCCCACGTCCGTATAGGCCACCATGGCGGTGTCCTCGTCTTCCAGCTTGACGAGGCAGCACCGGCCGCAGCCATCGCACAGGCTCTCCCACTCCCCGTCGGAGAGTTGCGACAGGGATTTGGTGCGCCAGAAGGGTTCGTCCGCCATGCCCCTTCCTACTGCAAGCGGGCGAGCAGGACCAGGGCAGGCCGGCCACAGCACGGCTCATATACCTTGGCGCGGGATCGCCCAGAGGTCGGCCTCGCCGGACGCTCGGGCACGCGCTATAGACGAGGGGGGCGCTGAGCAGACGGCCGCCGTCTTTCCGACATGCCGCTTGGGCAGAACGGAACGGCGAGGGCAGAGACACGACACAACGGTAGAAGACGCGGCGGGACAAGACGCGGCGAGACGAGACGCGAACGTGAGCGAGCGCAAGACATTTTCGTTCCGGGCCTGGTTGCGCAACGCGCTGCTGGATGCGGATGCGCGCATCGACAGCGGCCTGTTTCGCCTGGGCACCGGAACGGTGCGCGCCGCCGCCGCCTATTCCGCCTTCATGGAGCGCTTCGCCCTCACCGGCTTCAAGCGCTTCCTCGTGGGCATGGCGTCGGAAGGCTTCACGCTGGGCACCGCCGGCATCATCGCCGTGCTCGCGCTCGCCCTGCCCGCCTTCCACGAGACCTCGGACGATTGGCTGAAGCGCACCGAGCTCGCCGTCACCTTCCTCGACCGCTACGGCAATGTGCTGGGCGAGCGCGGCGTGCGGCAAAACGATACCGTGCCGCTGGAGGACTTCCCCGACTATCTGATCAAGGCGGTGCTGGCCACCGAGGACCGGCGCTTCTACGAGCATTTCGGCATCGACGTCGCCGGAACCGCGCGCGCCCTCGTCACCAATGCGCGGGCAGGCGGCGTGCGGCAGGGCGGCTCCTCGCTGTCCCAGCAATTGGCCAAGAACCTGTTCCTGTCCAACGAACGCACCATCGAGCGCAAGATCAAGGAAGCCTTCCTGGCGCTCTGGCTCGAGAGCCGGCTGACCAAGAGCCAGATCCTGAAACTCTATCTGGACCGCGCCTATCTGGGCGGTGGCGCCTATGGGGCGGATGCGGCGGCCAAGTATTATTTCGGCAAGTCCATCCGCGAGGTCAATCTCGCCGAGGCGGCGATGCTGGCGGGCCTGTTCAAGGCCCCCTCCAAATATGCGCCCCACGTGAACCTGCCGGCGGCCCGCGCCCGCGCCTCCACCGTGCTCGACAATCTGGTGGAAGCCGGGTTCATGACCGAGGGCCAAGTGTTCGGCGCCCGGCGCAATCCGGCCACCCCCATCGACCGGCGCGACATTGCCGTGCCCGATTATTATCTCGACTATGCCTTCTCCGAGGTGAAGAAGCTGGTGGAGACCCTGCCCAAGTCGGTCAGCGAGCGCATCTTCGTGGTGCGCACCGGCCTTGATCCCAACATCCAGAAGGTGGCCGAGGCCGCGCTCGACCAGTCGCTGCGGCAGTTCGGCAAGGACTATAAGGCAAGCCAAGGCGCCATGGTCATCATGGAGCCCAACGGCACCGTGCGCGCCTTGGTGGGCGGGCGCGACTATGGCGAGAGCCAGTTCAACCGCGCCACGGACGCCCTGCGCCAGCCCGGCTCCTCGTTCAAGCCGTTCGTCTATACGGTCTCGCTGATGAACGGCTACAAGCCCACCACCATCGTGCAGGACGCCCCCATCTGCCTCGGCAACTGGTGCCCGCAGAATTACGGGCGCTCCTATATGGGCTCCATCACGCTGCAGACGGCGCTCCAGCACTCGCTCAACACCGTGGCGGTGCGACTTGCGGAAAAGTTCGGCCGGCAGAAGATCATCGATCTGGCGAAATCCATGGGCATCACCTCGCCGCTGACGCTGACCGCCCCCTTGCCGCTCGGCGCGGTGGAGGTGACGGTCATCGACATGACCACCGCCTATGCGGTGTTCGCCAATGGCGGCAAAAGCGTCTATCCCCACGCGGTGGTGGAGATGCGCATCGGCAGCGGCGACGTGGTGTGGCGCTATGACCGCGACGCGCCCCAGCCGGTGCAGGTGATCCCGCCCTCGGTCATCAATGACATCAATCCCATGCTGAACAATGTGGTGGAGAACGGCACGGGCCGGCGGGCGCGGCTAGAAGGCATCAAGGTGGCCGGCAAGACCGGCACCACCAATGCCTATCGCGACGCCTGGTTCATGGGCTTTACCGGCAATTATGTGGGCGGGGTGTGGTTCGGCAATGACGACTACACCTCCACCAACAAGATGACCGGCGGCTCCCTGCCTGCCATGACCTGGCAGAAGGTGATGGCCTATGCTCACCAGGGCATCGACCTGAAATTCATTCCCGGCGTCGGCGATGCCCCCGCCCCCAAGCTCGACCAGGCGCCAACCCCGCTGGATGTGCCCGGCCTTGAGGCCACCTCGCGGCCCATCACGCTCTCGCCCCGCAGCGCCGAGCGCCTGGGGCGGCTGGAGCGCCTGTTCAAGGAGGCGCCGCCCTTGCCGCCCAGCCCCGGCGGCCCCACCGCCATGGATGCCCGGGCGCTCCCCGCGCGCACCAATTGACGCGGGGACCCGTCGCCCGTGCGCCTCTTTCCCCTTGCCTTCGTCCTCGCAGCCTCCGTCGCCCTGGGGCTCGGCACCACCTATGAGGCGGTCACCCGCACGCGCGGGCTGGACATGGTGAAGCTCGGCCCCTGGGAAGGCTGGCCGCGCTCGGGCACGGTGCAGGCCGATCCCTATGCCCGCGCGGTGTTCGCCCGCTCCGGGGAATTGCCGCTGGAACTGGCGGACGGGCTTCTGTTCCTGGCCTCCCGTGACAGCGCGGGCACGCCGCTGGATGGGCGCTGCGACATCCGCGTGGTGGGCAGTCTGCCCCAGTCGCGCCTGTGGACGCTGACACTGACGGACGCGGAAGGCCATCTCATCGCCAATGAGGCGCAGCGCTACGGCTTCACCAGCGCGGAAACCGTCTACCGCGACGATGGGGAAATCGACATCGTGGTCTCCCCCCGCGCCCGCGCCGGCAATTGGATTCCCTCCGGCGCGCGGGGACGCGTGCGGGTGGCGCTGCGGCTCTATGATGCCCCGTTCAGTTTCTCCTCCGGCGGCCAGGAGGGGGCGGACATGCCGCGCATCGTGACGGAGCGCTGCCCATGAGCGCGCCTCCCTTTCCCACGCGGCGCGGTCGCCTTGCCTTCTGGCGCCGGCCGCCCGAGCCCGAGCCGTTCCTGGAGTTTGACATGCCTCGCCGCACCCGGGGCGCGGCCATCCTGGAATGGCTCGCCAAGGCGCCGGGACAATTGGCGCTGGGGCTGGCTTTCATCCTGGTTCTGGCGGGGATCGTGCACCTCACCTCGGTGCTGGCCATGCCGGCGCTCGCCACCAACACGGCCTTTGCCCGGCTCTCCCGCATGGCGCCCCTGAACGGCATCATGTTGTTGCCGGACCCGACCCCGCAGGGCATGACCTTGCCTTTGTCGGACCCGGCCTTCGTGAGCGCGGTCTGCCTGTATGACCTGGCAAACCACCCGCTGAAGGTGCGCGTACCCGCCACCTCCGACTACACCTCGGTGTCCTTCTACACGGCGCGGGGTGTCGCCTTCTACGCGCTGAACGACCAGGCGGCGGGACGGGTGATCGAGTTGGACCTGCTGTCCCCCCTGCAGCGCGCGGCCTTGCCGGAGGACGAGGAGATCACGGCGGCGGATCGGCTGATCGTGGAATCGCCCGCCCTGCGCGGCGTGGTCCTCATCCGCGCCTTCGCCCGCTACCCGGACACGCGCGATGCCATTCGCCGCCAGTTGGAAGCGGCGAGCTGCGCGCCCTCCACCTGATGCCCTCAGCCGGAACGGCGCAGGCCACGCTTGCCCTGGCGCTCGGGCGCACGGGCGACGGGGCGGGCCGGCGGGGCCTCGGCATATTCGTAGCGCACCACGGGAAGAATGATGATCTGGGCGCCCCCGGCGGGCACCGGCCGCGACTTGCGCCGCGCCTTGCGGATCGGAAAAGCGACGAGATGGCCCATGTTCCCCTCCATCTGGCCCACCATGCCCTGTGCCGGCGAACCTTCAGCGCCGCGACCGGCGCAGCTCTGCATGTTCAACGCCAGGCTGGGGTGAAGGTTGCATGGGCGGGCGGGGAAACAGGTGCGGGGCGCTAGCGGCCCGCGCAGGACGGGCGCGGTCAGTCCCGTGCAAGGTCCACGAACGGGCGGCCATCGCGGTCCTCGATCTCGATCCACCACAGATCGGGGTCGAATCGCAGTTCCTTTTCCATGCGGGCAACGCCGTCTGCCTCGGGGCTGCTCGGCGGCAGCAGGGCCCGGAAGCGGCGGTCGGCCGGGAAGCTCTCGTCGAAGTCGGTCTGCGGCGCGGGACCATAGAGCGCGGCCTTGCCGTCCTGCGTGGAGACGGTGACGAAGACCGCGCCGGCCTCTTCCGCCCCCTTGCGGCGGACGGCGGCAAACGCCCCGGCGCCATTGGCGGTGCGGATGATGGCGGCGACGAAGATGGCGCTCTTGAGCCGCATTCTATTCGATGGGCATGCCGGACACGGCGCTCAATTCGCGCACCAGCCGGTCGGTGATCTCGCCGGAGGCCGGCAGGTTGCGATCGCGCTCGAACCGCTGAATGGCCAGGCGCGTCTCCGCGCCGGGCTTGCCGTCCATCTTGATGGGGCCATATCCGAGCTTGGCCAAGGTCTTCTGCACCGCGAGGATGCGGTTGGAGCCGGGCACGTCGGCCGGCGGGCGGACCGAGCCAGTGGCATCCTGCGCCGCCGGGGCTGCGGCAGCCACCGGGGTGCGGCGGATCTGGGCGAGCAGCGCATCGGTGGGCTCGCCCGTCACCTTCAGCCGCGCCGCCTGCTCGAAGGCGCGGATGGCGGCGTCGGTGCGCGGGCCGCTGAGCCCGTCCGCGGGGCCGTCATAAAAGCCGCGGCGCGCCAGTTCACGCTGGATGTCGGCAATCAGCGGAACCGGAGTCTTGGCGGGCACGGTGGCGGGGGGGACCGGCACGCCGGCCGGGGTCGTGCTGCGCGCCGCCCCGCCAGTGGCCGCGCCGCCGTTGAGCACGGTGCCCTGCGGCACCGAGGTGCTCAGCGAATTGGGGGTGAACATGGCCGCCGTGCCCGGCGGCAGGGGCGCCGGAGCGGCCGCCTTGGGCTTTTCCACCAGCGGGATGAGCTTGCCGTCGGCGGCAGGCATCACCGGACCGTGCTGGTTCATGAACACATTGGCCAGGATGGCGCCGGCCAGCCCCAGCGCCACCAGAAGGGCGAAGCCATCGGCGATGCGAAAGGCCATGCGCCCGCCGGGGGCCTCGGTGAGGAGATCGTGGGAGGGCATTCCGGCAACCGCCTCGCGTCCGAGATCGATCCTCATGCGCTGCGCCTCCCGTCCCTCATGTCGCCCTGTGTCTCGCACGTTTCATCGGCCCGGGCGAAGGCGACAACGCCGCTTTCCCTTGCCAGCGGAATGGTGATGGTCACCGCCGTGCCGCGCCCTTGGGTGCTCGCCACATGGAAGGTGCCGCCATGGAGCAGCACCAGGCCCCGCACCACCGCCAGGCCGAGCCCGCTGCCGGCGCGGCGATGCTCCATGTCGCCGGTCTGGAAGAAGGGCTCGCCAAGGCGAGCGACGTCCGTGGCGCTCATGCCCGGCCCGGTGTCGCGCACGCAGAAGGCGATGGCTGCCGCGCGCGACCGCACGGAGAGTTCCACCTTGCCGTCCTTGGGGGTGAACTTCACGGCATTGGAGAGGAGATTGAGCAGAATCTGCCGCAGCGCCCGATGGTCGGCGGACAGGCTGGGCAGGCGGGGCGCCACGCGCACCTTCAGGGCGACGCCGCGGCGGCCGGCCTCCAGCGTCATCATGTCGAGGCAGCCGTCCACGAGGCCCGCCACGTCGAGCGGCTCGGGCGACAGCTCATAGGCGCCGGCCTCCACCCGCGAGAGGTCGAGAATGTCGTTCACGAGGCCCAGGAGGTGCTGGCCGCTTTCATGGATGATGCGGGCATAGTCGGCCCGCCGGGCCACATCCAGGTGCCCCTCGCCATCGCCGGCCAGCAGTTCCGAATAGCCCAGGATGGTGTTGAGCGGCGTGCGCAGTTCATGGCTCATGGCGGCCAGGAAGCGGCTCTTGGCCAGATTGGCCCGCTCCGCCTCGGCCCGGGCGGCTTCCTCGCGCTCGGCCTTGCGCTTGGCCGCGTCGATGTCGCGCCAGCTCACCCGGGTGGCGCCGGCGAAGGCGGAGCGGACGCCGCCGCGCAGCTCGCGCCCGCCCGAAGCGCGCACCGCCCGCATCTCCATCCACACATAAGCCGGCGTCTCGCCGGCGCTCTCGCAGCGCAGGCGCACTTCGCAGCGGGCCTCTCCGTCGCCGGCCCGCGCGCTGGACAAGGCGGCAAGAAAGGCGGGGCGGTCGGCCACCTGGATGCGGTCGAACAGGTCGGAGGGGGCGGCAAGGCCGAGCCCGGCCCACGGCGCCTGGGCATGCTCCAAGGCGAGGAAGGCGCCGGACGGGCCGTGGAGCGTGACCAGGGCAAGATCCGCCATCAGGCCCGCACGGCCGACGCGCCGGGCGGCGCGGGACAGGCCCGCCGAAACGGCCGCGAGCGCGGCGGCGATGAGGCCGCAGGCCACCAGCCAGAGCGCATCGGGCGCGGCGCCGGTGAACAGGCCCGCCGCCTCTCCCAGCAGCACGGTGCCCCCGGCGCCCAGCGCCAGCAGGCCGAGCGCCGCCAGGGCCCGGGCGCTGCGCCGGGCGAAGACGGCGATCTGGTCGGGGGTGGGCGAAAGCCTGTCTACGCGCGCACGACGGCCCCCGGCGGCCCCCGCCTCCGTCCGTTCGCCTCCTGCCGGCATCCCGTCCCCCACGCGCAATGGGTCCTCCCGTGCAATCTCGGGAAAACCCTGCCACGGCAGGCTTTAAGCGAACGCTAAAGCGGCGCGTCGCCGGCGCGCTTTTGGCGGGAAAGCGTGCGGCTTTTTTCGCCTGCGCCGCTCGCAAAACAAAAGCCCCGCGCGGGCGACCGCGCGGGGCGAGGAAGGGGGCGGATTTCACGCCGCCTTGGGCTGCGGCATGACCGCCGGCAGGCTCTGGGCGGGGGCAACGCCCGACACCAGGCAGGGCGAGAAGAACAGCGTGCCGCGCCAGGCGCCCTGGGCCGTGCGGGTGGCCACCACCAGCCACAGGCCGGTCAGGAGCAGGATGAGCCCGCCGCCCACGATGGTGAAGAACTCGAAGTGCGTGACCCGCCCCAGGCCAATGGTGGCCAGGGAATAGACGCCGAGCGGGAAGGTAAAGCCCCACCAGCCGATGTTGAACGGCATGCCCTCCTTGAGGTAGCGCACGGTCTTCAGCATGGCCAGCATCAGCCACCAGGCGCCATAGCCCCACAGGATGGTGGCGCCGATGATGCCGATGCCGAAGGCCACCGGCCCGACGGCGGCAAGGCCGGCATTGGCAAGGACGGGGGTGGCGTTGCCGCCCAACGTCAGGAGACCGAGGGCGCCGGTTCCGATGGGGCCGAGCGCCAGCCAGCCGGAGGCGGCCATGTCGCGGTTGGGCAGCTTGTGCAGCGTCAGGCGCAGCAGCAGGATCACCAGGATGCTCATGGCCAGCGGCACCGAGAAGGCCCACAGAGCATAGGAAATGAACAGCACGCCATAGGCCTCCGCCGCCGGCAGCACGGGCACCAGCCCGCCGCCCGAGGCCGCCGCCACCTCCGCCGCAACGATGGGCAGCAGCCAGACCGCCGTCATCTTCTCCAGCGAGTGCTCCTGCTGGGTGAACATGAGGAAGGGGATCAGCAGCCCGCAGGCCAGCGCGATCGCCACGTCCAGCCACCACAGCACATGGGCGATGTTGAGGGCCACCTCGCCCCACATGGGGATGCCGAAGGTCACGAAGCCGTTGACGATGGTGGCAAGGCCCATGGGGATGGTGCCGAAGAACATGGACACCACCGGATGCTGGAAGATTCGCTTGGCCTCATGGCCGAAGAAGATCCAGCGCGAGGCATAGAGCACGGTGAACAGGCTGAAGAGGCCGATATTGAACAGCCACAGCGTGACCGCGAGGGGATGCTGGCCGGGAAAGGCGATGGGAAACTGGTTGAGCGCCAGCGCCAGCACGCCGGTGCCCATGGTGGCGGCGAACCAGTTCGGCGTGAACTGGCGCACCGCCTCGTGCAGGCCGCCAAACGGCACATGACGGCCGGCTCCGGCCTGGGGTGCACGCGTCGTCGCCATGACATCCTCCTTCGGATGGGGCTTGTCGCCCGCTCATCAAGAACTGGTCCCAAGGTACCGGCCGGCAACCGATCTCACAAACAGATCTTATGCATCAAATCAATCTTGCTATACGATTGATTTCGCCAGTCATGGCTCAGCTTAGGATATTTGCATGACGCTTGAGCAGCTTCGCATCTTTGTGGCGGTGGCGGAACGCCAGCACGTCACCCAGGCCGCCCGCGCGTTGCATCTGGCCCAGTCGGCGGCGAGCAACGCCATTGCGGTGCTGGAGGCGCGGCACGACACCAAGCTGTTCCACCGGGTCGGGCGGGGCATCGAATTGACCGAGGCCGGCCGCGCCTTCCTGCCCGAGGCCCGCGCCGTGCTCGCCCGCGCCGAGGCGGCCGAGCAGGTGCTGGCGGAGTTCGGCTCGCTCCGCCGGGGCTCGCTGGTGCTCCAGGCCAGCCAGACCATTTCCGGCTATTGGCTGCCCCGCCACATGGTGGCCTTTCGCCGTACTTATCCACAGATCGAGCTGCGCCTATCGGTGGGCAACACCGCCCAGGTGGCCGAGGCGGTAGAAGAAGGCACGGCGGAACTGGGCTTCGTGGAAGGCTCGGTGGACAATCCCGCCTTCGACCGCATCGAGGTGGCCCACGACCAATTGGTGATCGTGGTGGGGCCGGACCATCCCTGGGCGGGGCGGGCGCTCACGCCCGCTGATCTCCTGGCGGGCGACTGGGTGCTGCGCGAGGCGGGCTCGGGCACCCGCTCGGCCTTCGAGGAGGCGTTGACCGACATCGGCATCGATCCGACCCGGCTGAACGTGCCGCTCGATCTGCCCTCCAACGAATCGGTGCGGGCGGCGGTGGAGGCGGGCATGGGTGCCACCGCCCTGTCCGCCTCGGTGGCGGCGCCCAGCCTGGAGGCGGGACTGCTGGCGCAGGTCCATTTCCGCCTGCCGGAGCGCGCCTTCACCGTTCTGCGCCACCGGGAGCGCTATCGCAGCCGCGCCGCCGATGCCTTCCTGGCGCTGGTCCGCGCGGAGCGGCGGGGGTGACCAGCCCCGCGCCCGATGAGCAGGCGCGCGGCCAGGAGCGGGCCGGGCAAAAAGGGCCGGGCGGAAGGGGCCCTCTCAGGCCCGCCCCTCCTGCGCCACCGTGCGGCGGAAGTCGCGCGGCGAGCAGCCGAACGCCGCCTTGAACTCGCGCGAGAGATGGGCGGTGTCGGAAAACCCCGCGTCCAGCGAAATGTCGGTGATGCGGCGGGCGCTGTTTTCCAGGAGCCAGCGGGCATATTCCAGCCGCAGCTGGCGCTGGAAGGCCGCCGGCCCAACCCCCAGCGCGCCCTGGAACACCCGCTCCAGTTGCCGGGTGGAGAGCCCCACGAATCGCGCCACGGCTTCCAGCGCGGGCGGATCATCCAGCCGCTGCTCGATGAAGCGGGCGGCCTGGCGCACCCGCACGTCGCGGATATGTTCGAGGCTGGCATAAAAGTGGGCCTGCGGCATGGCGGCGGGGCGCATGTCCTGCAGCATCATGTGGCGCATGGCCTGCTGGGCCTTGTCACGCCCGCAATGACGGGCCAGCAGGTATAGGCCGAGATCGATGGCGGCGGTGGACCCGGCGCAGGTGATGAGGTCGCCCTCGTCGATGAAGAGGCGATCCACCCCCGCCTTGATGCCGGGAAACTGGCCATTGAAGGCATCAAGCACGTTCCAGTGCACGCACACCCGCCGACCGCCCACGAGCCCGGCCTTGGCCAACAGAAAGGTGCCGGTGCAGATGCCGAGCATGCGCACCCCAGCGCGGGCGGCGCGGCGCAGATAATCGAGCAGCGCCTCCGGCGGGTTTTCGTTCAGATAATCGTTGCCGCCGCACACGGCGAGATAGTCGAAGGCCGGCGGGTCCACCAGGTCCCCGTTGGGCGACACCTCCACCCCGCAGCTGGAGCGGCGCGGCCCCCCGCCCAGCGTCATCACGGTCCAGGCCGCATGCACCTGCCGGCCGCGAGCCCCATGGTCGGCGGCAAGGCGCAACGCGTCGATGAGGCCGGAAAAGGCGGCGATGGTGAACTGGTCCAGGAGGATGAAGCCCACACGCAGGCGCTGGGACGCCCCCTCTTCGGGAGCGGGCGTCGGCGGGGGGAGGTGAACCGGAGCCATGGCGGAAATATTCAATTTTTAGACAGGTGCTTTCTAGCGGTTGTAAGCCGGTCATGAAAGGTTGCTTTTCAGAAGACGCAAATTGCGCACCCAGAGGAGACAACGCGTGAAGACCTGCCTCCCGCTTTCCCCCCTGAGACGCACCGCCTCACTCGCCGCCCTGCTGGCGGGCGCGGCGCTGTTCGCGCCGGCCGCGAACGCCCAGCAGCCCACCTCCATCACGGTGGCCTGGTATGGCGGCAATTGGGGTGATGCCTTCCGAGCTTGCGTCGCCGATCCCTTCACCAAGGCCACCGGCATCCAGGTGAACGGCGAGATCGGCACCTCCACCGTGACCCTGTCCAAGCTCCAGCAGCAGAAGGGCGCGCCCACCATCGACGCCGCCTGGATGGATGGCGGCATCTCCGAATTGGCGCTCGCCGCCGACGTGATCGACACGATCGACCCCGCCGCCGTGAAAAACATGGCCAACACCCTGCCCGAAGCCATCTATTCGGCCGGTGGCAAGGCCTATGCGGTGGGCACCGGCTATTATTCCGTCGGCATCACCTACAACACCCAAAAGGTGAAGGAGGTGCCCACCTCCTGGAACGACCTGTGGAAGAAGGACTATGAGGACGCGGTGACCATCCCGTCGCCGTCCAATTCCTCGGGCGTGCCCTTCCTGCTCTTCCTGTCCAAGACCTGGGGCGTGCCGGCCACCGATCTGGCGCCCACCTTCAAGAAGATCAAGGAGCTCAAGGCCGCCCTGTTCTTCGATTCCTCGGGCGCGGCCACCAATGCCTTCCAGAGCGGCGAGGCCATCATTGGCGCGCACTTCAACGTGGGCGCCTGGGACATGGCCGACAAGGGCCTGCCCATCGGCTTCGTGGTGCCCAAGGAAGGCGTGTGGGCCACCGACGCCCGCCTGCATCTGGTGAAGGGCAGCCCCAAGAAGGAAGCCGCCCAGAAGTTCATCGACCAGGCCCTCACCAAGGAAGCCTCCGCCTGCCTTGCCCAGAAGCTCTATCTCGGCCCTTCCGTGAAGGACGTGACCGTCCCCGCCGATGTGGCCAAGAAGCTGCCCTGGGGCGAGAAGGGCTCGGTGAAGGATCTGCGCCTGTCCGACTGGGCGCAGGTGAACGAGCTGCGTCCCAAGATCGTGGAGACCTGGAACCGCGAGATCGCCCGCAAATAAAGGCCTGAGATTTCCTGGTCTGGCGGCGGGCCGTTGTGGACCCGCCGCCGCCCTCCCCCACCTTCTCCCGCGCGCGAGGGAAGGTTGGGGAGGGGGCCAGCCGACGCACCCCGTGTTCCTGCCCTGACACACGACGCGCGGCCCCCTCTCCCCGCCCTTTGCCGTCCCGGATCCTGGATCCCGGCGGGGCTGGAGCCGCGCGCCTGCCTCCCAAGGGCCTCTTCATAACCGACGTGTCGTAACGGTCCGCGCTTCACGCCGCGCGGGCCATGGCCGATGCTTTGCGTCCTCACGGCCGCGGGTGCCAAGCCCGCCGGTCCGACCCACAGACGAAGGTTGCCGGAACATCCGCCATGCGGTCTCCTCTTCTTCACGTCGCCGGCCTGTCCAAGCGCTTCAGCGGCCAGGCGGCCCTCACCGACGTCTCGCTCGACGTGGAGCAAGGCGAGTTCGTGGCCCTGCTCGGCCCCTCCGGCTGCGGCAAGACCACCCTGTTGCGCTGCGTTGCCGGCTTCCACCTCGCCGATAGCGGCGCCATCCGCATCGCCGGTGAAGACGTGACCCAGCTTCCGCCCTATCGGCGGCCGCTCAACACCGTATTCCAGAATTACGCCCTGTTTCCCCACATGAGCGTGGCGGAGAACGTGGCCTATGGCCCCCGCCGCCAGGGCGCGAGCCGGGCGGAGGCCGCCACACGGGCGCGCGAAGCGCTGGATCTGGTGGGCCTGTCGGGCTACGCCGACCGCCTGCCCCGCCAGCTTTCCGGCGGCCAGCAGCAGCGGGTGGCGCTTGCCCGTGCCATCGTCAACAAGCCCAAGCTCCTCCTGTTGGACGAGCCGCTGAGCGCCCTCGACTACAAGCTGCGCAAGCGGGTGCAGACCGAGCTGAAGCAGCTCCAGGCCAAGCTCGGCATCGCCTTCGTCTTCGTCACCCACGACCAGGAAGAGGCCATGACCATGGCCGATCGCATCGTGGTGATGAATGCGGGCCGCGTAGAACAGGTGGGCCTCGGCCAGGACATTTATCGCCGCCCGGCCACCCGCTTCGTGGCCGACTTCATCGGCGAGGCCAATTTCCTGTCCTGCGCGCGCGGCGCCGATGGCCGACCGACCCTGGCCTTGGGCGGGCAGGTGATCGCTCTCCCGGCCCCGGCGGCGGCCGGCGCCCCCGTGGCGGTGCTTCGCCCCGAGCAGGTCCGCCTGCTGGAGGGCGCCGACGCGCCCACGGGGCATCTGGCGGCCACCGCCATCGTCACCGACATCGTGCATGTGGGCAGCCATGCCATGGTCACCCTCGCCTGCGGGGAAACGCAGCTGGTGAGCCGGCTGGGCGGCACCTTGCCGGCCGGCCTTGACCGCGGCGGATCGGTGCGGATCGGCATCGATCCGGCCGATCTCCACCTCATCGCGGAATAGCGCCATGACGGCTCCCTTCCGCACCCTCGCCCTTCTCACCGGCCTGCCGGTGCTGTTCTTCGCCGCCTTCTTCCTGGCGCCCATGATGGTGGTGGCGATTGCCAGCCTCACCACTGGCGAGGGCCACCTCACCCTCGCCAATTACGCCCGCATCCTTTTGGATCGCTACCATTGGGACGTGATCTGGATCACATTTCGCCTCTCCGCGCTCACCACCCTTCTGTGCGTGCTGATCGGCTACCCGCTGGCCTGGTATCTGGTGCGCATGGTGCGCTGGAAGGCGTGGCGGCGGGCCTGCGTGATCCTGCTGGTGGTGCCGCTCTTCACCTCCAACATCGTGCGCTCGTTCGGCTGGATGGTGCTGCTGGGCCGCAACGGCCTCGTCAACGACACGCTGGTGGGCATGGGCCTGCTGGAGCGGCCCATGCGGTTCCTCGGCACCGAGACCGGCATCCTGATCGGCCTTGTCTATATCCTCCTGCCTTTCATGGTGCTGGCGGTGGGCAATACGCTGGCGAAGGTCGATCCCGGCCTTGAGGATGCCTCCGCCGATCTCGGCGCCCCGCCCTGGACCACCTTCTTCACCGTCACCTTGCCCTTGACCATGCCCGGCCTCGTCTCGGGCGCGGTGCTGGTCTTCACGCTGGCCGCCAGCGCCTATGTGACGCCGGCCCTGCTGTCGGGCGGACGCATCACCGTCTTTTCCATGCTGATCTTCCAGCAATACAGCTCGGTGTTCGACTTCCATTATGGCGGCGCGCTGTCGCTCACCATGCTGGTGCTGACGCTGGCCTTGGTGGCGCTGGCCGGGCGCATCGGCGAGCGGAGGGCGGCATGAGCGATCGCCTGATCCTGGCCTGCGCCTCCGGCGCGGTGCGCCTCCTCTCGCTGCTGGCGCTGGCCTTCCTGGTGCTGCCGCTGGTGGTGCTGGTGGGCGCCTCGCTCACCGCCACCAGCTACCTGGCCTTCCCGCCGCAAGGCATCACACTGGCCTGGTACGCCAAGATGCTGGGCGACCCGTCCTATGTGTCGGCCTTCGTCACCTCCACCCTGCTGGCGGCGGCGGCGACCCTGGTGGCGGTGGTGTTCGCGGTGCCCACCGCGCTGGCCATCGCCCGCTATGCCTTTGCCGGCCGCCGGGCGCTCTCGGCGACGCTCATGTCGCCCCTCGTCCTGCCCCATGTGGTGCTGGGCGCGGCGCTGCTGCAATACGGCACCGCCATCGGGCTAACGCGCTCATTTGCGGCGCTGCTGGTGGGCCATGTGGTCATCATCACGCCCTTCGTGCTGCGCGCCGTGCTGCCGCTGCTGGACGACGACCAAAAGAGCCTGGAGGACGCCTCCGCCGATCTCGGCGCGGGGCCGCTCACCACCTTCTTCCTGGTGACCCTGCCGCAGATCCGGCCAGGGGTGATCGCCGGCGCGGTGTTCGCCTTCATCTCCTCCTGGATCAACGTGGAACTGAGCATTTTCAACACCACGGCGGACCTCACCACCATTCCGGTGAAGCTGTTCAACTACGTCCAATACACCATCGACCCCACCATCGCGGCGGTCTCGGCGCTCACCATCCTGGTGGCCGGCCTCGCCATCATCCTCATCGACCTCATCCTCGGCCTGGACATGTTGTCCGAGCGCCGGTGACCCCTTTCCATTCAGCCCAAGGAGCCCCCGCTCATGATGCGCACCAAGGACGTGTTCGACGTCGTCTATACCCACACGGAAGGAGAGCCTTTGTGCATCATCCATTCCGGCATTCCCTATCCCGCCGGCTCCACCATCCTGGAGAAGCGGGCCTTCCTGGAAGAGCATTATGACTGGCTGCGCTGCGCCCTCATGCGCGAGCCGCGCGGGCACCGGGACATGTTCGGCGTGTTCCTGACCCCGCCCTCCAGCACCGATTATGATGCCGGCCTCATCTATATCGACGGCACCCAATATTCCCACATGTGCGGGCACGGCACCATTGCGGTGGCCATGGCCATGGTCTCGCTCGGCCTCGTGCGCCGGGGCGAGAACGGGCGCACCATCATCCGCTTCGAGACCACCGCCGGCCTGGTGGTGGCGGAAGTGGCGAACGAGGGCGAGACGGTCCTGTGGACCCGGTTCGAGAATGTGCCGGCCTATGTGGCGGCGCAGGACGTGCCGCTGGAGCTGCCCGGCGTCGGCGCGCTGAAGGCGGACATTTCCTGGGGTGGCAATTACTTCGGCATCATCGACCTGCGCGGCACGGCGCTGAAGATCTGCCCCGAGAACGGCTCGGAGCTGTCGCGCCTGGGCATCATGGCCCGCGAGCAGCTGCGCGAGAAGGTGGCCATCCAGCACCCCGCCTCCAAGCACATCAACAACTTCAACTTCGTCACCTTCTGGCACGAGGCGACCATTCCCGGCGCCTTCTACAAGAACGTGCACGTCTTCTCCGCCGGCCAGCTGGACCGCTCGCCCGGCGGCACCGGCACCAGCGCCATGATGGCCATGTTCGAGGCGCGCGGCGCGCTGAAGATCGGCCAGACCATCCGCTCGGAAGGCCTGCTCGGCTCGGGCACCTTCGAGGGCAGCCTCATCGGCGAGACCACCCTCAACGGCACCCGCGCCGTGCGCCCCACCGTGAAGGGCACCGCCTCCATCCTCGGCACCGCCCGCTGGGTGATCGACCGCGAGGACCCGGTGGGCGCCGGCTTCCTGGTGGCCTGAGGCACGAAAAAGAGGCTCAGCGGCGGACGATCACCGCCGCTGGGCCGCCCCCGTCAGGGCCCTGGTGCTCGGCACCGCCGGAGACATAGATTTCCGGCAGCCCCACCAGCCCCGCCAGCGCACCCGCCACATAGGCGCGGGCATGGCGGGTGGAGGAGATGTCGCTGTCATCCAGCATGGTGTGGCGATAGCCGCGGATGAGGCCGGAGCGGCTCGCCTCCGCCTTGGCGAGGAGCGCCACCAGTTGATCGCCGTCCTGCGCCCCGAGGCGGCCGAGGGCCGCGCGCACGGGGGCGACATCGATGGCATCCGCCATGACCCCATGGTCGATGGCGAGCGGCCCGGACCAGTCCGGCGACATGCCCAGCACCACCACTTCATGGCCCATCAGCTCGATGCCGGACGAGCAGCTCGCCCGGCCGGAATAGAGCGAGAGATCGGAGCAGATGACGGCGTCGGACAACGCCCCCTCCTCCACCTCGCCCAGCGCCAGGGCAATGCCCAGCGCGCTCGCGCCCCGCGACAGGCCCATGGACTTCAGCGTGTCGGAGGTGGCCGTATCGGCGCCGCGCGCCTTGGCCTCGGCGACGCGGGCCATGGTCAGCAGCGGACACTTCACCTGCACGAAATGCACGTCCTGCGGCCGGTGGATGCCCGCCTCCGCCATGGCGTGGCGCACCGCCTCCGCCACCTGGCGCACCTGGCCCATGCGGCCGATGTCTTCAGGCAACAGGTCCGCCGTATGGGTGCGGCCGATGGCGAGCGCCGGGCCGGGCGTGCCCTCCCCTTCCGCCCGCTCGAACACCAGCCAATGGGGCGCCATTCCCCCCTCGGTGCCGCCGGACATGACCAGGCACACGGTCTGCGCCGCCTGCCCCAGATGCGCCTTCAGCATCAGGCCAAGCGATTGCACCGCGAGCCCGCGGGAAAAATCATTCACGCAGCCATTGCCTTCGGTCTTGCCGAAGATGGCGAGGATGCCAGCCGGATGGATCTGGCGGGCGGCTATGGCGGCCTCGATGCCCGACACATCGTCGGGCCCGGCCGCGCTGATCCGATGGACCTTGGCAATGGGCATCAGCAGCATCCCGGTTCAAAATGACTTGCAGCGGCGGCATCGAGCGCCGGCATGGCGGCGGCGAGGGTCGCCTTGTCGGGCATGGCGGCGCGCATGCGATCCAACACCTCGGCGCGCACGGCGGGATAGTCGATGCCGGTCACGACGCCGTCCCGCACAATGGTGCGCCCGCCGATGATGAGCTCGCGCATGTGGCGGGCGGTGGCGCGCGTGAGCAGCAGATCGAGCACGTCGAGATCGACGCCCAGGCGGTCATCCTCGATCTTCGCCCAGTCCAGCACGATGAGGTCCGCCGGCGCGCCGGGGACCAGCACCCCGCCATCGTCGCGGCCGGTGACGGACCGGCGGCCATTCACCAGCGCCATGCCGAGAATATCGGAGGCGGTGACCTTGGCGCGGAAGCCGGTGCCGATGTGCAGGAGGTGCGCCACGCGGATCTCGCGCAAGGCATCGTCATCCTCCTCCAGCGCCTTGCCGTCGACGCCGATGGCCACCCGGCAACCCCTAGCCTTCATCTGCGCGACAGGCCCGATGCCGGAGCGCAGGTGCAAATTGGACGACGGATTGGAGACGATGGTCACGCCCCGCTCCGCCAGCAATTCCAGTTCGTCCGGCCGCGCCCACACGCAATGGGCAAGCGTCAGCCGCTCGGAGAGCAGGCCGATGGAATCCAGGTGGCGCACGATGCCGCCGGGATGGGCCTCGTCCGCCCAGGCCCGCTGGTAGCGGGTTTCCAGGAGATGCATATGCACCCGCCGGCCGGTGCGGGCGGAGGCTTCCGCCACCGCCTCCAGCAAGCCGTCCGAGCACCATTGCGGGCCATTGGGGCCATATTGCACATCGAAATCCGGCCCGCCGGCCGCCTCGGCCACCGCGTCGGCCAGCTCGATGAAGGTTTTCGGCTCAAGAGAGGGCCGCAGGAACTGGCTCGCCAGCACGCTGCGCGCCGGCTCGGGGATGGTGGCGAGGAAAGGCTCGCTTTCGCCATAGACGAGGGGGTTGCGGTCCTTCATGGAGACGGCAAAGCCCACCCGCACGCCCACGTCGCGCGCGGCGCGGGCCACCTCCTCAACCTCGCGCGGCAGGTCCGTGAAGCCCTGGGCGCGGGTATAATGCATCATCACGATGCCCGCACCGCCGAGCGCGCTGCGGGCGAGCGACAGCGCCGCCGCCAGATAGGGATCGACGGAGGGAAAGAGCGCGAGATATTGGAGCCAGGCCTCCAGCGGCTTGCCGCCGCCGCCCACCGAGCTGGATCGCACCGGGCGGCCGTGGTCATGGGCATTCACCGGCGCCGGCATCACGAACACATCGTCCGCCGGCCCCTCCATGGCGCCGACATGGCCGATGCGCCCCTCAGCCAGCATAAGCCGGGCCGGCCCCGTGACCGGCCCGCGCGGATCGGCCAGGAGATGGGTGCAGCTGAGGGAACGCGCGCCGCTCATTGCCCCACCTGCGGTGGGACGCGATCAGCCTTGGGCGGCAGGAAGGCGCGGTTGAACACCTCGGCCGGGGTCGGCTTCTTCGGCAGCTCGAAAGCATCGGAGATCAGCGTGATGGCGGTCTCAAGCCGCGCATCGCTCACATCGCCAAGGCCGAGGGAGCGGGCTTCCGGCGTGTCGATGAGGGACTTGTAGACATAGATCAGCCGGCGCTTCTCGATGTCCTTGTTGATGAGCGGCTCCTTGGCCGCCAACAGCGCGATGGCCGCGTCGGGGTTCTCCACCGTCTCCTTGATGGCACGGTTGAGCGCGCGCAAGAGGCCCTTCACCGCCTCGGGGCTGTCCTTGGCCAGCTTCTGGGAGACCATGATGCCGTTGGAATAAAGGTCGATGCCGGCATCGGAATAGAAGATCCAGCGGAAGTCCTTGTCGGGATCGAGCTTCAGCGCCACGAGGTTCATGTAGCTGGTGGCCGAGAAGACCGCGATGGAACTCACCTGTCCCTGAAGCAGCATCTGCTCCTGGAGGTTCGGCGCCACCTGGGTGATGGCGATGGAGCCATAATCGAGCCCATTGGCCTTGGCGAGCAGCGGCAGGAGCTTGAAGGAGGCGCCGCCGGGCGGCGTGCCGAGCTTGGTGCCGGCAAGGTCTTTCACGGACTTGATGGGGCTGTCCGCCTTGGTGAGCAAAGCAAACGGCGCCTTGTTGTAGATCATATAGACCATGACCGGCGTATCGGCGGGCCGGGCGGCGGCGTTCTGGATGACGGCATTGATGTCGCCGAAGCCGGCATCATAGACCCCCGACATGATGCGGGTGACGGTGGCCGCCGAGCCCTCGCCCTGGTCGATGGTCACGTCCAGATTTTCGGCCTTGAAGTAGCCCTTCTCCAGCGCCCAGTAATACCAGGCGTGCACGCCCTGGAGCTTCCAGTCCAGGGTGAAGCGGATCTTGGTGGGCTCGGCATGGGCGGAGGGGGCCGCACCGGACAATAGCAGCGCGCCAAGCGCCGCCAGCAGCAAGCGTTTCATGAGCAACTCCTGGAAGGTGTTTGTGTTTTTTTGAAAATGCGGCCAGCTTCAGCCGACCGCGAAATCATCCTTGCGGCGCGCCCAGCCGATGACGCGGCCCTCGATCAGGGAGAAGAGCGCGTAGAGCCCGACCCCCAGCACCGCGAGCACCAGGAGGCCGGCAAAGACCAGGGGCACGTCGAAGGACGAGGAGGCGATCATCATGAGATTGCCGATGCCCCGATTGGAGGCCACCGTCTCCGCGATCACCGCGCCCACGAAGGCCAAGGTCACCGACACTTTCAGCGAGGCGAAGAAGAAGGGCATGGTGCGCGGCAGCCCCACATTCATGAGGATGTCCATCTTGGAGGCGCGCAGCGCCCGCATCACGTCCTCCAGCTCCGGCTCGGTGGTGGCCAGGCCCGCCGCCACGTTCACCACTATGGGGAACAGGCTCATGATCATGGCTGTGAGGATGGCCGGCACGGAGCCGGCACCGAACCACAGCACGAAGATGGGCACGAGGGCCACCTTCGGGATGGAGGAAAAGCCGATGAGGAGCGGATAGCCCGCATCATAAGCGAGGCGCGAGGAGCCGATGAGGGCGCCCAGCGCGACGCCGGAGACGATGCCGAGGGCAAAGCCCACCAGCGTCGTGTAGAGGGTCTGGAGCGCGTGGGGCCAGATGGCGGGGGCGCGCTCGATGAGGGTGGCCACCACCTGGGTCGGCCGGGGCAGCACGATCTCCTTGATGCCGAAGGCGATGCAGGCCAGCTCCCAGATGACGAAGAAGCCGATGATGACGGCCACCGAGGACAGGCGGCGGCGCAGTTGGGTGTTCATCGGGCGGCCTCCACGGGTTCGCGCGCGGAAACGATCAGCTCGCGCAGGCGCTGGGTCAGGCTCACGAAGCCCGGCTCATAGGTCATCCCGATGTTGCGCGGCCGGGCGAACGGCACGTGGCAATCCTCGATGATGCGGCCGGGGCGGGCGCGCATGACGCACACCCGGTTGGCGAGGAAGCCGGCTTCCTTCAGATCGTGGGTGACGAGGATCACGGTGGGCTTGCGATCCAGCCACAGGTCCTGGAGCACGCCCCACAATTCCTCGCGGGTGAACTGGTCGAGAGCGCCGAAGGGCTCGTCCAGCATGAGCAATTGGGGATCATGGATCAGCGCCCGGCACAAGGAGGCGCGCTGGAGCATGCCGCCGGACAATTGCCAGGGAAAACGATCGGCAAAGCCCTTCAGGCCCACCTGGTTGAGCAGGGCATCGGCGCGGTCGCGAAATTCGGTGCGGCGCTTGGACCGGAACTCGCCCCGGAAGGGCGGCACGATCTTCAGCGGCAGCATGATGTTGTCGCGGATGGAGAGCCAGGGCAGCAAGGTGGGGTTCTGGAACGCCATGCCCACCCGAACGGGCGAAGCCCCCACTTCCCGGCCGTCCACGAACACATGTCCAGTGGTGGCGGAGATGAGGCCCGTCACCAGCTTCAGGATGGTGGACTTGCCGCAGCCCGACGGCCCCACCAAGGCGACGAAATCGCCCTGCCCGATGGTCAGGCTGGTCTCGCCCAGCGCGTGGACCTGATGGCCCTCCCGCCCGTAGGAGAGGGTGACCTCTTCCAGCTCGACGAAGGTGCGCGGCGTGCTCATGCGGCCGCCTCCGGTCGGTACGCCACCACGGCGGCCAGTGTCTCGTCGGTGTGGCGGGGGCTGGGGGTGCCCACGTCCTGGATGGCGTGGACCGAGCGGCCATGGCCGCGCGTGTCCGCCATGAGGGTGCGGTCCTTCATCACGAAGCGGCCGCGCACCATGGTGTGCACCGGCAGACCCTGCACCTCCCGCCCATGCCAGGGCGAGACCTTGGAGCGGGACTGGAGGGCGGCGTCATCGATGGTCCAGCGCCGGTCGAGATCGATGAAGGCGAGGTCCGCGTCCGCCCCGGACTGGATGGCGCCCTTGCGGGGATAGAGCCCCCACACCTTGGCGGGATTATAGGCACTCCAGCGCACCAGATCCGTGAGCGCCATCCGCCCGGCTGCGACCTCGGTGAGCATGAGCGGGATTTGCGTCTCGACGCCGGGGAAGCCGCAATCCACCGTCCAGATGTCCGTCCGGGTCTTTTCTTCCGGCGTATGGGGCGCGTGGTCGGTGGCGATCATGTCGATGGTGCCGTCCATGAGCGCGTCCCAGAGCGGGCCCTGGTTGGCGGCCTCGCGCACCGGGGGATTGACGCGGATGATGCCGCCCCAGCGGCCATAGTCCTCCGCCGCCAGCATCAAATAATGGGCGCCGGTCTCCCCGGTAATGTCCACGCCCCGCGCCTTGGCGTCCCGCAGGGGGCCGAGTTCGGCGGCGGAGGAGATGTGGAGGATATGGATGCGCGCGCCGGTCCATTCGGCGAGAATGGCCGCGCGGGCCACCGCCTCCACCGCCACCACGGCGGGGCGGGAGGCGAGATGAGCGAGGGCATCGGTGCGGCCGGCTTCCATCAAACGGGCCTGCCGGCGCTCCATGATGGAATTGGTCTCCGCATGCAGCGAGACGCGCTTGCCGGTGGGCGCCACCACCTCGAACGCCTCCAGCATGGCCCCCGTGGAGGGCGAGGGAATGCGGCCGAACGTGTTGCCCATATAGAGCTTGAAGCCGATGATCCCGCCTTCCACCAGCGCCGGCACGTTGGCGAGGCTCTCCTCGCCCAGCACCGCATAGAGGCCGTAATCCACATGGGCCTTGGCGCTGGCCATGGCGTGCTTTTCGGCAAGGCTCGCAGCGTCGGCAACGGTGGGAATGGTGTTGGGCATGTCGAAGACGGTGGTGACGCCTCCGAAGGCCGCCGCCGCCGTGCCGCTCTCAAAGTCTTCCTTGTGGGTGTAGCCGGGATCGCGGAAATGCACGTGCACATCGATGGCACCGGGCAGGATATGAAGGCCCGTGGCATCGAAGGTCTGCCGGGCGGCGGGCATGGCATCTTCCTCGCCCACCGCCACGATGCGCCCGTCCTTCACCGCGATGGCGGCGGGCCGGATGGTCTCGTGGGTAACCACCTGTCCGCCGGTGATGACGAGGTCGGCGGGGAAATCCTGATCGCTCATTCCACCCTCCTCACAGCATGGCCCAGCCGCCATCCACCGGCAGATCGATGCCGGTGAGCTGACGGGACACGTCGGAGGCGAGGAAGAGGCAGGCATTGGCCACGTCCTCGTCCTGCGTCACCCGGCGCAGCGCATAGTCGGCGGCGTGGCGCTCCATGGCCTCTTCCACCGTGATGTTCAGCTTGGCCGCCATATTGGCACACACCTTCTCGCGGAAACGGGGTCCGTCCACCATGCCAGGGGCGACGCAGTTCACATTGATATTGTGCTGTCCCACCTCCAGCGCGAAGCTCTTGGTGATGCCGCGCAGGCCCCATTTGGAGGCGGAATAGGCCATCCGCCCCGCCCGGCCGCGCATGCCGAAGGTGCCGCCCACATTCACCACCTTGCCGTAGCACCGCGCGATCATGCCCGGGAGAACGGCGCGCATGGTGTGGAAGCAGCCATTCATGTTGAGGGTGACGATGTCGTCGAACTCCTCCGGCGTCGTCTCCACCCCGGTCTTGCCGATGGGGCCGGAGCCGCCGGCAATGTTGACGAGGATGTCGATGGCGCCGAACGCCTCTTGCGTGCGGGCGGCGGCGGCCTCGCAGGCGACGGCATCGGTAAGGTCACAGCCGAGCACGATCACCTCGGCGCCCTTGGCCCGCGCCGCCTGCGCCACCGGTTCGATGGCCCCGGTGTCGCGGCCCACCAGGGCCAGGCGGCAGCCCTCGGCGGCGAAGGCGAGGGTGACGGCGGCGCCCATGCCCTTGGCCGGGCCGGTGATGAAGGCGACGCGATCTTTCAGCTTGAGGTCCATGGCACGTCCGAGGGTTTCGTGGTCGGGAAAGGGGGTGGCGCGGGGCACACCCCAACCCTGCCCTCCCCCGTGCGGGGGAAGGTGGGGTCGGCATCGGCCGGCGCGCGGAGCACCGGCCGGGATCAGGGAGAGAAGGTCAGAAGAGCTTCTTGGGCAGGTCGGCCACCGGCGGCAGGAAGGCCGGGGTGAAGACCTGGTCGACCTTGGGGGTCGTGGGCAGCTTGTTGGCATCCACCAGGATGTCGATGGACTGCTTCAGCCGCTCCGGGTCCACATTGCCGAGGCCGATCTTGGCGATCTCGGGGTGGTTCATCTCCGAGCGCAGCGTCGCCTCCAGGCGCTCCAGTTCCACCTGCGGCTTGATGAGCGGCTCGCGCTTCTGAACCGCCGCGACACCGGCCTTGGGGTCCTTCAGCATGTCGATGAGGCCCTTGTTCAGCGCCCGCACCAGGCCCTTCACCGCTGCCGGATTGTCCTTCACCAGCTTCTGGGAGACGATGATGGCGTTGGAATAAAGATCCATGCCGTAATCGCCATAATTGATGTAGCGGATCTGGCTGTCCTCGATGCCGATCATCTTGGCCGAGAAGCGGATGGTGTTCACATAGCCGAACACGCCGTCCACCTGGCCCTGCATGAGCATCTGCTCGCGCAGATTGGGCTGCATGTTGACGATCTTGATGCCCGAGCAATCGATCTTGGCCAGCTTGCAGAAGGCCGGGAACAGCTTCAGCGCGCCGTCATTGGCGGCCCCGCCCAGCGTCTTGCCCACCAGGTCCTGCGGGGTCTTGATGGGGCTGTCGGCCTTCACCGCGATGGTGAAGGGGGGCTGGTTGAACATCACATAGACGGCGATGGGCGCGTCCTCGGGCTTCTTGGCCACCAGCTCGATGAGGGCGTTGATGTCGCCGAAGCCGGCATCATAGGTGCCATTGGCCACCAGCGGCACAGCGGCGCCGGAGCCGTTGCCCTGGTCGATGGTCACGTCCAGGCCCTCGGCCTTGAAGTATCCATTGTCCTCGGCCAGGAAGAACATGGCCTGCGGGCCCTGATACTTCCAGTTGAGCACCAGCTTGATCTTGGTCTGCGCCGCGGCCGGGGCGGCGGAAAGGCCAAAGGCAAGCCCGAGGGTCAGGCCGGCCGCTACGGTAGCAAGCGCGCGTCGGGCAAGCGCACGTCGGGTCATGGACTTGAACGGCATCGGAAGAACGTCCCTTTTGGTCAAGGTTTGTCTTTGGTTTCTTGTTGTGTGAAGGCGGACATGAGCGCATCGGCGGTGGCGGTGGCGCCATAGAGCAGGCGCACCAGATAGAGGATCGCGTCGCGCACATAATCGGGGGACGGGGTGGCGCAGGCATCTTCCACCAGCACGCAGCCATAGCCCAGGAACGAGGCGTCGCAGAGGGTGGAGAAGACGCAGCGGTCGATATTGATGCCGGTGAACAGCAAGGTGTCGATGCCGCGATTGCGCAGCACGGAATCCAGCTCATTGTCCGTGAAGCCGCTGAGGCGATGCTTGTGGACCAGGAGGTCGCCGGGCAAGGGCGCCAGTTCCTCCACCACCTCCGCGCCCCAATCGGTGGCAACCGTAATCCGGCCGCGCCCGCCGGGCGAGGGATCGCCATAGACCGGCCGCGTGCCGCCAGCCGAGCCCTTGGCCAGCACCAGCGGCGGCAATTCGGCCACATCCGCCCGCACGCCCCAATTGACGAACACCACCGGCACATCCGCCGCCCGCGCCGCCGCCGCGAGGCGGGAAATGGCGGGGATGACGGCCTTCAGGGGTGTGGGATCGACGCCGGAGCGGGGGAACCAGCCGTCCGCGTGCAGGAAGTCGTTCTGCATGTCCACCACCACCAGGGCGGTGGTTGAAAGGTCCAGTTCCGCCGGCTGCGGCTCCGCCGCGAAGGTGGCGAGGCGCGGCGCCGGGCGGGGGCGCGCGAAGCTCAGCGTGGCGGGAGCGGAAGGGGGCATGGGCTGCTCATGAAACCTTGTCGCCGGCCCGATCCGGTCCGTTCCGGTGCGCCGCAACATGATCCTTTCGTGACACAGCCTAGGCACGATCGGTGATGCGATCCATAGCCGATTTCGATACATTGCGTTGCCGAACAGGCTACGAACTTTCCCCACCGAAGGCTCGCCATGCGCCACCTCCGCTTCCTGCGCTACATGGACGAAGTGGCCCGCACCGGCTCCATCCGGCGGGCGGCGGAGCGGCTGAACGTGACGCCCTCGGCGCTCAATCGCCGCATCATGGACCTGGAGGAGGAGCTGGACGCCAAGCTCCTGGAGCGCCGCCCGCGCGGCGTTCAATTGAGCGCGGCGGGCGAGGTGTTCGTGGCCTATCTGCGCGAGCAACTGGCCGACGCGGAGCGCATGCGCTCGCAGATCGAGGATCTGCGGGGCCTGAAGCGCGGCACGGTGAAGATCGCCTGCAGCCAGGCTTTGGCGCACGACTTCCTGCCGCAGCAGATCGCCGCCTTCCGAAAGCGCTATCCGCTGATGAATTTCGAGGTGTCGGTGGCCGACCATGAGCGCGCCGTGGCGCTGCTCACCGCCTATGAGGTGGACCTGGTGCTGGTGTTCCGCCCGCCCTTTGTCGGCGCGCTGCGCCTCCTGACCACCTTGCCCCAGCGCCTCGTCGCCCTCCTGCCGGCGGACCATCCGCTCGCCGCGCGCACCTCGCTGCGCCTGTCCGACTGCACCGGCTATGCGCTGGCATTGGCCGAGCGCAGCACCGGCGGACGGCAGATGATCGAGGAAAGCATCGCCCGCTCAGGCTTGCGCTTCTCGGTGGCGGCGGAATGCAATTCCTTCGAGATGCTGCGGGGGCTGGTGGCCCATTGCGGCATGATCTCGTTCCAGATCGAGCTGGGCGCGCTCCCCGCCGCCATGCCGCCCGGCATCGTGGTGCGCCAGATCGACGACCTGGCCGGCGCCGACATGGTGCTCGCCCAATTGCGCGGCCGCAGCCTGCCTCTGGCGGGGGCGCAGTTCGCCGAGCATCTCACCAAGGCGCTCCGGGCCCTGGCGCCGCCGAAGGCGGGGTGAGCCGGCCCCTGCCGCCTCGACACCTGCCCCGCATGGCCCTACCTTCCCTTTGGGCGGGGAGCGCGGGCATGTGGACCATCCTTGAGCGGATCATGGCCGTGATCGGCTGCATCGCCACCGTTCTCGGTACGGTGATCGCCTATTGGGCCTTCATGGATCCGGGCGATCTTGCCAAGGATGTGGCTGCTATCGCCGAGCGCCTGAGCCGAGAGCCCTCCCTAGACCAGCAAGAGCGCCTCTATGTGGGCCAGGTAATGAATATGGGCGACAGATACCTCGTCAATATCGAGAAGCAGCCCACCAGCGCGTCCGGATCGTTCGACCTGAAGCTCTGCGATGCCAAGACCGGCGCCATCATCGGCGAAGGCACCTATGCGTTCGGACGCGAGGGGGCGGACTTCACGCCCCAGTTCAAGCAGGCAGGACCGGCCATCACCATCGTGCTGAACGCCAAGCTGGCGCAGACCCCCTTCTCGCGCAAGGAACAGTGGCGCAATGCCAACGGCAACTGGTCCCGCATCGCCGAGCCGAAGATCGTGGCGGGCACCACCCAATCCTGCCCATGACAGGCGCGCGCCAGGACCTCACACTCCCGGCCGAAACCTCTCGAACGCGG
Source organism: Aquabacter sp. DMC10 (assembly GCF_056314145.1). Lineage (NCBI taxonomy): Bacteria > Pseudomonadati > Pseudomonadota > Alphaproteobacteria > Hyphomicrobiales > Xanthobacteraceae > Aquabacter > Aquabacter sp. DMC10. The sequence goes on along the minus strand of NZ_JBQUYX010000004.1, from coordinate 153,703 downwards.
TGATCTTCTGGACCAGGAGGTCCACCTCGCGCAGATAGATCTCGGCCTTCAGATAGGCCAGCTCGTCCGCGAGGCCCGCTTCCGGCACCTCGATCCACCAGGATTTGGGCCGCCCGTCGGAGCCGTCGTTCCAGCGATAGCCGCGCTTCTTCAGATGGTCCTTCATGTCGAAGGGCGCGCCTTCCGCCCAGACGCGGAAGGTGGGCTGGCGGGCGGTGGCCAGCAGCCGGGAAAAGGCGATGCCCTCCGCCTCCTTCAAGGGCGCGCCGAGCACGGCGAGCAGCGCCTGGCAATCATCCACGGCCCGGTGGCCATTGTGGAACCAGCCGGACTGGCCCACCAGATAGCCAAGCTTCACCCCCTCGAAGCCGAAGCCCGACCAATCGACCTGCGAGGCCGAACAGGCCCAGGCCTTGTGGGCGAAATCGGGCAGCAGGCGCTCGCAGAAGGGCCGGTCGAAGCGGGCATTGTGGGCGATGACCAAGGCGGCGGGCGCGATGAAGCGGGCGACTTCGTCCAGGTCCAGCGCATGGCCCTTCACCATCTCCGGCGTGATGCCGGTAAGCTTGGTGATCTCGGCGCTGATGGGCACGGACGGCTCGCGGAGCTGGCTATAGGTGGCGATCACATCGCCCACCGCGCCATCCTCCCCATAGGCGAAGGCCACCATGCCCAGCTCGATCACCTCTTCCTTGGCGGGGTCGAGCCCGGTGGTCTCGGTGTCGATGATGATTGCGAGCTTTTCCCCAGCCTTGAGCGGCCGGGGCACCACGGGCGGGAATTCCAGCCGGCGCAGGATGCGATAGCGCCCGGTGCGCTCCAATTCGCAGGCCCAGGCCTCATATTGCGCATCATAGGCGATCTCGGGGACCAGCGGCGCGACGGGCTCGGGCGCGGGGCGCACCGCGGCCGTGCGGGCGCGGCGGCGGGGCTTATGCACCGCCTCGCCATCCTCCAGATTCATCAGGGCGAAGAAATCCGCCTGCTGCGCCAAGGCCAAAGCTCCGAATCGCCCCGCTCATATGGGGGCGCCGGGGAGATTACACCATTGGCGCCCCGCCCCCTCAGGCGCGGGCATCCTCCAGGATCATGCGCGCCCCCTTCTCGGCGATGGCGAGGGTGGGCGTGTTGGTATTGCCCGAGGTGATGGTGGGCATGACGGAGGCGTCCACCACCCGCAGCCCCTCCAGCCCCACCACCTTCAGCCGCGCATCCACCACCGCCATGGGATCGGAGGGCAGGCCCATCTTGGCCGTGCCCACGGGATGGAAGATGGTGGTGCCGATATCGCCCGCCGCCCGCGCCAGCGCGCTGTCCTCATCCGGCACGGCGGGGCCGGGCAGGATTTCCTGCGGCGTATAGGGGGCGAGCGCCTTCTGGCCGACGATGCGCCGGGCCACCCGGATGGAATCGGCCGCCACTTGCCGGTCCTCATCGGTGGCGAGATAGCCGGGCCGGATCTCGGGGGCGGAGGTGAACACATTGTCCTTCAGGCGGATGGTGCCGCGCGAGGTGGGCCGCAGATTGCACACGCTCATGGTGAAGGCGGGGAAGCGGTGGAGCGGCTCGCCGAACTTGTCCAGCGACAAAGGCTGGACGTGGAACTCGATGTTCGCCCGCTCCTGGCGGGCATCGGAGCGGGTGAAGATGCCCAGTTGCGAGGGCGCCATGGTCAAGGGTCCGCGCCGGAAGAGGGCATATTGGGCGCCCATCCAGGCCTTCCCCAGCAGGGAATGGTAGCGGGTGTTCAGCGTGCCGATGCCCTGGATCTTGTAGATGAGCCGCAATTGCAGATGGTCCTGCAGATTGCCGCCGACGCCGGGCAGATGATGGGCGACCTCGATGCCCTTGTCCTTCAGATGCTCCCCCGGCCCGACGCCCGACAGCAGCAGCAATTGCGGCGAGCCCACCGCACCGGCGGCCAGAACCACCTCCCGGCGGGCCGTGAGCGTGCGCGGCCCGTCGCGGCCGGTCACCACGACCCCGGTGGCGCGACGGTTCTCGATCACCACCTTGCGCACATGGGAGGCGGTGATCATGAACAGATTGTCGCGATCCAGCACGGGTTTGAGGAACCCGCGCGCCGTGCTCCAGCGCATGCCGCGCTTCTGGTTCACATGGAAATAGCCGGCGCCCTCATTGTCGCCGGTGTTGAAATCCTCCACGGCGCGGATGCCCGCCTCCCCCGCCGCCTGGCGCACGGCGTCCAACAGCGGCCAGGTCATGCGGGGAAACTCCACCCGCCATTCCCCGCCCTTGCCGTGATGGGCGTTGGGGCCGAGGAAATGGTCCTCATTGCCCTTGAACAGCGGGGCAAGATCATCCCAGCCCCAGCCGGGCAGGCCCAGTTGCCGCCAATGGTCATAGTCGGCCGCCTGCCCGCGCATGGAGATCATGCCATTGATGGCGGAGGAGCCGCCAATCACCTTGCCGCGCGGATAATTGAGCGCGCGGCCATTGAGGCCGGGTTCCGGCTCGGTCTTGAAGCACCAGTCGGCCCGGGGATTGCCGGTGGCATAGAGATAGCCGACGGGAATGTGGAACCAGAGCCAGTCGTCGTTCCGCCCGGCTTCCACCACAGCGACGCGAACGTTGGGGTCTTGCGAGAGCCGGTTGGCGAGAACGCAGCCGGCGGTACCCGCGCCCACCACGATGTAATCGAAAATGTCGTCCACTTCCCCCGCCATGGCGTCGGCCTCCCGGTCTTGTTGTCGGGACTGTGGCGGGGGGCTGGCGCAGGGGCAAGAGCGACGCTGTGCCTCCCCGGCCGCATCCATCTCCACTTGGGCCATGTCGGAGGCGCGGTGTGAATGCGCCATAAGTCGAAGGCGGGTCAGCCGGCGGCGGCCGCGCCCTCGGTCTCGTCCTGCAAGGCGGTCAGGAGGGAGAGGAAGCGCTCGCCCTGCACCAGCACATGGGCGCGCACGGCGGCGGCGGCGGCCTCCCCGTTCCCCGCCAAAAGGGCGGCGAGGATGGCCTCATGCTCGGCGAAGGAGGCGTCCATGCGGCGGGAGACGCGCAATTGCAGACGGCGATAGGGCTGCAGCCGGCGCTGGAGCCGGCGGGCCTCCGCCGCCAGCATGCGATTGCCGGTGGCGTCATAGATGGCCTGGTGGAACACCGCATTGGCCGGGTAATAGGCGCCGGTGTCGCCGGCCGCCACCGCCGCCCCGCAGGCGCCATGGGCCGCGGTGAGGGCCGCGCGATCGGCCGGGTCCAGGCGCTCGGCGGCCAGGCGCGCGCAGGCACCTTCCATTTCCGACATGAGCTCGAAGGACTCAACCAGTTCGCGGGGGCCGAGCAGCACCACGAAGGCGCCTCGCCGGGGGCGGATTTCCACCAGGCCCGAGGAGGCAAGCTGGATCAGCGCCTCCCGGATCGGGGTGCGCGAAACCTGGAAGCGCTCGGCGAGGCCCACCTCGTCCAGCCGTTGCCCCGGCCGCAGCCGGCCGGCGACGATGTCGTCCTCCAGCGCCTCACGCAGGCGCGGCGTGGCCTCTCCCCTCACCGCTTCCCTCCTCCAGCTTCAGCGCCACTTTAGCAGCTGGAAACATACAGTCACCACCATTCTTGCATACATGAAGATTGACTTATCATGCAATCGGCACTTACATGTGTGGGACGACGGAGGATGCCTGCTTCATGCCTCATCTGCCCGCACATTGTTTCGCCCCACCTCAGGCCAGCCTTGCATTGCGGGCCGGCCCTCGGCCCAATGGCTCTTGATCGAACAGGCGGACGGCGACCCATGAGCTCCAACACCACCTTTTTCGGCGACCTCCTGAATTCCATTGCCGAGCGCGGCCGGGCGCTTCTGGACCGCAACAGCCGGGTCAGCGGCGCCACCAAGGCGGCCACCCTGGTGGAGCGCTGCGAGGACCTGCTGTCCGGCAAGGGCGAAGCCTCCGGCGTCGCGCTCGCCAGCGATATTCTCGATCGCTATGGCCGCATGAAGACCGGCGAGCGCATCGCCTTCTTCGAGGCCCTGCTGGAAACCTTCGGCCCCGATGTGAAGCGGCTGGAAAAGGCGGTGGCCGCCTATGGCAAGGCCGGCTCGGATGCCGCCATCGCCGAGATCCACCGCGCCAGCGAGCCGCGCCGGCAGGAATTGTTCCGCCGCTTCAACATGGCCCCCCGCGCCACCGGGCAATTGGTGCGCATGCGCGAGCATCTCATGGACGCCATGGTGCTGCGCCCCGACCTTGCCCCGGTGGACCGGGATTTCGGCCACCTCTTCTCCTCCTGGTTCAATCGGGGGTTCCTGGTGCTGCGCAGCATCGACTGGTCGACGCCCGCCAATGTGCTGGAAAAGATCATCCGCTATGAGGCGGTTCACGAGATCAAGGACTGGAACGACCTGCGCGCCCGCGTGGATGCCCCCGACCGGCGCTGCTACGCCTTCTTCCATCCCGCCTTGGTGGACGAGCCGCTGATCTTCGTGGAAGTGGCCCTGCTGCGCGAGATCCCCGGCGCCATCGCGCCCATCCTGGACCAGGCCCGCGCGCCGCTGGACCCCGGCACCGCCACCACGGCGGTGTTCTATTCCATCTCCAATTGCCAGCGGGGCCTGGCGGGGGTCTCCTTCGGCCACTTCCTCATCAAGCAGGTGGTGGAGGAAATCTCCCGCGAGATTCCCTCGCTCACCACCTTCGTGACGCTCTCCCCGGTGCCCGGCTTCCGCGCCTTCGTGAACAGCACCCGCGCCGACGAGACCTCGCCCCTCCTGACCGCAGCGGACCGCCAGGTGCTCACCCGTCTCGACGTGGCTGGCTGGGAAGGCGACGAGGCCGCCCGCACGGAATTGACGCCCGTCATCAATGCGCTGGCCGCCCATTATTTCCTGGTGGCGCGCACGGCCAAGGGCAAGCCCATCGATCCGGTGGCGCGCTTCCACCTGGGCAATGGCGCCCGGCTCGAACGCATCAATCCCATGGGCGACCTCTCGCCCAAGGGCATCGCCCAGGCCGCCGGCCTGATGGTCAATTACCGTTATGTCCTGGCCGACATCGAGAAGAACCACGAAGCCTATGCCGGCAAGGGCGAGGTCGTGGCGAGCGCTCCCGTCAAGAAACTGCTGCGCGGCGAGGCCAGCGCGCGCAGCCTGGTGCCCGTGCAATGACCTCTTCAGCCTCCACCAATCATCTCTTCTCCGCCTTCGAGGCGGCGATCCCCGCCCGCGACAAGCCGCTGGTGCTCCATCCCGGCGGCGGGCAGGAAACCTATGCGGACGCGCTTGCCTTGTCGGCGCGCCTTGCCCATCTGCTGGTGGCCCGCGGCGTGAAGCCCGGCGACCGGGTGGCGGTGCAGGTGGAAAAATCCTGGACGGCGCTGGCGCTTTATCTGGCCGCCGTGCGGGCGGGCGCGGTCTATCTGCCGCTCAACACCGCCTATACGCTGGCGGAGATCGAGTATTTCCTCTCCGATGCCGAGCCCACCGTCATGGTGGCGCGCCCGGAAGTGGCTGATGACATGCGCGCGCTGGCCACCCGCCTCGGCGTGCCCCATGTGGAAACGCTGGGCACCGATGGCAAGGGCTCGCTCACGGAAGGGGCTGAGGGCCTGCCAGAGACCTTCGATAATGTGCCGCGCGGGCCCGATGATCTCGGCGGCATCCTCTATACGTCGGGCACCACGGGCCGGGCCAAGGGGGCCATGCTCTCGCACGACAACCTCCTGTCCAACGCCCGGACGCTGCGCGACTATTGGCGCTTCACGTCAGACGACGTGCTGATCCACGCGCTGCCCATCTTCCACACCCATGGCCTGTTCGTGGCCACCAACATCATCCTGCTGGCCGGCGCGTCCATGATCTTCTGCCCGAAGTTCGATGCGCGCGAGGCCCTCTCCCTCATGCCCCAGGCGACCTCGCTCATGGGCGTGCCCACCTTCTATACCCGCCTCCTCGACCAGCCCGGCCTCACCCGCGAGGCGACCGCCCACATGCGCCTGTTCGTTTCCGGCTCCGCCCCGCTTCTGGCCGAGACGCACCGCGCCTTCCGCGAGCGCACGGGCCAGGCGATCCTGGAGCGCTATGGCATGACCGAGACCGGCATGAACACCTCCAACCCCTATGACGGGGACCGGCGGGCCGGCACGGTGGGCTTCCCGCTGCCCGGCATCGACGTGCGGGTGACCAATCCTGAGACCGGCGCGGTTGTCGGCACGGACGAGATCGGCATGATCGAGGTGAAGGGCCCGAACGTGTTCAAGGGCTACTGGCGCATGCCGGAGAAGACCGCCTCTGAATTCCACGACGGCTTCTTCATCACCGGCGACCTCGGCAAGGTGGACGGCGACGGCTATGTCCACATTGTCGGGCGCGGCAAGGATCTCGTCATCACCGGCGGCTTCAACGTCTACCCGAAGGAAATCGAGGGCGAGATCGACGCCATTCCCGGCGTGCTGGAAAGCGCCGTCATCGGCCTGCCCCACAAGGATTTCGGCGAGGGCGTGACCGCCGTGGTGGTGCGCACCAAGGGCGCCACCCTCACCGAGGCGGAGATCCACGCGGCGCTGGAAGACCGGCTCGCCAAGTTCAAGCAGCCCAAGCGCATCTTCTTCGTCGACGAACTGCCCCGCAACACCATGGGCAAGGTGCAGAAGAACGTTCTGCGCGAGACCTATAAGGACGCGTATCGGTCGGTGGCCTGACCGCCGGCCCGCACGACCAGGGACGCCGCCGGCCTTTTCCGGCGGCCCCGCCCTTCAGGAGCGCCAACTCCGAGCGGCGGACGCAACCAAGATCCGGGACACCCGGACAGCAGGATCAGGAAACGCCATCGGCCGCCCCATGCGCGGCCCAAGGGAGGAGTGTGTCATGCAGATCACGCGACGTCATGTGCTGGCCGGCGCCATTGCCGCCCCGGCGCTTTTAAGGCTCTCCGGCCCCGCGCAGGCGGCCACCACGCTGAAGATCTCCCACCAATTCCCAAGCTCCAGCGGCGATGAGGGCGACTTTCGTGACCGGCTGGTGCGCAAGTTCGCCGCCGAGGTGGAGAAGCGTTCCAATGGCGATGTGAAGTTCGAGATCTATCCCGGCTCCTCGCTGATGAAGACCAACGCGCAATTCTCCGCCTTGCGGAAGGGCGCGCTCGACTTCTCGCTCTATCCCATCTCCTATGCGGGGGGCGAGGCGCCGGAATGCAACATCGGCCTCATGCCGTGCCTGGTCTCCTCCTACAAGCAGGGCCTGGCCTGGAAGACCGCTCCCGTGGGGCAGGAATTTTCCGCCTATCTGGAAGGCAAGGGCGTCAAGATCATCACCTGGGTCTGGCAAGCCGGCGGCGCGGCCAGCCGCGAGAAGCCGCTGCTGACCCCCGCCGACGCCAAGGGCATGAAGGTGCGCGGCGGCTCGCGCGAAATGGACCTGATGCTCCAGGCGGCAGGCGCGGCGGTGCTGAATTTGCCCTCCAACGAGCTGTACGTGGCCATGCAGACCGGCGCCTGCGATGCCGGCATCACCTCCTCCACCTCCCTTATCTCCTTCCGCCTGGAGGAATTGTCCAAGAACCTGTCCGCCGGCCGGGGCACCTCCTATTGGTTCATGCTGGAGCCGCTGTTGATGTCGAAGACCATCTTCGACGGCCTGCCCAAGGCGCAGCAGGAGTTGATCCTGACCGTGGGCGCGGAGATGGAGCCGCTGGGCCTGAAGGGCGCGCAGGAGGATGACGTCAACGTCATCAACGTCTTCAAGAAGGCCGGCGCGCAGATCAACGACCTGTCGGCGGCGGTGGTGGACCAATGGAAACCCATCGCCCGCGACACCGCCTGGAAGGACTATGCCGGGAAGTCGGCCCTGTGCGCGAAGCTGCTCAAGCTCGCCGAAGAGGTCCCCGCATGAGCCACGGCATGGACATGGGGGCGCCGGCGATCCCGGCGCCCGCAAGCCCGGCGCTGGCGGTCCTTGACCGGGCGCTGGGCCTTGTCAACCGCATCATCCTCTTCCTCGCCTCGCTGGCGCTGGTGGCGGCGAGCCTGATCCTGTCCTATTCGGTGATCGTGCGCTTCCTGTTCCGCACGCCCACCTATTGGCAGGACGAGGCGGCGGTGTTCCTTTTGGTGGGCGCCACCTTCATGACCGCCGCCTATGTGCAGAGCCGGCGCGGCCATGTGGCCATTGAGGCGCTCACCGCCTTGCTGCCGCCCGCCGTCAATGCGGCGCGGCTGCTGGCGGTGGATGTCATCTCCTTCGCCTTCTGCGCCTTCTTCTCCTGGAAGTCCTTCGTGCTGCTGGAGGAAGCCTGGGTGGACGGGCATGTCTCCTCCTCCACCTGGGGGCCGCCTCTGTTCATCCCCTATGGGGTGATGACGGCGGGCATGGTGCTGCTGTCGCTCCAGATCCTCCTGCAGATCGCCATCGCCTTGTCGGGAGGGCGCCGGTCATGAGTGTGCTTGCCATCGGCCTCATGTACGGGGCCGCTACCCTCACGACCATGTTCATCGGCATCCCCATCGCATTCGCACTGGGGGCGGTGGCGGTGCTGTTCATGTTCGGCTTCATGCCGGCCGCATCGCTCGATACGGTGACCCAGAATGTCTATGAGGAGATGGCGTCCATCACGCTGCTCTCCATCCCGCTCTTCATCCTGAAGGGCGCGGCCATCGGCAAGTCGCGGGCGGGCGCCGACCTTTATTCCGCGCTCCATGCCTGGATGCATCGCATTCCCGGCGGTCTCGGCATCGCCAATGTGTTCGCCTGCGCGCTGTTCGCCGCCATGGCGGGCTCCTCGCCCGCCACCTGCTCGGCCATCGGCTCGGCGGGCATTCCCGAGATGCGGGCGCGCGGCTATTCCGGCGCCTTTGCCGCCGGCATCATCGCGGCGGGCGGCACGCTCGGCATCCTGCTGCCGCCCTCCATCACCATGATCCTTTATGCAGTGGCCGCCGAGCAGTCGCTGGGACGGCTGTTCCTGGCCGGCCTCGGGCCAGGCCTGCTGCTGGTGCTGCTGTTCTCCGGCTATGCCATGGTGCGCTTCCGGCAGGAATTTGCCCGCGCCAAGGCCGCCTATGAGGCCAACGGTACCCCCTCCGCCCTGCTGAAGGAAGAGCACATCACCATGCGGGACCGCTTCAATGCGCTCCCCCGCGTGCTGCCCTTCGTGGTGCTGCTCACCGGCGTCATGGTGGCGCTCTATGGCGGCTATGCCACCCCCTCCGAGACGGCGGGCCTTGGCGGCATTCTGGCCTTGGTGCTGATCGCCCTCATCTACCGGGTGTGGACGCCCAAGGATCTCGCGCCCATCCTCACTTCCACCATCCGCGAATCCACCATGCTGATGCTCATCATCGGCATGTCGCTGCTCTATTCCTACGTGATGAGCTATTTGCACATCAGCCAGGCTGCCGCGCAGGCCATCGTCGCCCTGCAATTGTCCAAATGGCTGCTGCTGGCCACCATATTGGTGCTGGTGGTGGTGCTCGGCTTCTTCTTTCCGCCGGTCTCCATCATCCTCATGACCGCCCCCATCATCCTGCCGCCCCTGCGGGCCGCCGGCTTCGACCTGATCTGGTTCGGCATCGTGATGACCATCGTGATGGAGATGGGGCTGATCCACCCGCCGGTGGGGCTCAACATCTTCGTCATCAAGAACATCGCCCCCGACATCCCGCTGAAGGACGTGATCTGGGGCACGGTGCCCTTCGTGCTTCTGATGCTGGTGGCGGTGGTGCTGCTGTGCCTGTTCCCCCAGATCGCCACCGGCTTCCCCGACCTCGTCATGGGGCCGGGCCGCTAGGCGGGACGGCAGGCGGGACCGTCGGCAAGGCGAACGGCGTCCTCAGGACGCCGGCGCCTCCGCCTGCGGCTTCTCCACCGGGATCACGTCCACGCCCACCGCAAGGCCGTGCTCGCCGGAGGCGACGATGACGCCGTCCACCGGGGCCACGTCCGCATAGTCCCGGCCGATGGCGAGGATGATGTGGTCTTCGCCAGCGGGGATGGAATTGGTGGGATCGAGCCCCACCCAGCCCAGTTCCGGGCCGCACCACACTTCCGCCCAGGCATGGGTGGCGTCCGCTCCCGCCAGGCGCTCCTGGCCGGGCGGGGGCACGGTGCGCAGATAGCCGGACACATAGCGCGCCGGCAGGCCGAGGCCCCGGAAGCCGGCGATCATCACATGGGCGAAGTCCTGGCACACCCCGCGCCGGGCGGCGAAGGCTTCCGCCGGCAAGGTGGTCACATCGGTTGTGCCGGGCATATAGGCGAAGTCATCATGGATGCGCGTCATCACCTCCAGCGCGGCGGCAAGGATCGGCCGGTTGGCGGGGCAGCTCTGCGCCGTCCAGTCGGTGATCTCACCGTCGAGGGGAATGGCACGGCTGGGATAGAGGGCATGGACGGGGGATTGCGGCCCCAGGTCCGTGCTGGCGAAGGCCTCGCGGCGCACCTCATCCACCATCAGCGTCGCCTCGGGATCGGGCAGCACCACCGGATGCACCTCGATGCGGGCACGGGTGGAAATGTCCAGCCGGTCATGGGGCGTGTCGAAGGTGGCCCAGGCCACCGCATTGCCGAAGAAATCCGTGCCCTGCTCCATCTCGGCGGGGCGGGGCTGGGTGTTCAGCATGTGGGCGATCACATGCTGGTGGGGCATGCGGTCCACCGGCGTCATGCGCAGCACCTGCCGGGCCGAGCGCACGGTGGTGCCATAGGTATAAGTGGTGGTCTGGCGCACGTCGTAGAGCATGGCCACCTCAGTTGGGTCCGTGCCATTCCGCTTCGGCGGCCGGCCCCTGGATGAAATAATGGGTGGAGATTTCGTCCGAGAGCAGCATCAGATCCTGCTCCAGGGCATCGAAATCCTCGAACTCGAACGTCTCGGCGCTGGAGGCGATAAGGTCCGCCCGCATGCGGGCGATGATGCGCTCCGAGAGAGGCGGCGGCTCGTCGGGATTGCGGCCCGGCAGCACCTGGAGATGGGCCGCCATGCGCTGCACCTGGAAGGCCAGGGAGCGGGGATTGTCCGGGTCCAGCAGCACCAGGTCCAGCACCGGCCCGCGCGCCTCCATGGTCACATAGCGGCTGCGATAGGTGATCTGGCTGTCCGCCAGTTGCAGCAGCACATCCAGCGCGCCGCTGGGCACGCCCGGCTCGGCGAAGGTGCGGGCATAGCGCAAGAGCACGATGGAGCGCTCGATGCGCCGGCCCATCTCCAGGAACCGCCAGCCGGTCAGCCGGTTCATGTTCTCCGAGGCAAGGCCCGAAAAGGCCGCGACGATGCGCAGCGCCGCGTCGGCCCGCTCATGGGCGTCGGCCTCCGAGGGGGCGGCGGGCACGGGGGCGTTGAGGCAACTTTCCAGGTCCACCAAGGCGCGCCAGGCATCGGGCGAGAATCGGTCGCGGATCACGGATGCGGCGGCGCGGGCCGAGCGCACCAATTGGGGCAGCCCGCCCGGCAGGTCCGGCCGGGTCAGGGCCGCCACGGCGCAGAAGCCGGGGGTCGCGCGGGCCAGATTGGCGGGCATGGCGCCCCAGGAGGACAGGAGCGAGAGAATCCGCGTGACGAGCGGGCTGGAGGACGATTCCGTCTCCGCCAGGCGCCCCACCAGCGCCCGCACCAGGCGCAGCGTCGCCTCCGTGCGCTCCACATAGCGCCCCAGCCAGAACAGATTGTCCGCCGAGCGGCTGGGCAGCGTGCCCGAGGAGCGGCGCACCCGCACATTGTCCGGGCTCGGCAGCAGGGACTGGGTGCCCACTTCCGTATCCGCCAGCACCCACACATCCGCCGAGCGATCGCCCCGCTGGATGGAAAAGGCGCGCGCGTCCAGGCTCTCGGCAATCCGGCAGAAGCCGCCCGGCATCACCGTCCAGCCGTCCTCGGTGGCGCACAGGAAGACGCGCAAGGTGAAGGGGCGCGGCACCAGCTTTTCGCCGGTCCACACCGGCATGGTGGACAGGCGCGCCACGTCCTGGCCGACGAGGTCCGAGCCCCGCCGCGCCATGAGAGCGGAGAGCCGCCGCCGCTCGGCGCCGGTCAAATCCGCCCCGAGCACCGAGCCCCGCGCGCCAAGCGCGCTCACCCGCTGGCCGAAGGCCGAGGTGAGGACGAGGGAATCCAGATTCTCCATCACCTGGGTGCGCTCGGCCTCCTGGCCGCACCACCAGGTGCCCACATGGGGCAGCGCCAGCGGGCGGCCGAGCAGGCGCACCGCAAGGCGCGGCAGGAAGGCCATGAGGGCGGGCGCCTCCACCAGGCCGGAGCCCAGCGCATTGGCCAGAACCAGGGCATTGTTGCGCACCGCCGAAACCAGGCCGGGCACGCCGAGGCGCGAGCGCGCATTCAGCTCCAGCGGGTCGGCGAAGTCGGAATCCAGGCGCCGCAGCAGCACGTCGATGCGCTTCAAGCCCGCCACCGTGCGCACGAAGGCGGCATCCGAGCGCACCGAAAGGTCCTCGCCCTCCACAAGCAGGAAGCCCAGATAGCGGGCGAGCAGGGCATGCTCGAAATAGGTCTCGTTGAGCGGGCCAGGGGTGAGGAGGCCGATGCGCCCCTCCCCCGTGCGATCCAGCTTGATGAGCGAGGTGCGGAAGGTCTGGAAGAAGCCGGCCAGGCGCTCCATGCGCATCTGCCGCGAGGTGTCCGGCAGGGCGCGGGTGAGGGCGAGGCGGTTTTCCAGCGCATAGCCGACGCCGGACGGCGCCTGGGTGCGGTCGGAGAGCACCCACCAGCGCCCGTCGGGCCCGCGCCCCACGTCGGCGGCATAGAAGCGCAGATAGCGCCCGCCCCGGGGTTTGACCCCCACCAGCGGCCGCAGGAATTCCGGGCTCCCGGCCACCGCCGCCGCCGGCAGCGCGCCCTGGCTGACCAAGTTTGCCGGGCCGTACAGATCCCTCAGCAGGCGGTCCAGGAGTTCCGCCCGTTCGATCAGGCCGGCGGAGAGCACTTCCCAGTCGGCCTTGTCCAGCAGCAGGGGCACATGGCTCAGCGACCAGGGCCGCTCCCGGCCGCCGCCATCGTCATAGACCCGGTAGAACACGCCGCTGTCGCGCAGGTAACGGTCGGCAGCATCGAAGCGGCGCCGCAACTCCTCCGGTCCGAGCTCGGCCAGGGCGGCCAGGAAGGGCGCCCAATGAGGACGGGGGCGGCCATCCGCATCCATCATCTCGTCGCGCACACCCGGCAGGGGGGCATAGGCGCCGACGAAGCTCGCCACCGCCGCCGCCGCAAAGGCCTCTGTCCGCTCTTCGCTGCCCGCCACCTGCCCCATCCCGCTTCCGATCCCCGGCGATCCCGCCCCTGTGACGGGCGCCCGTGGGAGCCCCATCCGCCGCCCGGTGGCCCCAAGTCCCGGGGTCGCCAGCCTAAAGTCCTGATTCAGAACGCGTCACGGATCGGGGCCACGCTTGAGACACCCCCCTCACCTGCCTTGGCCGCAGGTCGGGTCGGTGCGTCTCGCCGCGCACGCCCCACCCCGGCCGGCAGGCCGCCCGAGGCCTTGGACGCATTAGAACAGGTTCCGAAACAGGGGTGAAGAACCTTTTCTCGGCAAAATTGGCCAACCCATTGAATTTTCGCGCATTCCAGAATCGGCGTGGCGTCCGCGGCCGGTCGTCGGGGGCCGCCGCCCGCGCGCCCTCCCCCGGGGAATCACAGCCGCGGCGGATGGACGCACATGGCGCGCGGGGACCGCACGGCACGCCGCGGGGGCCCCGCGCGGGCGAGCCCCGGGAGCAAAGGGACCGCGCCATCTGCGAGACATTCGCGACTTCCCCAGCGGCATCTTGACCTGCATTTTATGCAAGGCTCACGCTTCAGACCGCGCGAGGGCGCGGCTTCGGAGCGCGGGGCAAAGCGTCCATAAAATACGTTCGGAATGCGCGTTTCACCGTGGCAGGACAGATGCGGTTTTCCGTCCCTTCGGGGAGGGAAAGCCGGAGGGGGGTGCGGTGCCGGCGCGTCAGGGCCGCTGCGTGCCGCGCCTCCCTCTTGGCCTGCCATACAAAGATCTACCAGGGCATGTCCGCGCCGGCGGGAGCGGGTTCGCATCCAGGCCTTGGGTCCAGCCCATGCACCGCCCAGCCACCCGCGGGAAAACGGCGCAGACCGCCGGCTTTAGGGGGGCCTCATTGCGGTCTGCAGATCAGGCGAGGCGCGTGATGAGCGCCGCCGCAAGGCCTTCGGCCGGCCCCTCCACGTGAAAGACCTTCAGCCGCGCCGTGGCGCCCGAGAGCAGGCGCACCCGCGCCGGTGCCACACCACAGGCCTGCGCCAGCACCTTGGCCACCGCCTGCGTGGCCGCGCCGTCCTCCGCCACTGCCCGCACCCGGATTTTCAGCACCTCGCGCCCGTCGGAGAGGCTGGCCACGCCATCCAACGCATCTCGCCCGCCCTTGGGGGTGGCGCGCACGCGCACCTCCAGGCCGTCCGCCCGCGCGGTCCAGAACGCCATGGCCGCGTCAGAAGACGTAAGGATAGATGTAGAGGCCGATCACCCGCTCGATGAAGAAGATGATGAGGATCAGCACCATGGGCGACAAATCGAGGCCGCCGAGGCTCGGCAGAATGGAGCGGATGGGCGCCAGCACCGGCTCGGTGATGCGAAAGATAAACTCGCCCACGGAGCGGACGAACTGGTTGTAGGGATTGACGACATTGAAGGCCACCAGCCAAGACAGCACGGCGGCGGCGATCAGCACCCAGACATAAAGCTGGAGCACGATCAGGATGACGTCGAGAATGGCGCGCATCGGCTGAAACTTCCTCGGCAGACTGGCGGCACGCGGTGGCCGGAGCCGCCCCGTTCGCGCATGCAATACCCCAACGGCGGCGCCCTTGAACAGTGCGAACCTCCATCCGGGGCAAGCGGCAGTGTTCCACACGAGGGTGGCGCGAGGGTGGCGCCCTCGTGTGGAACGGACCCGTCGCCCCAGGCGCGGCCCACGCACCGGCACGGCATGTTGAGGCCACAGGTCCCGCCTGCGTCCAATCAGCCGCGACACCGGATTGGGGCAGGATTAATCATTGATATTTTCCAGGCCCCTTGCAAAGGTCCCGCCCGCAAGTCAACGCCGCGGGGGCAAGGATGGGAAGACAATTAGAACTCAAAGTAGCCACCGTTATTCTTTCTCTTTTCGCTGGCGCGCTTTCTATTGACGCCGCATCAGCGCAGACCGGAAAGCGTGGTGAATTCACGATTCACAATGAAACGCCCGGGAATACGGTGGTCGGCTTCTATACAAATGACGGGACCGGCTGGAGCACCAACTGGCTGAGTCGGCCCCTCGGGCCCGGCGACAGCGCCGAACTCGAATTTACCAAGTCGGGCGGCAGCTGCCAGCAGACGCTGCGGGTGGGCTGGCGCGGGAAGTCCGGTGGCGAAGTGAAGGATGAACCCATTCGCATCGACATCTGCAAGGCCAGCAACGTGTACCTGCACGACAACGACATCTCATTCGATTGAGGACGTTGCGGCGAGAGACGGACCCGCCTCTCGCCATCGACCGGACGCGAGGACGGATCAGGGACGCCCAGTCCCCGCTCATGTGCCATAGGTGCGGGCAAGCCGGGCGGTATCTTCGACCGCAAGCCAGGGATGCAATCCGCCCCCACGGCACCGGCAGAGGCCAGGCTGACGCGCCTTTCACACGCGTCCATCTCAGATGCGCCATGTTTCGCCGTTAACCAACCAGCACAGCGTCCCCTGCGGACGCGGTGGCACACCGGGTTTGGCCCGGCTTGACACCTCCTCCTGCGGCGGGCAGCTTCCCGCCTCCCTTTCGGGAGCCCATTGCTCCCCCTCAGAACCTAAGCGGACAGGCATGCGCAGCTATTTGGACTTCGAGAAGCCGGTGGCCGAGCTCGAGGCGAAGGTGGAAGAATTGCGTGCCCTGTCCACCGGGGACGGCGTCGCCATCGCCGACGACGTGCAGCGCCTGGAGGCCAAAGCCGCCGAGGCCCTCGCCCAGCTTTATTCCAACCTCACCCCCTGGCAGAAGACCCTGGTGGCGCGGCATCCGCTGCGGCCCCATTTCGGCGATTTCGCCAAGGGCCTGTTCGAGGAATTCACGCCGCTGGCCGGCGATCGCAAGTTCGGCGAGGACGAGGCCATCATCGGCGGCTTCGCCCGCTTCCGTGGCGAGGCCGTGTGCGTGATCGGCCATGAGAAGGGCTCGACCACCGAGACCCGCATCCGGCACAATTTCGGCATGGCCCGCCCCGAAGGCTACCGCAAGGCCGTGCGCCTGATGGAACTGGCGGACCGCTTCAACGTGCCGGTGATCGCGCTGGTGGACACCGCCGGCGCCTATCCCGGCATCGGCGCGGAAGAGCGCGGCCAGGCGGAAGCCATCGCCCGCTCCACCGATGCCTGCCTGTCCCTGGGCGCGGCCAATGTGTCGGTCATCATCGGCGAGGGTGGCTCCGGTGGCGCCATCGCCATCGCCACCGCCAATAAGGTGCTGATGCTGGAGCACGCCATCTATTCGGTAATCTCGCCGGAAGGGGCCGCCTCCATCCTGTGGCGCGACACCGCCAAGGCCCAGGACGCGGCCACCAACATGAAGATCACCGCGCAGGACCTGCAGCGCTTCGGGGTGGTGGACACCATCATCCGCGAGCCGCGCGGCGGCGCCCATCGCGATCCCGAGGCCGCCATCCAGGCCACCGGCGATGCCATTTCCGAGGCCCTCTCGCAGCTGGCCGGCCTTGATCCGGCGGCGGTGCGCAAGGCGCGGCGCGAGAAGTTCCTGGCGATCGGTCGCACCCTTTAAGGTCCATCGCGCGGCATTAACCATGGCGCGCGAAAGCCGGGCGCAGGGATCGCCCCGCACAAGGATAGGATGCAATCATCCCATCTTGGCCGCATTTGCGCCCTTTGCTCCGGTGGTCGCGCCCCCGCTCTTCCCCTTTGGAGCGACTTGCGGTAACGACGTGGCAAGGTCGAGGAATCTAGACATGTCGCTCACCGCACCCGGAACGGATGTTGGAGTTCTGCGTTGAGCCGCCCGCTGCCCCTTCTCCCGCGTCTGCGCCTTGCCGCCCTTGCGGCGGTTGCCGCCCTCGCGCTCGCCGGCTGCAATGGCGAGAATTACGAAACCTCCGCCCGCGCCCGCCAGCCCCTGTCGTCCCAGACGCTCGCCCTCATTTCCGAGAAGGGAATGACGCCGCAGAGCCCCATCCTGGTGCGCATCTACAAGCAGGAAGCGGAGCTTGAGGTCTGGAAGCAGAAGACGGACGGCGAGTTCGCCCTGCTGAAGACCTATCCCATATGCCGCTGGTCGGGGGATCTCGGCCCCAAGGTGAAGGTGGGCGACCGCCAGGCGCCGGAGGGCTTCTATACGATCACCCCCGGCCAGATGAACCCGAATTCCAATTACTATCTGTCCTTCAATATCGGCTTCCCCAACGCCTATGACCGCGCCTACGGCCGCTCGGGCGACTTCCTGATGGTGCATGGCGATTGCTCGTCCGCCGGCTGCTATTCCATGACCGACGAGCAGATGGCGGAGATCTATGCGCTCGGCCGCGAGGCGTTCGCGGGCGGGCAGAGGGGCTTCCAGGTGCAGGCGCTGCCCTTCCGCATGACGCCCACCAACATGGCCAAGTATCGCAACAACCCCAACATGCCCTTCTGGAAGAACCTGAAGGAGGGCGTGGACGCCTTCGACGTCACCATGCGTGAGCCGAAGGTGAATGTGTGCGAACGCCGCTATGTGTTCAACGCCACGGCCGCGCCGGGCCGGGGCTTCGACGCCGCCATGGCCTGCCCCAGCTACACTGTCCCTGCCTCCATCGCCCAGGCGGTGCAGGCCAAGCAGCATGCGGACGAGCAGAAGGCGGCCGCACTGGCCAGCAGCGTTTCGGCCCCCTATAGCCGCGCCGGCATCGACGGCGGCATGCACCCCATCTTCCTGGCCAGCTACAAGGAAAAGAACCCCGGCCAGGAGTTGAAGACCATTCCGCCGGGTCCCGCGCCGGGCACCATGCCGGGCCGCACCACCAACCCGCCCCCAGTGGCCGACGACGGCTTCAGCCCCATCGGCTCGCCCGCCAATACCCATGTGACCACCAACACCTATGGCCGGTCCATGCTGGCCATGCGGCCGGCGGACGAGGGCGCCGCCGCGCCCGCGCCGGCGGCCACGGCTCCCGCGTCCGGCGGCCTGTCGGTGGCCTCTCTGCTGGGCGGCGGCGCGAAGGCGGAAGAAGCGCCTGACACGTCCGCCAGCATGGCCGCCTCCGCTCCCTTGCCCCAGCCGCGCCCCGCGACGGCCCCGAGCGGCTCCACCGCCTCGGTCTATGCCCCCGCCCCGCAGCAGACGGCGAGCCTGGCCACGGGCGGATTTGCCCCCGCAACCGACGGCTCGCTGACCACCGGCACCTTCACGCCCGCCCGCTAGGCCAGGTCCGCGCGAAGCCGGACCCGGCTCGCGTGAAGGACACCCGTCAAAACCATGCGATAGAGGGCTTCAGCGTTTCCACGAAACGCTGAAGCGCCCTACACTCTTCGCACCTCACCCCGTCCGCCACGGCTTCGGGAGCGTGCGTCATGTTTCTGGATGAAAAGATGCTGGGCCCGCGGCCCGAACCCATGCCCGAGCGGCCGCAGCGGCGGCTGTCGGCCCGGGGGGAGCGGGTCCTCCTTGCGATCCTGGCCTTCAACCTGTTCATGCTGCTGGCCGCGCCCATCGGTGGCGCGACCATCCTTGAGGGGCTGTTCGCGCTGCTCTTCAGCCGCTGACCGGCTCCCGCCTCACCGGGGGAGCGGCAAAGCGGAGGGGTCGCGGCATCCGTCCGCCAGCACGCCGAGCCCTGCGAGCGTGGCGCCCACCGCGACACCGAGCGATGTGTGCGGCTCCTCACCGAGGAAGGCCACCAGGCGCCGATTGTCGAGCCGGGCGGGCAATTGCCAGAGGGGCTTCATCTCCCGCAATTCCCGCATGGTCTCGTTGAAGGGCGCAATCAGCGCCAGCAGCCACCAGGGAAAGGCGCGCACCGGCACGGAGGGCGCGCCCGCCGCGCGGCGGATGGCGGCGATCATGGCGGTGCCGTCCGCGTCCCACTGGCCCTCGAAATGAAAGCGGGCGAAGGCGGGCAGCTCGCCCTCCCGGTCGGCGAGACGGGCGAAGGTCTCGGCCACATCCGGCAGATAGGCCCAGGCATGGCCGGCCCCGCGCGCACCGGGATAGAGGATGGACTTGAGCGGCTTGCCGGGCTTCACCAGGCCCTGCCCGAACCAGTTGTTGCCGGTGCGCGGCCCGAAATAATCCCCCGCCCGCAGGATGAGGGAACGCACGCCCCGCGCCGCCGCAGCCTCAAGGCGGGCCTCCATCTCAACGCGGATGCGGCCCTTGCGGGTTTGCGGCCGCTGGGGTGTCTCCTCCGCCAGCAGCGGATAGGCGTCCGGCCCGTAATTGTAGATGGTGCCGGGCAGGAGGATGCGCGCGCCGCTCGCGTCCGCCGCCGCGATGGTGTTGTCCATCATGGGCAGCACCAGGCGGTCCCAGGCGCGATAGCCGGGCGGGTTGACCGCGTGGACAATGAGGGCAGCGCCCCGGGCCGCCTCCACCACCGCATCGCGGTCCATGGCATCGCCCTGCACATAGTCCCAGCCGGCCCGGGCCGGGGCCTTGGAGAGGTCGCGCACCAAGGCGCGGATGGTCCAGCCGTGGCGGCCCAGCGCCAGAGCGGTTTCGCTGCCGACGCCGCCTTGGGCGCCGACCACGAGGGCGATGCGGGGGGAGACTTCAGTCATGGCGGCGTCCTTCGGATCACGGTTTCAACGTGACGCCACCATGCCCGGAGGCAGCCTCTCTATAAATTGACGAGAATGATTGATCGGCTAGTCTGTTTTTTATGAACCTACCGCATCTCGACGCCATCGACTGGGAGCGCCAGCGCGCCTTCCTGGCTGTCCTGCGGGAGGGGAGCCTCTCCGGCGCGGCGCGGGTGCTGGGGGCCGCCCAGCCCACCGTGCGGCGGCGGATCGAGGATCTGGAGCGGCAATTGGGCGTCGCCCTCTTCACCCGCTCCCCCGCCGGCCTCACCCCCACCGCGCTCGCCCGCGAATTGGCCGCCCCGGCGGAGGCCATGGCGGCGGCGGCCGCCGCTTTCGCCCGCACCGCCTCCGCCGAGGCGGGCGCCATGGCGGGCACGGTGCGCATCACCGCCAGCGAGGTGATCGGCATGGAGGTGCTGCCGCCCCTCCTGGCGCGGGTAAGGGAGGCCCATCCCGGCCTCGTCTTTGAGCTGGCGCTCACCAACCGCAACGAGGATCTGCTGGCCCGCCAGGCCGACATTGCCGTGCGCATGGTGCGCCCCGTGCAGGAGGCGCTGGTGGCGCGGCGGGTGGGGATGATCGAACTGGGCCTGCACGGCCACACCCGCCTCCTGGAGGCCTGGGGGCGGCCGGCGAGCCTGGCCGAGGCCAAGCGCCTGCCCCTGGTGGGCTATGAGACCGAAACCGCCGCCGTGCGCGCGTTCAAGGCTTTGCACGGCATCGATCTGTCCCCCGACGACTTCGCCTTTCGCGCCGACAGCGACCTGGCGCAACTGGCTGCCATCCGGGCGGGACTGGGGATCGGCATCTGCCAGGTGGGCCTTGCCGCCCGCGATCCCCAGCTGGAGCGGGTGGTGCCGGACCTCGCCTTTGCCCTGGAGACCTTCGTGGTCACCCACGAGGACCTGCGCGACGTGCGGCGCGTGCGGCTGGTGTTCGACGCCTTGGTGGAGGGCCTCACCGCCTATGCGGGGTAAGGGCCGCCTCACCCCGCCTCGCCTCACCACGCCGGCGTGACGGCCACCTCCACGTCCAGGCCCTCGAACACATTGTTGTTGCCGAGGAAGGTGCCGGAGATGGGATTGGCAAGATCCATGGTGCGGGCCACCGCCACCGGGATGAGGTCGCCCCCCGCCACCGTGCCATTGGTGGGATCGAACGCCACCCAGCCCGCGCCGGGCAGGAAGACCTCCGCCCAGGCATGGGTCGCCCCCTGGTCCTGCGGGCCGAAGGGAATGCGATTGGGCGTGAACAGATAGCCTGACACCAGCCGCGCCCCGAAGCCCAGCCGCCGTGCCGCCTCGGCGAACAGCACCGCATAGTCCCGGCAGGAGCCGAAGCCGAGATCCAGAGTCTCCAGCGGCGCCTGGGCACTCTCGAGGGTGCGGATCACATAGCGCAGGCGTTGGGAGATGCCGGCATTGAGATCGGCCAGCAGGGCCAGCGTATCGGTGCCCGGCCCGGCCACAAAGCTCTGGGCGAAGGCCATGAGGCGCCCGTCCGGGTCCGGCGTATGGAAGGAGGTGAGGTGGCCGAGGTCCGCCCACTCCGCGTCGCAATAGCGGAAGGGATAGGTGGCCGCCTCCGGCGCCAGGGCCGTGCGCGGCGGGCGGGGATCGGACAGTTCGACGGTGGAGAGCGCCTGGACGGACAGCCGGTTGGTGGGCGCGGGAAAGGCCACCGTGGCCAGGCCATTCCCGAACACGTCGGCACCGAAAGAGAGCTGGCCATAGGGGTCGGTCAGCACCTGGTGGCTGAGGAGGCGCAGGTTCGCCCCCTCCCGCGGCCGCAGCAGCAGGCGATGGGGGCACAGGCGCACCGGCTCGCTATAGCGGAACGTGGTCCGATGGCTGATCCTCAAGGTGACCAAGCGGCGCCCTCCCCTGTGGGACGGCGCACGGCCAATCCGATTGGTTCGGCGCGCGCTCGACCCTGACTTGCATCATATAGGCATGCGATGGCGCCGGACGCATGCATTCCGTGCACGGCAGAGCCGGCGCTTATATGGACTTGGCGGTTGTCTCCCCGCCCCCGCATCGGCCATAGCTGGGGGATCAGGGCGAACAGAACAGCAGAGACCTTCCAGATGGCCGACACCTATGACGTGGTGGTGGTGGGGGGCGCCGCGACCGGCAGTTCCACCGCCTATCACCTGGCCGCCGACCCCGCCTTTGGCGGCCGCGTGCTGGTGGTGGAGCAGGACCCCAGCTACCAGCGCTGCGCCTCCGCCCTCTCGGCGGCCTCCATCCGCCAGCAATATTCCACCGCCATCAATGTGGACATCTCGCTTTACGGCATCACCTTCCTGCGCGAGATCGGCGAGCGGCTGGCGGTGGACGGCGACCGGCCCGAAATCGGCCTGAAGGAAGGCGGCTATCTCTTCCTGGCCACTGCGCGCGGCGAGGCGGCCATGCGCGCCTCCAACGCCCTCCAGACCGGGCGCGGCGCCGACATCGCCTTGCTCGATCCCGAGGCGCTGGTCGCCCGCTTCCCGTGGCTGAGCACCGAGGGCATCGCGCTCGGCAGCCTGGGGCTGACCGGGGAAGGCTGGTTCGACGGCTATGGCCTCATGCAGGCGTTCCGCAAGAAGGCCCGGTCGCTGGGCGTGACCTATGCCGCCGCCCGCGCCGAAGGGCTGGAGATGAGCGGCGGCCGGGTCACCGGCGTGCGCCTCTCAGATGGGCGGACCATCTCTTGCGGGGTGGTGGTGAATGCCGCCGGCGCCGGCGGAACGGAACTGGCCCGTTCGGCCGGCGTGGAGATCCCCGTCGCCAACAAGAAGCGGATGATCTTCACCTTCACCTGCGCCGATCCGGTGACGGACTGCCCGCTGATGATCGACCCCACCGGCGTCTATGTGCGCCCGGAGGGCACCGGCTTCCTGTGCGGCACTTCCCCGCCGGAGGACGAGGACCCCGACAGCACCGATTTCGAGGTGGATCACACCTTCTTCGAGGAGCGCATCTGGCCGGTGCTCGCCGAGCGCGTGCCCGCCTTCGAGCGCATCCGGCAGGGCCGGGCCTGGGCCGGGCATTACGACATGAACCTGTTCGACCACAACGCCATTCTCGGCGCCGCGCCGGGCGTGGACAATCTGTTGCTGGCGAACGGTTTTTCCGGCCACGGCCTGCAGCAGTCGCCGGCCGTCGGGCGGGGGCTGGCGGAGCTGGTCACCTATGGCGGCTATCGCAGCCTGGACCTGTCCCCGCTCGCCTATGAGCGCCTGACCCGCGCCGCGCCCTTGCTGGAGACCGCGGTCGTCTAGAGCATGCGCCGATCAGATGGCATCGCCATCTGATCGGATCACGCATTCTCTATCAATAGTTTAGAGGGCGATTCACCCATCAGATTGATTCAATCTGATGGGATCGCGCTCTAACCGCGGGCCCCAACCGGATGGGGTCGCCGATCAGCCTTCGTAATGGTCGGCGACCAGCTGGTTCAGCAGGCGCACACCCCAGCCCGAGCCCCAGCTCTTGTTGATGTCGCTGGCCGGCGAGGCCATGGCGGTGCCGGCCACGTCCAGATGCGCCCAGGCGGTCTTGTCCACGAAGCGCTGGAGGAACTGGGCCGCCGTGATGGACCCGCCGTTGCGCCCGCCGGTGTTCTTCATGTCGGCGAACTTGGAATCGATCAGCTTGTCATAGGCCGCGCCGAGCGGCATGCGCCACACGGTCTCGCCGGTGGTCTCGCCCGCCGCCGCAATGCGCTGGGCCAGTTCGTCGTTATTGGAGAACAGGCCCGCATGCACCGTGCCGAGCGCCACCAGGATGGCGCCGGTCAGCGTGGCCAGGTCCACCATGAAGCGCGGCTGAAAGCGCTCCTTGGCGTACCAGAGCACATCGGCCAGGACGAGCCGGCCCTCGGCATCGGTATTGATGATCTCGATGGTCTGGCCGGACAGGGAGGTGACGATGTCGCCGGGGCGCTGCGCCGCGCCGTCGGGCATGTTCTCGACGATGCCGATGACGCCCACCGCATTCACTTTGGCCTTGCGGGCCGCCAGAGCGTGCATCAGGCCGGTGACGCAGGCCGCCCCGCCCATGTCGCCCTTCATGTCCTCCATGCCGGCCGCCGGCTTGATGGAGATGCCGCCGGTGTCGAAGGTCACGCCCTTGCCGATGAAGGCGACGGGCGCGTCGCCGGCCGCGCCGCCATTCCAGCGCATGACCACCACGCGGCTTTCCTTGATGGAGCCCTGGCCGACGCCGAGCAGCGCGCGCATGCCGATTTCGGACAGCGCCGCATCGTCCAGCACCTCCACCTCGACGCCAACGTCGCGCAGGGCTTCGGCCCGGCGGGCGAATTCCGGCGGGTCAAGCACATTCGGCGGCTCGTTGACGAGGTCGCGGGCGAGGATGACACCGTCAGCGATCGCCCCTTCGGCGGCCCAGGCGCGCTCGGCGGCGGCGGGGTCGGCGACCAGGAGCGTGAGGGACAGGGCGCTAGCCTCGCCCTCATTCTCCTTCTTCTTGGTCTTGTAGCGATCGAAGCTATAGGCCCGCAGCCGCACGCCCAGCGCGATCTCGGCGGCCGCCTTGGCGCTCACCGCGCCGGAGGGCAGGTCCACGATGAGGGTGGCTTCACGGGCACCGGCTGGGATGCGGCCGGCCACCAGGCCGCCGAGCCGCACGAAGTCCTGGCTCTTCAGCTCGCCCGCCTTGCCCACGCCCAGCACGATGACGCGCGGCACGTTGAGGCCGGTGGGCGCGATGAGATCCAGCGCGGAGCCCATGGCGCCGCGGAAGCGGTCGGCATCCAGCGCCCGCTCGAAGGTGGACTTGATGGGCTTCAAGACCTTCAGCGTTTCCTTGCCCAGGGCCAGGGCATCGTCCGTGAGCGCCAGCAGCACGCCCTTGGGCGCGCCGCCGTGCTTGGCGAAGGAAACGGACACGGTATCGGGCATGATGGGCTCCAGAACGCGGAACGGCGCGGCGCGGCGGGCAAGGCCTCAGGCGGGAGGCTGGAAGTCCAGCAGCGCGCGGGTGGGGAAGTCGTAGAGCTTGCCCGTCGCCTCGAAGGCGGGCAGGCACAGCTCGAGGATGGCGGCGGCGGCCTCTTCGGGCGCCGGCAAGGTCTGCGCGTCCTCGAAGGGGAAGGCCTTGGCCCGCATGCGGGTGCGGATGGGGCCGGGATTGAAGAGGTTGACCTTCAAATTGGTGGTGACCGTCTCCGCCGCCCAGGTACGGCCCAGCAGCTCCAGCGCCGCCTTGGTCACCGCATAGGGGCCCCAATAGGCCCGTGCCTTGTGCGCCGCGCCCGAGGAGACGAACACCGCCCGCCCCGCCGTGGACAGGCGCAAGAGCGGATCGAGCGAGCGCACGAAGCGGTAATTGGCCGTCACATTGACGGCGAGCGCCTCGTCGAAATCCTTCGGGGCCACATGGCCCAGCGGCGTGATGGGGCCGAGCACGCCGGCATTGCCCACGAACACATCGAGGCGGCCATAGCGCTCATAGAGCGCGGCGCCCAGCCGGTCGATGGCGTCATAATCGGTGACGTCCAGCGGCACGAGGGTGGCGGAGCTGCCCGCCGCCTTCACCGCATCGTCCAGTTCCTCCAGCGCCCCTTCGGTGCGGCCGAGGGCCACCACATGGGCCCCGGCCTTGGCGAGGGCCACCGCCGTGGCGGCGCCGATGCCGCGCGTGGCACCGGTGACGAGTGCGATCCTGTCGGCGAGCGGCCGGTCGGTCATGGGTCAGGTCTCGTGCGAGGGAGGGGTGCCTCCCCCGCGCGGGAGGAGGCGCCGGATCAGCTGGCTTCGGCGAGCAGGGAAAGCTGCTGGGCGGCCACCGACCCGGACCGGTCGGTCAGGGGGGTGGGATAGTCGCCGGTGAAGCAGTGGTCGGTGAACTGGGGGCGAACCGGATCGCGCGCCTCATAGCCCATGGCGCGATAGACGCCGTTCACGGACAGGAAGGCCAGCGAATCCGCGCCGATATAGCGCCGCATGCCTTCCAGGTCGTGGGTGGCGGCCAAGAGCTTGTCCCGGTCCGGCGTGTCGATGCCGTAATAATCGGGATGGGTGATGGGCGGCGAGGCGATGCGGAAATGCACTTCGGTGGCGCCCGCATCGCGCATCATGCGCACGATCTTCACCGAGGTGGTGCCGCGCACCAGGCTGTCGTCCACCAGCACGATGCGCTTGCCGGCCACCACCGAGCGGTTGGCCGAATGCTTCATGCGCACGCCCTGGTCGCGCACCGACTGGGTGGGCTGGATGAAGGTGCGGCCCACATAATGGTTGCGGATGATGCCCAGCTCGTAGGGGATGCCGGAGACCTGGGAATAGCCGATGGCGGCCGGCACGCCGGAATCCGGCACCGGCACGATCACGTCCGCCTCGACGCCGCTCTCCTGGGCGAGCACCTGGCCCATGGTCTTGCGCACCTGATAGACGGAGCGCCCGCCCACCACGGAATCCGGCCGGGCGAAATAGATGTACTCGAAGATACAGGGGCGGGCCTGCATCTCCGGGAAGGGCCGCAGCGACTGGATGCCCTCCTCGTCGATGACGACCACTTCGCCATTCTCGATGTCGCGCACATAGGTGGCGCCGATGATGTCGAGGGCACAGGTCTCGGACGCCAGGATGTAGGAGCCTTCCAGCACGCCGAGCACGAGCGGGCGAATGCCGAGCGGGTCGCGGGCGCCGATGAGCTTCTTGTTGGTGACCGCCACCAGGGAATAGGCGCCTTCAAGCGCGCGCAGCGCATCCACGAAGCGGTCGACAAAGCGCGGCTTCTTGGAGCGGGCCACCAGATGGAGGATCGCCTCGGTATCGGTGGTGGACTGGGTGATGGCGCCCTCGCGCACCAATTGGCGGCGCAGCGTCAGGCCATTGGTGAGGTTGCCGTTGTGGCCGACCGCGAAGCCGCCAGCATCCAGTTCGGCAAACAGCGGCTGCACGTTGCGCAGCAGGGTCTCGCCGGTGGTGGAATAACGCACGTGGCCCACCGCGATATGGCCCGGCAGGCGATCGATGACCGCCGCGTCCGAGAAGGCGTCCGCCACCAGGCCGAGGCGACGCTCGGAATGGAAACGATTGCCGTCATAGACGACAATGCCCGCCGCCTCCTGCCCGCGATGCTGGAGCGCATGCAGGCCGATGGCAGTGATGGCCGCCGCGTCGGGATGGTTGAAGATGCCGAATACGCCGCATTCCTCGCGCAGCCGGTCGCCATTGAGATCGAGATCCAGATTGAGCGGCCGCGCCTCTTCGCGCGCCCCCTGAACCTGCATATCCCGCGCCTCAACGCCGATATGCCCCGCAGCGCCATGCCCGGGGTGCGAACCTTCGCTCTCCATGTCCATCTTACCCTCCGCTCGGCGGCTCACTGGCCGGTGCCGCGCGTACTCTCGAGCAGCTGATCAAACCCTTGCCGGTCACCGCGGCGGTATCCGGCTTCACCGCCCGCCGACGTGGCGGACGATGCAGCTGCAACAGTGGTGCCCCCACGCTCCGTACGCTGTCCACTGGGAGGCGCGGGCGTCTCGCCCTCCTCACCGGCGGGCGAACGCTTTAGCCGCTTAAGAATGGTGTTCTCGGGGTCATCCGGCAACAGAGACACCAACCAATTCCCTGTATTTTGAAGCACAGGGCGGGATTTCGCATTCAAAACCCACGGCGGCTGGTTCTTGTCGGGGACGAGCCAGTTGAAAAACAGGAACGCAACCACCATGACGAGAAGCCCGCGGGCGAGGCCGAACAGGAAGCCGAGCGTGCGGTCCAGCGCGCCGATTCGGCTGTCGAGCACAATGTCCGACAGGCGCGCGCTGATGATGGAGACGATGAGAAGGGTGCCGAGGAACAGGATGGCAACGGTGACGGCCAGCGCCACCATGTCCTGCGAGATGTATTGTTTCGTGAAGGGCAGGAGCTTCGGGTAGAAATAGACCGTCACACCCGCGGCGGCGATCCAGGACACGATGCTGAAGACTTCCCGCAGCAGGCCGCGCACCATGGCCAGAAGGCCGGACACCAGCATTACGGCGATCAGGATCAGATCCAGCAGCGTCACAGGCATAGGCGCGGCTTACCCTTCAAGGTGGCGCCGACCTGGCGACCGGTGAAGCGACACGGTGAAGCGACACCTGGATGACAGGCCTCGCGTGGGTGGGACGTATAGCTTCAAGTGCCCTCCGCGTCATCAGTCGTCTTGCGCCGATGCCTCACGGGGTGGCAGGGCAGCCTTGCGCGGTGCGCGTGCCGCGATGGCCGCCACCAGCGTCGCCAGCGAGGGAACCGCATCCACCCCGACCGGCGCATCGCCCCCTTCGGCGCTGGCGGCGGGCATGACGGCGCGGGAGAAGCCGAGCTTGGCCGCCTCCTTCAGGCGGGCCGGCGTCTGGGAGACCTGGCGCACCGCGCCGGTCAGGCTCACCTCGCCGAAATAGACCGATTCCTGCGGCAGAGGCGCGCCGGTCAGCGCCGACACCAAGGCTGCCGCCACGGCGAGGTCCGCCGCCGGCTCGCCGATGCGCAGGCCGCCGGCCACGTTCAGATAGACATCATGGCCGCCGAGCCGCACACCGCAACGGGCATCCAGCACCGCCAGCACCATGGCCAGGCGACTGGAATCCCACCCCACGACAGCGCGCCGGGGCGTGCCGAGGGTGGAGGGCGCGACGAGGGCCTGGATTTCCACCAGCACCGGCCGCGTGCCCTCCATGCCCGCGAACACCGCTGTGCCGGGCGCGCCGGCATCGCGGTTGGACAGGAAGAGCTCGGAGGGGTTGGGCACTTCCGAGAGGCCCTTGCCGGTCATCTCGAAGACGCCGATCTCGTCGGTGGGGCCGAAGCGGTTCTTCTGCGCCCGCAGGATGCGGAACTGGTGGCCGCCATCGCCCTCGAAGGAAAGCACCGCATCCACCATGTGCTCGACCACACGGGGGCCGGCGATCTGGCCGTCCTTGGTCACGTGGCCCACCAGGATCACGGCGGCGCCGGACTGCTTGGCGAAGCGCACCATCAATTGGGCGGAGGTGCGCACCTGCGTCACCGTGCCCGGCGCCGATTCCACCGAGTCCGACCACATGGTCTGGATGGAATCGATCACCACCATGCGCACGGGCGGGCCGCTGGCCAAGGTCGCCAGGATGTTCTCCGCATTGGTCTCGGCGGCAAGGCCCACCTGCGCCTCGCCAAGGCCGAGCCGCCCGGCGCGCAGGCGCACCTGGTCCACCGCCTCTTCGCCGGAGACATAGATGACCCGGTGCCCGGCCGAGGCCAGCGC
Organism: Aquabacter sp. DMC10; assembly: GCF_056314145.1. Classification (NCBI taxonomy): domain Bacteria; kingdom Pseudomonadati; phylum Pseudomonadota; class Alphaproteobacteria; order Hyphomicrobiales; family Xanthobacteraceae; genus Aquabacter; species Aquabacter sp. DMC10. Next base: position 124,751 of record NZ_JBQUYX010000004.1, on the reverse strand, counting down.
CGCCGAGGCCTGCACCAGAAGCGTGGACTTGCCGATGCCGGGATCACCGCCCAGCAACAGGATGGAGCCGGGCACGAAGCCGCCGCCCGCCACCCGGTCCAATTCGCCGATGCCGGAGACGAGGCGCGGCGGGGGCGTGCCCTGGCCCTGGAGGCTCTCCAGCGGCACCGCTCGCCCCTTGCGCCCCGCCCGCTGGGCGGCGGGGACGGAGGCGACCACCTCCACCTCCTCGGCAATGGTGTTCCAGGCGCCGCACGCCTCGCACTTGCCGAGCCAGCGATTATAGCTGGCCCCGCAGGCCTGGCAGACGAAATGGGCCGCGCGCTTGGCCATGCGTCAGCCCGCCCCACCCACATAGAGGCGCCGATAGCGGGCGCCGAGGCCGGTGAGCACCTCATAGCCGATGGTGCCGCCATGGGCGGCCAGCTCATCAACGCCGATGCCGTCGCCCAGCAGCACCGCGCGCTGGCCGCGCTGCACCGCGTCGGGCGGCAGGTCGGTGACATCAACGGTGACGAGATCCATGGAGATGCGCCCCACCAGCGGGCAGCGATGGCCGGCAATCATGGCATCCGCCCCCGGCCGCCCATCGGCGGAGCCGAAGGCGCGGTGGAAACCGTCGGCATAGCCGAGCGAGAGCACGGCGATGCGGCTGTCGCGGGAAAGGCGCTGGGCGGCGCCATAGCCCACGCTGTCGCCGGGCAGGCCCTGGCGCACCTGGATGATCGGCACCTCCAGCCGCACCACCGGCTTGAGCGGCGCCCGGCCGGCGATGGCCGCCCCGCCATAAAGGGCGATGCCCGGGCGCACCAGGTCGAAGCGGAAATCGGGGCCGGACTGCACGCCCGCGGAATTGGCCAGCGAGGCGCGAACCCCGGGAAAGGCGGCGGCCGCGCGCGAAAAGCGCTCCAGCTGACGGGGTGTGAGCGGATGGCCGGGCGTATCGGCACAGGCCAGATGGCTCATAATGAGGCTCGGCCGAAATCCGACGCCCGCCGCCCCCAGCGTCAGAGCCTCGTCCACGGTGATGCCCAGCCGGTTCATGCCGGTGTCCACATGGATGGCCGCCGGCCGCTCGGCGCCCCGCGCGTGGGCCGCCCAGTCGGCAATCTCCGGCAGGCTGCCGAGGACGGGGCGCAAGCCATGGGCCTCGAACGCCGCCTCGGTGCCGGGCAGGAGGCCGCCGAGCACATAGATGGTGGCCTCCGGCAGCACGGCGCGCAGGCGCACGCCTTCCTCCAGCAGCGCCACGAAGAAGGTGCGCGCACCCGCCCGCCACAAAGCCGGCGCCGCATGTGCGATGCCGAGGCCATAGGCATTGGCCTTCACCACGGCCGCGCATTCGGCCGGGGCGGCAAGGCCCGCCAAAGTGCGCCAATTGTCGGCGAGGGCGTCGAGGTCGATGGTGAGCAGGGCGCTGGAGCGGGAGAGGGCCGCGTCGATCGCGGACCCCGCCGCAGCCTGGGGCGCGGGAGTGAGGGTTTTCATCTGTGTTCCGGCAGCCGGTCCTCGCGGGCGAGGTTGGAGAAGCGGGTAAACTGGGCCTCGAAATGCACCTTCACCGTGCCGGTGGGGCCGTGACGCTGCTTGCCGATGATGACTTCGGCCACCCCCTTGGCGGCCTCCATGTCCGCCTCCCACTTGAACCATTCCTCGGTGCCGGGCTTGGGCTCGCGGCTCTTGAGGTAATATTCCTCGCGATACACGAACATGACCACGTCGGCGTCCTGCTCGATGGAGCCGGATTCGCGCAGGTCCGACAATTGGGGGCGCTTGTCGTCGCGGGCCTCCACCTGGCGGGAGAGCTGGGAGAGCGCCACGATGGGCACGTTCAGCTCCTTGGCGAGGGCTTTCAGGCCCGTGGTGATCTCGGTGATTTCCTGCACGCGGCCCTGGGAGGCGGTCTTGGAGGAGCCGGAGAGCAGCTGGAGATAGTCCACCACCATGAAGTCGAGGCCGCGCTGGCGCTTCAGGCGCCGGGCGCGGGCCACCAATTGGGCGATGGAGATGCCGCCGGTGTCGTCGATATAAAGTGGGATCACCTGCATGGTCTGGGCGGCGGCGGCGAGCTTGGAGAACTCGCTTTCCGAAATGTCGCCGCGGCGGATCTTGTAGGAGGCGATCTCCGCCTGCTCGGCGAGGATACGGGTGGCCAATTGCTCGGCCGACATTTCCAGCGAGAAGAAGCCCACGATGCCGCCCGAGACGGTGGCGATGGCGCCATCGGGCTTCTGCTCGCCCCGATAGGCCGAGGCAATGTTGAAGGCGATGTTGGTGACAAGCGCGGTCTTGCCCATGGCGGGACGGCCGGCGAGAATCACAAGGTCCGACGGCTGAAGGCCGCCCATCTGGTTATCGAGGTCATCAAGGCCGGTGGCGATGCCGGACAGATGGCCTTCCCGCTGGAAGGCGCGGTTGGCCATATCCACCGAATCGCGCAACGCATCGCCGAAGCGCACGAAGCCGCCGTCATAGCGCCCGCTCTCGGCGATGGCGTAGAGGCGCTTTTCGGCTTCCTCGATCTGCTCCTGGGGCGTCGAATCGATGGGGGCCTCATAGGCCTCGTTGACGATCTCCTCGCCGATCTGGATGAGCTGCCGCCGCACCGCCAGGTCATAGATGGTGCGACCGTAATCCTCGGCATTGATGATGGTGGTGGCTTCGGCGGCCAGCCGCGCCAGATATTGCGGCGCGGTGAGCCCGCCCACCTCGAAATCCGCCGGCAAAAAGGTCTTCAGCGTGACCGGGGTGGCCACCTTTCCCGCGCGGACCAGCGAGCCGGCCAGTTCGAAGATCCGGGTGTGGATGGGCTCGAAAAAGTGCTCGGGCTTCAGGAAGTCGGAGACGCGGTAGAAGGCCTCGTTGTTCACCAGAATGGCGCCCAGCAGCGCCTGCTCGGCGTCCAGATTATGGGGCGCCTGGCGATAGCTGGGTTCGACATCGCCACGTGCGGCAGGCAGGTCAAGCATTGCGATCGGTCGGTTCCTGGAGGTTGGGGGAGCCTAACAGATCCCACCCTCCCCTGAAGCCAGGTTAAGACGACCCAGCGGAATCTCTTTGCCATGCAGATGTAGTTTTCCACCTGTGCATAACAATGGGGAAAGGTCGGGCCGGGCGGCGGGGCGCCCCCGCCGTCCGCCTCATTCTCCCGCCAGCCGCAGCGGCGTGGACGCCCGCTTTTCCCGCAGGCGCAGGCGCTTCTCCGCCTCGGCGATATAGTCGCGGGTGAGCGGCACCGCCTCCTGCCGCCGCGCCAGCTGGATCTGGAACACCATCATGCCCTGGTGGCGGAAGGCCATTTCCGAGGCCGCCAGATAGAAGTCCCACATGCGGATGAAACGGGCGTCGGTGAGCCGCGCCACCTCCTCCCGGTGGGCGAGGAAGCGCTCCCGCCAAGCCTTCAGCGTCTGGGCATAATGCAGGCGCAGGATCTCCACGTCGGTCACCACCAGCCCCGCCCGCTCAATGTGAGGCAGCACCTCCGACAATGCGGGGATGTAGCCGCCGGGAAAGATGTATTTGGCGATCCAGGGATTGGTGATTCCCGGCACGTCCGAGCGGCCGATGGAATGGAGCACCATCACGCCGTCCTCGGCGAGAAGCGCGCGGGCCTTGCGGAAGAAGGCGCCGTAATGGTCGACGCCCACATGCTCGAACATGCCCACCGACACGACGCGGTCGAACGGCCCCGCCACATCGCGGTAATCCTGCAGGCGGAACGCGGCCCGATCTTCGAGGCCCTGCTCTGCGGCCCGCGCGCGGGCCACGCCCAGTTGCTCGGTGGACAGCGTCACGCCCGTGACCGCCGCCTGCCCGATGCCCGCCAGGTAAAGCCCGAGCCCGCCCCATCCGCTGCCGATGTCCAGCACCGTCAGGTCGGGCCGGTCGAGCACCAGCTTGGCGGCGATGTGGCGTTTCTTGGCCAGCTGGGCATCATCCAGCCTTTGGCCGGGCTGCTCGAAATAGGCGCAGGAATATTGCCGGTCGGCATCCAGGAACAGGGAGTAGAGACGCCCGTCCAGGTCGTAGTGATGGGCCACATTGCGACGGGACCGGCCGCGCGGGTTGAACTGGGCGATGCGGCGCAACGCCATGCGGACCTTGAAGAACAGGCGCGCGGTGAGCGTCGGCTGCAGGACCGGCTGGCCCATGAGGATGTCCAGGAGCCCGGCCATGTCGCCCTGCTCCAGCACCAGCCCCTCGTCCATGTAGATTTCACCGAGCGCCAGTTCCGGGTCCAGCAACAGCCGCCACTGGGCCCTTCGCGAGGTGAAGCGGATATGGACCTCCGGGGAAGCGGCCCCCAGGGTGAGGGTCCGGCCGGAGGCCAGGGTGACCATGAGACCGCCGCGCGTGACCACGCGGCGCAAAACAGATTCAAGCAACCTTTCCATCGGCCGCCTCCGTCTGAAATGTGTCCCCTGCACGCCTCCCCTTGAGCTCGATGCGATCAGGTTGAACCCACCTGATCGGTGAATCAGCCCTTATCTTCTCTGGCGGCCGCATGCGCGGCGCCCCTTTGACCCGACGTCGGCTCCCAACGCCTCAAGGCCCGACAGCATCGCCGGCTCGGGCTTCCCTCTTGAGACACATGAGATGAGATCGGAGTGTCCCAATCTCAACACCAGAAAGGCCGATCGACAATATGCTGCAGTGCATTCGACCCAAAAGAAAAGCGCCCGGCAAAGGCCGGGCGCTCTGGTAACGCAGCGTAACTCTCCCGTTGGGGGGAGATCAGGCCTCGGTGGCTTCCTCGCCGGCCTCGGCGGCCTCTTCCACCACCTCGTCCTCATCCTCGTCGTCATCGCGACGGGCGGTGACGTCTTCGCCGGCCACGAGGCGAGCAGCCTCCTCGGCGCTGCGGGCCACGGAGACGGTCACCTTCACCTCGACCTCGGGGTGCAGGGAGACCGGCAGGGTGTGCAGGCCGATCAGCTTGATGGGGTGGTTCAGCACGATCTGCTGGCGGTTCACGGTGAAGCCGGCCTGCTCCAGCGCCATGGCGATGTCGCGGGTGGAGACGGAGCCGTACAGCTGGCCGCTCTCGCCGGCCTGTCGGATCACCACCACATTGGTGCCGTTCAGCTTGGCGCCGACCACTTCGGCATCCTTCTTCAGCTCAAGGTTCCGCGCCTCGAGCTGGGCCTTCATGGTGTCGTACTTGGCGCGGTTGCCGGAGGTGGCGCGCAGGGCCTTGCCCTGGGGCAGCAGGAAGTTGCGGGCATAGCCGTCGCGCACACGCACCACTTCGCCCATCTGACCAAGCTTGGCCACGCGCTCCAGAAGAATGACGTCCATTTTTGTCTCCTAATCGATGTTGTCTGTTTCAGCTTCGGGTCGGGCGGCCGGAACCGCCGGTTCTGTCGTGTCTATCGGTCGTTGGCGGCGGGCGGGCCGCCGCGAAAGCCCATGCGCGTGCGAAGATCGAACATGGTGTCGACGATGCCGAGCAGGGCGGCGGCCAGCGCCGGCCAGCCGAGCGCAAGCGTCGCCATCCAGGCGGCAGTCAGGATGAGCGGGCGCCCGGGGCGTCCGCGGGTCAGGAAATGGAGGGTGGCAAATCCGGCGACCGCATAGGCGGTCACGAGGGTCGCCACCACCACCGAGGCACACAGGCCGAGCATGCCGGGCGTCACCGCCAGGGCGATGAGCACCGCCAGAGCCAGGGCCGTCACCTGAGGCAGGCGGGTGGCCGCAAGGTCCGGCCACGGGCGGGCCAGGCGCCCGGAGACGCGGGCGGCCCGCGCGGCCAGGTACAGGCAGGCCAGATGGGAGACCATGGTCAGCGTCCCCGCCATGGGGGGCAGAACCGCCGCGACCAGGCTGGCCATATGGGCCGTGTCTTCCGTGCGGGCCGATCCGGCCCCGGCCACCATGAACAGCTCGAAGGCCTTGCCCACCGCCTGCCGATAGGTCTCGTAATCGGTGGCCACCGACAGCAGGCCGACGATGACGCTCACACTGGACAGGGCTCCCGCCAGCAGCACCAGCGGACCGATGGGAAACCACACCAGGCCGTCCCGCGCCGCCGGATCGGGCCGGGCGAGCAGCGCGCCATAGGCCAGCGCCCAGGCGGGGCCGCCAATGCCGAGCACATAGGCGATGAGGAAGGTGGAGCCGAACACCAGGCCAAGCCCCGCCGCGCCCGCCACCAGGCCGACGAAGGCCGTCCAGTGGGAGAAGGCCAGGCCGGCCACCATGATGGGAAGGGGAGCCAGATAGAACAGGGGCACGGCCAGAACCGTTCCCGCGGCAACGCCGGCGGAAAGGAGCGCAGAGGCCGCGCCAGCGGCCAGGCCGATCAGTGCAATCTGTCCCATCATCACGCTGTCCCGCCATGAGCGGTTAGAGGAAGGTCGACGCCCACCCCAGCCTTGGCACCCGCCCCGCGCGATGCGAAATCGCCAGGACCGGACGCCGTCGTCAAAACCACCAATGCAAAGGCCGCCGGCCCGGAGGCCGGCGGCGAACCTAAATCGCGATCAGCGGATCACGAAGGGCAGCAGGCCGAGGAACCGCGCGCGCTTGATGGCGGCGGACAGCTCGCGCTGCTTCTTGGCGGACACCGCGGTGATGCGGCTCGGCACGATCTTGCCGCGCTCGGAAATGTAGCGCTGCAGGAGACGCACGTCCTTGTAGTCGATCTTCGGCGCATTGGGGCCGGAGAACGGGCAGGTCTTGCGACGACGGAAGAACGGACGGCGCTGACCGCCGCCACCACCAGCTTGAGCGAACGCCATCAGACTGCCTCCTCGCCCTGGGCTTCTTCCCGGTCACGGCTGCGACGGGGGCGGTCCTCGCGACCACCGAAGCCACGATCCCCACCAAAGCCGCGGTCGCCGCGCTCGCGATCATCGCGGTCGCGCTTCTGCAGCATGGCGGAGGGGCCTTCTTCATGCTCCTCGACGCGCAGGGTGAGGAAGCGCAGGACGTCCTCATCGATGCGCATCTGGCGCTCCATCTCCTGCACCGCCGCCGCGGGGGCGTCGATGTTGAGGAGCGTGAAGTGCGCCTTGCGGTTCTTGTTGATGCGATAGGTCAGGGACTTCACGCCCCAATACTCGGTCTTGCCGACCGAGCCGCCATTCGCTTCGATCACACCCTTGAAACGGGTGGTCAGTTCCTCGACTTGCTGCGCCGTGATGTCCTGGCGCGCGAGGAACACGTGCTCATAGAGCGCCATGTGTCCAAGTGCCTTTCCTGTTCCACCGCGCCCCGACGCCAAGCCCTTTCAAGCCTTTCAGGAAAGGCTCGTCTGCTCGGAAGGCGGGGACACGGGACGACGGACCACAGGCCCTGCCAGCTTCTGGAGCGCGCATCGGGATGCCCGCGACAACAGCCAACCGTCCGTTCAGCCCCCGGCCGGGGCAACGGAAGCGGGGCGTATAGCAGAATATGCGGGAAAGGCAACAGCGCGCGGACGCCCTCGCCGCCCCGCGCAAGGTCCGTGCGGGGCGCGCGCACGGCCCGCGCAGGGCACCCATGGTGCGGCGCGGCTTGACTCCCAAGGCCGCGCAGTGTCTCTGCGCTCCCCAAATTTAACCTGAGAGCGCGATCCGACCAGATAAAACCGCAGCGGGTTTCCATCTGGTCGGGGAATCGCCCTCTAACGTCTTGAATAGAAACGGATTTAACCCTCGCAATCCATCGCCTCGGCGATTCATTGCAAGGGGGGCCGGCTCTTAAAACCCGTCAGGGGATGCGCATGACCACCGCTTTCATTTTTCCCGGCCAGGGCAGCCAGGCCGTCGGCATGGGCAAGGCCCTGGCCGAGGCCTTTCCGGCCGCGCGCGCCGTGTTCGACGAGGTGGATGCGGCGCTCGGCGAGAAGCTCACCGCCATCATGTGGGAGGGTCCCGCCGATGCGCTGACCCTCACCGCCAACACCCAGCCTGCCCTTATGGCCGTGTCGCTCGCCGCCATCCGCGTGCTGGAAGCCGAGGCCGGGCTTGACCTTGCCCGCGACGCCTCTTTCGTGGCCGGTCATTCGCTCGGCGAATATTCGGCGCTCGCCGCCGCCGGCGCGCTCTCCATCACGGACGCCGCCCGCCTGCTGCGCATTCGCGGCCGGGCCATGCAGGAGGCCGTGCCCGTGGGCCAGGGCGCCATGGCTGCCCTGCTGGGCCTGGACTATGATCAGGTGGTTGCGGTGGCCGCGGAAGCCGCCAGCGATGAGGTCTGCGAAGCCGCCAACGACAATGCCAATGGCCAGGTGGTGGTGTCCGGCTCGACCGCCGCCGTGGAGCGGGCCATCGAGATCGCCAAGGCCAAGGGCGCCTCCCGCGCCATCCTGCTGCCCGTGTCCGCCCCCTTCCATTGCCGCCTGATGGAGCCGGCCGCCGAGGCCATGGCCGCGGCGCTGGCGCAGGCCAACGTGAACGCGCCCTGCGTGCCCGTCATCGCCAATGTGCGGGCGACGCCGGTCACCGATCCCCAGGAGATCGTCCGCCTGCTGGTGGAGCAGGTCACCGGCACGGTGCGCTGGCGCGAGAGCGTCATCTATATGGCGGGCGCGGGCGTGACCCGGGCGGTGGAAGTGGGCGCCGGCAAGGTGCTCTCCGGCCTCGTGCGGCGCATCGCCCGCGAGATCGCCGTCTCCGCCGTCGGCACGCCCGAGGATGTCGCGGCCTTCATCGCCGCCCGCCAGGCACCCGCCGCCTGACGTCTGCCGCCTGACGCCGCCCCATCGTTTTCCTCTCGTTTCGGAGACCTCATGTTCAATCTCAGCGGCAAGACCGCCCTCGTCACCGGCGCCACCGGCGGCATCGGCGGCGCCATCGCCAAGGCCCTCCACGCCCAGGGCGCGACGGTGGCCATTTCCGGCACCCGCCGCGAGGTGCTGGAGACGTTCGCGGCCGAGCTCGGCGAGCGCGTGCTGGTGCTGCCCTGCAACCTCGGCAATCCCGAGGAGGTGGAGAAGCTGGTGCCCGAGGCCGAGGAGAAACTCGGCCAGCTGGACATCCTGGTGAACAATGCCGGCATCACCCGCGACAACATCTTCATGCGCCTGAAGGACGAGGACTGGGACCAGGTGATCGCGGTGAACCTCACCGCCACCTTCCGCCTCTGCCGCGCCGCCGTGCGCTCCATGATGCGCCGCCGGTCGGGCCGCATCATTTCCATCACCTCGGTGGTGGGCGTGACCGGCAATGCCGGCCAGGGTAATTATGCCGCCGCCAAGGCGGGCATGATCGGCATGTCCAAGTCGCTGGCCCAGGAAGTGGCCAGCCGCGGCGTGACCGTGAACTGCGTGGCGCCGGGCTTTATCGCCACCGCCATGACGGACGTGCTGAACGACAAGCAGCGCGAGGCGATTCTCAAGGCGGTGCCCGCCGCCCGCCTTGGTTCGCCCGAGGACATCGCGTCCGCCTGTGTGTATCTGGCCTCCGACGAGGCGGCCTATGTGACCGGGCAGACGCTGCATGTGAACGGCGGCATGGCCATGGTGTGAGGGCGGAAACGGCCGGTGCTCCCCGGCTGTTTTCCACCCTGGCCCTTGCCGGGACAGGTGCGGGGCGCGGCGGGAAAACCCATGCGAGGTCTGGACCTTCGGCCCGTGATCGGGTTTGCTGGCCAAGGCTGGGGAAGTGTGGTAACGAGCCGCTCCGTACCACCCGGTTGTGCTAGGCACGGCCGGGGCTTGGACGACGGTGCTTCGATCTGCCCGGTCGGATACGAGCATGGGGGCTGGGCACGGCGCGTGAAAGGCTTTATGCCGTCTCACAGCCGCCGTACGGCAGAGAGACAATTTTTTCAGATAACGAGGGTGCATCGATGAGTGACATCGCCGAGCGGGTGAAGAAGATCGTCGCGGAGCATCTGGGCGTCGAGCCCGAGAAGGTTACGGAAAACGCCAGCTTTATTGACGATCTCGGCGCCGACAGCCTCGACACCGTCGAGCTCGTGATGGCCTTCGAAGAGGCCTTCAACACCGAGATCCCGGACGACGCCGCCGAGACCATCCTGACGGTCGGCGACGCCATCAAGTTCCTGGAAAAGAACGCGGCCTGATCGCCGTCATCATGATACTGACGGCCGCGGTGCGCCACGCGCCGCGGCCGTCGTCGTGATCGTACCCGGAGTTCCCTCATGAGACGTGTTGTCGTCACTGGCCTCGGCATGGTGACGCCGCTCGGCTGCGGCGTCGAGCCCAGTTGGCGGCGGCTGATTGCGGGCGAGAGCGGTGCCAAGCGGGTCGACCGGTTCGACGTTGCCGACCTCGCCTGCCAGATCGCCTGCACCATTCCTCGGGGCGATGGCTCCGACGGCACCTACAATCCCGACGATTGGATGGAGCCGAAGGAACAGCGCAAGGTGGACGAGTTCATCGTCTTCGCCATGGCGGCTGCCTCCCAGGCGCTGGACGATGCCGGCTGGCATCCGCAAAGCTATGAGGACCAGACCAATACCGGCGTCCTCATCGGCTCCGGCATCGGCGGCATCGAGGGCATTGCGGAAGCCTCCCTCATCCTGCGCGATCGCGGGCCCCGGCGCATTTCTCCCTTCTTCATTCCCGGCCGCCTCATCAATCTGGCGGGCGGCTATGTGTCCATCGCCCATGGGCTGAAGGGTCCGAATCACGCGGTGGTCACCGCCTGCTCCACCGGCGCCCACGCCATCGGCGATGCAGGCCGTCTGATCGCACTCGGCGATGCCGACGTGATGGTGGCCGGTGGCACCGAATCTCCCGTGAACCGCCTGTCGCTGGCCGGCTTCGCCAGCTGCAAGGCGTTGTGCACGGCCTTCAACGACGATCCCGCGCGCGGCTCGCGCCCCTATGACAAGGACCGCGACGGCTTCGTCATGGGCGAAGGCGCCGGCATCGTGGTGCTGGAAGAGTACGAGCATGCCAAGGCGCGCGGCGCCAAGATCTATGCCGAGCTGGTGGGCTATGGCCTGTCCGGCGATGCCTTCCACATCACCGCCCCCTCGCCGGACGGCGACGGCGCCTATCGGTGCATGTCCGCCGCGCTGAAGCGGGCGGGGATCACCGCCTCCGACATCGATTACATCAACGCCCACGGCACCTCGACCATGGCGGATGAGATCGAACTGAAGGCGGTGGAGCGGCTGCTGGGCAATGCGGCGGCCAATGTCTCCATGTCCTCCACCAAATCGTCCATCGGCCACCTGCTGGGTGCGGCCGGCGCGGTGGAAGCCATCTTCTCCATCCTCGCCATCCGCGACCAGGTGGCGCCTGCGACGCTGAACCTGGAGAACCCGTCGGTGGATACCCCCATCGACCTGGTGCCCCAGAAGGCCCGCTCCCGGAAGGTGGATACCGTGCTGTCCAACTCCTTCGGCTTCGGCGGCACCAATGCGTCGCTGATCTTCCGCCGCGCGGACGCCTGACCTTTGCCGGCGGCCTTCGGGCCGCCGGTCACGCCTTTCAGGCCCCCGCGATCCTGCAAAATGCATCGGATCGGTGCGGGCGTCGCATTTCCGTCCAGATAAGCGCTATCCCCTTTCGGGCGCCGACGCGAGGGAAGGTCCTGGAACCAGGAAAGCTCCTGGAACCGGATCTTCTCGTCTTTCCTTGGGAAGGTGTGGTCGTGCCGGTCCTGCGCCGGCCCCGGCCATGTGCGGTGACGCGCGCAGCGAGAGTGATGGGAGACGTCCGCGATGGCCACCAACGACCCGAACGCCCCCACCCCGCCGCCCGGCGCGCCCGCCACCGGGGACGCCGCGCCCGCAACGCCTGTCATTCCCACCCGCGTCGAGCCGACGCCGGAGCCCGCCGTCCCGCCGACCGATAGCGGGCAGACCGGCTTGGAACAGCCGAGCGCACCGCAGGTGAGCGCGGAGCCGACGGGCGCGCAGATGCCGTCCGCCGCCGCTGGCTCCAGCTTGCCCCCCGCTCCGGCTCCGGCCACCCCCGAGGATGTCGCCGCCCGCCCGGCGCCGGCGGCACCGCCCCCGCCCCCGCCCCAGCCAGCGCCGAAGACGCCCGAGGGCGGCAAGCCGCGTGGACGCAAGCCCGTGAAATCCAAGCCCATCGACCCCAAGAAGCGCCCCTCCCGGGGCGCCCGGCACCCGGCGGTGGTGATCGGCAGCGGGGTCTTCACCTTCCTGCTGTTCCTGGCAGTGGGTGGCGGCCTCATCGCCTGGTATGGGCAGATGAAATATGCCGCCCCCGGTCCCCTGCCGGAGGAGAAGACCGTCCTCATTCCCCGTGGCTCCGGCGGGCGCGACATCGCCGAGATCCTGGAGCGGGAAGGGGTGGTGGACAATTGGATGCTGTTCATCGCCAGCCAGCAGATTGCCCGGCGGGGCGAACCGCTGAAGGCGGGCGAATATGTCTTCCCTGCCCACATCTCCCTTGCCGACGTGCTCGACCAGATGGTGGCCGGCAAGGTGGTGCAGCACCAGGTGACCATCCCGGAAGGCCTGACCACCAAGCAGGTGGTGGACCGCCTGATGGCCAATGACCTGCTCACCGGCACCCCCCGCATGCCGCAGGAAGGCACGCTTCTGCCGGAAACCTACAATGTGGTGCGCGGCATGCGGCGGGACGAACTGCTGGGGCGCATGGCCGCCGACCAGCAGAAGGTGGTCAAGGAATTGTGGGACAAGCGCGCCCCGGACCTGCCGCTGAAGTCCCCCCAAGAGATGATTATCCTTGCCTCCATCGTGGAGAAGGAAACCGGCAAGCCGGAGGAGCGCCCGCGGGTGGCGGCGGTCTTCATCAACCGCCTGAACCGCAAGATGCGCCTGCAGTCGGACCCCACCATCATCTACGGCATCGTAGGCGGAAAGGGCTCGCTGGGCCGCCCCATTTCCAAGACCGACATCGCCACGGCGACGCCCTACAACACCTATGCCATTGACGGCCTGCCCCCCGGCCCCATCGCCAATCCCGGCCGCGAGGCACTGGCGGCGGTGGCCAACCCGGCCAAGACCAAGGACCTGTATTTCGTGGCGGATGGCACCGGCGGCCATGTGTTCGCCGAGACCCTGGAGCAGCACAACCGCAACGTCGCCCGCTGGCGGGAGATCGAGGCGGACGCGCGCCAGCGGGCAAGCCAGGGGGGCAATGCCAATCCCTCCGGCACCGGGACGGGAACGGGAACGGGAACGACAGCCCCCGCCACGGCCCCGGCAGCGACCCCGCCAGCCGCCGGCCAGCGGGCACCGGCCAACGCCAACTGAGCCCGTGCGGCGGCCGCGCGGGGGTTAAGTCCCGCTGCGCGGCCGCACCGAAACTCTCCCCCCTGCCGTTTCGCGCCTCGCCCAGCGCTCCCCTTCCCCCCTGCGCCTTTGAGCCGCAACGGCTATAGGAAGGATGGGCTGCGCCAGTGCGCGAAACGGGCCCCTCTCCGTTCGGAAGGGGCTCGGGATAAGGCGGGGCGGGCGCGACACCCGGGCGGCTCGCCATGGTTCAACAATCGAGGCCGGGCCGCCCCCCAGCCTCCAGAGGAGCGGACGGCCTGAGGCCGCCGGAACGTCCATGTCCCTTCAAAGCATGACCGGATTTGCACGCGCCCAGGGCTCCACGGGGCCGTGGCGCTGGAGCTGGGAAGTCCGCTCGGTGAACGCGAAGGGCCTCGACGTGCGGCTTCGCCTGCCCTCCGGCTTCGAGGAATTGGAGGCCGGCGCCCGCACCGCCGCCTCGCGTCTGCTTTCGCGCGGGTCCGTATCGGCCACATTCACCCTTGCCCGCGAGGGGGACAAGGTATCCGTCGCCGTCAATGAGGCAGCCCTCCAGGCCCTCATCGCGGCGACGCGGTCGGCCGCCGAGCGCTTCTCCCTGCCGCCCGCCAGCCTGGATGCGCTCCTGGCGGTGAAGGGCATCGTCGAAGTCAGCGAAGCCGACACCGTGGACGAGGACCGCGCCGGCATCGCGGCGGCGGCGCTCGCCGCCTTCGAGACGGCCCTGGCCGATCTCAAGGTGATGCGGGACCGGGAGGGGGGTGCCTTGCGCGTTGTGCTCCTCGACCGGCTGGATGCCATCACCGCCCTGGTGGACAGGGCGGAAGCCCTCCCCGAGCGGCAGATCGAGGCCATCCGCGCGCGGCTGGCCGAACAGGTGCACGCCCTCCTGGACACCGGCGCTCCCCTCGATGCCGAACGGCTCCATCAGGAAGCCGCCCTTCTGGCGGCCAAGGCGGACATCCGGGAAGAGCTGGACCGGCTGCGCGCCCATGTGGCCGCCGCGCGGGAGCTGCTGGAGGCGGGAGGACCGGTGGGCCGGCGGCTGGACTTCCTGGCCCAGGAGTTCAACCGCGAGAGCAATACCCTGTGCTCAAAGTCCAATGCGGTCGCGCTCACCCAGATCGGGCTTGACCTGAAGCTCCTGGTGGATCAGTTCCGCGAGCAGATCCAGAACATCGAGTGACCCGGTTCCCTGACATGGCCAACCCGACCCCGTCCCACTTCTCCCTGCCGGGCTGGAAGCCCGGCTCGAAGTCCGGCCTTGCCCGGCGTGGCCTGATGCTGGTCCTGTCCTCGCCCTCCGGCGCCGGCAAGACCACGCTCTCCCGCAAATTGCTGGCGCAGGACGACCGCATCACCATGTCGGTCTCCGTCACCACCCGCCCGCCGCGCCCCGGCGAGGTGAACGGCAAGGACTATTTCTTCGTCGACGTGGCCACCTTCCAGCGCATGCGGGACGAGGGCGAGCTGCTGGAGCACGCCACCGTGTTCGGCAACCTCTATGGCACCCCCCGCAAGGCCGTGGAGGAAGCGCTCTCGGCGGGGCGCGACGTGCTGTTCGACATCGACTGGCAGGGCACCCAGCAATTGGACCAAAGCGCCCAGCAGGACCTGGTGAAGGTGTTCCTGCTCCCCCCGTCCGCGGCGGACCTGGAAAAGCGCCTGCGCACCCGCGCCCAGGACACCGACGAGGTGGTCCATCAGCGCATGTCCAAGGCCTCCGACGAGATCAGCCACTTCACCGAATATGACTACATCCTCATCAACCAGGATGTGGACGACAGCCTCGCCAAGCTCGTCTCCATCCTCCAGGCCGAGCGCCTGAAGCGCCGCCGCCTCACGGGGCTGGCCGATTTCGTCAAGGGCCTGCGCGACGCGCTCTGAGCGCGCCGGGAGCACGCCCGACCGGCGTGTGGTCTAGAGCGTCTGAGCGTTTCATGGAAACACTTAGACGCTCTATCTCTTTGTTTTCACGCATTTCCTTCACACGAACCGGTTCCCACTTCGCTCGGAAATGCTCTAGGGAAGGCAGCCGGCCGGCAGTTCGGGGAGGATGCGCGCGCGCACCTTCTCCAACGGGCAGAAGGCTTCGCCCGGGCAGTCGGGGAAGGACACGGAGACCGAGCGCACCTTGCCCGGATCGAGGCTGCGCATACCCTCCAGTTCCGCATACCAGATGCGCAGCGCAAGGCTTTCGGCCCCCGTCGCCGGATCGCGCCAGCGCTCCAGTGCGAAGGCGGTGGCCGGCGCGGTCTTGTCCGGCTGGCCGGGCAAGGTCCAGTCCACGCCGAAAATGCCGGCCATGCTGGACAGATTGTTGTCGTGGCCGGCGAAGGCCAGCAGCTTCAGGCCGGGACCCACGGGGGGATCGGCGGCGCGCGGCACGCCGGACAGGGTGTTCAGCATCACCTGCGCCATGGCGCCCCCCGCCACGCGGGCGATGCCGGGCATCTGGCGGGAGAACCAGACCACCCGATCGCGGGCGGCCAGGAGCGGCGCCATGGCCTGCGGCGTCGCCGCCAGCCCCCAGCCTACGTTGTCCGCCGGCATGCCCTGGGCATATTCCAGCAGGAAAATCTCGGCCGCATCTGCCGTGATGGCCAGCGGGCCGGTGATCCGCACCCCCTTGCCGGTGATGGCAAAGGCGGTGGCGGCGGGATCGAACGGCGGGCCGTTCGGCCGCAGGATGGCGCTCATGGCGGCTATGGCGCGCGCGGAGGCGGGGTCCACCAGCGGGCCGCTGGCCTCCACCGCTTGCCGGAGCGCCTCGCGATCATACCGGCAGGCCTTGCCCACCCGCCGGAACAGGGGGTCCAGCGTGCCGTCGGGCGCATGGGACACATCCGCATCGCAGCCGGGGGCGAAGCTGCGCGCCATGCGGCGGCCGCTGCGCCGCGTGCGCTCGTCCTTGGCATCGGACCACACGCGCACCGTCGCGCCAGGACAACCCTGGGCGGCCAGCAGCCCGGCGGCCACATAATGGGTGCGCATGGCCGAGGCGACGAGCCCGACCACTTCGACGCCCTTGTCGGTGAGATCGCCCCGCGTCGCCGGCCAGGCGGGCCAGGTGCGGTCGGTCCAGCTGCCCAAGGTTTCCGCCGACTGGGTGGGCGCCCGCACCCCGTGCCGCTGCACCAGGACCACCTGCTCCAGCACCGGCTCGGCCGCCGCGGGGCGGCCCCCGCCGACGGCCGCGAGGCAAAGGGCGAGGACCCCAAATGTGAGCCGCAGGCCACCGCCGCCGGGCCTTGGTTGCGCCATGAGCCTGTCCTCCGCCGCCGGATGTTCGGTCGCTTCAGCATTCCCTGGAAACGGAGAAGCGATCCAACTCTTTGTTTTGGCACATATCCTTCACGCGAACCGGGTCCCCGTCGCGCGAAGAGGCTTCAGGCCGCCACGATGCGATCCGCCCTCAGGGCCGCCAGGGCATTGGCGAGCTTCACGAAGCCGGCCACGTCGATCTCCTCCGCGCGGGCCGTCTCCTCGGCCCCGGCCTTGTCCAGCAGCACGGCGGTGTCCACGCCGAGGGACTTCAGGCTCTGGCGCAGCATCTTGCGGCGCTGGCCGAAGGCGGCCTGCGTGACCTGTTCCAGATCGCCCAGCCGGCACGGCAGGGGCGCCTCGCGCGGCACCAGATGCACCACGGAGGAGGTCACCTTGGGCGGCGGCACGAAGGCGGAGGGGGCCACGTCGAACAGGATCTTCGCCTGGGTGCGCCAGCCGGCCAGCACCGCGAGGCGCCCATAGGCCTTGCTGCCCGGGGTGGCGACGATGCGCTCGGCCACTTCCCGCTGGAACATGAGGGTGAGCGAGGCGAACCAGGGCGGCCAGGGGTCCACCGAAAGCCAGCCCACCAGGAGCAGCGTCGCCACATTATAAGGCAGATTGGCCACCACCCGCGCCGGGCCCTCGCCCAGCAGCGGCAGCACATCCACTTTGAGGGCATCGCCCTCGATCACATGAAGGCGGCCCGGATAGGCCTCCTGGACCTCGGCGAGGGCTGCGATGCACCGCCGGTCCCGCTCCACCGCCACCACGCGCGCGGCGCCCAGCGCCAGCAGCGCCCGGGTCAGGCCCCCCGGCCCTGGCCCCACCTCCACAACGCAGGCCCCCTCCAGTGGGCCGGAGCCCCGGGCGATGCGCGCGGTGAGGTTCAGGTCCAGCAGGAAGTTCTGTCCCAGCGACTTCTGCGCGGACAGATCGTGCCGGCGGATCACATCCCGCAGCGGCGGCAAGGTGTCGATGGCGCTCATGCGGCGACATCCTGTGCCCCGGCCCGGTCCGCCCGCGACAGGCGCCCGGCCAGGGCGATGGCGGCCATCAGGCTGGAGGGATTGGCGCGCCCGGTCCCCGCCAGGTCGAAGGCGGTGCCGTGATCCGGCGAGGTGCGCACGAAGGGCAGGCCAAGGGTCACGTTTACACCATCATGAAAGGCCAGGGTCTTGGCGGGGATGAGCACCTGGTCGTGGTATGGCCCGATCACCGCGTCGTAGGTGGCGCGGGCCTCCTCGTGAAACAGGGTGTCCGCCGGCAGCGGGCCGCGGATGTCGATGCCCTCCGCCCGCAGATCCGCAACCGCCGGGCGCAGCACGTCCTCGTCCTCCCGCCCGAGCGTCCCCTCCTCCCCCGCATGGGGATTGAGGCCCGCCAGGACCAGGCGCGGATGGGGCAGGCCGAACCGCCGCACCATGTCCCGGGCCAGGATAAGGCCCGTGCGCACCAGGAGATCGCGGGTGACGAGGCGCGGCACATCCTTGAGCGGGACGTGAATGGTGGCCGGCACCACGGCGAGCCGCGGCGACCAGATCATCATCACCGGATGGGGCACGCGGCCGTCCGCAGCCACGCAGCGCGCGGCCAGATATTCGGTATGACCGGGAAAGGGAAAGCCGGCGGCATAGACCACCGACTTGGCCAGGGGCGCGGTGACCAGGCCGCTGGCGCGGCCGGCCTGCACATGGTCCATGGCCTGGTCGAGGCTCGCCACCACGGCGGCGGCGCTGGTGCCGTCCGGCCGGCCGGGCGCGGCAGTGGCGCGGGGGCCGGCCGGCTCCACCGGAAGCGCGTCGGGAAAGCTGGCGGCGGCCTCCGCCATCCCCACTTCCCGCACGGGCACGCTGAGGCCGAGAAGGCGGGCGCGGCTGGCCAGGAGGGCGGGATCGCCAATGGCGCAGAAGGGCGGGGTCGCCGCCGTGCGGCGGGCCCAGGCGAGAAGCGCGATGTCCGGCCCGATGCCGGCCGGCTCGCCAAGCGTAAGGGCCAGGGCCGGCATGGCTGCGGCCGGCATCAGCGATACACGATGAGCGCGGCCTTGCGCAGCTGCTCCATCAGCTTCTTGGATTCCGCCTGGAACTGGGTGGACGCCAGCTGCTCCTTGATCTCCCGCTTGGTGGAGACCTCGCCCTTGACCTCGGTCTTGCCGCACACGGCGAAAATTTCCACGCCGGACTGGGTGACCTCGGGCGGCGTCAGGCGGCCCACCTCGGTCTTGTCCAGGATCTGGCGCAGCTGGGGCGGCATTTCCGAGGACAGGCGGAACACGGGGGAGCGCACCACCACTTCCTTCATGGACTTGATGGATTCAAGGCCGGCATCGCAGCCGTTGAACCGGGCCTTCAGGGCATTGGCCTCTGACAGGCGCGAGCCATGGGCGTTGGAATTGCGCGGCACCACGAAGATGATGGGATAAAGCTTATATTCGGTGGACACCATCTGGACGTTGCCGCGCTGCTGCACGGCCGCCACCACGTCCTGGTCGCGCACATTCACCGTCGGCGCGCGCGCCCGCACATATTGCTGCCAGACATTGTCCGCCCGCAGCTTTTCCTTGAAGGCGGCGGGGTCGACGCCCGCCTGCTGGAAGCCTTGCGCCAATTGCTGCGGGGTGCGCCCGCTGCGCTCGGCCACGCTGTTGAACAGCCGGTCCAGATCTTCATCGTCCAGGGTGATGCCGATCTTGGCGGATTGCTGGATCTTGATCTTCTGATCGATCAGCTCTTCCAGCGTCTCTTTCTGGCTGGGCGACTTGCCCTCGATCATCTGGTGCAGCTTCATCCGCTGCGCCACGTCGAAGGAGGTGATGGGCTGGCCGTTCACCAGGGCCAGGATCTGCTGCGCCGAGGCCGGCGTGCCGAACGCCGCCAGCGCCAGCAGCAGCCCGAAGGCGAATGCCACGGTGCGGCTGGCGAAGTGGGACGGTGTCGGGCGTGAGGACTTCATTTGGCCGTCAGATCGCAGGGGGTTAGCGCGGAGGGCGGGCCCGGCTGATGCAGCCTTGCCCAAAGCACATTAATTCGCCCGCTCCTGTGGCGGCAATGGGGCCGAGGCCCCGGCCCCCGCTTTGCGGTCAATTGGAACCGATGCCGGTGGAGACCTTGGTCTGGCCGAGGGTGCGCAGGCCGATGGTGAGCATCACCGTATTGGACGGCGAACCATTGGGCCCGTTCACCGTGTAGTTGGAGATGTAGCTCAGGGCCATGGTGAAGCAGTCGTCGGCATAATTGAGCGCCACCGACACCAGGTCGAAGGCGGACTGGGCGATGTTGTAGCGCACGCCGCCGCCCACCGACCATTCGTCGGTCAGCTTGTAGGAGGCGGTCGTGTAGATGCCCTGCCGCTCGTAATAATAGCCGAGCAGCGGCTGGGGCGCATATTGGCCATAGACGGCCGAGAACGACACCCGGTCGAAGGAGGTGCGGCCTTCAACCTCGAACCGCTGCATGGAGAAATTGGCCTGGTCGAACCGGAAGCGGGAGATGAATTCCAGGTTCGAGGTGGGCGAGTAGGAGAAGCGCGCCACATAGTCGGAGACATCGGTCTCCAGGCCCGATTCCAGACCCGTGTTGGCCATGTCGCCATTGGCGTACGAATTCTTGCCGAACAGGTGGTAGGACTGGCCGATCAGGGCGGTGACCAGGCCGGCCTTGTTGATGGCCGCGGTGTAGGTGATGCCCACGTTCAGGCGGCCGCCGCCTTCGACCCGGTCCCAGCCGGAATATTTGTCCACCTCGAACAGGTTGCTGTCGTCGAAGACCAGGCTCTGGGCGTCTTCGTTGGGCAGCTTGCCGATGGCGGTCTCGTTGGGACGGATGACGATCTGGGCCCGCGGCTCGATGGTCTGCACGCCCCAGTTTTCCACCGAGATGAAGGGATAGCGATAGTCGAGGCCGATCACCGGCATGGCGCGGATGATGCTCTCGTCGCCGGACTGCAGCGGGTTCTGGCCCGGCAGGGTGATGCCGCTGGTGTAGCTGGTGGGCAGCGTGCTGACGTTGGAATGGGCCACGTCCACCCGCGCGCTGGCGAACGGCGTCCAGACCTGGCCGGCCTGATCGGTGATGGACTTCTTCCAGTAGAGCTCCGCCGACAGCCGCTGATAGTCGCCCGGCGCGCCGCGCAGCAGGCACTGGGTCGGGTTGGGATTGGTCAGGGCGCACGAGCCGGCGGGAATGCCCACCCCGCCATTGGCATAGGAGGTCGCCGACGACATGCCGACGAAGTCCGCCTGCTGGCGCGAGATGGAGTTGAAATTCACCTTGACCCCGGCCTCGCCGCCCCAGAGCGGGTTCCCGAACACATAATTGTAGTTGAACGTGCCAACCACCGGGATCTGGTTCTGGTTGTCGGTGACGGACAGGCCAAGGAAATACAGGGCCCGCAGGTCGAAGAAGCTGCGATCGCCCTGGCCGGTCAAATAGACCTGCGAGATGGCCTCGGTGGGCGTGGCGCTCACCAGCCCCATGGGGTCGGTATAGCCGGCCAGCTTATAGTCGTTGATGAAGGTGCGGTCGGAGGCCAGCGTGCCGTCCCAGCCCCACTTCCAGAAGTTGTTGATGGCGAACTCGCCGGCGCTTTGCACCACGCCGCGGCTATCGCGGTAGCCCGGCAGGCCGGCAAATGCATCCTTGTCCTGCTGCATGATGCCGGCGGCGCGGATGTTGTAGCTGCCATTGATCAGCCGCTGCCGCCACTCGCCCTGCATCAGCAGGCCCTGCTTGGAATAATAGACCGGGGTGATGGTCAGGTCCCGATCGGGCGCGATGTTCCAGAAGAACGGGATACCAACGCCGAAGCCCAGTTCCGAGGAATTGGCGAACACGGGCGTCAGGAAGCCGGTCTTGCGCTTCACCGTCGGGTCGGGGGTGGAGAAATAAGGGAAATAGGCAATGGGCATGCCGAAGAATTCAAGCGTGGCGTCCTTGTAGTAGATCATCTGCTCATCCTGGTTATGGATGATGCGCTGGGCCTTGACCTGCCACAGGACCGGCTTTTCCGGCTTGTCCTTGCACGGCTCGCAAGCCGTGTAGACACCGTTCTGGAACACGGTGATGTTGCCCTCCAGGCGATCCGCCCGGGTGGCCGCGAAATGGGTCTTGTCGGGCGAATCCACCCGCAGGGAATCGATGAAGCCTTCCTTGAAGTCCTCGGTCAGCTGCAGCTTGTCGGCATTGACCACCTGCCCGTTCTTCTCCTTGAGACGGACATTGCCTTCCGCGATGACCAGATTCTTGGCGCGGTCATAGGTGACGCGCTGCGCCTCCAGGGACGCTCCGTCGTAATACAACTGTACGTTGCCAACGGCGCCGACCGTATTCTTTTCGTAGTCGTAGACCAGCTCGTCGGCGGTCACGAGCATCTTCTTGTTGGGATCGGAATGGTCGAGCCCGCGCCCCGCCAGGAGGCTGCCGCCGGGTCCGCTTTGGGCGGCCGCGCTGCCCATCTGGGCGATGGCGAGAAGGAGGGTGCACAGCAAAACCAAGGCGAAGCCGCGGGCGAGGGCCAAGCCTCTCCCGGCCGCGCGCCGGGTGCGGCGCACGGGGGTCACTTCACGATCCTCGGCGGGAGCAATCCCGACGGTCATCCGTCCTCCCGGTGCAACAAAACCAAGACCCCAAGAACAATCCCAGCCACCGCCGGAAACCAAGCTGCGGCAACGGGATGGATCACCCCTGCCTCTCCGAGATCCTCCGCGAGCTTGGTGCCAAGATAAAGCAGAAAGCCGGCAGCCACGCCACCGAGAATCGTCTGCCCCACACCACCGAAGCGGAACACCCTTAACCCAACCACAGCGGCGATCAGGACCATTGCAATGAGCAGAAATGGCCGCGCCAAAAGACTCTGGAAGTGGAGCCGGTAGCGTTGTGCTCCAAAGCCCGCCTGCTCGGCCGCCGCGATGGCGTCCGGCAGTTGCCAAAAGGACACGGTGTCCGGCGAGGTCAGGGCCTCCTGAATCTGGTTCGGATCCAGATTCGTTGCCACCACGAAGGTCTCGAAGGTCTGCTGGTCGAATCCGGGGATGAGCACGCGCGCATCCTGCAACTCCCAGTAGCCGCGCTGCAAGGTGGCGGACTTGGCCTCGATGCGCTGCAGCACCCGGTCATTCTTGTCGAACTCGAAGACGGTCACGCCGAGGAGCTGGCGCCCGCCGTGCTGGCTGGTGGCGGCCTGGATGATGGCTTGCCCGTCCAGGCTCTGCTGACGAATCCAGAAGGCCGTCCGGCCGGAGGGAAGCACGCCGCCGGACGAGGAATTGAAGATGTCCCCTTCGATCCGATTGGCCCGTTCCTTGAACTCGGCCGACACCGGATTGAACACGGCGGTGGAGAAGGCGCCGATGAGGAAGGCCACCAGCACCGCGGGGAAGATGAACTGCCAGGCCGACAGGCCCACCGCCCGCGCCACCACCAGTTCCAGCTTGCGCGACAAGGTCACGAAGGCGGCGATGCCGCCGAACAGCACCGCGAATGGCAGCAATTGCTCGGTGAAGGCCGGGGTCCGGTAGATGGTCAGCATGGCCACCATGGCGGCGGTCACGGTATCCCGATCCGCCGTCCGGCGGGTCATCTCCAGGAAGTCCACCAGCATGATGAGGGCGACGCAGGAGACGAAGATCAGCACCACCGCCGAAAAGAAGCGCTTGGCGAAATAGAAGCCGAGGGTGGGGCCGATCATCGGGTCACTCGGCGTTCATGCGCGCGAGGCGCCGGGAGACGGCTTCCATCAGGCGGGTGAGACCCTGCGGCGCCGAGAATCGGACCCAGCCCTGCACCACCAGGCCGCAGATGACGATGCAGCTCAGCGGCAGCAGATAGGCCAGGGGAATGGCCGCGCTGGACGTGCGCAGCATGCCGCCCACCACGAAGGAGGCGATCTGCAGGCCCACCATGATGGGAATGATCGCCACCAGCGCCATGGACCGGCTCTGGCGCGTGGTGCGGGGGCTGGCCAGGGCGGAGGCCGCCACGGCGAAGAAGGCGAAGGGATAAAGGCCCGCCGACAGGCGCTTGTGCACTTCCTCGCGGAAGCGGCCGGTCTGCTTCAGCAGCACATAGACATCGCTCGGCGGGGGATTGAGCACATAGGTGAACTCCCGCTCATTGGGGCGGTAGTCATTGCCCTGCTTGCCGGGGGCGAGATCGTTCAGGCCCAGGGCATAGCGCTCGAAATCCACCACGGACCCGTTGCCGGAGGCCCCCGGGGTGCGCCGATGAATGGAGCCGTCTTCGAGCACGAGAAAGGTCCCGCTGGGGGTGTCCACGATGCGACCATGGTCGGCCACATAGGTGGAGATTTCCTTCTCGCGGGAATCATTGATGAACACGCCGCGCATCAGCCCGGTGTTGTCGCGGTCGCGCACATGGAAGACGAGGCCGTCGGCCACCGTCACGAAGCGCCCGGGCTGGGCGACGAAGGACACCACGTCCGCGCCCACCTTGGTCACCTTCTCGCGGAACATCCGCAAGCTCGCCGGCACAAGGTCGATGGAGAGGGCGGCACAGAACGCCGACACCAGAACGGCCAGCAGGATCATCGGCCGCAGCACCCGCCAGGGGCTCATGCCCGCGGAGGCCATCACCACGATCTCCGAATCGCCGTTCAGCTTCAGCAGGGTGTAGGCGGTGGCGATGAACAGGGCGGCGGGCGCGATCACCAGCACCAGGGTGGGCACGGTGAGGCCGGTGATGGCCAGGAAGGACAGGATGGTCTGGCCCTGGCTCGTCACGAGGTCGAGCTGACGCAACGCCTGCGTCGACCAGATCATGGCCGTCAGCACCAGCGTCACGCCCACGAATGCCGTGGCGGCGGTGGAAAAGATGTACCGGTCGAGACGGCCCATGCACCTTCCTGCGACGCGCGCTCACCGCCCTGGCGCGCGATCAATCTAGAACCACTCCTGGATAGCCGCTCCCGCGCTGCAGCGCAAATCGACGCTCAGCGGGCCAGCAACACATCCGTGCACGTGGCCGGCAAATCGGCCATGGTCAAAGGCGGCTTGGGCTTGACCGGCTCCTTGGAGGGCTTGGGATGGAGCACCTCGTCGGAGAACCACCAGTCCAGTTCCGCGCCGCACCCCTCCCCCACCGGTACCGGCTCCTGGGGGCGGCATTGCGGGCTGTCGGCGGGACAGGCGAGCCGCACATGCATGTGATAATCGTGCCCCCAATAGGGCCGCACCTTGGTCAGCCACGACCGGTCGCCCCGCGCATCCCGGCACAAGGCCTTCTTGATGGCCGCATTGACGAAGATGCGCTCCACGTTGGGCTCGATGGCGGCGGCGCGGATGACTGCCACATGGTCCGGCGTCCACACCGCCTTGTCCACGTCGAGCCGGTCCGGCCGCACGATCATGGTGGCGGACATGGTCTCGCGGGCCTCGCGGGACAATTCCTTGCCGGGGCTCGGGGTCAGCCAGATGTCCACGTCGAGCCCCACCTGGTGGGAGGCGTGGCCGGTGCGCATGGGGCCGCCGCGCGGCTGCGCCATGTCGCCCACCAGGATGCCCGGCCAGCGGGAGACCTTCGGCACGGTGACCGCGAAGGCCTCGATGAAGTCGATGAGCTCGGGATGGCCCCAGTTGCGATTGCGCGACAGGCGCATCACCTGCCAGGCCGGGCCGTTCACCGGCAGAGCGGAGGCCCCGGCGACGCAGCCCTTGGAATAAAAGCCGATGGAGCGGGCGGCGAGCGGGGCCGGCGTGGCGGCCGCGCCGAACAGCTCCTTCGCCGGCTTTCCCGCCACCGCATCGGGGGCGGGCGTCTGCGCCTGTGCCGAGGCCAGGGCCCCAAACAGGACGAACGGCACGGCGAGGGTCAGCAGGCCAAGTCGGCCGATGCGCGCGCGTTCCATGCCGTCTCCTCCTGTTCGCCCCGGCACGCCCCCTCTTGGAACGGGTGCACCGATCATCCCGGATTTAGCCGGGCGGGCGTGAAGGATGTCCTAAGCGCACCCCCGCCCCTCACGGCGCGTAGGGATTGTCCTTTTCGCGCAAGGTCAGGCGGATGGGCACGCCGGGCAGGTCGAAGGCCTCGCGCAACCCGTTGGTGATATAGCGCAAATAGCTCTCCGGCAGGGCATCGGCGCGGGAGCAGAACAGGACGAAGCTCGGCGGGCGGGCCTTGGGCTGCGTCATATAGCGGATCTTCACCCGCTTGCCCGAGACGGCGGGCGGGGGATGGGAATCGGTGGCTTCCTGGAGGAAGCGGTTGAGCGGATTGGTGGGAACGCGGATGTTCCACACCCGGTGGGTCTCCACAATCGCCTCCATCAGGCGATCCAGGCCCCGGCCGGTGAGGCCGGACATGGGCACCACGGGCACGCCGCGCACCTGGGGCAGCCAATGGTCCGCCTCTTCCCGCAGCTTGGTGGCAAGGCCCCCGGTGGGGATGAGGTCGCACTTGTTATAGCCGAGCACCACCGCCCGGCCCTCGCGCACCACCAGGTCGGCGATGCGCAAATCCTGCTCCTCGAACGGACGCTCGGCGTCCATGAGCACCACCACCACCTCGGCGAACTTCATCGCCCGCAAGGCATCGGCGGCGGAGAGCTTTTCCAGCTTGTCGTCGATGCGCGCCCGCTTGCGCAGACCGGCGGTGTCATAGAGCTCGAATTTGCGCCCGCGCCATTCCAGCTCCACGGAGATGGAATCGCGGGTGATGCCGGCCTCGGGACCGGTCAGCAGGCGATCCTCGCCCAAAAGGCGGTTGATGAGGGTGGACTTGCCCGCATTGGGGCGTCCCAGCACGGCCACCTTGATGGGGCGGTTGGCGCGGTCGCCCTCCTCCTCCTCGGGCTCGGGCTCAAGCTGCGCGGCGGTCTGCGCCGGCAGCGCGTCGCAGATGGCCTCATAGAGGTCGGACAGGCCCTCGCCATGTTCGGCGGAGAGCGGAATGGGCGTGCCGAGGCCCAGTTCAAAGGCCTCGATTGTCCCGGCCTCGCCACCCCGGCCTTCGCTCTTGTTGGCCACAAGGATGGTGGGCTTGCCGGAGCGCCGCACCAGGCCGGCAAAGGCGCGGTCGGTGGGGGTCAGGCCGATGCGGGCGTCGATGATGAACAAAATGGCGTCGGCATCGCCGATGGCCGCCTCGGTCTGGGCGCGCATGCGGCCCTCGAGCGTCGCCGCGTCCGCTTCTTCGAGCCCGGCCGTATCCACAATGCGGAAGCTGAGGTCGCCCAGCCGCCCCTCCCCCTCGCGCCGGTCGCGGGTCACGCCCGGGCGATCGTCCACCAGGGCAAGCTTCTTGCCCACCAGGCGGTTGAACAGGGTGGACTTGCCCACATTGGGCCGTCCGACGATGGCGAGGGTAAAGGACATGAAAGGACCGCCGGAGCCGTCTGGCTCAGTTGCGCTGGGTCGTCCCGCCCTGCTGCTGCTGCGGCTGAAGGACGGTGGGATCCACGTTGGAATTGGACGGCTGCGCCAGCGGGCTGGAATAATTCACCCCCGGCACGCCCTGCGGGAAGACGGGCTTGCGCTCGCCCGGGAGCGGCGTCTTCTTCTCCTCGAAGGGATTGAACTTGTCCAGCGACTCGCAGCTGGCGACGCCGAGCCCGAGGGCCGTGACAATCGCCAGGCGCAGGAACAGGGAGGGGCGATGGGCCATGTCTGCGATCCTCACTGGGTGGCGGCAGCGCCGACGGCGGGGTTGATCTGTGCGGCCGCAGCCGTCAGGGCGCGGATGAGCTCGGCGCGGTTGCGCACGCCGGGCGGAACCTCCGGCTCCTCCAGGAGGAGCGCGGCGGCCTTGTTGGCGGCGGCCAGGTCGCCGGCCTTGTACTGGGCCAGCGCCAGGATCTCGCGGGCCGAATAGCGCAGCGCGCTCTGGCTGTCCGCCAGCCCCTGGAGGCGGCTCTGAAGGTCGGCCAGCGGGGCGGTGTCGACCAGAAGGAGGCCGGCGCGCACCCGGGCCAAGTCACGGGCAAGGGTGGACAGGCTGGCATCGGCGGCGATGGCATCGAAGGCCGCCGCGCCCTTGGCCTTGTCGGCCTGCGCCATCTCGGCCGCGGCGCGGAAGCGCGCCAGCATCTGGTATCCGGCGGTGCCGTCCTTGGCGAGGGCGAGATAGGCGGCCTCGGCATCGGCCGCCTTGCCGGCGAGCGCCAATTGGCTGGCCGCCTCGAATCGGGCCCCGGAGGCCTGCTCCTGCTGCAGCTTCCACCATTTATAGGTGGCATAGCCGGCCGCCCCGGCAATCACCGCAATCACCAAGGCGACGAACACGATGCCGTAGCGGTCCCAGACCCTGCGCAGGCGGTCGCGCCGCAGGTCTTCTTCGATCTCATGGAAAATATCGGTCATGAACGGTCCGGTAACGGGGGATCGCACGGGTCGCAACAGGTCAGCGCGCGGCACGACGCCCGCGCTTGGTCGAGGGCGCGTAACCTATCCATGCGGCTTCATCGTGGCAAATGCCTTCTAGGCCGACCGCCGCGCACCGCCCACCCATCCCTCGCCGCATCCCATTCCCTAGCGTCACACAGAAGGCAGGCAAGTCGGGGGCGGCCATCAGGCGTCCGGCACATTCTCCGCCAGCTCCTTCAGCCACACCTTGGCCTGGCCATCGGAGGGGGCGCGCCAGTCGCCCCGGGGGGACAGCGCCCCGCCCGAGGAAATCTTCGGTCCGTTGGGCAAGGTGGAGCGCTTGAACTGGCTGACGAAGAACCGCGACAAGAACACCTTGAGCCAAGCCTTGATCTCGCCGAGGGCATAGGCTCTTCGCTCGGCCTCAGGCATGTCCTCCGGCCAGGCGCCGCGCGCCGCATCGCCCCAGGCATGGTGGGCGAGGAAGGCGATCTTGGACGGCCGGTAGCCGTAGCGCGTCAGGTAGAACAGGTTGAAATCCTGCAGCGCATAGGGCCCGACGATCTGCTGGGTCGACTGGATCGCCTGCCCCTCCCCGGCCGGCACCAGCTCGGGAGAGATCTCGGTGGCCAGGATCGACAGCAGGATCCGGGCGGTCTCCCCATCCACGTCGCCGGACCCCGCCACGAAACGAATCAGGTGCTGGATCAAGGTCTTGGAGACGGAGGCGTTGACATTGTAGTGGGACATGTGGTCGCCGACCCCATAGGTGCACCACCCCAAGGCCAGCTCCGACAGATCCCCCGTCCCCACCACCAGCCCCCCGGCCTGGTTGGCCAGGCGGAACAGATAATCGGTCCGAAGCCCCGCCTGCACATTCTCGAACGTCACATCATAGACCGCCTCGCCGCTGGCGAACGGGTGGCCCATGTCGGCCAGCATCTGCCGGGCGGCGGGCCGGATATCAATCTCCTGCGCACTCACCCCCAGCGCCTTCATCAGCGCCCAGGCATTGGCCTTGGTGTGGTCGGAGGTCGCAAACCCAGGCAGCGTATAGGCCAGCACGTTGGAGCGGTCGCGCCCCAGCAGGTCCATGGCCTTGACCGTGACGATGAGAGCCTGGGTGGAATCCAGCCCGCCGGACACCCCGATCACCGCCTTCTGGAGGCCGGTGGCCTCCAGCCGCTTGGCCAACCCCTGCACCTGGATATTGTAGGCCTCGTAACAATCTTCCCGCAGGCGGGCCGGATCGGACGGGACAAACGGAAAGCGCTCGATTGCGCGCTGAAGTGGTACCGGATGGTCGGGCTTATCCAGCCGGAATTCCACCACACGGAACTCCGCCCCGCCCCCCTCCTCCCGCACACTGTCCCCATAGGTGGACATGCGCATGCGCTCCTGCCGGATGCGCCCCAGGTCCACGTCCGCCGTGGCAATCACCGCGCCGGTGGGGAAACGCTGCGTCTCGGCCAGCAGGTCGCCGTACTCGAACACCGCGGCATGGCCATCCCAGGCCAGATCCGTGGTGGATTCCCCCGGTCCCGCTGCCGAATAGGCATAGGCCGCGACCGCGCGGGCCGACTGGCTGGCGCACAGAAGCCGCCGGCTGCGTGCCTTGCCGATGGTGATATTGGAAGCGGACAGGTTGAGCAGCACCTCGGCCCCGGCCAGCGCGGCATGGGTGGAGGGCGGCAGCGGCACCCAGATGTCCTCGCAGATTTCCGCGTGGAAGGTGAAGGGGACGGAGCCTTCCGAGCGGAAAATCAGATCGACACCGAAGGGGGCTTCCTGCCCGGCCACCTCGATGCGGCGGCCCCTCACCCCGGCGCCAGAGGTGAAATGCCGGCGCTCATAAAACTCCCGGTAATTGGGCAGATAGGTCTTCGGGACCACGCCCAGCACCGACCCGCCGTGGATCACCACCGCCGTATTATAAAGCCGGCCTTCGCGGCGCAGCGGCGCCCCCACCAGCAGCACCGGGAAGAGATCGCGCGACGCCGTCACCAGCGTGCCGATGGCGGCCTCCACCTCGTCCAGCAGCGCATCCTGGAACAGGAGGTCGTCAATGGCGTAGGAGGACAGCCCAAGTTCCGGGAACAGCAGAACGGCCGCCTTGGCCGCATGCCCCTCGCGGGCGATGCGGAGCGTCTCCTCCACCGCGAATTCGGGATCAGTCACCGTCGCCCGCGGCACGCAGGCGGCGATGCGCACGAATTCGTGAGCGTAGAGAGAGGTGAAGTCCGAGGTGAGGTCCGAGGTGAGGTCCTTGGCCACGCACATCTCCTGTTCGCCGCCGGGCATCGCTAGCTCTACAGGATGCGGCACGGCTCTTCCACCGCACCAACCGCATGCACCCCGCGCCGGTTCTGCGTCCGGCACGCTTTTCCAAGGCCGCGGATTTCATTTAAGGATGGGGCCCGAAAGCAGAGCGAACATGCCGGCTGGCCTCTCCCACCATTTGCCCCGCCAGGTCCTCATCCCCCTGATCGTGGCCTGCGCCCTGTTCATGGAACAGGTGGATTCCACCATCATTTCCACGGCCTTGCCCGCCATCGCCACCGCCCTCCAGGAAGACCCGGT
Source organism: Aquabacter sp. DMC10 (assembly GCF_056314145.1). Taxonomy (NCBI): domain Bacteria; kingdom Pseudomonadati; phylum Pseudomonadota; class Alphaproteobacteria; order Hyphomicrobiales; family Xanthobacteraceae; genus Aquabacter; species Aquabacter sp. DMC10. The sequence goes on along the minus strand of NZ_JBQUYX010000004.1, from coordinate 94,441 downwards.
CTCGCTGAAACTGGCGATGACCTCCTATCTCCTGTCCTTGGCGGTGTTCATTCCCGCCAGCGGCTGGGCGGCGGACCGCTACGGCGCGCGCACCGTGTTCCGCTCCGCCATCGTCATCTTCACCTTGGGCTCGATCCTGTGCGGCCTGTCCACGGGGCTCGCCGACTTCGTGCTCTATCGCATCATCCAGGGCATGGGCGGAGCGATGATGGTGCCCGTGGGGCGCCTTGTCATCCTGCGCTCCATCCCCAAGGCGGAACTGGTTTCGGCGCTCGCTTGGCTGACCATGCCGGCCTTGCTCGGGCCGGTGCTGGGCCCGCCGCTCGGCGGCTTCATCACCACCTATTTCGACTGGCGCCTGATCTTCTTCATCAACGTGCCCATCGGCGTGCTGGGTGTGATCCTGGCCACGCGCTTCATCGAGAATGTGCGCGAAGAGGATGTGCCGCCCCTCGATCTGCGGGGCCTCGTGCTGTCAGGGGTCGGGCTTTCCGGCATCGTCGCGGGCCTGGCCCTGATGGGCGAGGCGGTGATGTCGGTGTGGCTGGCCCTGGCGGTGGGCTCGGCCGGTGTCATCGTCTTCGCCTTCTATGTGCGCCATGCGCACCGCACGCCCCATGCGGTGATCGACCTGCGGCTGTTGCGGCTCACCACGTTCCGGGCGGGCGTTCTGGGGGCGTCGCTGTTCCGGGTGGGCATCGGCGCCATTCCGTTCCTGCTGCCGCTGATGCTGCAACTGACCTTCGGCCTCTCCCCCCTGGCCTCCGGCCTGCTGACCTTTGCTTCGTCGGCCGGCGCCCTGGTGATGAAGACCACCGCCGCCCCCATCATCCGCCGCTTCGGATTCCGGCGCATCCTGGTGGTCAACAGCCTCCTCTCGTCCGCCTTCATCGCGGCGAACGTGCTGTTCACCCCGGACACGCCCCATCTGGTCATCATGGTGGTGCTGCTGGTGGGCGGCTTCTTCCGGTCGCTGGAATTCACCGCCCTCAATGCCATCGCCTATGCGGACGTGGAACAGGCGGATATGAGCCGCGCCACCTCCTTCGCCAGCGTTGCCCAGCAGGTCTCCCTGTCAGTGGGGGTGGCGGTGGCGGGCATGGTGCTGGAGGCCATGCGCGAATTCCGCGGCTCCGACACCCTGGTCCAGGCGGACTTTACGCCTGCCTTCCTGGTGGTGGCCGCCATTTCAGCGCTCTCGGTCTTCTCGTTCCTGCGCCTGCCCAAGGATGCGGGGGCGGAAATGGCGGGAGCCAAATCCACCATCGAGAAGCACACCCTGCCAGATCCCCGCAGCGAAGTGCCGCCGCAGCCCTGAGGGGGAACGGTTCAGCGGGCGGGACGGCTGGTCACGTCCGCCCAGGCCAGCACGGCAGCGAAGAGCACGAAGGCCGCAACAACGGCACTGATCACAACGGCGACATCGGCGGGCATGGCATCCTCCCTTGGTTGTTGCAGCCAAGGCTAAGAAGGTTGCCGTTTCAGCCCCTTGACGTGCGTCAAACCATGCGCCCGCCGCATGCCGAAAAATCGGGCTCCCAGGCAGGCCCCCTGGACTTTCCCTCTGGAAGGACCATGTTGATGCGACATGGGGGGAACAACCCAGAATAAAAAGGAGGATTTGCCATGGCCCACGTCGCACGGCGCATGCCGGAGGATTTCGGCCACGTCCCCGCTACCGCTGCCCTTCCCAACAGGGAAGAGCGCGGTCTGGTGCCTTCGGGCGGCATTTCAGGCAGCACCCATGCGGGCATGAGCGGCGCCATCTCCGATGCCGTGACCTGGCGCACCACCGCGCCCAGCATCCCGCCGGATGTCGAGCCGGTCCATATGGAACGCGCCCGCCGCCGCCATTGGCGCCGGCCCCGTGCCGCCCACTGAGGGGCCGCGGGGAAGGTTTGCATGCAGCTGGGGCATCCCGAGGGATGCCCCAGGCTTCAGCCGCTAAAGATACGTGTCGTACTCGAGGGACGAAATGACGCGTGCGAACGCGTCCAGTTCCGCCTGCTTCATGACCGCGAAGATGCGCCGATACTCCTCCCCGAATGCCCGGGCGATGAAGTCGGACGTGCGGAACCGGTTGATCGCCTCGCTCATGGATGGCGAAAGGCTCTCCGCCTCGTGGTCATAGGCATTGCCGCTCAAGGGCGCGGGCGGCTCAATGCCCGCTTCGATGCCTTCCAGCATGCCGGCGAGGATGCCGGCCAGCACCAGATGGGGATGGGCATCGGCCCCGGCGATCCGGTGCTCCAGACGCTTGGCATTGGCCGGGCCGTTGGGCACCCGCACCGCCACCGAGCGATTGTCGAAGCCCCAGGTTATGCCGGTCGGCGCATAGCTGCCAGGCACCAGGCGCCGATAGCCATTGAAGCCTGGCACGAAGAAGAGCAGCGTCTCCGCCATGGTGGACAGCAGCCCGCCGGCCGCGTGGCGCAGCAGGCGGTCCCCCTCCCCGCCCTCGCGGGCGAAGGCGTTGGCGCCCGTTTGATCCTTCAGGCTCACATGCACGTGCATCCCGTTGCCGGCAAAGTCGAGCAGGGGCTTGGCCATGAAGGTGGCGCGCAAACCGTGGCGCCGCGCGACGCCATCGATGAGCCGCTTCAGCAAGATGGCATCGTCCGCCGCGGCCATGGGGTCAGCGCGGTGATAGAGGTTGACCTCGAACTGGCCGGGTGCCGCCTCGGAGATGACCGTGTCGGCCGGCAGGCCTTGGGTCGCCGCCGCCGTGCGCATGTCATGCAGCACCGGCGCAAAGGCGTCGAGGTCGGACATGGAATACATGTTCTGCCGCGCCTGCCCGGTGGCCGGGAAGACCGGCTCGGGCGGCTGGCCCGGATCGCCGGGCTTCAGCAGGTAGAATTCCAGCTCGAACGCCACCACCGGCGTGAGGCCCAGGGCGGAAAAGCGCTCGACGACGCGGGCCAGTTGCTGGCGAGGATCGAGCAGCCAGGGGCGGCCATCCGGCTCATGCATGGTTATGAGCACCTGCGCCGCCGGGCGCGGAGACCAGGGCACCGGCTTCAGCGTGCCGGGCACGGGCCAGCACAGGCCGTCCTTGTCGCCGGTCTCCAGATGAATTTCGGTGGCCTCCACCTCACAGCCCCAGATGTCGAGGCCGAAGATGGACAAGGGAATGGCGACACCGCTGTCCCAGATCTTGGCCAGGGAATGGCCAGGGATCCACTTTCCGCGCAGCACGCCGCTGGTGTCGGGCAGGAGGACTTCCACGATGTCGGGAACACCGTAGGATTGAATGTAGGATTTCGCCTCGTCTCCGGCCAAAGCCGGGGCCGCGCCCTGCGCGGGTGAAACCATCAGAGGAGCCTCCTGAGCCCCGCTCTGCGCTTCAGGTGCACCCTGAAGAAGGCGACTGCGTTCTGGAACCTGCATGATACTCCATCATCCAAATGATGCCCGCTCATAGGAGCATATCGGGTGCTTACGGACAAGCTATAGCTTTGGGTGATCTTTCGTGCACCGCTGCTTTATTTTCGCCGCCTCGTTTCCCTATCCCGTGGCGGAGATTTCTTATAGAGAGAAGGATAGGAATCAAAAAAACGTCCTTCGACTGCTGTCCTTTTTCCGATCTTCGCTCCCCACTCCTGTCCGAGGTTGGACGACCTGAATGGCCGCCCTTTTCGCGCCGAAGACCAAGCGCGTCACCTTTCTGAGCCAGCCGGTCCTTCTGGGACTTGGCTTTGCCTTGCTCATCGCCATCAGTTCCGTGTCCATTTTCCTGGTGAACCGGGCCCGGGACGATTCCAACAAAGTGGCGCATACACTCAAGGTTGAGAATAGTCTGTCCGAGCTTCGGATCATGATCCGGCGGGCGGAGAGTTCCCAACGCGGGTATCTGCTGACCGGTCAGGACAGCCTCCTGCAGGTCTTCAAGCAGGCGGTGGCAGACATCGAGCCCGCCCTGCAGACGTTGTCTCAGCTGACATCGGACAATCCCAACCAGCGCGCGCGCATCGACGCTCTTCTCCCCAAGATGCGGGAAAAAGTGGCCGAGCTGACCCAGACCGTCGCATTGCGGCAAGCCGGGCGGGCCGACGAAGCCCTGGCGGTGGTGGAAGCCGGCCGGGGCGAGACCTTGATGCGCGACATGTCCACCATCATCGCGCAGATGAAGGACGAGGAAGAAAACCTTCTCGTCTCACGCACTTCGGCTTCCAACGCCACCGCCACCTGGCTCCTGGTGATGAATGTGATCGGCGTCATCGCGATCCTCATCATCGCGGCCTTGTCCATGATCCTGGTGCGCCGCAACACAGAAGAGCTGCGCCTCGCCCATCGTGAACTGGCGCGCGCCAACCAGTCGCTGGAGCAGCGGGTGCGCGAGCGCACCGCCGACCTGGAAGAGGCCAATAACGAGATCCAGAGCTTCGCCTATATCGTCAGCCATGATCTGCGCTCCCCGCTTGTGAACATCATGGGTTTCACCAGCGAGCTGGAGACCATGCGCACCGACCTCTTCGACCGGCTGGCGGCCTTGCGGGCGCAGGTGGGGGGCCGGGCGGACGAGGATGCGGATCTGGCCGCCGACTTCGAGGAGGCCTTCGGCTTCATCAAGGCCTCCATCGTCAAGATGGACCGGCTCATCAAGGCGATCCTGGAACTCTCGCGGCAGGGGCGCGCCGAGTTCCACCCCACCGTGGTGGACGTGCGCGCCCTGGTCACCGGCATTGCGGAAACCATGGCGCACCAGTTGCTGGAGCGCGACGCCCGCATCGACGTGACGCCCCTGCCCGCCATCACCACCGACCGCATGGCGCTCGAACAGGTCTTCACCAACCTGATCGACAATGCCGTCAAGTATCTGCGCTTGGACGTGCCGGGGCGCATCTCCGTCTCGGCGCTGGAGACGTCCGCCTACGTGACCTTCCTCGTGTCCGACAATGGCCGGGGCATAGCCGCGGAGGATCGCGGCCGGGTCTTCGAGCTGTTCCGCCGCTCCGGCCCGCAGGACAAGCCGGGGGAAGGCATCGGCCTCGCCCATGTGCGCTCGCTGGTGCGGCGCATGGGTGGCTCCATCGTGCTCGAATCCCAATTGGGCGAGGGGACCACCTTCAAGATCACCCTGCCGCGCGTTCTGGCGCCGCAGAACAAGGGGAACGACAATGGTTGAGCACGTCTCCATCGTGATGATCGAGGACGATGAAGGCCACGCCCGCTTGATCGAGAAGAACATCCGCCGGGCCGGCGTGATGAACGAGATCACCCCGTTCCGGGACGGCACCAGCGCCATCCGCCACTTGTTCGGCCCGGATGGCACCGGCGCGGTGAATGCAGGCAAGGCCCTTCTGGTGCTGCTGGACCTCAATCTGCCGGACATGACGGGCGTCGACATCCTGCGGCGCATCAAGGAAAATGACCATCTCAAGCGCTCTCCCGTGGTGGTCCTCACCACAACGGACGACAAGCGCGAGATCCAGCGCTGCTACGACCTGGGCGCCAATGTCTATGTCACCAAGCCGGTCAATTACGAAAACTTCGCCAATGCCATCCGCCAGCTGGGCCTGTTCTTCTCGGTGATCCAGGTTCCCGAGGCCAAATGATGTGGCATCATGGCCATGAATGAGCATTCACGGGTGGAGGCAACCATCGGCACGCAGACGGCGGAGCCTCCCGAAGGCACGGGCGCACAGCCGAGCCCACGGCGGGTTCTCTATATCGACGACGACCCCGGTCTCTCCAGCCTCGTGCGGCGCAAGCTGGAGCGGCTGGGCTATGGGGTTGAAACCGCTCCCTCGGGCGCGGCGGGACTCGCGCGCATCACCTTGGGCGGCATCGACGTGGTGGCGCTCGACCATTTCATGCCAGGACAAGACGGCTTGGCCACCCTGGCCGACATCCGTCGCCTGCCGGACCCGCCGCCCGTGGTCTATGTCACCGGAACCCAGGAAAGCCGCGTCGCCGTGGCCGCGCTGAAGGCCGGGGCGGTCGACTATGTCATCAAGGAAGTCCAGAGCGACTTCATCGAGCTGTTGCGGTCCGCCATCGACGCGGCCATGGAAACGGTGCGCATGCGTCGCGCACACGAAGCCGCCGAGGCCGAGATTCGCGCCGCCCGCGACCGGTTCGAGGCGCTGGCGGCCGAGCGGGCGCTGCTGCTGCGGGAAATGAACCACCGCGTGGGCAATTCCCTGCAGATCATCGTTTCTCTGCTCCATGTGCAGGCGAGCGCCACCGACAACAAGGAAGTTCAAGAGGCGCTCCAGTCCGCGCGCGGCCGCGTGGCTGCGGTGGCGCAGGTGCATCGGCGCCTCTATACGTCCGAGGACGTGGCCAGCGTCGCCCTTGACCAGTATCTCGCGGCCCTCGCCGAAGACCTCCAGGTGTCCGCCCGGCATGGCGACGTGGGCGTGACCTTGCAGGTGCGCTCCGATCCCCTGGAGATCGACCCCGACCGCGCTGTGGCCATCGGCGTGATCGTCACCGAACTGGTGATCAATGCCTCGAAATACGCTTATCCCGGCGGCTCAGGACCGGTACGGGTCGACCTGACGCAGGCGGACGGCGAGGTGCGCCTGGACGTGGCGGACGACGGGGTCGGCATGCCCCAGGAGCACAAGGGGACGGGCCTCGGCAATCGCATCGTTCGCGCCATGGCCAGCAAGCTGGGGGCGAACCTGGCCTTCCTGCCCGCGACGCCCGGCACCTGCGTGCGCCTGACCTTTCCTCTCGATCCGACCATCCGCCCGTAAAACAGGTCCGAGCGCATCGGACCGGGTCGCGTCGCGGCCACGCTGGAATAGAGCAAGAGAGCATTTCAGCGTTTCGGTGAAACCCTGAAATGCTCTGACGGGCCTTCCCTCAGCCCTTGAGGGTCTCGAAGCCCGCATCCTTCCAGCCGAGAATGCCGCCCTGCATATGCTCCACATAGGGCAGCCCGGCGGACTGGGCGAGGGCGGCCGCCTTCTGCGACCGCTGGCCGGAGCGGCACGAAAAGACGAGGCGCTTGCCCTCGGGGTCCGGCAGGCCCGCCGGGTCGAAGCTGTTCAAGGGCATGTTGACCGCTCCGGGAATGCGCTCGGCGGCGATCTCGTTCGGCTCGCGCACGTCCACCAGGAGGACGCTGCCGTCCACGAGCCCCGCCTCCACCTCCTGCGGGGTGAGGTGGACGATTCGGCCGCCGAACGGATTGAACTCACTCATCTGACGTCTCCCATCTTGCGCCGCAGCGTGCCCAAGCTGGGGCTTCCTGGCAAGGGTGGCGGGCGCCTTGCGGTGGGGCCTTGCGTGCAATGCGTCAAACGCATGCCCCAAAGGGAGCCTGAACTTTTCCCCTGCCGCAAAAAGGCCGATCTCGGGCCGCCCACACGTTACAAAAAATCCTTTGAAAACAAAACACTAACGACGGAGCGAAACTTAAGCTCAACCAATGCGCGCAGCTCAATGCTGGCCGCACTTAGGGTTCATGGTACCTCCAAATTTGCATTACGCGCCTCCCGCTCATCTCCCGTTCATCTTCGCCGCGATAGCTTCGGAAGCGTCGCACAAGCCTCAGCCGTTACCTCCTTCGGGACCTGACAGCGGAGTGCGTGCGATGCGAAAGCAAATGGTGACACTGGTTGTCCTGGCGAGTGTGTTTCCAGGCGCCGCACATGCGCAAGACGATGTTGCAGCAGGGGCGGTCATGGGAGGCATCACCGGCGCCATCATCGGCGGGGCGGTTTCGGGGAATGCGAGGGGAGCGGCGGCAGGCGCGGTGATCGGCGGGGCAACCGGTGCGATCATGGGCGGGGCCCTGAACCTTCAGCAACAGAGGACGTTTTATTTTTGGAACAACGGTCGCTGCTATTACAGCGACCCCAGCGGACAGGTGATGACCGTACCGAAGTCTTATTGCCAATGAAGAGCTATTGATCGGTTTCGTTCCCCCGCACGGTTCCGATCAGTGGAAAGGCGTCGACGAAAGTCGACGCCTTTTTTTTTGCCTAGACCCGGGTGCTCTCGTCTTCTTCTCCCACCAGCCCGCCTGCGGCCTGTGCTGTCCATTCCCGGGTTAGGGGCGCGAGTTCCGCGCCTGCACCCTCACCGGGCCCGCGCCAGTCGGGATGCCAAGCGCACGCGCCTGCTTTAAGCTTGCGCCATGCAGCGATCCTTGCCCCCGATTCCCAGCCTTGATGCCTTGCGTTCCGGCGGCAAGCGCGCCGTGGCTGGCGCCCTCGCAGCCATTGAGACCGCGCGCGGCAGCGCTCCGCTCACTGCCTTGCTGGATGAGGCGGCCTTGGCGGCCCGCGCCCATGTGCTCGGGCTCACCGGACCGCCGGGCGTCGGCAAGTCGACGCTCACCAACGCGCTGGTGCGCCAAGCCCGGGCGGCGGGGGAGACCATCGCCGTCCTGGCCGTGGACCCCTCCTCCCGCCGCACCGGGGGCGCTCTTTTAGGAGACAGGGCGCGCATCCAGACCGATCCTGAGGATCGCGGTGTCTTTGTGCGCTCCATGGCCGCCCGCGACCGCCTCGGCGGCCTCTCTGACGATGCCGTGGCGGCGGTAGCGCTCCTGCGGGCAATCTATGATCGCGTCATCGTGGAAACGGTGGGCGTCGGCCAGTCGGAAGCCGACATCGATCTGGTGGCCGACACGGTGGTGCTATGCATTCAGCCCGCCTCCGGCGACAGCCTGCAATTCATGAAAGCCGGCGTCATGGAGCTGCCGGACATCATCGTCGTCACCAAAGCCGACATGGCGGAGATCGCCCGGCGGGCGGCGGCGGATGTGACCGGCGCATTGTCCCTGGCGGGCGGGGTCGGGGCGTGGACGGTGCCGGTGATCCGCCTGTCCGCAGCCACCGGAGAAGGGCTGAGCGACTTTTCCACCTCCGTGCGCGCCCATCAGGCGCATCTGTCGGAGGGGGGGCGGGCCGCCGCCCGACGCAGCGCACAGGAGACACGCTGGGTGGAGGAAGCGATCCGTGTGCGCTTTGGCACCGAGGGCCTGGCCCGCGCCCGCCGCATGGAACCGCCGACGGGCGGTCCTTTCACCCGGGAGGCGGCTTTCGCGGTCCGCTTAACCACCCCGTAAGCTTAATGCGCGATTTTTCCCGCATGCGGTCGACGCCCCCTGGACAGCTGGGACCGGGCATCGACAGCGGGCGCGCAACCGTCGGCCTCCTGCCGCCGGGGCCGAGCTGCGCCCTGGCGATCGAGGACGATGGTCATGCCGGCTCCTTCTGCCCCGCGGCGATCCTTCCGGCTGGTCGCGCCGGCCGCCTGGGCGCTGATGGCCTGCCTGGCGCCAGCAGCCGGGCACGCCCAGAGCCTGCCGTCCGACGCCTTCCTTTCCCGCTCGGCCGCCGACCGCGCCCAGCCCGGGCTGCTCGCCGGACCCATGCGGGCGCTGCGCGTGGCCACTCTGGAATGGCAGGACCTGCCCGCCCCGATCACCGAAGCCTCCGTCACCGGCGCCCCCTCCGATGCCTTTCCCCCGCCCCTGGTGCTGGGAACGCTGACCAAGGGCAGCGAGGGCGCCAGCGGTGACGACCTCGCCGGAGAGGCCGCGCCCGACCTGTTCGGCCCTGAGCCGGTCGCCGCAACGGCATATCTGGAACTGGCCCTCGACAGCCTGCTGACCTTGCCTGGCCTGGTGGATGATGCGGCGGATGACCCGTTGGCGGTGGCCGAGGGCGAACCACCGGCAAGCGTGGGACCGGACCTTGCCGGAATCGATAAGGGACCCGCCGACACGGCCGAGGCCGACCCTTCGCAGCCAAGCCAGGCCTCGGGAGGCCCCCTCGACGCGGAAACACAGCTGGCGGCGCTCATGGATTCCTGGGGCGCGGACCAGCCGGTGCAGCGCGATGCCAGCCTCATCTTCGGCCGCGACACCCGTCTGTTTCCCGCCCTCACCTTCCAGCATTCGGACAGCGAGGAAAGCGAGGGCGAGGAGACCGCGGCAAGCGGCATCGTCACGCCGGCCATTCGGCTCAATCTGGTGGGCACCGAACGGGCCCAGGCGGAGAAGTGCCTGGCGGAAGCCATCTATTTTGAAAGCCGGGGCGAGTCCAAGCGCGGCCAGATCGCCGTGGCGCAAGTCATCATGAACCGGGTGTTCTCGGGCTATTACCCCGCCGATGTGTGCAAGACCGTGTATCAGAACGCGCACAAGCATCTGGCCTGCCAGTTCACCTTCGCCTGCGACGACGTGCCAGACGTGATCCGCGAGCCGGACATGTGGGTGCAGGCCAAGCAGATTTCCGCCGACATGCTGGATGGCAAGCTGTGGCTGCCGAGCGTGGGGCGCGCCACGCACTATCACGCCTATTGGGTCCATCCGAGCTGGGTGCGAGAGATGCGCAAGCTCGACAAGATCGGCGTTCACACCTTCTACCGGCCGCAGCGTTGGGGCGGCTGATTACGAAGTCTAGCCGACGCGAGATAGCTTTATTTCCTTTTATTTCATTGACCTAGACTGGAGCGATTTCTAGCTTTCCCCGACATCACGATGTGGGGGATATCTTGAAGATCGGTCTGGCAGCTCTTTCGATTGCACTCTTGTGCTCGACGGCCATCGCCCGGGCGACAGATCTTCAATACACCTCCATCTGGTCGGTGGGCGACAGCCTCAGCGATACCGGCCGCACCTACCGTTACCTTTCCAACAACTGGCTGGTTCCGCGCCAGTATGTGGCGCCCAAGGGACCCAACTATGACAACGGCCGCTTCTCCAACGGCCCGGTCTGGCTGGAATATCTGGCGACGCGGGAAGGCCAGCCCTATGTGGCGGACCGCAACCTGTCCTGGGGCGGGGCGGTCACGGGCACGGCCTATCGGCAAAGCGTGCAGCGCTTCGTCACCCATCTGGAGGCGCAGGTCGACCAGTTCGCCGATGGGCTCACCAAGCCGGCCAGCTGGCGCGATCCCACCCTCAGTCCCGCCTCGAACTATGGCGCCCGCCCGCTGGTGACCCTCTGGATCGGCGGCAACAATTTCCGGCAGCCTTATGTGGATGCCGGCGCGCCCGACACCATTTCGGCTTTGCTGGGGCTCACCGCCGAGCAGTTGCGATCCCCCTCGTATCAGCGCGACCTGATCCTCAAGAACATCCCCACCGATCTGGCGAAGATGAATGCCGCCTTCCAGGCTCGCCGGGACGTGGCCAGCGAGGGGGTCACCTATATGGTTCTGACCCTCCCCGATGCCTCCACCTCCCCCAAGTTCACGAGCCTTGCCCCGGCAGACAAAACCGCGCTGAGTGACGCCATCACCAGCATGAACCGCCAATTGAAGGAGAAAATGTACGCGCTGGGGACCACGTTCGCGGCCGACAATCCCGGCACGCGCATGGTGGTCGTGGACACCGCTGCGCTGTTTCGGGAGATCCAGTCCAATGCCGCCGCCTTTGGCTTTACCGATGTGCGCCTCAATTGCGTGGACTCGGAAACCGGGAATTTCGTCAATGGCTGCTCCAAGACGGCGGCGCAGACCTTCCTGTTCTGGGATCAGTTCCACCCCACCACAGCCGGCCATGCCATCATCGCCGAATATGCGGTGAATTCCGACCGGCTCGACTATGGTGCCCCGGTCACGCTCACCATGCCGCACGTGGCCAATATCGATGTGCGCAACGAGACCTATGCCGGGTTCATCGGCGGCACAGGGTCACTCATCAAGCAGGGCGCCGAGACCCTCACGCTCGCCGGGCTGAACAGCTACAGCGGCGGAACGCGCGTGGATGCGGGGCTGGTGCGCATCTCGTCCGACGCCAATCTGGGCGATCGCTCCGGCCTCCTCACCCTGCGCGGCGGCGGGGTCTCGGCGAGCCAAAGCCTACAGATGACGCGCGATGTGCGGATCGCCGAAGAGGGCGGTACCTTCCACACCGACGCGGGCGCGCTTCTCACCCTCACCGGCAACACCTTGTCGGGCGACGGCAATCTCACCAAGACCGGCGCCGGCACATTGGACATCCGCTCCACCCTCGACACGGCGGCGAACGGGCAGACGGAAGCGGTGAAAGGGGTGGGCCGACAGCTCACCACGCTGGCGGAAGGCACGCTGAAGATCAACAGCACCAATCCATTCGTCACCTACCGGCTGGACACCTTGCCGGACACGGTGCTCGGCGGCTCCGGCACCATCGTGACCGGCCGGGCGGACCAGGGCGGCGGCATCGTGGCGGCCGGGCTCATCGCTCCCGGCAATTCCATCGGGACCCTGACCATTGACGGCGACCTGACGCTGACCGACAGCTCCGTCTACCATCTGGAAGTGGACCCCAACCGAGCGGACCAATTGGTGGTCACCGGCAGCTTCGTGCGCGATGGAACCGTGCGCATCGTCACCGATCCCACGGACAAGCTGACCAATCAGACGCTGACCTTCGCCACCTCTACCGGCACCGCCTCCGGCACCTATGACGCCGTGGAGGACCTCTCGCCCTTCCTGTCCCAGACGCTCCATTATGCCGGGCCGTCGGTCTCGGTCACCTTCGCCCGGGACTTCGCGGCTCCTGCGGTGACCGCCAACCAGAAGGCGGTGGCCACCTATCTGAACGGCGCCTATCGCCCGGCCAGCCAAGGCGACCTGGACAACGTCTTCTTCGGCCTCGACACCACCGGCACCAATGCGGCGGGCGCCAACGCCCTGGACCAGCTATCCGGCGTCTCCATCGGCAACCTGCTCACCGCGAGCGCCATCCAGCAGGGCCAGTTCACACGCGCCTTGGAAGACCGCATCTCCGCCCGCCGGGCGGGCCGGGACGCGGCGGGCGTGACGGCGGGTGGGGCTCTGTCCATTGCTGGATCGGACCTGTCGGGCCTCGGCAGCACCCTCGCTGACGCCTCGGCTGCCCTGCAGGACGGCGGCACGGCCGGGGCGGGCGCCATGAACGCGCCCGACGGTGTCTCCGCCTGGGCGCGGGTGCTGGGCGGGCCGGCCAGCATCGGGGGCGCGGGCAGCTTCGACATGACGGGCGTTGGCGTGATGCTCGGGCTCGACAAGAGCTTCGGGGCGGGCCTTGCCGGCCTGAGCTTTGCCTATGGCAGCCTCAACACCCAGGGCGTCAATGCCGCCAATGGCGGCGCCGACACCTACCAGATCTCGCTTTACGGCTCGCTCCAGAGCGGCAACCTGTTCCTGGACGGCACCGCGTCCTATTCCTATGCCGATTATTCAAGCACCCGTGCGCTGGCGTTCGGGGCGCTCCAGCGGGTGGCCACCGCCAGCCCCGACGGCAATGCGGTGGCGCTCTCCGTCAAGGCCGGCGGGGTGTGGAGCACGGGCGGTCTCACCTTCGAGCCGAGCCTCGGCTTCGATTGGTACCACCTCACCCGGAATGCCTTTGTGGAGGCCGGCGCGGGGGCGGCGGGGCTCACCGTAGGCTCACAGACGCTGGATCTCGTCCTGCCCTCCATCGGGCTTCGGCTGTCGCGCATGGTCAATGCGGGCACCTTCACCCTCACGCCGGAACTGAGCGCCCGCTACTATTATAACGCCGGCGATACCAGCGTCGGCACCACGGCGGGCCTCATCAGCGCGCCGGGCTTACCGTTCTCGGTTACGGGCACAGGGCTCGGGCGAAACATCGGGGTCCTGGCGGCGGGGCTGGCGGCACAACAGACCCAGAATCTGAAGATCTCGGCCCAGTATGAGCTTCAGGTTGCCGATGACCTGACCGCCCAGAGCGTCTCGCTCGGCCTGCGCTACACGTGGTGAGCGCTGGCGCGGACCATGCTGCCGACGCCTGAAAGGCATACGGCCTCGCCATCGGGCATTCCCACCTGACTGCATCGCACTCAGATGGGAATGTGATTTCTCAGTGACTTGGAGGCTGACGGACCGATCAGGCTGGCTCAACCTGACCGATCGGGCTTTGCTGCGTCGGGCCCCTGCGGGTCCCGGCGCCGGCACGCGGATCAGAGCGTGCCCTGGGCTTCCGCCACCGCCACCGCCGTCATGTTGACGATGCCGCGGGCGGTGATGGACGGACCCAGAATGTGGGCCGGCTTTGCCGTGCCCATGAGGATGGGGCCGACCGGGAGCGCATCGCCCAGCACCTTGATCATGTTGTAGGCGATGTCCGCGGCATCGAGGTCCGGCATCACCAGAACATTGGCGGGACCGGTCAGGTTGGAGGCCGGGAAGGTGCGCTGGCGGATCTCGTCCACCAATGCGGTATCGGCCTGCATCTCGCCGTCCACCTGGAGGCCGGGATCGCGCTCCAGGATGAGGTCGAGCGCCGCCCGCACGCGCTTGGCGCTGGTGGTCTCGTAGCTGCCGAAGTTGGAGTGCGACAGCAACGCCACCTTCGGCTCGATGCCGAAGCGGCGAACATGGGCGGCAGCGAGCACGGTCATCTCCGCCAGATCCGCCGGGCTGGGCTCAGCCTGGATCTGGGTGTCGCAGATGAAGAAATTGCCCTTCGGAGTGATGAGCAGCGACAGGGCCGCCAGTTCGTTCACCCCCGGTGCCCGGCCGATGATGTCGCGGACATGGCGCAGGTGCCGCATGAAGCGCCCCTCGATGCCGCACAGCATGGCATCCGCCTCGCCCTTGCGCACGGCCAGCGCCGAGATCACGGTCGCGGAGGTGCGCACCAGCGTGCGGGCGGCATCGGGCGTCACGCCCCGCCGGCCGGCAATCTCCACATAGGAGCGCACGAAGTCGCGGTAGCGCGGATCATCCTCGGGGTTGATGACATCGAAGTCCGCACCCGGCCGGATGGAGAGGCCGAAGCGGTGCAGGCGGGTCTCCAGCACGCCGGGACGAGCCACCAGGATGGGACGGGCAATGCCCTCTTCCACCACGGCCTGGGCCGCGCGCAGAACGCGCTCGTCCTCGCCCTCGGCATAGATCACGCGCTTCTTGTCCTGCTTCGCGCGCTGGAACAGGGGACGCATGATGAAGCCGGAGCGGAACACGAACTGGTCCAGCTGGTCCACATAGGCGTCGAGGTCAGCGATGGGCCGGGTGGCGACCCCGGTGTCCATGGCGGCCTTCGCCACCGCCGGCGCGATGCGCAGGATGAGGCGCGGATCAAAGGGCGAGGGAATGATGCTGTCCGGCCCGAAGGCGCGGGTCTCGCCGCCATAGGCGCGGGCCACCACGTCCGACGGTGTTTCGCGGGCGAGCGCGGCGATGGCTTCCACCGCCGCCATCTTCATTTCCGCATTGATGTCGGTGGCGCCCACGTCCAGCGCGCCGCGGAAGATGTAGGGGAAGCACAGGACGTTGTTGACCTGGTTCGGGAAGTCCGACCGGCCGGTGCAGATCATGGCGTCGGGGCGCACGGCGCGCGCCTCTTCCGGCATGATCTCGGGATTGGGATTGGCGAGCGCCAGGATGAGGGGCCGCTCGGCCATGCGGGCCACCATCTCCGGCTTCAGCACGCCGCCGGCGGACAGGCCGAGGAAGATGTGGGCGCCGTCAATGACCTCGCCCAGGGAGCGGGCATCGGTCTTCTGGGCATAGATGGACTTGTAGGGGTCCATGAGGGTCTCGCGGCCTTCATAGACCACGCCCTCGATGTCGCAGACCCAGATGTTCTCGCGCTTGGCGCCGAGCGTCACCAGGAGGCCGAGGCAGGCGAGCGCGGCCGCGCCGGCGCCGGAGACGACGATCTTGAGATCCTCGATCTTGCGGTTGCCGATCTCCAGCGCATTGCGCACGGCGGCGCCGACAATGATGGCGGTGCCATGCTGGTCGTCATGGAAGACCGGGATCTTCATCCGCTCGCGCAGGCGCCGCTCAACCTCGAAGCACTCGGGCGCCTTGATGTCTTCCAGGTTGATGCCGCCGAAGGTAGGCTCCAGCGCCGCCACCGTCTCCACCAAGTGGTCGATCTCGGTGGCCGCCAGCTCGATGTCGAACACATCGATGCCGGCGAACTTCTTGAACAGCACCGCCTTGCCTTCCATCACCGGCTTTGAGGCGAGCGGGCCGATGTTGCCGAGGCCGAGCACGGCGGTGCCGTTGGAGACGACGGCCACCAGATTGGCGCGGGTGGTCAGCTCGGCGGCCTGCAGCGGATCAGCCTTGATGGCCTCGCATGCGGCCGCCACGCCGGGAGAATAGGCGAGCGCGAGGTCGCGCTGGTTGCCGAGCGGCTTGGTTGCCTGGATCTCCAGCTTACCGGGCCGCGGCAGGCGGTGATAAACGAGTGCTCCCGACTTCAGATCGTCGGAAATGTTCGACATGTTAGACGCCATGTCCTCCCCCACCTTATGCAGCCGTCGCGCGCGTGAAGCCTAGCGTGCGTTCCGATCAGAATGGATCCATCTCATCGGGGCACACGCCAACCTGGTGACGAAGCAGGCATCGCCCGGCTTGTGATGCCGGCCGAACGGCGCATGCTCCAACTCGTTATACAGAGGCGGCTTGGCCGCGCACCTTGGATCTCCACCCGATTCAATGCGCGCGCCACCGGCTCTGGAAAAGGGCCGGCACGGTAGCCGCCGCAGGCGGTGATGTCACGGGTGGAAGTTGGATTTTCCTGCCCCGGCGACCATTGAGCTTTCCGCGCGGGGAAGGCACGGTGCCGGGCGACGGAGACAGGGACGGACCATGAAGAAGGTTTTGATCGGGATCGGCGCGGTTGTCTTCCTGGCGGGCGGTGCCTTCCTGGGGATCGTCGCCTGGAGCAAGGCGCAGGCGCGCGACCAGGTGGAGCAGGCCTTTGCGGCGGTGCGCCAAAGCGGGGCCACCGCAACCTATGGGGGCGTGGGCTTCGACCTGTTCTCCCGCACCCTCACCGTCTCCAACATCGCCATTCGCAGCGCCGACGGGACCAAGTCCGTGAAGGTGGCGAGCCTCATCGCCGGCAGTGTCACGCCCGTGATTGCCGGCCGCTTCTCTGCCGAGCGGATCGATGTGAACGCCCTTCAGGTGAGCGTGGACGAGCCGACGCTGCACCAGAAGGCCGTCTACGAGGCCCCCGTGGTGCGCATTCGCGGCTTCGAGGGGCCGGCCACCGCCCTCGCCGTTCCCGGCGGCGGCGGCAAGCATGAAGCGGTTCGCTTCGGGCTCGCCCAGTTTGCCGCCACGACCGCCGCGCGGGTGGAAATCCCCGATCTGGCGGCCCATGTCACCTCCACCCCTGACAGAGACCGGCCACACACCCTTGATGCCACCTACCGCCTGCTGCTGGCGGAGGGGATCAAGGGCGGCAAGATGTCCACCCTCTCCTTCGACCGGATGTCGTTCCAGAATGTGGCGCAGGGTCCCGGACCCGACGAGCGCATGACCGGGCAGCTGGATAATTTCAACGCGTCCGAGATCGACACGACGCCCATTCTCGCCCTGGCCTCCACGGGGAGCGCGGCGGGAACCGGGGGAGGATACCGAACGGTCTATGGCCGCCTTGCCGCCACCGGCTACAAGCTGACCCAGACCGATGGCCCCACGCTTTCGGTGGGCTCCATTCTTGCCGAAGGCGTGGCCATCGATCCGGCCATCCTCTCCTTCAATCGCCTGGACGAGCTGGCCGCCCTCTCCCAGGACAGCCGCTCCCTGAGCCACGAACAGAGCGCGCGTCTGTTCGACATCTCCGCCGATGTGCTGAAGGGCGCCGCCCTGGTGTCCGCCGAAATGAAGTCCATCAAGGCGGGGGATGCGGTCAGCTCGGTGGAACTGGCCTCCCTGGGCCTGAAAAACTTCCGGGACGGGACGCTCGAAAGCTTCTCCCTGCGCGGCCTGCAGGGCAAGACCTCGGACGGGCAGCCGCTGAAGCTGGATGCGCTGGTGCTGAAAGGCTTCAGCCTGACACCCATCTTCGGGGTCTCGGCCAAGGCCCTGCGCGATGGCACCGAGCCCTCCGTCGAGGCCGGGCTCGCCTTGCTCCAGGGACTGAAGGGCGTCGAGATTTCCGGCCTGTCCTATCCTGAAGAGGTCGGCCAGGCGCCGATCGCGCTTCAGCACCTGGACATGAGCTGGGACGACTATGTGGGCCTGTTGCCGGCGCGCACCTCGGTGAAGATGTCCCGGTTCAGCGGCCCGATCTCGGAGGCGGACGGCGCCCCCTTCAGCTACCTGGCCAATGCCGGCATGAAGGAGGCCACCCTGGACCTGGACTTGGGTCTTGCCTATGACCGCGCCACGGGCACCCTCACTCTTTCGCCGGCCCGCTTGGTGCTGGACAAGGCCGTGACCCTCGCCGTCACCGCCGCCCTCACGAACGTCCCGGTCTCCGCCTTCGAGGACCCGGTGACCCTGGTGGCTGCCGCTCCCGCCATCGCGCCGGGGCCGGTGACCATTAGCATCACCGATCACGGGCTGGTGGCCCTGGCGGTGAAGGGCCAGGCGGACGCCGCCGGCCAGACGCCCGAGGCGTTCCGCCAGGAGTTCATCGCCCAGCTCACGAAGACCGCCACGGAAGCCGCCCCGGTCTTTCCCTCCGCCCCCAGCATCGCGGCGGCGGTGTCGGACTTCCTGAACTCCTCCGGCACCCTGTCCTTCGCCATCACGCCGCGCAACGGCGCGCGGCTGATGGATGTGCTGGGCGCGGAGCCTCTGGTGGCCCTGGAGAATTTCACCGTCACCGCGACCGCCACCAAGCCATAAGCCATGGATCGCCTCAGCGTTTCCCGGGCACACTGGGGCGATCTAACTCTTTGTCTTGGCGCATTTCCCTGGCGCGAACCGGGTCCCCCATCGCGCGGACATGCGCCAGGCGCCGCCGGCACGCCAAAATGCAATCGGCCGCCCCAAGGGGCGGCCGATCTGTCTTGATCCCAAGGAAACAGAGGGCGGGCCACGCTGGGCGGCCCGCACCGCCTCACTTCTGGGGCAGGTTCAGGCGGATGTGCAGCTCGCGCAGCTGCTTGGGCGCCACCTCCGAGGGTGCGCCCATGAGCAGGTCGAGGGCCTGCTGATTCATGGGGAAGAGCGAGATCTCGCGCAGGTTGGTGACGCCGCACAACAGCATCACGATGCGGTCGATGCCCGCCGCCATGCCGCCATGGGGCGGGGCGCCATATTGGAACGCGCGGTACATGCCGCCGAACCGCTCCACCACGGTCGCCTCGTCATAGCCGGCCAGCTCGAAGGCCTTCACCATGGCTTCGGGGCGATGGTTGCGGATGCCGCCGGAGGCGATTTCATAGCCGTTGCAGGCGATGTCGTACTGGAACGCCTTGATGGTGAGCGGATCCTGCGACTGCAGGGCCTCCAGCCCGCCCTGGGGCATGGAGAAGGGATTGTGGGAGAAGTCGATCTTCTTCTCCTCGTCCGACCACTCGTAGAAGGGGAAGTCGACGATCCAGGCCAGCTCGTAGCGATCGAGGTCGACCAGCTTGAGCTCCTCGCCCACCTTGGTGCGGGCCAGGCCGGCGAACTTGTAGAACTTGGACGGGTCGCCGGCCACGAAGAAGGCGGCATCGCCTTCCTTGAGACCCAGTTGCTCGCGGATCGCCGCCGTGCGCTCGGCACCGATATTGTTGGCGAGCGGGCCCGCGCCCTCCCCGCCCTCGCGCCACATGATGTAGCCAAGGCCCGGCTGGCCCTCGCCCTGCGCCCAGCTGTTCATGCGGTCGCAGAAGGCGCGGGAGCCGCCGGTGGGACCGGGAATGGCCCAGACCTCGTTCTTGGGGTCTTCCAAGAGGCGAGCGAACACCTTGAAGTTGGAGCCGCGGAAGTGCTCCGACACATTCTGCATGACCAGCGGGTTGCGCAGGTCCGGCTTGTCGGAACCATACTTGCGCAGGGCTTCCGCATAGGGGATGCGCGGCCAGTTCTGGGTCACCGGCTTGCCGTCGCCGAACTGCTCGAACACGCCGCGGATGACCGGCTCCACCGCCGCGAACACGTCTTCCTGGGTGACGAAGCTCATTTCCAGGTCGAGCTGGTAGAACTCGCCCGGCAGGCGGTCGGCGCGGGGGTCCTCGTCGCGGAAGCAGGGGGCGATCTGGAAGTAGCGGTCGAAACCGCTCATCATGATCAGCTGCTTATACTGCTGGGGCGCCTGGGGCAGCGCGTAGAACTTGCCGGGATGGATGCGCGAGGGCACCAGGAAGTCGCGCGCGCCTTCCGGCGAGGAGGCGGTCAGGATCGGCGTCTGGAACTCGAAGAAGCCCTGGCCCTTCATGCGCTGGCGCAGGCTGTCGACGATCTGGCCGCGCTTCATGATGTTGCCGTGGATGCGCTCGCGGCGCAGGTCCAGGAAGCGGTAGCGCAGGCGGATGTCTTCCGGATAGTCCTGGTCGCCGAACACGGGCAGCGGCAGTTCCGCCGCCGGGCCGAGCACTTCCAGCTCGGTGGCATAGACTTCCACCTTGCCGGTGGGCAGGTCGGCATTTTCCGTGCCCTCGGGGCGCAGGCGCACCTTACCGTCGAAGCGCACCACCCATTCCGCGCGCACCTTCTCGGCGGCGGCGAAGGCGGGGCTGTCGGGATCGATCACCACCTGGGTCAGGCCATAATGGTCCCGCAGGTCGATGAACAGCACGCCGCCATGGTCGCGGATGCGATGGCACCAGCCGGAGAGGCGGACGCTTTCTCCCACCTGGGCATCGGTGAGCGCGCCGCAGGTGTGGGTGCGGTAGCGGTGCATGGGGCGGACCTTTCGGGCAAATCTCAAAACAAGCGCGTTCCGCCCCTCGCGAGGCCGGGATCGCAGGCCGCGGAAGGTGCACGCGAGCCCAACCTTGTCAAGGGCGGCGGGCGCTCTGGCCGTGCCCATCCCAAGTCTCGCGCAACTTTGGGAGGCGCCCCGGCGGTCTCCGCTCCCCTGCCACCTTGGGCTGCGGCCGGATCGCGATGGCCGGGATCGCGAGGGGCAGGATGCCGCTCTAGGTCTGGGGAACCAACACGTGTAACCTGTGTCCTCGCACGCCCGTGTCACAAGGCGCTTTATGGACGTCCCTTCGGACCACTCCTCCCCCCTGCCTCAGATCTCCCGCCCGCCCGATCCCGGCCGCGCGAAGGGGGTGGTGTGGGTGGCGGTGCTCGGTGCGCTGTTCGCCCTCGCGGCGCTCGCCACCTCCGCGGCGATGGTCTTCTCCCTGCAGCGCCATGCCGTGGCGGACCGGCAGCGCGAGATGGCCAATCTCGCCCTGACCCTGGCGGAACAGACAGCACGCGCTTTCGAGGCGCTGGAGCTGGTCCAGCTGTCCATCGTCGACTTCGTAGCGGCGGCCGGCGTCACCGACCGCGACGGGCTGGAGCGTGCCGTCTCCACCATGGCCATGCACCAGACCCTGCGGGAGAAGATCGACGCCCTGCCCTATGTGGATGCGGTCACCATCATCGACGAGACCGGCAAGCTGCTGAACTTCTCGCGCTATTGGCCCATCCCGCCGGTCAACATTGCCGACCGCGACTATTTTATGGCCCTGAAATCCATGACCGGGCCGGACACCTTCATCTCCGTGCCCGTGCCCAATCGCGGCACCGGCACCATGACCATCTATCTCGCCCGCCGCTTCACCTCGCCAGACGGCAAATTCCTGGGCCTCGTGCTCGGGGCCATGGAGCAGGCCTATTTCGAGAACTTCTTTGGCGCCATCAATTTGGGGCGGGACGGCGCCATCCTCCTGGTGCGCGACGACGGCGCCTATCTGGCGAGCCATCCCCACCAGGTTCCACCGCCCGAAGAGGCCGAGCTGCGCCAGCGGCAGGCCCGGGACCTGCTCGGCCGGACGGGTCCCCAACTGGCTCCGCCCGGCCTCCTGGACGGCCAGGAGCGGCTGGTGGCGATGCACAGTCCCGAGCGCTACCCCATGGCCGTCATGGTGACGGACACCATGTCCGCGGTGAACCGCTCGGTGCGGGCGCAGGCGCTGGCCATTCTTGCCGGCGCGGTGCTGCTCTGCCTGGTCATTGCCGGCCTGGTGGCAGTGGCGATCCGCTTTCTGCGCTCGCAGCACGATTTCGCGGCCACCGCCCATCATACGGCGCGGCACGATCCGCTGACCTCCCTGCCCAACCGGTTGCTTCTGGGGGAGCGGGTGGAGGAGGCGCTCCGCGCGAGCGAGGCGACGTTTCCCCTGGCGGTGCTGTTCCTGGACCTGGATTATTTCAAGTCCATCAACGACACGCTGGGCCATGCGGTGGGCGATGCGCTGCTGCAGGCGGTGGCGCGGCGGATCGAGGGCTGCGTCGGCCGCGACGCCACCGTGGCCCGTCTGGGCGGCGACGAATTTGCCGTCCTCCAGCCCGGCACCGACGCCGACACGGCCCTGGCGCTGGCCGAGCGCATCCTCGCCGCCATCCGGGCGCCCTTTGTGGTGGAGCGGCACCGGGTGATTGCCGGCGGCAGCATCGGCATCGCCATCGCCCCCGACCATGGGCAGACGAACACCGATCTGCTCAAGAATGCGGACCTGGCTCTTTATCGCGCCAAGGGCGACGGCCGGGGGCAGGCCCGCGTGTTTCATCGGGAAATGGAGCGCAACGCCCTCACCCGGCGCACCTTGGAGCTGGATCTCGACACCGCCTGGCGCGAGGGCCATTTCTGCCTCCAATATCAGCCCATCTTCGCCATCGACGATCTCAGCCTCGTGGCCTTCGAGGCGCTGTTGCGGTGGCGGCATCCCGCCCGCGGCCTCGTCAGCCCGGCGAGCTTCATCGCCGTCCTCGAAGAGACCGGCCTTGTCATTCCGGTAGGGGCCTGGGTGCTGGAGCAGGCCTGCCGGGCGGCGACCCAATGGCCGGGGGGAGTCCGGGTCGCCGTCAACCTGTCTCCCCTGCAGTTTCGCGGCAATCTGGCCACCCAGCAGGTCAGCAACGCGCTGCGCCAATCCGGCCTGCCGCCCCAACGGCTGGAGGTGGAGATCACCGAAACCGCCCTACTCGACGAGAGCGACGCGGCGGAGACCGCCTTCGAGAGCTTTCGGGCGCAAGGTATTTCAGTAGCGCTGGATGATTTCGGCACCGGCTACTCCTCCATGTCCTATCTGCGCCGCCTCACCTTCAGCCGAATCAAGATCGACCAGACCTTCCTGGACGGCCTGGAGCAGGGCGGGCAGAGTCTGGCGATCGTGCGGGCCATGATCTCCCTGGCGCAGGCGCTGAAGGTGGAGGTCACCGCCGAGGGTGTGGAGCGGGAGGCGCAGCTGGAAATCCTGCGCGCAGAAGGCTGCACGCACGTCCAGGGCTTCCTGCTGGGCCGCCCGATGGGCGAAGAAGAAGCCGCGACCCTCGCCACGCGCATGGCTCGTTGACGATCACATCAATCTGGCTCTTTCGCGGCAGCATCAAGGTCCGTTATGGTGCGTCCATGGAGCTCATCACGACCTCAGAAGCCCTCGCGGCCGCCTGCGAGCGTTTCGCCCGACATGATTTCGTCACCGTTGACACCGAATTCCTGCGCGAGACGACCTTTTGGCCGAAGCTCTGCGTGGTGCAGGTGGCGTCCCCCGAAGAGGTGATCGTCGTCGATACCCTCGCCGAGGGGCTGGACCTTGCTCCCTTCTTCGCCCTCATGGCCAATGAACGGGTGATGAAGGCCTTTCATGCCGGCCGGCAGGACATCGAGATCATCTGGCACCTGGCGGGCATCATTCCCCATCCGGTGTTCGACACCCAGGTGGCGGCCATGGTGCTGGGCTATGGCGACAGCATCTCCTACGACCAACTGGTGCAGCGCATATGCGGCCATGCGCTCGACAAGTCCTCCCGTTTCACGGACTGGTCGCGGCGGCCGCTTTCCCCGGCGCAGCTGACCTATGCGGCGGCTGACGTGACCCATCTGCGCGAGGTCTATCTGACCTTGCTTCAGGATCTCCAGGCCCGGGGCCGGGCGGAGTGGGTGGGGGAGGAAATGCATGTCCTCACCTCTCCCGACACCTACCGGCAGGAGCCGGAGACGGCTTGGGAGCGGCTAAAGTCCCGGGTTCGGAAGCCGCGGGAACTGGCCGTCCTGATCGAGGTGGCCGCCTGGCGCGAGCGGGAGGCCCAGACGCGGGACCTGCCGCGCGGGCGCATCATCAAGGACGAGGTGATCGGCGAGATCGCCACCCAGCAGCCGCAGACCCCCGAAAAGCTGGCCGAACTGCGCTCCCTGCCCAAGGGCTTCGAGCGGTCCCGCTATGGCGAGGCGGTGCTCGAAGCCGTGAAGCGGGGCATTGCCCGCGACCCCCGAACCTTGCCCCGGATCGAACGGGACAAGCCCTTGCCCAACGGCGCCTCCGCCACGGTGGAATTGCTGAAGGTGCTGCTGCGCATGACAGCGGAGCAGAATGCGGTCGCGGCCAAGGTGATCGCCACCACGGACGATCTGGAGCGCATCGCGGTGGACGATGATGCTCCCGTCCCCGCCATGCACGGATGGCGGCGGGAATTGTTCGGCGAAAAGGCGCTGGCGCTGAAAGCCGGCCGTCTGGCGCTGGCAGTGGAGCGCGGACGGGTGGTGGCGGTGGACCGGGAGAAGGCGGACGCCTGACTGGCCCCATCAAATCCGCCCGCGCCCAAAGGGGCGCTCGGGCTCAGCCTTGCCGATCAGCCGGCGGGCCAAGCGCTAGGACCGCTACGTGCGGGGCTGGCGATCAGAGGGCGCGCCCGGTACCTCGCCCCACAGAAATCACATAATAGTTTCGCGAAATCCGTTCCTCTCCCTCAATGGGATGAGGTGAAGAGGATGGCCGCGACGATAATGCCATAAGCGATGGAAAACAGGAGCCAATCCCGCCAGGATTGAGCCACGCGGCCGGCCGCCGCATCGTGACGCACGGCCACTCCCCCACTCCCAAGGGAGCGGCGGGGGAGTAGCGCATCGGTGGCGCGACGAGACATTCGACATCTCCCATGGACTTTATGGGATCAATGTCCATCGAGATGTGTTAATTGTCAATATTACAGTGAATTTTTGTTCTATTGACCCGTAAAGACCCCCGCCCGCTTCTGCACGAACGCCGCGGCCCCCTCGGCAAAGTCGGCCGTCCCGGCGCAGGACAGGAAGGACAGGCGCTCCTCTTCCAACTGCTCCGGCAGGCTACGCTGGAGCGAGCCGCGCAGCAGTGCCTTGATCTTTCCATAGGCGTGGGTGGGACCCGCCGCGAGGCGGGCAACAAGGGCATCCACCTCGTCCGCCAACTGGCTCAGCGGAACGACCTTGTTCACAAGCCCCACACGAAGCGCCTCCTGCGCATCGATCACATCGGACAGGAGCGCCATCTCCATGGCCCGGCGCAGCCCCACCACACGCGGCAGGCTCCAGGAGGCCCCGCCGTCCGGGCTGGTGGCGATGCGGCTGTAGGCCAGGGTGAATTTGGCATCTTCGGAGGCAATGGCCAGGTCGGCGGCCAGGGCCACGCTCAGGCCGGCGCCCGCCACCGGGCCGTGAAGGGCCGCCACCACCGGCGCCCGGAGGGTGGTGAGCGCGGCCATGGCGCGATGGAAGGGGCCGATGATGGCATCCACGACCGAGGGCGCCTCCGCCCCGGCGGCGTGAAAGCGGCCCACATCCCCCCCAGCCAGGAAGCCGCGCCCTTCCCCGGAGAGCACCACCACCCGCACGCTCTCATCCTCCGCCACCTGCGCCACCGCATCGGCGAAGGCCAGGATCATGCGTTCATCCAGCGCGTTCAGCACCTGGGGCCGATTGAACCGAATGCGCGCCACGCCTCCGTCCTTTTGAAACACGATGGGTTCGGCGTCCGACATGAGGTCCTCCGAGATGAATGGTGCGGCGACGGCCGCTTGCGGGGGAGGCTGCACCAAGGCTGGGAGACCGGCAAGGCCGGGGCCGCGTCCGCCGGGAGCGTCGGCGCGCCGCAGGGAAGGCCCGCCCCGCCACCGCGCCTTGCCAATCCCCCATCCGACCGCCAAGGTCAGGCCCAACAATGAGTGGAGGATGCACGCCCATGCCGTTACCGGCCCAGCTTGAAGGACGCCTGAAAGCCCCCATCGTCGCCGCGCCCATGTTCCTGGTGTCCAACCCGGACCTGGTGGTGGAGACCTGCCGCAGCGGATTGCTGGGCACCTTCCCTGCCCTCAACCAGCGCAGCACAGAGGGCTATGCGGCCTGGCTCGACGAGATCCATGGCCGCCTCGCCGAAGTACCGGATGCCGCCCCGTTCGGCGTCAACCTCATCGTCCATCGCTCCAACACGCGCCTGGAAGCGGACCTGAAGGTGACGATGGACCGGAAGGTGCCGCTGGTCATCACCTCGCTCGGGGCGGTGCCGGACGTGGTCAAGGCGGTGCATTCCTACGGCGGATTGGTGTTCCACGATGTCATCAACCGGCGCCATGCGGAAAAGGCCGTGGAAGCGGGGGTGGACGGCGTCATCGCCGTGTGCGCCGGCGCGGGCGGACATGCGGGAACGCTCAGCCCCTTCGCGCTGGTGCCGGAGATTCGCTCCATCTTCTCGGGCACCATCCTCCTGTCCGGCGCCATGTCGACCGGCGCCCATGTGGCCGCCGCGCGCCTTCTCGGGGCGGATCTGGCCTATCTCGGCACCCGTTTCATCGCCACCCGCGAGAGCGCGGCCCCCGACGCCTACAAGGCCATGCTGATGGAGGCCCGCGCGGCGGACATTCTCTACACTCCGGCCATTTCCGGGGTGAACGCCAACTTCCTGACCCCTTCCATCATCGCCGCGGGCCTCGATCCCAACGCCCTCCCCGACCATGCCACGCTCGACCTGAACCACGAGGCGCGGGCGTGGAAAAACGTCTGGTCGGCCGGCCAGGGCGTGGGTTCGGTCCTGGACGCCCCCGCGACCGCGGAGCTCTGCCAGCGCCTGGTGGCCGAGTTCACCGCCGCCCGGGAGGCCGCCGCCCGCTTGTGATCGACGGACCCTGGGGCTGCCCGCGCCGGGCGCGAGCGGCCCTTTTTTGCGCACCAATTTTACGTCGCTCTCTTGTTCTTTTAGACATTGAACATCGCGTGGAGATATTCTACTTTCAGATGGATATAAACACGTAATTCACCAGATATGACGGTGAATTAATCAGAAGGCCGGCAGCATGACGTCCCCGCTCCAGCAGAAGCTGAAGATCACCGGCCCCACCGTCATCACGGCCAACCGCCTTGCCGACGGCGTGGTGGTGTGGCTGACCGGAGATCATTCCTGGTCCACGCAGCTGGCGGATGCCGCTGTGGTGACCACCTCGGACGCAGCGCTTCGTCTTCTGAACGTCGCCAATTCGGACGAGAACACGGCCGTGGGCGCCTATCCCGCGCGGGTGGCGACCGAGGGCGGGGAGATCCGCCCAGCCAATCTGCGGGAGCGCATCCGGGTCGCGGGGCCCACCATCGCCTTTTCACAGTCCGCCTGAGCCGCGGGACCGGAACCCCATCATGTATGTCTATGACGAGTTCGACCGCGCCTTTCTTCAGGACCGGGTTCGTGAGTTCCGCGATCAGGTGGGCCGCCGCCTTTCGGGCGTGCTCAATGAGGAGGAGTTCAAGCCGCTCCGCCTCATGAACGGCGTCTATCTCCAGCTCCACGCCTATATGCTGCGCATCGCCATTCCCTACGGCACGTTGTCGTCGGACCAGATGCGGGCCCTGGCCCATGTGGCGCGCACCTATGACCGGGGCTACGGCCATTTCACCACCCGGCAGAACATCCAGTTCAACTGGATCAAGCTCGACGAACTGCCCGATGCCATGGACGACCTGGCCAAGGCCGGCATGCACGGCCTCCAGACCTCCGGCAATTGCATCCGCAACACCACCACGGACCCGTGGGCGGGCGCCACGGTGGAGGAGATTGAGGATCCCCGCCTCTATGCGGAGGTGATCCGCCAGTGGTCGACCCTGCACCCCGAATTCACCTACCTGCCCCGCAAGTTCAAGATCGCCATCACCGCCGCCAAGCATGACCGCGCCGCCATCCGCGTGCACGACATCGGCCTGCGGCTGCATCAGCGCGACGGCCACACCGGCTTTGAGGTGATCGTGGGCGGCGGGCTGGGGCGCACCCCCTTCATCGGCAAGACCATCCGCGACTTCCTGCCCAAGGAAGACCTGCTCTCCTATCTGGAGGCAATCCTGCGGGTCTATAATTCCGGCGGCCGGCGCGACAACATCTACAAGGCCCGCATCAAGATCCAGGTGCACGAGGTGGGGACGCAGGAGTTCTCCCGCCGCGTGGAAGAGGAGTGGGCGCAGATCCGGGACGGCGCCCTGCGGCTGGACGAAGCGGCCCTCGACACCATCCGCGACCGCTTCCGCACGCCCGATTTCGAGCCCCTCGCGGACGGCCCCGCCACCCTTGAGGCCGCCAAGGCCGACGCCGATTTCCTGCGCTGGTACGAAAATGCCGTGACCGCGCACAAGGTGCCCGGCCACGCCATCGTCACCGTCTCGCTGAAGCCGGTGGGCGGGCCACCCGGCGATGCCACGGCCGAGCAGATGGACGGTATCGCCGACCTTGCCGACCGCTTCGGCTATGGCGAGATCCGGGTGGCGCACGAGCAGAACCTGACGCTGCCCCATGTGCGCCAGAAGGACCTCCCCGAGCTGTGGCGGGCGCTGAAGGGCCTCGGCCTTGCCACCCCCAATGTGGGGCTCATCTCCGACATCATCGCCTGCCCAGGCCTGGATTATTGCTCGCTCGCCAACACCCGCTCCATCCCGCTGGCCCAGCGCCTGTCGGAGCGTTTCGCGGACGAGGCACGGGCCGGCGAGATCGGCCGCATGCACGTCAATATTTCCGGCTGCATCAATGCCTGCGGCCACCACCATGTGGGCCACATCGGCATTCTCGGGGTCGAGAAAAAGGACGAGGAATTCTACCAGATCACCCTCGGCGGCAAGGGCAACCACAAGGCCAAGCTCGGCGAGCTGCTCGGCCCGGCGGTGTCGGAGACCGAGGTGGTGGATGTGGTGGAGCGCCTCGTCGACACCTATCTGGAGCTGCGCTCCGGCCCGGCGGAACCGTTCATCTCGGTGGTCCAGCGCCTGGGCATCGAACCCTTCAAGGAGCGCGCCTATGCCTCTCGTTAAGAACGGGGCCGTGGTGCCCGACGCTTTCGCGCGCGCCGATGCGGAGGGCGCCTTGCCCGACGGGCCGGTGATCGTGCCCCTGAGCCGGCTCCTGGCGGAGCATGACACGCTCATCGGCGGCAATCGCCCGGTGGGGGTGGCCGTCTCCAACGATGCCGACGTGACCACGCTTGCCCCTTTCATCGACGACCTGTCGGTGGTGGTGCTGAGCTTCCCGAAGTTCCGCGACGGCCGCGCCTATAGCCAGGCCCGGCTCTTGCGCGAGCGGCTGCGCTATTCCGGCGAGCTCAGGGCCTCCGGCAACGTCCTGCGTGACCAGATCCTGCTGATGGCGCGCTGCGGCTTCGATGCGTTCGAGATCGCCAAGGCATCGGACGTGGACGCTTTCGCGTCTGCGCTCGCCACCTATTCCGTCTTCTACCAGCCCACCGGTGATGGCCGCGCAACCGCGCTCGACCTGCGCCGGGCGTCCGTGCAAGGGGCCTGAACCGCCATGACCATCGCCCTGACCTCCATCCCCGGCGGGGAGAGCCACTCCGCCTCCGCTGCGGTGGCGGACGCCCTGGATGCCCGCTTGCGGGATGCCTCGCCGTTGGAGATCCTGGGCGCGGCCCGCACCACTTTCGGGGATGGTCTCGCCATCGTTTCGTCCTTCGGCGCGGAATCGGCGGTGCTTTTGCACATGGCGGCGCAGGTGGACCGCACCATTCCGATCATCTTTCTGGACACCGGGCACAATTTTCCCGAGACGCTGGCCTATCGCGACACCCTGACCGCGCTGCTCGGCCTGACCGACGTGCGCTCCATGCGCCCGGACCCGGAGGCGCTCGCCGCCCGGGACCCCGAGACCAGCCTGTGGGCCGATGCGCCGGACGCCTGCTGCGCGCTCCGCAAGACCGAGCCCTTGCAGCGGGCACTGGCCCCGTTCTCGGCCTGGGTGAATGGCCGCAAGCGTTTCCAGTCCGCCACCCGCGCCGCCATCCGCGCCGTGGAAGCCGATGGTGCCCGCGTGAAGTTCAATCCGCTGGCGGCCCTCGGCGTGGCGGAGATTGCCGGCTGGATGACGGCGCACAACCTGCCCCAGCACCCCCTGAAGGCCCATGGCTTCGCCTCCATCGGCTGCATGCCCTGCACCAGCCGTGTGCGTCCCGGCGAGGACCCGCGCGCCGGCCGCTGGCGCGGCTCCGCCAAGACCGAGTGCGGCATCCACATCTCCTGAGGGGACGGCGGCGCCGTCCGTCCCGACGGACAAAGACCGGCCAATCAGCAACTTAACCTCGCGGCTGACGTGAGACGTGCCCCTGTGCGCCCGAGGGTCACGGCCCGCGAAGGCGCGGGCGGCCGGGTCCATGCCCCGTTGCCCCTTGGCGACCGGCGCTCCCTTCGTGATCTGATCTGTCGCCGCCGACACACGCGCACACCGCGCAACGCAACGGCCGCCATTCCTCTTCACAGTATCGACCCAGAAATCGGCTGGCGGGCGTGCCCGCCTCGCCAGACGGCGCGCCGCATACCATTTCCCGAAAGATGCCAGTAAATCTATTTTTTCTACCAAATTTATGGAGTTAATTATTGACGCACGCTCCGGTGGCTGCCATCGTCGGAACACACGGCATTCTCAGGCGCCTGACGCCTTGACACCACAGGAGATCCGCATGTCCGTCCGCTTCCTCCAGCGGCTCACCCGGACCGCCCTTGCGCTTGGCCTTTCAGCAGGCCTGCTCGCGCCCGTGGGCAGCATGGCCGGCGAGACCACACTGCTCAACGTGTCCTATGATCCGACGCGCGAATTGTATGTGGAAGTGAACAAGGCCTTCGGCGCCCAATGGACCGCCGCCCATCCCGGCGAGACGGTCTCCATCCGCCAGTCCCATGGCGGCTCCGGCAAGCAGGCCCGCTCGGTCATTGACGGCCTCGAGGCGGACGTGGTGACCCTGGCGCTCGCCTATGACATCGATGCCATTGCCGAGCGGGGCCTTCTGGCCGCCGACTGGCAGAAGCGCCTGCCGGACAATTCCTCGCCCTACACCTCCACCATCGTCTTCCTGGTGCGCAAGGGGAACCCCAAGAACATCAAGGATTGGGACGACCTGGTAAAGCCCGGCATCAAGGTGGTCACGCCCAATCCGAAGACGTCCGGCGGCGCCCGCTGGAACTATCTGGCCGCCTGGGGCTATGCGCTGAAGAAGACCGGCGGCGATGAGGCCAAGGCCAAGGAGTTCGTGAAGGCACTCTATAAGAACGCCCCGGTGCTGGACACCGGCGCCCGCGGCTCCACCGTCACCTTCGTCGAGCGCGGCATCGGCGACGTGCTGATTGCCTGGGAGAACGAGGCCTATCTGTCGGTCAACGAGCTTGGCCCTGACAAGTTCGACATCATCACGCCGTCCCTCTCCATCCTGGCGGAGCCGCCGGTGGCGGTGGTGGACAAGGTGGTGGACAAGCGGGGCACCCGCGCCATTTCCGAGGCCTATCTGAAGTTCCTCTACACCCCCGAGGGCCAGGAGATCGCCGCCAAGAACTATTATCGTCCCCGCAACGAGGCGGTGGCCGCCAAGTTCAAGGACAAGTTCGCCCCGGTCGAGCTGTTCACCATCGACCAGGTGTTCGGCGGCTGGACCAAGGCGCAGAAGACTCACTTCAGCGATGGCGGCGTGTTCGACCAGATCTACGCCAACTGACCAGCCGGTCTCCGGCCGGACGCCCCGCCCCTCACCCGGGCGGGGTTCCCCGTTTCGACCGCCTGCATTCCAGGCCCGCTCCTCTTCCAAAGCCCGCAAGGACACCGATGGCGACCGCGGCAGCACCCCCCATCCTCTTCTCCCGGCGGCGGAAATCCGTCATCCCGGGCTTTGGCCTGACCTTGGGGCTGACGCTCACATGGCTCTGCCTCATCGTGCTGGTGCCGCTGTCGGCGCTTTTCATCAAGACCTCGGAAATCTCCTTCGAGCGCTTTGTGACCATCGTCACCAGCGCCCGCACGCTGCATGCCCTGCAGATCTCGTTCGGACTTTCGCTGGCGGCGGCGGCCATCAACCTGGTGTTCGGCTCCATCGTGGTGTGGGTTCTGGTGCGCTATGACTTCCCGCTGAAGCGGGTGGTGGACGCCATCGTCGACATTCCCTTCGCTCTGCCGACTGCCGTGGCCGGCATCGCGCTCACCAGCCTTTATGCGGAGAATGGCTGGATCGGCGCGCTGCTGGCGCCGCTCGGCATCAAGGTGTCGTTCACGCCGCTGGGCATCCTGGTGGCCCTCATCTTCATCGGCCTGCCCTTCGTGGTGCGCACGGTCCAGCCGGTGCTGGAGGATCTCGACGCGGAGCTTGAAGAAGCCTCCGCCAGCCTTGGGGCCGACCGCGTCCAGACCTTGTGGCGGGTGGTGCTGCCCTCCCTGCTGCCGGCTCTCCTGACGGGCTTTGCCCTCGCCTTCGCCCGGGCGGTGGGGGAATATGGCTCGGTCATCTTCATCGCCGGCAACTTGCCCGGCATTTCGGAAGTGGCGCCGCTCCTCATCGTCATCCGCCTCGAGGAGTTCCGCTATGCGGATGCCACGGCGATCGCCTGCGTGATGCTGGTGGCATCCTTCGCCCTGCTGCTGGTCATCAACGCGCTGCAGCGCTGGACCCAAGCCCGCGGGAGGGACCTGTGACCAACGCCCATCCCGACAGCTCCGCGCTGCCCCTGTCCGCCTCCGAAGGCCTGCCCCCCGGCTTGGCCCGGGCGGAGGCGAACCATGCCCTGACCGGCCATAAGCCGGTGCGCACTGAGCCGCGCGCGGTGCGCATCGCCCTCACGGCCATCGCCCTCGCCTTTCTCCTGCTGTTCATCGGCATGCCGCTGATCAACGTCTTCTACGAGGCGTTCCGGCGGGGATGGACGGCCTATGCGACGGCCATCCTCGACCCTGACGCGCTCGCCGCCATCCGGCTGACGCTCCTGGTGGCTGTGATCTCGGTGGTGGCGAACCTCATCTTCGGACTGGTGGCCTCCTGGGCCATCACCAAGTTCGAGTTTCCCGGCAAAAGCCTGCTCATCAGCCTCATCGACCTGCCCTTCTCGGTCTCCCCGGTGGTGGCGGGCCTTGTCTATGTGCTGCTGTTCGGCGCGCAGGGCCTGCTGGGGCCGCAGCTTCAGGCCTGGGACGTGAAGATCGTCTTCGCCCTGCCGGGCATCGTGCTGGCCACCATCTTCGTCACCTTTCCGTTCGTGGCGCGCGAGCTGATCCCGCTGATGCAGGAACAGGGAACCTCGGAAGAAGAGGCGGCCATCTCATTGGGCGCCTCGGGCCTGTCCACCTTCTTCCGCGTCACCTTGCCCAATGTGAAATGGGCCCTGCTCTACGGCGTGCTCTTGTGCAACGCGCGGGCCATGGGCGAATTCGGCGCGGTGTCTGTGGTCTCGGGCCATGTGCGCGGCCTCACCAACACCATGCCGCTGCATATCGAGATCCTCTACAACGAGTACCAGTTCGTCGCCTCCTTCGCGGTTGCCTCGCTCCTGGCCCTGCTGGCGCTCGTCACCCTCATCGCCAAAAC
This sequence comes from Aquabacter sp. DMC10, assembly GCF_056314145.1. Taxonomy (NCBI): domain Bacteria; kingdom Pseudomonadati; phylum Pseudomonadota; class Alphaproteobacteria; order Hyphomicrobiales; family Xanthobacteraceae; genus Aquabacter; species Aquabacter sp. DMC10. The sequence continues at coordinate 61,069 of NZ_JBQUYX010000004.1, read as the reverse complement.
CATCCTGGAAAGCCGGCTCGCGGAGGACCACCGATGAGCATCGACGTCGTCAATGTCACCAAGCAGTTCAAGGCCTTCAAGGCGCTCGACCGTGTGAGCCTGCACATTCCCGGCGGCGAGCTGGTGGCCCTGCTGGGCCCTTCCGGCTCCGGCAAGACCACACTCTTGCGCATCATTGCCGGGCTCGACTGGCCCGACAGCGGGGAGGTGCGGTTCGACGGCCAGGACGCCCTGTCCCGCTCGGTGGGCGAGCGCAATGTGGGCTTCGTGTTCCAGCACTATGCCCTGTTCCGCCACATGAGCGTGTTCGAGAACGTCGCCTTCGGACTTCGCGTGCGCAAGGGCGCGGACAAGCTGCCCGAGGCCAAGATCCGCGAACGGGTGAACGAGCTTTTGTCCCTGGTGCAGATCGACTGGCTGGCGGATCGCTATCCCGGCCAATTGTCCGGCGGCCAGCGCCAGCGGGTGGCGCTCGCCCGGGCGCTCGCCATCTCGCCGCGCGTGCTCCTTCTGGACGAGCCCTTTGGCGCGCTGGACGCGAAGGTGCGCAAGGAATTGCGCCGCTGGCTGCGGCACTTGCACGAGGAATTGCCGGTCACCTCCGTGCTCGTCACCCACGACCAGGAAGAGGCCCTGGAACTGGCTGACACCGTGGTGGTGATGGGACGGGGCCGCATCGAGCAGGTGGGCACGCCGGCAGAGGTCTATGACCGCCCGGCCACCGCCTTCGTGCACGACTTCATCGGAGAAAGCCTCTCCCTGCCCGCGGATGTGCGGGACGGCACGCTCTATGTGGGCGACCGGCAGGTGCCGCTGGATTCACAAGGCGTCGCCTCAGGTCCCGCCCGCATTCTCGCCCGTCCCCACGACGTGGAACTGGCCCCGGCCGGCGAGGCGCCCCTGTCCGGCAAGGTGCTGGCGGTGCGCACCTTCGGCCCGACGCGGCGGGCGGACATTCAGATCCATGGGGGCAATGTGGTGGTCGAGGCCGCCGTCCCCCACGGCGACACCTTGCCGGTGGGCACCGAGATCGGCCTCGTGCCCCGCCGCTACCGGGTGTTCGCCCACGCCTGAGGAAACCAAGCCGGGCGCGCCATGGCGCGCCCGGCGGTCGGCCCATCACCAGGTGGGCAGATAGGAGCCCTTGAAGCGCTCCACCAGGAACACCTTCACCTCGTCCGAGTGATAGGCGTCGATGAGCTGCTTCACCCAGGGCTTGTCCTTGTCCTCTTCTCGCACCGCCAGGATGTTCACCCACGGCCCGTTCACCGGCTCGCGGATGAGCGCGTCCTTGGCCGGGTTGAGGCCCGCCTGGACGGCGTAATTGTTGTTGATGGAGGCGGCATCCACGTCCGGCAGCGCGCGCGGCAATTGGGCGGCGTCCAGCTGGATGAATTTCAGCTTCTTCGGGTTTTCGATGATGTCGATCTCGCTGGCGGTGACGCCCGCGCCGGGCCGAAGCTTGATGATGCCGTTATATTCCAGGATCTGGAGTGAACGGGCCGCATTGGACGGATCATTCTGGATGGCAATGGTGGCGCCGGCGGGAATGTCTGCGAAAGACTTGTACTTGACCGAATAGATGCCCTGCGGGGACGCGATGGTGTCGGCCACCTTGACGATCTTCCAGCCGGTCCGCGCGATCTGGTTCTTCAGGTAGGGCTCGTGCTGGAAGGAATTGGCATCCAGTTCCTTGTTGGCCAGCGCCTGGTTGGGCACCACATAATCGGTGAACTCCACCACCTGGATCTCGAAGCCGCGCTTGGCGGCCACCTTCTTCACCACATCCAGCACTTCCGCATGGGGGCCGGCGGTGACACCCACGCGGATGGCATCGGCGGCGGCCGTGCCGAGGGCGAGGTTTGCGAAGGTCAGAGAGGCCAGGGCAAAGGCCGAAAGACGGCGCAGGACGGGGGACGGCGCGGCACTGGAAGCGCGATTTGTCATGAGGTCGGTTCCCGCATGCAATGAAGATGCGGGAACCTTATCCCACAAAACTACTATTTCAATTTATTTAGTCATTAAATCCTTCCAGCACCACCTTCCCGACGCTCCGCCCGCTTTCCAGCGCTTCATGGGCGCGGCGCAGGTTCTCGGCGGTGATGGTGCCGAAATGCGCACCCAGCGTGGTGCGCACCAGCCCCTCGTCCACCAGACCTGCGACCTCGGTCAGCAGGCGGTGCTGGGCGTCCATGTCCGGGGTCTCGAACAGGGAGCGCGTGAACATGAACTCCCACACGAAGGTGGCCGCCTTCTGCTTCAGAAGCGACACATCGAGGGGGCCGGGATCGTCGATGACGCAAACCGCGCCCTGTGGCTTGAGGCTGGCGGCGATCTCCGTCCAATGCTTGTCGGTGTTGGTAAGGGCGTAGACCGCGTCCACCTGCGGAAGGCCGATGGCTTTCAAGCCTTCGCTCAACGGGCGGGAATGGTCGATGACATGATGGGCCCCCAGCTCGCGCACCCATTTTTCGCTCTCGGGCCGCGAAGCCGTGCCGATCACCGTATAGGGCGTGAGGCGCCGTGCCAGTTGCACGGCGATGGAGCCCACGCCACCCGCCGCGCCGATGATGAGCAGGGCGCCGCCAGCACCCCCCTTTCCGACCGGAATGTGCAGGCGGTCGAACAGGCCTTCCCAGGCGGTGATGGCGGTGAGCGGCAGGGCGGCGGCCTCCGCGAAACTGAGCGACTTCGGCTTCAGGGCGACGATGCGCTCGTCCACCGCATGCAGCTCGCCATTGGTGCCTGGCCGGGCGATGGAACCGGCATAATAGACCGCGTCGCCGGGACGGAAGAGAGTGACCTTCTCGCCTACCGCCTCGACGATGCCGGCCGCATCCCAGCCCAGGATGACCGGCGCCTCGGCCGTGCCCTGGCGGCGCATGCGCACCTTGGTGTCGACGGGATTGACCGAAATGGCCTTCACCCGCACCAGAAGGTCACGGGGGCCCGGCGTGGGCGCGGGGGCCTCGAAATCGAAGAGGGACTGCGGATCGGTAATGGGGAGGGACTGGACGTAGCCGACAGCCTTCATGGCAGGTCTCCGAGACGGATCGATATGTCGCCCAATTTCGGAACTTCCCGCCGCGCCGCAAGACGGCACATTTTCGTGCCCGCTCACGGCAAGGTCGTGCTGACCGGAGCCTAAGGAGAGGCCGGAGTCGGTTGTGGAGAGGCAGGAACGGGCGCCAGGAAGAAGTCCACAGCCAGCGCCACCACCGGCGGCTGATAGGCGTGCGGGCCGTTGTATTCCATATAGGTCAAGTCATAGCCGGCCTCGCGCAGCAGGGCCGCATGGGTGCGGGCGCTGCGGTCGATGGGGATCTGTTCGTCATTCACCCCGTGCGACATGAAGATGCGCGGCGCCCCCATCTGCCTTTGCACGGACATGAAGCCCGCAGAGGACACGATGATGTGTGTCACGAACTGCCCATTGGTGAGGCCCAGCGAGAGGGCATAGCTGCCGCCGTCGGAATGGCCGGCAAAGCACACATGGGTGGGATCAATGGGAAAGCGTGCGGCCACGGCGCCGAGCGCGGTGTCGAGCCGCTCCCGGTCGGGCCCGTTGCCGGCAATCACCAGATCCCAGGTGGGGAATTGGGATTGGGGGACGAGAAGCAGGAAGCCCTTGGTGGCCGCGTGCTGCTCCATCATGGGCAGGATCTTCTGTGCGCTGCCACCACCGCCGTGGAAGAGGACCATGAGCGGCACCGGCCGGCCCGGCTCCAATCCCGGCGGCACCACCAATTGGGCGTCGCGCTCGGCGAACAGGCCGAGCCCATACCGGCCGGGCTCAAGCGGGGGGAGGAACGGGGCTTCGGCCCCTGGCATGAACTCCAGGTGGCCGGCGAGAGAGGGGTCCAGCATGGTGGCGGGCGCGTCCTGTTTTGGCATACGATATACACCGCACCAGAGGACTGTCCATCGGGTGACGGACGCAGCGTCCCGCACTATCTTTGCCCCTGGATGCCCAACAGGGAGGCGAAAGAGGTCATGGCCAAGCGCCACATCGCGCTCGATTGCACCGGCTGCCCGGTGGAAGTGGCGCTGGAGATGATCGGCGGCAAGTGGAAGGGATCGATCCTGTTCCACCTGATGACGGGCGAAAAGCGCCATTCGGACCTGCGGCGCGCCATGGGCCATGTCACCCAGCGCATTCTCACCAAGGCCCTGCGGGAACTGGAGGCGGACGGCATCGTGGTGCGCCGCGTGGTTCCCACCGTCCCGCCCCAGGTCAGCTATGCCCTGAGCCCGACGGGCGAGTGTCTGCGCGGTGCCGTCACGGCGCTCGCGCAGTGGGGAGAAGGTCGCATCGCCGCCCGTGCGGCGCAGACGAGCGCCCCCTTGCCCCTGGCTGCAGAGTAGAGACACACCCCGCCCTTGCCGCTTCCCTCGCGGGGAAACGCCCTCTAAAGCAGGGGCGACGAAAGCATGAGCCGATGACCGCCCCAACCGCCGCCCCGCCCGCCGATCACCTGCGCATCGCTGTCGCCCAGCTTCCCTCGGCGCATGCCGATGTGGCCGCAAATCTCGCCGCTCTGCGGGCCGCGCGGGACGAGGCGGGCCGCCAGGAGGCGGACCTCATCGTCTTTCCCGAACTCTTCCTCTCCGGCGCCCCTTTCCTCGGCGCCGCCCGCGCCCCGCAGGTGGTGGCCGCCTGCGCCGCCGCGGTGGAGGCCCTGACAAAGGAAAGCCCGGGCCAGCCCGCCATCCTGGTGGGCACGCCCTGGTGGGAGGGCGAGCGGCTGTGCAATGCGGTCGTCCTCATCGCCGACGGCAAGGTTGCGGCAACCCGCGCCAAGGTGGACCTGTCCCCGCGCGGCGGCGCCGTGGAGGCGGACATTTTCTCGCCCGGCCCCATGCCTGGGCCGCTGGCCGTGAAGGGGGTACGCATCGGCGTGCCGGTGGGCTCCGACATGGACCTGCCGGACGTGCCCGAATGCCTCGCCGAGACCGGTGCGGAAATGCTCATCGTGCCGGACGCCGCGCCCTATGTGCGCGATGGCGCCGATGCCCGCCTCAGCCGCATCGTCGCGCGAGTGGTGGAATGCGACCTGCCGCTCCTGCATGTGAACGCCGTGGGGGGAGCGGGCGAATGGGTGTTCGACGGCTCCTCCCTGGCGCTCAATGCCGACCGGTCGCTTCCCATGCAGTTTCCAAGCTTCCAGCCGCGCGTGCGCATGACCACGTGGCAGCGATTTGAGAATGGCTGGCGGTGCCTTGAAGCCCCCTTCGCCCAGCGCCTGGAGGGCGATGCGGCGGACTATGAGGCCAGCGTGCTCGCCTTGCGCGACCTGGTGGGCAACAGCGGTGCGAACGGCGTCCTCCTGGATGCCGGCGCCATTGCCGACGGTGGCCTGGGGGCTGTCCTCGCCCTGGACGCTGTCGGCGCCGACAAGGTGACGGCAGTGGTCCTCGGCGCGGTGGACGATGTTCCATCGGGCGGGCTGCGGCTTGCCGGCGCGCTGGGACTGACGCTGGTGCCGCTGGACCTGGCAGCGGCGGCCCGGGGCTTTGGCGCACTGATGGCCCCCTTGGAGGCCCCGCCCCCGGACCTCGCAGCCCTTCGCCTGCCGGCCCTTGCCCTCCTCGCGCAGGCACTTGGCCTGGTGCCGCTGCTGCCTGCGCCGCGTGGCGGCACGATCGAAGCGGACGCACCCGCCCTCCTGCCGGCCCACGCCTTCAATCCGGTGAAGGACCTCACCTGCACGGAGATCGCCCGGCTCCTGGCCTGGCGGGCCGGCACCCGCCCCACGGGCGGAAAGGGGCCGGAGCGGATCAGCCTGGACGGCTGGCCTCCGCCGGTTGAAGCCGCCCCTCTCGCCGGCGTGCCCGGGCCGCGTCTTGCCGCCGCCGCTGCCGGCGGCCATCCTTCCGTCCTGCGCCCCCACGGGCCGGGCTGATCCCACCCCATAAAAGAGCGCTCCCCCATGCACCAGGTGACGGCCCGCCAGATCGATCCCGCCAGCGATGCCGCCATCGCGGCCAGCGTGACGCCCCTGCCCATCGAGGAGATCGGCGCCAAGCTGGGCATCCCCGCCGCCGACCTCTATCGCTACGGGCCGCACAAGGCGAAGCTCTCCCTGGACTATATCGCCGGCCTTGAAGGCCGGCCGCAGGGCAAGCTCATCCTCGTGACCGCCATCAGCCCCACGCCGGCGGGTGAAGGCAAGACCACCACCACCATCGGTCTGGGCGATGCGCTCGCCCGCATCGGCCGCAAGGCGGCCATCTGCCTGCGCGAGCCCTCGCTTGGCCCGGTGTTCGGTGCCAAGGGCGGGGCGACCGGCGGCGGGCACGCCCAGATCATCCCCATGCAGGACATCAACCTGCATTTCACCGGCGACCTGCACGCTATCTCCGCCGCGCACAATCTGCTGGCGGCGCTCATCGACAACCACATCTATTGGGGCAATGGCCTCGACCTCGACACCCGCCGCATCTCCTGGCGGCGCGTCGTTGACCTGAACGACCGCGCGCTGCGGCAGGTGGTGGTGGGCCTCGGCGGCGCCGCCAATGGCTTTCCGCGCGAGGACGGCTTCGACATCACGGTCGCCAGCGAGGTGATGGCCATCTTCTGCCTGTCGCGCACCCTTGGTGAATTGGAAGAACGCCTGTCCCGCATGGTGGTGGGCCAGACGCGCGCCAAGGCCCTGGTGGAGGCGGGCGCGCTGAAGGGGATCGGCGCCATGGTGGCGCTGCTGCGCGACGCCTTCCAGCCCAATCTGGTGCAGACCATGGGCCATACGCCCGCCTTCGTGCATGGCGGCCCCTTCGCCAATATCGCGCACGGCTGCAATTCGGTCATCGCCACCCGCTCGGCCCTGGCGCTGGCGGACTATGTGGTGACGGAGGCCGGCTTTGGCGCCGATCTCGGGGCCGAGAAGTTCCTGGACATCAAGTGCCGCCAGGCAGGCCTTGCGCCCTCTGCCGCCGTGGTTGTGGCCACAGTCCGCGCGCTGAAGATGCATGGCGGCGTGCCGCTGAAGGGCCTGTCGGCGGAAAATGCCGAAGCGGTGACCAAGGGCGCGGCCAATCTGGTCCGCCATGTGGAAAACCTGCGCAAGTTCGGCCTGCCCGTCGTCGTGGCGCTGAACCGCTTCACCGCCGACACCCCAGCCGAGATCGCGGCGGTGCGCGCCGCCCTCGCGCCGCTGGGCGTCGCCGTGCACGTTTGCAGCCATTGGGCGGACGGGGGCGCAGGCGCCGAGGATCTCGCCCGCGACGTGGTGGCTCTCGCCGACGCGCCCCATGCGTTCCAGCCGCTTTATGCCGATGACGTGCCGCTGAAGGGCAAGATCGAGACCATCGCCCGCGAGATCTACCGGGCCGGCGAGGTGGTGTTCAGCGCCGAGGCCTCAAAGAAGCTGGACGAATTGCAGACCACGGGCTTCGGCACCTTGCCCGTCTGCATGGCCAAGACCCAATACAGCTTCTCGGCCGATCCCACCCTGCGCGGCGCGCCCACGGGTCATGTGCTCCCCGTGCGCGAAGTGCGCCTGTCGGCGGGCGCGGGCTTCGTGGTGGCCTTGACCGGCGATGTCCTGACCATGCCGGGCCTGCCCTCCGTGCCGGCGGCCGAGGGCATGTTCGTGACCGCCGACGGCATTATCGGCGGCTTGTCCTGAGACCGTCAGGCCCCCGGAAAGAAGAACGGCCCGGCGTGTGCCGGGCCGCGGGTTCAAGCCCTGCTCAGGCTTTCTTGGCGCGCTCGATGCCCTCGAGGATGAGCTTGTGGGCCTCCTCGACATCGCCCCAGCGGATGATCTTCACCCACTTGTTGGGCTCCAGATCCTTGTAGTGCGAGAAGAAGTGCTCGATCTGGGCGCGGGTGATTTCCGGCAGATCGGTGTGGTTCTTCACATTCTCATAGCGCTTGGTCAGCTTGGGGCCGGGCACGCCGATGATCTTCTCGTCGACGCCGCTCTCGTCTTCCATCAGCAGCACGCCCACGGGGCGCACGCTCATCACCGCGCCGGGAATGATGGGGCGGGTGTTGGCGATCAGCACGTCGCACGGGTCGCCGTCGCCGGAGAGCGTGTGGGGGATGAAGCCGTAATTGCCCGGGTAACGCATGGGGGTATAGAGGAAGCGATCGACGAACAGCGCGCCGGACTCCTTGTCCAGCTCGTACTTGATCGGCTCGCCACCGATCGGCACCTCGATCACCACATTCACCTCATGGGGGGGATTCTTGCCGATCTTGATCGCGTCGATGAGCATGACACCACTCGCTTGAAGCCACGGAAGACGCTGCGACGCAGCGTAGCGCGGCTACCGCTGCCAAGCGTAGGCGATCTTGTCCAGGGTTTTTGTGCCGAACCGCTCCGACGACGCTGCGACCGGTTGCCCCCCGAGGGCCTGATAAAAGCCGGTGGCCCCGGTATTTTCCTTCAGCGCCCACACCACCAGGCCATTGAGACCTGCCCGCGACAAATCCCGCCGGGCCGCCGCAAACAGGCGCTGGCCGAAGCCGAGGCCCTGGTGCACCGGGTCGAGATAGATCTCGTAGATCTCCCCACCATAGGGCAGGCTCTTGGCCCGGTTGCCGCCAAAATTGGTGTAGCCCACCAGCGTTTCGCCGGCCAGAAGCACCGACACGCGGCTGCCGCGGCGGATGGCCTGCTCCCACCAGCCGGGACCGCGGCGCTCCACCATCCGCTCCAGTTCGAGGCCGGGAATGAGGCCGCGATAGGCCGTGCGCCAGGCAGCGTCGTGGACGCCCGCGATGGCCCTTGCATCCGTAACCGTCGCTCGACGGATTTCGATCAGACCCGTGCCCATGCCCGGATGGAAGCAAACACCGTGCGTCGCATCAAGAGGCTTGAGCGGGAAACCTCTCAGCTTTGACCTCCTCCAGAGCATGCCCGCCCTCTCCCGGCGGCTTCCCTCGGGCGCCGGGGCGCTCTATTCAGAGGGAAAGTGGCGCGGCGGGCCGGCCTCGGCGCGATGACGCAAAAGTGTGGATGGCATGATCAGGTTCCTGCTGCGCTTTATCGGCTTCTGGCTGCTGGCGGGCGGTGTTGTCGCCCTGGTGGTGGACGGCACGCGCTCCATCGCGGCCTCGCAAGTCCAGTTCATCTCCGCGCTTTCGGCCTGGTCTTCGCTGTCCGCGTCCAGCCTTGAAAAGACAAAGGCCGCCCTTTCGGGCCTGTCGCCGGCCGCCTGGAGGGATGTGGCGGTGCCAGTGCTCGACCTGCCCCTGTTCGCGCTCCTGTGCGTGCTGGGCCTCGGGCTCATGGCGATCGGCCGCAAGCGGCAGCGCTCGCGCTTCGATGCGCGCTGACCCCTCGCGCAAAGGCAGGGGCGCTCCCATATTAGGGTCCGAGCGCTCGGAGCAGCTCCCGCCCCATCCTCTGGATGGCGGAAATCCCGCTCCCCCTCTGATCTGCGTGCCCTGATTTTCGCACGGCCGATGGCCCGCGCGGCGGGCGCGCGAGGAGTTCGCCATGTTCTGGTCCCGCAAGCCGCTTACCCTGCCGAGCGCCGCCGAGGCCCTTCCCGGCCGCGCGACCGCCCTGCCCACCGCCGAACGCCACTTCGTCAACGGCGCCGCCCTCAAGGGTCCCTATGGGGACGGGCTTGAGACTGCAGTGTTTGCGCTCGGCTGCTTCTGGGGCGCCGAGCGCAAGTTCTGGCAGGTGCCGGGCGTGAAGGTCACCGCCGTCGGCTATGTGGCCGGCCACACGCCCAACCCCACCTATGAGGAGGTCTGCTCGGGCCGCACCGGGCACACCGAAGGCGTGCTGGTGGTCTATGACCCTAAGGAAGTCACCTTCGGCCAGTTGCTGAAGGTGTTCTGGGAAAGCCACGATCCGACCCAAGGCATGCGCCAGGGCAATGACATCGGCACGCAATACCGCTCCGGCATCTATGTGCCCGACGCCGCCCGCCAGGAGGAGGCGCGCGCCTCGAAGGCCGCCTATGAGGCGGCGCTGACAGCCCGTGGCTTTGGCGAGATCACCACCGAGATTTCGCAGGGCGGCCCCTTCTACTTCGCCGAGGATTATCACCAGCAATATCTGGCCAAGAATCCCGCCGGATATTGCGGCCTCGGGGGCACGGGCATAGCTTGCCCCATCGGTATCGCGGCCGTCGCTTCCTGAACGGAGCGCCTCGGTTCCACTGATCTGGACCGCCGCATGGACCCGCCGGATCCGGCCTGCGAACCGGCGGGGGCCCGTCCCCCTCACAGGGGGACATGGCATGACTGATGGAAAGGGGGAGCAGCCCCCTTCGTCCTGGCTCAAGGATCTTCTCACCAGCCTCGCGGTGACCGCCGTGCTCGTTCTGGCCGTGGCGGGCGCAGGGGAAGCCTATTTCCGCCTCACCCGCCCCTTCCTGAACGGCGACTGGCCGCTGACCTTCGTGGATGACGTGGGCCTGCTCTTCACCCCCGGCGGGGTGGCGCGGGCGACCAATGGCCTGGACTTCTGGACCCAGCAGACCGCCAATTCCCAAGGCTTCCTCGCCGAGGAGCCGCCCGTTTCCGATCCCAAGGCCTGCCGCGTCGCGGTGATCGGCGACAGTTTCGTCTCGGCCCTGGAAGTCAAAATCGAGCAGAAGCTGCCGCGCCAACTGATGAATCTGGCCGCCGCGCAGACCCCGCCGCTGGACCTGGCGGTCGCCGCCTATGGCTATGGCGGCACCGGCCAGCTCAACCAATTGCCCTTCTACGATAAATTCGCCCGCGCCTTCCGCCCGCGCATCGTGCTCCTGGTGTTCGTAGGCAACGACTTCGCCAACAATTCAGTGGTGCTGGAAGGCATCCGCGGCGGCATCGATCCCGACCACCCCCACCGCATGTATGCCCGCCGCACCGCCGCCGGTGGCTTCGCGCCTTTGCCCGTCGACAATCAGGGCTGGCGCAGCCACCTCCTGGAGGTGCCCACCCGCACGCGCGACTTCGTCCCGCGCGTCAACACCTTCCTGGTCACCCATTCCTATTTCTATTCCTGGATTTTCACCAAGCTGGCCATGGTGGCCCCCCAGGCCGCCGCCTGGCTGTCGGGACAGGACATGGGGCAGCTCTTCAAGGAACGGGCGCAGCTGCTGGCGCAGCGCCCGGGCAATGAAAAGCTGCTGGAGGGCTGGGACCCCGCGCGCAACACCTCCACCAACGCCACCATGCTCAGCATGGACGCCCCCTTCTCCTGGCCGCAGCTGCCGCCGGCCTTCCAGGAGGCCATGGCCTTTTCCGGCTATGCGCTGGACGAGTTCAAGGCCCGCGCCACGCGCGACGGCGCGACCCTTCTCATCCTGTCCATCGAATCCATGCGCATGGACGAGCCCACCGGCCTGCGCTTCAAGCGCCTGAAGGAGCTGGCGGACCCGCGCGGCATCCCGGTCATCGACATGTACGACTACATGGTCCGCAACAAGCTTCCCCTGGCGGGGGCATCCTTTGCCCATGACGGGCACTGGACACCGGCGGGGCATGCCGCGGCGGCGCAGGCGGTGCTGGACTATCTCGATGGCCATCGGGACTTGTGCGTGCCGCCGGTGGGCGGCGGCTGATCCCCCGCCCTGCCGCTACGTCCGGCCATCTGCCCCCTTGGAGGCCGGCATCTTCCATGCAAGATGTGGCATCCCGCCGCGGCGGCCGTCTCCATCCGCCGGCTCGAAAGGAGCCTGAGGTTTCCATGGCCAGTGCCTATGTGATCGCCCCTCCCGCCATTCCCGCCTTGCCCGTCAAAGGCTCGGAAGGCCTGTTCCCGGTGCACCGCATCTATTGCGTGGGCCGCAACTTCGCCGACCACGCCATCGAGATGGGCCACGATCCCAATCGCGAGCCGCCCTTCTTCTTCCAGAAGAATGCCGACAATCTGGTGGTGGGCACGTCCGTCCCATACCCCCCGCGCACCAGCGACATGCATTATGAGATCGAGCTGGTGGTGGCGCTGAAGAGCGGCGGCGAGAACATCAAGGTGGAAGACGCCCTCAGCCATGTCTATGGCTATGGGGTCGGCATCGACCTGACCCGCCGCGACCTCCAGGGCGAGGCCAAGAAGCTCGGCCGCCCGTGGGAAGTGGGCAAGGCCTTTGAACAGTCCGCCCCCTGCACGGCCCTGGTGCCGGCGGAGACCATCGGCCACCCGTCCGAAGGGCGCATCTGGCTGTCGGTGAACGGCACCGTGAAGCAGGACGGCAACCTCAACCAGATGATCTGGAAGGTGCCGGAGATGATCGCCGAGCTGTCCACCCTGTTCCGCCTCGCCCCCGGCGACGTGATCTTCGCCGGTACTCCGGCGGGCGTCGGCCCAGTGAAGGCAGGCGACCGGCTGGAAGGCGGCGTCGATGGCGTCGCCACGCTGGACGTGACCATCGTGTGAGAAAACGGGGCCCGGCCGGCGCCGGGCCCCGATCCCCGCTCAATCCAGCTCGAAGGCCGTCTCATAGTTCAGCTTGAGGGCCGGGTCCTGGTCTTCCTTGCGCAGGAAGCAATTGCCCACCGCCAGCACCTCAATCTCGGTGCCCATGAAGCAGCGGAAGGCATCCTCGGGGGTGCCCACAATGGGCTCACCGCGCACATTGAAGGACGTGTTGACCACCAGCGGGCAGCCGGTCAGCGCCTTGAAGCGCGAGATCAGCGCGTGATAGCGCGGCGCCGTGTCCGCCGTGACCGTCTGCAGCCGGGCCGAATAATCCACATGGGTCACGGCCGGGATGTCGGAGCGCGGCACGTTCAGCTTGTCGATGCCGAACAAGGCCTGCTCCTCTTCGGTCATGGCCCGCCGACGGCGCTCCACCACCGGGGCGACCATGAGCATATAGGGGCTGTCGTCGTTAAACTCGAACCAATCCGCCACATCCTCGCGCAGGACAGAAGGCGCGAACGGGCGGAAGCTCTCGCGGTATTTCACCTTGAGGTTCAAGGTCTTTTGCATGGTCGGCGAGCGCGGATCGCCAAGGATCGACCGCCCGCCCAAAGCACGCGGCCCGAACTCCATGCGCCCCTGGAACCAGCCCACCGCCTTTTCGTCCGCCAGCGCCTGGGCGGTGGCATCGATGAGGGCGGTATCGTCCAGCACGGTGAAGACCGCGCCCGCCCCCGCCAGCCGCCGCTCGATGTCCGACTGCTCATAGGCCGGCCCCAGATAGGCGCCGCGCATGCGGTCGGCGCCCGAAACGCGCGGCTTGCCGGCATGGATGTGATAGGCGGCCAGCGCCGCCCCCACCGCCCCGCCCGCGTCCCCTGCCGCCGGCTGCACATAGATGTCCTCGAAAAGGCCAAGGCGATGCAGCACGCCATTGGCGACGCAGTTCAGCGCCACGCCGCCGGCCATGCACAGCTTCTTCTGCCCGGTCTCGCGGGCGAGCGACCGTGCGAGGCGCTCCACCACCAGTTCCGTCACCTTCTGCACGGAGGCGGCAAGGTCCATATGGAACTGGGTGAGCTGCTCCTCCGGCTTGCGGGGCGGGGCGCCGAACAGATCGTGGAAGCGCCGGTTGGTCATGGTCAGGCCGACGCAATAGTCGAAATAGCTCTGGTCCAGCCGATAGCTACCGTCGGGCTTCACATCGATGAGATGGTCCAGGATGGTCTGGACAAAGCGCGGCTCGCCATAGGGGGCGAGTCCCATCACCTTGTATTCGCCGGAATTGACCTTGAACCCGGTATAATAAGTGAAGGCGGAATAGAGCAGCCCCAGCGAATGGGGGAAGTGGATCTCCTTGAAGATCTCCAGGCTGTTGCCCCGGCCGATGGCGGCTGAGGTGGTCGCCCACTCGCCGACACCGTCGAGCGTCAGGACCAGGGCCTCCTCGAAGGGCGAGGGGAAGAAGGCGCTGGCGGCATGGGACAGATGATGCTCGGTGAAGAGCAGCTTGCCCAGCGCGTCGAAGCTCTTGTCGAAGCCCTTCAACTCCTTGGCGAGAAGATCCTTCTGGAACAGCTTCTCGCGCAGCCACAGGGGCAGCGCGATGCGGAAGGAGGAAAAGCCCTTGGGCGCGTAGGAGACATAGGTCTCCAGCAGGCGCTCGAACTTCAGAAACGGCTTGTCATAGAAGACCACATGGTCGAGGTCGGACAAGCCGATGCCGCCCGCCTCCAGGCAATAGCGGATGGCATGCTCGGGAAACCGGGGGTCATGCTTGCGGCGCGTGAAGCGCTCCTCCTGGGCGGCGGCGATGATCTCGCCGTCCACCACCAGGGCAGCCGCGCTGTCGTGATAAAGGGCCGACAGGCCGAGGATGCGCACGGCGCCCTCAGAACATGGTGTAGATGAAGGGGGCCACCGCCGATCCCTTGGCCAGGATCAGAAGCCCGCCGAGGATGGCCATCAGCACCAGCATGGGCAGCAGCCAGAACTTCTTGCGCGCCCGCAGGAACTGCCACAATTCGGAAATGAAACCCATGGAACTTCCTCATCCATCAGCCGGAGGGATCGCGGGATCCGGCCGGGCGGTTCTTGTGCATGCGGTTGGGGACGGACGGGGCGCCTTCCGATCAGGCTGCCTCAACCGGATCGGGCTCTAGAACTGGCGCTTCATGCTCTCGCCGGACGGGCCGGGCGGCTGCCGGGCGATCCAGTAGGTCGACGCGGCGCGGTCCGGGGACAGCACCAGCGGGCGCTTGCCCAAGAGGCGCATCACCAGCGCCGTGGGCACCACCGCCCCCATGAAGATGACAGCCATGACCAGCGGATTGACCACCTTGTGCAGCAGCAGGCCCAAGCGGAACCACATCAGGTTCAGCCGGTGCAAAGTCTGCGGTCGGACTTGGGCGACAAGCGCGAAGACGAGCCCGCAGACGGCCAGCACGAGGGCCAGGGAAACACGCGCGTGATGGTATTGGAAAGCGGCCACGATCAGCAAGAAGACGGCCATGATGCGACCAAAGGACCGGTCTGAACTTTTCAGCTGGTCAGGATCGCGGGAATAGCTCTCGAAGGCGCCGGAGGGCGCGGCCTTGGGCATGGACGTCTACCCTATTCTTCTCAAGCGGCCGGCAGGAACCGGCCGAACCCTGGTGCCCCCGCACGGCTTTCCTTGCGGTAGCATGCACCGGGCGGCGTGGCAACAAGCGTGGCCTTGGCCCACGCCGCGCTTTCCTCCCCCGCCCGCTCACATTAGTGTGCATCATCATAAGGATGTTCGGGACAGATGGGGCAACGCAAGAAAGCCAGGACCGAGCCACGCGACCTGCGCGCGTTCCAGCGTGCCTGCCTCGGCCTTGAGATGGCGCTCACCGGCCGAATGCTGGATGACGCCGCGCGCGCGCGGCGGGTGGAGGGGCTGGCCCTCGGCACGGAGGCAGAGGAGGCCTCCGTCCTTGCGCGCGGCGTGCGCTTGATTGGCCTGGGCCGGGAAGGCGCGGCGGCGGCGGATCTGGTGGGCAAGGGCGATGCCCAGCGCGAGCTGCGCCATTGGCGCAAGGCGGCGTCCTTCTATGTGGACGCGCTGCGCCTCAAGCCGGACATGACCCATATCTGGGTCCAGCTGGGCCACGCCCACAAGGAATCCGGCCAGATGATCGGCGCGGAAGCCGCCTATCTTCGAGCGCTCAGCGCGGAGCCCATGAACTGGGACACCCATCTCCAGCTCGGCCATCTGCTCAAGATCACCGGCCGGCGGGCCGAGGCCGCGCTGGCCTATCTGCGGGCGCTCGACCTGGAAGAGACCGCGGAAGATCCGCTCAATGAGCTCCGCCACATGCTGGGGCAAGATGAGCTGGGCGTGACCGCGGCGCTTGTGGGCGCGCTGGACGATTTCCCACGCGCGGGCGACCTCATCCAGCAGCACGTGCAGGACAGCCTTCACCGCATTTCCGAACGCCCCCTGCGCGGTCGGGGCGAAGCGGGCGGCACGCTGGGGCAGCGCCGGCAATTCGTAAGGGATGCCTTTCTCGGCGTGCTCGGCCGCGATGCGGACGACGAGGCGCTCGCCTTCTACAGCGAGGCCTTGGGCAATGGGCTGGGGCGCGCCGGATTGCTGCGCGAACTGGTTCATGCCCCGGAACTGGGATCCACGGCCAATGCCCAGTTGAAGGAGGCGCTCCACGACCTCGCGCTTGAACTGGAAGCGCGACTGGCCCTGAAGACCGGACTTCCGCTGATGCGGACGGACACCGACATTGCGGACGCTCCCCCGCAGGCGCTGGCGCGGACCCTTCACGCCGCCATCGTCACCTTGCTCGACGCCTGATCCCGCGCGTCTGCCGCTGGTGCGGCGCCGCGCCGCCAACTTGCGCTCCCCCCTCACGCCTGTAAGCTGCATTGCAGCATGAGCGGGGTGCGGCCATCGGAGCAGCGCGGGAGCACCGTCTCCCGCACGCGCCCCCACGCCAAGGAGGCGGCCTTGATCCAGCGGCACGGCATCCGCGCCCTCCCCTGCCCGCATCCGGGCGCCCGCCACAGCGCATCCCTCCCGCGCAGAAGGGTACGGGCATGAGCCTTGTGGGCATACGCGGCTGTTTTTTCGACTTCATCGGCGATCCCTGGGCGCAGGGGGGCGCGGAAGAAGACGCCGCCCGCTTCTTCGCCGATGGCCTTCTGGTGGTGGAAGACGGCATCATCCGCGCCTTCGGGGCCTTCGAGGACGTGGCCCCGGCCTATGCCGACCTCGCCGTCACCCACTTTCCCGACCGCCTCATCCTGCCCGGCTTCATCGACGGCCATATCCATTTCCCGCAGACCCGCATGCTCGGCTCCTATGGCGAGCAGCTGCTGCCATGGCTGAAGAAATGGGTGATCCCGGAGGAATTGCGCTACAAGGACCCCGATTACGCCCGGGAGGGGGCGAGGCGCTTTTTCGACGCGCTTCTGGCGTCGGGGACCACCACGTGCCAGGCCTTCACCACGGCCTCCCCGGTGTCGACGGAGGCGTTTTTCGAGGAAGCCAGCCGGCGCAATGTGCGGGTGATCGCGGGACTGACCGGCATCGACAAGAATGTGCCGGAGGACTTCACCGACACGCCCGAGCACTTCTACGCCGACAGCGCCCGCCTGATCGCCCGCTATCATCGCAAGGGACGCAACCTCTACGCCATCACCCCCCGCTTTGCCCTTGGCGCGAGCGAGGCGATGCTGTCGGCCTGCGAGCGCCTGAAGGCGGAGCATCCCGATTGCTGGATCAACACCCATATTTCCGAAACGCCGGCCGAATGCCGGGGGGTGATGGACCTTTTCCCCGACTGCCCGGACTATCTCGCCGTTTATGAAAAGTACGGGCTGGTGGGGCCGAAATTCTCAGGCGGCCACGGCGTTTGGCTGTCCGATGGCGAATTCAAGCGCCTCTCGCGCGCCGGCGCCGCCGTCACCTTCTGCCCCTGCTCCAACCTGTTCCTGGGCTCTGGCCTGTTCCGCCTGGGGCGCGCCACGGACCCTGAGCACCGGGTGCGGCTGACCTTTGGATCGGACATTGGCGGCGGCAACCGCTTCTCCATGCTGCAGGTGCTGGACGATGCCTACAAGGTGGGCATGTGCAACGCCACTCTTCTGGACGGCAGCCTGGACCCCTCCCGCCATGACCCCGCCGAGGCCGAGCGCAACAAGCTCTCGCCCTACCGTGCCTTCTGGTCGATCACCCTGGGTGGCGCGCAGGGGCTTTATCTCGATGAGATGCTCGGCAATTTCCAGCCTGGGAAGGAAGCCGACTTCGTGGTGCTGGACTGGAACGGGGGACCGGCCGCCCTGGCTTGGCGACAGTCCATGGTGCTGTCCGGGGATCGTCCCCGCACCCGGGAAGAAGCGGCCGGCCTTCTGTTCGGGCTGATGAGCGTGGCGGATGACCGGGCCGTGGATGAAACCTGGGTCATGGGCCGCCGGCTGCATAAGCGCAGCGCGCCCCCGTCCTGATGGGCCGGAACCCCGGGCAACAGCTCAGATATAGAGGGGAACCTGGGAGCCGGTGACGCGGCTATCCGGCCCCACCCCTTCCAAGAGGACGCAGCAATTGCGCCCGCGCCCCTTGGCCATATAGAGCGCCTCGTCCGCCCGCCGGACCAGGGTTTCCACGCGGGTGGCGACCCCGATGCGGGCGGTCACGGCGCCCACGCTCACCGTGCCGGACAGGCGCCCGCCATCGGGCAGAGGAACGGACGTGGCCTCCACCACCTTGCGGATCCGCTCAGCGATCACCCGGGCGCCCACGCCGTCGGTGCCGGGGAGCACGATTGCGAACTCCTCGCCGCCATAACGGGAGGCGAGGTCGGCCGGGCGCAGCAGAGAACGGCGCAGGCTGCCGGCGATCTCGCGCAGGAGTTCGTCCCCCACCGGATGGCCGTGCCGGTCATTCACCAGCTTGAAGCGATCGGCGTCCACCATGAGCAGGGACAGGAAGGAGCCATCGCGCGCCGCCCGCTGCATCTCGACCGCCAGGTACCGGTCGAAATCGCGGCGGTTGGTCAGCCCCGTCAGGAAGTCGGTGGAGGCGGCAAGCTTGAGGCGGTCCTCCATGGAGAAGCTCTGGATCAACGCCCGCTGCACCACCGCCACCAGGAAAAGGATCAGGCTGCACACGCACACGGTGAGCAGGCCCACCACGATGGCCTGGGAGCGCCAGGGCTTGAAGACGACATCCATGGGTATGGAGATCATCAAAACCAGAGGAAAGCCGGCGATGTGCCGGTAAAGGAAGTACTTCTCCGTGCCCTCATACATCGAGATGGCCTTGAAGCCACTGGGCCGCCCGTTCGCGATGGCCTGGAAAACGGCCTGCCCGGCCACGCTCACCCCGGCGCCATTGTCAGGCTCCGCCGAAGGCCGGCGGTCCACCACCACGCCGTCCGTTCGCATGAGCGTGATGATGCTGCCAGGCCCCAGGTCGAGGGCGGAGAACAATTCGTCAAAATAGCTGGAGCGCAGGCTCGCCGCGGCCACACCGGCAAAGGAGCCATCGGCGTGGGACAGGCGGCGACTGAGCGCAATCTGCCGGGCGCCGTTCCCAAATAGGCTTTCGCTTGGGCGCGACAGATAGGTGCCCGCGTCCTTGTCCTTCTGCGCCAGGAAGAAATCCCGGTCTGCGAAATTGCCCGTGCCGGTCATGGGAGAACGGGAGTCGAACAGAATGTCGCCGGTGGGAGACAGCACCAGGACCACATCCACATGCTCGGCCGCCGTCGCCCGGTCAAACAGCACGTGATTGCGCAACTCGGGCGACACCGCGCGCACCTCGGGCCGCTCCACGGCCTCCTGGACCCCGGTCAGGGACACTTCGATGAGGCTCAGGTTGCGCTCGATGGCAGCAGCCAGGGTCGACAGGAGATTGTCGGCGCCGCGTACCGCATTGTCCCAGCTGTCCTGGCGCGCCTGCAGCAGGGTGTAGCCCTGGATGGCCACGATCGCCGCCACCATGACGAGCGCCGCTGCCATAATCAGCCCGCGCCGCGCGACATGCCTCAGCACTTTGGCGGTGTTCATCCCCCACACCGTCACGCGCGCCCCTCCCGGGCTGAAGCCTGGCGATCTTGAAGCCCCAGGTTCCCCGCCTGCGCCCGCGCGGACGGTCCCCCCTTCTTTAGGTTGAAGATAGCGGTTGCCGCCCGCAATGAAAAGCCAAAGCCTTGCCATTCCTGGAGCGGGCGCCACACCTGCCCGACACGCGCCGCCCAACGCCGCCCGCACTTTGTCGGACAAACGTACATTTGTATTGCGCCCGCGAGGAATACATCTCGCAACTGCTTACAAAATAAAGAAACAGACAGAGCTAAGAGCGATGTTGACAATGTCCGATCAGGACATGCTAGGGTTCTGTCGGTTGCAAATGGCTGGTCCCATGGTCGCTCCGTCTCCCACTCGCTTTGAACGCATCCAGGTTGCACCGGCCTATCAGCTGGTCGCCGAGGCGATCGAGCGCGAGGTGGTATCCGGGCGTCTCCTGCCGGGGGAACCAGTGGGCACGGAGGCCGAGCTGGTGCGCCAGTTCGGGGTCAATCGCTCCACCGTGCGCGAGGGCATCCGGGCGCTGGAGGAAAGCGGCTTCATCGAACGGGGCCCCGACCGGCGCCTTTATGCCTGCCTGCCCCGCTACAACCGCCTGTCCTCGCGCATGAGCCGCGCTTTGGCGCTGCACGAGGTCACGTTTCGCGAATTGTTCTCGGTCTCCCTCGTCCTCGAGGTGACCGCGGCGGAGGAGGCGGTGGCCGCCGCCCCGGCCGAAGCCATCGAAGAGCTGGAGGAGAACCAGAAGGAACTGGAAGCCGCCAGCGCCGCCAACGACCCGACGCGCATCTCCCAGGTGGATTTCGACTTCCATGTCCTGCTGGCGAAATCCACCGGGAACCGGGTGCTCACCCTGTCGCGCGAGCCGTGCAGCCTGCTCTTCTTTCCCACCTCCGAACTGATCTGCCGCCGCGTGCCCGAGGGCCCCGGGCGCATGATCTTTGCTCACCGCCAGATCATCGATGCCATCAAGGCGCGGGACCTGGAGACGGCGCGGCTATGGATGCGCCGGCACATTTATGACTGGCGGCGCGGCTTCGAGCGGGCCGGGCGTGATCTCGACGAGCCCGTGGAGCGCGTCTACGCCCGCAGCCTGCCGCAGCACATGTCGCTTTAAGCCGACCACCTCCCGGCGGGCGCGCCAACGCCCCCGGGAGGCCAGACACCAAAATCCCAAAGAGCGCGCCAAGCGCCGTCGGGAAGGGAGGAAACCATGACGGCACCAGCCGCCTACGGCGACGTGTGCATCTGCCAGAGCAAGGCCCGGCCGACCGCCGGGCGCGGACGAGGCCGCGCGGCCGGAACGGCCGGCCGGCCGGGAGGCGCGGCATGAGCGCGCCCATCCTCTCGGTCGATGCCATGAGCCTGTCCTTCGGCGGCCTGAAGGCGCTGAACGGCGTCACCTTCGACGTGGCGCCGGGTTCCATCACCGCCGTCATCGGGCCGAACGGGGCCGGCAAGACCTCGCTCTTCAACTGCATCTCCGGCTTCTACCACCCGAGCGAAGGCGCCATCCGCTTCGAGGGGCAGGACATTTCCCGCACCCATCCGCCCGAGCGTGCCCGCCTCGGCCTCGCCCGCACCTTCCAGAACATCGCCCTCTTCCGGGGCATGACCGTGCTCGACAACATCAAGCTCGGTCGCCACGCCCACATGAAGACCTCGCTGCTGGAGGCGCTCCTCTATTGGGGCCGGGCGCAGAGGGAGGAGATGGAGCTGCGCGCCGAGGTGGAGGAAAAGATCATCGACCTCCTGGAGATCAACCACATCCGCAACCAGCCGGTGGCAACGCTCCCTTATGGCCTGCGCAAGCGGGTGGAACTGGCCCGCGCGCTCGCCATGCGCCCGAAGGTGCTGATGCTGGACGAGCCGGTGGCCGGCATGAACCGGGAAGAGACCGAGGACATGGCCCGCTTCATCCTCGACGTGAAGGAAGAATGGGGCGTGACCATCCTCATGGTGGAGCATGACATGGGCATGGTGATGGACATTTCCGACCATGTGGTGGTGCTCAATTTCGGCCAGGTGATCGCCCGCGGGCGGCCCGCCGAAGTCACCGCCAATCCGGACGTGATCCGCGCCTATCTCGGCGGCACGGACGTGGAGGCGCTTCAGCGCCGCATCCAGGGGCGGGAGGCGGCCTGATGGACTTCGACTGGCTGTTCTTCTTCGAGGTGACGCTCGCGGGCCTCGGCAATGCGGCACTGCTTGCGCTCACCGGCCTTGCCTTCGTGCTGATCTACAAGGCCACCCGCGTGGTGAACCTCGCCATCGGCGAAATCCTGATGGTAGGGGCCTATCTGTTCTTCTCCTTCACCGCCGGTCTCGGCCTGCCCACCTATGTGGCCATCCCCGCCGCGCTGGTGGGTGGCGGGCTTCTCGGCGCGGTGCTGGAGCGCACGGTGATCCGCCCCATGCTGGGCGAGAACGCCATCTCGGTCTTCATGGTCACCATCGGCATCGGCTCGGTGCTCATGGGCCTGGCCGAGATCATCTGGGGCGCGGCGCCCACCGCCCTGCCGGACTTCATGGGCGGCGGCGCGGTGTTCATCTTCGACGCCTATGTCTCCCGCAAGGTGGTGATCGGCTTCTCCGTCTCCTGCGCCGTCATTGCCGCCTTCCTGCTGGTGTTCCGCTTCTGGCGCGGCGGCGTCGCGCTGCGCGCCACCGCCACCGATCAGGCGGCGGCCTATTCCTGCGGCATCAATGTGCCCGCCGTCTTCTCCCTGGCCTGGGTCTTCGCCGGCATGGCGGCGGCGGGCGCGGGCGTGCTGGTGGGCGCGGTGGGCGGCATTTCGCCCGCCATGGGCGTGTTCGGGCTGTCCGCCCTTGTGGTGGTGATCGTGGGGGGCCTGGATTCCATCTCCGGCGCGCTCATCGGCGCGGTCATGGTGGGGCTGATCGAGGCCTGGGCGGGCACCTTCCTGGGCGGCGAATACAAGATGCTGGCCACCTTCGGCCTGCTGATGCTGGTGCTGCTGGTGCGGCCCTACGGGCTGTTCGGCACGGTCGAGATCGAGAGGCTGTGACATGCGCATCGGCACGCTGAAGGAAACCTACGCCGCCGACGAGGCGCTCTTCGACACCTCCACCCAGCGGGCCTGGCTGGTGGTGCTGGCGGTGGCGCTCGTCGCCTTGCCGTTCGTCGCCAACGAATATTTCCTCTATCTGGCCTGCCTAGTGGGAATCCACATCATCTCCACCACCGGCCTCAACATCCTCACCGGCTTCACCGGCCTCGTCTCGCTGGGGCAGGCGGCCTTCATGGGTGTGGGGGCCTATACGGTGGCGGTGCTGGAGGGGCGGCTTGGCACGCCGGCCTTGCTCAACCTCCTGCTCGCCGGCCTCATGACCGCCTTGGTCGGGGCGGTGGTGGGCCTGCCCAGCCTGCGGGTGAAAGGCCTTTATCTGGCCATGGCAACCATCGCGGCCTCCTTCATCCTGCACTTCGTCTTCTCCAACTGGTCTTCGGTGACCAATGGCGTGTCCGGCATCAATGTGGCTCCGGCCTCCGTCTTCGGGCTCACCTTGTCGCGCCCCTTCGCGCTCTACTGGCTGATCCTTCCCCTGATGGCGATCATGGTGCTGGCGGCGGCGAACCTGTTCCGCACCCGCATCGGCCGGGCCTTCATCGCCATCCGCGACCGGGACATTTCCGCCGAGGTGCTGGGCATTCCGCTCCTGCGCTACAAGCTCATGAGCTTTGCCCTCTCCTCCTTCTATGCGGGGGTGGCCGGCGGACTGTGGGCCTACTTCTTCCGCGTGGTGACGCCGGAAAGCTTTCCCTTCGTCTATTCCATCTTCTTCCTGGCCGCCGTCATCGTGGGCGGCATGGGCACCATCTTGGGCGGCATTCTCGGCGCCATCTTCATGACCATGGTGCCGGAAGTGCTGAAGCTCATGGTGGGCGTGCTCTCCCCCATCCTGCCCGATGCGGTGGCCATTCTCTCGCCGGTGCGCACCATCGTGTTCGGCGCGCTCATCATCGGCTTCCTCGTCTTCGAGCCGCACGGACTTGCCGAAATCTGGCGGCGCACGCGGCGCTTCTTCCATCTGTGGCCGTTCAAGACCTGACGACGTGACAGACCCGCAAAGGCGGGCGAACCGGGAGGAAACATCATGAAAATGAACAGACGCGAGGCTCTCACCCTGGCCCTCGGCGCGGGCGCTGCCATCGGCCTTGGCATCCGCCCCTCGGCGGCGGCGGACGACATCGTCATCGGCGGCTCGATCCCGCTGTCCGGCGTGTTCGCCTTTGCCGGCATCGGCATCCATGCGGGCATCCAGGACTATGTGAAGATCATCAATGATGGCGGCGGCATTGCCGGCCGCAAGGTGACGTACCTGGCCGAGGATACCGGCTACAAGGTCGACCAGTCGGTGGCTGTGTTCAACAAGCTCACCAGCCAGGCCAATATCAACCTCTATTATGGCGACTCCACCGGCTTCTCGAAGACCATCAATGCGGAGCTGGACCGCAAGAAGACCATTATGATGGCGGGCGCGTCCTTCGCCAGCGAGCTGAACGACCCCAAGAAGTATCCCTTCCAGTTCATCGCCGGCCCCGACTACACGCAGATGTTCGACATCCTGCTGCAATATGTGGCCAAGACGAAGCCCGGCGCGAAGATTGCCTTTGTGCATTCCGACACCGAGTTCGGCCGCGATCCCATTGCAGCGGGCCAGGAGAAGGTGAAGAAGCTCGGCCTGAAGATGACCGAGACCATCGTCACGCCGCCCACCGCCGTGGACGTGTCCACCGAAATCCTCAAGCTGCGCCGCGCCAACCCCGACTACACCATCTTCCACGGCTACGTGCTCGCGCCCATTCCTGAATTCATGAGCCAGGCCAAGCAGATGGGCCTTGCCACCAAGTTCATGGGCACGTTCTGGTCCATGGACAATTCGCTCTGGACCAAGGTGGGCGAGCCGGCGGACGGCTTCATGGGCGTGATGCCCTATCGCTATTATTACGACACCGACGGCAAGAGCCCCATGCTGGACAAGATCCGGCAGATGCGACCCGAATATCAGTCCACCGCCTATATGCAGGGCTTCTTCACCGCCATGCTGTTCCTGGAAAGCGCCAAGCGCACGCTGGCGGCCGGACAGGAGTTGAACGGCACCAACCTGAAGGCGGCCCTCAACAGCCTGAAGGACTTCGACACCGGCGGCATCATCGGCGTTCCCGTCTCCATTCCCGGCAATTCGGTGCCGGTCGGCCGGGTCTATCGCTACGACGCCGCCAAGAAGCTGATGGTGGCCGATTCCGACTGGATCAACGTCGCCTCCTGAGGGCAGAGGGCCTGATATGACTGACGCCATTCTCGAGGTGACCAATATCGAGGTCGTCTACAACAAGGCGGTGCAGGTTCTGCGCGGCCTCTCGCTCCGGGTGGAGCGGGGATCCGTGGTGGCGCTGCTCGGCTCCAACGGGGCGGGCAAGTCCACCACGCTGAAGGCGATCTCCAACTTGCTGGACCTCGAGGATGGCGCCGTCACCGCCGGCACCATCACCTTCGACGGGCGCAATGTGGCGGGCCTCTCCCCCCACGGCCTCGTCCGCAAGGGCCTGTTCCATGTGATGGAGGGGCGGCGGGTGTTCGAGGACCTGACCGTCGAAGAAAACCTCACCGCCGCCACCTTCGCCCTGTCGGGCCGGGGCCTGCCGCCCACGCCCTTCGACGAGGTCTATGACTATTTCCCGCGCCTGAAAGAACGGCGCACCAGCCGCGCCGGCTATCTCTCCGGCGGCGAGCAGCAGATGCTGGCCATCGGCCGGGCGCTCATCGCCAAGCCCAGCCTCATCCTGCTGGACGAACCATCCCTCGGCCTCTCCCCCAAGCTGGTGGAGGAGATCTTCACCATCATCGCCCGCATCAACCGGGAGCGCGGCGTCTCCATGCTCTTGGTGGAGCAGAATGCGGCGGTGGCCATGGCGGTCGCCCATTACGGCTACATCATGGAGACCGGAAAGGTCGTCATCGACGGCCCGGTGGAAAAGCTGATGCGCGACCAGGACGTGCGGGAATTTTATCTCGGCATGGGCGGCGAAGGGGCCGAGAAAAGCTATCGCGACGTGAAGCATTACAAGCGCCGCAAGCGCTGGCTGTCCTGAGGACCTCCCATGACCGCGACGCCCGTCTTTGATCCCCCTGCCCTCACCTTGCCCCAGATGCTGCGCCGCCAGGCGCAGCAGAACGGGGTGCGCACCGCCATCCGGCAGAAGGATTTCGGCATCTGGAAGCCGCTGAGCTTCCAGGACTATTTCGCGCGCGCCAGCGCGGCTGGCCTCGGACTGCGGGCGCTCGGCCTCGCCGAGGGCGGGCATGTGGCCATCCTCTCCGAGAACCGGGTGGAATGGGTGCTGGCGCAGCTGGGCGCCGGGCTCGTGGGCGGCGTGACGGTGGGCGTCTATGCCACCAGCCCCTCCAATGAAGTCGCCTATGTGCTCGACCATTCGGATGCGCAGATCGTGGTCTGCGAGGACCAGGAGCAGGTGGACAAGGTGCTCGAGCGCCAGGCCGAACTGCCCAAGGTCAAGCGCATCGTGGTGATCGAGCAGAAGGGGCTGCGGGCCTATCCCGATGGCCTCGTCCTCTCCTTCGCGGCGCTGGAGGACCTCGGGCGCGCCTATGGCATCGACCATCCCCGCCTCATCGAGGAGTGCCTGGAACGCCAGGGCCTCGATGACATCGGCCTGATGATCTACACCTCCGGCTCCACGGGTAAGCCCAAGGGCGCGATGCTCAGCTACCGCAACCTCAGGGCCGAGGCCATCGCGGTGGTGGACACGCTTTCCCTGGATGCCGCCACCACGCATCTGTCCTATCTGCCGCTCTGCCACGTGGCCGAGCAGATGCTCACCACCATGGCGCCCATCTATCTGGGATCGCAGATCAATTTCGGCGAGAGCATCCGCACGGTGCAGGAGGACCTTCGGGAAGTGGCGCCCTCCATGTTCCTGGGCGTGCCGCGCATCTGGGAGAAGCTGAACGCCTCCATCTACATCAAGCTCATCGAAGCCGGCGGCCTGCGCCGGGCCTTGTTCGAGCGCGCCTTTGCCCTGTGCGAGCCCTTCGCCGAGGTGCCGCCCGCCCGCCGCACCCTGGCGCAGCGGGCGCTCTTTGCGGTGTGCTATGTGGCGGTGTTCCGGGCGCTGCAGAACTATATCGGCCTCACGCACTGCAAGGTGGCCATGACCGGCGCCGCCCCCATCTCGGCCAAGATCGTGCGCTTCTTCCGCACCCTGGGCGTCCCGCTGGTGGAGGTCTACGGCGCCACCGAGACCTCGGGCCTCGCCTGCGGTCAGCGGCCGGACCATCTGGTGCCGGCCTGTGTCGGCAGCCCGGCGCGCGGCGTGGAGCTGCGCCTGGCGCCGGAGACAGGGGAGATCCTGGTGCGCGGCGACATCGTCTTTGCCGGCTATTACAAGTCCCCCGACGCCACCGCCGCCGCCATCCGCGACGGCTGGCTCCACACGGGTGACGTAGCGGAAATGGTGCAGGGGCAAGTCAAGATCGTTGACCGCCTGAAAGACATCATGATCACCGCCGGAGGAAAGAACCTCTCCCCCTCGGAGATCGAGAACACCGTCAAGGCGAGCCCCTATGTGAAGGAGTGCATCGTCATCGGCGAGCGGCGCAAATATGTGTCGGCTCTGATCCAGATCGACGGGGAGACGGTGGGCAAGTGGGCGGAGGAGAAGGGCGTCGCCTACACCCATTTCCGTTCGCTCGCCGAGCACCCCAAGGTGCGCGAATTGATCGAGGGCGAGATCGCCGCCGCCAATGCCCAGCTCGCCCAGGTCTCCCACATCCGCCGCTTCCATCTCCTGGTGAAGGAGCTGGACCACGACGATGACGAGGTCACCGCCACCATGAAGGTGCGCCGCTCCAACATCCAGAAGAAGTATGCCTCTGAAATCGAAGGCCTTTATGCCAGCGCCTAAGCGGCAAGGGAGGCCGGTTAACCATGGCCGACGGCGGCGGTGAGCAGGATGACGTAAAGCGCCTGCGCGCCCCATCTTCGCCCGGTTCGGGAACCTGAATGCCTCCTGAAGCGTCTTCGACGCACGGCGTCGCTCCAGTCCGGCGAACTCGGCAGGGCCGGGGTCTCCTGGCACGGGCGGCGCGCGCAGAAGGAAGAACAGATGATCGAACGCCGCCGCTTTCTGAAGGGCCTTGTTGCCGCAGCCGCCGCTGCGCCGGTCGCGATCCTGGCGGGCAAGGCCGAGGCGCAGGCCTGGTTCCCGCCCGGTCCTCCCGGTCCGCCGCCGCCCGGCCCACCGCCGCCCGGAGGCCGTCGTCCGCCGCCGCCCCCGCCCGCGCGCTGGGAACGGGTGCCTCCGCCCCGCCCGGGCTTCGTCTGGGCGCCCGGCCACTGGACCTGGAGCGCGCGCGGCTGGCGTTATGTCTGGGTGCCCGGCCAATGGGTGCCGGCCCGCCGCGGCTACCGCTATGTGGGCGCCACCTGGGTCAATCGCGGCGGCGTCTGGGTGTTCGTACCCGGCCGCTGGGTGCGCTGGTAAAAGCCCCGTCCCGCCCGGCGCTGTTGTCGCCGGGCGGCCTCCGGGCGTAGCATGAGGAAGGGTCCCTCCCGACGAGCCGCCATGACCTCCTTCCGCGCCCCTTCCGATGCCGTTGCGCCGCCGCCCGCCGCGGCAACGCGCGCGCCGCACCTCGGGGCGCCGGACGAGGGGGGCGAGCGGGATACGGAGCAGGCTTGGATCTCTGTCATCCGCAAGATGGACGAGACCTATGCCGAGCTTCTCGCCCAGCAAGTGGAGCTGGAATCCAAGAACGAGGCGCTGGAGGAAGCCCAAGCCTTTATCGCCGGCATCATGGCGTCCATGACCGACGTGCTCATCGCCTGCGACCTCGCCGGGCGCATCGAGCAGGTCAACGTGGCCGCCGAACGCCTGTTTGGACGGCCTGGCTCCGCGCTCCAGGAGATGCGCCTTGCCGACCTGATTGATCCGTCCTCCCCCACAGGCGTCGCGGACGTATTCGCTATCGTCGCCCAGCGCCAGCGCATCGTGGACACCGACTTCGCCTTTGCCACCCCCGAAGGGCCGTTGCCCGTGTCCGTGAATGGCGCCGCGCGGTTCGATTCCCGCGGCCGCGCGGTGGGCGTGGTGCTCATGGGCCGGCCGGTGGGCGAATTGCGCAAGGCCTACCGGGATCTGGCCGCCGCCCATGAGGGCCTAAAGCAGGCCCAGCAGCAATTGGTGCATGCCGAGAAGATGGCCTCCCTCGGCCGCCTGGTGGCGGGCGTCGCCCACGAGCTGAACAATCCCATCTCTTTCGTCTATGGCAATGCCCACGCCTTGAAGCGCTACACCGACCGTATCACCGCCTTCCTTGATGCGGTGGAGCGGGGCGCGACACCGGCGGAGTTGAAGGCCCTGCGCGCCTCGCTGAAGCTGGACCATAGCCGCGCCGACCTGCCCGCAACCCTGGCCGGCATATTGGAAGGCGCGGAGCGCGTGCGGGACATCGTGGCGGACCTGCGCCGCTTCTCCGCCGACCGGCGGGAGGCGCTGGAGACCTTCGACATGGGGCCGCTGGTGCGGTCCGCCCTGGAATGGGTAGCCAAGGCCCAAATGCCCGGCATCGAAACCCGCCTCGACCTGCCCGAGGGCCTGGAGGTGGAGGGCCATCCCGGTCACCTGCACCAATTGCTCATGAACCTGATCCAGAACGCGACCGATGCCATGGAAGGACGGGACAACCGGCGGCTGGAAATTTCCGGCGACCGGCACGGCGACCGGGTGATGCTGGCCGTGCGCGATACCGGCCCCGGCCTGCCGGAGGAGGTGGCGTGCCGCATGTTCGACCCCTTCTTCACCACCAAGCCAGTGGGCAAGGGAACCGGGCTGGGCCTGTCCATCTCCTATCGCATCGCCGCCGAGCATGGCGGCGCGCTGACCGCCACCAACCATCCGGACGGCGGTGCGGTGCTCACCCTCTCCCTGCCTGCCGCCAAGGGCCACGCTTTCTCCCCGACCCAGTCCAGGAGCCAGCCATGAGCGGCCTTGCCACCTTCTCCGGCACGCCAGCCGCCCCCTTCACCGTCCTGTGGCTCCAGTCCGGCGGCTGCGGCGGCTGCACCATGTCGCTGCTTTGCGCCGAAGGGCCGGACCTGATGACCACGCTGGAGGGAGCGGGCATCTCCCTGCTCTGGCATCCCAGCCTCTCCGAGGAGACAGGGGACGAGGCGCTCGACATCTTCGCCCGCATCCAGGCCGGCGCGCTCGTGCTCGACGCCCTGTGCGTGGAAGGCGCGCTGCTGCGCGGCCCCAACGGCACGGGGCGCTTCCACATGCTGGCCGGCACCGGACGGGCCACCATCGAATGGGTGCGCGAACTGGCGGGCCTTGCCCGCTATGTGGTGGCGGTGGGCACCTGCGCCGCCTATGGCGGCGTGACGGCCGCCGGCCTCAACCCCACCGATGCGTGCGGGCTCCAATATGACGGGCGGCGCGAAGGCGGGGCGCTGGGCGCCGGCTTCCGTTCCCGGGAGGGACTGCCGGTCATCAATGTGGCGGGCTGTCCGACCCACCCCAATTGGGTCACCGAGACACTCATGCTGCTGGCAGCCGGGCTGGTATCTCCGCAGGATCTCGACGCCTACCGCCGACCCCGTTTCTATGCGGACCATCTGGTCCATCATGGTTGCACGCGCAACGAATATTATGAGTACAAGGCGAGCGCGGAGAAACTCTCGGATCTCGGCTGCATGATGGAGCATCTGGGGTGCCTCGGCACCCAGGCCCATGCGGACTGCAATACCCGGCCCTGGAACGGGGAAGGCTCCTGCACCCGTGGCGGCTATTCCTGCATCAACTGCACCGCGCCCGAATTTGAGGAGCCCGGCCACCCCTTCCTGGAGACGCCCAAGATCGCCGGCATTCCCATTGGCCTGCCCACCGACATGCCGAAGGCGTGGTTCATCGCCTTGTCGTCGCTCGCCAAGGCGGCCACGCCTGAGCGGCTGAAACGCAATGCGGTGAGCGACCATCCGGTGGTGCCGCCCACGGTGCGGGACATCAGGCGGCGATGAGCATCCTGGAGACGGGGTCGGAAGAGGCCCCCCGCCGGCTGATTGTCGGCCCGTTCAACCGCGTCGAAGGCGATCTGGAAGTGCGCCTGGAGGTGGCGGAAGGCGCGGTGACCGCTGCCTATGTGTCATCGCCCCTGTTTCGCGGCTTCGAGCGCATCCTGGAGGGGCGCGATCCGCGCGATGCCCTCATCATCGCGCCCCGCATTTGCGGCATCTGCTCGGTGTCCCAATCCCAGGCGGCGGCGCTGGCGCTGGCGGGCTTGCAGGGCATCGGGCCAACGGAAAACGGCCGCATCGCCACCAATCTGCTGGTGGCGACGGAGAACGTGGCGGATCATCTCACCCATTTCCATCTCTTCTTCATGCCGGACTTCGCCCGCGCCGCCTATGCCGGGCGGCCCTGGTTTGCCGAAGCCGAGGCCCGCTTCAAGGCCGGGCGCGGCACCAGCGCGCGCCGCATGGTGGAAGCGCGGGCGACGCTGTTTCATGTGCTGGGCCTGCTGGCCGGGCGCTGGCCCCATACCCTGGCCATCCAGCCGGGCGGGGTGACGCGGCGGGCCGACCGGCGGGACCAGATGCGCCTGCTCGCCACCTTGCGCGCGGTGCGCGGGGTGCTGGAGGCACAGCTTTTCGGCGCGCCGCTGGAGCGGGTGGCGGAGCTTTCCGACCCGGCGGAACTGGAAACCTGGCGAGCCAATGGGCCGCAAGGCGATTTCCGCCTGTTCCTGGAGATCGCCGCCGACCTCGGGCTCGACCGCATGGGGCGGGCTTATGACCGTTTCCTGAGCCACGGCGCCTATCCCAGGGAAGGCGGGCCCTTCTATGCCGCCGGCATCGTCACTGACGGCGAGCGGGGAAGGCTCGATCCCACAGGGATCACCGAGGACCACACCTTCGCCCGCATGGAAGAGCGCGGTCACCCGCACCATCCCTTCGCGGGTTCCACCCTGCCTGATGCGGCGGACGAGACCGGCTATACCTGGTGCAAGGCACCGCGCCTGTTCGGCCGCCCGTTCGAAACCGGCGCCCTGGCGCGGCAAGTGGTGGACGGCCAGCCGCTTCTCACAGCTTTGGTGGCGTACGGGGGTGGCACCGTCTATTCGCGCGTGGTGGCGCGTCTTTGGGAAACGGCGCGCACCCTCATCGCCATGGAGGCCTGGGTGCGCGCGCTCGAACCGGACGCGCCCTGGTGCGCCGAAGGGATCAACCCGTCCATCGGACAGGCGGCGGGGCTCACCGAGGCGGCGCGCGGCGCGCTCGGCCATTGGGTGAGCGTGGAGAAGGGGCGCATCGCCCGCTACCAGATCATCGCCCCCACCACCTGGAACTTCTCGCCCCGTGACGCGCAGGGCGTCCCGGGTCCCCTGGAAGCGGCCCTTGTGGGAGCGCGGGTGGAGCCGGGAGAGAAGACGCCCCTCTCCGTGCAGCACATCGTGCGCTCCTTCGATCCGTGCATGGTCTGCACGGTGCATTGAGGCGGCCATGGCGGAGAAGGCGGGCGCGGAGATCAGCGTCACGGGCATCGTCCAGGGCGTGGGCTTCCGGCCCTTCGTCTGGCGGCTCGCCCAAAGGCTTGGCCTTCACGGCACGGTGGCCAATGCGGGCACGCGCGTGGTGATCCATGCGGGTGGCGCGCCACACGCTCTTGATGCCCTGGAACAGGCCCTGCGCGCAGAGGCCCCCGTCCTCGCCCGCATCGAGAGCATCCTTCGCGCTCCCGCTGCGCCGCCGCAGGAGGACGGGTTCCGCATCATCGAGAGCGCGGCGGGCGAGGTGAGCGTGGGCATCGTACAGGACATGGCCACGTGCTCCGAATGCCGGGCGGAAATGGCCGATCCCACCGCGCGCCGCTTCCGCTATGCCTTCACCAATTGCACCGACTGCGGCCCTCGCTTCTCCATCGTCACAGACCTGCCCTATGACCGGGCGCGCACGACCATGGCGGGCTTTGCCCTCTGCCTGGACTGCCGCGCCGAGTATGAGAACCCCGCCGACCGACGCTTCCATGCCCAGCCCGTGGCCTGTCCGGCCTGCGGGCCGCGCCTCATGCTCCAGGCGGCGGATGCGCCCTCCCTTGAGCGAGAGGAGGCGCTCGCGACGGCAGTGGCGCGGCTGAAGGCGGGCGGCATTCTCGCCGTGAAAGGCATCGGTGGCTTCCACATCGCATGTGATGCCTGCGATGAGGCGGCGGTTGCCGAGCTGCGGCAGCGCAAGCACCGCCCCGCCAAGCCCTTCGCCATAATGGTGGCGGATCTTCCGGCCGCCCGCGCGCTCTGCCATGTGGAGCCCCGGGAAGCCGAAGCCCTGGAAAGCCCCGCCGCGCCCGTGGTGCTGTTGCGCCGCCGTGAGGATGCGAGGCTCGCCCCCTCCGTGGCGCCCGGCCAGGAGCGGCTCGGCCTGATGCTGGCCTACAGCCCTCTCCACATTCTGCTCCTGGAGGCGTTCGGCGGTCCGCTGGTGATGACCAGCGCCAACCGATCCAACGCGCCGCAGGTCTATCGCGATGACGAGGCCCGCACCGAACTCAGCGGCCTTGTGGATGCCCTCCTGACCCATGACCGGCCCATCGCCCGGCGGCTCGATGACAGTGTGGTGCAGGTGGTGGGCGGCCGGCAAACGGTGCTGCGGCGCGCCCGCGGCCTTGCCCCCATGCCCCTGGCGCTGCCAGAGGATTTCGCCGGACGCCCGGCCATCCTCGCCACCGGCGGCGGGTTGAAGAATGCGCTGTGCCTCACTCTGGGCGGGCGCGCACTGCTCTCCCAGCATCTGGGGGATCTCGACGAACCCGCCACAGCCGAAGCCTTCGAGACCGCACTGGCCGATTGCTCCGCCCTGTTTGGCCATCGCCCCGAGGCTGTCGCCTGCGACCTCCATCCCGATCTCTTCCCCAGCCGCTTCGCCGCCGATTTCGCTGAACGGCACGGCCTGCCGCTGGTCGAGGTGCAGCACCACCATGCCCATGTGGCGGCGGTGATGGCGGAGGCGGGCTGGCGGCGCGCGGACGGCAAGGTGCTGGGGATCGCACTGGACGGCCTCGGGCACGGCACCGACGGCACGGTCTGGGGCGGCGAGCTTCTGGTTTGCGACTATCTCACCAGCGCGCGGCGCGGCCGCCTGAAGCCGGTGCCGCTGCTGGGGGGCGATGCCGCCAATCGCGAACCCTGGCGCATGCTGCTGGCCCATCTCGACGCGGCAGGCGAAGCGGCGGCGGCCGATGATCTTCTCGCCGGAAAGCCCCTTTCCACCTTGCGCGCCATGGCTCGCAAGGGTCTGAACGCACCGCTCACCAGCTCCGCTGGCCGACTGTTTGATGCCATGGCGGCACTCGCGGGCCTTGCCCCCGATCGTCTGTCCTTCGAGGGGCAGGCGGCGATGGCCCTGGAGGCAGCGGCAGGACGGCTGGAGGGCGCGCCTTATCCCATGGTCATCGAGGTACGCAACGGCCTCGTGGGAGAGGACCTCCTGGAGATCGATCCCAGCCCGCTCTGGCGCGCCGCCCTCGCCGATCGTGCAGTCGGCGCACCCGCCGCCACCCTGGCCGCCCGCTTCCATGACGGGGTGTCTGACGCCTTCGCCCAGGCCGCGCTGCGCATTGCGACCGACGCGGGGCTCGGCACGGTGGTGCTGTGCGGGGGCGTGTTCCAGAATGGCCGGCTGCTGGAAAGCCTCACCATGCGCCTGGAAAATGCAGGCCTGCGGGTCCTCGCCTCCGCCGATGTGCCCACCAATGATGGTGGCCTCGCGCTGGGCCAAGCCGTGGTGGCGGCGGCGCGCCTCTCCGCCTGACCGGTCACGGGCTTTCCGCCCCGCACGTCCACCGGGAACCGGCTTTCCGCATCCCCCACTCTCCACAGTGGCCGAAAGCCTTGTCTTGCAACAGTTCCAATCTGTGGCACGGCGGTTGCTGAAGACACCCCAAGCGCGCACGGGACCACAAGGGGCTCAGCCCCGCCGGCAGCGCGAGGTTCCACCGGGGAGGGACGCCGCATGGCCGGCCTCGAAACATTCTATGACGTCATGCGGCGGCAGGGCATCACCCGCCGCTCATTCCTGAAATACTGCTCGCTCACCGCAGCCGCGCTTGGGCTGGGGCCGGAATTCGCGCCCAAGATCGCCCACGCCATGGAAACCAAGCCCCGCCTGCCGGTGCTCTGGCTCCATGGCCTGGAATGCACCTGCTGCTCGGAGAGCTTCATCCGCTCGGCCCATCCTTTGGTGAAGGACGTCGTCCTGTCCATGATCTCGCTGGACTATGACGACACCCTCATGGCCTCAGCCGGGCATCAGGCGGAAGCCATCCTCGACGAGGTGATGACCAAGTATAAGGGCCGCTACATCCTGGCCGTGGAAGGCAATCCGCCGCTCAATGAAGACGGCATGTATTGCATCATCGGCGGCAAGCCCTTCGTCGACCAGTTGAAGAAGGTGTCGAAGGACGCGGCGGCCATCATTTCCTGGGGCTCCTGCGCCTCCTATGGCTGCGTCCAGGCCGCCCGCCCCAACCCGACCCGCGCCACCCCGGTGCACGAGGTGATCTTCGACAAGCCCATCATCAAGGTGCCGGGCTGCCCGCCCATCGCCGAGGTGATGACCGGCGTCATCACCTACATGCTCACCTTCGACCACATCCCCGAGCTCGACCGCCAGGGCCGGCCGAAGATGTTCTATTCCCAGCGCATCCACGACAAGTGCTACCGGCGCCCCCATTTCGATGCCGGCCAGTATGTGGAGCAGTTTGACGACGAAGGCGCGCGCAAGGGCTATTGCCTCTACAAGGTCGGCTGCAAGGGCCCGACCACCTACAACGCCTGCTCCACCGTGCGCTGGAATGACGGCGTGTCCTTCCCCATCCAGGCTGGCCATGGCTGCATCGGCTGCTCGGAAGACGGCTTCTGGGACAAGGGTTCCTGGTATGCCCGCCTCACCGACCTGAAGGGCGAGGGCTTCGGCATCGAGGCCAATGCGGACCAGGTGGGCCTTGCCGCCGCCGGCATCGTGGGTGGCGCAGTGGCGGTCCATGCGGCGGTCAGCGCGCTGAAGCGCGCCCAGCACAAGGGAGATGGCCCAAAGCCCGCCGCCCCGCCGCCGCCCGCCCCTTCCGCCAAAACCAATGACCAGGGAGGCGCCCAGTGACCATCCAGACCCCCAACGGCTTCAGCCTGGACACGTCCGGCCGCCGCATCGTCGTCGATCCCGTCACCCGCATCGAAGGCCATATGCGCTGCGAGGTGAATGTGGATGCCAACAATGTCATCCGCAACGCGGTCTCCACCGGCACCATGTGGCGCGGGCTGGAAGTGATCCTGAAGGGCCGCGACCCGCGCGACGCCTGGGCGTTCGTGGAGCGCATCTGCGGCGTGTGCACCGGCTGCCATGCGCTCACCTCGGTGCGCGCGGTGGAAGATGCCCTCGCCATCAAGATCCCCAACAACGCCTTCCTGATCCGCGAGATCATGGCCAAGGTGCTGCAATGGCACGACCATGTGGTCCATTTCTATCACCTGCACGCGCTTGACTGGGTGAACCCCATCAATGCGCTGAAGGCCGACCCCAAGGCGACCTCGGCGCTCCAGCAGGCCATTTCCGACCATTCCAAGTCGTCCCCCGGCTATTTCCGCGACGTGCAGAACCGGCTGAAGAAGTTCGTGGAGAGCGGCCAGCTCGGCATCTTCAAGAACGGCTATTGGGACAACCCGGCTTATCTGCTGCCACCCGA
The DNA here is from genome assembly GCF_056314145.1 of Aquabacter sp. DMC10. Classification (NCBI taxonomy): domain Bacteria; kingdom Pseudomonadati; phylum Pseudomonadota; class Alphaproteobacteria; order Hyphomicrobiales; family Xanthobacteraceae; genus Aquabacter; species Aquabacter sp. DMC10. The sequence continues at coordinate 24,907 of NZ_JBQUYX010000004.1, read as the reverse complement.
AGCGGATCTTCTTGCCGTCACCCATTATCTGGAAGCCCTCGACTTCCAGCGCGAGATCGTGAAGGTCCACACCATCTTTGGCGGCAAGAATCCCCATCCCAATTACATGGTGGGCGGCGTGCCCTGCGCCATCAACATGGAAGGGGACATGTCGGCGGGCGCCCCGCTCAACATGGAGCGGCTCAATTTCGTGAAGCTGAAGCTTCAGGAAGCCTATGAATTCTCCAAGAACGTCTATGTGCCGGACGTGATCGCCATCGCCTCCTTCTACAAGGGCTGGCTCTATGGCGGCGGCCTCTCGGCCACCAATGTAATGGATTATGGCGACTACGAAGCCATCCAGGGCCAAAAATCCACCGACCGGCTGCCCGGCGGCGTGATCCTCAACGGCAACTGGAACGAGATCCACCCCATCGACCCGCGCGACCCGGCGCAGGTCCAGGAATTCGTCACCCATTCCTGGTACAGCTACGGCGCCGGCAATAACGACAAGGGCCTGCATCCCTGGGACGGCGTCACCGAGCCCAAATATGAGCTGGGCCCGGCCGCCAAGGGCACAAAGACCAATATCGAGGCCGTGGACGAGGCCGCCAAGTATAGCTGGATCAAGGCGCCCCGCTGGAAGGGCAATGCGGTGGAAGTGGGTCCGCTCGCCCGCTACATCCTCGCTTATGCCCATGGCGTGCCCTATGTGAAGGGCCAGGTGGACGAGGCGCTCGGGCGCTTCAATACGCTGGCCGGCACCAACCTCACGCCCCAGCAGGCCTTGCCCACCACCATCGGCCGGACGCTCGCCCGCGCGCTGGAGGCCCATTATTGCGCCGAGATGATGCTGGGCGACTTCGACAATCTCATTGCCAACATCAAGGCTGGCGACACCGCCACCGCCAACATGGAAAAGTGGGACCCCAAGACCTGGCCGAAGGAAGCCAAGGGCGTGGGCACGGTGGCGGCGCCCCGCGGCGGGCTTGGCCACTGGATCAAGATCAAGGACGGGCGGATCGAGAACTACCAGTGCGTGGTGCCCACCACCTGGAATGGCGGGCCGCGTGATCCCAAGGGCAATATCGGCGCCTTCGAGGCCTCGCTCATGAACACCCCCATGATGCGCCCCGAGGAGCCGGTGGAGATCCTGCGCACGCTGCACTCGTTCGATCCGTGCCTGGCCTGCTCCACCCATGTGATGTCGCCGGGCGGCGAGGAACTCGCCCGCGTCACCGTGCGCTGAGGAGGCGGCCATGACGGATGCCTCCCCCGCTTTGCCCGCCGTCGCCTCTCCCCCCGCCGCCGGCATTCCGGCGGAGCGGGACCCGGCGGGGCGCAAGCTGACCACGGTCTATGTCTATGAGGCGCCGGTGCGCCTCTGGCATTGGGTGAATGCACTCTCCATCGTGGTTTTGTGCATCACCGGCTATCTCATCGGCTCGCCGCTGCCCACCTTGTCGGGGGAGCCGAGCGCCCATTATCTCATGGGCACCATCCGCTTCATCCATTTCGCGGCGGCCTATATCTTCGCCGTCGGCTTTGTGGGGCGGATCATCTGGGCCTTCTTCGGCAATTCCTATTCCCGCGAGCTCTTCACCTTTCCGTTCTGGCGCAAGAGCTTCTGGCGCGGGCTGTTCGTGGAAGCCCAGTGGTACGCGTTCCTGAAGACCCGGCCGCTGAAATTCACCGGCCACAATCCCCTCGCCCAGACCTTCCTGTTCTTCGTGATGGTGCTGGGCTCGGCCTTCATGATCGGCACCGGCTTTGCCCTTTATTCCGAGGGCGAGGGGCTCGGCTCCTGGCAGGACAAGCTGTTCGGCTGGATCATCCCGCTGCTTGGCGGCAGCCTGTCGGTGCACACGCTCCATCACCTCGGCATGTGGGTAATCATCCTGTTCGTGATCATCCACGTCTATTCGGTGGTGCGCGAGGACATCATGTCCCGCCAGACCATGATCTCTGCCATCACCAATGGCTACCGCACCTTCCGGGACGACGACCCGGAGTGAGCGATTTCACCGGGGCGGCACGTCGCCCCGGTCACAAACCTTCCATTTTTTGATCTAGGTGGCAGATATTCTTCCACCTCTGTGATCCCCTTGTTTCCAGCCGAGCCGGGAAAGGCTTGCGGCGGAAGGGATCTTTCCTCTGCCGCCCGGCTGGCACGGCTTTTGAATTGAAACGGTTCGAAAGTCGCGGCGTCAGACCGCGCCGGGAGGCTCAAGGGGGAAGAACTGTCGCCATGGCCGACGAACGCATTCTCATACTCGGCATCGGCAACATCCTGTGGGCGGATGAAGGCTTCGGCGTGCGCACCGTCGAGCACCTGGATGCCACATACGCGTTTCCTGACACGGTAAGCCTCCTCGATGGCGGCACGCAGGGCCTGTACCTGTTGCCCCATTTGGAGGATGCCGACACGGTCATCATCCTCGACGCGGTGGATTACGGCTTGCCGCCGGCCACCCTTCACGTGGTGCGGGACGAGGATGTTCCCGTCGCCCTTTCCGCCCGCAAGGTCAGCCTCCATCAGACCGGTTTCCAGGAGGTCCTGGCCCTGCTCCGACTGCGTGGCCGCGCGCCGCGTCGCCTCGTCCTTGTGGGGGTGCAGCCCCACACGCTCGACGATTATGGCGGCGGCCTGACGGAGGGTGTCGCCGCCCTGGTGGCGCCGGCGGCGGACCACGTGGTCGGTCTCCTGCGCGCCGAATTCAATGTCGATCCCCGCCCGCGCGCCGCAGCGGCGCCCGACATCCTCGCCCCCGCCGTGACGCGCGCCGCCTATGAAGCCGGCCGCCCCAGCGCGGAGGAGGCCTGCCGCATCGGCGATGCCCGCGTGCTCGCCCGCGGCACGGGAGTCTGAGCCATGTGCGTCGGCATCCCCATGCGCCTCCTCTCCCGGTCCGGCGATGCCGGCCTCTGCGCGGGGACCGATGGCCCGCAGCCGGTGGATCTCTCCCTCGTGCCCGATGCGGAGGCCGGCGACCATCTCCTGGTCTTCCTCGGCGCCGCCCGCAGCCGGCTCGATCCCGAGGAAGCCGCCCGCATCGCGGAGGCGCTGGCCGCCTTGTCGGCGGTGATGGCCGGCCAAGACCCCGCCCTCATCGACCGCGCCTTTGCCGATCTCGACCGGGAGCCCCAGCTCCCGCCCCATCTGGCTGCCGCCTATGCCGCCGGCCGCAAGGAGGCCTGATGCTCGACACCGCCCCCCCTCCCCCCGCTTCCACGCTCCATCCCTTGGTGCAGCGGCTCCTCGCCTGCCACGGCTATGCCTATGCCGAGGCGCTCGATGCCCTCGCCGACCCGCGCGATGTGCTGTTGTTCCTGCCCTCCCATGCCAAGGCGCACCTGGAGACACCCGACATCGCCGTGGTGCTGCCGGAACTGGTGAAGGCGCTCGATCCCTCCGGCGCCCGCCTCACCGGCGCCGTGGCCGGACCGGCGCTGGAGACCGAACTGCGCGGCGCCCTGGGGCTGGCCCTGCCGGCGCTGGTGGTGGTGCGTTCCGGCGCCGTGGCGGGCTCCGTCGCCCGCATGCGGGACTGGGATGAATATCTCACCCGCCTCTCAGCCCTGCTGCCGCCCGCCTCCACCCACTGACACCGTTCGCGAGCGTCCCATGGCCTCCTCCCCCTTCGCCACCCAGCCTCCCATCGGCTTTGGTCCCGGCAGCCAGCCGCTGGAGGAAGATGGGCTCGCCTACATGCCCCTGCCCTCCGGCATGCGGGTGTTCGAGCCGCACGTCCCCGACGCGGTGGATGCCCGCCGCCTCGCCCCCGCTCTCGCCCTCCTGACGCAGGTGTGGGAGGCGCTGGAACACTGGCGCGCCGACGCGCACGCCTCCTTCGCCGTCTCGCCGCTGGATGCCGCCAACCGGGCGCTCATCGACGAATGCCTGGGCGAAGGCGAGGTGGCGGTGAAGGTGAGCGGCGATGCGCCGCTGGAAATCCAGGAAGCCACCTTCGCCGGCGTGTGGCGGGTGCGCGGCGCCGGAGGCGTGGACCGCATCGAGGTCGGCCCCTTTCCGCGTGGCGCGCTGCTGCGCGCGGCCCGGCCAGGCTGGACGGTGGACCTTGCCGCCCTCGCCGCGCCGGCACCGGGCATCTTCAACGCTCCGCCGGTCATCACCGAAATCGTCCACAAGGCACGGGCTCTGGCGGGCGACGGCGTGTCCCATGTCATCAATTTCTCTCTCCTGCCCCACACGCCCGAGGACCTCGCGCTCATCGAGACGGTGCTGGGCGAGGGGAACCTCACCATCCTGTCGCGCGGGTATGGCAATTGCCGTATCGATGCCTGCGCGCTGAAGGATGTGTGGCGGGTGCGCTACTACAATTCCAACGACATGCTGATCCTCGACACCATCGAGATCACCCGCCTGCCGGAGGTGGCCGCCGCCGCCCCGGAGGATCTGGCCGACTCCGCCCAGCGCCTCGCCGAGGTGCTGGAGACGCTGATGGGCGCGCAGGAGGATGGCCATGGCGCGGTTTGAAGGCTCGCTGCGCGCGGGCGGCGCGGACCTGCCGCCCGCCACCCGCCTGGAATGCAAGATCTGCTGGCACGTCTATGACCCCGCCGAGGGCTGCGAAACCTGGCAGGTGCCGCCCGGCACCGCTTTCGTCGACCTGCCCAGCCATTGGCGCTGCCCGGTCTGCGACGGCGCGCGGGACCAGTTCATGGTGCTGGACGTGCCCGCCGATGCCGCACCGGCCGCCCCCGTGCCGCAGCAGGACGAGCGGCTCAAAGCCATCATCGCCGCCGTGCCGCCGCGCCTGGAAGCCGCCTTCCGGGAGATCCATGCCAGCCAGATGCGCGGCGTGCCCATGGTCAATGAGACGCTGGGCGTGAAGGCGGTGGGCTTTCGCGCCCATGAGGGCCGCGTGCTCGGCGTGCTGGTGACCCCCTGGTTCATGAATCTGGTGCTGCTGCCGGGGCCGGACGACGACTGGTCGGCGCTCACCACCGGGGCCAAGGAGCTGATCGAGTTTCCCTCCGGCTGGTACGAATTCCTCGGCGCCAACCGGCCGGAAGTGGGCCCCTACAAAGCCTGCTCGCTGTTCTCCCCCATGTTCGACTTCTCCTCCATGCTCCAGGCGGTGGAGACCGCGCAGGCAGCGCTGGCCGCCTTGTTCGATCCCGAGATCCGCGAGGAAGGCGCGCAGACCAGCGAGATCCGCCGCCGCCGCGAGGCCGAGATCGCCGCTGCCGAAGCGCGCGAGGCGGAGGCGCTCGCGGCAGAGGCAAAGGCGGAGGCTGCACCCACCACAGCCGCTGCCAGCGCGCCTGCCGAGGCCCCCACCGCGCCGGTCCGCCCCACGCGCCGCGACCTGATTTTCGGCGCCGGCGCGGCCCGACGGGAGGCGACCTCGTGACCGCGGCGCGCCCCGCGCGGCCCTTCACCTACGCGCCCATGCCGGACGCGGAGCGGGTGCTGCTCGGCCGCGCGCCGGAAGAGGCGGCGGTGCTTATCCCGCGCCTCTATAATATCGGCGCCGCCGCCCAAGGCGCGGCGGCCGCGGCGGCCCTGGGTCTGTCGGGCGGAAACGGGGACGCCATCCGCACCGAGATCGCCCGCGAGCATGGCCTGTTCCTGTTCCATCATCTGCCCATGGCCCTGGGCGAGCCGCGGGACACTGAGGGCCTGGCCCTTCTGCGAACCGAGGATGCCGCCACGCACCTTGCGAGTCATCTGTTCGGCCCGCACGTTCCCGCCGCCCGGTCGCTCGGCAACCTTTCGCCCGCGGAGCTGGATACCCTCCTGGCACGCGGCGAAACCGTCACCACACGCGCGCTCGCCCGCATCGCCGCCTTCGACCCAGCCTGGGCACGCGCGGACCTGCCGGAGCTGACCCTTCCCGAGGCCGAGGCGGCGCTGGCGGATGAAACCGCCTCCCCCGCCCGCGACGCCACCCTTCTTGCCCGCGTACGCGGCACGCCGCTCCTTACGGCCCTCACCGCCCGCGACGGTCCGAGCCTCTTCGCACGCCTTCTGGCCCGGATGCTGGACCTGTGCGCGTGCCTTGCCCCCTCTTCACCGGAGGTCTTGAGCGGCGCGCGGCCCCACGGCATCGGCTTCGCCCAGGCGGCGCGGGGCACGCTGGTGCACCGCGCCCGCGTGGCGGAGGGGCGCGTCGTGTCCTACAAGATGCTGGCGCCCAGCCGCTGGACGCTCGCGCCCGGCGGGCTCCTGGAACGCATGCTCGACGCTCTTCCCGCGCGGGCAGAAGCGGGCCTCATCGCCCGCCTGTCCCTTCTCGCCGTCAATCCGTGCGTGGCGGTGCGCCTCGCCAGCCCTCTGGACGCCTGACATGCACGAAATGGCCATCTGCGAGAGCCTGCGGGACGCCATCGAGGATGCCGCACGGGCACAGAATTTCTCCCGTGTGACACGGGTGCGCCTCGCCATCGGTCGCTTTGCAGGCGTGGAGGTGGAGGCCTTGCGCTTCGGTTTCGACGTGGTGATGCGCGGCTCCCCGGCCGAGGGGGCGGACCTGGTGGTGCTGGAGGAAGCGGGCACCGCCTGGTGCTTCGACTGCAATGATACGGTGCCGCTGGCCGGCCGGCTCGACCCCTGCCCGCGCTGCGGCGGGGAACGCTTGCTGCCCAATGGCGGCACGGACATGAAGATCAAGGACCTGGAGGTGCTGTGATGTGCGTGACCTGCGGCTGCGGCACCGACGCCGCCATCCTCTCCGGCCCGTGGGGCGAGGCAAAGCCAAGCCATGAGGCGCATGGTCATGGTCATTCCCATGGCCATGAGCCGCATGATGCACACGATCATCATCACGACGATCATCATCACCACCACGGCCATGATCATTCCCACGACCATGGCCATGCCCACGATCACGGCCACGACCACCATCACGATCATGCCCACGCCGACGCCGCTCCGGCGGGCGCCCCCCGGCTCCTGGAACTGGAGCAGGACATCCTCGCCAAGAATGACCGCTTCGCCGCCCGCAACCGCGCGCGGCTGACCGATGGCGGGATTCTGGCGCTCAACATCCTGGCCGGCCCGGGCGCGGGCAAGACCACCTTGCTGGTGGAGACCTTGAAGGCGCTGGCCGGCCGCTATCCCTGCGCCGTCATTGAGGGCGACCAGCAGACCTCCAACGATGCCGACCGCATCCGCGCCGTGGGCGTTCCGGCGGTGCAGGTGAATACGGGCAAGGGCTGCCACCTGGACTCCCATATGGTGGGCCATGCCATGGAGCGCCTGCCCCTGCCGCCCGGCGGCGTGCTGTTCATCGAGAATGTGGGCAACCTGGTCTGCCCCGCCGCCTTCGATCTCGGCGAAGCCAAGCGCGCCACCTTGCTCTCGGTCACCGAGGGCGAGGACAAGCCGCTGAAATATCCCGATATCTTCGAGACCGCCGACGTGGTCCTCCTGACCAAGGCGGACCTCTTGCCCCATCTGGATGTGTCGGAGGAGCTGCTGCGGGCGAATGTGGCCCGCATCAATCCGCAGGCGCAGATCCTCACCGTTTCCTCGCGGGGCGGGCCGGGCCTTGCCCCGTGGCTCGCCTGGCTCGCGTCCGCCCGCGCGGCGCGGCTCGACGCCCTGGCCGCTGGCGCGCAGGCCCGCTCCGAGGCCCTGCGCAACGCGATTGGAGCCTGACCATGTCAACGCGCCCCGCCCTCCTCGTGGTGGACGACGAGCCCCGCTCGGCGGAGGTGATGGCGCGCGTTTTGGGCGAGGAGTTCGAGGTCTTCACGGCGCTGAGCGCTGCGGAAGCCCGCCGCATCCTGGAGGCGGAGTGGATCCAGGCCGTCTTCTGCGACCAACGCATGCCGGAAGTGCCGGGCGTCGCCTTCCTCACCGAGGTGCGCGAGCGCTGGCCGGAGATCGTGCGGGTCATTGTGACCGGCTATACCGACCCGCAGGACATGATCGGCGCCATCAATGAAGCCGGCATCTACCAATATGTGAGCAAGCCCTGGCATCCCGACCAGTTGCTGCTGGTGGCGCGCAATGCGGCCCATCTGTTCGGCCTCCAGCGCGAGCATGACCGACTATCCCTGGAACTGCGCCTCGCCGCCCCCACCGCCGAGGCGCGCCTTGCCCGCAAGCGGGCCGAGGTGGCGCAAAACTTTCATTTCGACACCCTCATCCGCGCCGCCGGCAGCCCGCTCAATGCCACCTGCCGCCGCGCCGCCCAGGTGGCGGCGTTCGACGTGCCGGTGCTGATCCAGGGCGAAACGGGCACCGGCAAGGAATTGCTGGCCCGCGCGCTCCATTATTCCAGCCTGCGCTCTGAGCGGCCTTTCTTCGCCGTCAATTGCGGGGCGATCCCGGACGAGCTCCTGGAGAGCGAACTCTTCGGCCACAAGAAGGGCGCCTTCACGGGCGCCCATGTGACCCGCATCGGCCTGCTCGATCAGGCGGATGGCGGCACCATCCTCCTGGACGAGATCGGCGACGTCTCCCCCGCCTTCCAGGTGAAGCTGCTGCGCTTCCTCCAGGAAGGCGAGATCCGCCCCGTGGGCTCCAATGAAGCCAAGCGGGTGAATGTGCGGGTGTTGGCCGCCAGCCATCGCGACCTCGTCAAGGAGGTGGAGGCCGGACGCTTCCGCGAGGACCTCTTCTATCGCCTCAGCGCCATGGTGCTCACCATGCCGCCACTGCGGGAGCGGCGGGGCGATCTGAAGCCCCTGGCGCTCGCCATCCTGGATTCTCTGTGCGCTCAGCATGGCAAGGCGGCCAAGGGCTTCACGGAGGAGGCGCTGGCCTGCATCGGCGCCTATGACTGGCCGGGCAATGTGCGGGAATTGCAGAACGAGGTGCTGCGCATGCTGGTGCTTACCACCGAGCCGCTGCTGGGCGCCGACCTGCTCTCCCCCCACGTCCTGCGCGCCGCCGCCGCGCCGCCGCCGGAAGTCGCCGCCATTGCCTTGCCGGACAATGGACCGCTGAAGGACCGCATCGAGCGCATGGAAGCCTCCATCCTCCTGGAGACGCTGGTGCGCTGCCGCTGGAACAAGAGCCGCGCGGCGGAAGAGCTGGGCCTTTCCCGCGTCGGCCTGCGCGCCAAGCTCGACCGCTACGGCATCGCCCCGGGCCGCCCCCTCGCCCGCCATTAGGAGACCTGCCATGTGCCTTGGAATTCCCGGCCGCATCGTCGCCATAGCAGATGCCGACGCCATGCTGGCGGTGGTGGAAGTTTCCGGCGTGCGCCGCACCGTGGACGTGGTGTGCGTGGCTGATCCCGGCGCGCCGCTGGAGGATCTGATCGGCGCCTGGGTGCTCGTCCATGTGGGCTTCGCCATGAGCCGCATCGACGAAGAAGAGGCCGCCGCCACCTTGAAGGTGCTCTCCGAGATCGGCGAGGCGGAGGCCGAGATCGACGCCATGCGCACCGGCAGCGTCGAGTTTCTGCCGCAGGCGGGCTGAGGGAGAAAACCCATGCGCTATGTGGACGAATTCCGCGACCCGGCCCTTGCCGCCGCCTTGATCCGCGAGATCGAGGCCCTCTGCGTCCGCCTGGGGCGCGGGCGGGAGCGGCCGGTCAGCGTCATGGAAGTTTGCGGCGGGCACACCCACGCCATCTTCCGTTATGGCCTGGAAGGCCTGCTGCCGGACCTCATCGAATTCGTCCACGGCCCCGGCTGCCCGGTCTGCGTGCTGCCAATGGGGCGGGTGGATGATTGCGTCGCCATCGCCGAGCGTCCCGAGGTCATCTTCGCCACCTTTGGAGACGCCATGCGGGTGCCCGGCTCGCGCAAGAGCCTGCTCCAGGCGAAGGCCGACGGGGCCGACGTGCGCATGGTCTATTCGCCCTTGGATGCGCTGGCCCTTGCCCGCCGCCATCCTGACCGGGAGGTGGTGTTCTTCGGCCTGGGCTTTGAGACGACCATGCCCTCCACCGCGCTCACTGTGCTGCGGGCGGCGCGCGAGGGGATCACCAACTTCTCCTTGTTCTGCAACCACATCACCATCATCCCGACGCTGCGCGCGCTGCTGGAGCAGCCCGATTTCGGCATAGATGGCTTCATTGGGCCGGGCCACGTCTCCATGGTCATCGGCACCGCGCCCTACGACTTCATTGCGCGGGAGTTTCACCGTCCCCTGGTCGTCTCCGGATTTGAGCCGGTGGACCTGCTGCAATCCCTCCTGATGGTCATCCGGCAGATGGATGCGGGGGTCGCGCGGATCGAGAACCAATATGCCCGCGTAGTGCCGGAAGCCGGCAATGCGGCGGCGCTCAAGGCGGTGCACGAGGTCTATGAGCCCCGCCCCACCTTTGAATGGCGCGGGCTCGGCTCCATTGCCGGCTCGGGCGTGCGGCTTAAGGAGGCGTATGGCGCCTTCGATGCGGAGGCCCGGTTCGCGGTTCCCGACATCAAGGTGGCCGATCCTGCCGCGTGCCGGTGTGGCGAGGTGCTCACCGGAGCGATCAAGCCCTGGGCCTGCCCGGCCTTCGGCACCACCTGCACGCCGGACATGCCGCTCGGCGCCCTGATGGTGTCGTCGGAAGGCGCGTGCGCGGCCTATTACCAATATGCCGGCCTGCGGGGGGCGGCATGAGCGCGCCGGCCGTTCCGCTTCACGCGGCGAGCCGGCGCGCCCGGCCCGTTACCGGCGCCAAGGTGACATTGGCCCATGGCGGCGGCGGAACCGCCATGCGCGATCTCATCGAGGACGTGTTCCGCGCGCCCTTCGCGGGCGGAGCGCCCGCCGCAGCGGAGGATCAGGCGCGGTTCGATCTTGCCGCCCTGGCGGCGCAGGGCGACCGGCTCGCCTTCACCACGGATTCCTTCGTAGTGGACCCGCTCTTCTTTCCCGGCGGGGACATCGGCACGCTGGCAGTGTGCGGCACCATCAACGACCTCGCCGTGGGCGGCGCCCGGCCCGTTGCGCTGTCCTGCGCCGTGATCATCGAGGAAGGCCTGCCGCTGGAGACGTTGCGGGCGGTGGCCACCTCCCTCGCCACGACGGCGGCGGCGGCGGGCGTGCCCATTGTCACCGGCGACACGAAGGTTGTGGCACGCGGCGCCTGCGACAAGCTCTTCCTCACCACCACCGGCATTGGCGTCATCCGGCCAGGCCTGAGCGTGGGCATTGACCGGGTGCGGCCCGGCGACGTGCTGCTGGTAAACGGCCTCCTGGGCGACCATGGCGCGGCCATCCTGAATGCGCGAGGGGATCTGGCGCTGGACACCCAGATCGCCAGCGACTGCGCCGCCCTGCACGGGCTCATCGCCGACCTCATCGCCGCCGCCCCCGGCATCCGCATGATGCGCGATGCCACCCGCGGCGGGGTCGCGGCGGTGCTGAACGAACTGGCGGAAGCGAGCCAGGTGGGCGTTCGCATCCGCGAGACGGACCTGCCCATGCGACCGGAAGTGGCGGGCTTCTGCGAGATCCTCGGCCTCGACCCGCTCTATCTCGCCAATGAGGGCAAGCTGGTCGCCGCCGTGCCGGCCGAGGAGGCTGAGGCGGCCCTTGCCGCCCTGCGCGCCCATCCGCTCGGCCAGGGTGCTGCGCTCATCGGCTTGGCAACCGCCGACCGCCCCGGCCGGGTGGTGATGGAGACCCGCTTCGGCGGCGCGCGGATCGTCGATATGCTGGTGGGCGACCAGTTGCCCCGGATCTGCTGAGCCACCTCCGGGCCGGATCTCGCGAAAATACCAGCCTGCGCCCATCGCTACGGGAACGAAGTGCCAACGGCCGCATTGTGCCGGCAGCACCTCTTCCGGAGGCCGGTCGGCTGTCGAATGCGTTCTACCCCTCCTTGTCCCGCATCCGCCCGTCGCGCAGGGCGGACACCATGCACCCTGTCTGCATGGCCCCGTGCGAGCCGCCGCGCCAACTTCTCCTTCAACCAGGAGACGAATGGCCCTATAGGGAGAGAGATCACTCATCCCCGTGGCTCAGCAACGCTGAACCGACGAACGGCAGCCGGCAGAAGGAACGGTGGCCGCTTCGCGCATGCCCTCTTTGAAAGAGACGACGTCCCAGGGCACGGGGAGCCGCATGGCGGTTCGCGGTGCTGGGATCCAGCTTCAAGACCCCGACAGATTGCGTCGCCTATCCCGTGGGATGCGGTCGCCAGAACGCCAAGGACGGGGCGGCACATCTTCTCTCGAGGCCTAATGCCCCCGCGCCGTCTTGCGGGGTCGTCATCGCCGCCGTCACACCCACACCGGGGAAGGGCTACGCCCGCCCGCCAGAGGTCCACATGCTCATTCATGCCGGCTATGAGATTTCCTATACGTGCCCCCAGCCGACGCCCATGATCCTGACCTTGAGCGTTCATCCCTCGCGGATCAACGATCTGGTCAGCCTGGATCGGGCGCATTTTGACCCGCCGCTCGATGCCAACACCTATCACGACAGCTTCGGCAATTTCTGCCACGTCATCCAGGCTCCCGCCGGACCGCTGACCATGCGTGCGGACTTCGTTATCCGCGACAGCGGCCTGCCGGACGACCAGGCCCCCACGGCCCCACAGCATGCCCTGGGGGAGCTTCCGGTTGAGGTGCTCATCTATCTGCTCGGCAGCCGCTATTGCGAGACCGACCGGCTGAGCCCTTTTGCCTGGGCGCGCTTCGGACATATGGCCAAGGGCTGGCCTCTGGTGCAGGCCATCTGCGATTTCGTGCACGGCCACATTGCCTTCGACTACGCCCACGCCAGTCCGCTGAAAACGGCCTTCGATGCCTATTCGAGCCGGCAGGGCGTGTGCCGCGACTTCGCGCATCTGGCCATTACCTTGTGCCGCTGCATGAATGTGCCGGCGCGCTATTGCACGGGCTATCTCGGCGACATCGGCGTGCCCGCGGATCCCGCGCCGATGGATTTCAGCGCCTGGTTCGAGGTCTATCTGGGGGGGCGCTGGTATACGTTCGATGCCCGGCACAACAAGCCGCGCATCGGCCGCATCCTCATGGCGCGCGGGAGGGATGCCACGGACGTGGCCTTGGTGACGTCCTTCGGCCCATCCACGATGACCTCGTTCAAGGTGGTCACGCAGGAAAAGACGTGACGCGGCCGCGGGACGAACATCCTCTCGGCACCACAGGAGCGACACTTCTTTTTTCTACTTGGCCGCGCGCATGTTCATCGAAAGGGTGCTACAATAAATTTCATGAATGCGAAATTTGACACTGACGGCTGGGTCGAGTTCATCGTCGGCATCCGGTCCCCGCGCGGGCGATTTCAGATCGTGCGCATCATGCCCTCCGATCAGGGCGAACCCAAATACCGCGTAAAGGGTGAAAAAGAGGCGTTTGAACGGATTGCAAGCGAATCCGAATTGCGCCGCTGGTCGGAAATGTAGTCTCAGACGTCATTTGATAAAATGACGCCTTGCTAGGAACACAATCACGATCTAGATTGAATTGGTCTGAATTTGACGGCTGATTTTCTGGCGCCGAGGCGCCTGACGATAACTCCCTTCAATTTCTAACTTTGGTTCGCCCCGCTCACACGGGTCGACCACCCATGCGCGATTGAAAGGACGTCGTCATGAATTTCGGTACCGTGAAATGGTTCAATGCCACCAAGGGCTTTGGCTTCATTCAGCCTGACAACGGCGGATCGGATGTGTTCGTGCACATCTCCGCCGTGGAGCGCGCTGGCATGCAGAACCTCGCCGAAGGGCAGAAGCTCCAGTTCGACATCGTTCGCGACAATAAGTCGGGAAAGAGCTCGGCCGGAAATCTTCAGGTCGCGTGATTGAGCGGTCCGCCAGACCACGGATGTACTGGCTGACGGACCTCTTCCTTCGAGCGATTAGGAAAAGCCCCCCTCTGCGAGGCGGGGCTTTTTTGTTGTTTCGGCGGCGGCCGGAAATGTCCCCGCCCGGAGGATTTCCGCGCGAAGCGGGCGCCGGTTCGCGTGAAGGAAATGCTTAGAAGCAGTCCGATGGACAGGTTCAGTGTTTCCATGAAACGCTGAAGCGCTCTCAGGGCCCGCACCAGTCTGCAGCATCTTGCGCACCGCCCCCCATGGCCTGGCAAAGTGGCCCCATGGGAAGCAAAGACAGACGCCGACGCTCACTTATGGTAAGGTGACCCATGACAGAACAACCACCGCACCAAAAGGCGCCTTCCAGCGCCGAAAGCCGTCGCCAATTAGAAGAATCCGTGGCCCGGGCCATGGAACGCTATAAGAGCGACTTCGAGGCCGTCCGCGCCAATACCGTGCGTCTGCGTGAAGCGCGCGAAGCTCAGGAATTGAAAGACGTGCCCGTGGCGCCCAAGGCCCGCAAGCGCGCGCCCAAGAGCTGAGCAAGGCAGCACATTCCATCCTGACGTGCGACAAAAAACATCAGGATGTTGTGATTAAATTTTTTGCACATTATCTCCAACTTTCATCTAGGATCATGAAGGTCGATTTTATGGAGAGATGATGTCCCGCCTTCCCCTCCGCAGCATCGAAGATGCACCCGAGGCGGCCCGCGACCTGCTCACGGCTGCCGAGAAGCGCAACGGCTATCTGCCCAACCTCCTGCGCATCCTCGCCAATGCACCGGTGGCGCTCGAGACCTACCTCACCGTCTCCGGTATCAATGCGCGCGCCTCGCTGTCCCTTGCCGAGCGGGAGGTGGTGCAGATCACGGCAGCGGCCACCCATGGCTGCGGCTTCTGCGTCGCCGGACACACCGCCATTGCCACCAAGCAAGCTGGCCTCGACCCTGCCGTGGTCGAGGCGCTGCGCAGCCTGGGCCATGTGCCGGACGACCGGCTGGAAGCGGTCGCCCTGTTCACGAAGGCTGTGATCGCCGGACGCGGCCGTGTCACCGATGCCGAACTGACCGCCTTTCAAGAGGCGGGCTTCTCGGATCAGGCTGCGCTTGAAGTGGTGCTGGGCGTCAGCCTCGCCACTTTGTGCAACTTTGCCAACAATCTGGGCGCCCCGCCGCTGAACCCGCAGCTCGAGCCCTTTCGCTGGGACGGCCCTTCCGCCGCTGCCGCGGAATGAGCCCGCTCCTCCAGCCCGAACTCAGGACCTGGCTGGAAGAGGCCGCCGGGTCCCTCGACAGCCAGGCCGATCGCAGCGCCGAAGTGCTGGTGCGCCTGTGCGCGGGCGGCGCCGTTGCGGTGGGCGTGCCGGACACGCTCGGCGGGGCCGGCGGCGACATCATCGATGCGGTGGAGGTGGTGGCTGCCGTCTCCGAACGTTCCCTCGCGGCCGGCTTCGTGCTGTGGGGGCACCGCACCTATGTGGAATATCTGCTCGAGAGCCCCAACGCCGCGTTGCGCGAGGCGCTTCTGCCCGATCTCCTGGCAGGCCAGGTGGCCGGCGCAACCGGCCTGTCCAACGCGATGAAATTCCTTGCGGGTCTTGAGGACTTGCAGGTGGCGGCCGAACCCCGCGGCGAGAGCCTGCGCCTGAATGGCAAGCTGCCCTGGGTCACCAACCTGCGGCCGCAGGGCTTCCACGTGGCCGCAGCCGTCGCGCAGGGCGATGGGGCGCCGTTGATCGTCTCGCTCAGCGACCAAGATCCGGGTCTTGAGCGCTCCCAGGACCTCCCGCTCATGGGCCTGCGCGGCACCAACACCGCTGCGCTGGAGATCCGGGATGTGGAGGTTGCCTCCGCGCGCATCCTGGCGCCAGACGCCCCCTCCTGGCTGCCCAAGGTGCGGCCGGCTTTTCTCGGCCTGCAATGCGGCATGTCCATCGGGCTGGCGCGACGCGCGCTGCGGGAGGCCACCGCCTGCCTGGGCGCGGGCCGCCACGTTCTCGCCGAGCCGGCGGCCGCACTCGGCGCCGCATTGGCGGAACGTGTGCGCGACCTTGCGGAGGGTTTGCGAAGTGGCGCGTTCCAGGCCAAGCCGGCGGCGCTGTTTCACATCCGCATCGCCCTTGCGGACATCGTCGCCCAGGCGGTGGCGTTGGAACTCCAGGCCACCGGCGGGCGCGCCTATCTGAGCGGCGCGGGCGACGGATTTGCCCGCCGCTGGCGTGAGGCGGCCTTCGTGCCCGTCATCACGCCCAGCCTCGTCCAGCTGAAAAGCGTGCTCGAGGCTCAGCGCCGGAGCGCCGCATGACGGCCCCGATCCTCGCCGCCCGGGCGGTGGAATTGCGCTATGCGGCGGCCCCTCAGCCGACGCTGGCCCATTTCGACCTGGACATCAGCCCCGGCGAGATCATCGCCATCCTCGGGCCGAGCGGGGTGGGCAAGTCCAGCCTTTTGCGGGTGTTGGGCGGCCTCCAGGCGCCCAGCGCCGGCGAGGTGCGGGTGGAGGGGCAGGTGC
The DNA here is from genome assembly GCF_056314145.1 of Aquabacter sp. DMC10. Classification (NCBI taxonomy): domain Bacteria; kingdom Pseudomonadati; phylum Pseudomonadota; class Alphaproteobacteria; order Hyphomicrobiales; family Xanthobacteraceae; genus Aquabacter; species Aquabacter sp. DMC10. The sequence continues at coordinate 8,716 of NZ_JBQUYX010000004.1, read as the reverse complement.
TGCGCGAGGTGCATCCGCGCGTGGCGCTGGCCTTCCAGGACCCCTGCCTGCTGCCCTGGCTGACGCTGGAGGCCAATGTGGCCTTCGGCCTGGATTTCAAGCGACAGCCCTCCTCCACCCGGGCCGACCGCGAGGCCCGGGTCAGTGCCGCCATCCGCGAGGTGGGCCTTGCCCATGCGCGGCGCCTCTACCCCTCCGCGCTTTCGGGCGGCATGGCCCAGCGCACCGCCCTCGCCCGGTGCCTTGCCCGCAACCCGCGCGTGCTGCTGCTGGACGAGCCGTTCGGTGCCCTCGACGAGGTCACGCGGGCAGAGATGCAGGACCTGCTGCTCAAAGTGGTCGCGGACTTCAACACGGCCACCCTCCTCGTCACCCACGACATCGACGAAGCCCTCTTGCTTGCGGATCGTGTGCTGCTGCTGGGCGGTGCCCCGGCCCGGCTCATCGGGTCCTGGCCGGTGGATCTGCCGCGTCCGCGCAGGGACGACGTGGCCGAGCTGGGCCGGCTGCGTGTCGAAATCCTTCAAACCCTCCGCCAAGCGGTGCGCCGCCACTGAACGGAAAGATCCCATGTGCGTTGATTGCTTCTCCCGGTCGGGCTTCTCGCGCCGCGACATGCTCAAGCTCTCCGCCCTGTTCACGGCGGCTGGCGCCCTGCCCCTGCTGAAGGCGGCGGAGGCCCGGGCCCAGGAGGCCGATGCTCCCGTGCGCATCGGCTATCTGCCGATCACGGATGCCACGCCGCTGCTGATCGCCCATGCCAACGGGCTGTTCGAGGCCGAAGGGATCAAGGCGGAAAAGCCGGTGCTGCTGCGCAGCTGGGCACAGGTGATCGAGGCTTTCATCTCCGGCCAGGTGAATGTCATCCACCTGCTCTCGCCCATGACCGTGTGGGCGCGCTTCGGCAGCAAGGCACCGGCCAAGGTGGTGGCGTGGAACCATGTGAGCGGTTCAGGCCTCACCGTCCAGCCCGAGATCAATGCGGTCGCCGATCTCGGCGGCAAGACGGTGGCCATCCCCTTCTGGTATTCGATTCACAATGTGGTGCTGCAGGCCCTGCTGCGGGAAAACGGCCTGACCCCCGTCACCAAGCGCACGGGCAGCCCGGCGGCCAACGAGGTCAATCTCGTGGTGATGCCCCCCTCCGACATGCCGCCGGCGCTCGCCTCCAAGCAGGTGGCCGGCTACATCGTCGCCGAGCCTTTCAACGCGGTGGCGGAGGCGCAGGGCATCGGCAAGATCCTGCGCTTTACCGGTGATGTGTGGAAGGACCATGCCTGCTGCGTTGTCTTCATGCACGAGCGCGACCTGGAAGGCCGCCCGGACTGGTCGCAGAAGGTGGTCAGTGCCATTGTGAAGGCGCAGGTCTGGACCCGCGCCAACCGCGCCGAGGCGGCAAGGCTTCTCTCCAAGGAAGGGCCGAACCGCTACACGCCCCATCCCGTGGCTGTGCTGGACAAGGTGCTCGCGCCGCCGGCGGCCGACACTGCCTTCTACGAGACCTCCGGCGCCATCCGGCATGCGGACTGGAAGGAAAGGCGCATCGACTTCCAGCCCTATCCTTATCCCAGCTACACCGAAGAGCTGGTGCGCCGCCTCAATGGCACGCTCATCGAAGGCGATCGCAGCTTCCTGGCGAACCTCGATCCCGCAGCGGCCGCCCGCGAGTTGGTGGACGACCGCTTCGTCAAGGTCGCCTTGGCGCAGGCCGGTGGCCTGCCGGCTTTTGGCTTCCCGGAGGGCTTTAGCCGCACCGAGGTGATCGCCCCGTGAGTGCCACGTCGCAAGCCGGTGAGGCGCCCGCGCGCGTCACCGGATCACTCCGCCCAGGGCGCATCAACCGTCATGTGCTGGGGCTTCTCGGCATCCTCGTCCTGCTTGCCCTGTGGTGGCTTGGCACGGACGTGCTCGCCCCCGCCGGCGGCTTTGTGCGCCGGTTCGCGCCGGGGGCGGCCTTTGCCAGCCTGTGGGACCTGCTGCGCAGCTCCGATCTGCCGATCCATGTGCTGGTCAGTCTGAAGCGCATCCTGGTGGGCTTGTGCCTGGCGCTTGCCATCGGCGTGCCGGTGGGGCTGATCGTCGGCTCGTCGCAGGCGGCGGAAGCGGCGACCACGCCGGCCTTCCAGTTCCTGCGGATGATCTCGCCCCTGTCCTGGATGCCCATTGCCGTCATGGTGCTGGGGGTGGGCGACAGCCCGATCTATTTCCTGCTGACCTTCGCCGCCGTATGGCCCATCCTGCTGTCCACCGCTGCGGGGGTGCGGCAGCTCGATCCCCGCTGGACGGAACTGGCCCGCAGCCTTGCCGCCACCCGATGGGAGATGCTGACCCGCATCGTCATTCCCGGCGTCATCGGCCATGTGCTCACCGGAGTGCGGCTGGCCATCGGCATTTTGTGGATCGTGCTCGTTCCGTGCGAAATGCTCGGCGTCTCCGCGGGCCTTGGCTATTTCATCCTCGATACGCGGGATCGGCTGGCCTATTCGGAGCTCATGGCCGGTGTCCTGCTCATCGGCATGCTCGGCTTTGCCCTCGACCTTGCGGCGCGCAGCCTCTGCCGGCGATGGTCGTGATCGCGGGCCTGGAGGCGCGCATCGGCCGGGCATGGGAGGCGCATGTCCCACGCCCCCTCGGCGGCAGCTGGCACGCGCCGCCGAGGTCTGCTCTTGAACGCCCGGTGGGCAATCCCTCTACCGACCTCAGAAGAAGCCGCGGGCCGGCAGCGGTTCGCCCTTCACCAGCAGCGCGCCGATGGCCTGGGCCTTGAAGCTGACGGGGTTGTGCGAAGCGATGGTGCGGGCATTGCGCCAGTGCCGATCCAGATTGTAGCGCCGCTCGGTCGCGGAGGCGCCACCGACCTCGAACAGAAGAGACCCGCTGCGCAAGGCGAGATCATCCACGACGATCTTCGCGTGGGCGGCCGCCAGGGCCGCTTCCGCCGCAAGCGCCCCGTCCGGCTCTCCCGCATCCCGCGCCACTCCGGTCCGGTCCAGCGCATCCGCTGCCGCCAGCACGGCGGCTTCGGCGCCGAAGACATTGGCCGAGAGCTGGCCGATGGTCTGCTGGAGCAGCAGGTCGTCCGCAGGCACGGGGAAATGGGCATAATAGAAGCTGCGCTGGCGCCGCTTCAGCAAAGCGATGGCATCGTCCAGCGCGGCGCGGGCGATGCCGGCCACCACGGCCGTGAGGAAGAGCTGCGCCTGGGTGTTGGAATAGCTCAGGCCATAGCCGCGCCCGGGCAGGTCGAAGACCGCCTCGCCCGCTTCCACCCGCACATTGTGATAGCGCGTGGTGCCCGATGCGGTGAGCCGCTGGCCGGCACCGTCCCAATCGTCCAGGATTTCCAAGCCTTCGCGCTTCACCGGAAAGATGGCGGAGACGAAGCGCTTTTCGGGATCGGCGGCACGCACCAGGACAAAATCCGCATAAAGGGTGCCGGTGCTGTAATATTTCACCCCGTTCAGCCGGAACCCGTCGCCATCCGGCGTCAGCAGCGTGTCTGGCTGCGTGCCGCCGGCCGGGTTGGTGCCCGTCTCGGTGCTGGCGAGGCCGAAGATGGCGCCCTCGCTCACCTGCTGCTGCCAGAGCCGGCTCTGCGCGTCATAGGGCGTGCGGACATATTGCTCCGCCACGGTGAAATGGTTGCGGAAGATGTGGGCGACGTTCGCATCCGCCGCGGCCAACCGGATGGAGATGGCGTAAAGCTCTCGGAAGGTGGCGCCGGCACCGCCATCTTCCTTGCGCAGGCGCAGCGCGCCGAAGCGCGCGCGCTTCAAAAGGTCCACCGCCTCGAAGGGGAGGATGCGCTCCCGCTCGCGCTCGGCGGCGCCAAGGGCGATATGGTCGAACAGGCGCTGCCATTCGGGCGAGGCCAGATCCGGCGGGACGGGAAGACGGAAGGGGAGATCGGTGACAGGAGCGTTCATGACGACGTGCGTCCTCAGAAGACGGTGAGGTGATCGGCGACGGTGATCTTCTCGGGCAGGATCTTGCGCGCCGTGAGCCAGTCGGCGGCCTTCTGCAATTGCGCGACGAAGGCCGCGTCGGAGGTGGGGATGAGGGTGTAGTGGCGCTGGCGCTCGATGAACTGGTCGCGGATGATCTCGCTGTAGCCGGCCTTCTTCTGGACGATGGTCTCGGCTTCAACCACGTTGGCATTGGTCCACTTCGCCTCACCCTCATAGGCACGGGCGACGGCTTTCACGATCTGTGAATTCTCCTGCGCGAACTTGCGGCTGGTCACATAGGAGCTGTAGTCCACGAAGAAATCGAGGTCGCGGCCTTCCACGAACACATCGTGCGCCTTGTATTCGAGACGGGCGATATCGACGCCGGGGCTCCACATGGCCCAGGCATCCACCTTGCCCGAGGCCAAAGCGGGGGCGGCATCCGGCGGATTGAGATAGACGAACTTGACCTTGGACCGGTCGATGCCGTGCTTTTCCAGCGCCGCCACCAGCAGGAATTCGCCAAGGCCGGAGCGGTTCACCGCCACCGACTTGCCCACCAGGTCCTCGACCTTGTCGATGCCGGACCCGTCCTTGGCGATGATGGCGGTGGTGCGGGGCTCGTAGAGCACGAACTGGGAGAACACCAGCGGCGAGCCGGCCAGGATCGCCGCGAAGGCCGGCGTGGTGGAGCCGCCGAAGCCGAAATCGGCGCTGCCGCCGGTGACCGCCTGGAGGGTGGGCGCATGGTTGGGGAAGGGGCCGAGCCATTCCACCTTGATGCCCTGGTCCGCCAGGGTCTTCTCGAAGACACCGCGCTCCTTGGCGATCAGCGTCAACCCGTGAAAGCCCCAGGTGAGGCGCACCACGTCGGTGTTGCGGGTGTCCTTCTGGGCGGCCGCGGCCAGGGGCAGCAGGCCACTGGCCGCCCCGAGCCCGGCAAGGCCCGTGGCAAGGAACTGGCGGCGGGACGGCGTGAAGACGCGGGACATATGCAGGTCTCTCAAAAGAAAGGGATCAGAGGCTCGGCAGGTCGTTCTCGACCCCGAGCTCAGCCAGAAGGTCGGCGCGGGAGGCAGCCGGACGACCGGGCGCGGGAGGGCGATGCTCGGCTGCGATGGCCCCGCCCCGCATGACGAGAATGCGGCCCGCCAGCGCGATGGCCTCCTCCACGTCATGGGTCACGAGGAGCACGCCGGGCCGGTGGCGGGCGACAAGGTCCTTCACCAGCACATGCATACGGATGCGGGTGAGCGCATCGAGCGCGGCAAAGGGCTCATCCAGCAACAGCAATTGAGGCTCCTGAACCAGCGCCCGCGCCAACGCCACACGCTGGGACTGGCCGCCGGAGAGATTGCGTGGCCAATCCTCCTCCCGACCCGCCAGGCCCACCTCCGCAAGCGCGGCCCCCGCGCGCGCCCGGGCGCCCTTTTCCGGCAGGCCGAGGGAGACGTTGCGCCACAGGCTGTCCCAGGGCAGCAGGCGATGTTCCTGGAACACCACCGCCGGCCGGCCGGGGGCTTCGATGCGTCCACCATCAATAGGATCAAGGCCCGCCAGTGCCCGCAGCAAGGTGGTCTTGCCACAGCCGCTTTCCCCCAGCAGGGCGACAAACTCGCCACGGCCGATGGTCAGGTCGAGCCGGTCGATGACCACCCGGGCTCCATAGGCCCGGCGCAGGCCACTGACACGGACGGCGGGCGCGGCCGCATGGATCAGCGCGCTCATCGGCCGGTTCCCCCGAAATTGGGGTGCCAGGCAAGAAGACGGCGCTCCAGCAGGCGCGCCACCGAATCCGCCACCACGCCGATCAGCGCATAGATGATGATGGTGAGCACCACCACGTCGGTGCGCAGGAATTCCCGCGCATCCATGGCCAGGAAACCGATGCCCGCCTGGGCGCCGATGGTCTCCGCCACCACCAGCGCCAGCCAGGCTGTGGCTAGCGAATAGCGCACGCCCGTCAGGATGGAAGGGAGCGCGCCGGGCAGGATGATGCGCCAGATGGTCTGCGCCGTGGACAGGCCCTGCACGCGGCCGAGTTCCAGGAGCTTGGGGTCCACCTGCCGAATGCCGAGCGTGGTGTTGATGTAAATGGGAAACGCCACCCCCAGGGCGACGAGGAAGATCTTTTGCCCCTCCCCCACGCCGAACCAAACAATGACCAGCGGCAGAAGGGCGAGGAATGGAATGGCGCGGATCATCTGCACGGAGCGATCCACCAAGGCTTCGGCGAGGCGCGAGAAGCCCACGAGAATGCCCAGGACGAAGGCGATTGCGCCGCCGATGGCAAAGCCCACGGCCGCGCGCAGCAGGCTGGTGCCGAGGTCTTCCAGCAGCGAGCCGGAGGTCGCGAGCTTGAAGGCCGTGCGCACCACCTTGCTGGGCGCGGGCAGGACCTGCGGCGTCACGTAGCCGGTTTGAGCCAGGATTTCCCACACCGCCACCAGGAGGACGGGGGCGATCCAGGAGAGGAGGAGAAACTGCCGTGCACCGATCCCAAGGGGCCGACGGGACGGCGGGACCTCACCCTTGGCCAGGGCGGCGAGCGGAAGGCGCGCCGTATCGTCCGCATGGGCCATGACGTCCGCTCCCTCAGCCGGTGCGTGCAACGCGCGGGGCGTCGGCGGTCGAAACGGGAGCGGCGGGGCGCCCGAGGCGGGGGAAGACGTGTTCCGCGAACCGCCGCAGCTCGGACCGCAGCGGCTGGAATTGCAGCATGAAAAGCTCGATTCCCGCCGCATGGAATGCGCCGATGCGCTCGGCCACCTGGTCATAGCTGCCTACGAGCCCTGCCGCAGTGCCGCCATTGGTGCCCACGCGGGGCGACTTGGAGAAGGTGCGGATCATCACCACATTGGGATCGGTGCGGGCCGCCTGTTCTTTCTTTGCAGGCGCATCCTTTTCCGCGAGAGCGAGGAGGCGGCGATATTCGGCCTCGGCCTCCTGCTCACTCTCCCGGGCGATGACAAAAGCCGCAAGGCCGAACGCGAGCGGGCTCTTCCTGCGGGGGCGCCCGGCGAGATCGGCAACGATCGCCGCCACATCCTCCAGGGGCTGGCCATTGATGAAGAAGACATCCGCCCCGTCGGCCGCGAGCGCCCGTGCCGGCTCGGATTCGCCCCCAAGATATATGCGCGGACGGGCCCGAACGGGGCTCGCCGGCGTCAGCTTATAGTCCGTGAGGCGGAAGTTCTCGCCCTCGTGGGTCACGCTCTCACCGGAAATCAGCCGCTCCACAACGGACAGCCATTCGCGGCCATAGGCATAGCGGGCGTCGTGCTCGCCAAAGGGGATGCCGGCCTTCTCGAACTCGGCGCGGTTCCAGGCATTGACAAGGTTGAAGGCGAACCGTCCGCCGGAGATGTTCTCGATCTGGAGCGCCATCTTCGCCAGCACCACCGGGTGGTACAGATATGGCTTGATGGCGGCGATGATCTCGATGCGGCGGGTCAGCGCGGCAAGGGCCGCCGATGCCGTCCAGGCCTCGATCTGGTCCTTATCCGGCAGATGGGGATTGACCGTGTGCTGCGCCACCAGAACGCAATCATAACCCAGCGCCTCGGCCTCCAGGACGGTGTCGCGATTGTGGGACCAGGAAGCATCAAACGGTTCGGCGGGATCCTGCCAGGCCGCCCGTGGGCCATGGACAGGCGCCCAGACGCCGATGCGCGGAGAAGCCGATGGGGAAGAGGCCAGTGGCATGGATCACCATTAAATACACTAAATTTATAGAATAAGTTATTTTCTGCAGTGTCAATCCCTTTCCGCCGGCGGAGGAGCGCCTATCTGGGAAGAGCGGCACCCGACCGGGGCCAGCGGATCGCCCTTCAACGACGACGGGAGAGTGTGCACGCAGCACAGGCCGGCCAGGGTCCGCGGGGGGCACGGGAATCCGGTTTGAGGACGCTGTATGTTTGGTTAGAAGGCACGTCGCGCACTGGCGCGACGTGCCCTGTCACGCCCGGGGTGGTGCGGCCCGAGAACGCGGGTCGTTTCCACGATGGCCGATTGTGGTAAGTGAGCGGGTGTGGCCACTCGGGTGCGCATGACCGGCGCCGGCGACATGCCGGTCTGCACGGAGGCTGCCAAGGGGGCGCGAGGAGGTTCGATGCTGACGAAAAAGGGAAAATACGGGCTGAAGGCCGCCGTCTATCTGGCCCGGCTTCCGCCCGGAGGGTCGGTGCAGGTGGCTGAGATCGCCGAAGCCAACAACATCCCGAAGAAGTTTCTCGACGTCATTCTGAACGAGCTTCGGAACGCCGGCTTCCTCGCCTCCAAGAAGGGCAAACTGGGCGGCTACCGTCTGGGCAAGGCTGCAGACGAGATCGTCGTGGGCGAGATGATCCGCACCCTCGACGGCCCCCTGGCCCCCTTCCCTTGCGCCAGCCGCAACGCCTATGTGCCGTGCGAGGACTGCGACGTGTCGCGCTGTGAAGTCCGTCGCCTCATGGTGAAGGTGCGCGATGCCATGGGCACGGTGCTGGACACCTATACGCTGGCGGAGATGCGGGACATGTCTGACGACGCCCTGGTGTCGTTCGTGGACTATATCTGACCACGGACGACGCGCGGAGCCTTGGGGCAGGAAGCATTCCGAAAAGGACAGGCGCCTTCTCCGTTGCTTCCCCTCCTCGGTTTCCCCATCTTTTCTGCCCCTGACAGCAAAAACCCCCGGCTCTCTTTCGAGGACCGGGGGTTTTTGTTTGGGTATCGTTTCTAGAGTTTTGATGTCCTTTGCAGGCCTGGCAGCGACCTACTCTCCCGCG
>NZ_JBQUYX010000003.1:0-693774 GCF_056314145.1 Aquabacter sp. DMC10 | reverse complement strand
GAATTGCTGCCATGGGCGTGGAAAGCGGGAAATCCCGTCAAGAGCTGACATCAGTGCAGCCCCCGGACGGATACGGTTGTGGTGACTGCTCTTCCCACTTCTGACGCCGATTCCACGCCAGAACCCGACGGTGACGCAGGGAGTGCGAAGCCCATCATCGCGGCCCCGCACTGTCGGTTCGGGCCACGAAGAGACCATCCGATCGCGGTGCAGGCGGCGTTGGATCGCGTACGGACTCCGGCGCGGGTGGTGCAACCGGATCGCTGTCGGTCTGCTGCCGATCTGCACGCGGCCCGTTATCGACCTGCACGATGAAGAGCGGCGCTCGGGTCCAGGCGAGCGGATCGGCGGTGGCTACGGTGACGGGGGCAGCAAGATCGCCGCCGCCGATGATCGGTGCGAGAGCGGCGACATAGGCGCGCGTTTCGGCCGGCAATGGGCGGCCGATGGCGCGATATTCCTCGTAGCGCCCGGGACCGGCATTGTAAGCCGCCAGAAAGCCGGGCGAGCCGTAGCGGTCGTGCATCTCGCGCAGATACGCCGCGCCCGCCATGATGTTGTCGCGCGGGGCGTAGGGATCATTACCGAGGCCGTGTCGGGTGCGCAAATCCGTCCAGGTCGCCGGCATGATCTGCATCAGGCCCATCGCGCCCTTGGGCGAGATCGCGCGCACATCACCGCGGCTCTCGACGCGCATGACCGCGCGAATCCATTGCTCCGGGATGCCGAACCGGCGCGCGGCGTCCGCGATGTAACCAGCGTAGGGATCGCTGGGTGATGCCCGCTCCACCGGCGTGTCCTGTACGACGGCCGGGGCTGCCAGCGGAAGGGCCGTAAGCAGGCCGGAAAGGAGAAGGAAGGCTGTGCGCCGGACGATCGGAAACCGTCCGGCGACAGCGCGATGGCGGCGGACCTGCATCGCTCAGTCCCGCTCGCTGCGCTTGGGCGGGCGGTTCCAGTGCAGGCCCCAGGAAGACTTGTCGTCGGGTGACTGGAACAAGTTGGCGCGGATCGGCTGCACGAAAGACGGGTCGTCGAGCTGAAGCGCGAGGTAATCTCCGGCCTTCTCGCCGGTGCGCTTCCAACCGGCGCCGATCTCGGCGCCGGTTTCATTGTTCATGCTGTCGAAGACGTGGACGCGGAAATCCGGCGCATTCTCGGCGTCCGACGACTCCGCCGGAATGATGATGATGTCCTGGTGCAGCAGGAGTGTTTCCAAGTGACCGATGAAGCCACTGTCGTCGCGGGTGAACTGACCGATCAGGGACATGATTGCCTCCGTGGATGTGCGGTGAGGTTGGAAAGGGGCACGCCGTCACCGCGTCGGCGCACGCCAGACGAAGCGACCGTTGCCGTCCTCGTCGGTGTAGAGAGGGATGGCCCGGCCGATCACAGCCGAGGCGGGAAGCGGCCCGAAGTAGCGACCATCGAGGCTGTCGCGGACTTCCCAGTTCATCAGGAAAAGTTCGCCCTCGGCGACGACGCGGCAGCCTTGCCAGACGGGCAGCGGATTGCCACGACGATCCCGATCAAGCGCATCGCCCATCGGCACAGCGTCGACGGTAATCGCGAGGCCCGCCCTGCAAACCCGCTGCCCTGGCAGCGCTACGACGCGCTTCATCAGCGGTACGCCGCGCGGCAGATAGCCGCCCTCGGCGAGAAAGCTCGCGAGCGGCTCTGGCGCGCGCACGGCGACCAGATCGGTGACGTCCGGGGACGGGTCGGGCTCGATGGCGTAGAGCCCGATCGGCGTGCTGGCCGATGCGTTCCAGATCAGCTTCGGCGCGAACGACACGAGGGACAGGATACCGAGCAAGGACACCGCACCCGTCGTGGTGATGGCGTAGCCGAGCCGGGTCATGCGCCGATCCTCTTCGCCAAGAGGAAGGCGCGGTGGCGCTGCATAGTGTAGGCGCGCGGCGTGTCGCCGACGGCAAAGCGATTGTGGACGTGCCGCCAATGATCGGGCGCAACCTCAAGCGGATCGATGCCGGTCGCCTCGATCGCGTCGATGTGCTGGAGCACGCGCTCCACCTTCGGCCAGCCATCGACGCGCAGTAGGATGTCGCCGCCGGGCCTCACGGTCGGGATGGTCTGGCAGGCTTCGCCGGGCGCGACGGCGCGCAGAATGTCGAGCCGAGAGAACACTGTGCCATGCTCGTTCGCGGCCCAGCGAACCAGCGCGAAGGCCGCGCCGGGAGGGAAGAAGAGGATGCGGCGGCGGCGGTCGAGAACCTGTTCGCGGACCTCGTGGCCGAAGCGGATCCAGTGCTCGGTCTGCTTCTCAATCCAGACGAGCTCGACCTGAGTGAGATCCTCCGGCGGCGCGTGAGGGGCGCGGCCGGCGCGCGCGGATGCGGCGGCAAGGCCGGTCATTGGGCGTCTCCTTGTGCTGGTGGGAATTCGCGCTCGAACAGCGCGCGCAGCATGTCGGCGACCGTCTGGCCGCGCTGGAAGGCCGCGATCTTGATCCGGCCACGCATGTCGGCGGTGACATCGATGGTCAGCCTGGCCGAGAAGTCGTTGGCGGGTAGAGAGCGCTGGGTTTGGCGAGCGGGCGCCTTGATCCAGCTCTCCGGATCGCCGGGCCGGGATGCGAAGCCGCGCTTGGGGGATCGTTCGCTCATACGCCGATCCTCGTCACCTCGATCGCAAGCGCTGCGATTTCGCGCGCGCCCGGACAATGTTCATCGTGCTCGGCGGCGACCCGGCCGGTCTGCACGACATCGGCGAAGACGATGCGCTGACCGATCGTCGTGGCGAGCAATGGTGGGTCGTGATCGGCGAGCGTCTCGGCGGTTTCGCGCGCAAGCACGGTGCGCGCTGCGCATCGGTTCAGCAGGAAACGGGCGGCGAGCTGCGGCCGATAGATCCGCGCTTCGCTCAACAGCGCGAGCATCTCGGCCGATGCCCAACCATCGAGCGGCGATGGCTGCACTGGGATCAATACGAGATCGGCGGCGAGCAGCGCTGAGCGCATGAGGCTGGCGACGCGGGGCGGCCCATCGATGACGACGTGATCTGCGTCACGCGCCAGCTCCGGCGCCTCGCGATGCAGGGTGTCGCGGGCCAGCCCGACCACACCGAACAGCCGCTCCAATCCCACCCGGCTGCGTTGCTGCGACCAGTCGAGAGCCGAGCCTTGGGGATCGGCGTCGATCAGGGTGACGCGCTTTCCGCTGCGGGCCCATTCGCCCGCGAGGTGCAGCGCCAGCGTCGTCTTGCCGACGCCGCCCTTCTGGTTGAGGAGCGCGACGATCATGACGGTCTCCCGGCGATCGGGGACTCGTCCACACGGCTCGAAAAAGCCGTTTGCGTTAGAAAGATTCCGAAGGAATCTAGGTTAGATAAGTTACAGGGCTCGCAAGCTTCTGATTCAGCGCGAGGAATCGGCGATTCCGGTCCCCGATAGCACGAGAGTCCGGTCCTCGATGGCACGATAGTGCCGGTCCCTGATAGCACGAGACTATTCACAGCTTATCCCCAGGGCGAGTTGTCGAGCGGCGACGGCGGCGCGGGATGCCGAGCGCGTCGGGATCGGTGGGTGCAAAGGACAGGATTTCGGGACCGCCGAGGCATTGCTCGATGGTGAGCCGGTAGCCTGGCAGCGGCTGGCGGCGGACGATGTCGCGCAGGTCGTAGGCGAAATGCTTGAGTGGCGAGAGACTGCCGGACTTGGCGTGGAGGTGCGGGAAGTCGAAGCTCCAGCCGAACTCCTGCTTGCCCCCGTGCTTGCGCACCAGGCGGTAAAGCCAGCGCTCCAAGCCGCCAGTGAGATCGAAGTATTTGCGATCGATCGTCAACACGAGCGCATCGTCGAGGACGGCGCCGTAGAACCAGTCAGGGACGATCAGCTCCAGACCCAGCGGGCGGCCGCGGTGATCGGCGCGTTCCTTCCATTCATTGATCCACGAGAAGCGGTGCATCCGCCGCTCCGTCGGTTGACGGATCGAGGTCGCGACCGTGGTCGATTGCAATCTGTCCAGCGCGGCCTTCAAGCGGTCGTAGTCGCGCAGCGAAACGCCGCGACCGATGAAGTTCAGGATCTCGTAGGGTGATCTTCCCTCGGTTTAGTGGACACCCATGTTAGCTTTTACGAGCTTCACAGGAGTGTTCGATGGGCACACGGCGTCGGGTGTTTCCAGAGGCGTTCAAGCGGGAGGCCGTTGACCGGGTGACCTCCAGCGGCCATTCCACCTCACAGGTGGCGCGGGAGTTGGGGCTGCACGAGACGGTGCTGCGCCGGTGGGTGAGAGACCTCGCCCCCCAGGCGACGGGGCCGGCGCGGCGCCCGATCCCGCAGGCGGCGGCCCCGTCGCCGGCCGACCTGGCTGCCGAGAACGCCCGGCTCAGGCGGGAGAACGAGCGCCTGCGGATGGAACGCGACATCCTAAAAAAAGCCGCGCTCATCTTCGGAGCGGCCTCCCGATGAAGTTCGGGTTCGTCGATGAGCATCGCCATGTTTGGCCGGTCCGTGTGATGTGCGCGGCCCTGGGGCTGTCAGCCAGTGGCTATTATGCCTGGCGTGCCCGGCCGGAGAGTTCGCGCGCGCAGACCAACCGGGCGCTCACCGAAGATATCCGGCTGATCCACGCCGAGAGCAGCGGGACCTATGGCGCCCCGCGGATCCATGCGGTCCTGCGGGGGCACGGTCGGCGCGTGGGCCGTTCCCGGATCGAGCGGCTGATGCGCCGCGCCGGCATCCGGGGCCTGGCGGCCTTGCCACGGCGCACGCGGACGACCGACAGCCGCCATTCTTACCCGATCGCTCCCAACAGGCTCGCGCGCAATTTCAGGACCTCCGCCTCGAACCAGATCTGGCTGGCGGACCTCACCTACATCCCTACCGGCGAGGGCTGGCTCTATTTGGCCGGCGTGCTCGACATGCATACCCGCAAGCTGGTCGGCTGGTCCATGCGCGAAACCCTGCACACCCAGATCGCGCTGGAGGCCCTCGCCATGGCCATCGAGCGCCAGAGGCCGGCACCCGGCGTGCTCCACCATTCAGACCGCGGCATTCAATATGCTGCCGAGGCCTACCGAGGGGCGCTTGCTACCGCGGGCATCACCCCATCCATGAGCCGAAAGGGCGATTGCTGGGACAATGCCCCCATGGAGAGCTTCTTCCACACCCTGAAAACCGAGCGGGTCCATCATCGCCTCTATGCCACCAGGGCCGAGGCGCGACGGGACCTGTTCGGATACATTGAGGGCTTCTACAATCCCCGCCGCCTGCACTCGGCGCTCGGCTACATCAGCCCGGCGGAGAAGGAACGCAGAGCGGCTTAACCCCGTCCACTTTTTCGGGGGAAGATCACGCAGGTAATCGCGGAGGTGGCGCGGCGCGGGATCGAACACCGGCACATCATGCTCGTCCTTGTCGACCGCAGCGAGTGCGCGTTGGCGAGCTTCGGTATATCTGGTGCGCGTGGCCTCGGGGTCGATCGGAACATATGCGACGCGCATCCCAACAAGCGTGCTGTCCCACGCGAGGCTCGGCAGCAGATCGATCGCGCGGTGTACGTCCTGGGCGCCTATCTCCAGCCAGATATCGACTTCCATGGTCGGCAACGCAGCGCCTTCCTCACCAGCGCCGAACGCGATGATACCCGGCCACAACTGCGCGCCGAAATCATGTATGTTGAAGCGGCCGTGCCCCGTAAAAAGTTGAAGCGCCTGCCCGACCGAGGTCTTGCCGCTATTGTTGGCGCCGACGAAGATTGAGATATCGGACGCAAGATCGATGACGACATCCTGCAACCGGCGAAAGTTACGGACGGCCAGCTTTTTCAGATGCATACTCATCCCCCCCGGTTCACGTCATGCCGATGCTTCACGCAAACCGACAGGCAGATCTCCATCTTACCTCTATTCTCGATGTCGGGCGAGCATGGAGGTTGTGGATATTGCGTCAGATTGGATGAGGCCATCCCGCTCACGACGGGTTGCAGACTTGGTCGATGACCCTCGCTATCGACACAACGACACTCTGAAGAAGACAGTCGCAAATGTCCCCGGCTGCGGTTTCTTGCCGCCCGCTGAAAATCACGGGGCTCGACTTAATCGCGTCGGTCAGTTGGCCCGTGGTAATGGGACAAGCCGTTAGTTCGCGCCGCGCGCGACCATGGTGATGTTCCTCGGATCGATAAGCAGTTTCAGATCGAAGACTGCGGCCTGGTCAGCCGCATATTCTTCCAAGTCGTCAACCTTCCTGCGAACATCGAGAGCTTCGAAGTGCGTCGACCGGTACTGCCAGTCCGGGTCTTCGGTCTTGGTGAAGAAAACCTTGGCGCTGAAGGTTATGCTGGTTTCGGCGAATGCCACTGAGTTGAAATACAGTCCTTCCGGGGGAGCCGACGTCTCCTCAATCACAAGAGATTGGAATTCAAAGCGAGCCTCGGTCCGTGGGTTAAGCAGGATATCGACCGCCATCCTCGCTTCATTCGCCTCCCAAAAACCGTTGAGCGGAAAGGCGGCGAGGGAACGCATGCCGGCGTTCGCGAGAAGACGGAGCCAGCCGTCCGCAAATGCGGAGAGGAGGGGCATTTCATCGAGGTACGGTCCTGTAACGGGCTGATCGACTGGGAAGGTAATCGGAGGAATTCGGTCGTTCCCAGTAATTGCCAGGGTCGCTCGGCCCGTCGCCATGAGCGTGAGCGCGCGAAGCAACTCCGCCCAGTCCTCCAAGGTATATTGCACATCATCGATCGAGCCGACGCTTTCGAACTTGAGACCGGCTGGTGTCAGGCGGAGGATGAAGTTCGAGGAGCGGATAAGAAGCTCTGGTCCATCAAGTTTCGCCAACGGCGGTCCGATAAACATCTCAGCGTCGAATCGTGCGGCTTGCCCGAAGCCGGGCCCGCGGATCGAAATCTCACAGGGCCCCAGAGTCGGAGGGACGAGGTGCAACTCCTCGATGTCGTCGAAGAGTGTGCCTTGATATGGAAGGCGTATGCCGAACCGGCTGTCGAACACGCGAAGGCGGTGCGGCTTCAAGGGCGCGAGGCCGAGCAGGAGATTGCTGAAATGCTCCGGCCCGTCGATCTGGATGAGGGCCTCGGCCTCGAAGCGGCCGTTCTCATAGCCAAGATCGGCGAGTTGCCGTTGCTTTTCGATTGTGTAGGCGCTGGGATTATCCCCACAGGCCGCACTCAGGGCTGCGTACAAGCCGGTCGGAGTGGGTTCGAAGCGCACCCCGACTTTCGCATAGTCGTAGCTGATATCGGTGTGATTGATGTCGTGCGCTTTGCGGGCCTCTGCCAGTCTCAACCGTCTGAGAACGCGAGCGAGCTCGTTTCCGATAAGGTGGACGAGATACGCTGACTGGAGTTCTCCATCACCACGCAGCCGAAACACGATGATGAGCGCCGGGCGAGGATCCTTGGCGAGGCGATCGATGGCCGACAGGCTGAGGCGGATACGGTTATCGGTACGGCCAAGCGTAGATTTCAACTGAACTCGGGCGGCATTGGTCGGGCGTTGATCGAGGGGTAGTGACGGCTGCCCGGCAGACCCCATCGGAAATTCGACGATAAAATCCCAGCCCATGACGTCGATGGCGCTTTTGTTGCAATAGAGACCAGCGCGTTCGCAGAGCACTTCGAACTGACGCTCGCCGATGCGACCGATGCGATCGGGTTCTAGGTCGTCTTCCATAAAGCTCCCGAACCTCTGATCATCACGCGCGTGCCGGCATGTGGGCCGCGTCAAGGCGCCGATGAATTAGCGATACGATCGACAGCAGGTCTTCCGCGTCTTCCTTGGACATTGCCCAATGTATCCGAGCCTCATGGGCAGTCGGGTTGCGGAACATGCCGAACGTGCCGCGGACCAGATTGGCAAGGCCGCTCTGCTCGCTGCGTTCGCTGGCCGTGGACAGCGCGTTGACGGCCAGAAGGGGCGGGTTGCCGGAGAGAACGCGATCCACGAGCGCAGCGCCGTCATCGGTCAGTCCCGTCCGGTTGCGCATCTTGGCGGCAACGCTTTTGACCGCTTCCTGCACCGCATGAAAGTAGTTGTCGGCCAGAAGCTCGGCCCGGCAGAACTCCAGGACGTCTGGGTGAACGCCGCGACCTTCAAGGTCCGCTCGCAAGTCGCGAGCGCGCCGTTGAGCCTCGGGTAAGGTCTGGGCGACATCCGCCGATTTCAACTCGCCGGACTCATCGACCACAAGTCCTGCGAATGCCAACGCCAGGTTTAGGCGAGCCCGCATAGGCTCATAGCGGTGCGGCTCGCGGCTGTAACGCGCCGGCTTCATGGCGAGCCGGATGAACTCAAGGATGTTGGTGCGGTTGCGTTTGGTGTTCTGGCATTCCGCGAAGGCGTTATAGATACGGACGCGCTTCGTCATAGGCCCCGGATCGGCAATCTTGCACGACGCAAGGAGGTGCTCGATCTCTGGCCCGGTCAGCCCTTCTGCAGTGTCGCCAAGCGCGCCGGCAATCGCTTCCAACTGATCTTGTGAAAAGAACGCCATATAGGCCTCACTGACCGTAGGCGAGCCGCCGCAGGAAGGTCCTGGCGGTGACGAGAACGACATGCAGGCGGAAGGTGCTGTGGTCTTCATCCGAGAGGCCCGGATGCGAACCCTCCGTGTGGAGCATTTTGAAGAGGCCGTTGACGTAGTTCTTGCCGTCCTGGGTCCACTCGTTGCGATCTGTGGCAAGAAAGCCGATCTCAGCGAGCAAAGCGCGCCGGTTTTCTGAGCTGGGCCGTTGACCCGCTTCCAGCGGTCGCACGTTGCGCGCGATGTCGTCGAACAGACTTTCCAGGAAAGTCCGGAGCTGGCTGTTGCAAGCCGCCCAATCGCCGCGGGTATGCGCTTCGATGGCCTGGTCGAGATGACCGAGAGGAGTTGTGAAGCCGAAGGACTTGAGAAGCTGATGCACCTCGTCGTCCGTTTGGGGGAGCTGGATGTCGCCGGGCAGTGCCGCGCGGATGGACGCGTTTCCTCCGTAGTCGTCCCACGTCAAAACGTATCCATCACGCGCAAGGCCACGTGCGAAGGCCGTTTGCAGAGCGTGCGTAGCGTGTTGTTGCGCTAGCTGCGCGGCTTGCCGGATCACCGCCTCGCCCAGGGTCATGCTGCCTTCGAGCGTGTCGAGCACGGCCTCGGCTCGTTGCACAACGATCCGGCCCAGCAAGGCACACTTGTTGGCGACGCTGAGGGAGGTGCCGGTGGAAATCTCGTCCTCCAGGCCGAGGCGGAGGACCATCTGGTTGAACCGTGCCTGGCTGTGTTGCTCCAGCAACTCAACGGCGGCGATCAGCGTGGGTCGGGTGAACGGCACAGATCTCATGCTGGGGACGCCCTATGGGCATGATCGTGCTTCACGTCGCCCCCGCTCAATAACGGAACCCAAGGAGGCTTCCGGTTGGATCAGTATCGGTGAGCCGGAGGCGGACGAGGCTCTCGTAATCAAAGCCTGACGTAAAGTCGCCCACGGGAACCATGTCGGTGTTGAGTGTGCAGATGTACTGGAAGCCGTGTTTTGCAGCCATCGCCGCGGCAAGTTCCAAAGCATGGGCGCGCTGCCGCGGGTCAACACCGTCGAAAATCGTGCTGTCGTGGATCAGGAAGTCGATCCCGAGACCACGCTGGCGCGCGAACGAGATCAGCATGAGATCGTAGCAGAAGATTTTCATCTTGCTGATGCCCTCGCTCGGGCTGCCCGCGATCTCGACGTCGAATTTGTACCCGGTGTCATCGATATCGATGACCAGGCGGCCGGGCGACTTGTAGAGGCTCTCCGAGAATTCCGAGAAGAGGCTGAGCGCCTGTGACCACAGCGCACGCCGCTCCTCATAGTCGAGGGTTGTCGCGCGTTTCAGCTCGACGGTCTCGACCTTGATCGTGTCGGCCTTGGTGGTCATCTGACGAAGCTGGGTTATCCTGTTGGTCAGTTCGTCGACCTTCAGCCGGGTGGCTGCATGCAGCTCCTGTAACTGCGTCAGTTCCTCCAGCGCGCCCTGTCCGGCAAGCGCGCTGAGGTAGTTGGCACGGCGATCCGTGAGGGTCGCGATGTCGGTCTCACGCTCGGTGACGGCAGCTTCGAGCGCGGCAATCTCGCCGGCGATGAACTCACGGCGATTGGCGATGATCTGGGCATTGAACGCCCGCGCATCCGCCAGCGTCTTCTTGACGGCGCCAGGCAGGGCGATGCCCGCCTCGCCGTAAAGGGCTTCCAGACGGTCTTCGGTCGGAGCGTCCTCGCTCACCAACGAGTCACGGTAGCGATCGAGCCGGCGCTTATCCACGATATTGGCGTTGACCAGGCCATGGATTTCGCTGGTCAGAAGGTTCGCCTGAGTCTCGATTTCACGGTACTGCGGAAGAACGCGAAAATTCGACAGCGCCTCGCGTTCACGCTCAAGCTGGGTTGCAAGGCGCAGGCGCTCGGCTTCGAGTTCACCGAGCGAGGCCAGTTCGCCGTCGACGGCTCCGGTCTTGATCGCCTGTTTGAGCGCATCGAGCGCGTTCTTTTGATCTTTGAGCTGCTGCCAGGTCGCGGCCTTCTCCCAATTCAAGCCGAGAAGGAAGGCATTGTGGACCTGAATGTCCCAAGTCTTCTGATTGTCGAAATGCTTGAAGGGGATGTTGTAGGCGGCTGTCTGGTTGCGCACGAAATAGGAAAGCAGCGACCGCGCCGAAGGCTTGTATCCGGATTCCGCCGACAGATCGCTAATACCGAATAGGGCCCAGGCAAGAACGGCTCGCCATTTCTTGGCGTCGAGACCCGGAACGCCTTCCTTGTTCGGCGTTGGCCGGACGGGCCAGTCGTCGGTGGCTCCTTCGATCGCGAAGAATCCGGGTGTATCGGTCGCTCGCGTCACAGCGACCTCGCGGCCGGACAGGGAGAGTTCCAGCGTGAACGACCACCCTTGCAAAGCCTCGATGCGAAGCCCTTTTCCGGGTGAGGTATTGCTGGCGAGGCAGAAATCGATGATCTCGATTAGCGTCGATTTGCCTAGGGCGTTCGTAGTGTCCTTGTCACCGGCCGAGGTGGATCGGTCGGCCAGGATAAGATTGACCCCTGGCTGAAGGAGCGCGGTGTGAAAGCCTTTCTGGTTGGCGCGAACGGCTCTGATCATGAGGCGGTCCTCACGATAAGGCCGTCCCGGATCTCGATCGCACCGATCAGATAGAGGAGGTTCGAGGCCAGCACGAACCGCTCGAAGTTGCCGACGTTCGGTTCCGTGCGCAGGCGCTCCCACAGGCCCGAAACGGTCATGGGCATGCTGAGATGCGCGAGCAGCGTAGCGCCGACGCCGATCAGCGCCTCGTTCTGCGGGATATGTTTGGTCGGAAGAATCATTTCTCAAACACGTCGCAGATTTCGAAGAGATAGATCAGAACGGCGATGCCTGCGGTCTTGTCGGCTTGTCGACGCAGACCGCGCTGGGCAAAGGCGCACATCAACTCGAAGAGCTCGTCGCCCTTATGGCCCTCTTTCCGGCGAGCATAATATTCTTCGAGGAAGCCGGCCTTCAGCCGTTCGGGAAAGTCAGGATCGAGCTGCGCTTCGGCTTCGACGTAATCGCCAACGGTGGCTCGCGAGGTCAGTCCCGCAGCGATGATGTGACGGGATCCATTCGAGAGCGCGTTCTTTTTGATTTTCTCGTCCGGCGCGAGGAGATCGAAAGAGCCATTTGGGGCCGGCGCTTGGCTCGCAACCCAAGAGACGGCGTTCTGCAATTCGGGAAAGGCGACGTCAGCAAAGGCCTCTTCCATGGCTTGGCGGACCTGCTTTTCGTGGCTTTCCTTCAGTTGCAGAAGGGGCGCGGTCGGCCAATCGGCCTCGACCTTGTCGATGATCGTGTGGTGATCGGTGCAGAGATAGATGAGGTTCCGGACGTTATCGCGCTCGTCATCGGTCATCGAGGCGTCATAGCGAGCCGCGGTCGGTTTCTCGCCACGGATGTGCGCCGCCTCGCCGACATAGGTGTCGTCTCCCACCTGGGCGTCGTAGGTGAGATGCTTGCCGCACTTCGGGAAGGCGCAGACGCCGCCACTTCGAAACGCCAGGATGATCCTCGTTGGATAACTAGCGCCCACGGCGACCGCCGATCTGCGCTTGCGTGCGACGGCTACGGGCCGCCGCCTGCGGAGGAGCACCAGCATCTCCGAGCTGGTGAATCCGCAAGGCGGGCCGCTTCGGCAGCTTGACCGTCAGTTCGAGTTCTCCCCCCACGGCCTCGACATAGCTGCGAAGCGTGGAGAGATACATATCGGTTTGCCGCTCGATCTGAGAAACCGAGGGTTGCTTGATGTTGAGGGCGGAGGCGATCTCCGCCTGAGCCTTGCCGGCGATCTGCCGCAGCTCGCGCAGGCCTTCTACCTCCTGCTTCATGTCCTGATAGCGGGCGTCGATGGCTTCCTGCTCTTCGGGCGGAAGCGCGGCGATGATGTCGTTCAGGCTACGGCCCATCTCATTTGCCCTTCTTTGCGGATTTCAGGCTTTCCAGATGCTCGGAAAACCGTAGATCCGCCTTTGCGATCAGCGTCCTGTAGAAGCGCTTCTGACTGACGCCAGATTTGTCGCCTGCTACCAGGACGATGGCCTTTCGCTTGGGATCGAAGGCGAAGGCCGCACGCCATTCGCCATCGCCGCCCTCGAACCGCAGCTCCTTCATGTTGGCGTGTTTCGACCCCTTGAGCGTGTCGGCGTGAGGCCGGCCAAGCTGGGGACCGTAGTCGGCCAACAGCTTGGCGGCGGCGATCAACGCGACGCGGACATCACGCTCAAAAATCAGAACCTCCGCCTCGAAGGCTGGGTGGAATTCGACCTCCCATTCCATATAGGTTGGAACCTATATTCGGTCAATGGGGAGGACACGCGGGGTGGCGGGCGAAGCCGTCGTCGCCCGCCGGCAGCTCTCCGCCCACGCGTCGAGATCATCGACCGCATAGCGCACCCATTTCCCGAACTTGTGGTAGGCGGGTCCGCCACCCAGCGAGCGATAGCATTCGAGGGTGTGAGCCTCGAGCGCCAGGTAGCGGGCAGCCGCTTCCGTATCGACAAACCGGATCGGCCCGGCGTCGTCGACGAACTTTGCGCGCTTCAGGATATCTGGCGTCGGCCACCGGCGTTGAGATTGTGCCTTCTCAGCCATGGGTCGCCTCCTTCGCTTCGGCGCGCTTCGTGCCAGGAGGAACGCCGCGGTTCTCGCCGCTGCGGTGACGGTAAGGTCGATAGTTTCCGACGCGTGTGCGCGAGGAATAGGCCCCGTCGTCGAAGCCAAGCGGCTTCCCGTCCGGCCCGGTCGGCGCCGGTTCGATCGGGGTTGCTGGTGCGATGGTCGGCGGCTCGGGCGCCACGACAATCGGCGCTGGAGTCGGGGCAGGCCTGCCACCCACCACAGACAGACGCCGCTGAGCCACCGCCTCGGCCGCCGCCCGTACCGGGTCGTCCTCGGTATGCACGTACTTCATGAACATGGTGACGGTCTTATGCGCCGTCAGCGCCATCCCGACCTTCACCGGGACGCCGGAATTGGCGATGTCCGTAGCCGAGCGATGGCGAATGCCGTGGGTGCCGATATGCGGCAGCCCGGCGCGCTGCAGGATGCGACGCCAGCCCTGGTAATAGGTGTGCTTCGACATCGGCAGGTTGGGGTCGAAGACCGACGGGCAGACAAACGCCGACTCTTCCAACCGGGGCGCGGCTTCGAAGAGCCGGAGCGCCTCGGCGCTCATTGGCTTGGACATGCCACCGGTCTTGCTGTCGGGCCAGACGACGCGGTGATTGTCGAAATCGATCCACTCCCATTCGAGATTCAGGATCTCGGACATGCGCGCCGCGAATTCGAACTGGAGCCGGATGGCAAGAAGGATGAAGGGGTGCTCCAAGCCCTCGGCCTCGGCGCGGTCAAGATACTCGAACAGCCTGCGCAGCTCAGCGTCCGTGATGAGGCGCGTCTTGCCGCGCTCGGGGTATTTGGGGACGTGCCGGCACGGATTGGAGCCATCGGGACGCAGGCCCCAGACCTCGGCCATGTTGAACATCTTCCGCACGGCGGCCAGTACGCGATTGGCGTTGGTCGGGCTCCTCGCCATCTTCTTCATCAGGTGGGCGATGTCGGCACGGGTGACATCCGGAACCTTGAGCTGGCCCAGGATCGGGATGATGTAGCGCTTGCCGTATCCGCGGTTCGACTCGACCGTCGCTGGCTTGTTGCGGCTCTCCGAATAGTCGGTGATGAACCGGTCGAATAACTCCTTCACGGTGAGGGCCTGCCGAGCAGCCGCGCGCTCGGCACTCGGGTCGACGCCCCGGCGCACCTCGGCAAGCCAGTCCTGCGCGATGTTGCGCGCCTGCTCGACTGTGATCTCGCCGTACCGGCCGATCGCCGGCTTACGCCGCTGTCCGTTGTGGGCGACGTAGGCCACCATGAAAATCTTGCGACCGGTCGGGGTGACCTTGACAAGGAAGCCGGGTATCGTCGTATCCCGGAGTTCGTAATCGCGCTCCTGCGGGGTTGCGGCGTCTACAGCGGTCTTTGTGAGTTTGATTTTGGGCATTCCTAACCTCCGTTGAGGTCGGATTTCAGGTGCAGAATAGGTGCACCTAGAAAGCCAACCGTAGCGTACAGCCGGTTAGGTATGTGTGTTTCGAGAACCGAAAAAAGCTAGTGCTGACAGTCGGTTATCGGGAAAACGGATACCCCCGGCGGCACAAAGGATAGGGGATATCCCGTCTCTTAAAATCCGTCTCTGCAAAGAATGCCGGTTCGAGTCCGGTCGCCCGTACCACGCCCCTTTTCGCCCGCCGGAAAGCCGGAGCCGCCCCAGGGCACGGAAGGCGGGGAGCGCGGCCGTGCGCGGACGCGCCGTCCTGGTTCCAAGACAAAACCGGCTCCAAGACAAAACCGGCGCCAAAACAAGACTGGCCCCAAAACAAAAAAAGCGCGGCAACCAGGCGGTGCCGCGCGGGTGATGGGACCAGGCAGAAGGCCGGTCAGATCTTGGCAGCGCCGTCCGCAGCCGCAGGACGCGGCGCACCGGGGCGACCGCCCGCCGTGCGGGGCTTGGCACGGGGCTTGGGCAGCAGGCCTTCGCGCTGGGCAGCCTTGCGGGCGGCCTTGCGGGCGCGGCGCACGGCTTCGGCCCCTTCGCGGGCGCGGCGCTCGGACGGCTTCTCATAAGCCTTGCGCTGCTTCATCTCGCGGAAAATGCCTTCGCGCTGCATCTTCTTCTTCAGAACGCGCAGGGCTTGGTCGATGTTATTGTCTCGCACCAGAACTTGCATAAGCAGATGACCTCTTTCCGGCCCAGGGCCGTTGGGAATTGGCCATTTGGAAATGGCCGCCCGGCTTCAAAGAAAAACCCCGCTTCCCCCAAAGGGAGCGGGGTTCTCTGTCCGGTCCACCGCGCTCTTTTCGCCGTCAGTACATCCGTGATCGGTTTGAGGCGCCGTGAAGCTGCCGGGTGTTGAGGCCCGGCATCGGCTGGAGACCCAGGCCCCTCCGGTTCAGGACCGGCTGGCCCATTGGCCCCCAAGGCTAAGACAGAAATGTAAGGTCCGACCGGCCGAGCCGAGCGGACACCCCGTCAGGAGACGAGAGACAGATTGGCTGCGGAGCTCTTGCCGCTGCGCTTGTCGGCCACGAGGTCATAATTGACCTTCTGGCCTTCGCGCAGGGGCGGCAGGCCGGCGCGCTCGACCGCGCTCACATGGACGAAGGCATCGGCGCCGCCATCATCGGGGGCAATGAAGCCGAAACCCTTGTCGGGATTGAACCACTTGACGGTTCCCGTAGTCATGGGAAACCCTTTCCAGATAGAAATAGATGTCGCACCGTGGGTCACACGGCACCGTCGAAAGCTGTTTTTCGGAGGGATATCGTCAGCGACGCGCCACTTATTCGGGCGCAAAGCCAAGTCGTCTGACCGTTTATCGACGAGGACATGATGGACGCGATAGGGGAGGAAGTCAAATTTAATCGCTCAGGCTGCTGCGTCGGCGCGCCCCGCTGCGGCGCATGTCCTTTGCATTCCTCGCGTATTTGCGAGACCTCCCGATTCACCTGATGGTGTCGAGCGTGTGCTTGTTCAGGCTACGCAGATGATGGGTCACCGCGCGGCGGGCGGCCTTGGCATCGTCCTGTCCCAGCGCCTCCACGATCTGGAGGTGCTCGGCGGAATCGGCCTCCAGCCGATCGGCGAGATTTGAGATCTCGAACAGGCGGGTGGTGACGCGCAAGGTGCGGATCATGCCCGCCAGCACCTGGTTTCCGCAGTTGCGGGCGAACAGCTCGTGCAGATTGTCGTCGGAGCGCCAATGGGCGTCGGTGTGATAGGGCACAGCCGTGCGCAGGGTGTCGATCTCCGCCCGCACGCGCGCCAGCTCGGCGGGGGGAATCCGCCCGGCCGCGAGCGCCGCTGCTTCCGGCTCCAGGATTTCGCGCACCTTCAGGCTCTGGAGATATTCCTTCAGGTCCACATGCCGCACCAGAAAGGAGCGCCCGGCGCCCTTGACCACCAGCCCCTCCCCCTCCAGGCGCTGAAGCGCCTCCCGCAGCGGGGTGCGGGAGATGCCCAGCGTTTCGGCGAGGCGCTGCTCGACAATGACCTCGCCACCGTGCAGGCGACGATGGCGGATCATCTCCGACACCGCATTATAGGCGAGGTTGGACAAATTGATGCCGCCGCTGCGCGCGGTATCGCGGCCCTGCCCCTCCTCGCCTTCAATGTCGTTCATCCGCCGGTCTCGTCGTCAGGGCAGGAGGGGATCGCGGGTGGTGGCGTACGGCGACTTGGCCCGGGACAGATGCTGACCCGCGCCCTTGGCCCCCACCAGTTCGCCATTCCGCGCCACGCTCTTGCCCCGCAGCAGCGTATGCACCGGCCATCCGGTCAGCTGGATGCCCTCATAGGGCGTATAGTCCGCCCCGTCGCGGATGAGGTCATGGGTCAGGGTCTGCTTGACCGTCGGATCCCAGATGGCAATGTCCGCGTCGGCGCCCACCGCGATGGTGCCCTTGCGCGGATAAAGGCCATAGGTCTTGGCGGGGTTGGTGGCGGTGACCGCCACGAATTGCTCAAGGGCGATCCGCCCCTTCATCACCCCTTCGGAGAACAGGACCGGCAAGCGCGCCCCCACGCCGGGAATGCCGTTGGGCACCCAGCGGAACGAGGTGCGCCCCTTGGGGACGAGCTTGCCCTGCGGGTCGTCATAGCGGAACGGGCAATGGTCCGAGGAAAAGACAGTGAAGACGCCGG
This sequence comes from Aquabacter sp. DMC10, assembly GCF_056314145.1. NCBI lineage: Bacteria > Pseudomonadati > Pseudomonadota > Alphaproteobacteria > Hyphomicrobiales > Xanthobacteraceae > Aquabacter > Aquabacter sp. DMC10. The sequence continues at coordinate 676,553 of NZ_JBQUYX010000003.1, read as the reverse complement.
AGCGCAGGCCTTCCCAGCACGCCTCCTGGCTGGCGGTGTCGCGGGGCGGGGGCGAGCAGACATATTTGGCCCCCTCCATGCCGAGGCCATCCAGGTCCTTCTCGGTGAGGACGAGATACTGGGTGCAGGTCTCGCCGAGGACGGTGAGGCCCTTCTGCTGCGCCCAGCGGATCTGCTCCATGGCCTCGCGGTTGGACACATGGACGATCATCACCGGCACATCCACCAGTTCGGCCAGCGAGATGGCCCGGTGGGTCGCCTCCCGCTCCACCGCGATGGGACGGGAGGTGGCATGGAAGCGCGGCGCGGTCTGGCCGCGCTTTTCCAGCATCTCGGTGAGATAGCGGATGGCGTCGTAATTCTCCGCGTGCACCATCACGAGCGCGCCAGTGTCGCGGGCGACAGACATCACGTCCAGGATCTCGCGGTCATTCAGCGCGAGGCCTTCATAGGTCATGAACACCTTGAAGGAGGTGTAGCCATCGGCCACCAAGGCCGGCAGCTCCTGGCCCAGCACCTGGTCGGTGGGGTCGGAAATGATGAGGTGGAAGGACACGTCCACATGGCACGCGCCATCGGCCTTGGCGTGATAGTCGGTGAGGGCCTGGCGCAGGCTCTGCCCCTTCTCCTGGAGGCAGAAAGGCATCAGCGTGGTGGTGCCGCCGAGCGCCGCCGAACGGGTGCCGCTCTCGAAATCATCGGCCATCACGATGCCCTCGCCGGAGGGCTGGGCGATGTGCACGTGGGCATCCACACCGCCGGGCAGGACCAGCTTGCCGGTGGCATCAATCACCTCGTCTGCACCGGTGAGACCGGCGGCCAGGGCGACGATCCGCCCGTCCTTGATGCCCACATCGCACACGAAGCGGTCGGAGGCGGTGACGACGGTCCCGCCGGAAATGATCGTATCGAAAGAGGCCATGGCACTTCGTCTTTGGTCAGGGTTTCGACCAAACGTATACAAAGCGTGCGCAAAATGCATCCCGCCGGCGAGGAAAAACAGCCAAGCTGGAGGGCATGCGATGGTCCGCCTCGCCGCAATTCCCTCCTCTCCAGCCAACGGGCATGTCGCCCATCGAATTACATAGACGGGTACAGGCTTTTCTGTATCGTTCAAACAGAACGCAACCCGATCCTTGCGACAAGCAAACACAATCTCCCAGCCACCTGAAAGAGTTACGTATTCTTCAGGTTTCCCCGGACGTTCTTTCGCGCTAAACCGGAACCATTGCAGTGGTACCGCCGGGGAGACGGACGTGTCGGACCTATTCAGGCGAGAAGCATTGGAAAGCCTGTCCGGCGCCAGCGGCCTCGGCCAGAATCTGCGTGTGGTCTCGCCACTCGGCTGGGTCGCCCTGGGCACGACTCTGGCGCTCATCGCCGGGTGCACCTTGTGGTCCGTTTTCGGGACCTATCGCGTCACGGTCTCCGGGATCGGCCTGCTGGTGCCGGAGAATGGCGCCTTCGTCCAGGTCTATGCCCCCAAGTCCGGTTGGCTCGAAAGCTATCCCGACCGCGGAGACAGCGTGAAGCAGGGCCAGCTGATCGCCCGACTCTCCTCCCCGGAAGGGCAGGAGCGGCTCGCGGATGCGGACAGCCGGCTTGAACAGTTGAAGCGGCAGCGGGTCGAGCTGATCTCCCGCTTCGACGACCGCATCGCCAATGAAGAACGCGCCGCCGCCCGCCGCCGGGAGGCGCTCACCGAGGCCATCAGCCTGGGCGAAGCCCGGGTGAAGGAACTCCAGGCCATGCTGGATGTCCGCGAGGGGCTCCAGTCCAAGGGCCTGATGACCAATGACCGGGTACTGGAGGTGCGCGAGCGGCTGTTTGCGGCACGCGAGGCCATTTCCAGGGCGCGGGCGGACATCCTCACCATCGACGCCCAGATGATTACGCTGCGCGCCCAACATGCGCAGGAGCTGGACACCCTGGACCGCCAGATCCGCGACAGCGAAGGCCAACTCACTCAGGTGAGCCTGTCCCAGGATCTGGCTACGTCCATCTATTCCCGTGTCACCGGAACCGTGGTGCTGGACGAGGTGACGAGCCATGCCCTGGTCTCCGCCGGCCAGCGCATCCTGGTCATAGAGACCGGCGACAAGCGGCTGGAAGCCCTCCTCTATGTGCCCGCCGAACAGGGCAAGCAGGTGCGGCCGGGCATGGAAGTTCAGCTCTCCCCGACCATTGCCAAGAAGGAGGAATACGGCACCCTCCTTGGCCGCGTGGTGCGCGTGGACCCCGTCCCCGAGACCGAAACGGCGCTTGCGGAACGGCTCAGCAACCGCGATCTCGCCCGCCAGTTCACCAAGGCCGGCCCGCCCCTCCAGGTGGAGATCCTGCTCGACAAGGGCGATGACGGTCCGCTGAGCTATGACTGGACCTCCTCGCGCGGCAATGAAGTGGAGCTGACCTCGGGCACGCTGCTGGATGGCCAGGTCACCATCCGCACAGGGCGGCCCATCGCCCTGGTGATCCCCGCCATCCGCCACTGGCTCGGCCTATGAGCGAGGCGCATTTCAAGCCGACCCGCCGGGTCTCGGTGCCCACCGTGCTCCAGATGGAGGCGGTGGAATGCGGCGCCGCGTGCCTTGCCATGGTGCTCGCCCACTACGGGCGCTGGGTGCCGCTGGAGGACATGCGCGTCGCCTGCGGCGTCTCGCGCAATGGCAGCAATGCCAAGAGCCTGCTTCAGGCGGCCCGGGCCCACGGCCTGGTGGCGCAAGGCTGGCGCCTGGAGCCCACCGGCCTCCAGGGCAAGACACTGCCCATCATCCTGTTCTGGGAATTCAACCACTTCGTCGTGCTGGAAGGCATCGGCCGCAACAAGGTCTATCTCAACGACCCCGCGAGCGGTCCCCGCACCGTCAGCCATGAGGAGTTCAACGCCGCCTTCACCGGCGTCGCCCTGGTGATGGAGCCCGGGCCGGACTTTGCGCAAGGTGGCCAGAAGCCCCGCGTGTGGGGCCCGGTGCTGGACCTCTTGTCTGGCTCCAAGGGCGCCATCGCCTTCCTGGCCATTGCCGGCGTGGCCGCCCTGCTGCCGGGCATCTTCGTGCCCGCAGCCACCAAGATCTTCGTCGACGAAATCCTGCTCAACAATCTCAAGGACTGGCTGCGTCCCCTCCTCTTGGGCCTTGCCTTCGCCGCGGCCTTGCGGGCGATCCTCAGTTGGCTGGAGGGCTATTTCCTCGCCCGCCTGCAATGGAAGCTGGGCACGGTGGTGGGCGCCGACCTGACCTGGCACATTCTGCGCCTGCCGCCCCGTTTTTTCGCCCAGCGCTATACGGGCGATGTGGCGGCGCGGCTGCATTCGGCCGAGCAGATCTGCGCCCTCATTTCCGGGCAGGTCTCCACCCTCTTCGTCTCCGGGCTTGCCGCCATCTTCTATGCCTGGCTGATGATGCTCTACGACCCGCTGCTCGCCACCATCGGCATCGCCATGTCGGCGCTGAACGCGGTGTTCGCACAGATGGTCGCCCGCTGGCAGGAAAACGCGGTGCGTGGGCTGCTGCGGGAAGATGCCGCCCTCTCATCCGTGGTGGTCAACGGCATTCAGTCCATTGAGACGCTGAAGGCCAACGCCTCCGAGGACGACTTCTTCGCCCGCTGGGCCAGCCACCAGACCCGCCTCCTGAATGCGGTCCAGGCCATGCAGGTGCCGAGCCTCGTGCTCGGCATGATCCCGGGCATCCTGGGCGCCGTGGTGCTGGCCCTGATCCTGGGCGTCGGCGGTCTCCAGGTAATGGACGGCATCATCACGGTGGGCACGCTGGCGGCTTTCCAGAGCATCCTGTCCACCTTTTCCGGGCATGTGTCCGCTCTGGTGCGCCTTGCCTCCTCCCGGCGCGAGCTGCGCGGCAACCTGGAGCGCATCAATGACGTGATGCGCTATCCCCTGGATGAACGCTGGACCTCGCCCGCGGCCGACCTGGCCCCCGCGCCCCCGGAAGGCCGTCTGGCGGGCGCGGTGGAACTGAAGGACCTGTCCTTCGGCTACAGCCCCCTCACCCCGCCTCTGGTGCGGGACTTCAACCTGACCATCCCGCCGGGCGGGCGCGTGGCGCTGGTGGGGCGCTCGGGCAGCGGCAAGTCCACCCTGGCCCGCATGGTGGTGGGCCTTGCGGAACCCTGGGGCGGCGACGTGCGCTTCGACGGAACGGACATGCGCCGCATCCAGCCGGCCGTGCTGTCCTTCTCGCTCGGCTTTGTGGACCAGAACATCGTCCTGATGGACGGCACCGTGCGGCAGAACCTCACCTTGTGGGACCCCAGCGTGCCGGAGGCGGAGATGGTGCGCGCGGCCAAGGACGCGGAAATTCACGACGTGATCGCCACGCGGCCCGGCGGCTATGACGCCCCGGTGCGAGAGGGCGCCTCCAACTGGTCCGGCGGCCAGGCGCAGCGCCTGGAGATCGCCCGCGCCTTGACCCGCCAGCCCAGCATCCTGGTGTTCGACGAGGCGACCTCGGCGCTGGATGCGAGCACGGAAGCGCGCATCCTGGAGAACCTGCGCCGGCGTGGCTGCTCGCTGATCCTGGTGACGCACCGCCTGAGCGCAATCCGGGATTGCGACGAAATCCTGGTGCTCGACCAGGGACAGGTGATCGAGCGCGGCACGCACGCGCACTTGTGGGCCGCCAACGGCGCCTATGCGGAGTTGATCCGTGCCGGCTGATTTTTCCTCTCCCCTCGACTCACCCGCCGTGCTGCGGCTCGACGAGGCCCCGGTTCCCCTCGGCACCACCGCCTATGAGGTGGTGACGGGCACGCTTGGCCTCTATGCCTCCGCCCCCGGCCGCGCCGGCAGCCGGCGGCTCGCGGAGACCTTCCCGGCCGGCGAGATCGTCTTTTCCCTTCCTCCCCATCCCGACATCGCGCTGGCCGGCTTTGCCTTGGCCCAGGAAACGGCCGTGCGGCCGCTGGATATGGATGGCTTTCTTGCGCGTCTGGCGGCGGGCGAACCGGCCGCCCTGGCGAGCATGGACGCGTTCATCGAGCGCATGGCGCGGGCCTTTGCCCGGCCCGAGAGCGGACGGGTGGTCGGCATCGCGGCGGAGACCGAAAGCCTCCCGCCAGACATCGCCGTGCGTCCCCATCGTGGCCTGTTATGGATCGAGCTTCTCCAGGGCCGCCTTTCACCGGACCTCGATCCCGACCGCGTGCTGGAGGCGGGCGCGCCGCCTTTGCCGCTCTCCGCGGCCTCCCCGGGCGCCGCGCACGCGGTCCAGGAAACGGCCGCCGTGATCTGCCGGGACACCGCCATGCTGGTGAAGGAGGGCCGCATCGCCGCCGCCTTCCAGGCCCATCTGGAACGGCTCGCGGGCGCCGTCGCCGCGAGCCTTGCGGTGGAAGCCGGACGCTCTGCCGAGCGCGTGCGCGCCGCCCCGGCCCGCGACCGGGCCGCCGCCGCGCGCCCCTTTGCCGGCCTTGGGGGAGAACGCTCCTCCGCCGCCGACATGGAGGACGATCCTCTCTCGCAAGCCTTCCTCCTGGTGGCCGAGGCGAATGCGGTGCGTGTTTCGGCGGACGCGCTTTCCGCCGCCATAGCCGTCGAGGCGGACACGCCAGACGACCGCCTCGCCGCGCTGGCGCTGGCGGCGCGGCTGCGGGTGCGGCCCTTGCGCTTGACCAAAGGCTGGCAGCAGGGCGGCCAGAGCCTCATCCTGTTCACCCGTGCGGAAGGCCGACCTCTGGCGGCCCTGGCCCGCTCCGGCTGGCGGAGCGGCTACGACATCCGCGAAGCCGACGGCCGGCCTTGGACCGGCCGGATGGAAGACGTGTCGGAGATCGCCTATGCGATCCAGCGCCCCCTGCCGGAGGGGCCGGTGGACGGCAAGGCCATGCTGCGCTTTGCCTTGCCCCTGGCGGGTCCCCTCGCCATTCCCGTGCTGATGGTGGCGCTGTTCGCCGGACTGCTGGGCCTTGTCACGCCCATCGGCACCGAGATTTTGTTCGACACCGTCATCCCATCCAGTTCCGTGCCCCAATTGCTCCAACTGGTGGGCGGCCTTGCGGCCCTTGGCGTTGGCATGACGGTGTTCGAGCTGGTGCGCGGCTTCCTGCTGCTGCGCATGACCACGCTCGTGAATGCCGACCTGGAGGGGGCCATCTGGGACCGCCTGCTGCGCCTGCCGGCCACCTTCTTCCGCAGCTATACCGCCGGCGATCTGGCGCTGCGGGCGGCGGCCATCAACCAGATGCGCGACACGATCGGCGGCACGGTGCTCAATACGCTGCTGTCCTCGGTCTTCTCGGTGACGAGCCTGTGCCTGCTGATCTATTACAGTTGGAAACTGGCGGCCATCTCGGCGGTGCTGGTGGCGCTGCAAGTGGCGGTCACCATCGTCTCCAGCATCATCATGATTTCCATGAACCGGCAGGCGCTCGCCACCGATGGCCGCTTGCAGGCCTTGTCGCTTCAGATCCTCACCGCCATCGGCAAGCTGCGGGTGGCCGGCGCCGAGTCCCGGGCGTTTGGACGCTGGGCGAGCATCTTCCTGGAGCGGCGGAGCCTCGACTTCCGCAAGCGGCGGCTCTCCGTGGGGGTCGAGACGGTCGGCGCCGTGCTGGGGGTGCTCTCCACCGGCGTCCTGATCGCCGCGGTGGGCTTCGGCCTGGTGCAGATCGGCATCGCCCAGTTCGTGGCCTTCAACGCGGCGTTCGGGCAATTCCTGTCGGCGGCGCTTTCGCTGACCGGCGTCGTGCCCGCTCTCCTGACCCTCGGTACGCTCTATGAGCGGGCCAGCCCGCTCCTGCGCACCACGCCGGAAGATGGCGGTCGCCCCTCCGGCTTCGGAGTGCTGCGAGGGGACGTGGAATTCCACAATGTGACCTTCCGCTATGACGCGGACGGCCCGCTGGTTCTGGACGGGGTGAGCCTGCGCGCGCGTCCCGGCGAGTTCATCGCCCTTGTCGGCCCCTCCGGCGCCGGCAAGTCCTCGGTGCTGCGGCTCCTGCTAGGCTTCGACAAGCCGGCGAGCGGCGCCATCTTCTTCGATCACCAGGACGCCGCCTCCATCGACATGCGCGCAGTGCGCCGCCAGATGGGCGTCGTGCTGCAGAATGGCCACGCCGCGACTGGCTCCATTCTCGACAACATCCTGGGCGGCGCCCCGCTCACGGAAGCCGATGCCTGGGCCGCCGCCCATCTGGCGGGCCTGGACGAGGACATTCTCCAGATGCCCATGCGCATGCACACTTTTGCCGGCGAGAACGGGGCGCTGCTGTCCGGCGGCCAGCGCCAACGCCTGATGATCGCCCGGGCGGTGGTCCGGCGGCCGAACCTGCTCTTGTTCGACGAGGCCACCAGCGCGCTGGACAATCGCAGCCAGCAGATCGTCACGGACCGCCTCGCCGACCTCAAAGCCACCCGCATCGTGGTGGCCCATCGGCTCTCCACCATCATGGCCGCCGACCGCATCTATGTGCTGGAGGCCGGGCGCGTGGTGGAGGAAGGCACCTATGAGGAACTGATGGAACGGGACGGGGTCTTCACCGAGCTGGCGCGGCGGCACATTTCGTAAACGAGCATCCCGACCTTAAGCTTCACCCTATTGATACGTATTCTTTCAAAAACACCTTCGTTCTGACGCAAATATTCACAATTCCAACATTCACTTCATGAGGCTTCCGCGCTATATACATCCTCATGAAGACATAAACGCCTCGCAAGCCGACAACAGAGATCGGATATCGCCTCCACGCCGGCTTGAAGTGCAAGACATTCCAGAAAAAGACCTGATATTTCCCAAATATCATCTTGCCCTGGAAAAGAATTCGTACCGCAGCGGATAGCCTGCGCGCCGGCCGGCACGCCTGCAAAGCTGCGCTTCCATCAGCAAGCAGCCAAGTCGAGGAGAGACGACAATGTCCAACGTACCCAATGAGAACCAGATGTTGTCCGACGACGAACTTCTGCCGGTGAGCGGCGGCACGGCCGTGTCCTCCGGCGGAAGCTGGGGCGTCGGCGCCTCCGGACACCCCGTCTATACGCGGTGGGAAGTGGACGCGGGCGGCGCGCGCACCGTTACCTCGGGCTCCGTGCGGCCCGAGCCGCTGGCCGATGGCCGGACCAATTACTGGGGCATGGGCGCCGACGGGAAGGAATTCCTGAAGGGCACCCGCTGACCGCCACCGCTTTGCGGCGTGGCGCTGACGCCTGAACGTCTTGCGGCCCGGCGCGCCCATGGGGCGTCGTCCGGGCCGCATGCTGTTTGCCCTCCTGGAAGGGCGAAGCTCAATCGTGGATGGACGAGAGGAACTGCTTCAGCTCCGCCGTCTGCGGCGTGCCGAACACCTCCGCTGGCGGGCCGGCTTCGTGGACGCGCCCCTGGTGCATGAAGATGACGCGGTCCGCCACCTTGCGGGCGAAGTTCATCTCGTGGGTGACCATGAGCAGCGTCATGCCCTCGTCGGCCAGGCTTTCCACCACACGCAGCACCTCGCCCACCAGTTCGGGATCAAGCGCGCTGGTGATCTCGTCGCAGAGCATGACGGCCGGATCCATGGCGAGCGCCCGGGCAATGGCGACCCGCTGCTGCTGGCCGCCGGAGAGCTGCTCGGGCATGGCGTCGAACTTCTCGGCCAGGCCGACGCGCGCCAGCAACTGCCGAGCGCGGGCCTCGTTCTCCTCCCCCTTGCGCTTCTTCACCAGCCGAGGAGCCAGCATCACGTTGCGGCCCACGGACAGGTGCGGGAAGAGGTTGAAGCTCTGGAAAATCATACCCACCCGCTGGCGCAGGTCGCGCATGGCCAGTGCGCTGTCGTGCAGCAACGGCTTGCCGTCCACGATCAGCGAGCCCTCCTGGAACACCTCCAGCCCGTTGATGCAGCGCAGGAGCGTGCTCTTGCCGGAGCCCGACTTGCCGATGATGGCCACCACCTCGCCCCGCTTCACGTCGAGGTCGATGCCCTTCAGCACCTCGTGGTCGCCATAGGACTTGCGCAGCGCCGTGATGCGCACGATGGGCGCGCCCACCTCTGTATGGGGGGCGACGAGCACGGAGCCCGCCGCGGACGGATCAGTGGCGGCCGACATGGAGTTTCCTTTCGAGCGATCCGGCGTAAAGGCTGATGGGGAAGCACAGCACGAAATAGATCGCCGCCACGCAGCCATAGACCAGCAAGGGCTGGTAGGTGACATTGGCGATCATGCCGCCGGCCTTAGTCAGTTCCACGAAACCGATGACCGAGGCCAGCGCCGTTCCCTTGATGACCTGCACCAGGAAGCCCACGGTGGGCGGCACGGCGATTTTCAGCGCCTGCGGCAGGATGATGTGGCTCAATTGCTGGCCGAACGACAAAGCCAGAGACGAGGACGCCTCCCACTGGCCTTTCGGGATCGCCTCCACGCAGCCCCGCCAGATTTCGGCCAGATAGGCCGATGTATAAAGTGTCAGCGCCACGGACGCCGCGACCCAGGGCGATGTATCGATGCCGAACAGGGCAATGCCGAAATAGAGCAGGAAGAGCTGCATCAGCAGCGGCGTGCCCTGAAAGAGCTGCACATAGCCGGAGATAAGCCTTTCGGCGACCTTGTTCTTGGTGAGCCGCACCACCAGGAGCGCCAGCCCGACGATGCCGCCGCCCACGAAGGCGATGACCGAGAGGACCACCGTCCAGCGGGCCGCCAGGAGCAGGTTGCGCAGGATGTCCCAGAAGGTGAAATCGACCATCCGCGCCTCCTTCAGCGTCCGAACACGAAACGCGGGCCCACCCAATTCAGCAGGCGGCGCACGGCGATGGCGAGGCCGAGATAGATCACGGTCGCCACGATATAGGCCTCGAAGGCCCGGAAGTTGCGGCTCTGGATGAGGTTGGCCGCATGGCTCAGCTCTTCCATGGAGATCTGCCCGCAAACCGCCGATCCCAGCATGACGATGATGATCTGGCTCACCAGCGCCGGCCACACCCGCTTCAGGGCCGGCGGCAGGATCACATGGGTAAAGACCTGCACCCGGCTCAGCGCCAGGCTCTCCCCCGCCTCGATCTGCCCGCGCGGCGTCGAGATGATGCCGGCGCGGATGATCTCGGTGGCATAGGCCCCCAGATTGATGGTCATGGCCAGGATGGAGGCGGTGAGCGGGGACAGCTTCACGCCCGCCGCCGGCAAGCCGAAGAAGATGAAGAACAATTGCACGATGAAGGGGGTGTTGCGGATCACCTCCACATAGGCGGCGGTGACCAGCGCCAGCGGGCGCGGCCCCTTCGCGCGGGCCCAGGCGCAGGCGACGCCGATCACTGAGCCCAAGGCGGTGGCGATGGCGGTGAGCCCCAACGTCCAGGCCGCCCCCACCACAAGCAGGGGCCATTGGGCGAACAGGGGCCAGAAATCCAATGCGACGCGCATGTGCGGAATCCGAAAGGCCGAAGGTCAAGAAGGTCGTGCCGCGGTCACGCCGCCGGGCCGCACGGCCCGATGACGCCGGCGGATGGGGCGGCGGCCCGCGCGGGAGCCGGATCGCGGGACCCGGCTCCCCGTCCGGGGTGCCTCAGAGCGGCAGGTCCCCGGTCCCGCGCTTCAGCCACTTCTGGGACAGCTTCTCCAGCGTCCCGTCGGCCTTGGCGGCCAGCAGGATGTCGTTGACCTTGGTGCGCAGGGCGTCTTCGCCCTTGGCGATGCCCACGAAGCAGGGGCTGTCGCGCAGCAGGAGCTTGTATTCGACGCCGAGGTTCGGGTTCTTCTGGGAGAGCACGCCGATGTTGGACACGCTGGTGGCGATCACGTCGGTCTGGCCGGCGGCGAAGGCGGCGGTGGTGGCGGCCTGGTCCTCGAAGCGCTTCACATTGGTGGAGGGCGGCGCCACCTTGGCCAGCATCTCATCTTCCATGGCGCCCCGGGTCACCGCGACGGTCTTTCCGGCCAGATCGTCGAAGCTCTTGATATTGGTGGTCTTCAGGGCGAACACGCCCTGGTAGAAGGGCGCATAGGCCACCGAGAAATCAATGATCTTCATCCGCTCTTCATTGCGGCCGAGGGTGGAGACGACGAGGTCCACCTTCTTGGTCTGAAGGTAGGGAATGCGGTTGCCGCTGACCACCGGCACCAGTTCCGCCTTCACGCCCATCTTATCGGCAATCAGCTTGGCCACGTCGATGTCGAGGCCCATGGGCTGAAGGTCCGGGCCCACGAAGCCGTAGGGGGGATAATCGGTGGGCACGCCGATCTTCAGCACCTTGGCCTTCAGGATGTCGTCCAGCTGGCTCTGCGCCATGGCGCCACCGGCGGACAGCGTGGCGAGGGACAGGCTGAGGGCAACGAGGAAACTGCGCTTCGACAGCATGGTGAATTGGACCCCTTCTGCACCGTTGACGGGCTTTGCACCCATGGTTGCTGCCCAAAGCAGAAGCAATCCGCGGGCCAGTTTTGCACTCAGAAACAAAATCGGCCGCGAACCGCACGCGTGCCCTTCCGCTCGCCCTCCCCCCTTCACCGGGGTACCGCGCCCAGCGCGGCACTGAGGAGATCGACGCCGGCCAGGAAATCCCCGATCTCCATGGCTTCGTTTGGATTGTGGGACCCGTTGGCGTTGCGCACGAACACCATGGCGGCGGGAATGCCGGCATTGGCGAAAACGGCGGCGTCGTGCCCCGCGCCGCTGGCCATGCGCTCCACCGGTTGGCCCAAGGCGCGGCCAGCGGCTTCGAGACGCTCGATCCAGCCCAAGTCCATGGTGGCCGGTGCGGAAACCAGGCGCTCGTCGAACGAGAAGGAAACGCCCCGGCCCTGCCCCACCGCCTGGCACTCCTGCAGCATCAGCTCATAGAAGCGCTCCAGCGTGTCCTTGTCCTGGCTGCGGACCTCGAAACTGAAATGCGCCTCCCCCGGGATGACAGAGACCGCGTGGGACTGGGGCGACGTGCCGAGGATGCCCACGGTCATCACCAGGTCCATGCCCATCTGCAGCAGCACGCGCCAATGCTCGTCGAGCCGAGAGAGCAGGTCCGCCACCGCCAGCACCGCGTCCTTGCGCAGCCAGCGCGGCACGGCGCCGGAATGCCCCGCCTCGCCCCGGCAGGTGACCGTCGTGTGGCGGATATTGCCGCGAATGCCCGTCACCACCGCCGCCGGCCATTGGCGGGCGATCATCACCGGGCCTTGCTCGATATGGAGTTCAAGCCAGGCTGCCATGTCGCCCGGCCCCACCAGCGCCTCGCCCCGGGCCACCGCGTCCACGTCCACGCCGCTGCGCGCCATGGCTTCCCCAAGCGTCCCCGTGCCACTGCGATGGCGCAGCGCCAGGGCGCTGGCGGGAAGCCGGCCGGTGAGCGCGAGGGAGCCCGTATAGGCCTTGCCATACCAGGCGCTTTCCTCGCCGCGCAGCGCCAGCACCCGCACCGGAGGCGCCTGCCGCGCCCGGCCCTTGAGGTCATGGAGCACCAGCAGGCCCGCCACCACGCCGGCCAGTCCGTCGAAATTTCCACCCTGGGGCACCGAATCCAGGTGGGAGCCCACCACCACCGGCGGCTCATCCCGATTGTCTTCCGGCAGGCGCAACCAAAGGTTTTGGAACCGGTCGCGGGCGGCCGTGACGCCGAACATGCCCGCCCACCGTTCCACCGCCTGCATGGCCCGCTCCTCACCGGAGCCATAGGCCTCGCGGGTCACGCTGACCCCGTCATCAGAGAGTGCCCGCACCTCCTCGAAGAGGTCGGCCGCCAATTGCGCCCGCCCGCTCATGCGCCCACCCCACCATGCTCCAGCGACCAGCGCACCGGGTCGGCATCGAAAGCGGAAAGCGTACCCAAGGCCTCCAAGCTGAGACCACCTTCGGCGCGCAAGGCAGCCAAGAGGTCCGGCCAATGGGTCAGGGCATGGATGCGGGGCGCCTTTGCGTCTGCGGCGCCCGCGATGCGGGGATAGATGGCATAGTCGAGAATGACGAGCACATCGTCCACCACCGCATCCCCCTGGCGCAAGGCGGCGGCGGCGGCGAGCTTGGAACGGCCGTCGGTGGTCACATCGTCCACATAGAGCAGCCGCGCCGCCGGCGGCAGGCGGCCCTCCAGGCGGGCCGTCTGGCCCCAGCCCATGGGACGCTTGCGCAGATAGAGCAGCGGCAAGGCGAGACGCTCGGCCAGCCAGGCCGCAAAGGCGATGCCGGAGCTCTCCGCGCCCACTATGGCGTTGATGGACCCCTGCGCCACAACGGGCGACATGGCGATGGCCGCCAGGTCCATGACGTGGGTGCGCAGCCCCACGTCGGACATGATGAGGCGCGTATCCACATAGACCGGGCTCGCCCAGCCGGACGTGTAGACAAAAGGCTGGCCCGTGGTGATGCGCACGGCGCCGATGCCCACCAGGATCGAGGCTACGCGGGCAGCGGCGGAAGAGGGGCTCGAACGCTCGGACATTCTGAGAGACATCGCAGCAGATGCGGGGGGAGCACCCTAGGAACGCGGCGCCGGCGCCGAGAAGTTCAAAATCTGCCGGGGAGCCGTCGCATTCTGCGATGGCTGCGCATCCCCGGCGCGCCGCGGCCCGCGGCTTGCGTCGGCCGGGAGAAGCCCAGCCGCACCGCCCAAGGCGACATCACCCAGACCCGGTTGCACACAAAATGCCCTCGACCACTCCTTATCGCACATTTTTGCGGCAGATCGACCTCGGCACCCTCGACCTGTTCGTCCTGGTCTGCGAGACCGGCAGCATTGCTGGCGCCGCCGCGCGCGGGCACATCGCCCCCTCCGCGCTCAGCCGGCGCATTGCCGATTTGGAGCGCCTTCTGGGGGGGCCCCTTCTGGTGCGCCACGCCCGCGGGGTGCGGCCCACCACCTTGGGCGCGCAGGTGGTGGAGCACGGCCTCGACATTCTGGTGGAAGTGGAGCGCCTGCGCAGCGCACTGGATGAATTCTCCCAGGGCGTGCGCGGGCGGGTGCGGTTGTCCGCCAGTGCCTCGGCGGTGGAACAATTCCTCCCCTCGGACCTAGCCGCCTTCACCGCCCAACACCCGGACATCCGGATCGACCTCCACCAGAGCAGCAGCCAGGAGGTGGCGCGGGCGGTTCTGGCAGGGGAGGCCGAACTTGGCATATGCGGGGAATGCGAGCCCGCCGCTCATCTCCAATCGCGCCCCTACCGCACCGAGCGCCTCGTGCTGGTCACCCGCCCCGATCATCCCCTTGCCGCCCGCCCCCACATCGCCTTCGTGGAGACGCTGGACTTCGAGCAGGTGGGCATGCGCGGCTCGAGCACGGTGCAGATCAGCCTCAACCGCGAGGCGCGGGAAGCCCGGCGCGCCTTGCGGCAGAGGGTGGAGGTGAACAGCCTGTCGGCCATGTGCCGCATGATCGAGTGCGGCATGGGCATCGGCGTCATGGCGAGCGGGGCCTTCGCGGCGCTGGGCAAGACCGGGCTTGCCACCATACCCCTCACAGATCCCTGGGCGCTCCGGGCCCTGAACCTCTATGCGGCGGACTTCGCGCGCCTGCCCGCGCCCGCCCTGCGTCTGGCGGATGCGCTCGCGGACGTAATGGCCTGATCCGAGCGGGGGAACAGGGAGCAGCGGCACGATTACACATGAGACTTGCGTCCCCGGCCGGGCGCGTCATTGTTCGCCGGCCTTCCCTTCGGGCCGCCGGGCCCGACCTTCGAGTCGTTCCATGCCTGCATCCACCCAGCGCGGCGTCTGGCTTGCGCTTCTGGCCGTGTTCGTGGCCGTCTGCTGCATGCAGATCGGCGCCGCCCTCGGAAAGCTGATCTTCCCCGTGGTGGGCGCCGCCGGCGCGTCGGCCCTGCGCCTCGTCTTCGCCAGCCTCATCCTGCTGGTTGTCTTCCGCCCCTGGCGCGCCCTGCCGGAGGGCAAGGCCTGGCGCCCGCTCCTACTCTACGGCGTGACGCTGGGCCTCATGAATCTGTTCTACTACCTTGCCATCGCGCGCATTCCGCTGGGCGTCGCGGTGGCGCTGGAGTTCCTCGGGCCGCTGGCGGTGGCGGTCTTCAATTCCCGCCGCCCGTCCGATTGGCTTTATGTGGCGCTGGCGGTGACGGGGGTCGCCATCCTCCTGCCCATTCACGAGGGTGCCGGTCCGCTGGACGGCCTCGGCGTCGTCCTCGCCGTGCTCGCGGGGGCCTGCTGGGGGCTTTACATTGTCTTCGGCCAACGCACGAGCGCGGTGGTGCCGACGGGCACGGCCACGTCCATCGGCATGATCGTGGCGTGCGCTGTGGTGCTGCCAGTGGGCATCGCCCAGTCGGGCGCGGCACTGCTGACGCCGCACATCCTGCCGGTGGCGGTGGGCATCGCGCTCCTGTCCAGCGCCATTCCTTATTCGCTGGAAATGCTCGCGCTGAAGCGGCTGCCGGCGCAGACCTTCTCCATCCTCATGAGCGGCGAACCGGCGTGCGCCGCCCTGTCAGGCTTCCTGATCCTGGGCGAGCGGCTCAGCGTCAGCCAATGGATCGCCATCGCCTGCGTGATGGCTGCGTCCATCGGCTCCAGCCTGTCCGCGCGCAAGCGCACGCCGCCAGCCGCGCCCGTCTGAGCGGGCGCGGGGGATCAGGCGGCCTGCTGGAAAGACGGCACCTCTGGGGTGCTTTCCACATGGGCCGGATTGAGCAGCTTCTCCTGGCACAGCTCCGCCAATTCCATCATCTCGGCGCCGACCGCGAGGGTGGATTGCTGGAGGAAGGCCATCTCCTTCGAGAAGGCGACGCCGGGATTTTCCACCTTGGCCAGCTCGGCGAAGAGGCGCCCCTGTTCCTGCACCTGTGTGGCGACGAACCGCTGCCAATGACTGGCGAGCGCCACAGGCAGGTCGACCCAATAGGTCCGGGCGAAGGTCATGGGCCAAGCCGCTCCGGCCGTGGCATCGGGCAACTTGAAGGGAAGCTGGGGCATTTTGCCCGTTCCCCAGCCGGGGAAGGGCTGGAACAGCGGAGAGTCACTCATGGTCGATCTCCCTGGGTAAGATGGCAGTGTATCATAAAGGCGCCGCATCGCGGCATTGCGACAGATCAAGGCCCCACTTTCTCCCACGGTCCATCTCCGGCATGGTCCCGGGACGGTACGGAAGGTTGCAGATGCCCCCTGCCTCCCCCGCGCCGGATGCCCATATGGGATGGGCCCCGCAGCGAAAGCGGGCCAAAGCCGAGGAGAAGCCGCGCCATGAGCCCGTTGCCCGACGATTTCCGCGAGATCCGCCTGGAGCTTGCCCGCGAGAAGGATCACCCGCAGGGCGCCCGCGATTTCGGCTATTCCTTCGTCGCTCCCCTTGATGAGAGCGGACGCATCGAGCCGGCCCTGTGGTCCAAGCATCGCGACGCCTGCCGCGTGGTGCGGTTCCGCCCCAACGAGGCCGATGAGATCGGCCACCTGCTGCGCCGCCCCGGCGGCAGCTGGGCCTTCCATTATGACGTGGCCGGAACCGATGACGACGAGGCGGGCTATCGCTTCGGCGACGAGCGCTTCACGGTGGGCGAATATGTGTCCATCCGCGAGGATGAGCAGATGCACACCTATCGCGTGGTGTCCGTCGACCCCGTGTGAGACCCGGCCAGCCCGTCAGCCCGGCAAGCGGGCCGGCGGGCGGCCGTCCGAGAGCAGCATGTCGCTCTCATCCTTCAGGTCGACGCCGGTGAGGCCGCGACGGAAGGCTTCCTTGATGAGCCAGGCCAGCTTGAAGGCGGCGGCCGCATGCGGGAGGCCTTCCGCCCGCACATTGGAGATGCAGTTGCGCTCGGCATCGGAGCGCCCGGCCTTCGGATCGAAGGTCAGATAAAGGCCGAGGCTGTCCGGCGAGGACAGGCCCGGCCGCTCCCCCACCAGCACCACCACGGCCCGCGCCTTCAACAGCGCCCCCACGTCGTCGCCCAGCGCCACCCGCGCCTGCCGGGCCACCACGACGGGCGCGAGGCGCCAGCCTTCGGCGGCGATCCAGGGCTTCAGCGCGGCCAGGAACGGCACCGCCTGGGCATGCACGGCGGCCGAGGACAGGCCATCGGCCACCACCAGCGCGAGATCCACCGGCGCACCTGCCGTGCCGGCTTGCGCCAGCAGGAGCCTGCTCTCATCCGACAGCCGCCGCCCCAGATCCGGCCGGCGCAGATAGACATCCCGAGAGGGAGCAGCGCTGGCCACCTCCATCACGGGAAAACCGAGGCCCTTGATGGCCGAGGCCACGGCATCGGCGTCAAAGGGCGTGTGAACCGCGTCCCGCGCCATGGCATGGGCGAGGGCAAAGCGCAGCACTTCCTGCGTGGGCAAGCTGGCGCCGGTGCGCCCCAGCGCGATGCGGGCCGGCGTGTGGCGGGCGAAGGCGAGCCAGGGATCGCGGTCGATCATGCCGCGCGCTCCGCCACGAAGCCCACCAGGGGATGGGAGCCGCTCGCCGGCAGGAGACGACCGTCCGGCCCGGCAATGCCCATGCGCTCCAGCCACGCCTCGAATTCCGGCGCCCGCTTCAGCCCGAACACCTCGCGCACATAGAGGGCGTCGTGGAACGAGGTGGACTGATAGTTCAGCATCACGTCATCGGCGCCGGGAATGCCCATGATGTAGGTGATGCCCGCTGCCGCCAGAAGGGTGAGCAGCGTATCCATGTCGTCCTGGTCGGCCTCGGCATGGTTGGTGTAGCAAACATCGCAGCCGAGCGGCACACCGAGCAGCTTGCCGCAGAAATGATCCTCCAGGCCGGCGCGGATGATCTGCTTGCCGTCATAGAGATATTCCGGGCCGATGAAGCCCACCACCGTATTCACCAGCAGCGGCTCGAACACCCGCGCCACCGCATAGGCGCGCGCCTCGCAGGTCTGCTGGTCGACGCCGTGATGGGCATTGGCTGACAGGGCCGAACCCTGGCCGGTCTCAAAATACATGGCGTTCTGGCCGAGCGTGCCGCGCTTGAGGGATTTGGCCGCCTCATGGCCTTCCTTCAGCACCGCCAGATCGACCCCGAAGGAGCGGTTTGCTGCCTCTGTCCCGGCGATGGACTGGAACACCAGATCCACCGGCGCGCCCCGGTTCATCAGCTCGATGGAGGTGGTGACGTGGGTGAGGACGCAGCTCTGGGTCGGAATGTCGAACCGCGTAATCACCTGGTCCATGAGCCGCAGCAGCTTGTCGATCACCGGCAGGCTGTCGGATGCCGGGTTGATGCCGATCACCGCATCGCCGCAGCCATAGAGCAGCCCGTCCAGGATGGTGGCCGATACGCCCGCCAGATCATCCGTGGGATGATTGGGCTGAAGCCGCACCGCCATGGTGCCGGGCAGGCCGATCGTATTGCGGAAGCGCGTCACCACGCGGCACTTGCGGGCCACCAGGATGAGGTCCTGGTTGCGCATGATCTTGGACACCGCCGCTGCCATCTCCGGCGTGAGGCCGGGCGCGAGCGCCGCCAGCACGGCAGGCGTGGCGGCCTCCGACAGGAGGAAGTCGCGGAAGTCGCCAACGGTCAGCCCGGAGACGGGCGCGAAGGCTGCGGTGTCATGGCCATCCAGGATGAGCCGCGTCACCTCGTCGGCTTCATAGGGGATGAGCGCTTCGGACAGGAAGGCCTTCAGGGGCACCTCGGCGAGGCACATCTTGGCCGCCACATTCTCTTCCGCACTCGCCGCCGCTAGACCCGCCAGCATGTCGCCGGAGCGCGGCGGGGTCGCCTTGGCCATCAGGTCCTTGAGATCGGCAAAGACGTAGCTCTTGGGGCCGACGCGGTGGGAGAACGGCATGTGGCACCTCGCCCAGACGGAGGCACCAATTACGCTCGGGAAATCTGCGTTCCTCAAGAGAAAAATTGAAGACCCGCCCGCCCCGCCCTCATGCCCCGGAAGGCAACATGCCCCGGACGATGAGGTCGTAATAGTCCAGCGCCACGTCTTCCGCGCTCTTCTCGCCGTCGGCGCGGAACCAGCGGGCCATCCAGCTGAGCATGGACAGCACGGCGCGGCCCACGATGGCCGGCTCCACCCCCCGGAACGAGCCGTCCGCCACCCCCGCCGCGATGATGGCGCGCAGCACGCCCTCGTGGGCATCGCGCAGCCGCAGGGCGTCGGCGCGATGGGCGTCCGACATGCCGGAAAAGCCCACCAGCATGGTCAGGAAGGCGTCCGAATTCTCGGCCAGGTAGCAGGCATGGGCGATCATGAAGCGCTTCAGCCGCTCGGGCGGGGGCACCTGCGCGTCGGCAGCGGCAAGGCCGACCTCGTGGAGCCCCTTCAGGGTGGCCACGATGATGGCGTCGTAGATCTCCTGCTTGGAGGCGAAGTAATTGTAGATAGCGCCCTTGGAATAGTTCATGGCCGCCGCCACCTGGGCGAGCGAACTCTCCGCATAGCCTTGCGCGGCGAACAGCCGGGCCGCCTGCTGGAGGATCTCAGCGCGCGGGTCGTTCAGCAGCGGCGGGCGACCCAGGCGACGGTCCGCGCGGGCGGCATCCGCGGGCGGCGACGGCGTTTCGCGTCCCGCATCCTCGATCCGCGCCTCAGCCTTTTTTGCCACGCTTGCTCCACCCATCTTGACAACGCCCTTGAATTATATTCCGACTGGTCGGAATGTAAAGCCTCCCAGCCGGGAGGGCCGGGAAGCCGAGGAGACCCCGCATGTCCGCCGACACCGCCACCAAGGCCGCCTTCGACTGGGCCGATCCCTTCGACCTGAACGGGCAG
The DNA here is from genome assembly GCF_056314145.1 of Aquabacter sp. DMC10. NCBI lineage: Bacteria > Pseudomonadati > Pseudomonadota > Alphaproteobacteria > Hyphomicrobiales > Xanthobacteraceae > Aquabacter > Aquabacter sp. DMC10. Next base: position 656,950 of record NZ_JBQUYX010000003.1, on the reverse strand, counting down.
CTCACCGAGGAAGAGCGGCTCGTCCGCGACACGGCGCGCGATTACGCCCAGGAGAAGCTGCTTCCCCGCGTCACCTCGGCCTTCCTGGACGAGCGCTTCGACCGCGAGATCATGAACGAGATGGGCGAGTTGGGCCTTCTCGGCCCCACCATCCCCGAGGCTTACGGCGGCGCCGGCCTCGGCTATGTCTCCTACGGCCTTGCCGCCCGCGAGGTGGAACGGGTGGATAGCGGCTATCGCTCGGCCATGAGCGTGCAGTCCTCCCTCGTCATGCACCCCATCTATGCCTATGGCGACGAGGCGCAGCGCAAGAAGTACCTGCCCAAGCTCGCCACCGGCGAATGGGTGGGCTGCTTCGGCCTGACTGAGCCGGACGCCGGCTCCGACCCCGCCGGCATGCGCACCCGCGCCGAGAAGATCGACGGCGGCTACCGCCTCACCGGCGGCAAGATGTGGATCACCAATTCGCCCATCGCCGACCTCGCGGTGGTGTGGGCCAAGTCCGCCGCCCATGGGGATGCCATTCGTGGCTTCATCGTTGAGCGGGGAACCAAGGGCTTCTCGACCCCCAAGATCGAGAAGAAGCTCTCACTGCGCGCCTCCGTCACCGGCGAGATCGTGCTCGAAGGTGCCGAGATCCCGGAGGAGAACCTGCTGCCCAACGTGTCCGGCCTGAAGGGTCCGTTCGGCTGCCTCAACCGCGCCCGCTACGGCATCGGCTGGGGCGCCATGGGCGCGGCCGAGGCCTGCCTTGCCGCCGCCCGCCAGTACACGCTGGACCGCAAGCAGTTCGGCAAGCCGCTGGCCGCCACCCAGCTGGTGCAGAAGAAGCTCGCCGACATGTCCACCGACATCGCCTTCGGCCTCCAGGCCTGCCTGCGCGCCGGGCGCCTGTTCGACGAGGGTCGCCTGCCGGCGGAGACCATCTCCTACATCAAGCGCAACAATTGCGGGAAGGCGCTGGACATCGCACGGGTCGCCCGCGACATGCATGGCGGCAACGGCATCTCCGCCGAGTTCCATGTGATCCGCCATGCGGTGAACCTGGAGACCGTCAACACCTATGAGGGCACGCACGACATCCACGCCCTCATCATCGGCCGCGCCATCACCGGCATCCAGGCCTTCTTTTGATCTCCTCTCCCTCCGGCGCACCGGCGCCGGAGGGAATTTCCCGCCCGTTCCGACCTCACCGAGACCCGATCATGACCCTCCCCCTCGCCGGCATCCGCGTGCTGGAGCTTGCCCGTATCCTCGCCGGTCCCTGGGCGGGCCAGGCGCTGGCGGATCTTGGGGCCGAGGTGGTGAAGGTGGAGCGGCCGGGTGCCGGCGACGACACCCGCACCTGGGGTCCGCCCTTCCTGACCGGCGCCGATGGTGCCGATCTCGGCGCCGCCTATTTCCATGCCACCAACCGGGGCAAGAAATCGGTGGCCCTCGATTTCGACACGCCGGAAGGACAGGCCGCCATCCGCGCGCTTGCTGCCCGCTCCGACGTGGTGATCGAAAATTTCAAGCTGGGCGGCCTCAAGAAGTATGGGCTCGATTATGAAAGCCTGAAGGCGATCAATCCGCGCCTCGTCTATTGCTCCATCACCGGGTTCGGCCAGGACGGCCCCTATGCGCCCCGGGCCGGCTACGACTTCCTGGTGCAGGGCATGGGCGGCATCATGGACCTGACCGGCGCGCCCGATGGCGAGCCGCAGAAGGTGGGGGTCGCTTTCGCCGACATCTTCACCGGCCTCTATGCCACCATCGGCATCCTCGCCGCCTTGCGCCGCCGCGAGACCACGGGCGTCGGCGGCCATGTGGACATGGCGCTATTGGACACGCAGGTGAGCGTGCTGGCCAACCAGGCCATGAACTATCTCGCCTCCGGCAAGGCGCCCCGCCGCATGGGCAATGCCCATCCCAATATCGTGCCCTACCAGGTCTTCCCCGCCGCCGATGGCCATCTGATCGTGGCGGTGGGCAATGACGGCCAATATGCCCGCTTCTGCACCGTGCTCGGCGCGCCGGAACTGGCCATCGACCCGCGTTATCTCACCAACGCCGACCGCGTGGCGAACAGGGCCGACCTGACCGCCCACCTCGCCCGCCTCACCGCCACCTTTGCCCGCGACGACCTCCTGGCGAAGCTGGAGAAGGTGGGCGTGCCCGGCGGACCCATCAACACCGTCGCCCAGGTCTTCGACGATCCACAGGTGATCCACCGCGGCCTCCAGGCGGCGCTGGCGGAGGCCGGCGGCGGCACGGTTCCGGCGGTGGCGAGCCCCATCGTCCTCGACGGGGCACGCATGGTGGCCCCCATCGCCAGCCCGCGCCTCGGCGCCCATACGGCCGAGGTGCTCGCGACCCTCGCCGCGCCCTCCAAGTCGTGATGTTCCCGGCCGGCCCGGAGCGGCCGGCCTTGCCATAGGATCCAGGCGGCGCCCGGCGCCGAACAGGGAGTTGCCCATGACCACCCAGCCCGCCCCCCGCACCGGCGGCCAATTGATCGTCGACCAGCTTCTCGCCCAGGGCGTCGAGCACATCACCTGCGTGCCCGGCGAGAGCTATCTGGCGGTGCTGGACGCGCTGCACGATGCGTCCATCGATGTCATGGTCTGCCGCAATGAAGGCGGCGCGGCCATGATGGCGGAAGCCTATGGCAAGCTCACCGGCCGGCCCGGCATCTGCTTCGTCACCCGCGGTCCCGGCGCCACCAATGCCAGCCCCGGCCTTCACATCGCCGCCCAGGATTCCACGCCCCTCATCCTGTTCGTGGGCCAGGTGGAGCGCGGCATGAAGCAGCGCGAGGCGTTCCAGGAGCTGGACTATCGTGCCGTGTTCGGCTCCATCGCCAAATGGGTGGTGGAGATCGAGGATGCCGCCCGCATTCCCGAACTGGTGGCCCGCGCCTTCCGCATCGCCATGCAGGGCCGCCCCGGCCCGGTGGTGATCGCCCTGCCGGAAGATGTGCTCACCGACATGGCGGCCGTGGTGGATGCGCCCTATGTGGAGCCGGTCGCCCCCGCGCCCGAGCCCGCCGACATGGCCCGCTTCGAGCAGATGCTGGCCAATGCCCAGCGCCCGCTCTTCATCCTCGGCGGCACCCGCTGGACGCCGGAAGCCAAGGCGGCATTCGCCGCTTTCGCGGCGGCCCGTGGCCTGCCGGTGACCACCTCCTTCCGCCGCGCGGACCTCTTCCCCGCCGAGCATCCCTGCTATGTGGGCGACGTGGGCATCTCGCCCAACCCCAAGCTCGCCGAGCGGGTGAAGACCGCCGACCTCCTGGTGCTGGTGGGCGCCCGCATGTCGGAGATGCCCTCTTCCTCCTACACGCTCATCGACATTCCCGTGCCCGGCCAGCGGCTCGTCCATGTGCATCCCGGTGCCGAGGAACTGGGCCGCGTCTACCAGCCGGAGCTCGCCATCGAGGCGACGCCGGCGAGCTTCGTGCGGGCCCTGGAGCGCCTCGCCCCGGCCCTGCCCGGCCCGTGGGAAGCGCAGACGCAGGTCGCCCGGGCGGAGTATCTGGCCTGGACCGAGAAGGCGCCCGCTCTGCCTGGCCCGTTCCAATATGGCGAGGCCATGGTGTGGCTGCGGGACACCCTGCCGGCCGATGCCATCATCTGCAATGGCGCCGGCAATTACGCCACCTGGATTCACCGCTTCTTCCGCTTCCGGTCCGGCGCGTCGCTGCTGGCGCCCACCTCCGGCTCCATGGGCTATGGCGTGCCGGCGGCGGTGATGGCCAAGCGGCATTTCCCGGAGCGCACCGTGGTGGCCTTTGCCGGCGACGGCTGCTTCCTGATGAACGGCCAGGAATTCGCCACCGCCGTCCAATATGGCATTCCGCTCATCGTGGTGGTGCTGGACAATGGCATGTTCGGCACCATCCGCATGCACCAGGAGCGGGAATATCCCGGCCGCGTCTCGGCCACCCGCCTCGTCAATCCCGATTTCGTGGCCTATGCCCGCGCCTTCGGCGGCCATGGCGAATTGGTGGAGCGCACCGAGGATTTCGCCCCCGCCTTCAAGAGGGCGCAGGAGAGCGGGCTGCCCACCATCCTGCATTGCCGGCTCGATCCCGAGGCCATCACCCCCGCCCGCAGCCTGACCGCCATTCGCGAGCAGGCTTTGGCGGCCAAGGGCTGAGACGTCCTACCCGGCGGGCGCTGCGCCCGCCCAGGCGGCGAGGAGGTGGCGCGCCTCCGCGTCCGGTCGCGCGGCCCGCATGACGCCACCCATGACCGCGAAGCCAGCAACGCCCGCCGAGCGGCACATGGCCACATTGGACGGTTCGATGCCGCCCAATGCCAGCAGCGGCACCGGACAGAGCCCCGCCAGCCGGGCGAGGCCCGCCGCCTCAAGGGCCGGGCCATAGCCGGGCTTGGACTTTGTCAGGAAGGCCGGCCCCGCCACCACATAATCGACCACGCCGGGCAGAACCCGCGACGCCTCGTCGGCACCGTGGACGGACTGGCCGATGAGCGCCTCCGGTCCCAGCAGGGCACGGGCGGCGGCGGCATCGCCATCCCCCGGCAGATGGACGCCATCCGCGCCGGCCGCCTTCGCCAGTTCAGCCGAACCGTGGAGCAGTACGCGGCCGCCGAAGGGCGCGGCGGTCTGCTTGAGGGCGGCGAGCAGGTCGATCTGCTCGGCCGAGCCCAAGTCCTTTTCCCGCAGGCTGATCCACCGCACCCCGCCGGCGCAGGCGGCGGCCACGATCTCGGCCAGCGGCGACCGCGCCTGGGTCCGGTCGGTGATGAGCAGCACCGGCGGATCGGGCAGGCGCGCAGGCGCCATGGATCAGGAGCCCACCAAGCCGAATTCGGGGCTGGAGGCTTCCGCGTGGGTCTTCTTGGGGATGCGGCCCGAGAGCCGGGCGAGGCGCCCGCCTTCCACCGCATGCCGGAAGGCGGCGGCCATGCGCACGGGATCATGGGCCTTGGACACCGCCGTATTCAGCAGCACGGCGGAGCAGCCCAGTTCCATGGCCTGCGCGGCATCCGAGGCGGTGCCGATGCCCGCATCCAGCACCACCGGAACCGGCGAGCGGGCGCAGATCAGTTCGATCATGTGCGGGTTGGCGATGCCGAGCCCCGTGCCGATCATGGACCCCAAGGGCATGACGGTGGCCGCGCCCAGATCCGCCAGCTTCTGGCAGGTGACCGGGTCGTCATTGCAATAAGGCAGCACCACGAAGCCGGACTGGACCAATTGCTCGGTGGCTTTGAGCAGCTCCTCCACATTGGGATAGAGCAGCTCCCGGTCGCCGATCACTTCCAGCTTGACCCAATTGGTCTCCAGCGCCTCGCGGGCCAGCTCGGCGGTGAGCACGGCGTCCTTGGCGGTCTGGCAGCCGGCGGTGTTGGGCAGGATATGGACGCGGCCGGTGAGGAGGTCGGTGAGGCTTTCCTCATAGCCGGACAGGCTCATGCGCCGGATGGAGGCGGTGGCCATCTCGGAACCCGAGGCGGCGAGCGCGTCCAGGAACACCTTCTGGTTGGGATAGCCCGCCGTGCCCAGGAACAGGCGCGAATTGAAGGTGCGGTCGGCAATAACGAGGGGATCGGATAGGGTGCTCATATTTTTTATCCCGGGCAGCGATCAGCCACCCTGCTTGGCCTGGATGATCTCGACCGCGTCGCCGGCGGCGAGCGGATGGGCGGCCCAGCGGGTGCGGGGCACCACGGACCCGTTCACAGCCACCGCGATGCCCTTGCGGGCCGGGTCGACGCCCTTGGCGTCGAGGAGGGCGGAGACGGTGTCCACCGGCAGGGCCTCGGCCGCGCCGTTGATCTTCAGGCTGATGGGGTTCGTCGCAGGCATGGCTACTCCGCCGCGGCGCGAGGGGTGAAACGGTCGACGCCGAACGGCGCCGCCAGCGGATCGGCCCGGCCCTCCAGCACCAGGTCCACAATGACCTTGGTGGTGACGGGCAGCAGCAGGATGCCGTTGCGGTGGTGGCCGGTGGCGTGGATGAGGCCCGGCACGCCGGAGGCGCCTAGGATGGGGGCATCGTCCCGGCTGCCGGGGCGGAAGCCCACCCATTGCTCCAGGATGGGCAATTCCTCGATGGTGGGCACCGCCCGCCAGGCATGGGTGAGCAGCGCCAATTGGCCGCCGGCTGTGATGGTGGTGTCGAAGCCCTTCTCCTCCACCGTGGCGCCCAGGATCAGCCGGCCATCCTTGCGGGGCACCATATAGATGCCCGGCCCCCACACCACATGGGTGAGCACGGGATTGGCCGGGTCCATCTGGAGGGACAGCATCTGCCCCTTCACCGGACGCACCGGCAAGGGCGAGGCGGGTGCGATGGTGATGCTGCGCGACCAGGCCCCGGCGGCGAGGATGACCACATCAGCCGCATGCAGCCGGCCACCGATGCGCACCCCGCGCGCCACGCCGCCGGCGCTCTCCACGGCGTCCACCGGCGTGTGCTCGTGAATGCGGGCGCCGGCCTGTTCCGCCGCCACCTTCAGCGCCGCCGCCACCTGGCGGTTGTCGGCTTGGTGGTCTTCCGGGCACCACAGTGCACCGGCGAGGCGGGTGTTGAGATGGGGCTCGCGGCGCCGCGCCTCGGCGGCGGAGAGCCATTCCACCGGCAAGTCATGCTTGCGGTGAAGCGTCAGTTGGTGGCGCAGCTTGCCGGCATCGTCGGCGTTCAGCGCCACCACCAGGGTGCCGCTTTCCCGATAGCCCACGTCCTGGCCGCTGGCGGCTTCCAGATCGGCGGCGAAGCCGGGCCACAAAAGCTGGCTCTCCCGGTTGAGGGCGAGCAGGTCTTCCTCGCCCGGCTCCAGCTCGGCGCAGGCGGCGAGCATGCCGGCGGCGGCATGGCTGGCGCCCTGGCCGGCCACTCCGGCATCGAAGAGATCGACGCTGGCGCCCGCTTCCGCAAGGCGCCAGCCGATGGCAAGGCCGATCACGCCCGCGCCGATGATGGCGATGCGGGGGCGGTCGGCGGGGACAGAATTAAAGGACGACAAGCCTTGGCTCATCGGCTCCTCCCTACGCTGGAATGACCCAGACAGGTTCGATGGGTATGATCTCAGCCGCACATGATGCGCGGCACCCCAGGCCGTTCGGACAGTATCGCGCGATGACCCTTCGACGGCAAGGGAAACCGACCGGGCGGCCCGCGCGGTGAGGCCGCACCAGCCCGGCGCCCCTTCCCACCTGCCCGCTCTAGCTTGGGCCGGGCGGAAGGGCAATGGCGGCGGTGCGGATCGACAGAGGCAATCGTTCCCCCTATGTTCTCGCCCACAGGAGGATTCGCCATGAAGCTTTATTGGGCCCCCCACAGCCGCGCCTTCCGCACCCTCTGGCTGCTGGAGGAATCCGGCCTGCCCTATGAACGCGAGCTGGTGCCGCTGGGCAGTGCGCGCCTCAAGAGCGCGGAATACCGGGCCATCAATCCCATGATGAAGGTGCCCGCCTTGGAGGACGGCCCGACCCGGCTCGCCGAGAGCGGCGCCATCTGCGCCTATGTGGCGGACCTCGCCCCCGACGGACGCCTCGCGCCTGGCATCGGCGATCCCGCCCGCGGCGCCTATCTGCATTGGATGTTCTTCGATACGGCCTGCATGGAAGCCGCCTTCGTGGAGCGCATGGCGGGCGTCGCCATTCCCTCCCGCTCGGCCGGCTGGGGCAGCTTCGACCAGGTGATGGGCGTGCTGGAGGACCAGTTGGCCACCGGGCCGTGGGTGCTGGGCGAGCGCTTTTCCGCCGCCGACATCATGCTGGGCATGAGCCTGTGGTACGGCATGCACCTGCTCAAGCTGGTGAAGGACCGGCCGGTGCTGGAGGCCTATGTGGCCCGCTGCGTCGCCCGCCCCGCCTTCCAGCGCGCCGAGGCCATCGAGGCGGAAGGCCTCGGCGAGCTGGAGAAGGCCGCCAGCGCCTGAGCCGGGCCTTGCGGCGCGGGGCCGGAAGGCGTTTAGAGTCTGACCATGCTGCCCTTCCGCCCGCTCCTGCGCCGCATCACCCATGGCCTCACCCTCGGCGTCCGCACCATCGTGCGGGACGAGGACGGCCATGTGCTGCTGGTCCGCCACGGCTATGCGCCCGGCTGGCATCTGCCGGGCGGCGGCGTGGATGCGGGCGAGAGCGCCGAGGCCGCCGCGCGGCGGGAATTGCTGGAGGAGACCAATGTCTCCGCCACCGCGCCGCTTGTGCTGCACGGCCTCTATTTCAATGCCCGCTTCGGCGGCCGCGACCATGTGGCCTGCTTCCTCGTGCCCGCCTTCTCCCGTGGCCCGACGCCCAAGCCCAATGCGGAAATCCGCGAGATCGCCTTCTTCCCCCTCGACGCGCCGCCCGCCGACACCTCCCCCGGCACCGCCCGGCGCCTTGCGGAAGTGCGGGGCGAAATGGAGCGGACGGATCGGTGGTGAGGGGGCCTGATCTTGCGGCGCCCGCGCGCCCTCCCTGTTCCCTCTCGCCCCCTCCCTATCCCTCCCCCGCCTTGCGGGAGAGGGGATTTTGGTGCGCTTGGCGGGACGCTGGCTCTGCTCTGCCTCAGCGTCTGTCATCCCAACCTCTCCCCCGGCGGAGCCGGCCCCCTCTCCCGCGAAGCGGGGGAGGGTTGGGGAGGGGGAATTGCGGACGGTGAAGCGTTCCCCTCCCCCAAAGCTGCGTCCTGCCCCGGCCCTCTGCCCCCTCCCTATCCCTCCCCCGCCTTGCGGGAGAGGGGACTTTCGTGCGCTTGGGCGGAGCGGTGGCTCTGGGCGTGATGGGCGTCTGTTATCTGGACCTCTCCCCCGGCGGAACCGGCCCCCTCTCCCGCAAAGCGGGGGAGGGTGGGGGAGGGTGGGGGAGGGTGGGGGAGGGGGCAAGGACACAACGCCGCAATCCTGCCCGCCCCTCTGACGCCCCCAGCGCCAACACCCCCGCCAAAGGCGAGGTGGAGGGATGCGGGAGCGGCCGGCGCGCGGCGGCGCGCCGTAGAAGTGTGGGATGAGGTGGAGCCGCGCTCCGTCCGCTCCCGCGCGGGGATTTATGGCCTCGGCCCTGCGCCGCGTGGGCAACAGGTTCTCCCATCAGCACCGGCCGAACCACTGCCGGATCAGTGCGCCTGGGCCTTCAGCCTCCTCTGCTAACGGGCGCGAGGTGCGTTAAGCCCCGTCCCGTCGGACACCCGCCCCCGACACCACCCGTCAGGCCGCTCCGGACGCGCCCCTCCTTGGTGCCAGGTGGGACTACCCTAGCAGAGGCGACCACAAATAGGAATATTATCTAGGATATTTTCTTAATTCGGTCATTGCGGCTCTCGCCCTACCCCCTCCCTAACCCTCCCCCGCTTTGCGGGAGAGGGGACTGCGGGGCGCCCAGTCAGGGTGGTGGTTCTGCCCGTCACCGGCGTCGGTGATCCCGACCTCTCCCCCAGCGCCACAGGCCCCCTCTCCCGCAAAGCGGGGGAGGGCTGGGGAGGGGGAATGCAGGGAAAGGCGGGCAAGGGGAAATAGGGCCAAGACCAGGCCGGCCGCCCTCCCCCAAAACGCACGACGCCCGCCGCTGCGTAGGCAGGGCGGGCGTCGAAACCATCGGGCTTGCCCCGGCTCAACCGGCGCAGGTCACCACAGATTGAGCGTGGCGCGGGCCTCTTCGGACATGCGGCCCTGGTCCCACGGCGGGTCGAAGGTGATGTCCACGGTGACGCCGGCGACGCCGGGGACCGTATTCACCGCTCCTTCCACCATGCCGGGCAGTTCCGCCGCGGAGGGGCAATTGGGGGTGGTCAGGGTCATCTCCACGGCCACGGTGCGGTCGTCGGCGATGTCCACCTTGTAGATGAGGCCCAGCTCGTAGATGTCCACCGGGATCTCGGGATCATAGACGGTCTTGAGCGCGCCGACGATGTCGTCGGTCAGGCGCGTCAATTCCTCTTCCGGGATGCCGGACTGGAACTGCGGAACGTGGGGCGTTTCGTTGGTCAGCGTATCGGTCATGCGAACAAATCCTGCGCCTTCACGAGCGCCTCGGCAAGGCGATCCACGTCGGCACGCGTATTATAGAATGATAATGATGCGCGACAGGTGGCTGTCACCCCATATCGGGCGAGCAAAGGCTGGGCGCAATGGGTGCCGGCGCGCACCGCCACCCCATAGCGATCCAGCACGGTCGCCACGTCATGGGGATGGGCGCCCTTCAGCTCGAAGGAGAGGATCGCCCCCTTGCCCGCGGCGGTGCCGAAGATGCGCACGGAATTGAGCGCCCCCAGCTTTTCGTGGGCATAGTCGGACAGCTCGGCCTCATAGGCGGCGATGGCCGGGCGGCCCACCACTTCCATATAGTCCAGCGCCGCGCCAAGGCCGATGGCCTGGACGATGGGCGGCGTGCCGGCCTCGAAGCGGTGGGGCGGGGCGGCATAGGTGACGCGGTCCTCGCTCACCTCGCGGATCATCTCGCCACCGCCCTCATAGGGCGCCATTTCGGCCAGCAGCTCCCGCTTGCCATAGAGCGCGCCGATGCCCGTGGGCCCATAGAGCTTGTGGCCGGTGACCACGTAGAAATCCACGTCCAGGTCGCGCACGTCCACCGGCATGTGCACGGCGCCCTGGCAGCCATCCACCAGCACCTTGGCGCCCACCGCATGGGCGGCGCGCGCGATCTCCTTCACCGGCGTCACCGTGCCCAGCACGTTGGACATCTGGGTGATGGCGACGATGCGGGTGCGCGGCGAGAGCAGCGCTTTGAAGGCGTCCAGGTCGAAGCTGCCATCCTCCTGCACCGGCGCCCAGCGGATCACCGCGCCCTTGCGCTCCCGCAGGAAGTGCCAGGGCACGATGTTGGAATGGTGCTCCATGATGGACAGGATGATCTCATCCCCCGGCCCGATCTCCTGGCCAAGGCTGGAAGCGACGAGATTGATGGAGCCGGTGCCCGAGCGGGTGAAGATGATCTCGTCAGGGGAGGCCGCGTTCAGGAACACACGCACGCTCTCGCGCGCCGCCTCGAAGGCCTCGGTGGCGGCATTGGCGAGATAGTGCAGGCCGCGATGAACGTTGGAATATTCGCTCTCATAGGCCTGCCGCATGCGGTCCAGCACCTGGCGGGGCTTCTGGGCCGAGGCGGCATTGTCCAGATAGGTGAGCGGGTGGCCGTTCACCACCAAAGAGAGGGCGGGAAAATCGGCGCGCACCGCCTCCACGTCGAAGGGGCGGGTGGCGGATGAAGGAGCGGACAAAATGGCGGTCATGAAACAGGTCCGATGCGCGTTGGGCCGCCGCGCGCGATCACGGCGCGGCCGGCGCTGCGTTGACGATCACCTTCCGGTGCCCTCCGGGCGCGGTGCGGGCCTTATGCCCGCCCGACGCCTCATATTAGGACCGCAGTCCGGCGGCGCGAACCCGCCGGACTGTCGCGCGACCGTTCAGCCGGCCCGCTTCTTCAACCAGGTGACGGCGCGGGTCATGAGGGCCTCGCGCAGTTCGTCATGCTCCACGAACTCGATGGCCTCGCCCACGAAGGCCTGGATCAGCAGCGCCTCCGCTTCCTTGGCGGGGATGCCGCGGGCCATGAGATAGAAGAGCAGGTCCTCATTGATGGCGCCGGCGGTGGCGCCGTGGCCGCACTGGACGTCGTCGGCGAAGATTTCCAGCTCCGGCTTGTTGTCCATCTCCGCCGCCTCGCCCAGCAGAAGCGCCTGGCTCATCATGCGCCCGTCGGTCTTCTGGGCCTCACGGCGCACGATGATCTTGCCCTGGAACACGCCCTTGGCCTCGTCCGCGAGCACGGTCTTGAACAGCTCCCGGCTTTCGCAATGGGGCACCACATGGTCGAGCAGCAGCGTGATGTCCGCATGCTGCCGGCCCCGCGCCAGGGTGGCCCCACGCAGCGCGCCCTGCGTATGGGCGCCGGCGAAGCGGCCATAGACGGACAGGCGGGAGGCCGCCGCCCCCGAGGTGAGCGCGAAGGAGTGGAACTTCGCGTCCTTGCCGAGGCGCGTCAGGAAGGTGCCCAGATGCAGGGCGGCATCGCCCTCTTCCTGCACCCGCACATAGTCCACATGGGTGTGATCGCCCACGAACAGCTCGACCGCGTCATTGGTCACATAGGCCCGGCCGTCCGGCCCCTGGAAGCTCTCCACCAGCGTCAGCTTGGCGCCGGCGGCGACATCCACCAGGCGGCGGGAGAAGAGGGTCGCGGGCTCATCGCCGGTGAAGATGTGAGCGACGTGAAGGGGGCGCTCGATCTTCGCGCCCTCGGCCACATGGATCACCAGACCCTCGCCCAGATAGGCGGTGTTGAGGGCATAGGGCCCGTCATAGCGCTCGGGGGCCAATGTGCCGAGCTTTTCCACCGCGCCCCGGCCCCCGGCCAGCGCGCTGGCGAGCGGCAGCACGGAGAGCCCGGCCTCCAGGCCGTGCAGGTCCGAATGGGCGCGGGAGAGCACGCCGTTCACGAACAGGATGCGGCGGGCGCCGGGGATGGACAGGGCCCGGAACGAGCCTTCCGCAGCATCCGCGTCGGAGAGCGCCCCGGCCGGGGTCGGCGCGGTGCGCAGGAGGGCGCGCAGGTCCGTATATTTCCACTCCTCCACCCGGCGATGGGGCAGGCCGAAGCGGGCGAAGGCGTCGGCATCGGCCCGGCGCAGCGTGGTGATGCGGGCGCCGAGTGGGCCCTCCACCGGATCGGAGACGAGGCGGGCCTCAAGAAAGCCCTTCAGGGCCTCCTCGGCCGCGGTGCGCGGCGGCTGGTTCTGGATGTTCATGGCCGGATCCTCACGCCGCGTCCTGGCCATAGGCCGCATAGCCGGAGGCTTCCAGCTCCAGCGCCAGCTCCTTGCCGCCGGAGCGCACGATGCGGCCCTTGTGCATCACATGGACCACGTCGGGCACGATGTGGTTCAGGAGGCGCTGATAGTGGGTGATGACCACCATGCCCCGGTCGGGACCGCGCAGGGCGTTCACGCCCTCGGCCACCACTTTCAGCGCGTCGATGTCGAGGCCGGAATCGGTCTCGTCGAGGATGCAGAGCTTGGGCTCCAGAAGCGTCATCTGGAGGATTTCGTTGCGCTTCTTCTCGCCGCCCGAAAAGCCCACATTGACGCCGCGCCGCAGCATCTCCTGGGAGATGCCCAGCGGCGCCGCCTTCTGCTTCACGAGGCGCAGGAAGTCGGGCGTGGAGATTTCCTCCTCGCCGCGCGCCTTGCGCTGGGCGTTCAGCGCCGTGCGCAGGAAGGTCATGTTGGCGACGCCGGGGATCTCGATGGGATACTGGAAGGCCAGGAACAGGCCGGCGGCGGCGCGGGCGTCCGCCTCCATCTCCAGGAGGTTCTGGCCGTCGAGCAGCGCCTCGCCGTCGGTGACCTCATAGTCTTCCTTGCCGGCGAGCACATAGGACAGGGTCGACTTGCCGGAGCCGTTCGGCCCCATGATGGCGTGAACCTCGCCGGGATTCACCGTGAGGTCGAGGCCGCGCAGGATGTCATTGTCCTCGATGCGGGCGTGCAGGTTCTTGATTTCGAGCAGAGCCATGGTGGTGTCCGTTTGGTTGGCGCTGCCGCCGGCCGCGGCGCCTTTCAGGGGGCCGCGCGGGGCGCGCGATCACAAGGGATGCGGCCGGACGCCCCGGCCGCGAATAGGTCGGGCCTCAGCCCACCGAGCCTTCCAGGCTCACCGCGATGAGCTTCTGGGCCTCCACGGCGAACTCCATGGGCAATTGCTGGAGCACGTCCTTGACGAAGCCGTTGACGATCAGCGCCACCGCTTCCTCCTCGGAGAGGCCGCGCTGGAGGCAGTAGAACATCTGGTCCTCGGAGATTTTCGAGGTGGTGGCCTCGTGCTCGAAGACGGCGCTGGAATTCTTCGCCTCGATATAGGGCACGGTGTGCGCCCCGCAGCGATCGCCGATCAGCAGGGAATCGCAATTGGTGAAGTTGCGGGCGTTGGTGGCCTTGCGGTGGGCGGTCACCTGGCCGCGATAGGTGTTGTCCGAATGGCCGGCGGCGATGCCCTTGGAGATGATGCGGCTCGACGTGTTCTTGCCGAGATGGATCATCTTGGTGCCCGAATCCACCTGCTGGTAGCCGTTGGAAATGGCGATGGAATAGAACTCGCCCTGGCTGCCGTCGCCGCGCAGGATGCAGCTGGGATACTTCCAGGTGATGGCGGAGCCGGTCTCCACCTGCGTCCAGGAGATCTTGGAATTGGCGCCGCGGCAATCGCCCCGCTTGGTGACGAAATTATAGATGCCGCCCTTGCCGTCCTTGTCGCCGGGATACCAGTTCTGGACGGTGGAATATTTGATCTCCGCGTCCTTCAGCGCCACCAGTTCCACCACGGCGGCATGGAGCTGGTTCTCGTCGCGCTGGGGCGCGGTGCAGCCTTCCAGATAGCTCACATAGGCGCCCTCGTCGGCAATGATGAGGGTGCGCTCGAACTGGCCGGTGTTGCGCTCATTGATGCGGAAATAGGTCGACAGCTCCATGGGGCAGCGCACGCCCTTGGGGATGTAGACGAAGGAGCCGTCGGAGAAGACCGCCGTGTTCAGCGTGGCGTAGAAATTGTCCGAGACCGGCACCACCGAGCCCAGATACTGCTTCACCAGCTCGGGATGCTCGCGGATGGCTTCCGAGATGGAGCAGAAGATGACGCCGGCCTTGGCCAGCTCCGCCTTGAAGGTGGTGGCCACCGACACGCTGTCGAACACCGCGTCCACCGCCACCTTGGGCGCGCCGCTCTCGATGCCCAGCAGCGCCTCGCGCTCGCGCAGCGGAATGCCGAGCTTGTCGTAGGTGGCGAGGATCTCGGGATCGATCTCGTCCAGCGACTTGGGCTTCGCCTTGGGGGCGGCGTAATAATAATAGTCCTGGAAATCGATCTTGGGATAGCTGACCCGGGCCCAGGTGGGCTCCTCCATGGTCAGCCAGCGGCGGAAGGCGTCGAGGCGCCATTCCAGCATCCATTCCGGCTCGTTCTTCTTGGCCGAGATGTAGCGGACGGTGTCTTCCGTCAGGCCCTTGGGGGCCTTCTCGCTCTCGATATCGGTGACGAACCCATACTTGTACTGATCGACGTCGATCGACTTTGCGAGGTCGATCGTCTCCTGGACCGCAGGCATCTTCCTGTCTCCTCTCCCGCGCGGGTTCAAGGCCCGCGGGTCAAGTCCTCATGCCACCCGTGCCGGGCGGCTGCTCAAACGCGGCACCGCGCGGCCGAGCGCCGCCAGTGCCAGATCCACATCCTCTTCCCCGCTCGACCAGCCGAGCGAAAACCGTATGGCGCCCGCCGTCGCCTCTGGCCCGAGGCCGGACGCCGCCCCCATGGCCGCAAGCACATGGGAAGAGCCGACCTTGCCCGAGGAGCAGGCCGAACCGGCGCTCACGCGGATATGGGCGAGATCGAGCGCAATGACCAGGGTTTCGGCCTTCAGGCCCGGAAACACCGCGCAGACCGTATTGGGCAGGCGCGCCGCACCCGCCCCCGCGATCCACGCGTCCTGGAACAGGTCCACAATCCCCGTTTCGAGCCGACGGCGCAAGCCCGTCAGGCGCATGGCTTCCGCTTCCAAATGGGTCGCTGCATCCGCGGCTGCGGCGCCGAAACCGGCCATGGCCGGCACATTCTGCGTGCCGCCCCGCCGCCCCCGCTCCTGCCCCCCGCCCGCCATCAAGGGCACGCGGGCGCGGCTGTCGGGATGGGCGACCAGCGCCCCTGCCCCTTGCGGCCCGCCCAGCTTGTGGGCAGACAGGGTGACGAAATCCGCCTTCAGGCCGGCGAGGGTGACATCCACCCGCCCGGCCGCCTGGACCGCGTCGCAATGGACGACGCCATCCGCCGCATGCACCCGATCCGCCGCCTCCGCCACCGGCTGGAGGACGCCCGTCTCATTATTGGCGGCCATGAGGGAGAGGTAGGGGCGAAGACCCATGGCAGCAAGGGCGGCGAGCCGGTTTTCGAGGGCTTTGAGATCGATTACGCCGTCCCCGTCCACCGGGATCACTTCCACCTTGTCGGTGGGGAAACGATGGCCGGACAGGACGCAAGGGTGCTCCACGGCCGAGACCAGCAGCACGTCGCAGGTCACCGGCCGGCCGGCAATCTCCAGTTCGGGATGAAGGATGGCGCTCGCCGCCTCGGTGGCCCCCGAGGTGAAGGTCACGCCGCGCGGATCGGCATCCAGAAGGGCTGCCACCTGGCCGCGCGCCCGCTCCAGACGCGCGCGCGCGCCGCGCCCGTCCGCATGCACGGAAGAGGCATTGCCGCCCGCCTCCAGCGCCTCCAGGAAGGCCGCGCGGGCCGCCGGACGCAAAGGCGAGGTGGCGTTATGGTCGAGATAGGCGACCCGGGGCGGAGCGGTGAGGGGCGCCGTGCTCATGCCGCGCCCTCCAGGGCAAGACCCCATGCAGCCGCTCGCCGGCGCTGGGGGAGCCATCCCCCTCGCCCGAGCCAAGGCTTGCAATTGCGCCCGATCTCGGTCATACCTCAAACTTCATCCGATCCTGCCTTGCCGCGAGACCACTCTCGCACGCCCGGCCGGGAGAAATTAGAATTATTCTAAATAGATAGGGTGGCGTCCGGGCTGAGTCAAGACGTCGAACGCTGACGTCCGAGCGGGACGCACGGTTCCGGGTGACCCGGAAGCGAGATCCCCGACTTCGCCGTGCTGCCCAGAGGTTGCGGACTCCATGCCAGAAGTCATCTTCACCGGCGAGAAGGGGCGGCTCGAAGGCCGCTATCAGCCCGCAAAGACGCGCAATTCCCCGATCGCCATCATTCTTCATCCCCACCCCCAGTTCGGGGGCACGATGAACAATCCGCTGGTCTACAATCTGTATTATCAGTTTGTGAACCGCGGCTTCTCGGTGCTGCGCTTCAATTTCCGCGGGGTCGGCCGCAGCCAGGGCTCGTTCGACCATGGCACCGGCGAACTCTCCGACGCCGCCGCCGCGCTCGACTGGGCGCAGTCGGTCAATCCCGATGCGCGCGCCTGCTGGATCGCCGGCGTCTCCTTCGGCGCCTGGATCGGCATGCAGCTCCTGATGCGCCGTCCCGAGGTGGAAGGCTTCATCTCGGTGGCCGCTCCGGCGAGCCTTTATGACTTCTCCTTCCTCGCCCCCTGCCCCTCGTCCGGCCTGTTCGTGCATGGCGACAAGGATGCGGTGGTGCCTACCTCGGCGGTGGCCACCCTGGTGGAGAAGCTGAAGACCCAGAAGGGCATCGTGATCGAGCAACAGATCGTGCCCGGCGCCAACCACTTCTTCGACGGCAAGAATGACGAGCTGATGAGCGTGGTGGGCACTTATCTCGACAAGCGCCTGCCCGGCACCCGCAAGGACAGCGCCGCCTGAGCCTGCGGCGGCGCCGAAGCGGCGGACCGTTCAAGACACCTGAAGCGCCCGGCCCCACGGCCGGGCGTTTCGCGTTTATGGCGGCCCCGTGGGATCGGGGACGGGCTCTGCTCCGCCCCGGTGAGGACGGGCCGTCGCCGGTCGGCCCCGGCCGGCCATGCCCTCCCGCGATCCGCGCCCCTTTCAGTCTGTCACGCAACTGCTTTAGCGTGGTCGTCATGGGTCCGGTTCACCACATCTATGGTGCGCGGGAGGGGGATGATGGGACACGAAACGGAACCGGCCGAGGGGCGCGTCCGAACTCTCGCGGACCGGCTGTTGGCCCTGTGGGATCATCTGGGGCTTGAGGCCGCCCATGTGGCCACCCAGATGCCGGGCAGCCTCGCCGGTTTTGCGGCCGCCCATCCGCAGCGGATCGCCGGCCTCCTGTTCCATGAGCCGGTGGGCTGCGAGCCCGCCGCCTTCGCGGCGCTCGCCGACCGCCTGACGGTGCTTGCCGGCGATGGCGGCACCTCCGCCCAGATCGCGGCCGTGATCGCGGCCGCCCTTCCCGAGAGCCGACGGCGCACGCTTGAAGGCTATGCCCAGCCGGGATGGGCCGATCATGTGCGCGACCGCACGGACGAGGTGATCGCCGCGGTGAGGGATCTGCCCGGCACGGCGACGCCACTCGCCCGCGCGCCCGCCAGCGGCCTCCATGCCGGCATCAGCTATGACATCCGGGGAACGGGGCCGGCCCTCCTTCTCTTCCCGCTCTTCCTCGCCCCCACGCAGTGGGATGCCGCGCTGCCCCACCTCGTGGAGCATTTCACCGTGATCCGGCTGGGCGGCGCCCATCTCGGCGGGGTCGCCTTGCTGGAGGACCGCGCCGGCAGCCCCAGCTATCGCGGCATGTTCACCACCTTGTTGGACATCATCGACCCCGCCACCACGGACCACATCCTCGATGTGGGCTCCGGCTCGGGCGCGCTGGCGCGGATGGCGGCCCGGCGAACCGGTCACGTCACCGCCTGCGACATCAACGCCTATATGGTGCGGGAGGGGGCGGACCTTGCCGCCCAGGCGGGCCTCGGCGACCGGATCACCTTCCGCGAGGCGGATGCCGAGCATCTGCCGTTCGCGGACGGGAGCTTCGACCATGCCTATAGCGTGACGGTGCTGGAGGAATGCGACGCCGACCGCGCCCTTGCCGAGCTGTTCCGCGTGGTGAAGCCCGGCGGCCGGGTGGGCGTCATCGTGCGCGCCATTGACGGCCGGCACCAGTTTTCCGCCGATCTGCCCGAGGCCATCCGCGCCAAGGTGGAAGGGGTGCCACCCATGGTGTCGCCCGCGGGCGTCGCCGATGTCAGCCTCTATCGGCGGATGCGCGCGACCGGCTTCCAGGACCTGGCGCCCTGCCCGGCCACGCCCGCCTTCGCGCGCGGAAGCAGCTTCTGGGGCTTCATCGTCGGGCGGCTGGAGCCGCGGCTCACCGCCGGGGAGCTGGACGTGTTCCGCGCCGCCCTTTCCAAGGCCGAGGCGGAGGGGGCGCTTTTCGTCACCTTCCCCCATCACGCCGTGGTCGGCACCAAGCCCGCCGGGGCTTGACGCCATTTGCAGCCCAGCGGGATCGCGCTCCAACGTATTGGATAGAGACGGATTCCCCCCTCACATGGAATCGCCGAAGCGCTTCAATGTGAGGGGATCCGGCCCTAATGCCGGTGGCGCAGGGCGCTTTCCACGCGCACCACGCCATGGTCGCCGATCTCGGCCTCGGCCAGGATTTCCTCGGAGACATAGGAGCGGAATTTCCGCTCGCTCAGCCGGCAGCTGACCGCGTGGAAGAACACGCCGATGGACAGCACCACCACCAGGGCGGTGTCGAGGCCATGGGTGAGCACCCCCATGCCGCCGAACGTGCTCAGCGCGGAAATGGCGCCCATGCCGACGAAATAGGGGCCAAGCCAAGCCGCCTCGGCCAGATCCGCCGAGCCCTTGATGTGGCGGATGGCATAGGTGAAGAACAGCACCGCTCCCACCGCCAGGCACAGGCCGAGCCGCCACACCGTGCTCCAGCCCGCCCACAGGATGATGAGCCCGCACACCACGAAGGCGGCGCAGGCCAGCACCTTGACCGCCGGCAGGACGATGGGCCGACGCGCCGTCGGCAGGATGTAGCGCAGGGCCACCACCCCCACCGGGCCGACGATGAAGGACAGCATGATGGCGGATTCGTTCAGCTTCACCACTTCCTCGAAGGGCAGCAGCACGAAGGTGAGCACCGCCACGGCCAGGTTGATGAGCAGCGCCACCAGGGGCACGCCCCGGTCCGACAGGGAGGCCACGATCTTGGGGAACAGGCCGTTTTCGGCCAGCGCGAAGCTGATGCGGGCGCACGAACCCGTGGCCACCAGCGCCCCGCCCATGGGACCGACCACCGCGCCCACGTTCAGCAGGCTCACCAGCCACATGAGGCCGAGGGCGCTCGCCACGGCGCCGAGCGGGCCGTAATCGGAGGACAGGTGCAGGGTGCCCCAGCCATTGATCAGCTCTTCCGGCTTCAGCGCGCCGATGAAGGCCAGTTGCAGGCCGCCATAGATCAGGAAGCAGATGACGACCGACAGGACCAAAGCGGTGGGGATGGTGAAGCCGGGATTGCGCACCTCGCCGGCCATGTCCACCGCGTGGCGGAAGCCGATATAGGAGAAGATGACGCCGCCCGAGGACACCGCGCTCATGACGCCCGCCCATTGGAACGGGGCAAAGCCGCCATGGTCGGTGAAGTTGGACACCTCGAAGCGGGACATCAGCAGCGTCACCACCAGCACCAGCGGAATGGCGATCTTGGCCCAGGTGATGGAGCTGTTCACATAAGCGAAGAACTTCACGCCGATGGCATTGATGACCACGAAGGCGGCCAGAAGCGCCATGGATAGGATGATGCCGATCAGCGACAGGTCGCTGCCAGGTCCCGCCACATAGAGCCAATTGGCGTGGGGTCCCACATAGCGCAGCATGGCCTCCACCTCGATGGGGGCCTGGGTGGTGTAGCCCACCCAGCCGCTCCAGCCCATCATGGTGCACACGAAATTGCCGTGGCTGAACAAGGGCACGCGCGCGACGCCGCCGGGCACCGGCAGCATGGCTGAGATTTCCGCGAAGGTGAGCGCCAGCATCAGCATGGCCACGCCGCCGATCAGCCAGGCGATCAATGCTGCCGGCCCGGCATGTTGCGCCGCGAGCAGAGGCGCGAAGAGCCAGCCTGATCCGATGATACCGCTCACTGCGACAAAGGTCAGGCCCACGAGCCCGATGTCGCGGTGCATCTTGTGAGATGCCTGCGTTTGCATATTTTCCCCCGCTGGGTTCAGCTTTTCAGGTGCGGCTCCATGTTGCGTCGGTCGCCTTTCTGCCCGCTGACGACCACCGTCCCGACACAATCTAGCCGATCCGGTCCGGCGCGCATCCCCCTCCAGCGATCAATTGTGCTGAAAAATCAGGCCTCCTGTGAGGGGGTGTGACACGCCTGTGGTGGTGGGGAAGGTCAGGGGCAGGCCCCGCAGCGCCCGCACCGCCAGATAGCCGAAGGCATGGGCCTCCAGCCCGTCCGCCGACCAGCCCAACGCATCCGCCGCGCGCACGGGACGGTGGAGGCGGTTCTCCAGCTCAGCCAGCAGGACCGGATTGCGCGCGCCGCCGCCGCCGACGATCCACACCTGCGGCGGGCGGGGCAGAAGGGGCACCAGGGTCGCTACGGCGGCGGCGGTGAGCGCGGTCAGCAGCCGCGCGCCATCTTCCGTGCCGCGGCCGGCAAGGCCCGCCCGGGCCGCGACGAAATCGCGAAAATCGTTGCGGTCAAGTGATTTAGGGGGGGCGGCGCGGAAGAAGGGATGATCGAGGAGGCTGTCGAGGGTGGCCGCGTCCAGCCGTCCCGCTGCGGCGATGCGCCCGCCATCGTCAAAGGCCAGACCGGTCCGGGCGTGCACGAAATCATCGATCAGCGCATTGCCCGGGCCGGTGTCGCAGGCGATGGGATCGGTGGTGCCGTCGAGCCAGGTGACATTGGCCACCCCGCCCACATTGAGCACCGCCACCGGGCCGGGAAGGTCGAGCTTGGCCACCAGCGCCTGGTGGAACACCGGCACCAGGGGCGCCCCTTGCCCGCCCGCCGCCACGTCCGCCGCCCGGAAATCCGCCACCACCCGCGTGCCCAGCAGGCGGGCGAGCCGCTCCCCCTCGCCGATCTGCACGGTGAGGCCGGCCTCGGGGCGGTGATAGACGGTCTGGCCGTGGAAGCCGATCACGTCGAGGTCGGCCGGCGTCAGGCGCAGGGGGGTGAGCAAGGCGTGGACGGCCTGAGCATGGAGGTCGGTGATCCGCCGTTCCGCCGCCGCGAGCGCGCCCGGCCGCCCCTCCCGGCTGTTCAGCCCGCGCGCATCCTCCAGCGCCGCGCGCAGCAGGGCGCGGTCGGCGTCCGCATAGGGCACGGTGAGGGACGGCCCGAGCCAGCCGACCCCTTCCCCGTCCGTGTCGATGAGGGCGGCATCGATGCCGTCCATGGACGTGCCGCTCATCAGCCCCAAAGCCCGCATGACAGCTCCCTCCGGCACGACCGATGCAATTATCGGCAAACCCTGTTAAAGGAGCCCCCTTTCCGAAGCCTTTTCGCACGGGCCCCCATGACTGGTTTTCGTTCCGACTTCATGCGCACCCTTGAGGCGCGCGGCTATGTCCACCAGTGCTCCGATGCCGAGCGCCTGGATGCCAAGGCGTGCGAAGGGCCCATCACCGCCTATATCGGCTTCGATGCCACCGCCTCCAGCCTCCATGCCGGGCATTTGCTGTCCATCATGATGCTGCGCACGCTCCAGCGCACCGGGCACCGGCCCATCGCGCTCATGGGCGGCGGCACCACCAAGATCGGCGATCCGTCCGGCAAGGACGAGGCGCGCAAGATGCTCACGGACGAGCAGATCAATGCCAACATCGCCTCCATCCGTCGCGTCTTCTCCCGCTTCCTGGACTTCGACGCCGGGGCGATCATGGAGAACAATGCCAACTGGCTGGACGAGCTGAAATATATCCCGCTGCTGCGGGAGGTGGGGCCGCACTTCACCATCAATCGCATGCTGACCTTCGATTCGGTCAAGCTGCGGCTGGAGCGCGAGCAGCCGCTCACCTTCCTCGAATTCAACTATATGATCCTGCAGGCCTATGACTTCGTGGAGCTGAACAAGCGCCATGGCTGCGTGCTGCAGATGGGCGGCTCCGACCAGTGGGGCAACATCGTCAACGGCATGGAGCTGGGCCGGCGCATGCACGGCGCGGACCTGTTCGCGCTGACGACGCCGCTTTTGACCACCTCGTCGGGCGCCAAGATGGGCAAGACGGCGGGCGGCGCGGTGTGGCTGGATAGCGAGCTGCTGCCCGCGTTTGAATATTGGCAATATTTCCGCAACACCGGCGATGCGGACGTGGTGCGCTTCCTGAAGCTGTTCACCGAGCTGCCGCTGGACGAGATCGCCCGCCTCGGCGCCCTGGAGGGCCAGGAGATCAACGTGGCGAAGGAAATCCTCGCCACCGAGGCGACCGCCCTTCTGCATGGCAGGGAGGCCGCCGAGGACGCCCGCGCCACCGCCCGCGCCACCTTCGAGGAAGGCGCTTTGGCGGTGAACCTGCCCACCATCGAAGTCCCCGCCGCGACCTTGGAGGCGGGCCTTGCCGTCGCCACCGCCTTCGTCACCGCAGGCCTGGTTGCCTCCACCTCGGAAGCCCGGCGGCAGATCAAGGGCGGCGGCCTGAAGGTCAATGATGCCGGCGTCGCCGACGAAAAGGCCGTCCTGACCCCGCGCGACCTGACCCCCGAGGGATTGCTGAAGCTCTCGCTGGGCAAGAAGCGGCATGTGCTTTTGAAGCCGGTCTGACACAAGACGCCCACACACAAAACCGCCCGGCCATGAGCCGGGCGGTTCTGCTTTCAGATCAGCCGATTGAGACGCGGGCGCCCGATCAGCGCTTCCAGCGGCCCTCATACTTGAATTCGGGTGCGGCCTTGAGGGCGTCGCGGGTGGTGTTCATGACCGCCGTCCATTTAGCGTCCTTGTCCGAATAGGCGACCTTGATGGCATTGGGGCGCACGATCACATAGCGCTCGCCAATGCCCAGGAAGCCGCCCACGGACAGGATGTAGCCGGCCAGCTCGCCCTGGGAGAGGATGAGATCCTTGATCTCGCCCACGCTCTCATTCTGGCCGTTGACCACGTTCAGGCCGATGAGATTGTAGCTGAGCACGTCGGTGGGACGAGCGGCGGTGAAGGTCTCGGTGGCGACCGCATTCTGCGCCATGGCGCCCGCCTGGGGCACGATGAGGGCGGCGGCGGTGGCGAGCGCGATCAAAGTGGTCTTCATGGGACTATAATCTCCTGCCGCAGAGCGCGATGCGCGCGGATGACCGTCACCCGTGCCGCTCATCGCGCGCCAAGTCTCGGAAAACAGGCCCATTCTGCCGGATCGCCGCGCGACCGGCCGGGCGCCTGTTCTCGTGCAGGATAAATTCCCAAGCGGGGCAATTGGTTCCGCTATCCGCCGAAAAAGACCGCCCCCGGCGCGGGCGCGCCCGGAGCGCGCCCCGCATCTGGCGGGGGCCCCCTATCGCGGCGATGCCGGCGGGGCGTCGTTCTGGTCGCGGAACTCGAACATCTTGCGCAGGAAGCCCGGCGCCACGGCGGAGAGCGGGTTCACGGTCAGGCGCGGACCGCTCATGGGGCCGACGATCTCGAAAGTGACGCCCAGAAGCCCCTCATTGGGCCCACCGCCCAGCAGGGCACCGATCACCGGCAGCTTGGAGAACAGGTTGTTGAGGCCATAGGCCGGCACATAGGTGCCGCGAATGGCGATCCGCTCGGCGATGAAGTCCACCGAGCCGTCCAGGGTCACGCCCGCCACCGGCCCCCAGATGGCCGCGTCGCGCACCGCGACGGCGCCGGGCGTGCGGGTGAACTTGGCCTGCGCCTTCTGGAACACCGCCGTGCCGGCTTCCGCCTTGCCGGAGGAATCGCGGGCCGCATCGGAAAGGATGGCGAGGCCCGGCTCGCCGCGCACCACGAAGTCGCGCAGATTGAGCGTGCCCTCCTGGGGCGAGGCGTCCGAGCGCGGGGGATCGAAGACCACCCACATCTCGCCGCCGTCGATCTTGGGATAGACATCCAGGAAGCGCAGCACCGCGCCGGCATCCGAGGTGGTGACCAGCATGGCGCGCTTGCCGTTGGTCATGGCGCGGATCTCGCCCGCCACCGTGCCGTCGCGGCCCACCTTGGCGCTCAATTGGAAGGTGCGCAATTCCACTCCGCGCCGGCCGAGCGAGAGGTCCATCTGGCGCAGCACCTCGCCATTGTTGCCGGTGAGGACACCGACCTTGGCCTCCACGTCCACGTCCTGCCCGGCGCGGTTCTGTCGCTGTTCGCGCCGCGCCGCCGCGCTGGCGGAATTGGCGGCGGCGGCGGTGGCCGGCGTGCTCATGATGCTCTTCATGATGCCGCGGGCATCGATCACATCGCCGGTGATCTTCACCTTCAGCACATCGCCGGCCCGGTCCGCCTTCAGGCTGGCCTTGTCGCCGTCGGAGATCTGGAAGATGGGGAAGTTGGCCCCGTTCACCTCGCCCGCATTGGACAATTCCAGCGAGCCCTTGATGAGCGTGCCCGAGCCTTCCAGCGTCAGGTCGTTGATCTTCAGCGACGAGCCGCTGTCCACCGAGGCAAACTTGGCTTTCAGCGGCTTGCCGGGGGGCTTGGTGAGGCCGGGCACCAGATCGTTGATGCGGACATTGGTGAGGTCCAGCTCGATATTGGCCCTTGTGTCCTTGTTGTTGGTGGTGCCCACCAGGCGCACCAGGATGGGCCCGGTGATGGCGGGCAGATTCACCCCCAGCTTGGCGCGCGAGGCGTCATCCAAGGTGGCGTTCACCTTGATGTCGGAATCGGCGACGTCCTTGCGCTTCTCATATTCAAAATTCATCGGCGCGCCGGCGATCTTGCCGTCGCCGCGCAGGAGAATGCCGGCCGGAGTGGCGAAGGCGGAGACGGTGGCGCCTTCCACGCGCTGGCCGGCGAACACATTGTCGAGGCCGAAATCGGTGAGGGTCGCCTCCACCGAATAATCGGTGTCCGAGGGGTCCGCCACCTTGCGGAAGAAGATGTTGATCTGCACGAGGGCGGAGACCTTGCCCCGGGTGGTGGCAGGATCATAGGCGGTGCCGGTGGGCCCCTTCAGGGCGTCCATGCCGAGGATCTCAATGCCCGCATCCGCCGGCCCGGCGAACTTCACGCGCACCTGCGCCTTGGGTTCGCGGGGGAAGTAATCGGGCATGAAGAACACGCCGTCGGAAACCGCCAGCTTGCGGTTCTGCGGCGTCACCACGGTGCCTTCGGGAATGTTCACGCGCACCGAGCGGCCGGTGACCACCACCGACAGGCGCATGTCGCGCAGCGGCGGCAGGCCCTTCAGCGCCATCAGGGTGAAGCCCGAGCCCGACAATTCCAGATGCACGGCATCCTCGGGCAGCGGCACTTCCTTTTGCCCGATCAGGTCGATGGGCATGTTCACCGTGACCTTGGTGCCATCCACCGTGCCGCCGGACAGATTCTCCAGCACATAGGTGCGGGCGGGCGGGGCGATGCTCACGGGCCAGAAGCGCCGCACCGTGGAGGCGGGCATGCGCGAGCCGGTGGCGTTCAGCTTGATGGTGGGCACGTCGATGCCGAAGTCCACCATGCCGGCAAAGGTCAGCGAGCCGGTGGCGCCGGTGAGACTGCCGGTGTCGAACATCAGGCGCTTGTCGGCGGGCACATAGCGCCCGGTGACGGCGACGGTATCGATGACCAGCGCCGGATCGGGCATTTCCGGGCCGGCCAACACCACCTTGTCCTGCCGCAGCACATAAGGCCATTCCGCCCCGGCAGTGGCGGGCACGGTGACCTCGCCCGCGAGGGAAATGATATTGGCATTCTTGCCCGCCGCCAGCGGGGCGATGGCGATGATGCGGCGGGCCGGGTCGAGCTTCAGACCCAGCTTCATGTAATCCAGGACGAACCGCTCCTGCGGGTCCTCGCCATTGCCGATCTGGCCGGCGCCCAGGTCCACATGCGCCTCGCCGGCCAGCACCCGCCCGTCACGGCCGATGCGGGCGGACACGGACGCATTGAGCGGCATGTCCATGTAGAAGCGCTTCCAGTCCTGGGTGAAGGCGTGGACCAGGTCCTCGGTCTCCACATTCTTCAGGTCGAAGGTCAGCGCCCGCTCATTGTTCTGCACCGGACCGACGCCCGCCGTCAGGCTGGCGGTGCCGCTCGGCCCTTCGGTGCTGAAGGTCAGCACCGCGCCGCCGCCATCGGGGCGGTTCAGCGAGATGGAGATGTTCTGGAAGGTGACGCGGCGGCCGTTGGATTCGTTCTCCACCTCCACGGTGGCGTCGCGGATGCCGATCTCCCGGAACGCCCCGCCGTCGAAGACGCCGTTGTCCAGGTCTTCCATCCATTGGGCGAGCACCCGCAGGACCAGGGGGTCCATGGCGGCGGCACCGTTGGTGGCGAGGGTGGTTCCCGCGCCGGCCGCGCCGGGCGCGCCCGCGGCCGTAGGCGCCGCCGAGGCAGGCGCTGGTGCCACGGGGGTGGTGACGATGGGCTTGGCGCCCTTGCCGGTGGAGACCGCCAGGCTGCCGGAGGCCGCGATCTTGATGAACATTTCCGCGCCGATCAGGTCGACGCGCCCCACCTTGGGAGAGAGGGTGAGGATGGACCCTTCCATCTCCACTTCGGCCGAGGGGGCGGAGGCAATGAGTTCGCCCTTGGGGCCGAGCACGCGGATGTCGCGCACCACCAGGGCGGTGGCGCCCTGCTTCATGGTCTCGAAGGCGATGCCGCCGATCTGGACATCATATTCGCCGCCGAGCCGCGCTTCGATGGCGCGTTCCACATAGGGGGTGGCCATGTTGGCGGTGAGCAGGCCAGTGGAGATCAGCCCGTACAGGCCGAGAGCCGCCGCCCCCGCCAGAGCCACCAGCCACACCAGCGTCCACACGACGATGCGCGCAACCCGCCCGCGCGGCACCAGGGCGCCGGCAAGTCCTTGGACATGGCCCCGCCTGACGTGGCGGACGCCGACAGCTTTTTCGGCGCTTTCTTCGCTCATCCCCACGTCGTGCTCCGCGCCCTCATCGTGCCCCGCTGCGCTGCACACCGCCTTTCCAAGGGCGGCAGAATGGACCATCCATGGTGTCAGGCAAGACCCGGACATAACCGAGGTCCGCCTGGATGTCCTGCCGGTAGGACGCAGACACGTCGAAAGGAAGGCAGATGTCGAAGATTCCCGCGCCCGGCACCCCCGCGCCCGCATTTTCCCTCAAGCGCGACGGCGGCGGCGAAGTGTCCCTGAAGGACTTCGCCGGTCGCAAGCTGGTGCTTTACTTCTACCCCAAGGCCAATACCTCAGGCTGCACAAAGGAAGCCATTGCATTCAACGGCTTGAGGCAGGAATTCGAAAAGGCGGACACCGCAATCCTCGGAGTCTCCGCCGATCCCGTTTCCGCCCAAGACAAGTTCAAGGCCAAGTATGACCTCGAATTCCCGCTGGCCTCCGACGAGCAGACAACGATGCTGGCGGACTATGGGGTGTGGGCGGAAAAAAGCATGTATGGCCGCAAATATATGGGGATAGAGCGCGTCACCCTGCTCATCGACCGGGACGGAACGGTCGCGAAGGTGTGGCCGAAGGTGAAAGTGGACGGCCACGCCGCCGAGGTGCTCGCCGCCGCCCAGGCCCTGTGATTCGCCGCGGACGGGAGGCCCCCTCCCGTCCAGCCCCTCCCGCCCTCGCTCTCGCCCCACACGGCGGGGTGGCCGGCCCGGGCTCAAATGGGGTGGCGGGCCGCAGCCAGGGTCGCTTCAGCGTGTCATGGACAGGCTGAGGCGCTCCAGGGCGCGCGATGGACAGGACAGGCGCGCGCAAAAACGGCCGGGACGATCGCGGCGGGACCGGGAGGCTTAGTCCACGTCCTCCACCTGCGCCGGGCCGCCGCCATAGGCGCGCTGGGCGAGGGCGGCTTCCATGAAGGGATCGAGGTCGCCGTCCAACACCTCCTGGGGGGTGCCGGAGGTGACGCCGGTGCGCAGGTCCTTCACCAACTGATAGGGCTGGAGCACATAGGAGCGGATCTGGTGGCCCCAGCCGATATCGGTGCGGGCGGCCTGCTCGGCGGCGGCGGCTTCCTCGCGCTTCTTCAGCTCCATCTCGAACAGCTTGGCGCGCAGCATGTTCCAGGCGGTGGCCCGGTTCTTGTGCTGGGAGCGGTCGCCCTGGGAGACCACGGCGATGCCGGTGGGAATGTGGGTGAGGCGAACGGCCGATTCCGTCTTGTTCACGTGCTGGCCGCCGGCGCCGCCCGAGCGCATGGTGTCCACGCGCACGTCGCTCTCGTTGATATCCACCACGATGCGGTCGTCGATGACCGGGTAGACGTCGATGGAGGCAAAGGAGGTCTGGCGGCGGGCGTTGGAATCGAAGGGCGAGATGCGCACCAGGCGGTGCACCCCGGCCTCCGTCTTCAGCCAGCCATAGGCATTGTGGCCCTTGACGATGATGGTGGCTGACTTCAGGCCCGCCTGCTCGCCGGCGGACTCGTCCACCAGTTCCACCTTGAAGCCATGCCGCTCGCACCAGCGCCGGTACATGCGCAGCAGCATCTCGGCCCAGTCCTGGCTGTCGGTGCCGCCGGCGCCCGCATGGACTTCCAGATAGGTGTCGTTGGAATCCGCCTCACCCGAGAGCAGCGCGTCCAGTTCGCGGCGGGCCAGCTCCACCTTCAGCGCGTCGAGCGCGGCGGAGGCTTCCGTGATGACGCCCTCGTCACCTTCCATCTCGCCGAGCTCGATCAGCTCGATGTTATCAGCCAGGTCCTGGGTCACCCGGTCGATGGCCCCCAGCGCATCCTCCAGCGAGGTGCGCTCCTGCATGATCTTCTGCGCCCGCTCGGGATCGTCCCACAGCTTGGGGTCCTCGGCGATGGCATTGAGCTCCGCGAGGCGACGGCGCGAGCGGTCCACGTTGAGGTGCTGGCGCAGCAGCTCAACGGACTTGTTGACCTCGTCGACTTTCGCGGCGAGTTCCGCACGCATGGTTCACTGAGCTCCGATGAAAGGCCGCGGAAAATAGCGGGGGGTGCCCCGGGTGTAAACGGGGCCGGCCTCCCGGAGGAGCCCGGCCCGCACGCCAGGGGCGCAACAGGTCAGATCGCGGCTAATAAAGTCCGCCGGTGCCGGAGCGAACCGCCCGGTCGGCCTCGGGCGTGACGCCCACGCTCGAATCGGACGCCCCCACCACGGAATAGCTGTCGGGCGGCGCGGTGCCCGGCTTGAAGGCTTCCAGGATGGACGATTCGCCCGTGCCGACGCGCATGCCGCTCTTGGGATTGATGCGCACCAGCTTCATGCCGGCGGGCACGCGGAACGGAATGGCCGGCTGGTCGGCCAGCGCATCCTTGAAGAAGTCGCGCACGATGGGCGCGGACAGGACGCCGCCGGTGGCGCCCTTGCCCATGGCGCGCGGCCGGTCATAGCCCAGATAGACGCCCACCACGAGCTGGGGCGTGAAGCCCACGAACCAGGCGTCCTTCTCGTCATTGGTGGTGCCGGTCTTGCCGGCGATGGGCCGGCCCAGTTCCTTCAGGGCCGTGCCGGTGCCGCGCTGGACCACGCCCTCCATCATGGAGGTGATCTGGTAGGAGGTCATGGGATCGAGCACCACCGGCCGCCGGTCGATGAGCGAGGGCTCGGACTGGTTCTCCCACTTGTCGGCCTCGCAGCCGCGGCACTCGCGCTCGTCATGGCGATAGATGGTGTGGCCGTAGCGGTCCTGGATGCGGTCGATGAGCGAGGGCGTCACCTTGCGCCCGCCATTGGCGATCATGGCATAGGCGCTGACCATGCGCATGAGCGTGGTTTCGCCCGCGCCCAGCGACATGGACAGCACGGGCAGCATGTCGTCATAGATGCCGAACTTCTTGGCGTAATCGGCCACCAGCGGCATGCCGATGTCCTGGGCAAGGCGAACGGTCATCACGTTGCGCGACTGCTCCAGGCCGAAGCGCAGGGTCTGCGGGCCGTAGAACTTCTTGGCGTAGTTTTCCGGCGCCCAGACCGGCATGCCCGGGCCCTGGTCGATCTCGATGGGGGCGTCCAGCACCACGGTGGAGGGCGTGTAGCCATTGTCGAGGGCCGCCGAATAGACGAACGGCTTGAAGGACGAGCCGGGCTGGCGCAGCGCCTGGGTGGCGCGGTTGAACTGGCTCTCGTCATAGGAGAAGCCACCGACCAGGGCGAGCACGCGCCCGGTGAGCGGCTCCATGACCACCATGGCGCCTTCCACGTCCGGGATCTGGTGCAGGCGGTACTGGCCGTCCTTGTTGGCGATGGGCTCCACATAGATCACGTCGCCGGGCTTGAGCACCTGCGACACCGAGGTGACGGCGCGGCCCGCGTCCGGTCCCTTGATCCAGCGCGCCCATTTGACGCCATCGAGCGTAATGAGGCCCACGTCACGCTGGGTGGAGATGATGCCGCCCTTCTCGCGGGGCGGCTGCAGGCCGATGCGGGCGTTGTCCTTGCTGGAATCCAGCACCACCGCCAGCTTCCAGGGGATGTCCGAATAGGCCTTGATCTCGGCCAGCTTGGCGCCCCAGTCGGGGCCGAGTTCGATCTTGGTGACCGGGCCGCGCCAGCCGCGCTGCTCGTCGAACCGCATCAGACCGTCGGTCAGCGCCTTCTTGGCGAACCGCTGGAGCTTGGGGTTGAGGGCGGTGCGCACCGACAGGCCGCCTTCGTAGAGCTTGTTCTCGCCATAGCGGTCGATGATCTGGCGGCGCACTTCCTCGGCGAAATATTCGGCGGCGAAGATCTGCGCGCCGGTGGGCCGGGGGGTGACCTCCAGGGGGGTCTTCTTGGCGGCCTCGGCCTGGGCGGCGGTGATGAAGCCGTTCTCGGCCATGCGGTCGATGACCCAGTTGCGCCGGTCGGTGGCGCGCTCGCGGTCGCGGAAGGGATTGTAGGATGACGGCGCCTTGGGCAAAGCGGCCAGGTACGCCACCTCGGGAATGGTCAATTCGTCGACGGACTTGTCGAAATAGACCAGGGCGGCGGCGGCGATGCCGTAGGCGCCCATGCCGAGATAGATCTCGTTCAGATAGAGTTCGAGGATGCGGTCTTTGGAATAGGCGCGCTCGATGCGCAGGGCCAGGAGCGCCTCCTTGATCTTGCGATCGAAGGACACCTCATTGGTGAGCAGGAAGTTCTTGGCCACCTGCTGGGTGATGGTGGAGGCACCCTGGGGGCGGCGGTTGGAGCCGAAATTCTGCGCATAGAGCATGGCCGCGCGGAAAATGCCGGACGGATCGATGCCGCCATGCTCGTAGAAATTCTTGTCCTCGGCCGACAGGAAGGCCTCGACCACCAGCTTGGGCACGGACTGGATGGGGATATAGAGCCGGCGTTGGCGCGCCCATTCGGCCACCAGCGCGCCGTCGTCCGCATGCACGCGGGTCATGACGGGGGGCTCGTAATTCTGGAGCTGGGTATAGTCCGGCAGGTCCTGCGAATATTTCCACACCAGGTACGTGGCCGCGGCGGCGCCTCCCAGCAGCACGAGCGTGCCGAGCGCAAAGAGAAAGCCGAAGAACCTCAACAGCAGCCGCATCCGCGGGCTCCTTCCGCCCCTGGAGCCTGAGCCGGCGGGCGCGCCCGACCGGCCTTTCAGCCTCGCCATCCACCATCACGTGCGGGCAGAGCGCGTCCTGCGTCCGACCTCGCCTTTGCCCTTCCCCGGACCGCCCCGGGAAAGGCCAGCCGCCCACAAGCCTCAACTCCGGCGGCGACGCAAGGGTTCGTTGACGTTCGCGGGCTTTTGCGCCCGCTCTCCCCTGCCGCCGCCCGGATGCCAGGATGCGGGTGTGCTCTCTTCCGCTATGTTGGGCAAAAGTGGCTGCTTCGCGACCAATTGGCGGCGCCCCCTGCGTCATCTCACGCCTGACGCAGGGACAGCAAGCCCGCGCGCCGGTTCCCCCGGCGCGCGCCGCGATCACTTTCCGGCGGGCGGGCGGGCGATGGAGCCGGTGGGGCCGACGCCGGCGAAACGGGGGGCGAAGAAGTCGTCGATGGCGCCCGCCATGGCCTGGGCCATCTTTTCCCGCCAGGCGTCGGACGTAAGCAGCTTCAGATCTTCCCGCGAGGACATGTAGCCGAGCTCCACCAGCACGGACGGCACGTCATGGGCCTTCAGCACCCGGAAGCCGGCGGACTTCAGCGGCGTCTTGTGCACCCGCCCGATCGTCTTCAGGACGCCGATCATGTTGCGGGCGAAGGTGGCGGAGAAATTGCGCGTCTCCCGCTGGGCGAGGTCGAACAGGATGCCCGCCACCTCGTCGCTTTCCTCGGAAAGGTCGACGCCGGCGATCAGGTCCGCCTTGTTCTCCTTTTCCGCCAGATGGGCGGCATCCGCATCGGAGGCGGTCTCCGACAAGGTGTAGACGCTGGCGCCCCGGGCATTGCCGTCGTCGCGGGCGAGCGCGTCCGCATGGATGGAGATGAACAGCGCCGCCCGGTTGGCGCGGGCGATCTGCACCCGCTCGCCCAGGGGCACGAACACGTCGGTGCTGCGGGTCATCACCACCCGATAGCGGCCCGTGCGCTCCAATTCGGCGCGCAGCGCCAACGCCACGTCCAGCACGATGTTCTTCTCATTGTAGCTGGAGGCGCCCGACGTGCCCGAATCGATGCCGCCATGGCCGGGATCGAGCACGATGACGGGGCGCACGTCGCCCTCGGCCACCGGACCGGGGGTGATGGCGGCGGAGGGGGCGCCGCGGGCCTCGGCGGCGGTGGCGACGGACGTGTTGAAGGTGGCGGCGTCCGTGCGCACCAGATCGAGCACGAGCCGCGCCGGCTGGCCTTCCGCCGGGGGCAGGACGAAGGCCTTGTCGATCATCACCGGCTCGGTCACGTCCAGCACCATGCGCGCCTTGCCCGGCGCCAGGACGCCGTAGCGGAAGGCGGAGACGAGGCCGCGCCGGGTCTGCACCCGCGCCTCGGACAGGGTGAAGGTCACGTCCGTCAGGTCGAGAATGACCCGATAGGGATTGGCCAGCGTGAAGGCGCGGAACTCCGCCGGCTTGCTGAGATCGAGGATCAGGCGGGTGCGCTGTCCGTCGCCGGCGAGGCGCGCATCCAAGGCGGAGGCGGCGTTCGCGGCCTCCGGTGTGGACGGGGCGGCAGTGTCCGGCGCCGGCGGTGGGGCCGCATCGGTGCCGGCGGGCGCCTTCACCTGAACCGCCAGGACGGTGGGATCGACCTTCGGTGCCTCGGACTGAGGCGCGGCGATTGGGGACGCGGGCATTTGGGGCGAGGCCACCGGGGGCGTGGGGGTGCCGGTCACGGAGCCGGTGATGAGGTCCCTGTCGTCCGACGGCCCCGCCTCGGCGGATGCCGCCGATGGGGTGGGAGCGCTCGTCTCTGAGGCGGGCACAGCGGGCGCGGGTGTGTCGCCGGCCGCGGCGGGCAGCGGAGACAGGAGAAGGGCGGCGAGAAGGGCAGCGACCACTGGGGCTGCGGCATTTGCGCTCCGCTGCCGGAGATGCAGGCTCCCCGGCCCCTGCCGGAGGCGCTCCAGCCAGGGGCGCACGGCGCGCGGGCCGCGGGAAGCGCAGGCAAAGCCGTCACCCGCCGCGCCGGAGACCTCCACGCGCGGGCGATGTGCGTCCCGGACCTGCGCGCGCCACACTTGCGCGCCCGAAACTTGCGCGCCCGAACCTTGCGCGCCGGGAACCTGCGCGTCCAGCCGCGTGTGCGCCACCATGGGCCCACCCTTGTCCCGAACTTGATGCCGGTCGGCAAACGTTATCATACCCAAGGGATAGGCGCCCGCCGTTAATCGAGGGTTCACGGCGCCCGGCACCGGGCTCCGCACAGGGGGCCGCGGCCGCCCGCGCGGGAGAGGACGCCCCTTGGCGCAAGCTTGCGGCACGGGAGAATGTTGCCGCCCAAACAGGCATGAACCTTGCCAAGATGCGAGCCGGGCGTTTAAGAAGGAACCCGCATATGGTTCGCGTTCCGGAGCAGGCTGTTCGGCCCCGGATGCGCGGCACCCGCCGATACCGCTCTCCGGCACGCCGGTCTGGCGGCGTCACCCGTCGTGCGTTCTCCCCCGCCAGGCCCCCGCCAGGCCAGAGACCGGCCGGCGAGCGCGCGAAACGCGTGCGTGGGCGGAGCGTCGCCATTCGACGATAGGCCGGACACCCCGCATCGAAGGGGGACCGAGCGGCCGTATGCCGGGGTCGGACAGCAGTCCGATCCGAACGCTTCGCTTGAGGGACTGGTCACCCAGGGCATGGACGCTCAACCGCACGAACGCCGCGCAATGCGTGCTCCCGTGTGCCCCGACGCCGATCGCGTCGCGCTGAGGCCTGACTGCCGCCGCCCCTCACTTTCCTTCCGCCTTCATTCACGGCGCAACGACGGTCCGCAGGCCTTGCCGCGCCGGCCGTTGCCGAGCCTTGGGTCCGCCCATGGCCGCAGCGCCGTCCAGAGAGATTTACATGGCCAACAAGATGCTCATCGATGCCACCCACCCGGAGGAAACCCGGGTGGTGGTCGTGCGCGGCAACAGGGTCGAGGAATTCGACTATGAGTCCGCGTCCCGCAAGCAGTTGCGGGGCAACATCTACCTTGCCAAGGTGACCCGCGTCGAACCCTCCCTTCAGGCGGCGTTCGTGGAATATGGCGGCAACCGCCACGGCTTCCTCGCCTTCAGCGAGATCCATCCCGATTATTACCAGATCCCCGTCGCCGATCGCCTCGCCCTGATCGAGGAAGAGGAGCGCGCTGCTCGCCTCGCCGACGAGGAAGATGAGCGCCGTGAGCGCCGCCGCGAGCGCAATCGCCCCCGCCGCGCCGTCGAGGACGAGGCCGTCTCCGGCAATGTGGAGGAGATCGACGACGCCGAGGTGGTGGAAACCATCGAGGACGGCCAGATCTCCGGCGGCGACCATGACGAGGATCATGACGCCCCGGTGGCCGAGGCCCTGGACGCGCAGCCATCCGACGGCTCCGAGGCCGCCGAGGCCGATGGCGCCATCGCGGACGAAAATACCGCCAGCACCGACGCCGTGATCGAGGTCGCCCCGGTGGCCGTCGAAGCGGCCGCCGAAGAGACGCCTGCCGCCCCCGTCCCCTTCGCGGCGCAGGACGACAGCGTGTCCGCCCCCGAGGCCCTGCCCGCCCCCCAGGAGCAGGCTGCCCACCACGACGCCGAGCAGGCCGCCGAAGCCCCCGAGGGCGAGCGTGAGTCGTCTCCCGTCCTCAACGCCTTTGCCGAGGCGACCCGGACCGAAGCGTCCTCCGACGACGAGGACGACGACAGCGACATCGAGCAGATCGAGGACGAGGAAGAAGTCGTCGAGCAGCTCGGCTCCGGCGACGACGCCATGGAGGAAGTGCCCGAGCGCACCCCCCAGCGCCGTGGCCGCACCTATAAGATCCAGGAGGTCATCCGCCGCCGGCAGGTGATGCTCGTCCAAGTGGTCAAGGAGGAGCGCGGCAACAAGGGCGCGGCGCTCACCACCTATCTGTCGCTGGCCGGCCGCTACTCGGTGCTGATGCCCAACACCGCCCGGGGCGGCGGCATCTCGCGCAAGATCACCAATGCGGTGGACCGCAAGCGCCTGAAGGAAGTGGTGCAGGACCTGGAGGTGCCCGAGGGGATGGGCGTCATCCTGCGCACCGCCGGCGCCAACCGCACCAAGGTGGAGATCAAGCGCGACTTTGAATATCTCCTGCGCCTGTGGGAGACGGTGCGCGAGCTGACCTTGAGCTCCAGCGCCCCGAGCCTCGTCTATGAGGAAGGCTCGCTCATCAAGCGCGCCATCCGCGACCTCTACAACAAGGACATCGACGACATCCACGTCGCCGGCGAGGAGGGCTTCAAGGAAGCCCGCGACTTCATGCGCATGCTCATGCCGAGCCATGCCAAGAACGTCATTCCCTATCGCGAGCCCCAGCCCATCTTCGCCAAGCATGGCGTGGAGCACCAGCTGGACGCCATGTTCTCGCCGGTGGTCCAGCTCAAGAGCGGCGGCTACATCGTCATCAACCCCACCGAGGCGCTCGTCTCCATCGACGTGAACTCCGGCCGGGCGACGCGCGAGCACCATATCGAGGACACCGCGCTCAAGACCAATCTGGAGGCCTCCGAGGAGATCGCCCGCCAGCTGCGCCTGCGCGACCTCGCCGGCCTCATCGTGATCGACTTCATCGACATGGAGGAGAAGCGGAACAATCGGGCGGTGGAGCGCAAGCTCAAGGACTGCCTGAAGAACGACCGCGCCCGCATCCAGGTCGGCCGCATCTCCCATTTCGGCCTCATGGAGATGTCCCGCCAGCGCATCCGCACCGGCGTGCTGGAAAGCTCCATCGAGGTGTGCCCCGTCTGCGGCGGCACCGGCCATGTGCGCTCCGCCGCCTCCGTGGCGCTGCAATTGCTGCGCGCCTTGGAAGAGCAGCTGCTGCGCTCCACCACCCATAACCTCATCGCCCGCACCCGCGGCGAAGTGGCCCTTTATGTGCTGAACCAGAAGCGCGCCCATCTGCGCGAGCTGGAAGACCGCTTCTCGGTGACGCTCATCATCAGCGCCGACGAGAGCGTTACCGGCCACCAGCCGTTCCTGATCGAGAAGGGCGACCTGGCCGCCCCCGCGCCCGCCGCGCCCCGGCCCGGCCGGGTGGTCCACCCCGATTCCATCCTCCCCGAGGAGGAATATGAGGAAGAGGACGAGGCGCTGGAGGAAGCCGAGATCGCCGAGGCGACCGAGTCTTCCGACGACAGCGACGACAGCGCCGAGCGGGGCGAGGATGGCGGCCGTCGCCGCCGTCGCCGCCGCCGCCGCCGGGGTGGCGAGCGGGACGTGGAAGCCCGCGAGCCGCGCCCCGAAGGCGAGGCCAGCGAAAGTGACGACGACGGCGCATCCACCGAAGCCGACGGCGAGGCCGAAGGCGAGGAGGGTGACGACGAGGATCGGTCCGAAAGCCAGAATGAGCGCCGCCGCCGTCGGCGCGGCCGTCGCGGTGGCCGCCGCAATCGCCGCGAAGGCGAGGAGGGCGCGCCCTCCGAGCGTGGCGAAGGCGAAGGCGCCGAGAACGGCGACGAGGACAGCGAGGCGGTGGCGGATGCCGCGGCACCCGTGACCTCTCCCTCGGGTGCCATTTCCGAGACGCACGAGGAAGCGGCTCCGTCCGGCACGCCCGCCTTCGAGGCGCCGGTCGGCGAGGGCCATGACCAGCCGGCCCCTGACCACGCGGTCGCGGCCGCCCCGGCAGTGGCCTGGGAGGCGCCCGCACAGGACGCTCCGGTTGAGGACGCCCACAAGCCGGACGCCCCCGCACCGGCGGCTCCCGCCGCCGAAGCGGTGGTCGAGGCTCCCGTGCCTCCCGTCGTGAAGGACGAGCCCGTCGTCGAGGCAAAGCCGGCCCGCCGGCGGTCCACGGTCCGCGAAAAGGCTCCGGTGGTCGCCGCCGCGGCCCCGGCCGAGGCGGCCCCCGTGGTGCAGGCCGCCGAGCCCAGCCCCCCGGTGGAAGACACCGCCGAGGCACCGGTCCGCGCCGGCGAGCCCAGCATCGATGCCACCGGCGCCGATGCGTCCATGCCCATCTCCAACGCGGATCTGGCCGGCGTGACCGAAGCCTCGGAGGCGATCGCCCCGGCGGCCGAGGCCGCGCCCGCCGTCTCCGAACCCGTCGCGGCCCCCGAGCCCCCCACTGCCCCGCAGGACTCCGAGGGCGCCGCCCCCGACGCCGGCAAGGACAATGGCAAGCGCCGGTCGGGCTGGTGGCAGCGCAAGCTGTTCGGCGAATAAGCCGGTCCCGACCGAGACCCTCACATGCGGCGCCGCCTCCCCCGAGGCGGCGCCGTTTTCGTTTGCGCACGGCTTTCCTAAGAGCCCTGCGCCCGGCACATGACGCACAGCCCGCAAGCGGCGTTATGCTGACACGACCAATCGGCGGCACAGCACCCGCCGCATAAGGTGACGCGGGCCAAGTCCCGGAGAAAAAGACACGCGGGCAAAGCCCCAAAGAAAAACACAAGCGGGCAAAGCCCCAAAGAAAAACATACGCGGGCAAAGCCCGCGGGGAAGGACACGCCGGGGCGCGATCCGATCGACTGGATCAATGTGATCGGCCATCGCCCTCTGTAGCTTTGGACTGAAGCGGCAGCACCGGCCAGACCGGCTCGCCACGAGCCATGCCGCCGGCGCCGCTCTGGAAGCAGAGGAGGCTGACCATGAAGTGCCAGTTCAAGGATGATGACTTCCACCAGGCCATCCTGGACATCGTCGCGGACAAGGACGGGCAAGCCATCGTCATCCAGGTGGTGGGCGGCGGGACCATCACGGGCTTCGCGCCGGTGAGCATCGGGCGCGATTATCTGCGCTGCCAGGTTGCCGCTGGCGACAATCACAAGCCGCAGATCGTCCCCTTTCACTCCATCACCTGCATAAGGTAGGGTGCCGCCCGCGCGCTTCCGCCGCGCCCGGCGCCCGCCGGCTCCCGCCTCCTTCGCCGGCCGTCCCAGGCGAGCCCAGCTTGCCTCCGACGGCGCGGCATTCCCGCGCTCAGCGCCGACCATCCTGAAGGACGTCCGCCATGGCCCTCACCGCCTCCGCCCCCATTCCCGGCGATGCGCCGGAATTTGCGCTCATGCGCGAGAAGATGCTGATCGGCGGGAAATGGGTGGATGCCGACGGTGGCGGCACCATTGCGGTGATGAACCCGGCCACCGGCGAGCTGCTCGGCACCGTGCCCGATGCCGGCGGCGCCGAGACCCGCCGCGCCATCGAGGCGGCCGCCGCCGCCTTCCCCGCCTGGCGCGCCAAGACCGCCGCCGAGCGCGCCACGGCGCTGCACAAGCTGGCCGACCTCATCACCGCCAATACCGAGGAGCTGGCCCGTCTGCTGACCACCGAGCAGGGCAAGCCGCTCGCTGAGGCCAAGGGCGAGATCGGCGCCTCCGCCGCCTATGTGCGGTGGTTCGCCGAGGAAGCCCGTCGCCTCTATGGTGATGTCATCCCCTCCCCCTGGCCCGGCCGCCGCATCCTGGTGACCAAGGAGCCGGTGGGCGTGGTGGCCGCCATCACCCCCTGGAACTTCCCCTCCTCCATGCTCTCGCGCAAGATCGGCGCGGCGCTGGCGGCCGGCTGCACCGTGGTGTGCAAGCCCTCGGAACTCACCCCCTATTCGGGCCTCGCCTGGGGCGTGCTGGCCGAGCAGGCGGGCATTCCGGCTGGCGTCATCAACATCGTGCTGGGCGATGCCAAGGCCATCGGCGCCGAGATGACTTCCAACCCGCTGGTGAAGAAGGTGACCTTCACCGGCTCCACCCCCGTGGGCAAGCTGCTCATGAAGCAGTCCGCCGACACCATGAAGAAGATCTCCATGGAGCTGGGCGGCAATGCGCCCTTCCTGGTGTTCGACGATGCGGACCTGGACCTGGCGGTGGAGCAGGCCATTGCCTCCAAGTATCGCAATGCCGGCCAGACCTGCGTGTGCACCAACCGCTTCTATGCCCAGGCCGGCATCTATGACGCCTTCGTGGAGAAGCTCGCCGCCGCCTCCAAGGCGCTGAAGGTGGGCAACGGCCTCGATGCCGGCGTGGTGCAGGGTCCCCTCATCGAGGAAAAGGCGGTGGCCAAGGTGGAGCGCCTGCTGAAGGACGCGCTCGACAAGGGTGGCCGCGTGGTCACCGGCGGCAAGCGCTCAGATCTGGGCGGCACCTTCTTCGAGCCCACCGTGATCGCCGATGCCACCGCTGACATGGCGTTCGCCCGCGAGGAGATTTTCGGGCCCATGGCCCCGGTCTTCAAGTTCGAGACCGAGGAAGAGGCGGTGCGCCTCGCCAATTCCACCGAATATGGCCTGGCCTGCTATTTCTTCACCCGCGACGTGGGCCGCACCTTCCGCGTCTCCGAGGCGCTGGAATATGGCCAGGTGGGCGCCAATGCCGGCGTCATCACCACCGAGGTGGCCCCGTTCGGCGGCGTCAAGGAGAGCGGCGTCGGCCGCGAGGGCTCCAAGTATGGCTGCGACGACTATCTCAACATCAAATATGTGTGCATCGGCGGGCTGTGAGCCCCTGCCCCAGGCATGACCAAGGCTGAGCCCGCTCCGGCGGGCTCTTGCATTCGTGCGGGGCCTGCATTCGTGCGGGGGAAGGATCGTGCGGGAAAAGAAAGCGCGGCGCCTCTGGGTGGGGGGCGGAAGAGGCGCCGCGCTGTGCTTCGACCGATCCGAGGGTGGGGAGATCGGAGCCGGTGACCGAAGTGGGATCACCATAGGCCGCGAAGCTTGCGCGAGGCTGACACAAGATGGCACTTCAGGCATCGCGCGCCGCAGACAGACCCCTGCCGGCCCGGGCAAGATGAAAGGGAAACAGGAGACGTCATGCTCGTCCGCGCCTTGCTTCCGTTTGCCCTGCTCGCGCTTGCTCCCCTGCTCGCGGCCCCGGCCGCCCTGGCCCAGCCAGCCCCCCGCCCGGCGGCCGAGCCCGTCGCCCCGCTGGCGGTGGATGTGCGCAATGACAGCGTGCCCGAGGCCTGCGCGGAAAAGGACAATGTGGCGCTGACCTTCAGTTCGCCCACGGTGCGCCGCTTCCGGGTGGAGGCGGTCCATCCCGCCTATATCGGCACCTTGCAGCGCGACCGCACCGCCCCGGACTGGACCGCCTGCGACATGACGGCGGACCCGGTGGTGCCCGCCCGCCCACGGCGGGAAGTGCTGTTCAATTCCGACCGCTACCGGCTGGTGGGCTTTACCTTCCCCTCCTTCTGGCGCCCCGCCGACGTGCCGGTGCGCGTCGGCGCCCATGTCTTCTCCGGCCTG
Source organism: Aquabacter sp. DMC10 (assembly GCF_056314145.1). Lineage (NCBI taxonomy): Bacteria > Pseudomonadati > Pseudomonadota > Alphaproteobacteria > Hyphomicrobiales > Xanthobacteraceae > Aquabacter > Aquabacter sp. DMC10. The sequence goes on along the minus strand of NZ_JBQUYX010000003.1, from coordinate 615,721 downwards.
CACATGGTGCAGCTCTTCGTGCCGCAGGGGGCGGGACGCTATGAGGTGCTGGTCTTCTATCCGCCAGACGGCTATTGGCGCGCCCGGCCCCTGCCGCCCTTCCCCCTGCGCGAGGCAGCCTATGGCTCCTCGGTGCTGTTCGGCCCGGTGGAGGTGCAGGGCCGCCCGCTGGTGCGGCTGAAGGAAGTGGTCTTCGAGCCCGAGCTCGGCACCTTCACCTTGTCCTTCGCGGCCGGCGGCTCGGCCCAGCTGCGCATGACGACGCTGGATGCGGAGCGCCTGGTCCTGGACGTGACCCTGGAGGGCACGCCCACCGACCGGCCGTTCGCCGCCCTGCGCTCCATGTATGTGACCGCCTTCAACAATGACGCGGCGGCGGTGGCCTGGCGCCCGCCGGGGGCGCCAGGCTGGAAGGAAGGGGCCATCATGGACTTTCCCGGCGGCCCGGCCCTGGGGCTGTGGGCCGGGCGGCTCACGCCGTCCCGCCACAACACCAGCTCGCCCGACATGGTGTTCGGGCCGTTCGGGGCGACACCCTGAGCGAGGGGCGCCTCACATGGCCTTGGCGGGCAGGACGGCCATGTCGCGCACCGGCCCTTTGAGGCCGCTGATCTTGCCCTGGGCGGTCGCCGCGCCGGAGCTCAGGTCCACGGTGTAGAGCGTGTCGCCGGCGATCAGCCAGGCGGCGTTGCCGCCGGCACCGTCGGACACGATGTCGAAGGCCATGCCCTTTCCAGCCGCACCATTGCCTGCCACGCCGAGCTTGCCGACGGTGGTGAGAACGCCGTCATTGGGCGGCGCCTGCTTCAGAAGGGTGCCGGTGGCATCGATGTCGAACAAGGCGGTCTCCTTCGCCCCCTTCACCGCATTGGTATAGGCCCCGGCCACCACGGTGGGCTTCATCTCCTTCATGGCGTCGGAGCCGGAGAAGTTCAGGTTGCCGTCGCGGATCACCTTCCCATCATCCACATTGACCCGCAGATTGGTGCCGTCCGCACCCATGAGGCGCAGGCGATCGGCCACGGGGTTGAAGTCCACGGTGGCGGTCACGCCGGCGGGCAGCGTGCTTTCCAGCTTGGCCTTGGCCGTGGCCTTGCCGGTGGCGGTGTCGAGGGTGACGATGGAGCCGTCGTCGATCACCGCATAGAGCAGGCCATCGGAGGGCCGTACGTCGATGCCCAGCACCTTTCCGGTGATGCCCGACACTTGCCAGCTCTTGCCGGCACTCTTGGCGGCGGGATCGATCATAACGATGGTGCTGTCCCCCACCAGAGCGGCGACGCTTTGCGCCTGCGCGCCGGTGGCAAGGAGGGCGCCGGTGGAGGCAAGGAGCGTCGCGAGAAGGGTGCGCTTGAGCATGTGATGTCTCCCGGTTTTGGGCCGGCCCATCCGCCGGTCGCAAGGGCTACACGCCACCTCCCGCCCCGGATGCAGGGACCTTCAGAAAAATTTTCCCGGCCGCCGACGCATCCAAGAGCCGCTCCGGCATGTACTCTCCCAGAACAGGAGAGAGCGACGCGATGACAGCCGCCGCGCGGACGGATCCGGGCCTTGATTGCGACGCCGCGCTCCTGGCCTGTGCCCGGGGCGAGCGGGCAGCCCTTCAGGCCCTCTATGCCGCCGAGGCCGGCCGCATGATGGGGGTCGCCCGCCGCATCCTGCGCCGCGATGCGCTGGCCGAAGAAGCGGTGCATGACAGCTTCGTGCTGATCTGGCGGCAGGCGGCCTCGTTCGATCCGGCGCGAGGCGGCGGGCGCACCTGGATCTATGCCATCCTGCGCCATCGCGCCCTCAACATCCTGCGCGGAGAGACCCGCACCGAGTTGATGGACGACATGGAGCCGCTGGGCCTCGAAGCCCCGGAGGACAGCCCGGAGGCCGCCATGCTGCGCCTTTCGGAATCCGGCCGTCTGCGCGCCTGCCTGGAGCGGCTGGACGCGCCCCGGCGCGGCGCGCTGCTCCTGGCCTATGTGAATGGCCTGACCCATGGCGAGCTGGCCGGGCGCTTCGGCGTGCCTTTGGGCACCATGAAGTCCTGGATCCGCCGCGCCCTTCTCTCGCTCAGGGAGTGCTTGGCATGAGCGCGCCCCCCGACGAGACCGAGCTGCTGGCCGCCGAATATGTGCTTGGCCTCCTCGACCCACCCGAAGACGCGCGCGCCGCCGCGCGGGTGCAGGCGGATGCCGCCTTCGCCGCTTTGGTGGAGACCTGGCGTGCGCGCTTTGCCGAGCTGGACATCACCGCGCCGACGGACGCCCCGGACCCCGCCTTGTTCGCCCGCATCGCCGCGACGCTGGACCAAGAGGCGGCGCCCGAACCCGCCCTCACATCCGCCCCCGCGGCTCCATCCGCGCGCGCCGCGGCGGCGCCCGCCCGGCCCTCCGGCGCGCCCGGCCGCCTTGCCGCCTGGCTGTGGGACAGCCTCGGCTTCTGGCGCGCCGCCGGCTTTGCGGGCGCGGCGGCAAGTCTCTTCCTGGTGGTGGCCGTTGCCTTCGGCCCGCTCGGCCGGGCGCCGCAGCCGCAGTTTGTGGCGGTGCTCATGGGGCCGCAGGGCGAGCCGGCGGCGGTGGTGAATGCCTATGCGGACGGCACCGCCGACCTCATTCCGCTGCGCCCGATTCCCGTGCCGGACGGCCGGGTGCTGGAAGTGTGGACCCTCCAGGACCCGGCGCGCGGTCCCGTCTCCATCGGCCTTGCGGGCGCGGCGCGGCGCATCCGGCTCGATCTGAAGAACCTGTCGCGCACGGGGCCGGACCAGTTGTTCGAGATCACCCTGGAGCCCCAAGGCGGCTCTCCCATCGGGCGCCCGACGGGGCCGATCCTGATGAAGGGCACCACCAGCCTCGCCTTGTGAGCGGCGGGGCCGGCAGGAGGCTTGAGGCCCCCGATGGAAGCCGGCCATTGTCTCGCCGGCTTTCGGGTGTTAAGAACGCGCCCTTCAAGAGGACGGCCACGCCGATCCAGCCGACCGGGCCGAGAGCCCGGAGGCCCCCGCCCGACAGCGCGATGCGCCCTCGGGCGCGATGGGCGTTGGGTGCACCCTCGCGAAACACCTTCGGCCTTGCGGCCGGAGATCACCGGACGGACCCATGTTCGACAGCCTTTCCGACCGCCTCGGCGGCATACTCGACAAGCTCAAGCGGCGCGGCGCGCTCACCGAGGCCGACGTCGGGGAAGCCATGCGCGAGGTGCGCCGCGCCTTGATCGAGGCCGACGTCGCCCTCGACGTTGTGAAGAGCTTCACCGACAAGGTGCGCGAGCGCGCCATCGGCGTCGAGGTGGTCAAGTCCGTGACCCCCGGCCAGATGGTGGTGAAGATCGTCCATGACGAGCTCGTCGCCATGCTGGGCTCGGACGCCGATCCCATCGATCTCAACGCCCCCGCCCCGGTGCCGATCCTCATGGTCGGCCTGCAGGGCTCGGGCAAGACCACCTCCACCGCCAAGATCGCCAAGCGCCTGACCGAGAAGGGCAAGCGCCGCGTGCTGATGGCCTCGCTCGACACCCGCCGCCCGGCGGCCATGGAGCAATTGGCCACGCTGGGCTCCCAGGTGGGGGTGGCGACGCTGCCCATCGTGGCCGGCCAGTCGGCGGTGCAGATCGCCCGCCGCGCCATGGAGGCGGGCCGCTTCGGAAATTATGACGTGGTCATGCTCGACACCGCCGGCCGCGTCACCCTCGACGAGGGGCTGATGGCGGAGGTGGCCGAGGTGAAGGCCGCCACCGGGCCGCACGAAGTGCTCCTCGTCGCCGACGCCCTCACCGGCCAGGACGCGGTGAACACCGCCAAGGCGTTCGACGCCCGCGTGGGCCTCACCGGCATCATCCTCACCCGCGCCGACGGCGACGGGCGCGGCGGCGCCGCGCTCTCCATGCGCGCGGTCACCGGCAAGCCCATCAAGCTGATCGGCACCGGCGAAAAGATGGACGCGCTGGAGGATTTCGATCCCAAGCGCGTGGCCGGCCGCATCCTCGGCATGGGCGACGTGGTCGCCCTGGTGGAGAAGGCGGTCGAGAATATCGACGTCGAGAAGGCCAAGGCCGTCGCCGAGAAGATGCGCAAGGGCGCATTCGATCTCGAAGACCTGCGCGACCAGCTCGGCCAGATGCAGAAGCTCGGCGGCATGTCCGGGCTCATGGGCATGCTGCCCGGCATCGCCAAGGTGAAGAACCAGATCGCCTCGGCCAATATCGACGACAAGGTGTTCCGCCGGCAGGTGGCCATCATCAATTCCATGACCCGCCAGGAGCGGCGCAATCCCAAGGTGCTGGACGCCTCCCGCAAGCGGCGCGTGGCTGCGGGCTCCGGCACCAAGGTGGAAGAAATCAACCGCCTCTTGAAGATGCACCGCCAGATGGCCGACATGATGAAGGCCATGGGCGGCGCCGCCGGCAAGCGCGGCCCCATGGCGGGCCTGGCCAACATGTTCGGCCTCGGCGGCGGCGGCCCCTCGCCGGAAATGCTCCAGCAGATGGCCGAGAAGATGCCCGGCGGCCTGCCGGGCGCTGGCGGCGGCGGCCTGCCGCCCACCATGCCGGGCCTTGGAAAGGGCCTGCCCCCCAACTTCCCCGGCGGGCTTCCCGGCCTGCCGCGCGGCCTTCCAGGTCTTGGAGGTCCGAAGAAGAAGTGACAGCGCGGCAAAGCGCGCCGTCGCGGCCGGATCGACCGGCCGTGTGCGGACCTTCGCCCGCGCCTCCACCCCAACCCCGCGCCGACCAAGGCTTCGCCCGGACGACGCGGTCTGAAACATGACGTCTTGAAAGGAAAGTCCCATGTCCCTGAAGATCCGCCTCGCCCGCGGCGGCGCCAAGAAGCGCCCCTATTACCGCATCGTCGTCGCTGACGCCCGTTCGCCCCGCGACGGCCGCTTCATCGAGAAGATCGGCACCTACAATCCTCTCATCGGCAAGGACGCCGGCGAGCGCGTCACCATCGACGTGGAGAAGGCCAAGGCCTGGCTCGAAAAGGGCGCCCAGCCCACCGACCGCGTGGCCCGCTTCCTCGACGCCCAGGGCCTCCTGAAGCGCGAAGCCCGCAACAACCCCCAGAAGGCCGAGCCCGGCAAGAAGGCCCAGGAGCGCGCCGCCGAGCGTGCCAAGGCCGCCGAAGCCGCCGCTGCCGCCGCCTCCGCGGAGTGAGGTTCAAGGGGCGGTTCCCGGCGCCGGTCCTGGCGACCGCGGGGGCACCGCCCTTTTGCCCCGGGGCCTTTCCGCGTTTCATCGAAACGCGGGAAAGCTCGCGGTCTTTGCGCCCCCGCCTGTCCGTTGCGCGAAGCGGCTCCCGCTTCGCCCGGAATGGCTCTGAAGCGCGGCGGCCCGGCCGGCGCGCTTTTCCCCCCGCCCCGGCGACGGTGGCGGGATGACACCGTTTCAGCATGCAGGGCCAGCCATGACCGACCGTGTTCTCATTGCGCGCATCGGCGCGCCGCACGGGGTGCGGGGCGAAGTGCGCCTGTTCGTCTTCGGCGAGGACCCGGAGGCCCTGTTCGACTATCCCCTCACCGATGAAACCGGCATCCGCAGCTTCACGATTGCCAGCATGCGCGCGGCCAAGGATCATTTCGTCGCCCGCCTCAAGGGCGTGGACGATCGCAATGCGGCCGAGAAGCTCACCAATACGGATCTCTTCGTGCCCCGCGCCGCCCTGCCGCCGGCGGAGGATGAGGACACCTTCTACCAGGCCGATTTGATCGGCCTGCGCGCCGAGGCGCCCGACGGCACGGTGCTCGGCACCGTCACCGCCCTGTTCGATTTCGGCGCCGGCGACATCCTGGAATATGCTCCGGCCGAAGGCGGCAGGACCCGCCTCGTGCCCTTCACCCGCGCCGCCGTGCCGGTGGTGGAGGTGGCGGCCGGGCGCGTGGTCATCGACCTGCCCGCCGAGATCGAGGGCGAGCCGCAGGGCGGCGCCGAGGGCCAGTCCCCGGACGAGGAGCCGGACGAGGCCTGAGCCCGCCGGCGGGCGCCGAGGAGCGCCCGCGACCGGCCTGCCAGTGGCTCCGCCCGTTGGTGTCCCGGTCTGTCAGTGACCCTTGCCGCCGCTGATCTTGTCGGAGAAGGCCAGCACCAGGCTCGAGCCCACGAACACCACGTGGATGATGACCAGCCAGGTCAGGTAGCTCGGGTCCGCGTCCGGCTTCAGATTCATGAAGGCTTTCAGCAGCGCGATGGCCGAGATGGCCACGATGGAGGCCAGCAATTTCTGCTTGAGGCCGGCGAAATCCACCTGCGTCATCCATTCCGGCCAGTCGGGATGGCCGTTCGGATCGATCTTGGAGACGAAATTCTCGTAGCCCGAGAAGATGACGATCAACACCAGATTGCCGGTGAAGGTCAGGTCCACCAGGGTCAGCACGCCCAGGATGATGTCGCTCTCGGAGGCGCTGACCGCATGGGTGACGAAGTGCAAAAGCTCGTGGCCGAACTTGAACAGCAGCACCAGCAGCGCCACCACCAGGCCCACATAGAAAGGCGCCATCAGCCAGCGGCTGCGGAACAGCACCTGTTCGAGCACGCGTTCGATCATGTCCGCCAAGCCCCCGTCTTCCGTGCGTGAGGGGTGCCATGCCGCAGCGCAAAAGGCAACGGGGCCGTGACCTTGCGGCCCGGCCCCGTCGGGTCCCCCGCCCGCGAGACGAACGCCTATTCCTTCACCGCCCCGGTCATGGACGAGACGTAATAGTCCACGAAGAAGGAATAGAGGATCACCACCGGCAGCGAGCCGATGAGCGCGCCCGCCATCAAGGCCCCCCATTCATAGACGTCGGATCGCACCAGCTCGGTGAGCACGCCCACCGGAACGGTCTTATTCTCCGACGACTGGATGAAGGTCAGGGCATAGATGAACTCGTTCCACGACAAGGTGAAGGAGAAGATGCCCGCCGAGATCAGGCCGGGCACGGAGAGCGGCAGCAGCACCTTGATGAGGATCTGCCAGCGCGAAGCGCCGTCCACCAGGGCGCATTCCTCCAGCTCATAGGGGATGGAGCGGAAATAGCCCATGAGCAGCCAGGTGGAGAAGGGCACCAGGAAGGTGGGATAGGTGAGGATGAGCGCCAGCTTGGTGTCGTAGATGCCGAGCTTGAACACCATCAGTGCCAGCGGAATGAAGAGGATGGAGGGCGGCACCAGATAGGCCAGGAAGATGCCGAGCCCCACCCAGCGCGAGCCGTGGAAGCGCAGGCGCTCGATGGCATAGGCGGCGAACACCGAGGCCACCAGCGAGATGAAGGTGGCGCACACCGAGATCAGCATCGTGTTCCAGAGCCAGCCCGGATAGGAGGTCTCGAACAGGAGATACTTGATGTGCTCCAGCGTCGGCTCCACCACCCAGAGCGGGGAATAATGGGCGTAGTCGGTGAGCTGGTAGTTCGGCTTGATGGCGGTAATGGCCATCCAATAGAACGGGAACAGCAGCACGAAGACGAACACCAGCAGCGGCAGCACCACTGTGATGAGGCGCTTGGGCAGGCTGTCCAGATAGCTCATGCCGGTCGAATTGTCGGTGACGGACTGGTCGGTCATGGCCGGGCCTCCCGAAGCGGGGGGTGGATCGCGGTGCGGAGCAGGCAGGGAACGACGGCGCGCATCAGTCGCCCCCGCCCTGCTGCCACTTGCGGCGCTGGAGCCCGAAATAGCTGAACAGGATCGCCGCCAGCAGGAAGGGGATCATGGCCACCGCGATGGCCGCGCCCTCGCCCAATTGGCCGCCGGGAATGGCCCGCTGGAAGGACAGGGTCGCCATCAGATGGGTGGCGTTGAGCGGCCCGCCGCGGGTGAGCACATAGATCAGCTGGAAGTCGGTGAAGGTGAACAGCACCGAGAAGGTCATCACCACCGCGATGATGGGCGAAAGCATGGGCAAGGTGATGAAGCGGAAGCGCTGCCAGCCGCTCGCCCCGTCGAGCGTGGCCGCCTCGTGCAGGGATTGCGGGATGGTCTGGAGGCCCGCCAGCAGCGAGATGGCCACGAACGGAATGCCGCGCCACACATTGGCGGCGATCACCGACGCCCGCGCATTGGTGGAATCACCCAGGAAGTTGATGTTGTGGTCGATGAGACCCAGCTTGATGAGGGCCCAGGAGATCACCGAGAACTGGGCGTCGAAGATCCACCAGAAGGCGATGGCGGAGAGCACGGTGGGCACCACCCACGGCAGCAGCACGATGGCGCGGAAGAAGCTCTTGAACGGCAGATGCTGGTTCAGGAGCAGGGCCAGCCACAGGCCGAGGGCGAACTTCAGGATCGAGGCGGCGGTGGTGTAGAGGACGGTGTTGAACACCGCCAGCCAGAACACGCTGTCCTCCCACATGAGCTGGTAATTCTCCAGCCCGATGAAGACGCCCGCCCGGCCGATGCGCGTGTCGGTGAAGCCGAGCCAGACGCCGAGCCCCAGTGGATAGGTGAGGAACAGGAGCAGGAACACCGCCGCCGGCAGCAGGAACAGGAGGCCGAGCACATGCCGCCCCTGGCCGATACCGGCCCACCAGGATCTGCCGGACGCCCGAGGGGCCGCCCGCGCCGCCACGTCTGCCATGAAACCGCCTCTGAAGACTTGAACCGAAAGGAAGGATGAAGGCCGGGACGCACCTGGCGCCCCGGCACCGGCTCAGCCGGCCCTTGGCCCCGGCGCGCGCCCGATGGGCCGGCGCGCGGGGATGGGAGACGGGCACCCGCATGGGGCGCCCGTCCCGCCGTCAGCGATAGATGCGGTTGGCGCGCAGTTCGGCGCGCTTGGCGGCTTCCTCGGGGGTGCGCTGGCCGGTGGCGGCTTCCGCCACCATGTCCACCACGATCCAGTCCGCCATGGCGGCGGCCGATTGCGGGCCGAGCGGGCCGGAATAGCCGTTCGGGCGCAAGGTCTCGGAGGCCCGGGAATAGGGCTTGTGGATCGGATTGTCGGTCCACACCGGGTTGGAGGCGAAGGCCTTGAGCGTCTGGCAGCAATAGGCGCTGGCGCCCGTGATCCAGGCATTCATCTGCGGCGCGTCGAACATATAGGCCAGATAGGCCTGGGCCGCCTGCGGATACTTGGAGTATTTGAAGATGCAGGCCGAGGTGGTCTGGTGCAGTTCCACTTCCTTGCCCACCGGGCCGATGGGGAAGTTGGTGGAGCGCATGTCGGCGGCCATGTCGGCCAGCTTGGGGTCGTTCTTGGCGCCGTAATAGATGGACACGCCGTTGGCAGTGCAGGAGATTTCGCCGGCCAGGAAGGCGCGGTTGTTGTTCACGTCCAGCCAGCTCTCGGTGCCGGGGATGAAGGTCTTGTAGAGCTCGGCCACATATTTCAGGGCGGCGACCGTCTCCGGGCTGTTGATGACCACCTTGCCGTTGTCATCCACCATCTTGCCGCCGTGGCTCCACAGCACCCAGTGGCAGAAATTGTTGCCGTCGCCGACGCCATGGCCGAGCGTGAAGCCCATGGGATGGCCCTTGGCCTTCAAGGCCTTGCCCATCTCCAGGAGGCCCTTGGTATCCTTCGGGAACTCGCTGAAGCCGGCTTCCTTCATCCAGCTGTCGCGATAAACGACCGCATTGCCGATGGTGGCCAGCGGCAGGGCGATGAACTTGCCGTCCTTCTTGGCATATTGCGCGGGGGCGTCGTACCAGCCGCCATATTTGTTGCCGAGGGCGGTGGCGAGCGGGGTCACGTCCAGGAGCTTGTCGGGATATTGCTGGGCGTCGTCGAACCACACCCAGACGATGTCTGGGCCCGAGCCCACATTGGCGGCCACCGCCGCCTTGGGACGGATGTCCTCCCAGCTTTCCTTGTCGATGCGCACCTCAATGCCGGTGGCCTCGGTGAACTTCTTGGTGTTGGCGAGCCAGGCCTCTTCCTCGCCCTTCACGAAGGGCGACCAGCGCAGCACGCGCAGGGAGGCACCGGCTTCCGGCTTGAACTCGGGCATGGCGGCCTGCGCGAAAGCCGGCCGCCCGGCCATGCCGCCCAATGCGGCCGCGCCGGCAAGCCCGGCGCCGCTCATGAGAAGATTGCGACGGGAAATATCCATTTGGCGTTCCTCCGGTGACGTCTTGGGGTCACTTCAAGCGCCGGCCGCTTCGTCGGTTGCGAGCGGTCTTTTCGGCGCGGTTCAGCTGGCGAGGCGCGAGCCGCTTGCCTCGTCGAACAGATGCGGCATGCCCTCCAGCGGCATGATGCGGATGGTCTCGCCGGGCGCAAGGGCAAGGCGCTCACGGAACAGGAGGGAAATCTCCTGTCCCTTGGCCTCATCGCCGATGCGGGCGACGGCCAGGATTTCCGATCCCGTGGGCTCCACCACGATGATCTGGACGGGGACCCCGGCCGGGTCGAGGCGCACATGCTCGGGCCGCAGGCCATAGACCGCGCGCTTGCCGTTGATGCCGGCGGGCACCGCTTCCAGCGGCAAGGTGGCGCCGCCGTCGGTGACGAAGCTGGCCTTGCCGTTCACCCGCACCGTGCCCTTGATGAAATTCATGGCGGGCGAGCCGATGAAGCCGGCCACGAACTGGTTGGCGGGCCGGTCGTACAGATCGAGCGGTGCGCCGATCTGCTCCACGATGCCGTCATGCATGACCACGATCTTGTCCGCCATGGTCATGGCCTCGATCTGGTCGTGGGTGACATAGACCGTGGTGGTCTTCAGGCGCTGGTGCAGCTCCTTGATCTCGGTGCGCATCTGCACGCGCAGCTTGGCATCGAGATTGGAGAGCGGCTCGTCGAACAGGAACACCTGCGGGTCGCGCACGATGGCCCGGCCCATGGCCACGCGCTGGCGCTGGCCGCCGGACAGCTGGCGGGGAAAGCGATCCAGCAGATGGGTGAGGCCCAGAATGCCCGCCGCCCGCTGCACCCGCCCGTCGATCTCCGACTTCGGCGCTTTGCGCAGCTTCAGCGAGAAGCCCATGTTGTCCGCCACCGTCATGTGCGGATAGAGCGCGTAGTTCTGGAACACCATGGCGATGTCCCGTTCCTTGGGCGGCACCTCGTTGACCACGCGATTGCCGATCAGGATTTCCCCGCCGGTGATGTTTTCCAGGCCCGCAATCATGCGCAGAAGGGTGGACTTGCCGCAGCCGGACGGCCCCACCAGGACGACGAACTCACCGTCGCGAATTTCCACATCGACGCCGTGGATCACGGCCGTCGTACCATAGGCTTTCTTCACACCGCGAATGTCGACGGTCGCCATCCGTATGAGCTCCCTGAGACGTCCAACCCGAACTTTCGGCCGTCGGTCTCTCCGCCTTGAGGCGGGGCCGGGCCTTTCTTTGGACCGCAGTAAACGGTCGTTCGTCCGCTTTGTGAGAGGCACGTCCGTTGGTTTGCGGACAGGCCTCGACGGTACGCGAACGATCATGGTGTGACGCCACGGCCGGATCAAGCGATTTTTAAAACGATTGAACGGACCATTGAATCCGCCCGCCGGGGCGCTTATCCAGGTCTTGCCGCTGTCCGGCGGCGGACCGCCCCCAACGACCGAGCCTGCGCCATGACCTCAGCTGACCGCCCCTTCCTTCTCACCACCGGCTCTGTCATGGATCACGTGGTGGAGCGGCAACTGGCCGAGCATTTCACCCTGGTGGGCGGCGCCGACGTGGAGGGCGCCATCGCCGCCCATGGCACCGAGATCCGCGCCATCGCCACCCGCGGCCGCCTGAAGGTGGACGAGGCCATGATGGCCCGCCTGCCCAAGCTCGAGATCGTCTCCAATTTCGGCGTCGGCTATGACACGGTGGACGCCGCCGCCGCCGCCAAGCGGGGCGTCGTCGTAACCAACACGCCCGAGGTGCTGAACGAGGAAGTGGCCGACCTGACGCTCGGCCTGCTGCTGGCCACCGTGCGCGAGATTCCCCAGGCCGACCGCTTCCTGCGCGAAGGCAAGTGGCTGAAGGGCGCCTATCCGCTGGGCCTCACCTTGCGCGACCGCACCGTGGGCATTGTCGGCATGGGCCGCATCGGCAAGGCCATCGCCCGCCGTCTCGAGGCCTTCGGCCTGCCGATCTCCTATCACACCCGCACCGCCCAGCCCGACCTGCCCTATCGCCACTATGGCGACCTGGTGGCCCTGGCTGGTGACGTGGACACCCTCATCCTCATCCTGCCCGGCGGGCCCTCCACCAAGCACCTCATCAATGCGCAAGTGCTGGAGGCGCTGGGCGCCAACGGCATCCTCATCAATGTGGCGCGGGGCACCGTGGTGGACGAGACGGCGCTGATCGCCGCCCTGAAGGCCGGCACCATCCGCGCCGCCGGCCTGGACGTGTTCGAGGACGAGCCCCGCGTGCCGGCCGAGCTGATCGCCATGGACAATGTGGTGTTGCTGCCGCACGTGGGCTCCTCCACCCACCACACCCGCACCGCCATGGGCCAACTGGTGGTGGACAACATTCTCTCCTGGTTCGCCGGCAAGGGCCCGCTCACCCCGGTGGCGGAGACCCCCTGGCCCAAGGCGTAGCCCGCCCGCCTGGAAGACCTGCGGCGCCACCTGTGGCGCCGCGGCAGGGGGAGAGGCGCCGCGGCGCCTTCCCCATTGCGAAGGCCTGGGCTAGCCTTCCCCCATGAAGCGCCCCGCCTCCGCACCGCTCCGTCTTGCCCTGCTCGCCGCGAGCCTGTGGGCCGGTCTGCCTGCGGGTTTCGGCGCGGGGCCTGCGGACGCCCAGACCGCGCCCAAGAACGAGACGCGTCCCGCCGCCCAGAAGCCGGGGCCGGGGCGGGCGGCGCGGATCGATCCCGCCCTCCAGACTGCCGCCCAGAAAATTGCAGGGCCCTTTGTGCTGTCCAGCGCCGATGGCAGCCGCACCTGCGCCCTGACGCTGCGCGCCGATCCGGCGCCAGGCGCCGCGCCGGCCTTTCTCCTGGCCCTTGATGCGGGGGCCTGCGCCGCCATCGCCTTTGCGCCCCAGTTGGCGGCCTGGACGCCGGATGCCTCCGGCGCGCTGCGCCTGCTGGATGGCCAGGGCCGGCTGACGGCGGAATTCACCGAGGCCACGGGGGGCAGCTATGAAGCCCTGCGGGAAGGCGACGGCGTGTATTTCCTCGCGCCCCCCGCCGCGCAGAGCGGGCTTGAGGTCTCGGTGGAAGAAATGACCGGCGAGTGGGACCTGGCCCGCACCGCCGGCAAGCCCATCTGCCGCTGGACACTGACCGCCGATCCCGTCGCCGGCGGCAGCCGGGTGGTGCGTGTGGCGCCGGGTTGCGACCCCGGCCTTGCCCAGTTCGCCCCCTCCGGCTGGCGCATCGAGGGGGGCAATGTGCTGGTGGAATCGGGCGCGGGGGCCGCCTCGGTGCGCTTTGCGCGGCAGGAAGACGGCAGCTGGGCCAAGGTGCCCGAGCGCGGACGCCCCCTTCTCCTGTTGCGCCCCTGACACAGTCGGGCGGTAAGATCGGCAATTCCCACACGGAAGACGAACGTTTGGCGGCGACCTCAACCGTGGCCTTACGCGGAGTTTCCCCGGCGCGTTGCGCTTTTGCAACATTGAAATCCAGCATCCATGCGGGTTTGTCTAATTTTTCATCAAGCCGTGCCCCTTTTTTCACATTGGACAATGTGGAGAAATTTGGTCTCAATCCAAATCAGAATTCTTCTTGGGGGTAGGTGTATGAAAAAGCTCGTTCTCGCTGCCGCTGCCAGCACGATGATCGTCGGCTCGGCTTTCGCAGCCGACCTGTCGACGGCGCCCGTGAAGGCCGTGGTGGCCCCGCCGCCCGCCCCCGTGTGGGACCTGGCCTTCGGCGTCACCGGCACGTCCGACTATCTGTTCCGCGGCATCAGCCAGACCAACAACAACCCGGCCATCCAGGGCTATGTCGAGCTCCAGCTGTTCGACTGGGTGTATTTCAACGTGTGGGCGTCCAACCAGAACTGGGTTGCCACCACGCTGGAAGGCCTGGGCTATCAGAACACCAACAGCTCGCTTGAAGTCGACTTCTCCGGCGGCCTGCGTCACACCTGGGGCAACTTCGCCCTCGACGTCGGCGGCGTGTACTACACCTATCCGGGCGGCTCGGGCACGAACAACATCGATCCCTCTGTCGCGAACAAGGACTCGACCAAGTACAATTACTGGGAAATCTACGCGAAGCCCTCCTATCAGGTCGCGCCCTGGCTGAACCTCGGCCTGAACCTGTACTGGACCAGCAACTTCGCGGCCACCAGCACCGACGGCACCGCCCTGTCCGTGACCGCCAAGGTTCCGCTGCCCGCCTTCGGGCCCGGCGGCGACTTCGGCTGGTACGCCTCTGGCGAGTTCGGCCATCAGTGGCTGTCCACCAGCGCCTACAACTATCCGGTGACCAACCTCTTCACCGGCTACACCTACAATCAGACCATTGCTGGCTACAATTGGTGGAACGCGGGCATCGCCTTCACCTACAAGGCGGCGACCCTGGATCTGCGCTACTCCGGCACGGACCTCAGCAACAACGATTGCGCCTTCATGATCAGCAACCAGAATGCTTGCGGCAACAAGTTCGTCGCCAGCCTGTCCTTCGCGACCTCCTTCAACGCCCTGAAGTGATGTCGTCCTGGCCTCGGCCAGGGGTGCACCTCGCCTCCGCCGCGCCCCGGCACGGCGATCGAGGGGAACAGATCAAACAGACCGGAAACCCCGCCGATTTCGGCGGGGTTTTTGTTTTGGGGACATCCCTTTCGGGGCCAAGGCTCCCTGCCTGGGACGGGCTTCCACACGGCACTCGCAGGCCGGCTCCTTCACGCGTCGCCCCCGGGCGCCTGCGTCTTTCGCCTCCCTCTTGCTCCTGCCTCTTGCTCCTGCCTCTTGCTCCTGCCTCTCGTTCCTCCGGCGGAGGCCTTCGCGAGGTGGAGGGGCCGGTCACCCCCTCTGCCAGGGGCCGCGTTGGCTCAGCCGGCGGCGATCACGGCGCGGCACATGAGCCATAAGGCCGGCGAGACGCGGACGCCCTGGGCGTCCGGCGCGGGGCACGGGGGCGCCGGGGACGATGGGGGGGCGGGGATCTGTCAGGGGCGCGGGCAGGCCGCACCCGAATACCTCCTCAGGCGCTGCGCTGGTTCGCGCGGCGCAGCGGGGACTGGGCCACCAAGGCTTCCACCCGGGCGAGCAGCACGTCCATTTCGAACGGCTTGGTCAGCAGCTCCATGCCGGGCTGGCGCTCCACCGGCCCCAGATTGACCTCATGGGCATAGCCGGTGACGAAGAGCACCTTCAGCTCCGGCCGCAGGGCTCGCCCCTCGTCCGCCACTTGCCGCCCGTTGAGGCCGGGCAGGCCCACATCGGTCACCAGGAGATCGAAGGGCGTCCCCGACTTGAGAATGGCCAGGGCCGAGGGGCCGTCAGCCGCCTCTTCGACCCCGTATCCCACCTCCGATAGGGCCTCCACCACCAGCGCCCGCACCGCCGGCTCGTCCTCCACCACCAGGATGCGGGCGGAATGACCGCCCAGGCGGGCCGGCTGCGGTCCGCGCGCCGCGTCCGGCCGCGCGGGAAGCGGACTGCGCGGCAGGCACAAGAGCATTTTCGTGCCCGCCCCCGGCGCGCTCTCGATGGAGGCGGCGCCCCCCGATTGCTGGGCAAAGCCATAGATCATGGACAGGCCGAGCCCGGTTCCCTTGCCCAGCGGCTTGGTGGTGAAGAAGGGGTCGAAGGCCTTGGCCATCACGTCGGCGGACATGCCATGGCCGGTGTCGGACACCGCGATGCACACATAGTCACCCGGGCTCGCCAGCCGGTAGCGCCGGCACCGGGCCGCCTCCACCGTCATATTGTGGGCCGCGATGGTCAGCCGCCCGCCCTGGGGCATGGCATCGCGGGCGTTGATGGCCAGGTTGAGGATGGCGCTTTCCAGCTGGTTGGGGTCGCAGGTGGCGGGCCACAGCTCTTCGGGCGCCGCTAGCTCCAGGGTGATGAGTTCGCCGATGGACTTGGCGATGAGGCCTTCCATGCCCCGGATCAGGGCCATCACGTCCACGGGCCGTGGGTCCAGCGCCTGCCGGCGGGAAAAGGCCAGAAGGCGCTGCGTCAGCGAGGCCGCCCGGTCGGCGGAGCCGGAGATGATGGACAGGTAGGGGGATATGTCCGCGTCCCGGTCCCGCTCCCGCCGCCGACGAATCATGTCCAGGGAGCCGGTGATGCCGGTGAGCAGATTGTTGAAGTCATGGGCGATGCCGCCGGTCAGCTGGCCCACCGCCTCCATCTTCTGGGCATGGCGGAGCGCTTCCTCGGCGTTCAGCAGCGCCTCCGCATTGGCCTTCTGCTCGGTAATGTCGCGGCCATAGCCATAGACGACGCCATTCTCCCGCGCCGTATGCCAGGAGATCCAGCGCATCCGCCCGTCCGCCGTGCGGAAGCGGTTCTCGAAGGCGGTGAGGTCCTCCCCACCCGCCGCCCGTCGCAGCGCCGCGGCGGAACCGGCCACGTCCTCCGGCAGCATGAATTCGGAAAAGCTCCGCCCCACCACGCTTTCGGGCGCATGGCCGAGGATGCGGGTCCAGGACGGGCTCACGGAGCGGAAAATGCCTTCGGGCGTGACGGTCACCAGGAGATCGCGGGAATGGGACCAGATGCGGTCCGCCCGCCGCCGCTCCGCCGCCAGCGCCGCCACATTGGCCAGCGCCCCGCTGATCTGCCCGGCCAGGAGCCGACCGAGGTCCGTCACATCCGTATCGCTGCGCAGATAGGGATTGAGCCCGAGCACGAGATAGCCCGCCGGCCCCTGCTCCGAGGCGCCGGCAATGCTGACCACCAGAGCGCGAGATGGACGGATGTTCCAGGCCCCCATGGGGCAGTCCAGCCCCGGCGGCAGGTCGATGATGCGCCAGGGGGCGCCAGGGGCCTTGGGACCCGCCTCCAGCGGCCAGGGATGATCCAGGAGCGGTTGGGCGGCCTCAGAGCAGGCGAGGCCCTGCCATCCCTCCTCCCCCCGCAGGAAAATCAGGGCAAAGGGGAAATCGCGCGGATTGGCGCCAAGCACGGTGCGGGCCGCGGCGCATACCGCCGCGTCGGTGAGGGCGCCCACCAATTCCATGCCCAGCATGCGCAAAGAGCCAAGCCGGCGCTCGGTGATGACGCGCTCCGTCACCTCGCTCACCACGCACAACAGCCCGTCCACCGCGCCGGTCGCGCCGAACAGCGGGCTGTAGGAGAAGCTGTGATAGGTCTCCTCGGGAAAACCACTGCGCTCCAAGAGCAGGAGCAGCGCGTCGTTCCAGGTGGCCTCGCCCGCGCGCACGCGGGCCACCTGGTCGGCCACGTCGGCATAGACCTCGGCCCAAACCTCGCGAAACGGCCGCCCGAGCATGGTGGGGTGCTTCAGGCCGAGGGTCGGGATGTAGCTGTCATTATAGAAGAAGGTCAGGTCCTCCCCCCAGCCGAGCCACATCTCGAAGCGGGAGGTCAAAAGCATGCGCAAGGGGATCTTCAGCCCGTCCGGCCAGTGGCGGGGGTCGCCCAGCGGCGTGGCCGACCAATCGTGCGCCCGCATGCGAGCGGCCATTTCGCTCGATCCGGGAAACACTTCCGCGAGATCTGGACGCGGCTCCGCCACCTTGCCTCCCCCTGATCGCACGCGGCGCCCAAGTTTGCGCCGCATCGCTCAACGCATCCGCCACGCTTTGGTTCACGGCGCAGGCGCGCTTTCGCGGGGTGCGGGGCGGCGGAGCGCCGAGGTCAAGGTAACATGAAGCAAGGTCCCGGTCGCGGGGCTATCCCTGGTCCCCCCCGCCCACGGGCAGCACAGTGCCGGTGATATAGGAGGCCTCGTCGGACGCCAGGAACAGGATGGCGGCGGAGATTTCGGCAAGCTCCCCATAGCGCCCCAGATGGGTGGAGCGCACCGTCTGGTCCACCACCTCCTGAATCCAGGCCTTGTCCTGTTCCGTGGGCAGGTCGGTGCCGCGGGGAATGCGGCGCGGCGGTGCGGCCACCCCGCCCGGCGCCACTGCATTCACCCGAATGCCGGTGCCGGCCAATTCGAAGGCGAGCGAGGCGGTCAGCGCGTTCACCCCGCCCTTGGACGCCGAATAGGGGATGCGGTTGATGCCCTTGGTGGCGATGGACGAGACATTCACGATGGCGCCGCGCCCCTGCTCCAGGAGATAGGGCAAGGCGGTGCGGCAGCCCCACAGGGTGGGAAAGAGCGAACGGCTGATCTCCGCCTGGATCTGCGCCTCGCTGAAGGTGTGGAAGGGCCGCATCCAGATGGCGCCGCCCACATTGGTCACCAGCACGTCGAGCGCCCCATGGGCGGCCACGGCGCGGGCCATGACGCGCTCATTGCCGGCATAGGTCTCCAAATCCTCTTCCAGCGCCACCACGGGGGCGGTGCCGGGCCATGCCTCGATCTCCCGCGCCACCTCATGGATGAGGGGCGAGCGGTCGACGATGACGAGGCGCGCGCCCTCGGCGGCGGCATCGAGCGCCACCTGCTTGCCGACGCCCTGGGCCGCGCCGGTCACCACCATGCTCTTGCCGGCGAAGCGGGCGCGGGAAGTCTTCTGGTCCATGGAACGGCTCGGCTCCTCGTCAGGTCCGTGCGGCGCGCCCAAACGGGGCGCGCCGGTTCAGGCGTTCAGGCGTGCCCTCAGTGGGCGGGAACATGGGCGCGGTCGACCACCGTCTTCGGCGCATCGGCCCGCTCCTTGGTCAGCACGATGTCGAACGTGGTGCGGGCGAAGGGCTGGTTGAAGCCGGCATTGTGGATCGCTTCCGCATCGGTCACGCGCTCCAGCGTCACCACCAGTTCCTCGCGGGTGCCGAAGGCAAAGTCGGTATAAAGATATTCGTCGCCGGTGAAGTTGAACTGCGTGGTCAGCTGGCGATAGCCCGGCGCCGAGATGAAATAATGCACATGGGCGGGGCGCTCCGCATGGCGGCCCACCGCCGTCATCAGCTGGCGGGTGGCGCTTTCCGGTGGGCAGCCATAGCCGTTGGGCACGATGGTGCGGGCGCGGTAGCGGCCTTCCGCGTCGGTCTCGATGCGCCGGCGCAGATTATAGGGCGCCTGCTCGCCGTCGATGAAGGAATAGCCGCCCTTGGAATTGGCGTGCCAGATGTCGACGATGGCGCCGGGAATGGGGGTGCCGGCCTCGTCGGTCACCTGGCCCTCGATGATGAAGATCTCGCCGGGATCGGTGCCGTCATCCATCCGCGCCTCGCCCTTGGAGAGCGGCGCGCCGGCCACGTAGAGCGGCCCCTCGATGGTGCGCATGGTGCCGCCCGAAAGGCCCGCGAGCCGCTCGGCTTCGTCGAGGCGCAGATCGAGGAAATGTTCCAGCGCGACGCCGGGCACCAGCAGGCCCAGTTCGTCATTCTTGGCCGCCTTGCCGATGAAGGCGACGGCGGCCCAGAACTCGTCCATGGAGACATCGCACTCGTCGATCACCTGCATGAGCCGATAGAGCAGCTTCTCGGTGACTTCCTTGACGCGGGCATTGCCCTTGTCCGTGTCGGTGCCGGCCGCGCGGGCGGCGAGCAGCTTCTTGTCGGCATCGGAAATGAGGTTCGCAGGCATTGGCGTTTCCTGTCTTGGTCTGATTGGGTCAAGGCCATCCGGCGATGGGAGGCCGGCGGCGTGGAAATGGGGAGAGGCGCGGCTCAGCCCGCCTGTCCGGCGGCGCTCACCACATGCAGCGAACGCTCCGCCCGGTCGCGGCGGAAGCGGGCCAGCTGGCGCTCGCTCAAGGTCACGCCGAGGCCGGGGCCGGTGGGCACGGCGAGGCCGAAATCGGAATAATCCAGCGGGGTTTCCAGGATTTCCTCGGTCAGCAGCAGCGGCCCGAACAGTTCGGTGCCCCATTCCAGGCGGCCGAGGGTGGAAAAGAGGTGGGCCGAGGCGGCGGTGCCGACCCCCGCCTCCAGCATGGTGCCGCCATAAAGGCCGATGCCGGCAGCTTCCGCAATGGCGGCCACCTTGGCGGCGGCGAACAGGCCGCCGGACTGCTCGATCTTGAGCGCGAACACATCGGCGGCGGCCTGGGCGGCGAGCACGAAGGCGGTGTCCGGGCCATTGAGCGCCTCGTCGGCCATGATGGCCACCGACGTCTCCCGCGCGAGACGGGCAAGGCCCGCCACGTTGCGCAGCGCCACCGGCTGCTCGATGAGGTCGACGCCGGCTTCCGCCAGCAAGGGCAGCATGGCGGAGGCGGTGGCCTCCGACCAGGCCTGGTTGATGTCCACCCGCACGGACGCCCGCGTGCCGAGCGCCCGCTTGATGGCGGCCACATGGGCCACATTGGCGCGCGGATCGCCCTTGCCGATCTTCAGCTTGAAGATGTTGTGGCGGCGCCGCGCCAGCATCTCCTCGGCCTCGGTGATGTCGCGCTCGGTATCACCGCTCGCCAGCGTCCAGGCCACCGGCAGGCGGTCATGCTGGCGCCCGCCCAGCAGCTCGGAGATGGGCAGCCCCACGCGCTGGCCGAGCGCATCGAGAAGCGCCGTCTCCACCGCGCACTTGGCGAAATGGTTGCCCTGCACCGACGTGCCGATGGCCGCCATGGTGCGGGCGACCCGGTTGGCGTCGCTGGCCAGCAGGATGGGCGCCATATAGGTGTCGATGGCGAGCTTCATGCCCTCGGGGCTCTCGGCGCCATAAGCGAGCCCGCCAATGGTGGTGCCCTCGCCAATGCCCACCGTGCCATCGGACATGTGGAGGCGCACGATCATCAGTACCTGCTGGCGCATGGTGGCCATGGCCAGCTGGTGGGGGCGGATCGTCGGCAGGTCGACGATGAAGGTCTCGATCCGCTGGACTTTCACGGCCTCGGCCACGGGGTGCGCTCCTGCATCTTCGGAGAAAGAAAGGGGCGGCGCGCAGCCGCGCCGCCGGGAGGGACGGGGCGGACGAACCGCCCCTTTTGGTCAGTGCGCGGCGGGAACCGGATCGCCCTGCGGCTCGGAGGAGGTGCGCACGGTGAGGGTGGCCAGCGCAGCGAGGGCCAGCGGGATGGCGAGCGCCATGAAGTAGCCGGAGGGACCGGCCCCCGAGAGCAACTGGCCGCCAATGGCCGAGCCCACGATGGCCCCCGAGCGGCCGATGCCGATGCCCCAGCCCGTGGCGGTGGCGCGCAGCTGGGTGGGATAGGCATTGGCGATCAGATAGTTCAACACCAGCTGCTGGCCGCCGATGCCGAAGCCCGCCAGCGCAATCAGGGTGAACACCACCGGCCAGCGGTCGCCCGCCATGCCCAGCCCGATCGCCGTGCCGATGCCCACCAGGAACATGAACACCAGGAGCTTGCGGGCATCCACCTTGGGCAGGAAGGAGGACAGCGGCAGGGCCATGGCGATGAAGGCGGCGTTGACAGTCACCGTGCCATAGGCGGCCTGCGCCTTTTCCAGGCCCAGCCCGGTGAGGGCGGTGGGCAGCCACTGGAGCAGCAGGAACCAGGCGATCCAGTTGAAGAGATAGATGGCGGAGATGGCGATGGTCACGGCCCGGTAGCGTCCCTCGAACAGGCCGGCGATGGAGCCGCCGCGCTGCACCTTGGCGGGGCTGACGAGGCGGATGTCGGCGGGGATGCGCTGGCCGGTCATCTGCTCCAGCAGCTTGCGGGCCTGGGCCTGGCCGTCATTCTCCTTGCGGGAGACGAGGTAGGCGGGGGATTCGGGCAACAGGAAATAGATGACGATCATCAGCGCGAGTGGAATGGCGCCGCCCAGCAGGAAGATGCCGCGCCAGCCGAGCACCGGCAGCCAGCTGGCCGCGATGAGGCCGCCCAGCATGGCGCCGGCGGGCAGGCCCAGCAGCACGCCGGTAATCATCATGCCGCGCTTGGAGCCGGTGCTGTATTCGCCGGCGAGCGCCAGCAGCGAGGGGGTGGCGCCGCCCATGCCCAGGCCGATCAGGAAGCGCAGCACGATGATCTGCGTCGGCGAGGTGGCATAGGCGCCCATGAGGGAGAACAGGCCGAACAGGAAGACGGCGATCAGGATCGCCTTGCGACGCCCGAACTTGTCGCCGAAGCTGCCGAGCCCGATGGCGCCTACCGTCATGCCGATGATGGAGGCGGTGATGACCCAGGTCATTTCCGCCGGCTTCATGCCGAATTCCTGCGCGATGGCCGGGCCGATGAAGGCGATGGACTGGGTATCGAAGCCATCCAGCAGCGCGATGATGAAGCACAGCCCCACCACCGCCCAGCGGCGGCCGGTCATGGACCCCGCATCGATGATGTCCTTGATGTCCCGCGTCGCCCCTCCCGGGGCCGTGATCGGTGTCGGCATGGGTTTCCTCGCTTGTTCTGATGGTCGGCTGATGAGGCGAAAGAGATGCGCACGGCTGCGGAGCGTGCGCGGCGCAGCCCGGGCCGCGTCTGGAATGAAGATCTGAAGAGGGACGCGGTGGCGCCCGATCCTCCGGCTCTAAGGAAGCGGAAGGCGCGCGGGCGAGGCTGCGCCGAGGCGCGCCGTAAGGCTGCGCGATCGTCCGGCGCGCACAGGGAATGCGCCAAGCAATTGAAAGGCCGTCATGTTTCCTCCCATGGCGCACCGCCACGCGCCCCTTAAGGGCACCCGCGACTATCCGAGCACGCTCTTCTTCTTGGGGCTGACCCTAGCCGGCGCCGGGCGCGCGGCCCAACATCATTTCGGTCTATCTTCATACCCATGGGGTATAATAGGATCGGGATGGACACGTCGTGCGGGAGCAATCTCGCCGTCCACACCTTGGATTTTCAACCCAGGCGATGCATACGCCCCTCATCGCCACCCACGCCATACCTCCTGAGTATCCGCGACGGACAGTCCCATGGATCTGCGGCACCTGCGCTACTTCACCACCGTCGCCAGCGAGGGCTCGTTCAGCCGCGCGGCCGAGCGCCTCCACATGGCCCAGCCGCCGCTCAGCCGGCAGATCCAGCAATTGGAGGAGGAATTGGGGGTGCGGCTCCTCGATCGGGGGCGGCCGCTGAAGCTCACCGAGGCGGGGCGCCATCTGTTCGAGCAAGGCGCGCAGATCCTCCAGCGCATGGAGGAGATCAAGACCACCACCCGGCGCATCGGCATGCGCATGGTCTTTCAGTTCAATATCGGCTTCGTGGCCTCCACCCTTTATGATGCCCTGCCCGAATTGATCCGCGAATTCCGCATCCACGCGCCGCAGGTGAATGTCCAGCTGCTGGAGATGACCACGCTGGAGCAGATGGCGGCGCTGAAGGACGGGCGCATCGATGTGGGCTTCGGCCGGCTGCGCTTCGAGGACGAGGCGCTGGTGCGCGAAGTGCTGCGGGAGGAGATGCTCTGCGTGGCGGTGGCCGCCGGCCATCCTCTCGCGCTGGCGGGCGCGCGGCCACGCCTCGCGGACCTCCAGGCCGAGCCGCTCATCCTCTATCCCCATTCGCCGCGCCCGAGCTATGCCGACCAGGTGCTCTCCTTCTACCGGGAGGCGGGCCTCTCGCCCCAGATCGGCATGGAGGCGCGGGACGTGCAGACGGCGCTGGGCCTGGTGGCCTCCGGCATGGGCATCTGCATCGTCCCCGCCTCCATCCGGCGCCTGGGACGCGACGATGTGCGCCTGCTGGACCTGAACGAGCGCTTCTCCAGCCCCATCATCGTCAGCTATCGCCGCAATGACGGCTCCCCCTTGCTGCGGCAATTGCTCAAGCTGATGCAGCGGCTCAAGGACAAGGCGTGAGCGTCGCCGGCCGCGGGGCTGGACGGACGGAGGAAGCGGGTATATACACGCATCATGGTCACACCCTGCTACTGCAACCTGCTGCGCAAGGCGGCGCGGCGCGCCAGCGCTGCCTATGACGAGGTGCTTGCGCCCCTCGGCATCAACGTCGCCCAGTTCGCCCTGCTGCGGATCGTGACCATGAAGGGGTCGCTCAGCCTCACCGAGCTGGCCCGCGTCGCGGATCTCGACCGCTCCACCATGGGCCGCAATGTCCGCGTGCTGGAGGGCATGGGGCTGATGAAGACCCTGCGGAGCGACGAGGACCAGCGGGAGACGGTGGTCGCCCTCACCGAACGCGGGCAGGCGCTGTTCGCAGCGGCGGTGCCCGCCTGGGAAACCTGCCAGCGCGAGGTTGAGGACCGGCTCGGCCCCGACAAGATCGCAGCACTCAACGACATCCTGGGCGCGTTGTGATCGCCCGCTCTCGCCTCTCCCCTCGCGCCTATTTGCGGGCATATACCCTCAATTTGGAGCTGCCATGATGCTCTCCCCCTCCCTCTCGCCCCCGCCCGGCCCGTCCGGGCTTTCCGGCCTGCTGGCCGCCCGCGGCATCCATTATGCCTGGGTGGTGGCGGGCGTGACGTTTCTCACCATGCTGGTGACGGCGGGCGCGGTGGGCGCGCCGGGCGTGTTCATCGGCCCGCTGCAACAGGAATTCGGCTGGGCCACCGCCGATATTTCGTCCAGCCTCGCCATCCGCCTGGTCCTGTTCGGGCTCATGGGGCCCTTCGCGGCGGCCTTCATGAACCGGTTCGGTCTGCGCCGGGTGGCGGTGGTGGCGCTCACCCTCATCGGGGCGGGCATTGCCGGTTCGCTCTTCATGAGCCGCATCTGGCATCTGGTGCTGCTGTGGGGCGTGGTGGTGGGCTTCGGCACCGGGCTCACCGCCATGGTGCTGGGGGCGACCGTCGCCACCCGCTGGTTCTCCGCCCGGCGCGGCCTGGTCATGGGCCTGCTCACCGCCAGCTCCGCCACCGGCCAATTGGTATTCCTGCCCCTGCTGGCGCGGCTCACCGAAACCATCGGCTGGCGCGGCGCGCTCGCCTTGGTGCTCGGCCTGATTTTCCTGGCGGCGCTTGCCGTCCTGGCACTCATGCGCGACCGGCCGGCCGATCTGGGGCTCCTGCCCTATGGGGCGACGGCGGCCGTGCCCGCGCCCACCGCGCCTTCAGGCTTCACCGCCATGCTGGCCTCGCCGCTCCTGGCTTTGCGGGATGCCGCCCGCACCGCCACCTTCTGGGTACTGTTCGGCACCTTCTTCATCTGCGGGGCCAGCACCAACGGCCTGGTGCAGACCCACTTCGTTTCCCTGTGCGGGGATTATGGCCTGCCCGCCGTCACCGCCGCCGGCATGCTGGCGATGGTGGGCCTGTTCGATTTCATTGGCACGGTGGGGTCAGGCTGGCTCTCCGACCGCTATGACAGCCGGCTCCTGCTGTTCTGGTATTACGGCCTGCGCGGGCTTTCGCTGCTCTATCTGCCGTTCAGCGACTTCACCTTCTACGGACTGTCGCTCTTCGCGGTCTTCTATGGCCTCGACTGGGTGGCGACCGTCCCGCCCACGGTGAAGATCGCCGCCGACCGGTTCGGCGAGCGCTCCAATCTCGTGTTCGGCTGGATTTTCGCCGGGCACCAGATCGGCGCCGGCGTGGCCGCCTATGGCGCCGGCTTCAGCCGCACCTTCTACCAGACCTACCTGCCCGCCTTCTTCGTGGCCGGCATCCTCTGCCTCTTCGCCGCCCTCGCCATCCTGGTGGTGCGCGAGCGCTCCGGCAGACAGCCGGTGCCGGCAAAGCCCTGACTCCCCGTCCCATATCCAACCGAGGAGGCCCCCATGGCCACCGACATCGTCATCGCCCATCCCGTGCGCACCGCCATCGGCGCCTATAATGGCGCGCTGAAGACCATCCCCGCCCCCCAGCTCGGCGCCATCGTGGTGCGCGAGACCTTGCGCCGCGCCGGCCTCGACCCGACCGCCGTGGACAGCGTGGTCATGGGCAATGTGATCCAGGCGGGCAACAAGATGAACCCGGCCCGCCAGGCGGCCCTGAAGGGCGGCCTGCCCGTCGCGGTGCCCGCCCTCACGGTGAACCGGGTCTGCGGCTCGGGCGCCCAGGCCATCGTCAGCGCCGCGCAGGAGATCGCGGCTGGCGCGGCGGAGCTGGCGGTGGCTGGCGGCATGGAGAATATGGACCGGGCGCCCTATCTGCTGGATGGCGGCCGCTGGGGCTATCGCATGGGGCCGGCCGAGATCCTCGACAGCATGCTCACCGATGGCCTTCAGGACGCCTTTTCGGGCGAACATTCCGGCTGGCACACGGAGGACCTGGTGGCGAAGCTCCAGATCAGCCGCGCCGCGCAGGACGCCTTCGCCGCCCGCTCGCAGCAGCACTTCGCGCAGGGACAGGCGGCCCGGCATTTCGCGGACGAGATCGTCCCGGTGGAGGTGAAGGGACGCAAGGGCGTGGAGCTCTTCGCCGTGGACGAGGCGCCCCGGCCCGACACCACGGTTGAGACCCTCGCCAAGCTGCGCCCCGCTTTCCGGCCGGAAGGCACCATCACCGCCGGCAATGCGCCCGGCCTCAACAGCGGCGCCGCGGCCATGATCGTGGCCTCCCGCGCCGCTGCGGAGGCCAAGGGCCTTGCGCCCCTCGCCCGCCTCGCCGGCTATGGGGTGGCGGCGGTGGAGCCGGGCCTGTTCGGCCTCGGCCCGGTCCCGGCGGTCCGGCGCGCCTTGGCGCGGGCCGGCTGGGACCTCTCGGACCTGGAGCGCATCGAAATCAACGAGGCCTTCGCCGCCGTGCCGCTGGCGGTGGCGCAGGAACTCGGCCTGCCGCAGGACATCGTCAATGTGGAAGGCGGCGCGGTGGCGCACGGCCATCCCATCGGCGCCACGGGGGCCATCCTGGTGACCCGGCTGCTCCATGCCATGAAGCGGGACGGCCTCAGCAAGGGGATGGTCACGCTGTGCATCGGCGGCGGCCAGGGCATTGCGCTTGCGCTTGAGGCGATCTGAGAGGACACCCCCATGATGGACCGGCTTCAGCCGCAAGTTGCCGGCCCGGCAAGGGCCCTGCCGGACGACCATCGCACCCGGCGCCTGCTGGAGGCGCCGGTGGGGCCGCTGCTGCTGCGGCTCGCCTGGCCCAATATCCTGATCATGCTGGCCCAGGCCTCCTCCGGCCTGATCGAGACCTGGTGGGTGGCCAAGCTCGGCACCGATGCCCTGGCCGGCATGGCCCTGGTGTTCCCGGCGGTGATGCTGATGACGACCATTTCGGCCGGAGCGCTGGGCGGCGGCATCTCGTCCGCAGTCGCCCGCGCGCTGGGAGCGGGGCAGCGGGATGTGGCGGACGGGCTCGTGCTCCACGCCATCGCCATCAACCTGCTGTTCGGGCTTGCTTTCTCCGCGCTCTTCCTGGCCGCAGGGCGGCCCATCTATGCCCTACTGGGCGGATCGGGCGGTGAGCTGGATGCGGCGCTCACCTATTCCAACGTGGTGTTTGCGGGCAATGCGCTGGCCTGGACCATGAACGGCCTCGCCAGCGTGGTGCGGGGCACCGGCAACATGCTGGTGCCGGCCCTCATCACCTGCATCGGGGTCGCCCTGCTCATCCCCCTCTCGCCACTCCTGATCTACGGGTTCGGCCCGGTTCCGGGCTTCGGCATTGCCGGCGGGGGCCTTGCCTTGGTGGCCTATTATGCGGGCGGCACCCTCGCCTTGGCCTGGTACATCCTGTCGGGCCGCAATGCGGCGCGGTTTCGCTGGGTCCGCCTGCAATGGGCGCCGATCGTCTCCATCACCCGCGTCGGCCTGCTCTCCGCGTTGCAGTCGATCCAGACCAACATCGTGATCGCCGGCGCCACCGCTTTGGTGGCCGCCCATGCGGGGGTGGAAGCGGTGGCGGGCTTCGGCACTGGGGTGCGCCTGGAATATCTGCTCATTCCGCTCATCTTCGGCCTCGGCGCGCCGGTGGTGGCGCTGGTGGGCACCAATATGGGCGCGGGCCGGGGCGAGCGGGCCTTGCGCATCGCCCTCACCGGGGCCGCCCTCGCCTTCGTGGTGACCGAGGCCATCGGGCTCACCGCCGCGCTGTTTCCCGAAGCCTGGCTGGCGCTCTTCAGCGCCGAGCCGGACATGATCGCCGTGGGTAGCGCCTATCTGCGCAGCGTCGGGCCCTTCTACGGCTTCTTCGGCATCGGCCTTTCGCTTTATTTCGCCGCGCAGGGGGCGGGACGGCTGTTCTGGCCCACCCTCGGCGGCTTCCTGCGGCTGGTGATTGCGCTTGGCGGCGGATGGATCGCGCTGGCGGTGACCGGATCGCTCCAGGCGCTGTTCGCGGCGCTCGCGGTCTCGCTGCTGGCCTATGGAATGTTCCTGCTGGGGGCGGTGCGCTCGGGCCTGTGGCTCAAGGCGCCCTCGGGCTGACGGGCCCCTTTGCCCGCTCAGTCCGCCAGGGGCGAGGGGTTGCGCTGGCCTCACATGCGCTTGCGCAGCCAGAAGCCGGCAAACAATGCGGCGGCCAGCAAGACTGCCAGGGCGGCCAGCGTCACGACGAGGGCGGACTGGTCGAGCCAGGCCACCACCGGCACGCACAAGGCCAGCACCACGCCATTGAGCCCCACCCGCCAGGAGGCGGTGTGCACGCCCGCCACGAAGGTGCCGAGCGCCAGCAGCAGCAGGATGGCAAGGCCGGTGGAATTCACATTGGCCACCGCCTGCACGCTCGGCAGGAAGAGCAGCGTCATGGCGACCAGGAAGGCGCCCCAGTGCAGGAGTTGGGTCCAGACCACCCGCCAGCGCTGCTGGCCCTCGCGGCCCCAGCCCTCATAGATGCAGGCCGCGCAATTGAAGAGCGTCACCAGCTCCCAATAATGCTGCAGCGGACTGCGGGCGAGCGCCGAATAGGCGACGCCCCCCACCGTCAGCAGCAGCATGATAAGATAGGGCGCCTCCCGCAGCCAGGCGCGCACGCCCTGCGGGCCCGAACGGGTGGTGCTGTGCGTGTCCGACATCTGGAACCCTCCCCCAAAAGCGCGAATGTCCCGCGGTCAATGCAGCCAGCCGGGGAACATGGCGCCGAGCGCACCACCCACCATCTCCATGGCGATGGCGGCGAGAATGATACCCATCAAGCGCTTGGAAATAGACAGCGCCGTGGGCGACAGGCGGCTGCCGATCAGCGGCGCCAACGCCATGCAGACAGCGAAGAAGACGAGATAGCCCACCAGGCCCAGATAGAAGCCCATGGCCTCGCGCGGCGCGCTCGCCGTCTGCGCATAGACGATGATGGTCGCCATGGTGCCCGGCCCGATGGCGATGGGCAGGCCGAGCGGATAGACGCCCGGATTGGACGTGGACTTGAATTGCGCCTGCTCCGCATCCGTGCCCGAGTGGGAGGTGTGGTCGTCGCCGCTCAGCATGGACAAGGCGATCATCAGCACGATCAGCCCGCCGGCCAGGCGGAAATGATCCACGTCGATGCCGAACAGGTTCAGGAGCACATGGCCCGCCAGCGCGCACACCACCGAACCGATGATGACGGTGGCCAGCATGGCGATCAGCGTGCTGCGCCGCGCGGCCGGGGTGAGGTCTGCCGTGAGCGCCAGGAAGATGGGCACGATGCTCAGGGGGCTCATGATGGCGAACAGCGCCGCAAACAGCTTCGCGGACAGTGCGAGATCGATCATGCCGGCCCTCCCTGAAATGCCCGGTACCAGCATGTGCCCGATCCGCACTGATTTTCCTAATGTTTTCCGAAACGGCAGCCGCAAGGCGGCACCGCGCCGGCCAGCGGCGGAGGTCGCGGGCGGGAACTTTCCGCAATGTCATCCGTCCTCACCGCGAAGGGCGGACGTGCCCCGCCCAATGCCACGCGGAGGAGAGGATGAAAGTGCGCAAGTTCGCCCTGTCGGACGTCGCCCTTGAGAAATCGCCCGGCCAGGATGCGGAGATTTTCGTCGGCAATCTGGTGGATGAGCGCCATGGCGGCCCCATCACCATCGGTTATGGCCGCTACGATGCAGGCCAGAGCCTGACCGAGACCATGGCGGTCGACGATGTCATGATCGTGCTGGAGGGCGAGATTTCCGTCACCACCGCCGCCGGCACCGTGACGGCGGGGCCAGGGGAAATCATCTACATGCCCAAGGGCGAGGTGGTGACGATCCTCTCCCATGCGGAGGGAGCCCTGACAGCCTATGTGACCTTCCCCCATTGGCGGCCGGCTCACGCCTGAGGGTGCGCTCACATCAGCCGCAGGCCCTTGAGGGAGGCGTGGCCGTCCTTGCCGACGATGATGTGGTCGTGCACCTCGATGCCCAGGGGCTTGGCCACATCGATGATCTTGCGGGTCATGTCGATGTCGGCGCGCGAGGGGGTGGGGTCGCCGGACGGGTGGTTGTGGCACAGGATGATGGCGGTGGCCGACAATTCCAGCGCCCGCTTCACCACCTCGCGGGGATAGACCGGCGCATGGTCCACCGTGCCGGTCTGGAGCACCTCGTCGGCGATCAGCTGGTTGCGCTTGTCCAGGAACAGGACGCGCACCTGCTCACGGTCCGCAAAGGCCATGGCGGCGCGGCAATAATCGATCACCGCCGTCCAGGAGGACAGGACCGGCCGGCGCTTCACCTGCCCCCGCGCCAGCCGATGGGCGGCGGCCTCGATGATCTTGAATTCGGTGACGATGGCGGGGGTGACGCCCGGCGTCTCGGCAAGGCGCGCGGCTGGGGCGGCCACCACTTCGGCAAAGGAGCCGAACCGCTCCACCAGCGCCTTGGCCAGCGGCTTCACGTCCCGCCGCGGCACGGCGCGGAACAAGACCAGTTCCAGCAATTCGTAATCCGCCAGCGCCGCCGCTCCCGCCTCGCGGAAGCGGGCGCGCAGGCGATCCCGATGGCCATGGAAATGCGGCGCCGACGCAAGGCCGGCCTCCGCAAGTCCCTCCTCGGGATCTTCGGACATGCCGCTCAGCCCACGGTATAAGGCGGCTTGTGGTAGCCCTTGGGACTCAAGGTGAAGATCTCCACCCCGGTCTCGGTCACGCCCACCGCATGCTCGAACTGGGCGGAGAGCGAGCGGTCGCGGGTGACGGCCGTCCAGCCGTCGGAGAGCACCTTCACGTGCGGGCGGCCCAGATTAATCATGGGCTCCACGGTGAAGATCATGCCGGGCTTCAGCTCCGGCCCTTCGCCCCGGCGGCCCACATGGACGATGTTGGGCTCATCATGGAAGACACGGCCGACGCCATGGCCGCAGAAATCGCGCACCACGCTCATGTGCTGGGGCTCGACGAACTCCTGGATGGCGGCGCCGATGTCCCCCACATGGGCGCCCGGCTTGATGGCCTGGATGCCGATCATCATGGATTCGTAGGTGACATCCAGCAGCCGCTCGGCCCGGCGGGGGATCTGGCCCACCGCATACATGCGGCTGGAATCGCCGTACCAGCCATCCAGCACCAGCGTCACGTCCACATTGACGATGTCGCCCTCGCGCAGCGGCCGGGCATTGGGCATGCCGTGGCAGACCACGTGATTGATGGAGGTGCAGACCGAATAGCGGTAGCCGCGATACATCAGCGTCGCCGGATAGGCGCCGTGATCCATGGCGAAGTCGAAGACCAGCTTGTCGATGGCCTCGGTGGACACGCCCGGGCGCACCATCTCGGCCACTTCGTCAAGCACCTTCGCGGTCAATTGCCCGGCGCGGCGCATGCCCTCGAACCCTTCGGGCCCGTAGAGCTTGATATGTCCGGTCTTCCTGAGCGGCGCCTGGTCCGCTTCCACATAGCTCATGAAACTCGTCCTGCCGGCGGGGCGGCGCACCGCCCCGGCTTTCTCACCCAGATTTAGGCCAAGCCACGCGCAAAGCAAGTCATAGCATGCCCTTGCCAGCCTTGCGCGAAGCGCGCGGCAGGCGGCTGTGTGCCCCGCCTTATCCCAGCATGGGCACGCCTGCGGCCACCTCGATGCCCTCCCGGTCCAGTGCGCAGACAAGGCCGATGGCCTCCACGCCCGCCGTCCGGGCCAGATCAAAGGCCGCGCCATAGGCCGGATCAAGGTCCCGCGCGAGGGCGATGGAGCGGGCCGAGCCGATCTGGCTGAGATAGACCATCACCGCCCGCGCGCCCTCCCCCGCCATGGCGGCCAGCTCCACCAGGTGCTTGGCGCCGCGTGCGGTGACGCAATCGGGAAATTCCGCCGCGCCGGGGGTGCGCATGAGGTGCACATTCTTCACTTCCACGAAGCAGGGCGGGCGGTCGTCATCCTCCAGCAGCAGGTCGATGCGGCTGTTGCGGCCATATTTGACCTCGCGCCGCAGCCGGGCATAGCCGGCAAGCTCGGGCACCTTCCCCGCCTGGATCGCTTCCGCCACCAAGCGATTGGGATGCATGGTGTTGACGCCCACCAGCTCGATGCCGGCGCCGAAATCCGCCTCCACCAATTCCCAGCCAAAGGCAAGCTTGCGCCCCGGCCCGGTGGCCGGCGCCAGCCAGACCCGGGAGCCCGGCATCGCCAGCCCGATCATGGCGCCGGAATTGGCCACATGGGCGGTGGTGAGCGTGCCATCCGCCAGTTCCACGTCGGCGAGGAAACGCTTGTAGCGGCGCACGAGGGTCGCCGGCACCAAAGGAAGGGGGAAGCGCATCAGGCGCGGGTGTCGGCGCGGCCGAGCAGGCAGATCAGGGTCTGGGTGGCGGTGGCGCAATGGGTGCGCGCGCCCTCCTTCTCCGCATAGACCTCCACCTTGACGATGGTGAGCGTGCGGCCGGAGCGCACCACTTCTCCCACGGCCACCAGGCGCTCGCCCCGGCCGGGGGCCATGATGTTGATCTTATATTCCACCGTCAGCACGGTGGACTCAGCCGGAAACAGCGTGAAGGCCGCATAGCCGCCGGCGGTGTCCGCCAGCGCGCCCACCGCGCCGCCATGGAAGAAGCCATGCTGCTGCGTCACGCCTTCCGCATAAGGCAGCACCACGCTGACACGGCCGGGCGCCACCTCATCCATATGCGCGCCCATGCTGGCCATAAAAGGCTGGCGGGCGAAGCTCTCGCGGACGCGGGTCTCGAAATCGGCGTCGGGAGGCGTGAAGGCCGGGGCGGCCGAAGGGGCGGCGGGCAAGGTCATGCGTGTCTTCCGTTGCAACGCGCCACCATAACGCCCCCGCCCGGGGAGGCCACCCCGCCTTGTGTTCAGGCCAGCATGAGGCGAGCTCACGCCGGCCGCCGTTCACCGCGCCATCTTCACTGCACGAACACGTTCTTCAGCGTGCCGATGCCTTCGATGCTCACCTCGATGTCGTTGGACGGCTCCTTCATGGTGCCCACCCCCAACGAGGTGCCGCAGGCAATGAGATCGCCGGGCAGAAGCGTCATGTCGCGGGAGATCATCGCCACCAGCCGGGCGGGCGGGAAGATCATGTCGGAGAGCGGATAATTCTGCCGCTCCGCCCCGTTCAGCACCGTGCGCACGCTGGTCGCCGTGGGATCAAGCTCGGTCTCGATCCATGGGCCGAACGGCCCATAGGCATCGAACCCCTTGGCCCGCGCCCATTGGGGGAAGGTGGGGTCCTTCTGGAGGATGTCGGCGGCGGTGATGTCGTTGACGATGGTGTAGCCGAAGATGTGGGCGGCGGCCTCTTCCTCGGTGATGTTGGAGGCGGTGCGGCCGATGACGATGCCCAGCTCCCCTTCATAGACCGTCTTGCCCCCATAGGCCGGCGGGCGATGCACGGTGGCGCCGGGGGCGGCCACCGTGGAGGGGGCCTTCAGCAGATAGAGCGGCTCGGCCGGCTCGGCCACGTTCAGCTTGGCCGCCAGCGCGTGGAAGTTGTTCCACAGGGCGATGATCTTGGAGGGCTGGCACGGTGCCTCAAGGGACACATCCGACAGAGCGAGGGTCTCGCCGGTCGCCACCGGACCGACGAACATGTCGCCCTCATGCACCGTGACCGTCTCGCCCTCGAGCCGGCCGAACCCTGTCGCGCCATTCGCCGTGAAACGCACCCATTTTGCCATGTGATCCTCCCTGGCGCCGCGCGCCAGGAAGGGGCGTCAGCGGCGCGTCGATGAATTGATGCTGGCGAGGAGCTCCCTGTGGCGCCGCTCCTCATTGTCGTTATTGACCACCACCACCGCCCAGATGGCGGCCGGCAGCCAGCCGATCAGCGTGACCTGCAAAACAAGGCACAGAATGCCCTGGAGCACGCGCCCCCGGAGCATCAGCGCCAGAAAGGGCAGCAGGACCGCCACCGCGTAGATCATCAAAGTCTCCCTCCGCGCCCACAGGCGGGCGCCCCTTTCAGATGGGGCGTGCCCGGGTCGGAGGGAAGAGGCGGGGCCGATCAGCCCTTCAGCACCTCGACGAGGGTCTTGCCGAGGCGCGCCGGCGAGGGAGAGACGCGGATGCCCGCTTCTTCCATGGCCGCGATCTTGTCCTCGGCGCCGCCCTTGCCGCCGGAGATGATGGCGCCCGCATGGCCCATGCGGCGGCCGGGAGGGGCGGTGCGGCCGGCGATGAAGCCCACCATCGGCTTCTTGCGCCCGCGCTTGGCCTCGTCCTTCAGGAACTGGGCGGCATCTTCTTCCGCCGAGCCGCCGATCTCGCCGATCATGACGATGGAGGTGGTGGCGTCATCCGCCAGGAACATCTCCAGCACGTCGATGAACTCGGTGCCCTTCACCGGGTCGCCGCCAATGCCCACCGCCGAGGTCTGGCCCAGGCCCTCCTGCGAGGTCTGGAACACCGCCTCATAGGTCAGCGTGCCCGACCGCGAGACGATGCCCACCGAGCCGGTCCTGAAGATATTGGCCGGCATGATGCCGATCTTGGACTGGCCGGCGGTCACAACGCCCGGGCAGTTGGGCCCGATGAGGCGCGACTTGGAGCCGGAAAGCGCCCGCTTCACCTTCACCATGTCCAGCACCGGGATGCCCTCGGTGATGCACACGATCAGCGGGATTTCCGCGTCGATGGCCTCAAGGATGGCGTCCGCCGCGCCGGGCGGGGGCACATAGATGACGCTGGCGTCAGCGCCGGTGGCCTCGCGGGCCTCCGCCACCGTGTCGAACACCGGCAGGCCCAGATGAGTGGTGCCGCCCTTGCCGGGGGAGGTGCCGCCCACGACCTTGGTGCCATAGGCAATGGCCTGCTCGGAATGGAAGGTCCCGTTCTTGCCGGTGAAGCCCTGGGTGATGACCTTGGTATTGGCGTCGATCAGAACAGACATCACGCAGCTTCCTTCTTCACGGCCGCGACGATCTTCTGCGCCGCATCGTCCAGGTCATCGGCGGGGATCACGTTCAGGCCGCTCTCGCGGATGATCTGCTTGCCCTGCTCCACATTGGTGCCTTCCAGGCGCACCACCAGGGGCACCTTCAGCCCCACCGCCTTCACCGCCGCCAGCACGCCGCGCGCGATCACGTCGCACTTCATGATGCCGCCGAAGATGTTGACCAGGATGCCCTTCACCGACGGGTCGGACGTGATGATCTTGAACGCCGCCGTCACCTTCTCTTCGCTGGCGCCGCCGCCCACGTCCAGGAAGTTGGCCGGGCTCTCGCCATAGAGCTTGATGATGTCCAGCGTCGCCATGGCCAGGCCCGCGCCGTTCACCATGCAGCCGATGGTGCCGTCGAGGGCGATGTAGGCGAGGTCATACTTGGACGCCTCGATCTCCTTGGCGTCTTCTTCCGTCTCGTCGCGCAGCCGGGCGATCTCCGGATGGCGGAACAAGGCGTTGGAATCAAATCCGATCTTCGCGTCCAGCACCTTCAGCTTGCCGCCCTTGGTCACCACCAGCGGGTTGATCTCCAACAGCGCCATGTCGGTTTCCACGAAGGCGGTGAAGAGGCTGCGCGCCAGTTCCCCGGCCTGCTTGGCCAGGTCGCCGGTCAGGCCCAGCGCCCGGGCCACCTTGCGGCCGTGCAAGGGCTGGATGCCGCTTGCCGGGTCAACGGAGAAGGTGACGATCTTCTCAGGGGTATTGTGCGCGACCTCCTCGATGTCCATGCCGCCCTCGGTGGACACCACGAAGGCCACGCGGGACGTCTCCCGGTCCACCAGCAGGGAGAGGTAAAATTCCGAGGCGATGGGCGCGCCCTCCTCCACATAGAGGCGGTTCACCTGCTTGCCATAGGGGCCGGTCTGCTGGGTGACGAGGGTGTTGCCCAACATCTCGGCGGCGGCCGTGCGCACCTCCTCGGGCGTGGTCACCACCCGCACGCCACCCTTGGCGCCCACGGGCAGTTCCTTGAAGCGGCCCTTGCCGCGCCCGCCCGCATGGATCTGGGCCTTCACCACGGTCACCGGCGCATTGATGGAACGGGCGGCGGCTTCCGCCTCCTCGGCGGTGAAGGCCGGCAGGCCGCGCGAGACCGGAACGCCATAGTCCCGCAGCAGGGCCTTGGCCTGATATTCGTGAATGTTCATGGGCGCTCTCCCGCACTTCATTGGGGCGTTGGAGCGCGAGGCCTGTTCTCGTCGTGCCGCGCGCTCGTGGGCCGGTGCCCGGACGCAAACGCGCGCCGGGCGTGACCGCTTCCGGCGTGACGCGGGAGCCGACAATTCGATCCGGGTTGAAAGGGGAGGTCCCGGAGCCTCCAAGCCGCAAGAGCGGCAAGACATCAAACCGAGGGGGCTTTGCCTCAGCCTCGGTGAACACAAAGTGGGGTGCCGTAAGAACGCGCCCGCCCATTGCGGGCGGTACGGCCAGGGACGCGCCGATGGCCTTGCGGATACACCCGATATGCCGACAAGAGCGGCGGAGGGGACCATGCGGAGCGCGAATGCGCCCCGCATGACGGGCCGGGAGACCCCGGCGGAAACCTTCAGACCGCGCGGATCAGACCACGCGCTCGGAATGCATCTCCTTGATCTGGTCGGCGGAATAGCCGAGCTCGGAGAGCACTTCGTCGGTGTGCTCGCCCAGCAGCGGAGAGCCGGTGATCTCCACCGACATGTCCGAGAACTTGATCGGGCTGCCCACGGTCAGATACTTGCCGCGCTGCTTGTGATCCACTTCCACGATGGTGCCGGAGGCGCGCAGGGACGGATCCTCGGCGATCTCCTTCATGGTCAGCACCGGCGCGCAGGGGATGTCGAACTTGCGCAGGATGTCCACCGCCTCGAACTTGGTCTTGTCGGCGAGCCAGCCTTCGATGGTGGCGAAGATGTCGAAGATCTTGTCCTGGCGGGCGCGGGCGGTGGCATAGGCGGGATCATTGATCCACTCGGGCTTGCCGATGGCCTCCGCCACCTTGCCCCAGGCCTGCTCCTGCACGGTGAAGTAGATGTAGGCGTTGGGATCGGTCTCCCAGCCCTTGCACTTCAGCACCCAGCCGGGCTGGCCGCCGCCGCCGGCATTGCCGCCGCGCGGAACCACGTCCGAGAAGGTGCCGTGCGGGTACTGGGGATATTCCTCCAGGTAGCCCACGCGGTCGAGGCGCTGCTGGTCGCGCAGCTTGACGCGGCAAAGGTTGATGACCGCGTCCTGCATGGACACCGCCACCTTCTGGCCCTTGCCGGTCTTGTTGCGCGAATGCAGCGCGGTGAGGATGCCGATGGCGAGGTGCATGCCGGTGTTGCTGTCACCGAGCGCAGCCGCCGATACGGTGGGGGGGCCGTCCCAGAAGCCGGTGGTGGAGGCGGCGCCGCCCGCGCACTGGGCGACGTTCTCGTACACCTTCAGGTCTTCATAATGATGACCGTCGGAGAAGCCCTTCACCGAGGCGACGATCATGCCGGGATTGAGCTCGTTGATGCGCTCCCAGGTAAAGCCCATGCGGTCGAGCGCGCCGGGGGCGAAGTTCTCGACGAGGACGTCGCTCTCCTTGATGAGCTTCTCCAGCACTTCCTTGCCGGCCTTGGTCTTGGTGTCCAGGGTCAGCGAGCGCTTGTTGGAGTTGAGCATGGTGAAATAGAGCGCGTCCGCATTGGAAATGTCGCGGAGCTGGTTGCGCGTCACGTCGCCCGAGCCGGGGCGCTCCACCTTGATGACATCCGCGCCGAACCAGGCGAGGAGCTGGGTGCAAGCGGGGCCGGCCTGCACGTGGGTGAAGTCGATGATCTTGATCCCTTCCAACGGCTTGGTCATGTTCCACTTCCCTTTTGAGCGTTAGACTTCCCCTGACGCCGGGCCTGTCGCCCTGCATCAGAATTCCCGAGGCCCGGCGGCACGGAGGTGCCCGCCGCCGGTATCGCCAGTGCGCCTGGCTGTTCTTCTGCCGGCTCAGGTCACGGCCTGGGCCTCCAGTTCGGCCACCCGCTTGCGCAGGGCCTTCTCCTCCTTCCACCGGGCGGTCTCGTCGCGGATGACAGCCACGATGCCGGTGGGCGTCGACCCGCCGGACGTGAGCAGGGCCACGGTGAAGGAAATGGACAAAGCGTGACCGTCCTTGTGGAGCGCCGGCACGCGCAGAAGCTCGGTGCCGTAGCGCGTCACACCGGTGCGCATGGTCACGTGGTAGCCGTCCCAGTGCCGCTGGCGCTGGCGCTCGGGAATGATGATGTCGAGGGACTGGCCCAGCGCCTCCTGGGGGGTGAAGCCGAACATGCGCTCGGCCGCCCCGTTCCAGAAGGTGATGGCGCCGGTTCCATCGGAGACGACGATGGCGTCTCCGGCGCGGGCCGCCAGTTCCTCGAAGTCGATCGCCGGGGAAGGCGATGCGGACATTTCATCAGACATGGGCTCGCTCTAGCTTAGCAAGGTTAGCCACGGTGACGCGAAGACTTCACGTCGCTTCCGGCCATGCCCGCGGAGCGCAACATGGCCGATGATCTTCAGGGCGCCCCGGCAGATGATCCACCGGCGACGCCGAACCTCATTCCGCCGCAATGGGCAGCGGGGCCCCCACCGCCCCGGCGCGCCGCACCTCCTCGATGCGGGCAGCGTCGAAGCCGAGCACGTCGGCCAGGATTTCCTCGGTGTGCTCGCCAAGCAGCGGCGAGCGCTCCACCGGCACGTCATTATCCGAGAGCTTGATGGGATTGCCGACGGTCACGTAAGTGCCGCGCTCGGGGTGCTCCACTTCCACCAGCGTACCGGTGGCATAGAGTGAGCGGTCCTCGGCGATCTCCTTCATGGACAGTATCGGGCCGCAGGGAATGTCGTAGCGGTTGAGGATCTCCATGGCCTCATACTTGGTGTGGGCCATGGTCCACGCCTCGATGCGGGTGAAGATCTCGTTGAGGTGCGGCAGCCGGGCGGGGGCGGTCGCATAATTGGGATCGGTCTTCCAGGTGGGCTCGCCGATCACGTCGCAGATCTTCCCCCAGACCGGAGCCTGGGTGATGAAATAGATGTAGGCGTTGGGATCATTCTCCCAGCCCTTGCAGCGCAGAATGCGGCCGGGCTGGCCGCCGCCGGAATCATTGCCGGCGCGGGGCACGGTGTCGCCGAAGGGCACGCCCTCGCCGAACTGGCTGTATTCGGAGAGCGGGCCGCGCGCGAGACGCTGCTGGTCGCGCATCTTCACCCGGCACAGGTTCAGGACGCTGTCCTGCATGGCGGCCAGCACCTTCTGGCCACGGCCCGTATGCTCGCGCTGGAACAACGCGGTGACGATGCCCAGCGCCAGGTGCAGGCCGGTGCCGCTGTCGCCGATCTGGGCGCCCGTCACCAGCGGCAGGCCATCGCGGAAGCCGGTGGTGGACGCCGCGCCGCCGGCGCACTGGGCGACATTCTCATAGACCTTGCAATGCTCGAAGGGACCGGCGCCAAAGCCCTTCACCGAGGCGAGGATGAGGCGCGGATTGAGCTCCTGCAGGCGCTCCCAGGTAAATCCCATGCGGTCGAGGGCGCCGGGGGCGAAATTCTCCACCAGCACGTCGCACACCTTCACCAGATCCTCCAGCACGGCCTTGCCGGCGGGGTTCTTGGTGTCCAGCGTGATGGAGCGCTTGTTGGAATTGAGCATGGTGAAGTACAGGCTGTCCGCATTGGGGACATCCCGCAGTTGGGTGCGCGTCACGTCGCCTTCGCCGGGGCGCTCCACCTTGATGACATCCGCGCCGAACCAGGCCAGCAGCTGCGTGCAGGTGGGACCCGACTGGACGTGGGTGAAATCCAGGATGCGAACGCCGTCTAGAGCCTTGCCCATGAGAGCCTCGTTGTTCCTCTGGACGCGCGCTTGAAGCGACGCTTGTTCTTTTTGTCCGTTGCCCCCGCGGCTTGCGGCGGCGGGATCTCCCGCGCGCCGCGCCCGGCAACTGTCAGATGAGAGGCGGACGGGACAGCGCCCCGCCCGCAGGGCTTTGCGCCGTCACTTCTTTTTCTTCACCACGCTCTGCGGGTTCAGATTGCCGATGCGGCCGCTCTCGGTTCCGGCCTGCGGGTCGATCACCGCATTGATGAGGGTGGGCTTGCCGCTGTCCATGGCCGCGTCCACGGCGCGCTTGAGCTCGTCCGGGGTGGTCACGTTCACGCCCACGCCGCCGAAGGCTTCCATCATCTTGTCGTAGCGGCTGTCCTTCACGAACACCGTGGTGCCCGGGTCGCGGCCGGTGGGGTCGGTGTCCGTGCCACGATAGATGCCGTTATTGTTGAAGATGACGATGCAGACCGGCAGGTTGTAGCGGCAGATGGTCTCCACCTCCATGCCGGAGAAGCCGAAGGCGCTGTCGCCTTCCACCGCCAGCACCGGCTTGCCAGTCTCCACCGCCGCGGCGATGGCAAAGCCCATGCCGATGCCCATGACGCCCCAGGTGCCCACGTCCAGGCGCTTGCGCGGCTGGTACATGTCGATGATGCCGCGGGCGAGGTCGAGGGTGTTGGCGCCCTCGTTCACCAGGATGGCGTCGGGACGCTCCTTGATGACGGTGCGCAGGGCGCCGAGCGCGCCATGGAAGTCCATGGGCGCGGAATTCTTCATCAGGCGCGGCGCCATCTTGGCGATGTTCTCGTCGCGCTTGGTGACGATGGTCTTCACCCAGTCGGCGGGGGGCGCCGGCCAGTTCGCGCCCATGCCGTCAAGGAGCGCGGACACCACGGAGCCGATGTCGCCCACCAGCGGGGCGGCGATCTCCACATTGGAGTCC
The DNA here is from genome assembly GCF_056314145.1 of Aquabacter sp. DMC10. NCBI lineage: Bacteria > Pseudomonadati > Pseudomonadota > Alphaproteobacteria > Hyphomicrobiales > Xanthobacteraceae > Aquabacter > Aquabacter sp. DMC10. Next base: position 575,052 of record NZ_JBQUYX010000003.1, on the reverse strand, counting down.
ATTTCCTTGGGCTCGATGTCCACCTGGATGAACTTCTTGGGCGCATCGCCCCAGGTCTTGCCCTTGCCGTGAGAGAGCAGCCAGTTGAGCCGGGCGCCGATGAGCAGCACCACGTCGCTGTCCTTCAGCGCGGTGGAGCGGGCCGCGCCGGCGGACTGGGGATGGGTGTCCGGCAGGAGGCCCTTGGCCATGCTCATGGGCAGGAAGGGAATGCCGGAGGTCTCCACCAGCGCCTTGATCGCCTCGTCCGCCTGGGCATAGGCCGCGCCCTTGCCGAGGATGATGAGGGGACGCTTGGCGCCCTTCAAAACCTCAAGCGCGCGGGCCACCGCATCGGGGCCGGGGATCTGGGCGGGCGCCGGGTCGATCACCTTCACCAGCGACTTGGCGCCGGCCTCGGCGTCCATCACCTGGGAGAAGAGCTTGGCGGGCAGGTCCAGATAGACGCCGCCGGGACGGCCCGAGCAGGCGGCGCGGATGGCGCGGGCGACGCCGATGCCGATATCGGCCGCATGCAGCACGCGGAAGGCGGCCTTGCAGAGCGGCTTGGCGATGGCGAGCTGGTCCATCTCCTCATAGTCGCCCTGCTGGAGGTCGACGATCTCGCGCTCGGACGAGCCCGAAATGAGGATCATGGGGAAGCAATTGGTGGTGGCGTTGGCGAGCGCGGTCAGGCCGTTGAGGAAGCCCGGCGCCGACACGGTCAGGCAGATGCCCGGCTTCTTGGTGAGGAAGCCGGCGATGGCAGCGGCATTGCCCGCATTCTGCTCGTGGCGGAAGGAGACCACGCGAATGCCCTCGGCCTGCGCCATACGGCCAAGATCCGTGATCGGAATGCCCGGCACGTTGTAAATGGTCTCGATGCCGTTGAGCTTCAGCGCATCGATGACGAGGTGGAACCCGTCCGTGAGCTCCTGCTCGGGGGCGTTGGCTTCGATGATCTGTGCGACTGCGGACATCCCGCTTCCTCCCGGAAAACTTTTGACTTTAAGCCTTTGATTTACCTCACGCCCTGGCCCGGAGGGCCGGAGCGATGACTTTGCTGCCGCGCCCCTCCCCGTCAGCGACGGGTGGAAGGCCCGAGTCATTCCTGGCGCGATCCCCACCTATTCGGGAAACACGCCGTGCCGTTCCACATGGTCGCCCAGACCCAGCGTGTGCTCGCGCACCAGGCGCTCGGCGCGGTCCGGGTCGTGGGCCTCCAGCGCATCGATGATGGCCATATGCTCGCGCATGGAGGTCTCGGACCGGTTCTCCTGCCGGATGGACACGGCGCGGATGGCGCGCATGTGCAGGAACAGGTTCTCGGTCATGTCGGCGATCAGGTGGCACCCGCCCATGCGGATGATGGCCTGGTGAAAAGCGATATTGGCCTGCGAATACTCATGCATGTGGGCGCTGAGCGGCTCGCGCTCGAACGCGTCGAACAGCTCCCGCAAGCCCTTCAGGTCCGCCGCGTCGGCGCGCTCCGCAGCCAGGCGCGCCGCCATGCCCTCCAGCGCCGCCCACACGGTGATCATCTCGATGATCTCCCGCTTGGTCTTGCGCACCACGAAGATGCCGCGCCGGGGCACGGAGCGCACGAAGCCCTCCTGTTCCAGCACCGTCATGGCCTCGCGGATCGGCGTGCGGCTGACCCCCAGGTCCTCCGAGAGCTGGCGCTCGTCGAGCCGGAACTCGGCGGTCGAACCGTAAATGTCCATCTCCGTGATGGCGCGCTTCAGGGCGTCGTAAGCCAGCATGCGCAAGCTCGAACTGGCCCCGAGCGGTTCCACATTCAGCTTCGGTGTGTCGGCGACCTGATGCACGGCCGGTGTTCCCTTCCCTGTGGCGGACGCCTTCTGTCGGGCGCATGCCGTCGGTGAAATACTGTGTACGGTATTTTTCGGAGGGACACAATCCCCTCTCCGGGGGCACAAATGCTGCGCTGCAGCGGATTTGCGGCGATTTTCCAGGGCCCTGCGCACCCGGCAACCCCGGGGGGCGCAGCGTCCGCGCCCCCTCCTGCGGTCTTGCATCCCATCCGACGCAGCGGCGCCCAAGCTTTGTGGACGGGCTTTTTGGTGCGGCTCGCCGCCGGCGGGTGGGTGCGGGAGGATTGCCGCACCGCGGCGGACCCTCCCGACTTTTTCATTCGGCCGCGGCGGGCTTGGGACCGCTGCCGAGGCGCTCGCGCACCTTGGAGATGAGCGGCCAGAACAGCATCACCAGGGCCAGCGTGACGATGGAGCCCACCAGCGGGTTGGACCAGAAGATCCCCAGATTGCCCTGGGAGACCAGCATGGCCTGGCGGAAGGAACTCTCCGCCATGTCGCCCAGCACCAGGGCCAGGACCAGCGGCGCCAGCGGATAGTTCAGCTTCTTGAAGACATAGCCGATGACGCCGAAGATCAGCATGACGGCAATGTCGAGCCCGGCATTGTGGACCGTGTAGGCGCCCACCGCGCAGATCACGAGGATGATGGGCGCGATCACCGAGAAGGGGATGCGCAGGATCGCGGCAAACAGCGGCACCGTGGTGAGCACCACCAGGAGGCCGGCAATATTGCCGAGATAGATGGAGGCGATGAGGCCCCACACGAAGTCCTTCTGCTCCACGAACAGGAGGGGACCAGGCTGGAGGCCCCAGATCAGCAGGCCGCCCAGCAGCACCGCCGCCGTGGGCGAGCCGGGGATGCCGAGGGTGAGCATGGGCAGGAGGGCCGAGGTGCCGGCCGCATGGGCCGCCACTTCCGGCATCACCACGCCCTCCAGCTCACCCTTGCCGAAATTCTTGCCGTTCTTGGAGAATTTCTTGGCAAGGCCATAGCTCATGAAGGAGGCCGGGGTGGCGCCGCCGGGGGTGATACCCATCCAGCAGCCCACAATGGCCGAGCGCAGCGCGCCCACCCACATGGCCGGCAGCTTGGCCCAGGTCTGGAACACCACCTTTGGATTGATCTTGGCGCTCTTGCCCTTGAAGGCGAGGCCCTCCTCCATGGTCAAAAGGATCTCGCCCACGCCAAACAGGCCGATGACCGCCACCAGGAAGTCGAAGCCCCGCAGGAGCTCCACCGAGCCGAAGGTCATGCGCAGCTGACCGGTCACGGTGTCGATACCCACGGCGGCGAGCGCGAAGCCCAGCGTCATGGCCGCCAGCACCTTGAAGGGCGATTCGCGCCCCATGCCCACGAAGGAGCAGAAGGTCAGCAGATAGACCGCGAAGAACTCAGCAGGCCCGAACTGCAGCGCAAACTTGGCGATGACCGGCGCCAGGAAGGTGATGAGCAGCACGGCGAAGAAGGCGCCGATGAAGGAGCCCGTGAAGGCGCCGGTGAGCGCCTCGCCGGCCTTGCCCCTCTGCGCCATGGGATGGCCATCGAAGGTGGTGGCCACCGACCACGGCTCACCGGGAATGTTGAACAGCACCGAGGTGATGGCGCCGCCGAACAGCGCTCCCCAATAGATGGAGGAGAGCATGATGATCGCCGAAACCGGCGACATGGAGAAGGTGAGCGGCAGCAGAATGGCCACGCCATTGGCGCCGCCCAGGCCCGGCAGCACGCCGATGAGCACGCCGAGCGCGATGCCCACGAACATGTAGATGATGTTCATGGGGTCGGCGAGAACGGAGAAACCTCCGATGAGGGATGAGAGCGCTTCCACGTATGTCCTCCCCAGCTCCCCGGCGTCTGTGGCGCGGGGTGAACGGGTGATGGTGAAAGGGGCCGCGCCGGCGGCGGTCCGCGGCTGAGCCGGCGGCGCGCGGGCGTTTTCCCATGTGCGAACATCAAGTGACGTGGGGCCGGCGACGGGCCGGCGGCTCGGAGCGCGGGGTCCTCGCGGACCCTGGACGGCGAGCAGAAGGTGGGCCGACGGCACACGGCCGGCGGCGGACAGAGATGGGGCCGCCATGTGGCCCGGGCACCGGCCCCGCGCGGGCGGGCCGGGATCGCTCAATAGCCGAGCGCGGTCTCGATGGGCCCCTTGGGCAGCGGCACCAGGAACCAGATCTCGAACATGACGAACAGGACGAGCGGAACACCCACCGCCACCGGCAGGATCACCTGCCACTTATACTTGCCGAGCCAGGCCATGAAGAAGGCGATGAAGATCATCGACGCCACATAGATGCCGATGAACTCGATCAGCACCACATAGACCGTGGTGGGCACCAGGACCTTCAGCACCGACCCCAATTGCTCGCGATCGACGAAATTGGTCAGGTTCGGCGTCTTGGTGACGAGGTTCTGGACCAGCGTGCCGAGGCTCGCCACGAACATGATGAGCCCCACATAGAAGGGGAAATACCCCGCCTGCGGGCCATCGGACGCCCAGCGCGCGCCCACCCGCCAGCTGTCGACCATCACCAGGGCGGCCACGCCCATGAAGAGGATCGCCACCACCACATCCATGGTGCGCGTGGTGACCGTGTGTTCGCTTTTTTCAGTATCGGAACTCATGCCTCAATCCTCCGAGCGGGAGAGCGGCGCGGGACGGAGGCGCGGAGGGCAAGGCCCTCCACGCGACCTGTCACTTCGCGACGAAGCCTGCGTTTTCCATCAGCGTCAGGTGGGTCTGGGCGGCCTTGCCGAGCCAGGCCTTGTATTCGTCACCCGTCAGCATGGTGGTGTTGAACGCACCCTTCTGCATGAAATCCTTCCACTCGGGGGTTTCGCGCACCTTCTTGAACAGGTCCACATAATATTCGACCTGGTCCTTGGTGACGCGCGGCGGCATGAAGATGCCGCGCAACATCAAGTATTCGATGTCGAGGCCCGCTTCCTTGCACGTGGGGATGTCCCCCCAGGACTTTCCGTCCGCCACCGGCTCCTTGTAGGCGAGGCGCTGATAATCAAAGACGCAAAGCGGCTTGACTTCGCCCGCCCGCCACTGGGAGACGGCCTCGATGGGATTGTTGACGGACGAGGTGATGTGCCCGCCCACCAGTTGCGCCGCGACGTCGCCGCCGCCCTTGTAGGGCACATAGATGAACTTGGCGCCGGTCTTCTGCTCGATGGCGGCGGTGATGATCTGGTCCTCCTGCTTGGACCCGGTGCCGCCCATCTTGAATTCGGAGCCGGCAGAAGCGGCTTTGAGCGCCGCAAGATAACCGGCGACATCATTATAGGGCGCCTTGGCATTCACCCACAGGATGAACTCATCGAGCGCCAGCATGGCCACGGGGGTCAGATCTTCCCACTTGAAGGGAACGCCGGTGGCCAGCGGCGTGGTAAAGATGTTCGACAGGGATATGATGATCTTGTTGGGATTGCCCGCGCTTCCCTTCACATCCAGGAAGCCCTCGGCCCCGGCACCGCCGGACTTGTTGATGACCACCAGGGACTGCTTCATCAGATTGTTCTTCTGAATGATGCCCTGGATCATGCGCGCCATCTGGTCGGCGCCGCCGCCCGTGCCCGCAGGCACGATGAATTCCACCGTCTTGGTGGGCTCCCAGGCAAAGGCTGACAAAGGCGAGAGCGCGGCCAGGGCCGTACAGGCCACAGCAAGGCGCTTCACCGTTTTTGCAAGAGCCAAACGCATTCGTCTTTCCTCCCGGATCGTCCGCCATTTTTGTGTGCGGATCGCTCTGACGTAACGTCTTGACGTAACTGCTATTTAGCCACCCCTGGCTGAGGGCGACGTCAAAAGAGTATTCTGTATGTCAGCTTCCCGCAACGGAAATTGTCTATGCATAATTCCAAATCCCGAATACTCGCATCAATAATCTGAAATACATTATTTCAGAACAAGCATTGAGCAGGTGCACAGCGAGTATTCGCGGTCGCGAAATCGACCGCTACGTCAGATCCCGGCACCCGGAACGGCCCGACAGCCTGCGCCCCCAAGTGAACACCCGAGAGAAAACACCTGCCTTTTCCGTCACATACTGCCCCAGGGGAAGATGCGGCGCACAGGGGAAGGCGGCGAAGACGTCGACGCAGCGCATGAAACGCCCCCCCTTTCGAGCGGCCCCGCTCCTTGCACTGCACCCGCGGCCGGCTGCCCTCAATCGTCGGTCTGGACGCGCTGAGGCCGGGCTTCGGTGCCGCCGGAATAAAGCCGCGTCATCTCCTGCGCCGCCGCCTCCACGCGCCGCCCCAGGCGCAGCACGCGATCATCGCTCATGCGCACCGCCGGTGCGGAAATGGAGACCGCGCCGATGGGCTCGTTCCATTCATTGAAGATGGCCGCCGCCACCGCGCGCATGCCGAGCGTGTGTTCCTCATCGTCGAGGGCAAAGCCCCGGGGCACGACGCCCTCCACATCGTCCATCAATTCCCGCTCGGACCGATGGGTGCGCACGGTGAAGGCCTCGTAGCGAATCTGGGCGAGGCACGCGCCACGAAAGGCGGGGCTCGCCACAGCCAGGATGCACTTTCCGGCGGCGGAAGCGTGCAGCGGCAAGCGGGCGCCGAGGCGGAAGAAGGCACGCACCGGCGCGTGGCCTTCCGCCTGGGCGACCACCACCAGTTCGCTGCCGTCGAACATGGACAGATTCACCGTCTCCTCGGTCTCGTGCAGCAGCCGCCGCACGACGGGGCGGCCGATCTCGGGCAGCTTGCGGATGCGCAGATAGGCGGCGCCGATGCGGAACAGGCCGAGCCCCACGGTCCACAGCCCATTTTCCTGGTCGTGGCTGACCAACTGGCGCTTCTGCAAGGTCGCCAGGAGACGGTGGACGGTGGAGGCCGGCAGATCGGCCCGCCGCGCCACGTCCGACAGCGTCATGCCATCGGCTTCAGAGAGGACGCGCAGCAGAGCAATGGCGCGGTCCAGGGACTGGACTTCGCCGCCCTCGGCCGCAGGCGAGGCCGGGCGGCCCCGGCGGCGGGGCATGAGAACCTGATCTTCCATCTCGCCCGCCTCCGCAACGCCCACATGGGTGGGGGTCCATGGCCGCAGCATAGGCGATCCGCGCGCCGCCGCCAGGGCGTCCCGAGGGGCTTTGGGCGACGCTGCGTCAATTTTCCACCTTTTGGAAATTTTTCTCAAAAGACTAAATTTTGGACTTGAGCACGCGGCCAGGCTTCGCTAAAAATCTGGCATACAAAATACTTCATCATCGATACGGGAGGGGTGCGCCAATGAAGGTTTGCATCTATGGGGCGGGCGCCATCGGTGGATATATGGGCGTGCAGCTGGCGCTGGCTGGCGCGCAGGTGAGCCTGGTGGCGCGCGGGGCGCACCTGGAAGCCATGCGCCAGAACGGCGTGAAGCTGCTGATCGGCGGCGAGGAGCGCGTCGCCCAGGTCAATGCCACCGATGATCCCACGACGCTGGGACCGCAGGACTATGTCATCATCGCCCTGAAGGCCCATTCCGTGCCCGGCGTGGTGGATCGCATGCGCCCCCTGCTCGGCAATGACACCTCGGTGGTCACGGCCGTGAACGGCGTGCCCTATTGGTATTTCTACAAGCATGGTGGCGCCCTCGAGGGCCGCACGCTGGAGAGCATCGATCCGGGCGGACGCCAGTGGGACGTGCTGAAGCCCGAGCGCGCCATCGGCTGCATCGTCTATCCCGCCACCGAAGTGGTGGCGCCCGGCGTCATCCAGCACGTCTATGGCGACAAATTCCCCCTCGGCGAACCCTCCGGCGAGCGGTCCGAGCGGGTGGAGCGGCTGGCGGCCATGATGAACGCGTCCGGCCTGCGCGCGCCGGTCATGGACAATATCCGCGACGAACTGTGGCTGAAGCTGTGGGGCAATCTGTGCTTCAACCCCATCAGCGCCCTCACCCACGCCACCCTGGATGTGATTGCCGCCGACCCGGACACTCGCGCGGTCGCCCGCTCCATGATGCTGGAGGCCCAGGCGATCGCGAGCCGACTGGGCGTCAATTTCCGGGTGGATGTGGAACGGCGCATCAATGGCGCCGGCGCCGTGGGCGCCCACAAGACCTCCATGCTCCAGGACCTGGAGCGCAGCCGGCCCATGGAAATCGACCCGCTGGTGACCGTGGTGCAGGAAATGGGGCGCCTCCTGGAGATGCCCACCCCTACCCTCGACGTGGTGCTGGCCCTGGTGCGCCAGCGCGCCGCCATGGCGGGCCTCGGCGATCACCTCTCCGCGCCGCCGCTCACCGCCGCCAGCCTGCCGCCGGCCGCCACCAAGCATTGACCGGCCCCGCGCCGAACAAAAAAGGGACCCGCGCCAGCCGGCGCGGGTCCCTTTTCATTTTGGCTCTGGCGGCGCCGCCGGGACAGCGCCTCCGGGACAGATCACTCGTCCGCGAGGGTCACGCTCGGGCCGGCGGCGGTGGTCGCGCCGGTGCTGAGGGCCACGCCGGTGATGGCGTAGCCGAGAACCAGGGCAGCGAAGACGGCAATGCGCTTCAACATGGAAAATCTCATGTCATCTGGACGAAGGACGATCTCGCACGGGCCACGTACGCACCGCCACGGTGTCGCCTAAAGGGTTCTCAAGAGGTTAAGATCGGACCGCACCGGCCGGACACCGACACTGTCTTCTCCCGACACAGTTAATGCGCCGCGCCGCCTCCGGTTCCACCGATCGCACCGCAGCAATTGCAGTGCACGGGATAGCCCAGGCCTTCCCCTCCTGTCGAGCCGCCCAAAGGGGGGAGGCGGGAGAAAATCCACTCCATTTTACCTCCCAATCCCGCGCCAATAACGATGACACAAGGGCGGTTGCAAATATGTCTCGCCCGCCGGAATAAGAGCCGCCCCGCCCGAGGTCTCCGCCCCGCCGCTTTTCCGAAGCGGCGCGAGACTCTAGAGGATGGGCCAACACAGCTCACACGAGACCCCCCGCATGCTGCGCAAGCTCTACGACTGGGTGATTGCCTATTCCTCGCGCCCGTCGGCGCCTTGGGCCCTGGGCGTGGTGTCCTTCGCGGAAAGCTCGGTCTTCCCCATTCCGCCCGACGTGCTCCAGGTGCCCATGACCCTGGCGCGGCCGGAGAAGGCCTGGACCTATGCGCTCATCGCCACGCTCTCCTCGGTGGCCGGGGGCCTGGTGGGCTATGCCATCGGCGCGCTGCTCTATGACAGCGTCGGCCTCTTCCTGATCAATCTTTACGGCTATGGCAGCAAGGTGGAGACCTTCCGCCACGCTTACGCCCAATATGGCCACTGGGTGATCCTGCTGAAGGGCCTCACCCCCATCCCCTACAAGCTGGTGACCATCACCTCGGGCTTTGCCGACTACAGCCTGTTCTGGTTCGTGGTGCTCTCCCTCATCACGCGCGGCGCCCGCTTCTTCCTGCTGGCGGCGCTGCTGCGCTATTTCGGCCCGGCGGCGCGCAACTTCATCGAGAAGCGGCTGGGGCTGGTCACGCTCGGCCTGTTCGCGGTGGTGGTCATCGGGCTGGTGGCGGCGGTCTATCTGTTCTGAACCAAAGCCTGCGCAAACAAAGAACGCCCGGCCTGTTCAGGCCGGGCGTTCTTGTTTTCAGAGGTCAGGTGCGCGCGGCGGGTCAGCGCGGCAAAGTCGTCGCGCCCATCAGGTCCTTGTCGATGGCGTGCGCCGCCTGCCGGCCCTCACGGATGGCCCAGACCACCAGGGACTGGCCGCGCCGCATGTCGCCAGCCGCATAGAGCTTCGGCACGGAGGTCAGATAGGCGGTCTCGTCGGCCTTCAGGTTGCCGCGCTTGTCGAGATCGGCGCCGGACTGCTCCAGCAGCCCCGCGCGCAGTGGGCCGGCGAAGCCGATGGCCAGGAAGACGAGGTCGGCGCGCAGCACGAATTCCGTGCCGGCGATGGGCTGGCGCTTCTGGTCCACGCGGGCGCACTTCACGCCGGTGACGCGGCCGTTGCGGCCCTCGATGCCAAGGGTGGCGCAGGCGAATTCGCGCTCGGCGCCCTCGGCCTGGGAGGAAGAGGTGCGGAACTTGGTGGGCCAGAAGGGCCACACGGCCAGCTTGTCTTCCTTCACCGGCGGCACCGGGCGGATGTCCAACTGGGTGACCGAGAGGGCGCCCTGGCGGAAGGCGGTGCCCACGCAGTCGGAGGCGGTGTCGCCGCCGCCCACCACCACCACATGCTTGCCGGCGGCCAGCAGCGGCAGCTCGCGGCTCACATCCTCGCCACCGCCCCGTCGGTTCTGCTGCACCAGATAGGGCATGGCGAAATGCACGCCCTCGAACTCCTGGCCGGGCAGCACGGGATCGCGGGGATTCTCGGCCCCTCCCGCCAGCAGCACGGCATCATAGGTGTCGAGCAATTCCTGCAGCGGCTTGGTCACGCCCACGTTCACGCCGTAATGGAAGGTGACGCCCTCTCCTTCCATCTGCTCGACCCGGCGATCGATGTGCTTCTTTTCCATCTTGAAGTCCGGGATGCCGTAGCGCAGCAGGCCGCCGGCCTTGGGCTCGCGCTCGAACACATGGACATCATGACCCGCGCGGGCGAGCTGCTGGGCGGCGGCAAGGCCAGCCGGCCCGGACCCCACCACGGCCACCGAGCGCCCGGTGCGCTGCGCCGCCGGCTCGGGCTTGATCCAGCCGGACTTCCACGCCTTGTCGGCGATGGCCTGTTCCACCGTCTTGATGGTGACAGGCACGTCCTCAAGATTCAGGGTGCAGGCTTCCTCGCAGGGGGCGGGGCAGACGCGGCCGGTGAATTCGGGGAAGTTGTTGGTGGAGTGCAGGTTGCGCGCCGCCTCCTCCCAGTCGCCCTGGTAGACGAGGTCGTTCCAGTCGGGGATCTGGTTATGGACCGGGCAGCCGGTGGGCCCATGGCAGAAGGGGATGCCGCAATCCATGCAGCGGGAGGCCTGGTTGGCCACCTCGGAATCCGGCAAGGGCAAGGTGAATTCGCGGAAATGGCGGATGCGGTCGGACGCAGGCTGGTACTTCTGCTCGCGCCGATCGATCTCAAGAAAACCCGTGACCTTACCCATGCCTACCCCTCCGGGAGCCGCGTCGCACGCCAAGCGCCGTCTGCTCCATTACAAGAATTGTTCCAGCTTGAGGACTCATCGTTCGCCATGTGGGGCGGCGCAGGCACCGCCCCTGGCGGGTCGCAGGCGACCCGCCGTCCTCTTGGCCTTCCCCGCCCCTGACGCGCGCGGCCCGGAGCCGCGATCAGGAGGAAGGGGGAAGCAGGCCGGGACAGGCCCGGCCTGAAGGGCTCCGGCCTTACTCGGCCGCCTGAAGGCCGCGCAGTTTCTCCATCTCGCGCAGGGCGCGGCGGTATTCCACCGGCATCACCTTCACGAACTTGCTCCGGTAGTCGGCCCAATGGTCCAGGATGGTCTGGGCCCGGGTCGAGCCGGTGTGGTGGAGATGCTTGACGATGAGCTGGTGGAGACGCTCCTCGTCGTGGCGGGACATGTCGCCCTGCACGTCGATGCGGCCCTTGAACTCAAGGTCGCCGCCATGGTGGTGCAGGCGTTCCAGGAGGTCTTCCTCCTCTTCCACCGGCTCGATGTCCACCATGGACAGGTTGCAGCGCTTGGCGAAGGTCTTGTCCTCGTCCAGCACATAGGCGACGCCGCCGGACATGCCGGCCGCGAAATTGCGGCCGGTGGGGCCGAGCACGACCACGATGCCGCCGGTCATATATTCGCAGCCATGGTCGCCGGTGCCTTCCACGACGGCGATTGCCCCCGAATTGCGCACCGCGAACCGCTCGCCGGCCACGCCCCGGAAGTAGCACTCGCCCGAGATGGCGCCATACATGACGGTGTTGCCGACGATGATGGAGTGCTCGGGGACGATGGCGCTGTGGGCCGGGGGACGCACGATGATGCGGCCGCCGGACAGGCCCTTGCCCACATAGTCGTTGGCCTCGCCCACCAGGTTCAGCGTGACACCCGCCGCCAGGAAGGCGCCGAAGGCCTGGCCGGCCGTGCCGGTGAGGTTCACGGTGATGGTGTCGTCGGGCAGGCCGGCGCCGCCATAGCGCTTGGCCACCGCGCCCGAGAGCATGGCGCCCGCGGAGCGGTCCACCGAGCGGATCGGGCTGTCGATGACCACCGCCGCGCCATGTTCCAGAGCGGGCTTGGCCTTCTCGATGAGGGTGCGGTCGAGCACCTTCTCGATGGGGTGATGCTGGCGCTCGGTGTGGCGCACGCCCACATTGGCGGGCACGTCGGGCTTGGCGAACAGGCGCGAGAAGTCGAGCCCCTTGGCCTTCCAATGGTCGATGGCCGCCTGCTGGTCGAGAATGTCGGAGCGGCCGACCATGTCCTCGAACTTGCGGAAGCCCAGCTGGGCCATCAGCTCGCGCACTTCCTCGGCGACGAAGAAGAAGTAGTTGATGACGTGCTCGGGCGTGCCCTTGAAGCGCTTGCGCAGCACCGGGTCCTGCGTCGCCACGCCGACGGGGCAGGTGTTCAGGTGGCACTTGCGCATCATGATGCAGCCGGCCGCGATGAGCGGCGCGGTGGAGAAGCCGAACTCGTCGGCACCGAGCAGCGCGCCGATGATGACGTCCCGGCCGGTGCGCAGGCCACCATCCACCTGGAGGGCGACGCGGGAGCGCAGACGGTTGGCCACCAGGGTCTGCTGGGTCTCGGCCAGGCCCATCTCCCAAGGCGAGCCCGCATGCTTGATGGAGGTGAGCGGGGATGCGCCCGTGCCGCCTTCGAAGCCGGAGATGGTGATGTGGTCCGCGCGCGCCTTGGCGACGCCGGCGGCCACCGTGCCCACGCCCACCTCGGAGACGAGCTTCACCGAGACATCCGCCTCGGGATTGACGTTCTTGAGGTCGTAGATGAGCTGCGCCAGGTCCTCGATGGAATAGATGTCATGGTGTGGCGGCGGGGAGATGAGGCCGACGCCCGGGGTGGAGTGGCGCACCTTGGCGATCACCGCATCCACCTTGTGGCCGGGCAATTGGCCACCTTCGCCGGGCTTGGCGCCCTGCGCGACCTTGATCTGCATCACGTCGGAATTGACGAGATATTCCGCCGTCACGCCGAACCGGCCCGAAGCCACCTGCTTGATGGCCGAGCGCATGGAATCGCCGTTCGGCAGCGGCTTGAAGCGCTCCGGCTCCTCGCCGCCCTCGCCGGTGTTCGACTTGCCGCCGATCCGGTTCATGGCGATGGCCAGCGTGGTGTGCGCCTCGCGGGAGATGGAGCCGAACGACATGGCGCCGGTGGCGAAGCGCTTCACGATGTCGGCGGCGCTCTCCACCTCGTCCAGCGGGACGGGAGCATGGCCGAACTCATGGGCATCGCGGATGCGGAACAAGGCGCGGACGGTCAGGAGCTTCTTGTCCTGGTCGTCCATCATGGCCGCGAATTCGCGATACCGGTCGCGGGCATTGCCGCGCACCGCATGCTGGAGCGTGGCGACGCTGTCGGGCGACCAGGCATGGTCCTCACCGCGCATGCGATAGGCATACTCACCGCCCACGTCCAGCGCCATGCGATAGACCGGCGCGTCGGAGAAGGCGAGGCGGTGACGGCGCACCGTCTCCTCGGCGATCTCGGCGAGGCCCACGCCCTCGATGGTGGAGGCGGTGCCGAAGAAATACTTGGACACCAGCTCGGAGGACAGGCCCACCGCGTCGAAGATCTGGGCGCCGCAATAGGACTGGTAGGTGGAGATGCCCATCTTGGACATCACCTTCAGCAGCCCCTTGTCGATGGACTTGATGTAGCGCTTGACGATCTCGTAGTCGTCCACCTCCTCCGGGATCTCGTCGCGCATGGCGACCAGGGTCTCGAAGGCGAGATAGGGGTTGATGGCCTCGGCGCCATAGCCGGCGAGGCAGGCGAAGTGATGGATCTCGCGCGCTTCGCCCGTCTCCACCACCAGGCCCACGGAGGTGCGCAGCCCCTTGCGGATCAGGTGGTGATGCACGGCGGCGGTGGCCAGCAGGGCGGGGATCGGGATGCGATCCGGCCCGGTCATGCGGTCGGACAGGATGATGATGTTGTAGCCGCCATGGACGGCCGCCTCGGCCCGCTCGCACAGGCGCTCAAGGGCGCCTTCAAGACCGGCTGCCCCCTTGTCGGAAGCATAGGTGATGTCGAGGGTGCGGGTGTCGAACCGCTCTTCCATGAAGCCGATGGAGCGGATCTTCTCCAGATCCTCATTGGTGAGGATGGGCTGGCGCACCTCAAGCCGCTTGCGGCGGGCATTGCCCTCCAGGTCGAAGATGTTCGGCCGCGGCCCGATGAAGGAGACGAGGCTCATGACCAGCTCCTCGCGGATCGGGTCGATGGGCGGGTTCGTCACCTGGGCGAAGTTCTGCTTGAAATAGGTGTAGAGCAGCTTCGACTTGTCGGACAGCACGGACACCGGCGTGTCGGTGCCCATGGAGCCCACCGCCTCCTGGCCGGTGACGGCCATGGGGGGAAGCAGGAGCTTGAGGTCTTCCTGGGTGTAGCCGAAGGCCTGCTGGCGATCGAGCAGCGACACGTCGGTGCGCACCTCGCGCGCCTCCACGGGACGCAGGTCCTCCAGCACCAGCTGGGTGTGCTTCAGCCAGTCCTTGTAGGGGTGCGCCTTGGCAAGCGAGGTCTTCACCTCCTCGTCGGGGACGAGGCGGCCTTCCTCCAGGTCCACCAGAAGCATCTTGCCGGGCTGGAGGCGCCACTTGGTGACGATCTTCTCCTCCGGCAGGGTCAGCACGCCCATTTCGGAGGCGAGCACGATGGTGTCGTCGCTCGTCACCATGTAGCGGGCGGGGCGCAGGCCGTTGCGGTCGAGGGTGGCCACGATCTGCCGGCCGTCGGTGGCGACGATGGCCGCCGGGCCGTCCCACGGCTCCATGAGGGAGGCGTGATACTCGTAGAAGGCGCGCCGCTCCTCATCCATGAGCGGGTTGCCCGCCCAGGCCTCGGGCACCAGCATCATGGCCGCGTGCGGCAGCGAGTAGCCGCCCTGGACCAGGAATTCCAGCGCGTTGTCGAAGCAGGCGGTGTCCGACTGGCCTTCATAGGAGATGGGCCAGAGCTTGGAGATGTCGGCGCCGAACAGGTCACTGTCCACCGAGGCCTGCCGGGCCGCCATCCAGTTCACGTTGCCGCGCAGCGTGTTGATCTCGCCGTTATGGGCCACCATGCGATAGGGGTGGGCCAGCGGCCAGGCGGGGAAGGTGTTGGTGGAGAAGCGCTGGTGCACCAGGGCGAGCGCGCTCTCGAAGTCCGGGTCGTGCAGGTCGGGATAATAGGCGCCCAGCTGGTCGGCCAGGAACATGCCCTTATAGACCAGCGTCCGGCACGACAGCGACACCGGGTAGTAGCCGGCGGTGCGCGGGTCGTTGGCATTGTAGACGCAGTTGGAGATGACCTTGCGCAGCACGAACAGGCGCCGCTCGAAGGTGTCTTCGTCGGTGATGCTCTCCGGCCGGCCGATGAAGATCTGGGCATGGTCGGGCTCGGTGGGCAGCACGCTTTCGCCCAGCGAGGAATTGTCGGTGGGCACGTCGCGCCAGCCGAGCAGGCTCAGGCCCTCTTCGGCCACCACGCGCTCATAGGCCGAGCGCACGATCTCGGCGCCTTCCTTGTCGCGGGGCAGGAAGATGTGGCCGACCGCATACTGGCCGGGCTCCGGCAAGGTGAAGCCGAGACGCGCGGCTTCCTTGGCGAAGAAGCGATGGGGGATCTGCACCAGCATGCCCGCGCCGTCGCCTGCGCGCGGGTCCGCGCCCACGGCGCCGCGATGCTCCAGGTTGAGCAGGATGGAGATGCCATCCTCGATGATCTTGTGGGACTTGCGGCCCTTGATGTCGGCGATGAAGCCGACGCCGCAGGCGTCGCGCTCATGGGCCGGGTCGAACAGGCCGGATGCCGGGGGACGCCCGACAATCGCATTGGTTTTGACGGCGGCGGCACCCATAGCCACGCTTCCGCTCAATCCCTGCTCGCGATCCGTCGACATCTCTCCGCCCTCTCCTTTGCCCGGATGTGGATCCGGCACCATGCAACTCTCGCACCAGCGGTGGCGCACCGCGCAAAAAGGCGCACGCCCAGACAAGACGCACGCCATCGGTCAGTGCAAAGCGCGATTGATAGGGCAGCACGACTGCCCTATCTCCCGGACCATGACAGAAAAGCGGCGACGCCACAAGGTCTGATATGGTTCCAAGGAGGCCCCAAGGCTGGGCTTATTGCGCACAACAGGCGCTCTGCGCAAGAACGCTACGGCGCACATGCATTTCGCGCAATGGTGTTGCGACGGCAGGTCAGACCGCCCACCCCGCGGCGGCCTTCCCGCCGTCCCACAGCCGCCGCAAAGTCAGGGATTATTAACGCTCACGATTCCACCACCGGGTGCTCCATGACGTTTCCCCTTGCCCGCCTTTCGCTGTCGAGCGCCCTCGCCGGGGCCCTGCTGTCCGGCCTGGCGGGCGGGAGCGTGCAGGCACAATATTATTATTACCCCGCCCCGCAGCCCGGCACCGTCTATGTGCCCGCGCCGGCTTATGGCGCCCCCGCCTATGGCGCGCCGGCCTATGCCATTCTGCCTCCTGGTCAAATCCGCGCCATCGTGCGCAACCTTGGCTATTGGCAGGTCAGCCAACCCTCGCTCCAGGGCCGCGCCTATGTGGTGAGTGCCATCGGCGACGGCGGACAGGTCTGGCTGGCGGTGGACGCCTTCACGGGGCGCGTCAGCCCGCTGACCACCGTCTCCGGGCCCACCTATGGCCCGCCTCCGGCGAGCTATGCGCCCCCGCCGTCCCAGCGGTCGAACCAGGTGTCCCGCACGCCGCCCGCATCCCAGCCCGCCCAGCCCGCGCCCAAGCGCCGCCCCTCGGGCGTGCAGACGGCCAAGCCCTCCGACGTGGGGGTGCCCATCCCGCCCGCGTCCGGCTCTTCCACGCCGGCCACTTCGGGCGGCAGCACGCCCGCCGCGACGCCTCAAGGGGCCAGCGGGGCGGACGGATCTGCTGCGGCCACGCCGGCCGCCACGCCCGCAGCCTCGCCCTCCGCCGCACAGCCGGCGCAGGGGAGCCAATCCAAGGGCAGTTCCGCTTCCGACGCAGCCTCGGCCCCCGGCCAGCCCATTCCGCCAGCACAATCCCAGCCGGCCCAATCCTCCACTCCCCAGGCGGCGCCGGCCAGCGCCCAGCCTGCCACCACGCCGGCGAAATCTGCCGCGCCCGCTCAGGCGACACCTGCCAGCCCGTCTCCTGCGGCATCTCCTGCGGCGCAAGCCCCCGCGACCCGCACGCCCGCCGCCGGCACGGCCACCCCTGGCGACGTGTCCGCCGGCAGCGCCTCCGTGCTCTCGCGCGGGACCAACTGAGGCCGAAGCCGGGCCTACCGCGTCAGGCGAGCCCGGCCGCCGCCAACGCCTCGCCCTGGCGGGCGGCAACACCCGCCTCCGAGAAGCCGGTAATGGCCTCCTCGAACAGGGCGTGGAAGTTCAGCTCCGCCTTCAGATGCAGGAAGACAGCGCCGAGCCCGATGGCGGCGCGGTCCATGAAGACGAATTCGCGGGGCACGGTCACTGGCCCCAGCTCCTTCAGGGCGGTGTGCACCTGGAAGGCCTCGCGCCGACCATATTGCCCCGGCGCGACGCCATCGGCGATGGTGCGGACGCGGTCGTCCATCAGCGGCCCATAGATGAAGCGCGCCCAGATGTTGAGCACGTCGATCAGCTCCCGCTTCAAGCCGCGGAAGCCCCAGGTCTCATAGGCATGGACCACCCGGGCCTCGTCGCCCTCCAGGAGGCCGCGATAAAGGTCCACCACGCCCGCCACGAAGGTGGGCGGGAAGATGCGGATGCAGCCATAGTCCAGTAGGTTGATGCCCGCTGGCCGCTCCGCCTCGTCCATGAAGACGGTGTAATTGCCCAGATGCGGGTCGCCATGGATGACGCCGAACCGGCTGAAGGGCAGCCACCAGGCGGTGAACATGGCGCGGGCGAGCCCGTTGCGTTCCTCCAGCGGGTGGTCGACGAAGGTGAGGATCTTGCGCCCTTCCAGCCATGAGAGCGTCAGCAGGCGTCCGGTGGAGAGGTCCTCCCGCACGCCGGGCACCCGCACCAGGTCGCTGTCCGCCAGCATGTGGCGATAGAGCGCCACATTCTTGGCCTCGCGCCGATAGTCCAGCTCCTCGCGCACCCGCTCGCCGATCTCCCGCGCGATCTCCCGCGTGTCGATGACCGAGGTCATCCGCCGGTGGAGGGCGAACAGCACGTCCAGTTGGCTGAGATCCGCCTCCACCGCCGCCTGCATGTCGGGATATTGCAGCTTGCAGGCCACGGACTCCCCATCCAGCGTCACCGCCTTGTGCACCTGGCCAAGCGAGGCGGCGGCGGCGGACTGGTGCTCGAAACTGGCGAAGCGCGTCTCCCAGTCGCGGCCCAGCTCCGCCATCATGCGCCGGCGCACAAAGGCCCAGCCCATGGGCGGGGCATCCGACTGGAGCTTCTGCAACTCGCTGGCATAATCGGGGGGCAGGAGGTCCGGCACGGTGGCCATCAATTGGGCCACCTTCATGAGCGGCCCCTTCAACCCGCCCAGAGCGGAGGCCAGCGCCGCCGCATTGGTCTCGCCCGCCTTGTCGAGGCCGAGAAGGCGCGTGCCGGCGATGCGCGCGGCCACCCCGCCCACATTGGCCCCCACCCGGGCATAGCGCGCCGCCCGCGCGGAGAAGCGATTGCGTTCGGCATCATCGGCCATGGAGCACCTTTTGGGACATGTCAGGTCCGCACGCGCGCGGGTCAGGTGCGAGCCCGGCGCCAGGAGAGCGCCAGAAGCACCAGGAGGGAGAGGGGCGTGAGGACATCGGTATAGAGAATGGGGCCGGCATTGCCCGCCGCAAGGTTCCCGGTCGCAGCAATCTGCACCACGTGTCCGGCCGCCGCGCCGCCGAGAAAGCCGGTGGTCATGATCGCCACCGCCAGCCGGTAATGCCAGCTGGAGAGGAAGGCCCCCACCACGCCGGCAAGGCCGATGCCGAGATTGGCCACGCCCACCTCGAACTGGAACGGGCTCGGCGCCCAGCCGATGGAGGCGGCCGCCTGGGCGGCGAAGACGATATGTCCCAGCGCCGCCCACAGGCTTTCCAGCCCGACGGGGAAGAGCAGGATATAGCGCAGCAGGCGATCAAAGACCAAGCCCGGCGGACGGGGCACGGGCGCACGGGCGATGGCGAGGCCCGCGCAGGCGAGCGCCAGGACCCAGGTGAGGATCGGAACCCAGAAGACCATCTTCTCCCACCGTCTCCTCGCCGGCGCGTCGCATCCGGCCGGCATGCCGCGCCTCTATCATAACGCATTGGCCGCGCTTCCGGTTCACATCCTGGCGCCGGCGAACCACCCGAGCCGCGCCTTGCGCCCGGCGCCGTCTCGCCCTATTGGCAGGGGGAAGCCGGCCTAAGCTGGAACAGGGACACGCGTTCATGAACGCAGCCGGACAGGCGGATGGACTGAGGATGGCCGCCCGCTGGCTCGGCGCGGTGGCCCTCGCCTATCTGCTGGTGCTGCAGACGGTCCTTGGATTTGCCGCCGGGGCACGGCACGGGCCGGGCGCAGCCTTGGCAAACGACGGGCTCTGCCTGCCGAGCAAGGTGCTCGCCGCCGATCCGGCTCCCGCACCTGATAGCCCCGACCACCACGACGCTCTGTGCTGCCTCATGGGCTGCGCCGCCGCCCATGTGCCGGCGGCGCTTGGCGCCGTGCCGGTGGCGGGCCTTGCGCCGCGCCTTTCCGTTCCGCTGCACATGGCCAGGCCGCGCGCCGGCCCGCCCGTCGCGCAGGCGTCCCTCTCTCCTTTCGATGCCACAGGCCCTCCGGCGCGCGCCTGACGCCGCTCGATTCTGTCCTGTCATCGGAGATATTTCATGTCCCGCTTTCTCGCGCGCGGCTGGACCGCCGCTTTCCTCGCCGTTGCCGCCCTGCCGGCCGTCGCAGTGCCCGCCTTTGCCCATGTGACGCTGGAACCCGCCGAGGCCCAATCCGGCCGCTCCTTCAAGGGCACGCTGAAGGTGCCCCACGGCTGTGACGGCGCCGCCACCACCGCCATCCAGGTGACCCTTCCCGAGGGCGTCATTTCGGTGAAGCCCCAGCCCAAGGCCGGCTGGACGCTGGCCACGCAGACCGGCGATTACGGCCGCTCCTACGAGGTGATGCACGGCCCGCCCGTCTCCAAGGGCGTGAAGACCATCACCTGGTCCGGCGGCGAACTGCCGGACGCCTATTATGACGAGTTCACCTTCGTGGCCTATCTGGCGCCGCAGGCGAACCCGGCGACCCTCTATTTCCCCGTGCTGCAGAGCTGCGGCACCGCCAGCACCGATTGGGCGGAAATCCCCGCCGCCGGCGGCCCCCGCCCGCCGCGCCCGGCACCGGCGCTGAAGGTGGCCGCCGCCGCCCAGCCCGCCGCCGCCGACGTGTTCAAGGTGGGGTCTCTGGTGGTGGAGCAGCCCTGGTCGCGCGCCACCCCCGGCGGCGCCAAGGTGGCCGGCGGCTTCCTGAAGATCACCAATGCGGGCACCACGCCCGACACGCTGGTCTCCGGCACCTTCGCCGCCTCCGGGCGGGTGGAGATTCATGAAATGGCGGTGAAGGATGGGGTGATGACCATGCGTCCGCTCAAGGACGGCCTGGTCATTCCTCCCGGCGGCAGCGTCACGCTGGCGCCCGGCGGCTACCACCTCATGTTCATGGACCTCGCCCAGCAGCTGAAGGACGGCGACACCGTCAAGGGCACGCTGGTGTTCGAGAAAGCCGGCAAGGTGGACGTGACCTTCCAGGTGCGTTCCATCGGCGCCGGCGCCGGGGCGCCGCCCGCGTCCGGCGGCATGTCGGGCATGGACCATAAGCACTGACGCCAACGGGCGCCCGAACGGTTCGGGCGCCCTTCACGCCGCCGCAAAAAGCGGGCGCTCGCAGCGCACTTCCTCGCGGATGACGGCCTCCACCTGCTGCAAGGCGGGCTGCGCCGCCTCGCTGCGGCCATAGAGCACGAACTCCACTTCCGGCAGCGGCGCGGTGACGAGATCCGTCACCGCCACCAGATCCGCCCGCATGGCGCGGGGCGAGCGCACGGTCACGCCCATGCCCGCCCCCACCGCCGCCATGAGGCCCGGCAGGCTCGGGCTGGTGAAGGCCACCCGGAAGGGACGCCCCGCCGCGGTCAGCGCCGAGATGGCCGCCGCGCGGAACACGCAAGGCTGCTCGAACAGGAGCAGCGGCACCGGGCTTCCCGGGTCCAGCCGGAAGTGCCGCGCGGCATACCAATGCATGGGCTCGCGCGCCACCACGCGGGCCGGCAAATCGCTGTCGCGCCGAAAGCCCACCGCCAGATCCAGGTCCGCCACGTTCAGCCGATCCAGCAAGGTCTGGGTGGAGCACACCCGCACGGTGATGGGCGCCTGGGGAAACTGGGCGGCCAGGCGCGCCAGGATGCGCTGCATGGCCGTCTCGCCCACATCCTGCACGAAGCCGAGCCGCAAGGGCTGGGCAAAGGTGCCAAGCACATGCTGGGCGAGGATGCGGTCGTTGAGATCCAGCAGGTGGCGGGCATCGTCCAGGAAGGCGCCGCCGCGGGCGGTGAGCATGACGCCCCGGCCTTTCCGCTCGATCACCGGGAAGCCCACCTGCTCAGACAACCGGTCCATCTGGAGGCTCACCGCCGACTGCGTGCGCCCCACCCGCTGTGCCGCCGCCGAGATGGAGCCCAGCTCCGCCACCGCCGCGAAGGAGCGGAGCAAGTCCAGGTCGAGATTGCGGATCATGGCGGGGCTTCCCTCGGTCGCGCGGTGCCTCGCTTGGGGAACGGCGGGGGGGAGGCGGACACCGTAATATGAGCATATCGAAATTGATGATTTTGATAATTCAATTTTTCTCATGTGACGTGCCGACCTATCTTCCCTCCATCCCCTCAAGCGATGGAGGCCTTCGATGCCCATCCTTCAAGTCACCCTGTCCGGCGCCCCTGATCCCGCCCGGGCGCGCGCCGTTGCCGCGACCCTGTCCGGCCTGTCCGCCCGCATCCTGCGCAAGGATGAAACGCTCACCTCGGTGGCCGTCACCTTCCTGCCGGCGGACCAGTGGTTCGTCGCCGGCGAGAGCTTGGCGGAAGCGGGGCTGGCCTCCTTCTGGCTGGACATCGCGGTGGTGGATGGCACCAACACCAAGGACGAGAAGGCCGCCTTCATCGCCGCCACCTTCGCCGCCATGACGCAGGCGCTGGGGCCGCTGCATCCGGAGAGCTATGTGCTGGTGCGCGAGGTGAAGGCCGACGCCTATGGCTATGGCGGGCGCACGCAGGAAAGCCGCTATGTGGAGAAGACCCTCAAGACCGCCGCCTAGAGCGCGATCCGGCCATATGGAACCGCGACACGGTTCCAAATGGCCGGTGAATCGCCCTCTAACTTATTGAGCAGAGGCGGATCCACCGCGCACATTGGATCGCGATGCGATTCAATGTGCCCGGATCCGGCTCTGAGGCATAAAAAAGGGGCCGCCGGATCGCCCGGCGGCCCCTTTCTCTTGCGCTGTGCCGGAAGGGTCAGAGGTTCTTGACCACTTCCTCGGTGACCTTCTTGGCGTCGCCGAACAGCATCATGGTGTTGTCGCGGAAGAACAACTCGTTCTCCACGCCGGCATAGCCCGAGCCCATGCCGCGCTTGATGAAGAGCACGGTCTTGGCCTTCTCCACGTCCAGGATCGGCATGCCGAAGATGGGAGAAGCCGGGTCGGTCTTGGCCGCCGGGTTGGTCACGTCGTTGGCGCCGATGACGAAGGCAACGTCCGCCTGGGCGAACTCGGAGTTGATGTCCTCCAGCTCAAACACCTCGTCATAGGGCACCTGGGCTTCCGCCAGCAGCACGTTCATGTGCCCGGGCATGCGGCCCGCCACCGGATGGATGGCGTACTTCACCTCGACACCCTCTTCCTTGAGGATATCGGCCATTTCGCGCAGCGCGTGCTGGGCCTGGGCCACCGCCATGCCGTAGCCCGGCACGATGATGACTTTCTGGGCGTTCTTCATGATGTAGGCCGCATCATCCGCCGAGCCCTGCTTGATCGGCCGGGCTTCCACCGCGCCGGCCGGTCCGCCGGCCGTCTCGCCGCCGAAGCCGCCCAGGATGACGGAGATGAAGGAGCGGTTCATGCCCTTACACATGATGTAGGACAGGATCGCACCCGAGGAACCCACCAGCGCGCCGGTGATGATCAGCGCCGTATTGCCCAGGGTGAAGCCGATGCCGGCCGCCGCCCAACCCGAATAGGAGTTGAGCATGGACACCACCACCGGCATGTCCGCGCCGCCGATCGGGATGATGAGCAGGCCGCCCAGCACCAGCGAGATGATGGTGATGATCCAGAACAGGGTGATGGAGCCGGTCATCACGAAGGCGACGATCAGCACCACCAGCAGGATGGCGAGGCCCGCATTCACCAGGTGGCGGAACGGCAGCATGATGGGCTTGCCCGACATGTTTCCGTTCAGCTTGGCGAAGGCGATGATGGAGCCGGTGAAGGTGATGGCGCCGATGGCCACGCCCAGCGACATTTCCACCAGGCTCGCGCCATGGAGATGGCCGGGGTCACCGATGCCGAAGGCGGCGGGCGCATAGAGCGCGGCGGCCGCCACCAGCACTGCGGCAAGGCCGACCAGCGAGTGGAAGGCCGCCACCAGCTGCGGCATGGCGGTCATGGCGATGCGGCGGGCGACCACCGCGCCGATGCCACCACCGATGCCGATGCCGGCGATCACCAGCACCCAGCCGATGGCGTCGGCGGGCGGGGAGAGGGCCAGCGTGGTCAGGACCGCAATGCCCATGCCGACCATGCCGAACAGGTTTCCCTGCCGGGAGGTGGTGGGATGCGACAGGCCGCGCAGCGCCAGGATGAACAGGATGCCCGAGACCAGGTAAAGGAGGGCGGCGATATTGGCGTTCATCGCTCAGATCCTCACTTCTTCTTCTGGTACATGGCGAGCATGCGGCTGGTCACGAGGAACCCGCCGAAAATGTTCACCGAGGCGAAGATGAGCGCGATGAAGCCGAACAGGCGCGCGCCCCAGGAATGGCCGACATCGCCGACCGTCGAGACACCCACCGCCAGGAGGGCGCCCACCACGATCACCGAGGAGATGGCGTTGGTGACGGACATCAGGGGCGTGTGAAGCGCCGGGGTCACCGACCACACCACGTAATAGCCCACGAACACCGCCAGCACGAAGATGGACAGGCGGAAGACGAAGGGGTCGATGGCCCCGCCGGTGGCGGCATGGGCGGCGGCGCCAAGGGCGGTGGCCGCCTGGTCCGCGTAGGCCTGGGCAACTTCGGCCGCCTGGCGGGCCACCTCGGCGGCGGCGCGCGCCTGGGAGGCGGCATCCACGGCCGTCTGCGATGCAACATTGCTCATTGGACGGCTCCCTCAACCTTGGGGGCGAAGCTGGGATGGACGACGGCGCCGTCGCGGGTGAGGAGCGTCGCCTTCACGAGCTCGTCGTCCCACTTCACCGCCAGGGCCTTGGAGCCCTTGTCGATCATGGTCTCAAGGAATGCGAAGAGGTTCTTCGCATAAAGCTGGGAGGCGGACGCGGCGACCCGGCCGGGCACGTTGAGGTAGCCGACGATCTTCACGCCGTTCACATTGGTGATGTAGCCGGCCTGCGAGCCTTCCACATTGCCGCCGCGCTCGACCGCGAGATCCACGATCACCGAGCCGGGCTTCATGGAGGCCACCATGGCCGCCGTCACCAGGCGGGGCGCGGCCCGGCCGGGAATGAGGGCGGTGGTGATCACCAGGTCCTGCTTCTTGATGTGCTCGGCGACGAGGGCCGCCTGCTTGGCCTGGTATTCCGCCGACATGGGCTTGGCATAGCCCGCAGCGGTCTCGGCCTGCTTGAACTCCTCGTCCTCCACCGCGATGAACTTGGCGCCGAGAGACTCGACCTGTTCCTTGGCGGCGGGGCGCACGTCGGTGGCGGTCACCACGGCGCCGAGGCGGCGGGCGGTGGCGATGGCCTGGAGACCGGCGACGCCCGCGCCCATGACGAAGCAGCGCGCGGCGGGAACGGTGCCCGCGGCGGTCATCATCATCGGCAGCGCGCGGCCGAACTGCTCGGCGGCATCGATCACGGCGCGATAGCCGGCGAGGTTCGCCTGCGAGGACAGCACATCCATCACCTGCGCACGGGTAATGCGCGGCATCAGCTCCATGGAGAAGGCGGAGACGCCCGCGTCGGCCATGGCCTTCAGCGCAGCATCGTTGCCATAGGGGTCCATGATGGCCAGCACCAGCGCGCCGCGCGGGTAGGCGGACAGCTCGGCCTCGGTGGGACGGCGCACCTTGAGCACCACGTCGGCACCGGCCACAGCGTCGGCGGCGGTGGGAACAATGGTAGCGCCCATGGCCTCGTAATCGGCATCGACGATGCCGGAATTCAAGCCTGCCCCGCTCTGCACCGCGAAAGTGGCGCCGAGGGCGGACAAGCGCTTGACCGTATCCGGGGTCGCAGCGACCCGCGGCTCGCCGAGATCAACCTCGGCGGGGACAGCGATTTTCATCTGAAACGTCTCCGATGTCCGAGTGTTCAACTCAGAGCAGGAAAATCCACATGAGGACCATGAGCACGGCGACGCCTACGGTGCCCCATTTGGCGAGGCCCGTGAACAGAGCGTACGTCCGCTGATGCTCGGCATAATCGTTGCCTGCCGCGGTGGCATATTCCACCGAGCCGTGATCGGCCATGTCACTCCCCCTAGCGCGCTTTTTTGGACTTTGCCCTTTAACCTGGAAAGGGCGTTTGTGGCAACTGCGCGTGATATACAGTATTCCATATATCAAGACCTGACCAGCCCCATCACATGAGAATGTGATCGTGTTTGTTCTTGTTCTGTTCTATGTCTCGCGTTAGCCTGCAGGCATGGATTTACGCCACGACTCAACAGCTTCCGTCCCTAGCGGCAGCTTCGGCCGCCACGGCGGGGTCATGCGCTCCGCAGACGCTCCGGGCGGCGATTCCGCTGCCCGGCCACGAAAGAAAAAAACGCCGCACCCGGAACGGATTGTCGGGCGCCTCATGCAGGACCGGCAGTCCGCCCAGCTGGCCGCCCAGCAGGCCGCGATGGAGGCTTCCCTGGAGGCGGCCCAGGAGGCGGCCGGTCCCTTTGCCAGCGAGACGCTGCCCTGCACCATCGATGCGGACCGGCGGCGCGGCAGGGGCGCCGTCTCCAATGCCACCGGCCGGTTCGAGCCGGCGGCGCGCATCCCCTTCGACGATGGCTGGGACAGCCTGGAGGACCTGCCGCCCTTCCTTACGCAGGTGACCGAGGAGCGGGCGCGCACCGTCATCACGCGCAACCAGTCGCCGGACATCGCGTTCGACCGGTCAATCAACGCCTATCGGGGCTGCGAGCATGGCTGCATCTATTGCTTCGCCCGCCCCACCCACGCCTATCAGGGCCTCTCGGCGGGGATCGATTTCGAGACGCAGCTGTTCGTGAAGCCGGATGCGCCGGAATTGCTGGCGCGCGAGCTGGCGCACCCGTCCTACAAGCCGCGCACCATCGCCATGGGCACCAATACGGACCCCTACCAGCCCATTGAGCGGCGCTGGGAGATCACCCGCAAGCTCCTGGGGGTGCTGAATGATTTCGGCCACCCGGTGGGCATCGTCACCAAGTCCGGCCTGGTGGCGCGGGACATCGACATCCTCAAACCCATGGCCGAGCGGGGTCTGGTGAAGGTGGCCATCTCCATCACCACGCTGGACCACAAGCTCTCCCGTCTCATGGAGCCGCGGGCCGCCTCGCCCATGCGCCGGCTGGAGACCATCCGGCGCCTGACGGACGCCGGTATCCCCACCGCCGTGCTGACGGCGCCGCTCATCCCCGCGCTCAACGACATGGAGATCGAGCGCATCCTGGATTCCGCCAAGGCCGCCGGGGCAACGGAGGCCGGCTATGTGACCTTGCGCCTGCCGCTGGAAATCGCCGACCTGTTCCGGGAATGGCTGGTCACCCATTTCCCCGACAAGGCCCGCCACGTTCTCTCCCTGGTGCGGGAGATGCACGGGGGGCGGGACTATGATTCCACCTTCGGCACACGCGGGCGGGGTACCGGGCCTTACGCCTGGACCATCGGCCGGCGCTTCGAGATCGCCGCCGGGCGCCTCGGGCTGGTGGGCCGCGGCCTGAAGCTGACCACCGAGCATTTTCGCCGGCCGCCCCAGCCGGGCGAGCAATTGTCCCTGTTCTGACCCCTCCCTGCCGCGCCAAGGTGGCCCATCATGCCCTCTCCTGAAGCCGCGCCCGACACCGCGCCGCGCCCTGGCCTCCATCTCGTCACGCTGGGGGTCGCGGACCTGCCGCGCGCGGCCGCCTTCTATGCCGCGTTCGGCCTGGTGCGCCGGGGCCAGACGCACGCCAATGTGGCCTTCTTCGAGGCCGGCGGCGTGATCTTGTCCCTTTATCCCTCGGACGCGCTGGCGCGGGACGCGGAGGTCACGGACCTCGACGGACCCGACGCCTTTCGCGGCATCACGCTGGCCTGCAACACCGCCACGGAGGCCGAGGTGGACGCGCTGATGGCGCGGGCTGCCACCCTGGGCGCCCGGGTCCTGCGGCCGGCGCAGCCTGTCTTCTGGGGCGGCTACATGGGCTATTTCGCCGATCCCGACGGGCACGTCTGGGAGGTCGCCCACAACCCCTATTTCCCGTTCGACGGGCAAGGTCGTCTGGTGGTGCCGGACTGAGGCCCGCGCGCGACCTCAGGCGGTCGGCGCCCCTTGGCCGGGCACCGTCGGACGGTGGCGGGGAAACAGGCGCTGCAGGAAGGCCCGGCCGAGCAGGCGGTAGGCTGCCAGGGCATGCCGGATCTGCGGGCGCCAGCCCAGCCGCTCCTGATCCAGAACCCGGCGCAGGGCCTGGGCGTAGTCATGGAGCAGGCCCGGCGTCCAGGTGATGCTGTCCGCATAGGACCGCAAGGCGGCCGCCGTCCACACGTCCGGGTTCATCATGAGAGAGAGCATGCGCCGCCGCGCCTGCGGCCCTGCCAGCACCCCTTCCAGCGCCGCATCGAGCGCCAGGGCAGCGGCAATGGAGCACGAGCGGTTGGCCACATTGTAGGTCTTGTCCACCCGGTACTGCGCCCAGAATTCCTCAAGCTGGGCCAGATTGAACAGGCGGAAGCGGATGATGACCTCGGAGGGCCCCCGGTAGGAGCTTTCATAGGCGTAGGTGTCGAGGAAATTGCCCTCGTGGTCGTTCTCCGCCGAGGCATTGGAGATGCGCACCAGGCTGGTGACCTCGATGCGCTTCACCGCCACGTGGCTGATATAGAGGCCGGTGGCATGCTCCAGCGCCGCATGTCCGGGATAGGGATAGCCGTCCTTGGCGAACTGGGCGATGTAGCGGTCGAACACCGGCGGGCGGAAGGCATTCTCGCCCGGCTTGGGCAGCCAGATGCGCAACAGCAGCGGGGCCGCTGGCGGCTCCCGGAGCGGCCGGGGATGATGCTCGGCGCGGGGGCTCCGCGCATACCATTTGGGCGCCCGGAACCATGAAAGGGAGGTGAGCGAGCGGTCGAGCGGCAGGTGTCGCAGGCGCCAGGCAAATGCACTCACCGTGACGCCGCTCAACAGCGTGGCGAGGCCCACGCAGAGCGGCACGATCCGCTCGTAGGGCAAGGGCCGGTCCAGGAGCGCCATCAGCGCCAGCCCGATCTCGAACACCGCCCCCACCGCCGTCACCGGCCATGCCGCGTAGCGCACCACCACCGAGGCGAGGAGGCGGATGAGGCCATCGCAGAAATAGATCGCCCCGAACAGGATGCAGGCCGCCGCCCGGTCCTGCGGCAGGCTCATGCCCAGGATCAGTAGCCCCACCCCCATGGTGATGACGGCCCGGGCCAGAAAGAAGCGGCGGCGATAGGAGTGAAGCCCGATCTGGAGCAGCAGCACCAGGACGCCGTCCGCCAGGATCAGAAAGCCCAGCATCTGGGTGGCCAGCGCGGAACCCGCGCCCCCCATGTCCACCATGATGAAGAGACCGAGCAGGACCCAGATCATCCCGACGCCGGCAAGCCAGCGCCACTCGCCGCGAACGGTCTCGGTGCCGAGAAGCAGGAGGATGAGACGAAACATCGAAGCCCTTTTGGGTCGCTCCCGCGCTTTTAGCAAAACCCACGGCCCAGCTACAGCTCCCTTCTCAGGGTTTCTTAAACACTCTCAGGTCGTTATGCTCGACATCCACCGTCCGTAACGTGAGGATCACCGCCATGCCAGGAGATGCCGCTGCGGCATTCGATGTGGTGCCCTATACGGACGAGATGCGCGATGGGCTGGCGGACCTCTGGGTGGCCAGCTGGGCGAAGACCATGCCGGACATCGATTTCGAGGCACGGCGCCCCTGGTTCCTCGGCCATGTCCAGACGCTGCGCACGACTGGCGCGGAGTTTCTGGTGGCGTGTCCCATGGGGCGGGAGGCAGAGCCCGCCGGCTTCGTCGCCATTGCCCCCGCCACCGGCTATCTGGACCAGCTGGCAGTTGCCCCCGCCTTTTGGGGCCAGGGGGCGGCGGAGGCGTTGATGGCGGCGGCGCGCGCCATCTCCCCGGCGGGCATTGCCCTGGATGTGAACCAGGACAATCCCCGCGCGGTCGCCTTCTACCGGCGCCTGGGCTTCGCCATCGCGCGGGAAGGGCGCAATCCACTGTCCGGGCGCGCCATCTGGCGCATGGAATGGAAGCCCGGCGACCTGGTCCGCGCAGACTGACACAGGTACGAGCGCCAAGCCTTTCCCTTGGAGCAGAAGCCCGGTTGCCAGGCCCGTCAGGCGGTGCCGTTGAACTGAAGCGCCGCCAGCCGGGCATAAAGCCCGCCCTTGGCCACCAATTCCCCGTGCGTGCCCTCATCCACGATGCGACCGCCTTCCATCACCAGGATGCGGTCGGCGGACAGCACGGTGGCGAGGCGGTGGGCGATGACGAGGGTGGTGCGCCCGGTCATGGAGCGCTCCAGCGCCGTCTGCACCAGCGTCTCGCTTTCCGCATCGAGGGCGGACGTGGCTTCGTCCAGCAGCAGGATGGGCGCGGCGCGCAGAATGGCGCGGGCGATCACGATGCGCTGGCGCTGCCCGCCGGAGAGCATCACGCCCCGCTCTCCCACTTGGGTTTCCCAGCCCTGCGGCAGGCGGGCCACGAACTCGTCCACCAAGGCGGCGTGGCCGGCCTGCTCCACCTCGGCGTCGGTGGCCTCGGGCCGGGCGATGCGGATGTTCTCCCGCACCGTATCGGCAAAAATGGCGACATCCTGCGGCACCAGGGCGAGCTGACGACGCACCGCCACCGGATCGCAATCGGCAATGTCCAGGCCGTCGAGCCGGATCTGGCCGGCCTGCGGATCATAGAAGCGCTCCAGCAACTGGAACACCGTGCTCTTGCCTGCCCCCGACGGCCCCACCAGCGCCACCCGCTCGCCGGGCCGCACCGTGAAGGACACGCCGTGCAACGCCCGCCCATCCGGCCGGGTGGGATAGGCGAAGGACACCTCATCGAACTGGATGGCACCCGAGAGGCGGGCGGGCAGCACCTTCGGGCGTGCGGGCGCCTTCACCTGCGGCGTTTCGCGCAGCAATTCACCGATGCGCTCGGCCGCGCCCGTGGCGGAGGCGACCTCGCCCCAGGTCTGGGACAATTCGCCAAGACCGCTCGCCGCCAGCACGGCGAACAGCACGAACTGGCTGAGGTCACCCGCCGTCATGGTGCCCGCAATCACGGACTGGGCGCCCGCCCAGAGCACGCCCACCACGCTGGCGAACACAAGGAAAATGCCCACCCCGGTCAGAGCCGCTCGCGCCTTGGTGGCGTCCCGCGCGGCGACGAAGGCCCGCTCCACGGCTGCCCCGAAGCGCGTCCGGGCGGCGCCCTCGGCGCTCGATGCCTGCACGGCCCGCATGGCGGAAATGGCTTCCGCCGCATAGGCCGAGGCATCCGCCAGCGTATCCTGCGCCAGGCGCGAGCGCTTGCGCACCCGGCGCCCGGAGGCCACCAGCGGCAGCACAATGAGCGGAATGGCCACCAATACCAGCGCGGACAGGCGCGGGCTCGTCACCACCATCATCACCACCGAGCCGACGCACAGGGCGAAATTGCGCAGGGCGATGGAAGCCGAGGTCGCCACCACCACCTTGATCTGGGTGGTGTCGGCGGTCAGTCGCGAGGTCAGCTCCCCCGCGCGGGCGGTGTCATAGAAGGCCCCGTCCAGCAGCGTGAGGCGGGCAAAGACGGCATCGCGCAGATCCGCAACGACCCGCTCGCCCAGCGTGGTGACGAGATAATAGCGGACGGCGGAGGCCGCCGCGAGAACGCCCACCACCACCAGCAGCATCATGAAATAGCGGTCGATGAGACCGGCCTCGGGGGCGGTGAAGCCGTGGTCGATCATCCGCCGGACCGCGATGGGCATGGCCAGCGTCGCCACCGCCGCCACCACCAGGGCGACAAGTGCCGCCGCCACCCGCGCCCGATAGCGCAGCAGGTGCGGCAGCAAGGACAGGAGCGGGCCGAGCGAACGCCGCCGCCCGGATGCCCCTTGGGAAGGCGCTTGGGAAGCGGGGTTTGGCGGAAGTTGCGGACGATCCGCTGAGGTGTCGGCTTGTGTCAACGCATGCTCTCGTTTATAGACCCGCCACTTCCGTCAGGAAACGAATTCATACCGTCGCCGTTCGGCTGGTCTCTGGCGCGGCGAGAAGGACGTGACCCATGAAGAGCGAAATTCACCCCGACTACCACTTCATCAAGGTGGTTATGACGGACGGCACCGAGTACACGACGCGGTCGACCTACGGCAAGGAGGGTGACACCCTTCAGCTGGACATCGACCCCCGCACCCACCCCGCGTGGACCGGCGGCACCCAGCAGCTCATGGACCGCGGCGGCCGCGTGTCCCGGTTCAAGAACAAGTTCGGCGGCCTGCTCAAGGGCTGATCCGAGAGGCGCGTCCGGCGGCGCAGGCACTCACGGCCTGCGCGCCATGGTCGCACCCCAGCTTGGACCTCGTTTGGACCAACGCCTGGGCTGGAAGGACCTGATCCGCGATGGATAGGCCCTGTCCGGCCCCGGTGTTTTTGTGCGTCTGCATGCCGGAAGCCGGACATTGGCCAAGCGTGCGGCCGCGCCAGCTGCCATGGGGCGGCCAGGTGCCGAAAAGCGGGGGGTGCAGATATGCCCGGGGGGAGGCGCCAAGCCGGGCGTGACGAGGCAGCGGTGGCCGCGACCGGCCTATTCCGGCCCGCTGCGGACCAGTTGAAGATGGGGCCGGCCGATGGGCGCGGGCCGCTCGCCATTGGCATTGGCGGCCGCCAGAAGATGCTCGGCCCGCGCGCAGACCGCTGAACGCAGCGCCTCGGCCTCCGCCCGCAGGGCTTTCAGACCATCCGGGTGATCGGCAGAGGGCACCGGCGCGGGCGCCTTCAGATCAGTGCGGCTCGCCTGCAGGCGCACCACATCCATGGAAATCTCGCCTTCCGCCACCGCCCGTTCCATCAGGAGCCAGGCGGCGATCTGCAGCAGCAAGGTGGTCAGCGCCCGCGATTCTGCGTGATAGGCGGTATTGGCCTCGTCGGAGAGCTGGGCCGCCTCAAACCGGCCGGGGCCGCCCAGATAGGCGCTGACCCGCTCCAAGAGCGCCATTCCGTCGCGATAAAGATGGGAAAAGGGCCCATTGCCCGGCACGCCCAGGGTCGCAATGCTCCGGTCCATCTGCGCCTCCCGACGGCCAAGGGGCGCGTCCAAGGGGGGCGCGTCCAAGCGTAAGGCACCAGAGTGCACCCGTGTTGCGGCGGAATCCAGGCCGGGCCGGTCCGTTAAGGCAAAATTACGGGGATGAGGCGCGCTCACAGAAGAGCCGCCTTGCGGCGGCTCAGGTCGACGGGAGGACGCCAGATGTCCGGGAAGGCCGGGAGAGAGCGAAGGGCCTTCCATCGGAACACCGCCAGGATGGCAGATGGGGCTTAACAAGGGCTGAACGGTTACAGCTTGAAGAAGGCATCGGCGGCACTGCGCGAGGCCTTTTTGGCGGCCAGCGCCCCCTCCAGGCGCACGATCTCCGCCTTCAGCAGGGCGATGCGATCCAGAAGCTCATTCTCGGACAGCCGCGACACGTCGGCGCCGGGCTGAATGGGCGAGGGTGGGGGAGCGGGACGGTCATCATCCATGGGTCAACCTCCGATCAAAGCGCCCGTATCCTGACCTTGCCTTTGGGGCAGCCGGATCTTCGCCCACGACGCGCCGGGCGCGACGCCATTTTCGCGCCACGCCGCATGGGTTACTAGAGGGCCATCGATTGCGGCCCGTGCCGCCCACCCCGCACCGTCACGGACGGGGGATGTCCCTCCCCTTCACCGCTCCAGAACGGAACCGTGCCATGACCGACCTGCCCGCCACCATGTCCGCCATCTGCATTTCCGCGCCCGGCGGGCCGGAGGTGCTCGTGCCGTGCGAGCGCCCCATGCCCGTGCCCGCCGCCGGCGAAGTGCTCATCAAGGTGGCGGCGGCAGGGGTCAACCGGCCGGACGTGGTGCAGCGGCGCGGCCTCTATCCTGCCCCTCCCGGCGCCTCGGACCTGCCGGGTCTGGAGATTTCCGGCACGGTGGTGGCGCTCGGCGCCGGCGTGACGCGCCACAAGCTGGGGGACGAGGTCTGTGCGCTGGCGGCGGGGGGCGGCTATGCCGCCTATTGCACGGCCCCCGAGGCCACCACCTTGCCGGTGCCCGCGGGCTTCTCCATGGTGGAAGCGGCCGCCC
Organism: Aquabacter sp. DMC10; assembly: GCF_056314145.1. Classification (NCBI taxonomy): domain Bacteria; kingdom Pseudomonadati; phylum Pseudomonadota; class Alphaproteobacteria; order Hyphomicrobiales; family Xanthobacteraceae; genus Aquabacter; species Aquabacter sp. DMC10. The sequence goes on along the minus strand of NZ_JBQUYX010000003.1, from coordinate 541,433 downwards.
TGCCGGAGACTTTCTTCACCGTCTGGAGCAATGTCTTCGACCGCGCACGGCTGCAGGCGGGCGAGACGCTGCTGGTCCATGGCGGCACCTCCGGCATCGGCACCACGGCCATTCAGCTGGGCAAGGCCTTCGGTGCCCGCGTGATCGTGACCGCCGGCTCGCCGGAAAAGTGCGAGGCCTGCCGGCGCCTCGGGGCCGACGTGGCCATCGACTATAAGAGCGAGGATTTCGTCGCCGTGGTGAAAAGCGCCACCGGCGGCAAGGGCGCCCATGTGATCCTGGACATGGTGGGCGGCTCCTACATCCAGCGCAATTACGAGGCCGCCGCCGTCGAAGGGCGCATCGTGCAGATCGCCTTCCAGGACGGGTCCAAGGTGCAGATCGACTTCATGCGCCTGATGCTGAAGCGCCTCACCCACACCGGCTCGACCCTGCGCGCCCGCCCGGTGGCCGACAAGGCCGCCATCGCCGACGCGCTTCAGGAGAAGGTCTGGCCGCTGCTGGCCCAGGGCGCCATCCGCCCGCTCATCGATCGCACCTTCCCGCTCGCCGAGGCCGCGGCTGCCCATGCCCGGATGGAATCCAGCGCGCATGTGGGCAAGATCGTGCTCGAGGTGGCGTGATGCGCCCTGGCGGAAGCCGCCGCCCCACGGCGGTTTCCGCCACCTCCTGCTGCGTCAGCCGGGCCTTCGCCTTGCTCCGGCCAAAGGTGGGCGCTAGTGATGACACCTTCCCCCGGTTCACCGGGTGCGGAGGCTCGCCGTTGCGTTCTGTCCTGGTTCTTTTGGTCCTTCTCCTTGCCGCCCTGCTTCCCGTGCGTCCTGCCGGCGCTGTCGAGGCCGTGGCCGTGCGTCTTGATGCCAAGGTCACCGACCTCCTGCCGGCGGTCGAGCACTATAATACCGACACCGACCGATTACAGATTTCCACGGTGCCCGGCACCGACGGCATCGTGCGCCGGATCGAGGTGCGTGCCTCCGATGGCGAGGCCAAGGCCCATTGGGTGGTCTTCGCCCTGTCCAACAATACCGACGAGCAGGTGGACCGCCTCATCGTCGCGCCCTTCTACCGCATGGTGGGATCGGGCCTGTTCTGGCCGGACCTGGGCAACCGGCGCATCCTGAACCTGACCCCGAGCCAGGGCTTCAAGCCCGAGCGCCAGAGCGCGCCGGATTCGGACGTGTTCCTGGTGACCCTGGATCCCGGCAGCACCGTCACCTTCGTCGCCGAACTGACCGGCGAGAAGCTGCCGCAGCTCTATCTGTGGGAGCCCGACGCCTTCAAGGACAAGGTGAACAGCTTCACCTTGTACCATGGCATCGTCATCGGCATTGCCGGCCTCCTGGCGCTGTTCCTGACCATCCTGTTCGTGGTGAAAGGCTCGGTCATGTTCCCGGCGGCGGCAGCGCTCGCCTGGGCGGTGCTGGGCTATATCGGGCTTGATTTCTCCTTCTGGTCGAAGGTGTTCGGCCTCTCCCCCATTGCTGAGCAATTCTGGCGAGCGGCGGGCGAGGCGATCCTCACCGCCACCTTGCTGGTCTTCCTGTTTGCCTATCTCAACCTCAACCGCTGGCATGTGCGCTATGTGCACGTGGCCGCCGGCTGGCTGGTCTTTCTTGCCGCCCTGGTGGTGGTGGCCCTGCTGGATGCCCCCGTCGCCGCCGGCATTGCCCGACTGTCCCTGTTCGCCGTGGCCGTAGCCGGGCTCGGCATCGTCATCTGGCTGTCCCAGCACGGCTATGACCGTGCCGTGCTCATCATCCCCACTTGGCTCCTGCTGTTGGCCTGGGTGGTCATGGCCGGCCTGACCGTCGAAGCCGTGGTGACCAACGACCTGGTGGCTCCGGCCCTGTCCGGCGGCCTGGTGCTCATCGTCATGCTCATCGGCTTCACGGTGATGCAGCACGCCTTTGCCGGCCTCGGCGCGGTGCAGGGCTCCACCTCTGACCTGGAGCGCCGCGCTTTGGCGCTCGCCGGCTCCGGCCATCTGGTGTGGGACTGGGACGTGGACAGCGACCGCATCTACACCTCGCCCGAGGTGGAAGACGCCCTCGGCCTGAAACGCCGCTCGCTGGAAACCGAAGCCGCCGGCTGGCTGGAAGTGCTGCACCCCGCCGACCGCGACCGCTTCCGCGCCACCCTCGACGGCATCATCGACCAGCGGCGCGGGCGCATCGACCAGGACTTCCGCCTGCGCGCCATCGACGGGCATTATCTCACCTTCAACCTGCGTGCCCGCCCCGTGGTGGGCGCCGATGGCGAGGTGGTCCGCTGCATCGGCACCCTGGTGGACGTGACCGGCGAACGCATCGCCGCCGAGCGCCTGCTGCATGATGCAGTGCGCGACAATCTCACCGGCCTGCCCAATCGCGAATTGTTCCTGGATCGCCTGGATCAGGCGCTGACCTTCACCCGGCTCGACGACACGCTGAAGCCCACGGTGATGGTCATCGATTTGGATCGGTTCAAACAGGTGAATGTGTCGGTGGGCATGGCCATGGCCGATTCCATCCTGCTGACCGTTGCCCGGCGCATGATGCGCCTCTTGAAGCCGCAGGACACGCTGGCGCGCATCTCCGGCGATCAGTTCGGCCTCATCCTCATGTCCGAGCGCGATCCCGAGCGCATCACCACCTTCGCCGACACCCTGCGCCGCTCGCTGCGCGCGCCCATCACCTTCGCCGACCGGGAAGTCTTCATCACCGCCTCCATCGGGCTCGTGCTGTCCGGCGGCGACCAGGCCAAGCGCACCGACGTGCTGAAGGATGCGGAACTGGCCATGTATTTCGCCAAGCGCATCGGCGGCGACCGCATCGAGGTGTTCCGCCCGGCCATGCGCCAGCAGAAGACCGACCGGGTGGCGCTGGAGGACGATCTGCGCCGCGCTCTGGAGCGCGACGAGATCCTGGTGCGCTACCAACCCATCGTGCGGCTGGACGACCGGGCCATTGGCGGCTTCGAGGCCTTCCTGCGCTGGCGCCATCCGACCCTCGGCGAATTGCCTGCCGCCGAATTCCTGCCGCTGGCGGAGGAGACCGGCCTCATTCTCGACCTCGGCCTGTTCGCCCTGGAAAAGGCGGCCCGCCAGCTCGGCCAATGGCAGCGCCTGGTGCGGGTCGACCCGCCGCTCTTCATGCATGTGAACGTCTCGTCGCGGCAATTGCTGCGGCATGACCTGATCCAGGACCTAAAAGCGGTGCTCGCCCGCAACGTGGTGGCGGCCGGCTCCCTCAAGCTGGAGATCACCGAGGCCCTGGTGATGGAAAACCCCGAATATGCCGCCGTCATGCTGGCGCGCATGCGGGAACTGGGCGCGGGCCTGTGCCTCGATGACTTCGGCACCGGCCAATCGGCGCTGGCCTATCTCCAGCGCTTCCCGTTCGACAGCATCAAGATCGACCAGCGCTTCGTCCGCGACAGTGCCAAGGGTCCAGCCCGGGCGGCGCGTCCCATCATCGTCGGCTCCATCATCGACCTTGCCCACCATCTGGGCATGGACGTGGTGGCAGAAGGCCTGGAGCGGGAGGAAGAGGCCGGGGAGATGACCCATTTCGGGGCCGAATATGCCCAGGGCATCCTGTTCGGCGAGCCGCTGACGGCGGAAGAGTGCCGCGCCCTGTTCGAGCCAGTGCGCAGCGAGCCGCGCCGCCGCCGCAGCGCCGGCTGATCGGGACGGACGGGCCGCCCTCAGGCGTGCCCGGCCTCCGAGGAGAGCATGGCCAGGTCGATGCCGAGCTTGCGCAGCGCCAGATCGTATTTGGTCTCGATGCTGGCGCCGAACACCAGGTCAGGGTCGGCCGGGCAATGCAGCCAGCCATTGGCCTGGATCTCGGTCTCCAGCTGCCCCGGCGCCCATCCCGCATAGCCGAGCGCCAGCACCGCATTGGAGGGCCCGCGCCCGCCGGCAATGGCCTTCAGAATGTCCAGCGTGGCCGTCAGGCAGATGCCGCCATCAATGGGCAAGGTCGAGTTTTCGATGAAGAAATCGGCGCTGTGGAGCACAAAGCCCCGCCCGGTTTCCACCGGCCCGCCGCGCAGCACCCGCACATCCCCCACCGTCTTGGGCAGGAGGATGCGTTCGGCGGCGGGCACCACGTCCAGCTGCACCAGGAGGTCGCGGAAATCGATATTGGGGGCGGGCTGGTTCACGACGATCCCCATGGCCCCCTCTTCCGAATGGGCACACAGATAGATCAAGGTCCGGGAGAAGCGCTCATCCTCCATGGAGGGCATGGCGATCAGCATCTTCCCGTCGAGATAGTCCCGCGGGCGGTCAGGCGAGATCATCTTCAAATCGTCCGTCATAAGGGAAAGCCTAGCGCGGAGGGGCGCGTTTGCAAACGCCGAAGCGCCCCGCAACGATCCGGGCATGCCGTTTCGCCGCACCCGTCACGGGAAAGTGCACGTGCCCCCTTTGCATGGCCGGCGGAGCCGCGTTAGGGGCTTGTGCATGACCTTTGCCTCTCCTTTCGCCGCCCGCGGGCTCGGCCTTGCGGTCGCCCTGGTCCTGTCCGCTCCAGCCGCCCAGGCGCTGGAAACGCCCTATGCGCGCACCCAGGGCGCGGAGGTGCGCCTTCTGGCGGGCACGGTGAAGGACGGGACCCTGGAAGCGGGGATCGAGATCCGCCTCGCCCCCGGCTGGAAGACCTATTGGCGCTATCCCGGCGACAGCGGCATACCCCCCCGTTTCGACTGGTCGAACTCCAGCAATGTGGCTGGCGCCCATGTGGCATTCCCCGCGCCCCGCCGCTTCTCCGATGGCGGCGGCGGCTTTTCCATCGGCTACAAGGGGACGGTGACACTGCCCGTGCGGGTGGTGCTCGCCGACCCCGCCAGGGCCACCCGCATGGACTTGTCCCTGGACTTTGCGGTCTGCGACGCCTTGTGCGTGCCGGCCCATGTGCAGGTCTCCCTCGACGTTCCGGCGGGGGGAAGCGACGAGCCCTCCCTGGCCGCCGCGGCGGACGCGCTGCCGGTGAAGGTGCCGCTCGGCGCCCCCGGCCCGCTCGGCATCGAGGCGGTATCGGTGGATACCGGCCAGACCCCGCCGGTGGTGGTGGTCAAGGCGCGCGGCGGCGCCAAGGCGGACCTGTTTGCCGAGGGTCCCACGGAAGCCTGGGCCTTGCCTTTGCCGAGCCGGGAAGAGGCGGGCAGCGGCGCGCTGATCTTCCGCTTCGCCCTGGACGGCCTGCCCAAGGATGCCGCCTGGCCCGAGGCCCGGCTGCGCCTGACCTTGTCCGACCAGGGCAAGGCCATCGAAACCGAGGCTGCGCTCCCGCGACCCTGAAGCCGCCTGGCGCCCGCCTGAGGCCTCCCAGACCGGGGGGGCGTGCCCCCCCGCCGGGCCAGGCGGGGCATGCCGCGCGGGGACCGGATCGCGGGCGGCTCCAACCGACCGTGGTACAGCCCGGCGCCCACGATCTGCGCTTTCCTCCTCCGTAAATGTCCCTATCCTGCGCGCGGCGCGCGCGGCCCATCCGCCGCGCGGCATACCGTCCGGCCACGCAGGACCGGAGACCCATCAGCGGAGCAAGAAATGCCCATCCAAGTTGGCGACACCCTCCCGTCCGTGACTTTCCGCGTCGGCACCGAAGACGGGCCGGTGCCGAAGACCACCGAGGAAATCTTCAAGGGCAAGCGCGTGGTGCTGTTCGCGGTGCCCGGCGCCTTCACTCCCACCTGCCATAAGAATCACCTGCCGGGCTACGTGGCGCGCGCCGGCGAGATCAAGGCCAAGGGCATCGACACCATCGCCGTGGTGGCGGTGAATGATCCCTTCGTCATGAGCGCCTGGGAAAAGGCCTCCGGCGCCGACGGCAAGGTGCTGTTCCTCTCGGATGGCAATGCCGACTTCGCCAAGGCCATCGACCTGACGTTCGACGGCGGCATGGCCGGCCTCGGCATCCGCGCCAAGCGCTTCTCCATGCTGGTGGAAGACGGCGTGGTGAAGGCGCTCAATGTGGAGGACGTGCCCTCCAAGGCGGACGTGTCCAGCGCCCAGACCATGCTCGACCAGATTTGATCGCGCCTGCGTCCGCCGGTTTCCGCCGGCGGGCGCTCGCCTCTCCCGTCAGGCGATGATGTCGGGGAACAGCTGGTCCTCCAGGTGGCTGATCTTGTCCTTGAGCTGGAGCTTGCGCTTCTTCAGCCGTTGGATCTGAAGGACATCCGAGCCCGCCACGGCGGTCAGGGCGTCGATGGCCACATCCAGGTCGCGATGCTCCTGCCGCAGACGCTCCAGCAGCAGCTTAAGATCCCGTTCCTCGTCACTGGTCATGCAAGAATCCGCCGCGCCCGGAAAAGGCTGTCCCTTGCGAATATCGCACGGGGACGCGCGCCTGCAAGACCGACGGCGCCGCACGGATCCCCCGCGCGCCCGGGTTTGCTGCAGCGCGGCATAAGAGGGGCATCGACTCTTCGCCGCCTCCATGACAGACTGATGTCCGTTGCAGACAGGGAGAGACGAAAGCATGTCCGTCCAGTCGCACATTGCAGAGCTTGAACGTCGTCACGCAGCTCTCGACACGGAACTCAGCCGAGAACTCCAGCGCCCGGCCACTGATCCGACGCGGATCGCCGAACTGAAGCGCAAGAAGCTGGTGCTCAAGGACCAGATTACTCGGCTGAGAGGCAACAGCACCGTACATTGACGCACCCTCACTTGCGTTCCGGCTGAAAGGACTTTTCGCGATGCTGGCGGAAGCGCCTGCATCGTGAGAAGCGAAACCGGAGCGGATGTCGGGGCTCACTTCCACCGAAATCCGGCGGCATACGGGGCAAGTCCTGCAACACCTTCGCCCCGCGGACCGCTGGATCTGGTCGGAAGTTTGCGCGCGAGTGTTCCATCCGTGCCCAAATCCCTTTAATCGGGCGCCATGGCTCCTCCGCTCATCCAGCTTCAGGACATCCACCTGCGCTTCGGCGCGACCCCTCTGCTCGACGGCGCGGACCTTGCGGTCTCGCCGGAAGACAGATTGTGCCTCGTCGGGCGCAATGGCTCCGGCAAGTCCACCTTGCTGAAAGTGGCCGCTGGCCTCATCGAGCCTGATTCGGGGACGCGCTTCTTCCAGCCGGGCGCCACGGTGCGCTATCTGCCGCAGGAGCCGGACTTTTCCGGCGTTGCGACTACGCTGGCCTATGTGGAAGCCGGCCTCGGGCCGGGCGATGACCTCTATCGCGCCCGGTACCTGCTTGAGCAATTGGGCCTCACCGGCGAGGAAGAGCCCGGCCGCCTGTCCGGCGGCGAGGCGCGGCGCGCGGCGCTTGCCCGCGTGCTGGCGCCAGAGCCCGACGTGCTCCTCCTGGACGAGCCCACCAACCATCTGGACCTGCCGGCCATCGAATGGCTGGAAAGCGAATTGAAGTCGCTGCGTTCAGCGCTTGTGATTATCAGCCATGACCGCCGCTTCCTGGAAACCCTGTCCCGGGCCACGGTCTGGCTTGACCGGGGCTCCACCCGGCGCCTTGACCAGGGCTTCGGCAAGTTCGAGGCCTGGCGCGACGACGTGCTGGAGCAGGAAGAAGTCGACCGCCACAAGCTGGACCGGAAGATCGTCGCCGAGCTGGACTGGCTGCGCTATGGCGTCACAGCCCGGCGCAAGCGCAATGTCCGCCGCCTCGGCGAGTTGCACTCCATGCGCAAGGACCGGCGCGAGGAACGCCGCTCCCAGGGCAATGTGAAGATCACGGTCAGCGAGGCGGATGCCTCCGGCAAGCTGGTGATCGAGGCCAAGGGCATTTCCAAGACCTTCGGCGACGTGCCGGTGGTGAAGGAGTTCTCCACCCGCATCCTGCGCGGCGACCGGGTCGGCATCGTCGGTCCCAATGGCGCCGGCAAGACCACGCTTCTGAAAATGCTGATCGGCGACCTGAAGCCGGATACCGGCTCGGTGAAGCTCGGCGCCAATCTGGACATCGTCTCCCTCGACCAGCGCCGCACCGCCCTCGACCCCGACGCCACCTTGCGCGACGCCTTGACCGGCGGCGGTTCCGACCAGGTGATGGTGGGGGGCGTGCCCAAGCACGTGATGGGCTATCTGAAGGACTTCCTGTTCACGCCCGAACAGGCCAACTCCCCCTTGCGGGTGCTCTCGGGCGGGGAACGCGCCCGCCTCATGCTCGCGCGCGCGCTCGCCTTGCCCTCCAACATGCTGGTGCTGGACGAGCCCACCAACGATCTCGACCTTGAAACCCTCGATCTGCTCCAGGAGATGGTGGCCGACTATCCCGGCACCGTGCTCCTGGTCAGCCACGACCGCGACTTCCTGGATCGCACGGTGTCCTCCATCATCGTGGCCGAGGGCGAAGGCGTCTTCCGCGAATATGCCGGCGGCTATTCGGACATGGTGACCCAGCGCGGCCGGGGCGTGGAGACCAAGGGCAAGAGCGAGGGCAAGAGCGAAGGCCGCCCCGCCACCAAGGGCGAGCCGCGGGGGGAAAAGTCAGCACCCCGGCCGGAGGCGGACAAGAAGCGCCGCCTGACCTTCCACGAGCAGCACGCCCTGAAAACCCTGCCCCAGACCATGGAAAAGCTGCAGGCCGAGATCACCAGGCTCGGCGCCCTGCTGGCCGATCCCCAGCTCTATGCCAAGGACCCGGCCAAGTTCGAGCGCACCTCGAATGCCCTGGCCAAGGCACAGGGCGAACTGGACGCGGCCGAGGAGGAATGGCTGCGCCTGGAGATCCTGCGCGAGGAAGCTGGCGGCTGAACCGGGGCCGCCAGCCTCAGTCGGCGGGGCCGACCTCCTGGAGCGGGCGCTGCGCGGAATAGTCCTGAAGCCAGGTCAGCAGATCCGGCAAGGCCATGGCGCGCGCGTAAAGATAGCCCTGCGCCACGTCGCAGCCGATGGTGCGCAGGAGCGATTCCTGCGCCTCCGTCTCCACCCCTTCCGCGGTGACCTCCAGCGCCAGCTCCCGTCCGAGGCGCACGATCGCCTCGGCGATGCGGGCCTCACTGGTGTTGGGGCGCAGCCCCTCCAGGAAGGAGCGGTCGATCTTCACGCCCGTCACCGGCAGCCGCCGCAGATAGGCAAGGCTGGAATGGCCGGTCCCGAAATCGTCCACCGACACGGCAACGCCCAGGGACCGGATGCGGCGCAAGGCATCAATGGCGCGGGAGGTGTCGGCCATGATGGTGGATTCGGTGAGCTCCACCTCCAGATCGCCGGCACCGGCACCGCTCGCCGCCAGGATGTCGCGGATGCGGTCGGGCAGGGACCCGTCCGAGAATTGATGGGCCGAGACATTCACCGAGAGGCGACCGCTGACCAGCCCGCGCGCCCGCAGGTCGACGATGTCGCGGCACACCCGGTGCAGCGCGAAGTCGCCCAGGGCGTGGATGAGGTGGGAGGTTTCCGCCACCGGGATGAAGAAGTCCGGCATGGCCAAGTGCCCATCGGGCATGCGCCAGCGCATCAGCCCCTCAAAGCCCCGCACCCGCCGGGTCTTGAGATCGATCTTGGGCTGGTAGTGGATTTCCAACTCGTCCTGCGCCACCGCCCGGTGCAGGGCGGTCTCGATCTCCATGAGGTGACCGGCCCGGCGGGAGAGGGAGGGAATGAAGAAGCGGAAGGTGCCGCCCCCCGCCGACTTGGCCAGGGACAAAGCCAGGTCCGAGCGCAGCGAGATGGTGGCGGCGTCGCCGCCGTCGGCGGGGAAACAGGCGATGCCGAGGCTCGCCCCAAGGCGCAGATCGCGCCCCTCCACGGCGAAGGGTCGCGCCATCTCCAGCACGATCCGGGCACTGAGGCCGGCCAATTCATCATGATCGGCGACGCCGGGCACGATGATGGAGAATTCGTCGCCGCCGGTCCGGGCCAGCGTTCCGCTGCCCTTCGCCAGGGCGGACAGGCGGTGGCTGACCTCCTGCAGGACCAGGTCGCCGGCCTTGTGCCCGAAGGCGGCATTGACCGGGGCGAAACGGTCGAGATCCACCGTCAGCACCGCGAGCGGCTGGCCGTCGCGCCGGGCATCCTCGATGGCCGCTTCCAGGCGCAGGCCGAAATGGCGGCGGCTGGGCAGGCCGGTGATGGCATCGAAGGCGCTTTCGTCGCGGGCGGCATGCTCGTCCTGCCCGGACAGGTCTTCGATCATGGACCAGATGTAGGGAGCCCCCGTATCCGGGGTGACCAAGACGCCATTCAGCCGCACCGGAATGCGGCGGCCGCTGGCATGGATGAACTCCTTCACATAGGGCCCGTAGCGCTGGTCTATATCAATGGCTTGGAGCTGATTGACCTCGCTCGCCGCATAGGTGGTGGGCGTCAGATCCCAATAGCTGAGCTTCAGCAGATCATCACGGGCATATCCGGTCATGGCCTGGAACGCGCGGTTCACATCCAGGAACATGCCATCAAGGGCGTTGCGGGCCATGCCGATGGGCGCGTGGTCGAACAGGGCCTGGAGCATGCCCTCGTTCCGCACCACGGACAGCTGGTGGATCGGCCATGCGGCGATGTCGGTGCGCAAGCCCATGGCGCGCACCGGGCGGCCGTTCTCGCGCCGGGTGACGCGCCCGCGCACCACCACCCAGGTCCAGCCGCCGCCAGGCAGCGCGCGCCGGAATTCCACGCGGCAGCGCCCATCGCGCATCAGCTGGTTCAGCATGTCCGGCATGACGCGGCCGGCATCGTCGGGGTGGATGAGCTGGCGCCAGCTGGCGAGGGAGTAAAGCGGGCAGCTGACCGTGCCGCCGACGATCTCGCCGGTGGCGGTCAGGTCCAGTTCCCAGGGGTGGTCGCGCGTCGCGTCCAGAACCTGACGCAGCCGTTCGGCCTGGGCATGACGCCGCCTCTGCCAGGCGGTGACGCAGGTCACATCTTCCGCCAGCCCGCGCCACAGGACGCCGCCGCCGGACGCTGTGGGACGGGCGCGAATGAGCAGGCTGCGCGTGCCCCGCTCGGGATGGCGCATGACATAGACGCCCTGCCACGGCGACAAAGCGGCGGCATGCCGGCGCTCATCGGCCTGAAGCGCCTTCAGGGTCTGGCGGGGAAAGCGGGCAAAGAGGAGGTCGGGGGTGTGATAGAGATCCTCGGCCTGAATCCCGAACACCTCATCCACAGCGGCATCGACGCGGGAAAACCGGATCTCGTCGCGTATGACGGTGCAGACGAAGGGCACTACCCCGAGACCGAGGTAGGCAGGACCATCGTGCGGGTCCTCTGTCGCCCTCGCGCTTGGACCGGCCCCGTCCTCGTCCATCCGTCCCCGGCCTTCCTATCGACTGGCGAAGGGACCCCAGGAGCGCGGCTCCAACCGACCCTTATTATCGCACCACGGCATTTACGATGTGCGGGCGGCGCGCGCAGGTCAAGCACCGAACGCGCCAGGTTGTATATTTTTTCCATGCACGCCAGCGGGTTAGGGCCAAAAAACTCCAGTTTCCAAATCTTCCGAACACCGATGCACCAAGGCGTGACGGGCGTTTTTCGCTGCACTGCAACAGTCATCATCCAGACATTTAGCCGGCGCCTTTCGGCTTCCCTTCACGCTTTCGACTTGGTCCCTGTCGCATTCGGGTATAGTTGCTCGGGCAAAGTCAGATGCAGGATGGCGACATGTCAGTGGCGACGGCGGTTCCGCAGGAAACCCGCACCGAAATGACCAACCGCTGGAGCCGGGAAGAGGCGCGCCGTCTCTATGAGCTGCCGCTCAACGACCTGCTGTTTGAAGCCCAAAGTGTCCATCGCCGGCATTTCGACCCCAACAAGGTGCAGATGAGCCGGCTGCTGTCCATCAAGACCGGTGGCTGCCCCGAGGATTGCGGCTATTGCAGCCAGTCCGCCCATGCGCCCACGGGGCTGAAGGCCTCCAAGCTCATGGAAGTGGAGCGCGTCATCGCCGAGGCCCGCAAGGCCAAGGAAGGCGGCGCCACCCGCTATTGCATGGGCGCCGCCTGGCGTTCGCCCAAGGAGCGGGACATGGACATGGTGGTGGCCATGGTGGAGGGCGTGAAAGCCCTCGGCATGGAAACCTGCATGACATTGGGCATGCTCACCCCGGACCAGGCCGGGCGCCTGTCCGTGGCCGGGCTCGATTATTACAACCACAACCTCGACACGTCCGAGCGCTATTACAGCGAGATCATCACCACCCGCACCTTCGCCGACCGCCTAGAGACACTCTCCAATGTGCGCGACGCCGGCATCAAGGTCTGCGCGGGGGGCATCCTGGGCATGGGCGAGACCGGCGATGACCGGATCGACATGCTCCTGACGCTCGCCAACATGGACGTGCCGCCGGAGAGCGTGCCCATCAACATGCTCATTCCCATTCCTGGCTCGCGGCTCGCCAATGCCAAGCCGGTGGACCCGTTCGAGTTCGTGCGCACCATCGCGCTCGCCCGCATCCTCATGCCCACCTCCCATGTGCGCCTGTCCGCCGGCCGCACCGAGATGAGCGACGAACTGCAGGCCATGTGCTTCTTTGCCGGCGCCAATTCCATCTTCGTGGGCGATTGCCTGCTGACCGCCGACAATCCCGGCGAGGACCACGACACCGCTTTGTTCCGCCGCCTGGGCATCACCGGCGAAGACCTCCCGCCGGCGGAGGCGGAAACCCGCCAATGAGCGGTGCGCGGCTCGCGCGGTTCGAGACCACCCTGGCGGGCCTGAAGGGCCGCGCCCGGGGGCGTTCGCTCCAGGGGCGCGAGGGGCATGATTTCGCCTCCAACGACTATATCGGCCTTGCCAGCTCCCCCCGCCTCGCCGCGGCGGTGCAGGCGGCGATCGCGCGCGGCGTGCCGGTGGGCGCGGCGGGCTCGCGCCTTCTGCGCGGCAATCATCCCGAGCACGAGGCCTTGGAGGCGGAGGCCGCGGCTTTCTTTGGCGCGCCGGCCTGCCTGTTCTTCGGCAGTGGGTTCGACGCCAATCTCGCCCTCTTCTCCACCTTGCCCCGACGCGAGGATTTGGTGGTCCATGACGCGCTGATCCATGCCAGCGTTCATTCCGGCATGGCGGCGAGCAAGGCGAAGGTGGTCTCCGCCGCGCACAATGATGCCCAGTCCTTCGAGGATGCCATCCGCGCCTGGCGCGCCGAAGGCGGGCGAGGCACGCCCTGGCTCGCGGTGGAGAGCATCTATTCCATGGATGGCGATGCCGCGCCGCTGGCGGATCTCGTGGCTGTGGCGGAACGCCATGATGGCTTCTTGGTGGTGGACGAGGCCCACGCCACCGGCGTGTTCGGCGACCAGGGGCGCGGCCTTGGCGCTCCCTTCGAGGGGCGCGAATGCCTCGTCAGCCTGCACACCTGCGGCAAGGGGCTGGGCGTTTCCGGCGCTTTGGTGAGCGCCCACCCGAGCCTCATCTCCTTTCTCATCAATCGCGCGCGGCCCTTCATCTATGCCACCGCGCCCTCGCCATTGATGGCCGCCACCGTGCGCGAGGCCCTGCGCATGTGCGCCGACGAGCCGGAGCGGCGGGACCGTCTTTCCGCGCTGGTGCGCCATGCGGAAAGGCAGCTGGCCTCCCGCCTCGGCGTGCCCGCCAGCGGCTCGCAGATCATCCCGGTGATGATCGGCTCCAACGCCCGGGCCATGGAGGTGGCGCGGCGGGTCCAGGCGGCGGGCTTCGACTGCCGCGCCATCCGCCCGCCCACGGTGCCCGAGGGCACAGCGCGCCTGCGCATCTCGCTCACCCTGAACGTGGATGCGGCAACCGTGGACGGCCTGGTGGACGCCATCGCGTTCGCGCTTCAAGACGCGGCCGCCTGAGCGCACGCGTCCGGGGAACCAGCATGCCCGCCTTCATCGTCACCGGCACCGACACCGGCATCGGCAAGACCATCTTCAGCGCCGCCCTGACCGGGGCCTTGGGCGCGCGCTATTGGAAGCCGGTGCAATCGGGCCTTGAGGAAGAAACCGACAGCGCCGTCGTCGCCCGTCTCGGCCAGGTGCCGGCGGAGCGCATCCTGCCCGAGGCCTATCGCCTGAAGCTTCCCGCCTCGCCCCATCTCTCGGCGGAAGCGGAAGGCGTCGCCATCGATCCCGACGCCCTGGTGCCGCCGGAGGGGGAGGGTCCGCTGGTGATCGAGGGTGCCGGTGGGCTGCTGGTGCCGCTCACCCGGACCCTGCTGACCATCGACCTGTTCGCCCGCTGGAGCCTGCCGGTCATCCTGTGCGCGCGCACCACGCTCGGCACCATCAACCACACCTTGCTGTCCATCGAGGCGCTGCGGCGGCGGAACATGCCCCTCCACGGCATCGCCTTCATCGGCCCGGACATGCCGGACAATGCCCGTGTCATCGGAGAGTTTTCGGGGGTAAAGATCCTGGGCCGGCTGCCGGTGCTGGATGTGATCGACCCGGAGCGGCTCGCCGCCGCCTTTGCCGCCCATTTCGACCTGCGGGACTTTGCCTGATGCTGTCGCCCTCCCCCGTCTGGCACCCCTTCACGCAGCACGCCACGGAGCCGGCGCCGCCGCGCATCGTGCGCACGCAGGGCGCCTATCTGGAGAGCGAGGACGGCCGCCGTATTCTGGATTGCATCTCGTCCTGGTGGGTTATCACCCATGGCCACCGCCATCCCGTCATCATGGCCGCCATCCGGGAGGCGAGCGAAAGCCTCGACCAGATCATCTTCGCCGGCTTCACCCACGAACCCGCCGAGGCCCTGGCGCGCGAACTGGTGAAGCTCGCCCCGGCCGGGCTCGATCACGTCTTCTTTTCCGATTCCGGCTCCACCTGCGTGGAAGTGGCGCTGAAGATGGCGCTCGGCACCTTCCGCAATCGCGGCGAACGGCGGACCCGCATCGTGGTGATGGAGGACAGCTATCACGGCGATACCATCGGCACCATGAGCGTGGGCGCGCGGGGCGTGTTCAATGCCGCCTATGAGCCCATCCTGTTCGACGTGGACCGCATTCCCTTCCCCGCCGCCGGCCGCGAGCAGGAGACGCTCGACGCCTTCGAGGCGGTGGCCCGAAGGGGGGAGGCTGCCGCGCTCATCCTGGAACCGCTGGTCCTGGGATCAGGCGGCATGCGCATGTATCCGCCCTCCGTGCTGCGGGACCTGCACGCCATCGCGCAGACCCACGGCACCCTCTTCATCCTGGACGAGGTGATGACCGGCTGGGGCCGCACGGGCACCCTGTTCGCCTGCCAGCAGGCGGCCATCCGCCCGGACATTTTGTGCACCTCCAAGGGCCTCACCGGCGGCGCCGTGCCGCTCGCCGCGACGCTTGCGACGGACGAGATCTTCGCGGCCCATTATTCCACCGACCGGCGGCACACCTTCTTCCACTCCTCCTCCTATACCGCCAATCCCATCGCCTGCGCCGCCGGACTCGCCAATGTGCGGGTCTGGCGGGACGAACCGGTGGCGGCGCGCCTCGCCCATCTCGCCCGCATGCAGGAGGAGCGTCTGTTCCGGCTGGCGCAGGACGCCCATTTCTCGTCGCCGCGCCAGTGCGGCACCATCGCCGCCATCGACCTCAACGTGCCCGATGGCGGCTATCTGGCGGACGCGGGCCCGCGCATGCGCGCCTTCTTCCTGGAGCGGGACCTGCTGGTGCGCCCGCTCGGCAACGTGCTCTATGTGATGCCCCCCTATTGCGTCACCGAGGCTGAGCTCGACCGGGTCTATGACGCCATGGCCGAGGCTGGCCGGCAGTTCGGTGTGGCGGCGTGACAGCGGGAACCTGCATTCTCGGCTTCGGCCATTCGGTACCCGAACGCCGGGTACCGAATGGGGAAATCGAGGAGCGGCTCGGCCTAGGACCCGGCTGGATCGAGCGGCGCACGGGCATATTGGAGCGCCGCTGGGCGGCGCCGGAGGACACGCTTTCCGATCTTGCGGCGGCAGCCGGCCGCATGGCCCTTGCCGAGGCCGAAAGCCATGGCCTCGACCGCGCCACCCTCGGCCTCACCCTGCTCGCCACCTCGACCCCCGACCATCTGCTTCCCCCCTCCGCGCCCCTGGTGGCGCACAAACTGGGCCTTTCCGGCTGCGGCGCGGCGGATCTTGCCGGCGCGTGCGGCGGCTTCCTCTACGCCCTGGTGATGGCCGAGGCCTTCGTACGGACCTCCGGCGCGCCGGCCCTGGTGGTCGCGGCCAATTTCCTGAGCCGGCGAATCAACCCGGGGGAGCGGGGCAGTTGCGTGCTGTTCGCGGATGCCGCCGGGGCGGTGGTGGTGGCGCCGAGCCCACGGCCCGAAGCAGGGGTGCTCGCGGCGCATCTGTCCTCGGACGGGTCTGGATACGGCCTCATCCAGGTGCCTGCCGGCGGGTCCAGCCGTCCCTTTGCGCCGGACCTGCCGGTGGAGGACACCCGGATGACCATCGCCGACGGGCAGGCGGTGTTCGTGGAGGCGGTGCGGCTGATGACCGAAAGCGCCCGCCGGGCGCTCGCCCGTGCCGGCATGACGGCGGCGGACATCGACCACTTCGCCCCGCACCAGGCCAATGCCCGGCTCATGCAGGCGGTGGCTCACAACCTTGTCATTCCGCCCGAACGGATGCTGAGTTCGGTGGCACGGTTCGGCAATTCCTCCGCCGCCACCATCCCGCTCACACTCTCGCTCGCCCATGAAAAGGCCCCCTTCCGCGCCGGCCAGACGCTGCTGCTGAGCGCGGCGGGGGCGGGACTGACCGGCGGGGCCTGCGTGCTGCGCCTGTAAGCCCCCACTCCTGTGCGCTTTACAGGCTCTCGCCCGGCGTGCATTCCTCGCCGCACCATAGGGAAGCGGCCCGGCTCGTTCCGGCGGGGCGGCGCGGAGCATGCCGGCATCCGGCAAGGAATGGCGTGATGGTCCGATGGGCGTTGCGGGTGGTTCTGGCAGCCGGCGTGCTGGTCGGGCTCCTGGCCGGTGCGTTCCTCCTGCTGGCCCGCCTCCCCTCCGCTGAGCCCCTGCGGCGCAGCCTCGTGGAGCGCGGCCTGACGCAAATCTGGGGGCAGAAGGTTGAGGTGAAGGGGGAGGTGTCCATCACCTTCCGTCCGCGCCTGGCGGTTCATGCCCGGCAGGTCACCTCATCGCTGACCGGGGAACAGGCCGAGATCGGCGAGCTGGTGCTCGCGCTCGCCCCCTATGCGCAATTGCGCCCGGATAGCCCCTTCTTCGGCTTCACGCTGGCGGATGCCCGGTTCAACATCCAGATTCACAAGCGCCTGAATCCCTCGCCGGGCTCCATCCTCTCCTCCCCGGTGCTGCTGCTGCGCCACCTGCCCCACCTCAGGCTCGACGGGGTGGCCATCGATTTCAACGATCTCGAGCGCGGCTGGCAATTCCTGCTGGAGGTGGACCGGCTGCGCACCTTCCCCGAGGACGGACGCGAGAAGGGCATCGCCCAGGGCAAGCTCAACGGGCGCCCGCTGGACCTGCAGTTCGTGTTCGACCGCGAGAAGGAACAGCCGGAATTCGACGCCGGCGGCGTCCGCCCCTATGGCGCCAAGATCCAGTTTGGTTCGCAGGGGCTGAACGGCAGCCTTATGGTCCGCGCGCCCAGCCTGGAATTCGAGAGCGACATGGTGGCGAGCCTGACCGCGCGCACCACCAACCTGGATGACCTGCTGGCGCTCGCCCGCATCGCTCCCATCGGCGGCGGCTCGGGACACATCTCGGCGCAACTGGGCATCGAGACACATGCGCTTTCCGCCCCCAAGCTGAATGTGGACTTCACCCTTCCCGACGGGGCGCGCGTGACCCTCGACGGCAAGATCGACGATGCGCTGCACGGCAAGGGCATCGCGCTGAACGCGATTGCGGATATCGACCCGGACGCCCGGCCCGCCGTCTCCATCCGCGACATCACCGTCACCCGCCTGTCCGGCCATTTCATGAACGGCCGCCGTGGCCTGATGCTCAACAATATCCACATCGGCACCAATGCCTTCGCGGAGAGCTTGCGGGAGATCGGGCCCATCGAGGTGGCCCGGGTGCAGCGGGGTCCCGACGGGCAGGTGGCCCTGCGCGGCATTTCCGTCATTGCCGGCCCCGAGGACAAGCCCATCTTCCGGCTCACCGGCAGCATTGGCGACGTGCTCGACTTTTCTGAGGTGGAACTGGCCGGCAGCATCGACATGGCGGTGTCGGATGTGCTCCTGCTGCCCGGTGGCGCGCCGGGGGACCTGGGGCGCATGGTGGGCAACATCGCCATTTCCGATGCCGACGGCACCCTGGGCATCAATGCCTTCACGGCGGAGCTGCAGGACAGCGAGCTGATTTCCGCCAAGCTCGCCCTCATCCTGGACGACCTACCCCGCACCAAGGGGCCCCAGCCGACGCAGTTTACCGCCGACATTCAGGTCCCCCGCTGGGACCGGTTCGCCCGTGCCCTCGGGGTGTCCAGCGACTTCAGCGGCCCGGCCAGCTTTGCCGGCGACATCAGCGGCACGACGGACAGCCTGAAGGCCGATGGCAAGGTGCAGCTCGGCCGCACCCGGATCGAGGGCGACCTGACCTCGCAGGCGCGCGGGGACCGCAGCTTCGTCTCCGGGCAGATCCACTCCCCCATCCTCTATGTGGACGAGTTGCGCCAGGTGTTCCAGCGCGACGACGACGCCCCCCCCATCCCGCGCATCGCCATTGTCGGAGCGAGCGCGCCCGTTGGCGGCAGCCAACTGGATGTGATCGCCTCCACCGATGCGGACGTGCAGGTCAGCGCCGATCGCCTCGATGGCTCCGTGGAAGGGGCGAGCGGCATCGAGGCCCGGATTCGGCTGGATAACGGCGTGCTGCGGGGCGACCCCGTGCGGGTGGGCTATGGCGGCGGGGTGATCGAGGCGGTGGTGACCAATGAAGGGGAACAGGTCCTGCGCGCCAAGGGCAATGGCCAGGGCTGGCCGCTCTCCTCCCTCATGCGCGGCGGCAAGGGCGGCGTGAGCGCCTCTGGCACCGTTCGGCTTGATTTCGACCTGACGGCGAAGCTCGGGGTGGACACGGACCTGCTGCGCACCCTCGACGGCACCGCCACCGCGCGGGTGCGCAATGGCCGCCTGGGCACCGGCATGCTGGATCTGGCCGGGCTGGGCGTCCTCGGGGGCATGTTCAACCCCAACGTCATGAAGGGGGAGAGCCCGCTGCGCTGCGTGAAGGTCCCGCTTCGCTTCAACAACGGCGTGGGCCGGACCGACCCGGTCATCGTGATCGAAACCGATGCGGTGCAGGCCCTGGGCCGCGGCACCATCAACCTGGTCCGCAACACCGTGGACCTTTACATGGTCCCGCGCCCGCTCACCGCCCTCAATGGCGCCGCCGGCTACAATTTCACCGTGAAGGGAAGCCTGGATGGCCCCGCCATCGGCATGGCCAGTGGCGGGGGCGCGGGCCTGAAGGGCAATTATCGCTGCGATTGAGGAAGATCGGGGCGGCGGGGACCATCCCCGCCGGCAGGACGAGGCGCCCCGCTTCCGGGCGCGGGGCGCTTGGATCAGGCCGCTATGGCCAATTCCTCATCGTCGTCATCCTTGCCCACATCCACATTCTCGCCTTCCCACTTGGCGACCACGGTGGTGGCCAGGCCATTGCCGATGACATTGGTGGCCGAGCGCCCCATGTCCAGGAACTGGTCGACACCTAGAACCAGCAGCAGGCCGGCGGAGGGCAGCTTGAACATTTCCAGTGTCGCCGCCACCACCACCAGAGAGCCGCGGGGCACCGCCCCCATGCCCTTGGAGGTCACCATGAGGGCGAGCAGCATGACGATCTGCTGGCTCCAGCTCAATTCGATGCCATAGGCCTGGGCGATGAAGAGCACCGCGAAAGTGCAATACATCATGGAGCCGTCCAGGTTGAACGAATAGCCGAGCGGCAGCACGAAGCTGACGATCTTCTCGCTCACCGGCACCCGCTCCAGCTGGCGCATCATGGAGGGGTATGCCGCCTCGCTGGAGGCGGTGGTGAAGGCGACGATGAAGGGCGCCCGCAGCAGCGAGACCACCCGGATCGCCGTCTTGCCCAGGAACAGGAATCCGGCCCCGAACATGACGCACCACAGGATGGCCAGGCTCAGATAGAAGGAGGCCATATACTTGCCGTAGGTGATGAGAATGCCCGGCCCATGCTCCGTCACGATGGAGGCGATGGCCGCGAACACCGCGAGCGGTGCCAGGGACATGACATAGCCCGTGATCTTGAGGATCACGTGCGAGGCCTCCTCGATCAGCGCCACCAGCACGCGCGCCTTGTGCCCCACCGAGGCCGCGGCCACGCCGAAGAAGATGGAGAAGATGACGATCTGGAGCACCTCGTTATTGGCGAGGGCCCCCACCGCGCTGCTGGGCACGGCGTGCTTGATGAATTCGTCGAGGGAGAAAGAGCCCGCATGGATGCCGGACGCCGCATCCACCGGCGGCAGGGGCATGTTGAGGTCCTTGCCGGGCGCCAGCAGATTCACCATCACCATGCCGATGAAGAGCGACACCAGCGACGCCGTGATGAACCACAGCATGGCCTTTCCGCCCACGCGGCCGATGGTCTTCATGTCTCCCATATGGGCCACGCCCGCCACCAGCGAGGTGAAGACCAGCGGGCCAATAATCATCTTCACGAGGCGCAGGAAAATCTCGGTAATCAGCGAGATGTGGTTGGCGATGTTCTCGGCCACCTTGGGATCGGGCCAGAGGAGGTGGTTGGCATATCCGACCAACACGCCCAGGATGAGGGCGATGACGATATACAATGTCAGCCTGTGCTTCACTCTGGTCCCCCGTCAGTTCTGCGTGCGTGAAAACTCGGCCCGGGGGCCTGCGTCCGTCGCCATCGTGCCGTGAGGGGAACATCGCAGGACGGGTCCCCGGGAGGCATGTGGCCCGTCACGAGGGTCCCACCACGCCCATCCGGGCAGCGGGCAATCCCCCAAGCGACGGTGAAGCAATGAGTTTTCAAACAGCTCCCCTTTGGCGCCACCCTCGCATTTCGGCAGAAATGTGTCGAGCATCTGTTCTGGGCAAGGCAGCGGCCAAGCGCCGGTTTTTCGACCCATCGGGCCGCAGGAGGCAGGCGCGACCGCTGTCCTTGCGCGACAGCCGCTTGCGCCGGATCCCCCCACCTGCCGTCGGGAAATCAGGGGCTTAGCCTTACACTCCCTTAACGACGCGGCGCGGCGCGCATGGACGGGCGGGGGCGCGGCGGCTAAGATCGCAAAACCCTGGATTTCCACCGAGGCGGAGCATCGTTGCGACCTACCCCCCGGCGTCTGACGTCACGCAGCACTTCCGGCGAGGTCTTCGTCCGCCCGTCTTACGTCTCCCTCGCGGCTGCGGGAGCGATCGGCCTGTTGTGCGTGTCGCCCGCCCGGGCCGAGGACCCCACCTTCTTTGACCAGGCCATGGCCTGGTTCAATCCCGACGGGGCGCAGAAAGAGGCGCCGGCGCCTGATGCGGTGCCCTATGCGGTGACCTTCGAGGTGACCGGAGACAATGACGCCCGCTCGGCGGTGACGCAGGCCTCCAACCTGGAAACCCTGCGGCGGGCGCCTCCCTCGGGCGCCGCGGGCCTCGTGCGCCGGGCGCTGGCGGACCATGACCGCATCGTCGCCGCGCTTTTCGGCCAGGGCTATTATGGCGGCCGCCTGAAAATCACGGTGGCCGGCCGGCCGCCCGATGCCCCCGACGTGTTCGCCGCCGTGGATGCCGCCCGCAAGGATGGCCCGGTGCCGGTGGTGGTGCAGGTGGAAACCGGGCCGCGCTTTACCTTCGGCACGGTTCTCATTCTCGATGCCGCCACCCGCAAGCCGCTGCCTTCCATGCCGACCCTGCGGAGCATGAATCTTGTGGCCGGCGAACCTGCCCGCTCCACCGCCGTCATTGCGGCGGAGGGGCGGATCGTGGCGCGGCTGCGGGACGAGGGGCGCCCCTTCGCCAAGGTCACGGCCAAGGACGTGGTGGCCGACCATGCCACCAACACCCTCAATGTCACGTTCCTGGTGGCTCCGGGTCCGCTGGCCACGTTCGGCCCCTTCACGGTCAGCGGCGCGCCGAGCCTGCCGCCCAATTTCGTCAGCGACCGCATCGACATCAAGCCCGGCGAGCCGTTCTCGCCGGACCGCCTGGAACGGCTGCGGCGACGCCTTCTGACCTATGAAATGATCGGCTCCGTGCGCTTCATCGAGGCGTCCCAGCTGAATGCGCGCGGCGAATTGCCCATCGAGGTGCAGGTGGGCGAGCGCAAGCCGAATTATGTGGGCTTCTCGGCCAATTATTCGAGCACCGACGGCTCCAGCGCCAATGCCTTCTGGGGCCATCGGAACCTGTTTGGCGGCGGCGAGACCTTGCGGCTCGATGCGCAGGCCTCCTGGTTCGGACAGAAGTCGGATGCGGTGCCCGACGCCGATCCCTTCGGCTACAAGATGTCCGCCACCTTCATGAAGCCTGGCATCTTCACCCCCAATGACGACCTCGTTGCCCAGGCGGCGGTGCTGCGGGAGATCACCAACGCCTATGTGCGGGAGGCCGTGACCTTCCTTGGCGGCGTGCGGCACCGGTTCGACGATTATATGAGCCTGCAGATCGGGCTGGACCTGGAAGCCTCCAAGGTGGAGGACAGCACGGGCTGGCGCGACTATCCAATTGCCGGCGTGCCGGTGGACTTCAATTTCGACAATACCAACAGCCTGCTGGACCCTTCGCGCGGCGTGCGCGCCAGCGCCACGGTGGAGCCCTTCGCCTATTTCGGCGACCAAGGCGCAGGTCCCGTTCTCATGAAAGCCTCGATCTCCACCTATAAGGCGCTAGACGAGGACAACCGCATCATCCTGGCGGGCAAGGTGGCGGCGGGCTCCATCTTCGGGGTCCCGTACGAGAACGCCCCGCCGCAGCGGCTGTTCTACGTGGGCGGCGGAGGCACCTTGCGCGGCTACGAATACCAGTCGGCCAGCCCCCGCAATGCGCAGGGCGTCATTGTCGGTGGCTTGAGCTTCTTCACCGCCTCCGCCGAGGCGCGCATCCGCATCACCGACACCATCGGCATCGTGCCCTTCTTCGATCTCGGCGCGGCCTTCGCGTCCGACGTGCCGGACTTCAACAACCTGCAATATTCCTACGGCATCGGCCTGCGCTACTACACCGCCATCGGCCCCATCCGCCTCGACCTCGCCTTCCCCGGCGATCCCACGGTGGCCGGCACCCATTACGGGCTCTATGTGAGCCTGGGGCAGTCCTTCTGATGCGCGCGCTTCACGCGGTCTCCCGTGCCCTTATCTATCTGGCCATCTTCCTGGTGGGCTTCCTGCTGGCGGGCTTCGGCCTGATCCAGACACCGCCGGGCCGCGCCATGGTGGCCTCGCTCATCAGCCGGATCGCGTCGGCCGACGGGCTCGGCGTTCAGGTGGAGGGCCTGTCCGGCTTCATCCCCTCGGACATGCGGGTGGCCAGCATCGACCTGTCCGATCCCCAAGGCCCGTTCGCCCGGGTCGAGGGGCTGCAGGTGTCCTGGAGCCCGCTCGCCTTGTTGTCGGGCAGCGTGAATGTGGGCTTGGTGCGCGCCGACCGGGTTATGGTCCAGCGCAAGCCAGACCTGCCGCCCCGCCCGGCGCAGACGGCCTCCGGCTCAGGCTTTGGACGCAATCTGCGGGTGATGGTGGACCACATCGAGGCGCCGGCCGTGGAACTGGGCGAGCCGGTGCTCGGGCAGAAGGCCCTGTTCGGCTTTGAGGGAGGCCTCAGGATCGACGGCCCCGGCCAGGGCCTGTCGCTCAATTTCAAGCTGGACCGCCGGGATGCCGAAGGATTTGCCGCCGGAACCGTGCGTTTTGCACCGGAGACGGCCGCCCTCGACGTGGACATCACCGCACGGGAGCCGGAGGGCGGCATCTTCGCGCGCCTCGCCGGCCTTGAAGGCCTGCCGGCCTTTGACGCGCAAGTGAAGGGCGCAGGGACACTGGATGCCTGGTCCGGCACGCTGCAGGCCAATGCCGGCACGCTCGCCCATCTGGAGGGTGCCGCCTCGGTCCGCGCCCAGGCCAATGCCCGCGTGGTGCAGTTCACGGCCCGCGGCGACGTGGGGCGCGCGCTGCCGCAGACCTATTCCCGCCTGTTCGAGGGCGAGAGCAATCTGTCGAGCCGCATTGTCATGGCCGAGGACGGCGGCTTCCAGGTGGACGCGCTGGACCTGCGGTCCGCCGGGTTCAGCTTCTCGGCCCGGGGCGGGGTGCCGGCCAATGGTCCGATCACCCTCACCTTCCAGGCCCGGACCGGCGCCGCCGAGCGCTATTCCGCCCTGCTGCCGGGCCTCGCGTGGGACGAGGCGCGGCTTGAAGGGGGCATTTCCGGCACGGTCCTGGCGCCGCGCATGCAGGTCGGGGTGAACGCCACCAAGGTGTCGGCGTTCGGCTATGGCGTCGGCCTGCTGAAGGCCACGGCAAGCGCCGAACCCGATGCCAGCGGCGCGTTCGCGCTGAAGGCCGATGCCACCGGAGAAGGCCTGTCCGCCAGCGACCCCAAGGTGGCTGCGGCGCTCGGCAAGGCGGGCACCCTCGCCGTGCGCGGTGTCCGGCTGCGGGGCGAGGACCCCGTGCTCACGGAGGCCACGGTGCGCCTGACAGGCGTGGACCTGCGGTTCTCCGGCAAGGCGGACCTTGCCGCCATCAACGGGCGCCTGGATGTGGCACGACTCGATCTTGCCGCCCTCTCGCCCCTGGCCGGGCGTCCCCTCGCGGGCCTGCTTGCCTTCACCGCCGACGTGAAGCGCAGCAGCGCGGCCGGCGCCCTCGACCTCGCCCTCAACGGCACGGCGCAGGACGTGTCGACGGGCGATGCCACCCTGGACGGCCTTGCAGGCGGGGCCTCGCGCTTCAAGGGCGGCCTGTCGGTGGCCCCGGACGGCGCGGTGGCGGTGGACAATTTCACCATTGATGCCCCCGGCGCCGCCCTCGCCGTCAACGGCCGCATCGATGCGACCACCGCCACTCTCACGGCCCAGGCGACCTTCCCCGATCTGAAGCGGCTCGATGCCCGGCTGGAAGGCGCCGCGCAGGCCAAGGCCGCCTTCTCCGGCCGGCTCGCCGCGCTCGACATGACCGCGCAGGCGACCATTCCCAACGGCAAGGCCATGGGGCATCCCATCGAGGGACTGACCCTCGATGTGGCCGCCAAGGACCTCACGGGCCAGGTGTCCGGGACCGGCGGGCTGCAGGGGCGGATCGGCGGCAAGCCGTCGCGCGGCAACCTTGCCTTCAGCACCGGCGCGGATGGATCGCGGGCGCTCACTGGCCTGGACCTGGCGGTGGGCAGCGTCACCGCGCGGGGGGCCCTCACGCTCGCCCCCACCGGGCTTGCCACCGGCGACCTGGCCTTGGCGGCCGGCGACCTCGCCGACATCTCCGCTTTGACCCTCACCGAGCTGGCCGGGCGCGCCGAGGGTACCCTCACCCTCGACACGCCCAATGGCGTCCAGCGCGTCGCGGTGCGCGGCACGCTCGCCAATCTCCTGGCCTCCGGTCAGCGGGTGGCCAATGCGCGCATCGATCTGTCGGTCACCGACCCGCGGGTCTCGGCCGCCATCCAGGGATCGGTGGACGCGGCGGGGATCCAATCGGGCAGCCTGACCATCACGCGCGCACGGCTCACCGCCCAGCCGGAGGGCGCCGGTACGCGCCTTGGCCTGGATGCCGACGCGCAAGGCGCGAACCTTGCCGGCCGCGGCCTCCTTGCCATGAAGGGGGAGGCGCAGACGCTGCGGCTCGACACGCTGCGCGTGGTGCGGGACCGCACCACCGCCACCCTCAGCGCCCCCGCCACTTTCACCTATGGCGGCGGCACCACCAGCGTCGACCGTTTTGCGCTCGCCTTGTCCGGCGGCGGCAGCCTGACGGCGCAGGGCCGCGCTGGCGATACGCTGGACCTGACGCTCGAAGCCCGCGCGGTACCCCTTGCCCTCGCGGCCCTGGTGGACCCCACCCTTTCGCCCAGCGGCACGCTGGCCGCCAATGCCCGCATCACCGGCACGCCATCCGCGCCCACGGGCCGCTATGACTTGACCCTCTCCCGCGCCACTCTGCCCCAGATCACCGCCGCCGGGGCGGGGCCGTTCGATTTTCGCGCCAACGGCACGCTCGCCGGGGGGCGGGCCACCATCGCGTCGACCCTGGCGGGACCGTCCCTGTCGGGCATGACCATCAATGGGTCCGTGCCCGTGGCCGACGGGGCGCTGGACCTGACCATTCGCGGCTCGGTGTCGCTGGCCATCGCCAATGCCCTGCTCGCCACCTCCGGCGCGCGGGCGAGCGGCACGGCGGCGCTGGACCTGACCTTGCGCGGCACCCTTGCCGAGCCGCGGGCCGGCGGCACCATCCGCGTCAGCGGCGGGCGCTATGAGGATGCCGTCACCGGCGTCACCCTGGAGCGCATCCAGGCGGTGGTGACCGGCACGGACCGCAGCCTCACCGTCTCGTCCTTCCAGGCCTTCACCCCCAATGGCGGCAACATCCAGGGCCAGGGCACCATTGCCCTCGACCCGGCCGCCGGCTTTCCCGGTCGCATCGACCTCACCCTCACCAATGCCCAGATGGCCAACAGCGAGTTGATCCGCCTGGTGGCTGGCGGACGCATCGCCCTGTCTGGCGCGCTGGTGCACACGCCCACCGTGTCCGGCACCATCGACGTGCGCGAGCTGGACGTGAACATTCCCGATCGCCTGCCCGGCGGGGTGAAGGCGCTCAATGTGCGCCACGTCAATCTGCCGCCCGGCAGCCCCGCGCCTGCCAGCCTGCGCAAGCCGCCCCAGCGGCCGGGCCCCGGCGCGCCCCGTCCCTTCCTCGCCACGCTCGACCTGACCATCAACGCCCCCAACCGGGTGTTTGTGCGCGGCATGGGCGTGGATGCTGAACTGGCGGGCAGTTTCCAGGTGCGCGGCACCAGTGCCATGCCGCAGACCATTGGCGGGTTTGAATTGCTACGCGGACGGCTGGAGATCATCGGCCGGCGCCTCGACTTCACCCGGGGCCGCCTGACCTTCAACGGCGACACCGATCCCGATCTCGATTTCATCGCCGAAAGCGCGGCCAACGACGTCACCGCGCGCATCATCGTCTCCGGCCGCGCGTCCCAGCCGGAAATCACCTTCACGTCCACGCCGGAACTGCCGCAGGACGAAGTGGTGGCGCGGCTCCTGTTCGGGCGGTCCGCCGGCCAGCTCTCCGCCGGCCAGGCCCTCCAGGTGGCGCAGGCGGTCACCGCCCTGTCCGGCCAGGGGAATGCGCTGCTGGGCAATCTGCGCCGCTCGCTCGGCGTGGACAGCCTGAGCGTCGGCACCAATGCGGCCGGCACGGGCGGCGAGATCGGCATCGGCCGGCGCATCAATGACCGGCTTTATCTGGGCATCCGGCAAGGCACGACGCCCAATTCCTCGCAGGCCACCATCGACCTGGACCTCTCCCGCAACATCCGCCTCCAGGGCGCCACGGGCGCCGACGGCAACGCCTCGGTGGGCATCGGCGCCCAGTGGGACTACTGAGGCCGACGGACCTTATCGGGAACGGGGCGGGGCGATGCCCATGGCCTTCATCCGCGAGGCCAGGGTGGTCGGCTTGAGGCCGAGCCGCTCGGCCGCGCCACCGGCGCCCGAGACCTTGCCCCCCGCCGCCTCCAGTGCCCTGAGAATGCTGTCCCGCAGCCGCGCGCGGCGTTCCTCCTCCGTCTCCGGCAGGCTGGCGGCCACGGGCGCGGCGGGCACGGCGACGCGACGCTCCGCCCCCGGCAGGTCGATGGTCAGCCGGCCGTGCCTCGCCAGGATGATGCCGCGCTCGATCACATTCTGAAGCTCGCGCACATTGCCCGGCCAATCATAGGCGGAGAGGCGGCGCATATCCCCCTCGCTCAATTGCAGCGAGCGGTCGGCCGGCTTGCGGCTGGCGGACAGGAAATGCAGGGCGAGCAATGGGATGTCCTCCCGCCGCTCCCGCAGGGGCACGGATTCAATGGGCATGACATTGAGCCGGTAGAACAGGTCCTCGCGGAAGCGCCCCGCCTTCACTTCGCCCCGCAGGTCGCGATTGGTGGCGGCGATGATGCGCACATCCACCTGTCGCGTGCGCTCCTCCCCCACCCGCTCGAACTGGCCCTCCTGCAGCACGCGCAGGAGCTTGCTCTGCAGCTCCAGGGGAATCTCGCCCACCTCGTCCAGGAACAGCGTACCCCTGTCCGCCAGCTCGAAGCGGCCGATGCGGTCGCGCAGGGCGCCGGTGAAGGCGCCCCGCACATGCCCGAAGAACTCGCTCTCGAACAGTTCGCGCGGAATGGCCGCGCAATTGACGCGGATGAGCGGCCGCTCATGGCGTTCGCTCGCCTCATGGATGGCGCGGGCGATCAATTCCTTGCCAGTGCCCGATTCCCCCGTCACCAGCACGGTGGCATCGGTGGGGGCGACCAGCTCCACCTGCCGCAGCACCTTCTGGATCGCCTCCGAGCGGCCGATGATGCCGCGATGGCTGCCCTCGGCCCGGATTTCCTCCTGGAGATAGGCATTCTCCAGTTCCAGCCGCTCGCGCAGGCTGTCCACCTCGGCCAGCGCCGCCCGCAATTGCTCGTTGGCCTCTCGCTTCTGGGTGACGTCTCGAAACACAACAACCGCGCCGATGAGCACACCCCGGTCGCGCAGGGGGGTTGAGGTATATTCCACCCAGACCGGCTTGCCCGAGCGATGCCAGAACACCTCGTTTTCCACCTGATGCACCGCCCCGTCCCGGAAGGCCGCAAAGATGGGGCAATGCTCGTGGGGATAATGGGAGCCGTCGGGGTGATGGTGATGAACCATCACATGCATGTCGCGGCCGATCATTTCCTCGGCGGTCCAGCCCAGGATCTGTTCGGCGGCGGGATTGACGAAGGTGGTCTTACCCTCCGCATTCACCCCATAAATGCCCTCGCCCACCGCCCTCAGGATGAGGCGGTTCTCCCGCTCAATGTCGCGGAAGGCGCGGTCCACCCGCTGCCACTCGGCGACTCCCTCCCGCATGAAGGTGTCGGCGGCGGCATCGATGTCCCGGCGTTGGCGGGCATCGAGGTCGCACAAGGTCATCAAAAGGCGTCGGCCGCGCGGGGTGCGCACCAGCACGCCGCCCGTCTCCACGCGCACCCCCGTGCCATCGGCCCTCCGGGGGGAGAGGGTGCGCGCCCAATAGGTCCCGCGCGCCTCCACCGCCTGTGTGAAGGCGATGAGCGCGGGCGCCTGGCCCGGATGAAGGTCGAAGATCTGCATGGCTTTCAGCCGGCCCCGCTCATAGCCGAGCAGCTGGGCGGCCGCGCTGTTGGCGTCGAGAATGGCGCCGGTCTCCAGGTCTACGGCCAACTGGGCTTCGATGGCCGTATCGAAGGCGGGCCCAAAGGGGCCGAAATGGGAGACCGGTTCGGCAACAGCCTGGCTCATGCGCGGCTCCGAGACTTACGTAATTTCGTAAGTCTATCACGATATTTCGTCATTCGCGAAAATTCGTAAATTCCCCTTCTGCCGCTCGCCCTTGGGAATGCTCGCAAAAGTCCCGCGCTCCCGTCTGGCACACGCCTTGCGTAGAGGAAGGCACCTTCCCGAGGCCTCTCCCGGCCCCATCACGCGAGGCGATCCATGGCGAGCTTCGATCCCTTCCGGCGCGGTTCCCGTTTCTTTTCGTCCGGCTGTTCGTGCGGGCAGCATGCCTCGCAGGACGAGCATGACCTCTCCTGCGTCGCCACCGGCGGCGAGGAGGAGCGCTATGCCAGCGCCGTCGAGGCGACCGTCATGCGGGCGCTCATTCCCGAGGCGCCCGCCCGCCGCGCCTTCCTGAAGGCGGTGGGCGCCTCCACGGCGCTGGCAGCCATCTCGCAATTCCTGCCGCTGGGCCAGATCACCGACGCCTTCGCCCAGACCGCGGGCGCGCTGGAAAAGAAAGACCTGAAGATCGGCTTCATCCCGATCACCTGCGCCACCCCCATCATCATGGCGCATCCGCTCGGCTTCTATTCCCGCTATGGCCTGAATGTGGAGGTCATCAAGACCGCCGGCTGGGCGGTGATCCGCGACAAGACGCTGAACGGGGAATATGACGCCGCCCACATGCTGGCGCCCATGCCCCTCGCCATCTCCATGGGCATCGGCTCGCCCGTGACGCCCTATACCATCCCGGCCATCGAGAACATCAACGGCCAGGCCATCACTTTGGCCATGAAGCACAAGGACAAGCGCGACCCGAAGGACTGGAAGGGCTTCAAGTTCGCCGTCCCGTTCGACTATTCCATGCACAATTACCTGTTGCGCTATTATCTGGCCGAGCATGGCCTCGACCCGGACAAGGACGTGCAGATCCGCGCCGTGCCGCCGCCCGAGATGGTGGCGAACCTGCGGGCGGACAATATCGATGGCTATCTCGGCCCCGACCCCTTCAACCAGCGCGCGGTCTATGACGGGGTGGGCTTCATCCACATCCTCTCGCTGAAGCTGTGGGACGGGCATCCCTGCTGCTCCTTCGCCGCCAGCGAAGAATTGGCCACCAAGGCGCCCAACACTTTCCGCGCCCTCACCAAGGCCATCATCGACGCCACCGGCTACGCCCAGAAGACCGAGAACCGGAAGGAAATTGCCGAGGCCATCGCGCCGGCCAATTATTTGAACCAGCCGCCCATCGTGGTGGAGCAGGTGCTCACCGGCACCTTCGCCAACGGGCTTGGGCAGGTGGAGAAGGTGCCGAACCGCATCGCCTTCGATCCCTTCCCCTACCAGGCGTTTGCCGTGTGGATCCTCACCCAGATGAAGCGCTGGGGGCAGATCAAGGGCGACGTGGATTATGCCGGCATCGCCCGCAAGGTGTTCCTGGAAACCCAGACCGCCAGCCTCATGAAGGAGCTGGGCCAGACCCCGCCCACCTCGTCCAAGACCATTGTGGTCATGGGCAAGCCGTTCGACCCCTCCAAGCCCGAAGACTATGTGGCGAGCTTCGCCATCCGCCGGAGCTGATCCATGTCGCTGAGCCTGAGGGGTCGCGCCCTGGTCGTCTCGGTCCTG
Source organism: Aquabacter sp. DMC10 (assembly GCF_056314145.1). Taxonomy (NCBI): domain Bacteria; kingdom Pseudomonadati; phylum Pseudomonadota; class Alphaproteobacteria; order Hyphomicrobiales; family Xanthobacteraceae; genus Aquabacter; species Aquabacter sp. DMC10. The sequence continues at coordinate 510,529 of NZ_JBQUYX010000003.1, read as the reverse complement.
ATCTTCGCCGCCTTCCTCCTCGCCTGGCAGCTCGCCGTGCGGGGAGGCCAGGAGGCGACCGGCATGGACCCGGAATATGCCAAGCTCATGGGCGCCGCCGCCACCAGCGGCAAGTCCGCCATGCCGGGACCGCTGGCGGTTGGCGAGACGCTATGGAAGCATCTCGCCAACCCCTTCTACGACAACGGCCCCAACGACAAGGGCCTGGGGATCCAGCTCGCCTATTCCGTGGCGCGGGTGATGACGGGCTATCTCATCGCCGCTCTGGTGGCGATCCCGCTGGGCTTTCTCATCGGCATGTCGCCCTTGATGAACAAGGCGCTCGATCCCTTCATCCAGGTGCTGAAACCCATCTCGCCGCTGGCCTGGATGCCCCTCGCGCTCTACACCATCAAGGATTCCACGCTCTCCTCCATCTTCGTGATCTTCATCTGTTCGCTCTGGCCGATGCTGATCAACACCGCCTTTGGCGTCGCCAATGTGCGCAAGGAATGGCTGAACGTCGCCCGCACGCTGGAGGTCGGCCCCTTGCGCCGGGCCTTCACCGTCATCCTGCCGGCGGCCGCGCCCACCATCCTCACCGGCATGCGCATTTCCATCGGCATCGCCTGGCTCGTCATCGTGGCGGCGGAGATGCTGGTTGGCGGAACGGGCATTGGCTACTTCGTCTGGAATGAGTGGAACAACCTCTCCATCACCAATGTGATCGTCTCCATCCTGGTGATCGGCGTGGTGGGCATGGGTCTCGACCAGATCCTTGCCGCCATCGCCCGCCTCGTGACCTATCCGGAGTGAGGCGATGACCAGCCGCTATGTCTCCATCGAAGGCATTTCCCGCCGCTACAAGGCCGCCGGCGGGCGCACCACCACGGTGTTCGACGACCTCTGGTTCTCCATGAACAAGGGCGACTTTGCCTGCATCATCGGCCATTCCGGCTGCGGCAAGACCACGGTGCTCAACATCCTCGCCGGCCTCGATCTGCCCGATTCCGGCGCGGCGGTGGTGGATGGCCGAGCCATCGAAGGACCCGCGCTCGACCGGGCGGTGATCTTCCAGAGCCATGCGCTGCTGCCCTGGCGCACCGTGCTGGGCAATGTCTCCTATGCCGTCTCCTCCCGCCATCCCGGCTGGAGCCGGGAGCAGGTGCGCGCCCATGCGCTGCGCTTCATCGAGGTGGTGGGCCTGAAGGGGTCCGAGCTGAAGCGTCCGGCGGAATTGTCGGGCGGCATGAAACAGCGGGTGGGCATCGCCCGGGCGCTCTCCATCGAGCCCAAGATGCTGCTGATGGACGAACCCTTCTCGGCCCTCGACGCCTTGACCCGCGGCACGCTCCAGGACGAGGTGCGCCGCATATGCCTGGAGACCGGGCAGACCGTCTTCATGATCACCCACGACGTGGACGAGGCCATTTATCTGGCCGACCGCATCGTGCTGATGACCAACGGCCCTGAGGCTGTCGTGGCGGAGATCGTGGAGAACCCGCTGCCGCGCGACCGTCGGCGGCTCGACATCCACAAGCAGCCGGACTTCTACGCGGTGCGCAACCACCTAATCGATTTCCTGGTGGAGCGCTCCAAGACCTTCAAGTCGGCGCTGCCCCCCGGCTACGACCACCGCACCCCGCCCGTGGTGCGCCCGGTCTCCGCTCCCCTGCCCCCTTCCGGCGGCGACATCGCCGCAGCCTGACCCCTCACGACCTTCAAGACCTCAAGGAGTGAACCCATGAAGCGCGAACAGCTCACCGAGAAGATCCTCGACATCAAGCGCGAGAAGGGATGGACCTGGAAATACATCACCGATGAGATCGGCGGCATGTCGCCGGTCCTGGTGGTGGGCGCGCTGCTTGGCCAGATGAAGCTGGTCAAGCCGCTGGCCAAGGCTGCCGCCGAGCTGTTCGGCCTCAGCGAGGTGGAGGAGCGCATGCTGAACGAGGTGCCCTATCGCGGCATGCCCATGCCCCCCACCGACCCGCTCATCTACCGCTTCTATGAAATGGTCATGGTCAACGGCCCGGCCTGGAAGGCGCTGATCGAAGAAGAATTCGGCGACGGCATCATGTCCGCCATCGATTTCGACATCGACATCTCCCGCCAGGAAAACCCCAAGGGCGACCGGGTGAAGATGACCTTCACCGGCAAGTTCCTGCCCTACAAATATTACGGCGCCGAGCAGGGCACGCCGGAATACGGCTTCAAGGAAGCCTGATCCACCGGGCGGCGCAAAATGGGATTGGCAAAAGATTTTCCCTAAGGGAATATCAGAGGAGGTCAGGAGGGCGGGCAGCCGTTCGCCCTCTTCAGGCGGGTCGCGCACGCATCCCCGGAGGCTCCATGCGCTCAGTCACCCCTCTTGCCGCCATCCCCGTTCCGCAGCCGGCGCCCGAAACGCGCTACGAAATCACGCTGCTCGACCGCTCCTTTGCCTTTGTCGGCCTCAAGGCGCTGCTTGGGGCGGCCGACCATTCCAAGGCCGGCGACCGGAATGCCGGCCTTGCGGCATCGGATGAGGTGGCGCGGGAGGCGGCGCGGAGCCTTCTGTCCGGGCTCACCCTCCAGCATCTCTACGACACCCCCCTCACCGATGCCGCCGGCCGCATCGATGACGTGATGCGGGTCAATTACGACATCGACCACGCTGTCTTCGCCACCATCGCCCCGCTGACGGTCGGTGCCCTGAAGGACCTTCTGCTGCGCGCGCCGCCTGCGCAGGTGCGCCGGCTCGCTCCCGCCCTCACCGGGGTCATGGCTGCCGCGCTGGCAAAGGTCATGGACGTGCACGAGCTCGTGCTCGTAGCCAAGAAGGCCAAGCGCGGGGCGCGTGCCCGCACCTTGGTGGGCGCGCCCGGCACCCTGTCCTCGCGCCTCCAGCCCAACCACCCCACGGACGATCTGTCGGCCGTCTCAGCCCTGATCTATACGGGGCTCTCCATGGGCACGGGCGATGCCCTGATCGGCATCAACCCCGCAGTGGACACGCTGGAAAACGTCTCCGCCCTCCTCGCCCATGCCGACCTGCTCCGGCGCCAGACGGGCGCCCCCACCCAGATCTGCGTCCTCTCCCATATCAAGACGCAGATGGCGGCCCTGAAACGCGGCGCGCCGGTGGAGATCATGTTCCAGAGCCTCGCCGGCACCGAGCGCACCTTGACCGAGGAGTTCGACGTCACCATCGCCCTCCTCGACGAGGCCTATGACCTGATGGCCGCGCGGGGCCCGCTGGGGCCGGATTGCCAGTTCATGTATTTCGAAACCGGGCAAGGCAGCGAGCTGACCTATGGCAAGCATGACGGCCTCGACATGACCACTTGCGAGGCCCTGTGCTACGGCCTCGCGCGGCGCTACGACCCGTTCATGGTCAATAATGTCACTGGCTTCATCGGCCCGGAGACCCATCGCGACAATTTCGAGATGATCCTGTCCAATCTCCAGGATCACTTCATGGGCAAGATCCTCGGCCTGCCCATGGGCATGGCGCCCTGCTACACGCTGCATTCGCAGATCACCATGGAAGGCCAGCAGGTGGCGACGCAATTGCTTGCCGCCGCCGGGGCCAATTTCTTCATGGACGTCTATCTGTCCACCGATCGGATGCTGGCCTATTTCGACACGTCCGGCCACGACGACCAGACCTTGCGTGAGGTCCATGGCCTCGCCCCGGAGGCCGACTATCTGGCCTGGGGGATGGAGAAGGGCATCTTCGCGCGCGATGACGACGGCAGCGTCCAGCGCGGCCCGCGCTGGGGCGACCCCTCCCTCTTCTGCCCGGAGCCGGAGACACGCGCGGCGCTCCTCGCCCGCACGCCAGCCATGCCCGGCTTCGAGAATGCCGGCCCCCGCCCGGCCGACCGCATTTCGCGGACCATCAAGGCCAACCTCGCCATCGCCCGCGAAGCCATCTATGCGGACCTCGACCCGGCCCGGCTGGAGGGCATCGCATTCCGCCGCATTGCCTCCCGGGCGGACAGCCGGGACGCCCATCTCAGCCATCCCGACATCGGGGCGGACCTGGATGCGCAGGCCCTTGCCGCGCTCGCTGCGGAGTTCAAGGACGTGCAGGTGGTGGTCTCCGATGGCCTCAGCGCCGAGGCGGTGCATGCCAACGTGCCCCATCTCCTGCCCGAACTTCTGCAACGGCTGGAGGCCGCCGGCGCGAGCCTGGGCGCCCCCCTGCTGCTGCCGTTCGGGCGGGTGAAGGTGTCCGAGCCGGTGGGAGATGCGCTGCAGGCGCGCCTTGTCATCACGCTGATCGGCGAACGGCCGGGCGGCGATGCGCAGGCCTCCCGTTCGCTCTCGGCCTATCTGGCCTACCGCATCGTCGACGGGGAGACGCGGACCCGCGCGGCGGCCTACAGCGGCAACCCGAACATCCGCTACGAATATACGGTGATTTCCAACATCCATGAGGGCGGCCTGCCCCCTGGCGAGGCGGCGCGGATCATCGCCGAAAAGGCGCTGCAGATCCTGTCCATGGATGCGGCCGGCAACCGCCTGGAGAGCGCCTTGCGTCAGGACGCCGCCTGACGCGGGCGGGTCGGCCCGCCCCGCAGCCGTTGAACCTTTCTCCCGCACTGTTTAGAGCGATAGCGGGGAGCACGACCATGACCTTGCATGCGCTGAAGAGAGAGCTGATCGAACCCATCATCGGGCCGGTGGACACCGCCGTCTTGATCGAGGGCACGCCCGAAACCCGTGTCTGGGTGACCTATGACGCCCCCACCGAGCGCCTGTGCACCGGGGAGTGGGAAGCCACCGAAGGTACTTGGCGGGTCAATTACGAGGAATGGGAATATTGCCTCGTGGTGTCCGGCCGCTGCGTCGTGACGGGCGACGACGGCAGCATCGTCAAGGCGGGACCGGGCGATTCGTTCGTGATCGAGCCGGGCTTCACCGGCACCTGGCAGGTGATCGAGCCCATGCGCAAGCACTGGGTGATCCGCACGCCCTGACGCTTGGCAAGGCGTCCGGCCCCAAAGGCGCCGTCCAGGGCCGGCGGACGAGGACGTGCCGAGCGGCCCTTGCGGCGGGTAAGAACTGGGAACGTCAGTCCTGCGAACGGACGGCGGGGGATCCGAGCTGCGCCTGCACCAGGTCCGCGGCGGCCTGCACATCGGCCAGCCCGTCCAGGAAAGGCGCTGCAATATCCAGCGGCTCCGGCTCATAGCCGGTGGCGGCGACAAAGCTGCCGAAGAGGCGCGCAAACGCCTCGGCCCCTTCCGCGAGACCTTCAGCCACGGCGGCCTGGCGCTTGCGCTCCGCCGCCGTGCCCGCCTCCTGTGCCCTCACCCCTCGTGAGCTCTCTGCGTAGCCAATCACGGCACCGTGGGGCGGCACGAACAGCGCCTCTGCGTCCTCGCGCCGGCGGGCCAGGAGATCCAGCACCGCGCCGCTCACACTTTCCCGGCCCAGCATGGCTTTCAGATGGGTCCAGGCCTGGCGCCGACGCACCTCCGGCAGGTCGAGCAGGCAGAGGGAATAGCCGTAGACCTCCACCTCCACGACGCCCGCCACGGCATGCTCGAACGTCTCCTGAAGGCTGCCGTCCCAGTCGGCCGCAACCAGCGCGACGCGGGCACCGGGTGTCACGCCAAGCTCCAGCAAGGTGCGAAACAGCGCTCTGCGGTTGCGGTGCGCGACGCCCAGGACCTGCCACCGAAAGGCGGAGAAGAAGCGGCGGACCAGGGGATGATGCTCGGCTGTGATGACAAGGTCATCTCCAAGCCCCAGGCCCTCCAGAACCGGCTCGGCGGGCACGGGGATGCCGAGCCGCCCGAGCGCCGCGCTCAGCGTATGCCCATCGGCTTCGCGGATGAGAAAGCCCACTTTCTCGTCGAACGTCCGATCGGTGATCCCGGCGAGCATGAGGGCCAGCGGCGACGTCTTCAGATAGGCGTAGCGGAGGGACGAGAGGGCGCCCGTATGGCGCGCCACGCGTTCCAGCCCATGGCCGATGCCGGGCAGGAACAGCAGGAGGTCGATGGAATTGATGCGCGCCTGCCATTCCATCCAGCGCAGGAAGCCACAATAAAGCGGCCCCAGCAGCGAGAAGCCCACCCATGCCAGCGGCGCCTGCTGCGCATCGGGCGCCAGCCGGCGCAGGCCGTAGCTCAAGGCCGCCGCGCCGCTCCCGTCATGGGACACGGGGGCGGGCACCTCCACATGCTGGGTCTTGAATCCCGCGGATGCCGCAAGCGCGAGGTCTTCCGCCCGGCCGCTCAGATGAAGGATGCGATCCGGCGAGACCGCCAGCCGCTCCGCAGCCTGCACGAACAGGCGGCCGTCAGAGCTGGTGGTGCCCAGTTCGCAGGACAGGAAGAGCGGCGCTTCCGGCAAGCCATGACGCGCCAGGAGCCCGGCCACGAAGGCGGAACTCAGCGGCGTGTCGGCCACGATTACGGCCTGGCCCGCCTCCGCGGAACGCACATAGAGCGCGCGCAAGTGCGGATGGGGCTGCCAAAGCGCCGATTCGTAGAGCAGCTCCGTGCGCTTGGCGAATTCCCGGGGAGCCGGTGGAAGATCGAGGCAGTCATAGATTGCATCATGGGAAAGCGGCGCTGCGCCCCCGCCCTCGGCGCGACGGCGCGCCTCCACCTCGGCGGCGGCCCGCTGGCGGGCGAAGTCCGGCATGCCGATGCTGTTGCCAACCATGTCCCAGACGCGGGCGGGCTCGGGCAGGGGGGATACAAACAACGTCTCGAACAGATCGAACGAAACGAAGTCGATATCCACCGGTACCCGGCTGAATGGATCCAAGAGATCAACGCCCCCCGACAACCCTTGCTCCCGCCTCATCGACCCGCGCGGTGAAACCCCCCGAAACACAAGACGCCGCGCGCGCCCTTTTGTTCCTAACGCTACCGGCTTGGAGGCGCTTGAATAATGCACCCACAAGGCACTCTCGTGACCGCAACTTTCGGACGCAGCGGCCCGCTTGTACCCCTAAAACACACTGAAGCCTTCTCCGGAGGCGACGCAACGGCGCAAGGCCTCGCAGGGAGCTTCAACCCATCGCCATGGCGCCCCGCTCAGACCGGAACGGAGAACATGACGTCGGAGGGATGAAGGTTCGGGCTGAAGAAGGGATCATTGATGAAGAAGCGCGGGTGGAGGGCATCGAGCCGTCGCTTGTCGGCCCGCAGACGGGCCATCTTCTCCGCGCTCTGATGATCGAGGCCGCGGGTCATGGATTCATAATGCAGCAATTGCGCTGCCGGGCAGACCACGTTGAAATAGCCGGCCTCCACAAGCCGGTAGCACAATTCCACATCGTTATAGGCAACCGGGAAGCTCTCGTCGAAGCCCCCGATCCGGTCAAACTTCAACCGCTCCACCAGCAGGCACGCGCCGGTCACGGCGATCCAATTGCTCTCCAGCACATTGCGCGCATAGTAGCAGGGATCGTTCCCGTTGGCGCCGAGGAAGGCGTGGCTGGGGCCGTCCGCGAGGCAGATGACACCGGAATGCTGAACCCGCAGCGTCTGGGGATAAAGCAGCTTCGCCCCGACCGCACCCACATGTCTCAAATGCGCATAGCCGAGCATGCGCTCCAGCCAGTCCGGGGAGATGACCTCGGTGTCATCATTGAGAAAGAGCAGGAAGTCGCCGGTCGCGGCCCGTGCGCCCACATTGCACAGCTGCGAGAAATTGAACGGCACGTCCTGGCGGAGGACCTTTGCCTTGCCGGAAAGGGTCAGTTCCTCCAGATAGGCCAGCGTATCGGGCACCGACGATCCGTTGTCGACGACGACGATGTCCACATTCCTGTAGCTGCTGCGCTCATGGATGGACGTGACGCAATTGCGCAGGGTGTCGCCATTGTCCTTCGAGGGAATGATGATGGACGCCCGGGGCGCTCCCGGCACGTGGTAGCGCACCCTTTGATAGGCCGGCAGGCCTTCCACCGCTTCGCACTCGCCCGCCAGGCCGCGCCTCTCCAGCGCATCCAGCCGCAGGCGCACCGCCGCTTCCAGGGCTTTCGGCTTGGCATTGAAGTCGGCCGCCGTGGAACCCGGTATCATCCGCCAGTGATACAGCACCTTCGGGACATGGGCGATGCGGTCCGTCCGCTCGGTCACGCGCAGCACAAAGTCCCAGTCCTGCGACCCGTCATAGTCGGACCTGAACCCGCCCACCTCCAGCGCCAGCGTCCGCCTCACGCAGGAGACATGGCAGATGTACATTAGGCTCATCAACATGTCCGGCGACCAGCCGGGCTTGAAGAACGGGTCCACCAGCCGCCCGTCGGGTCCGATCTTGTCCTCGTCGGAATAGACGAAGTCGGCCCCCTCTTGCGCGATGCACAGCGCCAGCTCGAACAGGCAGTCCTGCGTCAGCTCGTCGTCATGGTCGAGGAAGACGACGAAATCGCCCTTTGCCATCTGGAGCGCCTGGTTGGTGGCGCCCGAAATTCCTTGGTTGCGCTCGCTCAGGTGGATTTTGATGCGCGGGTCTTCGATCTCCGCCAGTGCGGCACGCACCTGCGGGTCGGGGCTTTTGTCGTCCACCAGGATCAGTTCCCAGTGGGGATACCATTGGGTCTGAACCGAGCGGACCATGGCGCGCAGCAAAGACGGCGGCGTGTTGTAAAGCGGAACCAGGATGGAAAAGAGCGGCGCCGGCTCCAGCGCGGCAATCTGGTCTGCCAGATCCGACGGGCGGCGGGGCGCCAGATAGGTGTAGCCCGGGCTTTGCTGGGCCCATTCATAGGCGCCGGTTTCGAGCGCCGTCAGATGCTCTCCGCCCGGCCGGTCCGGCGAGGGGCGGAATGCGATGAAGCGGGCCTCCGCCCGGGTGCTGCTTCCCCCCTGCCCTCCCGAAATGCGCCGCTGCCCCCGCAGACCCAGGGCGCGCCGGAGCCCCCGCAAGGCCTGCCGCAGCTTGGCCCCCGGCGTCCGCTTGGACCCGGAGCCGGAATGACTGGGAAAATGGGCCTCAAGATAGGCCGCGAGCGCGGACTGGCCGGGCTTCAGCTCGGGATGGGCGGCACGATATTCCGCCGGGTCGAAGAGCCGGCTCGGCAGGCGACCCTCCGCCTCGCCGTAAAGAGCATAGTGCCAAAGCGGGTTGATCCCGGCATGGCGGACATCCGCATAGGTGCTGAGATAAAAGGCCGGGTCGAACACGGGGTTGGGACGGCACCCCTCGAAGCCGCCGCGGATCAGGAAGTCGACCACGGGCTCGACGCGCCGCCCGCCCGCCTCGGGATATTCGCGCACATAGAAATCGCGGTCGAAAAGGCCGGAATCGGACAGCATCCGGCAGCGCCGGGGCAGTTCGCCGGGCGAGAACCGGCGCATCATCATGCCGATGATGCCTCGTACGCCGCGCCGGGCAGCGACATAGCGCCCGGCCACCAACCCCGCCAGCGATCGCCGACGGGCGCGTTCCATCTCCACGTCCAGGGCGAGGGTGTCGAGGCGTCGGGACAAATCCGACAGGTCTTCCTGCAGGCGCATCACCCGCCGCTCGGCCCCGGCGCCGTGCTCGGCGAGGCGCTGGCCACGCAGCCGTTCCACCGACAGGTCGGCCCGCGCGGCCGCAACCTGGTCCGCCAAGGCGCCGGCATAAGCGGAATGCTGGCGCTCCAGCTCCGCGACGGCACCTGCATGGTCGCGCATCAGCCCGGCCAGGCGCATGCGCTCGGCAGCAAGATCGCGTTCCAGTTCCTCGGCACGAGCGGCATGGGGCGCCACCGCCCGCAACTGACCGAGGGCGCCGGCCAGGTCACGATCGGCAGCCGTCAGCCGTTCAATCAGGTCGGCAATCTGCTGCGCGTGGCGCTCGGAGGCAGCCGCCGCAGCCGTGTGGAGGTTCTTCGCCACCGCCGCGCCGGCCCGGCGCTCGCGCTCCAGCTCGTCCGCAAGGGCTTCCAGGCGCACAGAAAGGCTGTCCGAATGCCCATCCTCCGCGGGTCCGGCCGCCACTTCCGCGGGGGCCGCAGCTGCCGCCATGAGGCGTCCCGCCCGGGTCCAGAAGGCCCGCGCCTCCCCTAAAGCATCGGCACTGGCACCATCGCCCGGCAGGGACAGCAGCGGCTGCAAGCCCGCCGGCATGTCGCTGCCGATGAACACCACACCGGTGCCGCCCTGGTCCGAAAGCTCGCAGGAAGGCAGGCTGGCGCTCAGAGCGAGGAACAGCCGCCCGGCCTCCCCCTCTCCCACGGCGAGCCGCGTCCCACCCAGGACCAGCACGGCGCGCGCCGAGAGCTTGGGCCGCCAGGCCTGGAAGACATCGAAGGCCGTTGAGCCGCACCGGCCGTCCAGGAAAAGCAGGTCAATGGCCCCGGCGCTGATGTCCTCGACCGCCTGGTCGGGGGGGCCGGCGAGCGGACGCATCCGAGCCGAAAGGGAGGGCGGAACAGCCGGTGCGGGCTGGGCAGGCGCGAAAAGCACCTCGCCCGGCATTTCCAGGGCGATCAGGGTCTGAGCGACGCCGGCCGCATAGGCGCCATCGGGGGCGGCGAGGTCCAATGTCAGCCGCGGCAGGAGCTCGCCCGCCAGCCAGAAGACGAGGGGAAGGCGAGCGGCCATGTCTGGCGAAGAGGGGAGAAGCACCGGCTCGGCGAGCACATGCGCGCGGGCCAGGCCCGCCAGGACGGAAGCAGGGGATTGGCTCATCGCTTCGCCGTGCATCGCAGCCGCCTCCTGCGTTTGAAGTCTCGCTCAGACCGAGGCCGCCACCCGCGCTGCGGGACAAACCCTATGGCACTGCAACAAGAATCTCAGCCTCTTCGCACGTGCGAAGGATCGGTTCAAGCCAAGAAAACATAAGGGAAGATTACCCTAGGACAACCCCCGATGGAAACGGCAAAACAAAAGGCGGGCGCCACTGGCGCCCGCCATCAACCTTGGGAGAGACGCGCCTCAGGCCTGGGGCTGCGGCTCGATGCTTCCCGCCGGACCGCCGGACCGAGGCCGATTCTTGCCGGCCGTCGGCACAGCCGAGCCACGGGGATTGGACGGTTCGATCACGGTGTCACGCACCGGCGGCTTACCGTCCAGCAGGTCCACGATCTCGTCGCCCGAAAGGGTCTCGTATTCCAGCAGGCCCCGGGCCAGAGCCTCCAGGTCCTCACGCCGCTCCGTGAGGATGCGGGTGGCCTCGGCATAGCCCTCATCCACAAGGCGGCGCACCTCCTTGTCAATGGTCTGGGCGGTCGCCTCGGAGATGTTCTGGTGGCGCTGCATGGACATGCCCAGGAACACCTCGTCCTGGTTCTCGCCATAGGCCACCTGGCCGAGCAGGTCGGAGAAGCCCCAGCGGGTGACCATCATCTTGGCGAGGCGAGTCGCCTGCTCGATGTCCGATGCGGCGCCGGAGGTCACCTTGTCGTGGCCGAACACCAGCTCTTCCGCCACGCGGCCGCCCATCATGATGGCGAGGCGCGAGGTCATCTGCTCGTAGGACATGGAGAGCTTGTCCCGCTCGGGCAGCTGCATGACCATGCCCAGCGCGCGGCCGCGCGGGATGATGGTGGCCTTGTGCACGGGGTCGGTGGCCGGGACATTGAGGGCGACGATGGCATGCCCACCTTCATGATAGGCGGTCAGCATCTTCTCTTCCTCGGTCATGACCAGCGAACGCCGCTCGGCGCCCATCATGACCTTGTCCTTGGCATCCTCGAAGTCGGACATGGTGACCATGCGCTTGTTGCGCCGGGCCGCCATGAGCGCCGCTTCGTTGCACAGGTTCGCGAGGTCCGCGCCGGAGAAGCCGGGGGTGCCGCGGGCGATCACCTTCAGGTTCACGTCGGGCGCCACGGGGATCTTGCGGGCGTGCACCTTCAGGATTTGCTCGCGGCCGACCACGTCCGGGTTGGGCACGATCACCTGGCGGTCGAAACGGCCGGGACGCAGCAGGGCCGGATCGAGCACGTCGGGACGGTTGGTGGCGGCGATGAGGATGATGCCCTCATTGGCCTCGAAGCCGTCCATCTCCACCAGCAGCTGGTTGAGGGTCTGCTCGCGCTCGTCATTGCCGCCGCCGAGGCCGGCACCGCGGTGGCGACCCACCGCGTCGATCTCGTCGATGAAGATGATGCAGGGCGCATTCTTCTTGGCCTGCTCGAACATGTCGCGCACGCGGCTGGCGCCGACGCCCACGAACATTTCCACGAAGTCCGAGCCGGAAATGGTGAAGAAGGGCACGTTGGCTTCGCCGGCGATGGCGCGGGCGAGCAGGGTCTTACCCGTGCCGGGCGGGCCCACCAGGAGCACGCCGCGCGGGATGCGACCGCCCAGGCGCTGGAACTTCTGCGGGTCGCGCAGGAATTCCACGATCTCGGTCAGGTCGCTCTTGGCCTCGTCGATGCCGGCCACGTCCTCGAAGGTCACGCGGCCATGGGCCTCCGTCAGCAGCTTGGCGCGGCTCTTTCCGAAGCCCATGGCCTTGCCGCCGGCGCCCTGCATCTGGCGCGACAGGAAGATCCACACGCCGATCAGGGCGATGAAGGGCAGCCAGGAGACCAGCAGGCTCACGAACCACGGCACGTTGTCGGACGGCGGCCGGGCGGTAATGGACACGCCCTTGCCGTACAGACGCTGCACCAGCGAGGGGTCGTTCGGCGCGTAGGTCTGGAAGTTGCGGCCGTCGGTGAAGGTGCCGGAGATATTCGGCCCTTCGATCACAACGTCACGCACCCGCCCCTGGTCCACGTCGGACAGCAGCTGGGAGAAGGAAATGTCGTTCGCGCTGGAGCGCTGGCCGGGGCTCTGGAAGAGCGAGAACAGCGCCAGAAGCAGCAGGACGATAATCACCCAAAGGGCGAAATTTCTCAGATTGGCGTTCATTGATCCCTCACGGGGTCCACATCGGCTGCGCCTTCGACCGAGACGGGCCAATGGCCACCCGTCCGATGTCGCTCCCGTTGCGTCCGCCCTCTAATCTAGGAGCCGGGCCCTTCCTTGCCAAGGACGGTTCCTCAAACTCAGGGTGAATTTGCCGCGACCGACCTTGCGCGGCGCTGTGGGGGCGGCCGGCGGGGGGGGGCGGGCGTGATATGGATGCGCCCCTTGCGCAAGGTGACGAGCGCCCCCGCGAGGGTCCGGCGCAAGGCCAGGCCGCCGGTTCCCGCGGCGCGCAGGGCCTGGTGGAGGTCCTCCGCCTTGCCCAGTTCCGTCGGCCCCTCCGTGGCGCAATGGTCGATGGCCTGGATCAGGAGCCGCAGCGAGATTTCCTCCGGCAGGTCCAGGAAGGGGAGTGCCTTGAGCCGCACCTCCCCCTCTTCCCAGGGCCCGTCGCTCACCGATCCACGCGCCCCTTCCGCCGCCGCATTCAGGGCCGCCTCGGCCCGTGACAGGCGCTGGGCGAACAAGGCGAGTCGCGCCGCATCGAGCCCCTCTCGCGCCAAGCCAGGCGCGAGGCTGCGCAGGCGCGGCCGGGCAAAGCGGGGGTCTGCGTTGGAGGGATCGCGCACATAATCGATCCCGGCCTCCTCCACCACCGCCACGAGGCGGGACTTGGAAATGTCCAGGAACGGGCGGAGCAACGCAAGGTCGCCGGTGTGAGAGACCGGGCGCATGGCGCACAAGCCGGTGAGGCCGGAGCCGCGGGCAAGGCGCAGCAGCACCGTCTCGGCCTGATCGTCCATGGTGTGGGCGAGAGCGATGGCCGTGGCGCCGCGAGCGCGGGCGAGCTGGGACAAAAGGCGGTAGCGGGCAATGCGCGCCGCCTCCTGCAGCCGGGAGCGCGGCTTTTCCCCTTCCCAGGTCAGAATCTCATGGCGCAGGCCCAGATTGGCACACAGCGCCGCCACCTTGTCCGCCTCGGCGCGCGATTCGGAGCGCAGGCCGTGGTCGACGGTGGCCACCAGAAAGCTGGGCCCGTCCAGCAGACCATAGCGCCAGGCCCGCGCCAGCAGCATCAGCGCCGTGGAATCCGGCCCGCCGGAAACGGCCAGGACGATGCCGGGATGGTCGAGAAAAGACGCAAACACCTGCCGCAGTTCGGCGGCGTCGAACGGCAAGGGGCGCTCAGCAGCCGACACGCTTCTGCTCCCGCTCCACCGCCTGTCGGATGGTGGAAGCGGCGCGCGGATACTTTCGATCCACCTCGCCCAAGGTCGCGCACGCGGCCTCGCGCTCGTTCAGGGCCGCCAGGGACTGGCCGAGCCGCAGCAGTGCCTCGGGGGCGCGCGGCGCATTGGGGAATTTGGTGGACACCTGGAGGAAATTCTCCGCCGCGTCCTTGTAGTCCTGCCGCTGGAACAGGCTTTCCCCGAGAAGATAGGTGGCCTCGGGCACCAGGCGGTCGGTGGGATGGGTCTGCAGGAACTGGCGCAAGGCCGGATCGGCGGCCGCATAATCCTGCCGCTGCATATAGCCGGCGGCCAGGTCGAACATGTCCCGCGCGCTGCCGGAGGGCGGCAAGGTCGCGACCTGCGTCCCCCCGCCCACGGGCTGGGGTGTTCCTGTTCCGCCAAGCTCGGCCGAGGACGCGGTGGCGCGGGCCAGCCCCGCCGAGCTGCTGGCGGGCGAGCCCAGAGGCTGGGGCGCACCGGGCGCACCGGGTGTCTCGCCGGGGTCGAAGGCGTCCGACCGACGGCCGGAGGCGGTGCCGGCGCCCACGGGCGCCACGCCGCGCGCAGGCGCCGTCACGGCCGGCACTTGCGGGGAGACGGCGCCGGTCCCACCCGTGGGGCGCGCGCCCCCCTCGGTGAGGGCCCGCAGCTGCTGCTCCAGCTGCTGATTGCGGAACTGGAGCTGCTCGATCTGGCCGGTCATCTGGCGCAGCTGGTTCTCCAGCCGGTCCACCCGAACGGTCAGCTCCGCCTGTGCTTCGGTAATGGTGTCGGCCTGTTGGACAGTGCCGGGCGGTTTGAACAGGTCGCCGAAGAGGTTGCCGTTGGAATTCTGCGCCTGGGCGGGAGAGATCATCGCCCCCGCGCCCAGACCTGCAACCGCACCAAAGATGGCAACTGCGCAAAGCCGTGTCGCGGCGCCACGCGCTGCGCTCAAGGGGAGACCTTGCATCGCCCGGAACAGGGGATGTGCCAAGCTTGCCACTCCCGCCTGGGACGGAGACTTCAACCGGTCAGATTCCCGCGGCATTCCAGAACGCCCTTGCGGCGAAGCGAGGGCCCTTCACCTGAAGAGCAGCGCCAGCCATGCTGCCGGTCACGGAGACGGACCGGCACGGCAAGCTCTAACACTCTGATGGAGAACATTAAACCGACCGGACGCCAAGCGGCCGATCGGTTCGGTTCTCTAGCTTCGGATCACGTCCAAAGTGTGACCCGGCAACGGTAGCGCGCGGCGGCCCGTTCCGAAACCCGCTCCGGACGGGAGGGCCTGCGTCAGGACGCCCCGCCGGTGTTTAGCACCGTCACCGCACGGCGGTTCTGCGACCAGCAGGAGATGTCGTTGCACACCGCCACCGGCCGCTCCTTGCCGTAGGAGATGGTGCGCATGCGCGCCGCATCGATGCCCTTCGACACGAGATAGTCGCGCACACTCTGCGCGCGCTTGGCGCCAAGGGCGATGTTGTATTCGCGGGTGCCGCGTTCGTCCGCATGGCCCTCAATGGTGAAGGTGTAGCGGTTGTACTGCTGCAGCCACTGGGCCTGGCGATCCAGGGTCGACTGGGCCTGGGGCGACAGGTCGGTCTGGTCGGTATCGAAGAACACCCGGTCACCCACGGCGACCACGAATTCCTGCGGCGAGCCGGGCGGGCCGGCGGCGCCCGCTCCTGCACCGGCGGCGTTCGGATCCGGGGTATTGGCGCACGCGGCCAGCGCAAGCGCGAACCCGAACAGAGCGGCGAACCGGAAGCCGCGGGCGGAACCAAAACTGAGCATCCGGTGGACTCCCTTCTCAACTCGGACCGGAGTTTCCCTGTAGCAGCGGCAAGGTTAAGCGAAGGTTCCGCACCTGCCTCAACACACTGGGGAAGCGATCCTGCGCCGGCTGCCGGAAAGACAACCGTACGTCATGGTTTGCAATGGGTTTACGAGCCGCCCCGGAGACCGGAGCCAACGACACTCCGTCCAGGCAGGGCCTGGCCGAAGCGAAAAAGTGAAGGCGGGACCCGCATGGGGACCCGTCCGCGACGGGGTGCGTCAGGCAATCCCGCCTGCCCTGAGGTGCGCACCGCTGATGGCGTCTTCATGGCAGAAACCGGGACCAAACGGGATGATCGCTGCGGAATGCGCCTCCGCCGTCAGGTGTGGCCATGGGGCAACACCCTTGGTGCTCATGACCGCAGCGGCGACCAGGCGGGGTCCGACCCATAGCCGGGGGTCGGCACCTTCAGCTCGTTATAGCCGGTCACATCCACCGTGAAGAGGTTCGGTCCGCCCGCTCCGACGGGATCGCGGAAGAACATGATGACCCGGCCGTTGGGCGCGAAAGTGGGGCCTTCATTGTGATAGCCCTCGGTCAGGACGCGCTCGCCCGAACCGTCCGGCTTCATGATGCCGATGGCGAACTTGCCTTCCGCCTGCCGGGTGAAGGCGATGACATCGCCGCGGGGCGACCAGACCGGCGTGTTGTAGCGGGCATTGCCAAAGGAAATGCGGCGAGCCCCCGAGCCGTCCGCATTCATGACATAGATCTGCGAGGTGCCGCCCCTGTCGCTCTCGAAGCAGATCTGGCGCCCGTCCGGAGAGTAGCAGGGGGCGGTGTCGATGGCATTGGTGTCGGTGAGGCGCGTGGTGGCCTTGGAGCGCAGGTCCATCACGAAGATGTTGGCATTGCCCCCCTGCTGAAGGCTCATGATCACCTTCTGGCCATCGGGCGAGAAGCGGGGGGAGAAGCTCATGCCGGGGAAATTGCCCACCACTTCGCGCTGGCCGGTCTCGATATTGAGCAGCAGCACGCGCGGGTCGCCCCGCCCGTAGGACATGTAGGTGATTTCCTGGCTGGTCGGGGAGAAGCGCGGAGTGAGCACCAGTTCGTCGCCCCGGGTCAGGTAGGTCACGTTTGCCCCGTCCTGGTCCATGATGGCGAGGCGCTTCACCCGGCGGTCCTTGGCGCCGCTTTCGTCCACATAGACGATGCGGGTGTCGAAATAGCCCTTCTCGCCGGTGAGCCGCTCATAGATGGCATCGGCGATGATGTGGGCGACGCGGCGCCAGTTCTCCGGCTGGGTGAAATATTGCTGGCCGAGCAATTGCTGGCCGGCGAACACGTCCCACAGGCGGAACTCCACCTTCAGCCGCCCGTCGCCCTGCCGGGTGACGCGACCGGAGACCAGCGCCTGGGCATTGATGGACCGCCAGTCGGGAAAACGGGGGGCGAGATCCGGGTTCTGGATCACCTCAAGGAAGGTCTTGGGGTCCAGTGGCGTGAACAGGCCCGAGCGCTTGAGATCGGCGGAGACCACGCCGGAGATGGCGCGGCCCTGCTCGGTGTCGCCCACGAAATCGGTGATGGCGATGGGAATGGGCTGGGGCGCGCCGGACTGGATGTCGATGCGCGGGGCAGCCATGAGCGGGCGGGAGAGCAGGCCGACCGATCCCGCGGCCACGGCACCGCCAAGCACCACTTGCCGGCGGCTGGGGCGGAAGAAATGGAAATCCTTGTCGTTCGGCACGTCGACCCTCGCCTTCTGTATCGGCCTCCCGAACCACCGGGGAACCCCGTCCCGCCGGCCTGGCCTCTTGTCCCACCACAAGGCGGCACCCGTCCGGGTCCGCCTCCTCGCGCAGGCCTTTCGGCCGCTGTCATGACCTTATGGCGCCCTGCCCCCACCCACCCGGCCCGCGTCGCGGGCCGGCCGGAGGCCTAGCCACCAAACATGTTGGGGAAGAAGCGGGGTTCCAGCTCCTTCCAGGAATCATACTTCTCGGCCTTGAACATCGTATAGGGCTGGCACTGGATCAGCGCCCGCTGGGCGCTCAGCGCGAAGGCATCGAACACCGCCTTCTGGTCTGGATTCATCTGCCCGTCGGTGATGACCGGAGGCTGTGCCAGGGTGCCGTCCCGATTGAGGCGCAGGAGGATGTACACATAGATCTTGTCATCGGAAATGTGCGGCATCTTCCAGCATTGCTTGACCTTCTCGCGGAAGGCGTCGAGCTCGGTCAGGCTGAGCGCCGGCGCATCGCCCTTCGGCGCGCCGAGCGACGAGATCTGCGATTGCGTCGCGCCGGTCGCCGCCTGGCGCTGGGGCGTGCGCTTGTCCAGCAAAGCGGCGATCTGGTCGGCGTCGAACTTCTGATTGTTCTGCGTCTTGGCGTCCGCCTGCTGCTTGGGCGGGTCCTTGGGCGGTGCCGGCTTCTTGGGCGGCAAGGGCGTGGGCGGCGTCTGCTTGGCCTCGTCCGGCTTCTGCTGCGCTTTCAGCGCCTCATCCGCCTTGGGGGGCGGAGGCTCGGCCTTGGGCTGCTGCTGCGGCTCGGGCGGCTTGGGCGCCGGCTCCGGCGGGGGGGTGGGGGCCGGAGGCGGGGCGCTCGCCTGGGTGGGGGCCACCTCTTCCTTCTCGGTCACCTTCAGATTGGGGTCGGGGGTGGGCTTTTCAACGTCCACCTTCTCGGCCATGACCTTGGGCGGCTCGTCCTTCTTGCCCTTTTCATTGCCCTTGGTGAGCTTGGACACGTCGGATGCGCTCACCACCTCCACGGGGATGGCTTCGGGCGGCACGTCAAAGGGCCTCGGCGTCGCGAAGGACACCAAGGCCAGGACGAGGATCGCCCCGTGAACAATGGTCGATGCCGTAAGTCCGACCCGCATCCCGACCCGCTCAGCTCCCCTGCTCAGCCTCGGTCACCAGGGCGACCTTCTTGAATCCCGCGCCCGACAGGCGCCCCATGACGCGCATCACCGCGCCGTAATCCACTTTCTTGTCGCCGCGCACGAAGATGCGCTCGTCATAATTGCCCTTGGTGACGGCCTGGATCTTGGTGATGAGATCCTCGTACTTCACCTCGCTCTCGCCGATGAAGATCTGGCCTTTGTCGTTCAGGGACACCGTGATGGGGTCCTTGCTCTGATCCATGGACTTGGCGGCGGTCTGAGGCAGGTCGATGGGCACGCCCACCGTCATCAGCGGCGCCGACACCATGAAGATGATGAGCAGCACCAGCATGACGTCCACCATGGGCGTCACATTGATGTCGGCCATCACCGGCGCGCCGCCGCGATGGCGCCCGCGCCGTCCCTGACGCCCCTGCCGTCCCGCGCCGCCTGCGGACATGCCCATGGCGTCAGCTCCGCTCGTCGATCTGCCGCGAGAGGATCGCGGAGAATTCGTCCGCAAATCCCTCCAGGCGCTGGGCCTGGCGCCCCGCCTGGGTGATGAACTTGTTGTAGAAGATGGTCGCGGGAATGGCCGCAATGAGGCCGATCGCAGTCGCGAACAGCGCCTCGGCAATACCCGGCGCCACCACCGCAAGGCTGGTATTCTTGGACGCGGCGATGGACTGGAACGAGGTCATGATGCCCCAGACCGTGCCGAACAGGCCGATGAAGGGCCCGGCCGAGCCCACCGTCGCCAGCACCAGGAGCCGACTTTCCAGCCGCTCCACCTCGCGGGCGATGGTCACGTCCATTACCTTCTCGATGCGCTGATTGAGGCCGGCAAAGGAGCGGGCACCACTTTCATAGGTGCGCTTCCACTCCCGCATGGCGGCGACAAAGATGGCGGCCATGGCCTGGTTGGGGCGACCCGCCAGGGACCGGTAGAGGTCCTCCAGGCTCTGGCCCGACCAGAAGACCTGCTCGAAGCGGTCCATTTCCTTGCGGTTGCGGGCGAACAGCAAGGTCTTGTCGACGATGATGGCCCACACCCACACGGAAGCAGCGAGCAGGCCCAGCATCACCAGCTTGACCACGAAATGGGCCTGGAGGAAGAGGCCGATGAGGGAAATGTCCGCCGCCGGGGCGGCAAGCGCGCTCTGTGCCACGTCGGCAGGGTTCATCGAACATCCTCGGATTCGAAAGGCCGCGCGCGCAAACGCGGCGTTGGGTCGGGCAGGACGAGGGCCCGCCGGCCGTCGGCTCTTTCCAGGCTGACTCTGTCCAAACTTTGACGATTCTTACGGCGAAGCAGCATGGCTGCCTCCCCGCAATTCACACCAACAAGGTTAAGGCACCGTTATCGCTGCAATGCAACACAGCGCCTTGCAACCTGTCAGGATGCGGCTCCTTCGCCGTTGCCCACCGCAAGGGCATCCTCCAGCGTCGCCTTGCGCAGCGCATCGGGAATCCGTCGCGCGCGGCCCTGCGACACAAAGGCCACGCGCACATTGGCGTTCACCAGCGCCTCGCCATTCCGGCGGACACTCTGGGCCAGCATGATGGACGCGCCGGCCACTTCCTTCGAGAGCGTCACAACCTCCAGCACGTCGTCGATGCGCGCGGGCTTCAGGAAATCGATCTGCATGGAACGCACGACGAAGTGAAAGCCCGGCGCCTCGTTCGCGGCTTCCGCGAACAGCGCGCCCTGCACCACGCCGAGCAGGCGCATATAGTCGGAGCGACCACGCTCCATGAATTTCAGATAATTGGCGTGGTAGACGATGCCCGAGAAGTCGGTGTCCTCATAATAGACCCGCAGCGTCAGGCTATGCCCGCCGGGAATGAGGCGGCCGGCCAGATGGGGATGGGCTTCAAGCTCGCCCGGCGCGGTCGCCCGCTCCCCGCTGATGTCGTTCTTCATGCAAACTCTCTCGCGGCTTCGCGCGCCCCCATGGGACGACGGTACGATTGGAGCAGCACCTACTCCCCCTCATCGAACAGAGGCAAGCTCGATGGCGGGCGCACCGGCTCGGGGAGGCCCAGATGCCGGAAGGCGCCGGCGGTGAGCATGCGCCCGCGCGGGGTGCGTTGGATGAAGCCCTGCTGCACCAGGAAGGGCTCGACGATTTCCTCGATGGCGTCGCGCGGCTCGGACAAGGCGGCGGCCAGCGTCTCCACCCCCACCGGGCCGCCGCCATAATGGCTGGCGATGACCGTGAGATAGCGCCGGTCCATGGCATCGAGTCCGGCATCGTCCACTTCCAGCGCCGAGAGCGCCCGGTCGGCGATGGCCCGGTCGATGATGTCGGAGCCCGCCACCAGGGCGAAATCGCGCACCCGGCGCAGCAGGCGGCCGGCGATGCGCGGGGTGCCCCGGGCGCGCTTGGCGATCTCGCGGGCCCCGTCCGGCGCGATGCCGATGCCGAACACGCGGGCGCCGCGGGTGACGATAAATTCAAGCTCGTCAATGGTGTAGAAGCTCAGCCGGACAGGGATGCCGAACCGGTCCCGCAGCGGCGTGGTGAGCAGGCCCGAGCGGGTGGTGGCCCCCACCAGGGTGAATTTGGGCAGGGAAATCTTCACCGAGCGCGCTGCCGGCCCCTCGCCGATGACCAGGTCCAGCTCATAATCCTCCATGGCCGGATAGAGGATTTCCTCCACCGCTGGCGAGAGACGATGGATCTCGTCGATGAAGAGCACGTCGCGCTCTTCCAGATTGGTCAGGATGGCCGCGAGGTCGCCCGCCTTGGCGATGACCGGGCCGGAGGTGGAGCGGAAGCCGACCCCCATTTCCCGCGACATGATCTGGGCGAGCGTGGTCTTGCCGAGGCCGGGCGGCCCCACGAACAGCACATGGTCCAGCGCCTCCTGGCGGGCGCGGGCGGCCTTGATGAAGATTTCAAGGTTCGCGCGCGCCTGGGCCTGGCCGACGAAATCGGCGAGCCGCTGCGGACGCAAGGTGGCGTCGGCTTCGTCTTCGGCACGCTTTTCGCCGGCAATGAGGCGGGTCATGGAGGTCCTTGGCTTGCGAGTCGTCGGAATCTAACGCCTTGGCGGCCTGGCGCCAAAGGGCGCCTATTTGGCCATTTCCTTGAGGCCCAGGCGGATCAGCGTCTCGGTCGTCGCCCCCTCCCCCGCCGCGCGGACGGCAGCGGCGATCGCGGCTGAGGCCTGGGCGGGGGGATAGCCCAGATTGGTGAGGGCGGAAATGGCGTCGCTGACGGCACTCGGCAGGCCGGCCGGGGCATCGGCCAGGCCCGCCCCGCCGGGAAGGATCGGCTCGAAGCCGCCCAAGGCCGGACCCTTGTCCTTCAGTTCCGTGACGATGCGGGTGGCGACGCGGGGGCCGACGCCGGGCGCCCGGGCCAGCGCCGCCTTGTCGCCTCGGGCGATGGCTTCGGCCAATTCCGAGGGGCGCAGGGTGGAAAGCACCGCCAGCGCGGTCTTCGAGCCGATGCCCTGGATGCCCTGGAGCAGGCGGAACCACTCCCGTTCCGCTTCGCTGGCAAAGCCATAGAGCCGGATCAGGTCTTCCCGGACCATCATCTCGATGAACAAAACCGTTGCTTCGCCGAGGCGCGGCAAGGCCTGCAAGGTGCGGCTGGAGCAATGGACCTCATAGCCGACGCCATGCACATCAAGCAGCACATGGTCATCTGCAAGGCCGTCCACGACGCCCTTCAATTTCCCGATCATGCCCTCTCTCCAACCGTCAGGGCGCCGGAAAATCCAGTCATTTCAAGCAGGCCCACAGAAGAACGAGGGTCGCCACCGCGCCGAGCCCGGTGCGCACCATGTGCAATTGGCCCCAATTCTCGATCAGCCGCTGGCTGTGGGCATCGGCCTTCTCCTCGCCGAGCGCCAGGAGCTGGCGGTTGGTGGGCATGATGCCGATGAGGGTGAAGGGCCAATTGGCGATCAGAAGCACCGATCCCGCCAGAAATGCCCAGTCGCGGGTCAAGGAAAAAGCGGTCGCTGCCAGAAGACAGCCAAGCACTGCCAGGCTCGCCTGCATGGCGAAACCTCTTTTGTAGGCAGGTTTCCATTGCCGCAACTGCCCGGCGGGCTCCAGCATCAGCCGGGCGGGTTGCTCGGCCACATTGATGTAGAAGGCCGCGCCCGTGAACACGGCCGACACCACCAAAGCCAGATGGCCCCACAGCATGAACGATCCCTCGCGCACCAGACCCGGCCATCATCCTACCTTGCCGCGCGCAGAAGCGCAGCCGCGCCGCGATGATGGGCGTGGGTGATCGCGACCGCCAAGGCGTCGGCGGCGTCCTCGGTCTTGGGGTCCGCCTTCGGCAGGAGGACGCCGATCATCATGCGAATCTGGGCTTTTTCGCCCCGGCCGGTGCCCACCACGGTCTTTTTGACCAGCAAGGCGGCATATTCGGCCACCGAGACGCCGGCGAGCGCCGGGGCGAGGAGGACGACGCCGCGGGCCTGGCCGAGCTTCAAGGTGGAGGACGGATTCATGTTGACGAAGGTCTCTTCCACCGCCGCCTCATCCGGGCGATAGCGATCGAGCACCTCCGCCAAGCCCTTGTAAAGACAGGCCAGACGCTCCGCCATGGGGGCGTCTTCCGGGGGCAGGATGGTGCCGCAGGCCACGTAGGAGAGACGCGATCCCTCCGCCTCCACCACCCCCCAGCCGGTGCGGCGAAGGCCCGGGTCAAGTCCAAGAATGCGAATCAGGCCGGTCATGGGCCCAAACTGCGCCGGACGCCCCGGCGGGCCAAGGGGAAAGCGCTGCGGGACCCCGCCTCTCCCGCTGTCGTCCGGCATGGCTGCTGCACTGCACCAGATGACGGTTCGGTGACGGACATGGCGCAAAGATCCTTGCGTCATATGGGTTTATGGTGGCTCCCACTGCTCACGGAGCCTCTCCTTATGTCCTTGCACAGCCCCGCTTTTTCAAATCCCGGGCCGGTCCCGGCGGGGGTCGCCGGAGGCGCGCCGGAGGCGCCGGTCGCCCTTCCCGCGACACCGGCGCTCGCGGTCAAGCTGGATGTGAGCCATGTGGGCTTCCAGTATGGCACCAAGCCCGCGCTGAAGGACGTGACCTTGCCGGTCTATGACCGGCAAGTGACCGCCTTCATCGGCCCCTCGGGGTGCGGCAAGTCCACTTTGCTGCGCGTTTTCAACAGGATGTATGATCTCTACCCGGACCAGCAGACCACCGGACATGTCTTCATGGACGGGGTGGACATCCTGGGGCGGCAGACCGACCCGATCGCGTTGCGCGCTCGGATTGGCATGGTTTTTCAAAAGCCTACGCCTTTCCCCATGTCGATCTTCGACAATGTGGCCATGGGGATCCGGGTGGCCAATGACCTGTCCAAGTCGGAGCTGGAGGGGCGGGTGGAAGATGCCCTGCGGCGGGCGGCCCTGTGGGAAGAGGTGAAGGACTGCCTCAAGAAAAGCGGAACCAGCCTGTCGGGCGGACAGCAGCAACGGCTATGTATCGCCCGCACCATCGCCGTACGGCCGGAAGTCATTCTTCTCGACGAGCCGTGTTCCGCGCTCGACCCCATCACAACCGCGAAGATCGAAGACCTGATCGACGACTTGAAGAGGGAATATACAATCGTCATCGTCACCCACAATTTGCAGCAGGCGGCGCGGGTGGCCGATTATACGGCCTTCATGTATCTGGGGGAGGTCGGGGAGTTCGGCCCCACCATGGAGCTCTTCAACACCCCCCGCAACGCCCGGACCCAGGCTTATGTGGAAGGTCGGTTCGGTTGAACGGCAATCAGAAAGACGCATGCGAGCGTAAAAGCGGGGGCATCTTCCCAGCCTCTGCGCGCTTTACTTCGGCAGAGCGCGGTTAGGGAAAGCTGTTCAGAGTCCGTGCGGTGAAAAATTGGGCAGACTCAAGGCTCCAAACGCGCTGCCGCCGTTCAAAACACTGATGAAGACCGAAAGAGGTCAGTGCGTTACGCTGGTAGACAGCAGATTGACCACCAGGACGCCAGCAATAATCAGCCCCATGCCCACGATGGCGGCCAGATCCAGCTTCTGGCCATACAGAATGGCCCCCGCCCCCGCCACCAGGACGATGCCAACCCCCGACCAGATGGCATAGGCCACCCCCACCGACAGGGTCCGCAAGGTGAGGGAAAGGCAATAAAAAGCAATGATATAGCCGACCCCGACAATCACCGACGGCCACAGCTTGGTGAAGCCTTCGGACGCCTTCAGGGCCGAGGTGGCGATCACTTCCGCGCAGATGGCGATGAACAGGAGGAGGTAGGTCATGGCCAAGTTAAGGCGGACGGCGACGGCCAAG
This sequence comes from Aquabacter sp. DMC10, assembly GCF_056314145.1. NCBI lineage: Bacteria > Pseudomonadati > Pseudomonadota > Alphaproteobacteria > Hyphomicrobiales > Xanthobacteraceae > Aquabacter > Aquabacter sp. DMC10. The sequence goes on along the minus strand of NZ_JBQUYX010000003.1, from coordinate 485,566 downwards.
TCAATGCTTTCCGGGCGACCGGAACTGCGGTGAAGTGGCCCTTGAGCACAGCAGATCTCGGTCGAACCGACCGCCTTAATGGAAGTTCCTCCCCTTGGGCATGGCGGCGCCCACGGAATCGGGCTCCGGTGCCCCTGCGCGGGCCCCGCCGGAGGCCTCCGGCAGGCGGTCCTGCCCGCCCGCCCGCATCCCGTCCATCCGCGCCCGGATCTCCGCCGCCCGCCCGCCCGGGGCCCGGCCGCCCCGGGCCTTGCCCAGTTCGTCGGAGGGCATGAGGGGGGCGATGCGGGCGCTCTCGCTGCCCACCTCTTCCAGCAAGGGGCTCCAGTCCTCCACCTTGTCGGCCACCAGGTGGATCACCCCCCCTTCGTTCTGGAGCCGGCCCTGCACCCCCACCAGGCGGGCGCCCATGACCTGCGGCCGGAAGGTCTCGAACACCCGGGGCCAGATGATGATGTTGGCCCAGCCGCCCTCATCCTCGATGGTCATGAAGATGACGCCGCTGGCGGTGCCCGGCCGCTGGCGCACCAGAACGAGGCCGGAGAGGGTGAGCCGGCGGCCCGAGCGCAGCTCCGGCAGGCGGTCGCAGGGGGTGACGCCCCGCTCGGTGAGGCGCGGGCGCAGGAAGGAGACCGGGTGCGCCTTCAAGGAGAGCTTGAGATGGCGATAATCCGCCACCACCTGCCCGCCCGGCGGCAGGATGGGCAGGTCCACGTCCGGCTCGCGGGGGGTGGAGGCGGCGCGGAACAAGGGCAGGTCGTCCTTGTCGCCGGAGCGGCGCAGGCCCCGCACCGCCCAGAGCGCGGAGCGCCGGTCGAGCCCCAGCGAGCGGAAGGCATCCGCCTCCGCCAGCCGCTCCAGGCTTGAAGGGGGCAGGCCGGTGCGCAGCCACAGGTCGCGCACGCTGTCATAGCCGCGCCCCCGCCGCTCGGCCACGCGGCGCCCGTCCGCTTCCCTCAAGCCCTCCACCTGCCGCAGGCCGAGCCGCACCGCATGGGCGGCATTGAGGTCGCCGCGCATGTCTCCATGGCGGGGATGGAGGCGGGCGCGGGCCGGCAGAGCGGCGGCCGGTTCATCCCCCGCTTCCCGCTCCAGGCCATGGTCCCAGGCGGAGGCGTTCACATCCACCGGGCGCACGGCGACGCCATGTTCCTGGGCATCGCGCACCAATTGGGCGGGGGCGTAGAAGCCGAGCGGCCAAGCATTGAGCATGCCGGCCAGGAACACATCGGGATAGTGGCACTTGATCCAGGCCGAGGCATAGACCAGCAAGGCGAAGCTTTCCGCATGGGAGCGCGGGAAGCCATAGGAGCCGAAGCCCTCGATCTGCTTCCACAGGCTCTCGGCGAAATCCCGGGAATAGCCCTTGGCGGCCATGCCGGCGATGAGCTTGTCGTGGAAGGTGCCGATGGTGCCCACGCGCTTGAAGGTGGCCATGGCGCGGCGCAGCTGGTCGGCCTCGCCGGGGGTGAAGCCGGCGGCGACGATGGCGATCTGCATGGCCTGTTCCTGGAACAAGGGCACGCCCAGGGTCGGCTCCAGCACCTCCCGCAATTCCTGTGAGGGGTAGGAGACAGGGTCCAGCCCCTGCCGGCGGCGCAGATAGGGGTGCACCATGCCGCCCTGGATGGGGCCGGGCCGCACGATGGCCACCTCCACCACCAAATCCTCGAACTTTTCCGGCTTCAGGCGCGGCAGCATGGTCTGCTGGGCCCGGCTTTCCACCTGGAACACGCCCACCGAATCCGCCCGCTTCAGCATGGCATAGACCCGCCCGTCCGCCCACGGCACGTCGCTGATGCGGGCGAAATGCCGGCCATAGCGCTGGTCCAGCAGGGCAAAGCACTTGCGCAATGCCGTGAGCATGCCCAGCGCCAATATGTCCACCTTCAGCAGGCCCACCTGCTCCAGATCGTCCTTGTTCCATTCGATGATGGGCCGCTCCTCCATGGCCGAGCGGGTGAGCGGCACGGTCTCGTCCAGCCGGTCATGGGTCACCACCATGCCACCCACATGCTGGGAGAGGTGGCGGGGAAAGCCGTTCAGTTCGCGGGAAAGGGCCAGCGCCTGGGCAAGGCGCGGATCGGTGGGGTCGAAGCCGAGCCGCCGGGTCTCCTCCGCGCTCACCCCGCCGGAGGACCAGCCCCACACGGTGCCCGCCAGCGCGCCCACCGTGTCCTCCGACAGGCCGAACACCTTGCCCACCTCGCGCACCGCCGAGCGGGTGCGATAGGTGGTGGTGGTGGCGGCCAGCCCCGCATGGGCGGCGCCGTAGCGCTCATAGATGAATTGGAGCACCTCGCCGCGCCGCTCGTGCTCGAAATCCACGTCAATGTCCGGCGGCTCGTTGCGGTCGGCGGAAATGAAGCGCTCGAACAGGAGCGAACTCTTCATGGGGTCCACCTCGGTGAGGCCGAGGCAGAAGCACACCGCGGAATTGGCGGCCGATCCCCGCCCCTGGCACAGAATGTCCCGGCTGCGGGCAAAGCCGACAATCTCGTTCACGGTGAGAAAATAGGGCGCATAGCCCAATTGGCCGATAAGGCCGAGCTCATGGGCGAGCAGCCGGCGCACCTTCTCCGGCACCCCGTCCGGATAGCGCTGTTCGGCGCCCCGCCAAGCGAGCGCGGCCAGCGCCGCCTGGGGGCTGGCAAAGCCCTCCCGCGCCTCGCGCGGATAGGTGGGCTTCAACTGGTCCAGCGAGAAATCCAGGCGGGAGAAGAAGGCGAAGGTTTCGGCCACCGCCTCCGGCGCCGCGCGAAACAGGCGGGCCATCTCGCGCGGCGGCTTGAGGTGGCGCTCGCCATTGGGCTCCAGCAGCCGGCCCGCCCCCTCCAGGGTCACATGGGCGCGGATGCAGGCGAGCACGTCCTGCAAGGGCCGGCGGTCGGCCGCATGATAGAGCGCATCGCCCACCGCCAGCAGCGGCAGGCCCGCCCGGTGCCCGGTCTCCGCCAGGCGGGCGAGGCGCCGGCCGTCATCGCCGAGGCGCGGCATGGTGGCGGCGAGCCAGAGCCGGTCCGGCGCCGCCTCTTTCAGGCCGGCGAGAAAGCCGGGAAAGGCCTCCGGCAGCCGGCGGGGTGGCAGCACGGCCAGGCACATCCCCTCCTGCCAGTCCAGGAGATCGGCCAGGGTGAGGAGGCAATCGCCCTTGTCCGCCCGCATGTTGCCGGCGGTGAGCAGGCGGCAGAGCCGGCCATAGGCGGCCCGGTCGGTGGGATAAGCGAGGATATCCGGCGTGCCGTCGGCAAAGGCGAGCCGCGCCCCCACCGCCAGCGGCAGGCCCACCGCCTTGGCCTGGGCATAAGCGCGCACGACGCCGGCCAGGGTGTTGCGATCGGCAATGCCGAGGCCCGCATGCCCCAGCGCCTGCGCCGCCACCACATATTCCTCCGGGTGCGAACCGCCCCGCAGGAAGGAGAAATTGGTGGTGATGGCCAGCTCCACATAAGGCGGCGGCGCGGGATGGGGACTCATGGGACGCCTCCCTCGGACGGACCCAAGGGGAGGCGCGGCGCTCTTCGGGGACGCGGAGCCGCTCCGCCGCCCGCCCTTGGGCGAAAAGGGACCATGCGGCGCGCAAGATGCCGGGACGGGACAGCGTGCCGAAGGCTTGGCGCGCAGGCGGTCTTCGGCGCGCGGCAAGCTTTCGGAAGGGGACGACCGGGGAGCGGAGCAGAGACGGCCCGGGACCACCGGGCGATAGGCCGGGCGCAACGGGGGAGAGAAAAAGCGGGAAGGAGGGGAGCGGACCGGGAGGCGAGCGGCAACGGCCGGTGCGCCAGCCGGAAGCCGCGCGGCGGCTGGGACCGGGCCGCCCGGAATGCCCGAGCCGCCCGCCTGTACCGCCATGTCGGCGGGGGCGAGCGCTCGCCGGCCTCCTCGCACAGGACACCGGGCGAGGCGGGGGCGCTGGACATGGAACGGGCCGGGGGCGAGGGCACGGCCGAGTGGGGGCCGGCCCCTTGAGGTCGACCGACAACGGGCGCCCGATACGCGGACGGGCGAAAGGGGACCACGGCCGCACCTCAGCCGAACTGGCCATGCACATACCAGGCCGGCAGATTCGGGCCGGTGCCGTAGAGGCCGGCGCGGAACAGCCAGAAACGGTGCCCCTCCACCGTTTCCACGCGAAAATAATCGCGCGTGGGGGAGAGGCCATCCTCCCGCCACCAGGGTGCGGCGATGCGCTCGGGACCTTCCGCCCGCAGCACCAGGTGCGTGACCCGGCGCCAGCGGAAGCGCAGGGGCGGCCCGTCCGGCACCTCCGCCACCGCTTCCGCCGGCTCGGGATAATCGAGAAGCCGCAAGGGGCGGGCGGGGCCAGAAAGATCGGCGCGGGCCGCATCCGGCGTTCCCTCCGGACGCATCGTCAGCCCGGCGTGAAGGTGGGCGCGGGGCGGGGCGAGGGCCGTTGTTCCCTCGCTGCGCCCGTGGGCCGATGGGCCGGCGCGGGACGTGAGAGGGGATGGCGTCTCTCGCGGGCGGAGGGCGAGAGAAGAGGCCGCCTCTCCCGGCCCGGACGGCAAGCGCAGGGCGGGAGGGGACGGCGTTTCAGCCGGTGGCGCTGTCCGCCCCGCATGAAGGCGGGCGTGGGGCGGGGCGATCGTCGTTCCGCCACCGTCGCGGCCGTGACCCGGCAGGCCGGTGGTGGACGCCAGCGGAAAGGCCGTCTCGCCCGGCCCGGGCGGCGGGGGGACGACGAGAGCGGGCGGGCTATTCTCAAGGCTCTCCGTCAGCCCGACGTGAAAGGCGGGGCGGGGCGGGGCGAGGGCTACGGTTCCCTCGCTGCGGCCGTGAGCCGATGGGTCGGCGCCAGATGCAAGCGGGAATGCCGCGTCTCCCACCCTGGGTAGCGGACGGAGGGCGAGAGAGGACGGCGCCCTCTCCGGGCGCGGCGTCGGCCCCGCGTGAAGGTCCCCATGGGGATGGGCGAACGCCGGGGTTCCCGCGTTGCGCCCGGGGCTCGGCAGGCTCGCGTTGGAGGGGAGAGGAGAGGCCGCCTCCTCCGAACCGGACGGCGAGCGGAGTGAGGGAGAGCGCGCCATCTCCCCGGACCCAGGCGGCGGGCGGAGGGAGATAGGAGAGGCCGTCCCCCCTCGCCCGGACAGAGGGGGCGGAGCGGGAGCGGAAGGGCGCGCGGGGACCGATGGGCCGGTGCTGGATGTGAGAAGGGATGCGGCCTCCCCCGGCCCGGATAGCGGGTGGAGAGAGGGAGAGGGTGCCGCCCCTCCTCGCCCGGACAGCGGGCGGAGGGCGACAGGAGAGGCCGTCCCTCCCCGACCGGACGGCGGGCGGAAGGCGGGAGCGGGAGCGGGAGCGGGAGTGGAAGGGTGAGCGGGAGCGGCATCTTCCGAGCGGGCGTGCAGCCCCCCTTGCCCTTGCCCTTGCCCTTGTCCTTGCCCTCCCCCTTGAACTCCCCCCGGCCCCGCCCCATCCCCAGCGGCGGGCGCCGCGCCATTCCCCTTCGCCCTTCCCGGCTCGGGCCGGCCGAGCCCCACGGTGAGGACGTCCTCCGCCGACGCGGGCGGGGCGCGGAAGGCGCGGGCGGGGCCGGCTTGCCGGGCATAGTCCTGGGCGGGGACGAGGCGGCCGGCGGCCTCGGGCATGTGGGCGTCGGCGCAGGTGGGCACCAGAATCTGGGCGCGGCCGAAGCGGGCGGCGAGGCGATCCAGCAGCCGGTCCACCGCCTCCTCCGCCGCCCGCTGCGCATCGAACCCGTCCTGCCGGGCGTCCATGGGCTCGGCGAGCGGGGCGGACAGGCGGATGAGGTCGAAGCCGAAGCCGGCATCGAGGCTGGAAAGCTGGGCCACCTTCTCGGCGAACAGGCGCTGGACGAGGGCGGGGTCGCGCAGCGGCCGGCCGGTGCCCACGTGGAGGCGCGTCACCTTGCCGTCCACGCGGAACAAGGCCAGTTCCAGCCGCCGGGCGCCAAGGCCGTGGCGCTCCAGGAGGCCGGCGAGCGAGCCGGCCAAATGGCGGGCGAGGCCCAGCACGTCCTCCACCCGCTCCACCGGCTCGGCCAGCGCCTTGTCCACGCTGAAGCGCGGCGGGGGAAAGCGATAGGTGAGCGCCGCCCGCCCGCTGATGAGCGCGCCGTCCAGCCGGTCCATGAGGTCGGCGCCGAAGCGGGCGGCGAGCGGGGCGCGGGGCTTGTCCAGGAGGTCGCCGATGCGGGTGAGGCCCAGGCGCGCGAGGCTCGCCAGCAAGGCCGGCGCCAGGCGCAAGGCGGCGAGCGGCAAGGGCGCGAGGAGGGGCCCAAGCTCCGTTCCCTCCGGCACGATGAGGCTGCGGCGGCCGCCGAAGCGAGCGAGCGCGGCGGCGGCATCGGGCGTGGTGGCGATGGCGGCGCGGGCGGAAAAGCCCACCATGGCCACGCGGGCGAGCAGATCGCGCGCCAGCCCCGCCTCGCCGCCAAACAGATGGGCGCAGCCGGAAATATCCAGGATCAGCCCGTCCGGCCCGTCCAGCGCCACCAAAGGCGTATAGCGGGCGCAGGCCTCGGCGAGGTCCTCCAGGATCTTCTGGTCGGCTTCCGGGGCGTGCGGCTCCACCACCAGGTCAGGATAGCGGGCGCGGGCATCGGCCAAGGAGAGGCCGGCGCCAAGGCCGAGCGCGGCGGCGGGCGCGTTGAGGGCGGCCAGGCGCAGGGCGCTTTTTTCCATGCTCACGGTCACCCGTGGCAGGGCGCGCTGGTCAGGCGACAGAGGCCGTTCCAGGCGATCCGTGGGCAGGCGCTCCAGCCAGAGCGCCAGATAGCGCCGGCCGGGGGACGGGCTCGCGGGGGAGGACGGACGCGGGGTGGTCATGCCGCGCCTCCCCGTCCGGCCCGGCGAGACGGAAGCCGGCGGCATTCACTTCCAGCGTCCAGGCGCCGGGCGGGCCCATGCGGTTGCGCACCAGGGCGGCGGAGAGACAAGGCGGCCCGAGCCCGCCATAGGCATCCGGCCGGCTCGGGGCGGGGGCGAGCGTCCAGCGGGTGCGGGCGGCGCAGGGCTCGGGGCTGCGCACGGAGCGCAGCAGCAGGCCGAGCGTGCCCCCCGCCTGCGCGGCGAGCGCCAGGCGCCGGGTGGCGGTGAGGGCCTCCGGCAGGGGGGAGGCCACCTCGCCCAGAATGGCTGACAATCCCGCGCATTTCAGAGCCTCCTCCATCACCAGCAAGGCATCCTGCGCCTTGCGCACGCGCACCAGGATGAGGCTGCCTTCCGGCAGCCCCCGTTCGGCAAGGCCCGGCCCGTAGAGGGTGCCGGCCTCAAGCATGGCAAGGTCCTGCTGGACCACCAGGACCGGTCGCCGCAGCTGCCGCCCGGCCCGGGCAGCCACCGCCAGGGCGAAGGCCATGAGCGCCCCCTCCCCCCGCGGCGCGCGCACGGACGCCTCGTGCAGGGCGCCGAGCGTGAGCCCGCCGCCGAGGCACGCATCCACCTCCGGCACGCCCAGCGGCAGGCATACCTCCCCGGCCGGGGCGCTCAGCCCCTCCCGGGAGGTGGGGCGGTTGGACCCCGGGTGGGTCTGGGCGCCACCCCGCTCGAGCGCGGCAATGCGCTGCCGCAGGCCCGCAATCTCCATTGCGTCCGAAGGAGCCATCATCCGGCCAGTGCTGCTTGTGTGTTCTCTATTTGTTCTTATAGATTCCGAAAGCCGGCGCGGGAGTCAAGCCGCTCCCGCCGCGCCCGTGCCCTCCCGGTGGGCCACGTCCTCCATGCGATCCAGGCGCCGCAAGGGCGGGCACAGGAGAAAGCCTGCGACAGTCACGCCCAGGATAAATAGCCCGCCCGCCGCCACCGCCGGCACCGCGCCCATCAGCCCGCCCATGAGGCCGGCGCGGAAATCGCCCAACTCATTGGAGGCGCTGATGATGACCTGATTCACCGCATTCACGCGGCCCTGCATGGCGTTGGGGGTGGCCAATTGGACCACGGTGGTGCGCACCACCACACTCACCATGTCGGTCGCCCCCGCCACCGCCAGAGCGAGGCAGGAGAGCGCCAGATTCGTCGACAGGCCGAAGGCGAGGATCGCCACGCCATGCAGCGCCACCGCCGCGAAGAAGATGGGCCCCGCATGGCGCGCCAGCGGCCGGCGGGCGAGCAGCAGCGCCACAATCACCGCCCCCACGGCGGGTGCCGCCCGCAGCAGGCCGAGCCCCACCGGGCCGGCATGAAGGATGTCCTTGGCGAACACCGGCAGCAGCGCCACCACCCCGCCCAGCAGCACCGCGAACAGATCCAGCAGGATGGCGCCGAGAATCAGCGGCTGGCTGCGCACGAAGGCGATGCCGGCGAGGACGCGGGCGGCCATGGTGACGCCGTGAAGGCCGGTCTCGCTGGGAATGGCCGGGGGAATGTGCATACGCGCCCATACCAGCGCCGAGCCGAGACCGAGGAGCGCCACCGTGCCATAGGCCACGTCCCGCCCGGCCAGCAGCAGCAGCCCCGCCGCCGCCGGCCCGGCGATCACCGCGAACTGGCTGATGGTGGAGGCCCAGGCCACGCCGCCCGCCAATTGCTCGGGTGGCAGGATCTGGGGCAGCAAGGCGGGCAGCGCCACCCGGTTGAAGGCCGCGCCCACGCCAAACAAAGCGGTGAGCCCGATATAGGGCGCCACCCGCTCCACCCCTTGAAGCCCCAGCAGCAGGAAGCCGAAGGAGGCGCCGCACATGATGATGGAGGAGACGGTGAGCAGGCGCGAGCGGCTCACCCGGTCCGCCCAATCGCCGATGACGAGGCCCAGCAGCACCATGGGCACGAACATGGCAAGGCCCACATAACCGAGCGCCACCGGGTCGCCGGAAAACTCGTAGATGTGCCAGCCCACCACCACCGCCTGCATGCGGGTGACCAGATTGCTGCCGAGCCGTCCCGCGAGATAGGCGCGAAACCGCGCATCACGCAGCGCATCGGGGCGGGCGGGGGCGGGATCGGCGCTCAAGGGAAACCTGCGAGACGGTGGGCGGCACGGGGCCGTGCCCTCGCGTTTACGCCCTTCTGGAGCCGGGCACAATTTGGGAGAGGCGCGCGCAAGCGCCTGTGATGGGGTGCGGCTCAGAAGCCGCTTTGCATCTTCTTGTGAAGGCGCGTCTTGGCCTCGCCCCCGCCTTCGGCCAGGAAACGGCGGGCGATGGTTTCTTCCTCTGGCGTGAGGACGGGATCAGAGGGGGCGGGCTTGGCCGCCTGCTTGTAAGCAGTGGCCTCCAGGCCCACAACCGCGTGGCCAGCCTTCACGCGGGCCTGGGAGGTTGCTTCCCCTTCACCGGCCCCCGCCTTCCGGGGCTGCTGACGATGCGGTTCCATGCGCGCCTTCATAGCACTTCTCGCAAGACGATCACATAGCCCTTCTCGCCGACCCAACCGCCCTCGCTCACGAAACGCGTACGCGGCAGGAAGAGGACTTCCTGTTCCAAAGGATCATCCGAGTACATCATGATCGGCCGGCCGGTCAGGGACGATATCAGCATCAAAACGTTGCCAGCATATGCCGCCTGGATATCGAGCGAGGTGCTGGTGAACGATTCCAATCTGTGCGCGGTTCCTTGTGCGAAACGCTCCGGCACTGGACCCAACACACCATCATCCCAAACGCCGCGATAAACGCGCTTTTGGATGGGCGGGATTTTCTCCAGGCCGTCCATCAGAAGCCGGCAGAAGCCGCGCTCGGTCTCCGGGATCGGAAGTCCCTTCCGCAGGCGCGCATTCATCGCCCCGACAGGATGAGCGGATGCGGACCAGACCCACAAAGCCAGCCGCTCATAGGGCGTGAGGCCATAAGGATCAGACGGGCGATCAAAGCCACACCGCTGCTTCGCGGCAGCCAAGTCGTCCACCAGCCCGACGAACAGATGATCCACCGCCCAACCCAGGATTGCGCCAAGCACAAGCTAAGCGCACCTCTTCCCCTGGGACAATCCCCTCACCGCTCCGTCAGCTTCAGCTCAATCCTTCGGTTGCGCGAGAGCGCGTCGTCGGTGGTGCCGCTGTCGAGGGGCTGGTATTCGCCGAAGCCGGCGGCGATGAGGTGTTGGGGCTGGATGCCCTTGGAGATGAGATATTGCACCACCGCGATGGCGCGGGCAGCGGACAATTCCCAGTTGGAGGGGAATTGCGGGGTGGAGATGGGGCGGCTGTCGGTGTGGCCGTCCACCCGAAGCGCCCAGTTGATGTCGGGGGGGATCTTCTTTTCCAGCTCAAGAATGGCCGAGGCCAGGGGATCGAGGGCGGCCAGCGCCTCCGGGCGCAAGGTGGCCGAGCCGCGATCGAAGAAGATTTCCGACTGGAACACGAAGCGGTCGCCGACGATGCGCACATCCGGGCGGTTGCCAAGGATCTCCCGCAGCCGGCCGAAGAATTCCGAGCGGAAGCGGCTCAGCTCCTGCACCCTTTGGGCCAGCGCCACATTCAGGCGGCGGCCGAGATCGGCGACCTTGGCCTGGCTTTCCTGGTCGCGCTTCTCGGCGACGTTGAGCGCCTCCTCCAGCGCCGCCATCTGCCGGCGCAAGGCGGCGATCTGCTGGTTGAGAAGCTCCACCTGGGAGAGCGCGCGCGCCGCCGCGTCGCGCTGCATGTCCACCTCGCGGGAGAGCGCCTGCTCGCGGGAGGGGTCGGGCGCGCCGGGGGCGGTGGCGATCTGGCCGCGCAGCCGGTCGCGCTCCGCCTCGGTGGCGGCAAGGTTCGCGCGCAGCGTGCTCAATTCCCCTTCCGCGCCCTGGCTGGCGGCCCGCTCCAGGGACAAAAGCTCGGTCAATTGCCGGATCTGGGATTGCAGGCGCTGGAGCACCGTGTCCTTGCCCGACATTTCCTGCGTCAGGAAGAACTGGGTGATCATGAAGACGGAGAGCAGGAAGATGAAGACCAGCAGCAGGGTGGACAGGGCGTCCACGAAGCCGGGCCAATAATCGATGGTGCGGTCGCGGCCGCGCCGTCCGAGCGCCATGGCTCAGCCCCCCCTGTTGCCGTGGGTCTCGTTCTCGAACGCCTCCATGCTCTGGTCCAGCCGGTCCACCACCCGGCGCAATTCCTGCTGTTGGGCGCCCTGCACCTCGATCATCTGCTTCAAGAGCGCCTGTTCGGAGCGCATATGGGTGACGAGGCCCTGGAGGCTCTCGGCCAGATGCGCCATGGCGGTGGTCACCCGCTGGGAACCGGCCTCCGTCATGGTGCGCTCCAGCCGCTCGATGGCCACCACGAGCGGCTCCACATCGAGGGCGGGCGGCGGCGGCAAAGCGAGAGTGGGCAGTTCGGGATGGGCGATCACGGCGTGCCGCGCTACCGGCACCGGCGCGGGCGGGCCGGCGGGGCCATCGCCAATGTCGCGCACGGTGGTGGAGAGCCAGTCCTCCAGGTCCGTATAGAAGCGGTTCTGCGCCTGGCCCGCCTGGAGGTCCAGGAAGCCCAGCACCAGCGAGCCGGCAAGGCCGAAGAGCGAGGACGAGAAGGAAATGCCCATGCCGCCCAAGGGCGCGGCAAGGCCCCGCTTGATCTCCTCGAACACCGAGCCGCTGTCCGGCTGGATCTCCAGCGCGCCGATCACCCCGCCAATGGAGGATACCGTCTCCAGCAAGCCCCAGAAGGTGCCGAGCAGGCCGAGGAAAACGAGCAGGCCAGTCAGATAGCGCGCCGTGTCCCGCGCCTCGTCGAGGCGGGTGCCGATGGAATCCAGAATGGAGCGCATGGTGGCCTGGGAAATGGCCATGCGGCCCATGCGGTCGCCGAGCAGCGCCGCCATGGGCGCGAGCAAGGTGGGCGCGCGGGAGACGGCCAGCCCGGGGTCGGCGAGGCGGAAGGAATTCACCCATTCCACTTCCGGGAACAGCCGCGCCACCTGCCGGATGGCCAGGATGATGCCGATGGCCAGCACGCCGAAAATCACGCCGTTGAGGCCGGGATTGTTCAGGAAGGCGTCGAGGATCTGCCGGTAGAGCACCGCCGCCAAGGCCACGCAGAGCGCCAGGAAGATCAGGATGCGCACCAGGAAGATGCGCGGGGAGGAGACCTTGAGGAAAGGATCGACGTTGCGCGCCATGGATGCTCCCGCGTCCTTCCGGTCCTGAAATCCCGGCCCGCGCGCCACCGGCGCAAGGCGCGCGGCGGGGCCGGACTTTCCCTCCCGTCCATAAGGCCGGAGGGCGGCCAAGGTTCCGCCCGCGACGGGGGAACCTGGACCCGGGACGATCATGTTCGGGAGGGACTATGGCACACGCGGCCCCAAAAGGAACCCGTGGCGGGCGCATGGACGCGGGATGCGGCGCCGCTTTGGAACGCCGATAAAGACGGCGGGCGCCGGGCGAAGGCGCCCGGCGATCCGCCTCAGGCGGCCTTGAGGAGGGCCAGCAGGTCGCGGTGGATCACCTCGTTGCCGGCGATCACGCTGCCCTTTTCCAGCACCTTGTCGCCGCCGTCGAGGTCATAGACATAGCCGCCCGCCTCGCGCACCAGGATCATGCCGGCCGCCATGTCCCAGGGGGAGAGGTCGCGCTCCCAGAAGGCATCGAAGCGGCCGGAGGCCACCCAGGCCAGATCCAAAGCGGCCGCGCCGGTGCGGCGCAGGCCCGCCACTTGCGTCTGCACGGCGGCCAGTTCCCGGTTGAACTGGCGGTGATCGCCGCGCCCCAGATGCGGCAGGCCGCAGCACACCACCGATTCCCGCAGCAGCCGACGCCCCGCCACCCGCAGGCGGCGATCGTTGAGATAGGCGCCCTGGCCCTTCTCGGCGATGTAGAGCTCGTCGGTGACGGGGTTGAAGATGACGCCCGCATAGGGAACGCCATTGCGCACCAGCGCCACGGAGATGGCGAAGAGCGGAATGCCGTGAAGGAAGTTGGTGGTGCCGTCGAGGGGGTCGATGACCCACTCATTCATGGGGTCCGTGCCCTCCACCCGGCCGCGCTCCTCCATGAGGAAGCCATAGCCGGGGCGGGCGCGGGAGAGTTCCGCATAGAGCGTGTCCTCGGCCTTGCGGTCGGCGGCGGAGACGAAATTGGCGGGACCCTTGGCGGAGACCTGGAGATTCTCCACCTCGCCGAAGTCGCGGACGAGGGCGCGGCCGGCCTTGCGGACGGCCTGGACCATGACGGTGATGAGCGGAGTGCGGATCATGTGCTTTTCCTGCCGCGGACGCGGGCGAAGGCCGCATGCGGCAGCCGGGAACGTTTGGGTTGCGCTCCGTGTGCCCGTCCGCCGCCGCGCCGTCAAGGCGCCGCCGGCGGGGGGCAGCCCTGCTCGGACCGCGAATCGGGGCGCGGGGCGCTGCGAACGCCCCCGCCCCACCGGGCCACCGGCAGGGCTATTTCTGCCGGCGCTTCATGGCTTCGGCCAGCGCGGCCGCGAGCGCCCCGCCCGCCGGTTCCGCGCCCCGACCCGGCGCACCCGCAGGCGGACGGCCCTTGCCGGGCCCGCCGGAGGGGCCGCCCGAACCACCCTTCGCCGGCATGGGCCGCTCGCCTGTGCGCGCGCCGCCGGGAGTGGGACGGGTGCCGTCCTCCTTGCGCATGGACAAGGCGATGCGCTTTCGCTGCGCATCCACCTCCACCACGCGCACCTTCACCACGTCGCCGGCCTTCACCACCTCGTGGGGGTCCTTCACGAACCGGTCCGCCAGCGCCGAAATGTGCACCAGCCCGTCCTGATGGACGCCGATGTCCACGAAGGCGCCGAAGGCGGCGACGTTCGTCACCGTGCCTTCCAGCACCATGCCGGGGCGCAGATCGGAAATCTTCTCCACCCCCTCGGCGAAGGTGGCGGTCTTGAATTGCGGGCGCGGGTCGCGGCCGGGCTTTTCCAGTTCGCGCAGGATGTCCTTCACCGTGGGCAGGCCGAAACGGTCGTCCACGAAGACGGCAGGGTCCAGCGCCTGGAGGGTGGAGGCATCGCCCATGAGCGTGCGCAAATCCCGCCCGCAGGCGGCGACGATCTTCTTGGCGAGGCCATAGGCTTCGGGATGGACGGACGAGGCATCCAGCGGCTCGGCGCCATCGGGAATGCGCAGGAAGCCGGCGGACAATTCGAACGTGCGGGCGCCCAAGCGCGGCACGTCCATCAATTGCTTGCGGGTGCGGAACGGGCCATTGGCGTTGCGATGGGCGACGATGGCCTCCGCCAGCGCCGTGCCGAGGCCGGAAATGCGCGCCAGCAAAGAGGCCGAGGCGGTGTTGAGGTCGACGCCCACCGCATTCACCGCGTCCTCCACCACGGCGTCCAGCGCCTTGGCGAGGCGGGACTGGTCCACGTCGTGCTGGTATTGGCCGACCCCGATGGATTTCGGCTCGATCTTCACCAATTCCGCCAGCGGGTCCTGGAGGCGGCGGGCGATGGAGACGGCGCCGCGCAGCGACACGTCAATGTCCGGCATTTCCGCCGCCGCCACGGCGGAGGCGGAATAGACGGAGGCGCCGGCCTCGCTCACCACCACCTTCAACGGCTTGGGCGGGGGGAGCAGGCCGAGCAGGTCGGCGGTGAGCTTTTCGGTCTCGCGGCTGGCGGTGCCGTTGCCGATGGCGATCAGCTCCACATTATGGGCGCGGATGAGCCGCACCAGTTCCGCCTGCGCGCCCTCCACATCGTTGCGCGGCTGGAAGGGATAGATGGTGGAGGTGGCCACCAGCTTGCCGGTGCCATCCACCACCGCCACCTTCACGCCGGTGCGGATGCCGGGATCAAGGCCCATGGTGGCGCGCGAGCCGGCGGGGGCCGCCAGCAGCAAATCCTTCAGGTTGCGGGCAAAGACGCGGATGGCCTCCTCTTCCGCCCGCTCGGTCATCTCGCCCATGAGTTCGACCGACAGATGCAGGGAGAGCTTCACCCGCCAGGCCCAGCGGGCCACATCGCGCAGGAAGGCATCGCCCGGCCCGCCGGCGGGGGCGATGCCCACCACCTGGGCGATGATGCGCTCCACCGGCTTCACGGGCGAGGGATCGTCCGCATCCACCTCCAGATCGAGGGTGAGCATCTCCTCATTGCGCCCGCGCAGCATGGCCAGCGCCCGGTGGCTGGGGACACTGGACCAGCGCTCGGAATGGTCGAAATAGTCGCGGAACTTGGCGCCCGCCTCTTCCTTGCCGGCGATCACCTTGGCGCGCAGCACGGCCTTGGCCTTCATATGGGCGCGCAAGCGGCCCACCAGGTCGGCATTCTCCGAAAAGCGCTCCACCAGGATATCGCGGGCGCCCTCCAGCGCCGCCTTGGCGTCCGCCACCTCCTCGGAGAGATAGGCTGAGGCCAGATCCGCCGGCACCTTGGCGCGGTCGGCGAGGATGGCATCGGCCAGCGGCTCCAGGCCGCGCTCGCGGGCGATCTGCGCCTTGGTGCGGCGCTTGGGCTTGAAGGGGAGATAGAGGTCCTCCAGCTCCGCCTTGGTGGTGGCGCCAGCGATGCGGGCGGCCAGATCGTCGGTGAGCTTGCCCTGGCTGTCGATGGAATTGCGCACGCTCGCCCGCCGCGCCTCCAGTTCGCGCAGATAGGCGAGGCGCTCCTCCAGGGTGCGCAGCTGGGTGTCGTCGAGCCCGCCGGTGACTTCCTTGCGGTAGCGGGCGATGAAGGGCACGGTGGCGCCCTCGTCCAAGAGCCCCACCGCCGCATTCACCTGGGCCGGCGTGGCGCCGATCTCCTGAGCGATGGTGCGGGCGATCTGGACGGGTTCTGCGGCCATGGAAACCTCTCACAAAGGGGCATGTCTTATGCCCCAAAGGGGAGGTGCGGGCAAAATCGGGCCGATCCGGGGCGCGGGCGCATCCCGTCCCCAGCCTCAGCGCACCATGAAGCCGATGGCGAGCGCGTTGGCGATGTCGATGAAGAAGGCCGACACCAAAGGCAGGATGATGAAGGCGGTGGGCGCGGGGCCGTGCACCTTGGTCACCGCCGTCATGTTGGCGATGGCGGTGGGGGTGGCGCCGAGGCTGATGCCGGTGAAGCCCGCCGCGATCACCGCCGCCTGATAATTCCGCCCCATGGCGGGGAACACCACCAGGAGAATATAGACCACCGACACGAGGGTCTGCAGGCCCAGCACCAGCACCAGCGCAAGGCCCAGCCCGCTCAGGGTCCACAATTGCAGGCTCATGAGCGACATGGCCAGGAACACGTTCAGCGACAGGTCGGAGATGAGCGCCAGGGCCGCCGTGCGGGTCGGCCAGGGCAGACGCGGCAGGGCGCGGGGGACGAGGTTGGTGAGCACGATGGCCACCAGCAGGCACACCACGAACAAAGGCAGCTTCAGCCCGGTGGCGAGCACTGCCTCCTCCAGCGCGAAGGCGATGAGGATGGCGACGTTGAGCACCAAGAGCGTGCTCAGCACGTCCACATGGGTGATGGGCGGCTTGGGCGCGGCCTTTTCCGTCGACAGGCCCATGACCGGGCCGCCCTCGGGGCCGCCATTGTCCTCGCCCTTCAGACGGAAGCGGGTGATGAGGAAGCCGGCAATGGGGCCGCCCACGAGGCTCGCCAGGACGAGGCCCAGCGTGGCGCTGGCAATGCCGATCTCCAGCGCATTGGTGAGGCCGAAACGCTCTGTGAGCAGCGGCG
The DNA here is from genome assembly GCF_056314145.1 of Aquabacter sp. DMC10. NCBI lineage: Bacteria > Pseudomonadati > Pseudomonadota > Alphaproteobacteria > Hyphomicrobiales > Xanthobacteraceae > Aquabacter > Aquabacter sp. DMC10. The sequence continues at coordinate 469,055 of NZ_JBQUYX010000003.1, read as the reverse complement.
CCCAGGCGATGGTGGTGCCGTGGCCGCCAATGAGCGACACCGAGCCCAAGAGCGGCGCCACCCCTTCCGGCAGGCCCAGCACGGCGGAGGCGCCGAGCGCCGTGGCGTTCTGGAGCCCGAGATAGACGAGGGTGAGCAGCAGCAGGATCACCAGCGGCCGCCCGCCGGCAATGAGGTCCGCAAAGCGGGCGTTGAGGCCGATGCCGGTGAAGAAGTAGAGCAGCAGCATGTCGCGGGCGTCGAGGTCGAAGGTCACAGCCACGCCCAGCACGCGATAGGCGAGCAAAGTCGCCACGGCCACCAGGAGGCCGCCGGTCACCGCCTCGGGAATGTTCCAGCGCTGGAGTGGCTTGATCGCCTTGTTGAGCCCGGCGCCGAGGAAATAGACCACGATGGCCAGCGTGAAGGTGAGGAGGCCCGACACCTCTAGAATGACCGGCATGTCGCCCCTCTTTGTGCTGCCAACGCCTCTCCCTTAGCCGCAATCGGCGCCCGTGACCAATCCGGGGGGACGCAACGCCGCCATGAGGTGCGCCTTGATCTCCCTCCCCACCTCGCCCGCATGGGTCAAGGCCAGATCATGACCGCCGCCCGAGAGCACCCGCAGGCGCGCCTGCGGCAGGAGCGCCGCCAGCCGCGCGCCCACCGCCACCGGGCTGATGTGATCGGCATCGCCCCACAGGAGCAAGGCCGGCGCCGTGATGGCGGGGATTTGCGCGGACAGGTCCGGCACCGGATCGGCGATCCAGCGGGCCGCATCGGGAAAGGCGGCGAAATAGGCCGGGCGCCAGTCCGAGCCGCCGACATCGGCCACCGGCACGCCGCCGGAGGTCACCGCCAGCACCAGGCCCTTCACCAAATGGGGAAAGGCGAGCGCCAGCTGGATGGCCACCACCCCGCCCATGGACTGGGCGACCAGAAATACCGGCTCGGTGATCTCCCGCGCCGCCAGGGCGACGAGGTCATCAATCCCCTCAATCCCCGGCGCGGGCGGCTCGGCGCCCAGCCCCGGCCAGGAGAGGAACACCCCCTCCACCCCCGCCGCCTCGGCGGCCGGACGCCAGAAGGACGCGCTCCCGGAGGCGCCGGGCAGGAACAGCGTCTTCATCCCTGCTCCCCGCCGCGGGTGAAGCGGTCGGTCAGCGCCAGCACCGCATAGCCGGCGATGAAGACCATATTGGCCACCACCAGCCATTTGACCTGCGTCTCGCTGACAGAGGTTTCCAGCCGCATCATGGCTTTGAGCAGGGTGATGGAGGTGATGGCCATGAGGGAAGCGAACAGCTTCAGCTTCAGGCCGGAAAAGGTGATGCGGGTCATCCAGTCCGGCCAGCCGGTGGCATCGTCCTGCTCGATCTTCTCGACGAAATTCTCGTAGCCCGAGGAGATGACGATCACCAGCAGCCCGCCCACCAAAGCGAGGTCGATGAGGGTGAGCAGGGCCATGATGACCTGCGTGTCCGTCAGGGACGGCAAGGCCCACGCGAACTGCCAGAGCTGGATGGCGAAGGCCGCCACCAGCAGGACGAGCCCGGCGATGAGGCCGACAAAGAGCGGCACCATGGCCCAGCGGCTCAGCAGCACCAGCCGCACGATCAGCTTGCGCATGGCCCCCTCCCCGTCCGCTCAGAAGCTGCCGAACACCGTGCCGAGCCCGATCACCACCGCCAGCGCCAGCACCGCGCCCACGATGGCGGCCATGACGATGTCGAGATAGCCCTCCTTGTGGGAGACCCCGCACACGGAAAGCAGCGTCACCACCGCGCCATTATGGGGCAGGCTGTCCAGCGTGCCCGAGCCGATCACCGCCACCCGGTGCAGCAGGGAGGGGTCCATGCCGATGGCGGCGGCCAGCTTCATATAAGTGGGGCCGAGGGCATCCAGCGCGATGGTCAGGCCGCCGGAGGCCGAGCCGGTGAGCGCGGCCAGGATGTTGGTGGCCACCGCCAGCGACACCAGCGGCCCGCCGCCAATGGACAGCACCCAGTCCCGCACATCGGCGAAGGCCGGCAAGGCGGCGACGATGGCGCCGAAGCCCACCAGGCTCGCCACCGAGAAGATGGGCAGCACGGAGGCGTTGGCGCCCGCGCTCATGGTGGCCCGCAATTCCGGCACCGAGCGGAAGTTCAGCGCCACCACCACCACGATGGCGCACAGCAGCGCCACCATAACCGACCACACGCCCCCCACCGCCGACAAGGTGGTGGCACCCCAGCGCTCCTGGAGCAGGAAGTCCACATCCAGGCGCGGCAGGATGACGAAGGACATGAGCAGGTTGACCACGATCACCACGACGATGGGCAGGGCCGCGAACAGGATGGGCGGCTCCTTCAAGGCGTGGTCGGAGGCGTGGATCTCGGAGGGATCGAACTCCCGCGCCGTGGTGGCGCGTTCGCGAATGATGGGGTCCTCCACCGCCCGCTCGGCGGCGGCATCGTCGGGGGCCAGCGCCGTGGGGCCGAAGCCCTCGCCCTTGGCGCGGGCGACATTTTCCGCCCGCTTCAGCCACCACATGCCGAAGGCCAGCATCACGGCCGAAGCAATGATGCCGAGCCCCGGCGCCGCGAACGGCGTGGTGCCGAAGAAGGGCATGGGAATGGCGTTCTGGATGGACGGCGTGCCGGGCATGGCCGACATGGTGAAGGTGGAAGTGCCGAGCGCGATGGCCGCCGGCATCAGGCGGCGCGGCACGCCCGCCGAACGGAACAGGGCGGTGGCCATGGGCGCCAGCACGAAGAAGGCGACGAACAGGCTGACGCCGCCATAGGTCACCACCGCCCCGGCCAGCACCACGGCGAGGATCGCCCGCTCCGGCCCGAGCGTGCGCGTCATATAGGTGGCGATGGAGGCGACCGAGCCGGAATCCTCCATCAGCTTGCCGAACAGGGCGCCCAGCAGGAACAGCGGCATGAACTGGGCCACAAAGCCCGCCGCGTTCAGCATGAAGGTCTGGGTCCAGGAGGCGAGCAGCGGTTCGCCCGAAAAGGCCGCCGCCACAAGCCCCGCGATGGGCGCCAGGAGAAGGATGCTCCAGCCCCGGAAGGCCAGGAAGATGAGAAGGCCGAGGCCGGCCAGAATGCCCAGAAGTCCCACGCTCACACCCCTTCCAGCAACTGGTCGATGTCCAGGGTCGAGCGCACGCCCACATCCATGCCGAAGGTGCGCAGGAAGGTGTCCGCCGCCCGCCGTCCCTCTTCCTTCAGCATGGACAGGAAGGCCCATTCCGCGTTCAGCTTGGAGGAATAGCCGAGCGTGCCCATGATGTCGTTGCGCACCATGTGGATGCGCAGCGCCGCCCACCAGCGCCCCTCGTCGCTGCCGGGGTCCGCCGCCTTGCGCAGCAAGGCCGCCATGCGCAATTCCTTCAGCGCCACGGAATTGAACGACACCTCGTTGAGGCGGTTCAGGATGTCCCGCGCGGTCTGGGGCGTGCCGGGCCGCTCGATGGGATTGATGGGGATGATGAGCGTGTCCGGCGAATGGCATTCCCGCACCAGGGGGGTCAGCGTCGGATTGCCCGAATAGCCCCCATCCCAATAGCTCTCGCCGTCGATCTCCACCGCCTGGAACAGGGTGGGCAGGCAGGCGGAGGCCAGCAGCGCCTCGGGGGTCAGGTCCGCGTTGCGGAACAGGCGCACCCGGCCGGTGCGCACATTGGTGGCGGTAATGAAGAGCTTCAAGGGCGCGGCCTTCACCCGCTCGAAGTCGATCATCTCCTCCAATATGGCCCGCAGCGGATTGGTGCCGCCCGGATTGAGGTCATAGGGGGAGAACAGCCGGGACATCATGTCCATGGCGATGAAGAGCGGGGAATTGTCCAGCGTCCAGCGGCCCATGGCCACGTCCATCGGGGTGCGCTGGAACGGGCTGAAGCGCGCCGCCTCGGCCACCCGTCGCCAATAGCGCTCCAGCGCCGCGCGGGCGCCCTCCGCGCCGCCGGCGGCAAAGCCGTCCGCCATCACCGCCGCATTCATGGCCCCGGCGGAGGTGCCGGAAATGCCGTCGAAGCTCAGCCACGGCTCCTCCAGCAGGCGATCCAGCACGCCCCAGGTGAAGGCCCCGTGCGAGCCGCCGCCCTGGAGCGCCAGGGAGACCACGGCCGGCGGCCGGTCCAGCGGCGGGCTGAAAATATAGGCGTCTGGCATGTCGAACCCCTTCCCGGCGTTGGCGCGGCCGATCCCGGCCCCGCCTTCCCCCCTGCCCTCGCGGTCCCGGTCGTTCCCCCACCGGACATTGCCGGCCTCGTGGCTTGGATCAGGTGCCGGCCGGCGCGGCGCCCGCCCCCTGCTCTGTCCAGACTCATCGGCGAGCAGCTAAGCCATAAATTTTCCATCCGGGCTACCAAGGAGGCAGCCCGGCGTGCCATTCCCGCCGGGGCGGGGAGCGGCTTTGTGGCGCACAATGGGCCGGCCGGCTCCGTGTCCTGCAGCCCCATGCGCCCACGCCGCAATTTTGCCGGCGCCGCCAGAGGTTAGGGGGTACAGCCGCTCCGCCGAGAGGGCGGAACGGGCGTGACGGGGCGGCTAGAGCAGCGCTTGGGGCGGCGCCTTGGGCGGCGCCCCGGGGGGCTTCGGGCGGAGCTTGGGGCGGCGCGTCCATGATCCGGCAAAACCCCTCTTCCGCACCGCCGCGCCAAGGCGGTAAGGCATGTTCGGCCGCGGGACAGACCGGCACGCTGGCGATGCCCGGCCGCGCAGATGGGAAGCGGAATGATACGGCACCGGGTGGTCTTCGCCCTCATCACAGGGGTCTTCATCGACACCTTGTTGCTTCTGGCGGGCGCGCGCCTGACGGTGGGCGTGCTGGTGATCCCGCCGCTCGCCGCGGCCGTCCTGACGCTGGCGGGCGAGATGCTGTTCCTGGCGTTCGGCGTCCGACGGCTGGCGGCCTGGCTGCCGGCGGCCTTCGTGGCGGGGACGACGCTCACCAGCCTTGCCATGCTGGTGCCGACGATGCTGCTCCAATGGTCGGCGCAATCCGCTTTCCTGGCATGGGGCGGGGTGGTCCTGCTGGCCGCGCTCGTCCATGGCCGCCGCTGGTGGCAGGCGCCCGCCTTGTCCTGGTCCGATGGCGCCCTAGCCCTCCCGCTGGCCCTGGTGGTCGCCTTCTTCTGCCGGGACTTTGCCCAGGCCGAGCCCACCCTGGTGCGCACGGGCCTGTTGCCCACCTGGCTGGATTATTTCGCCCACGGCACGGTGATCGCCTCCTTCGGCAGCCCCTTGGCCGTCTCGGCGGGGGACATCATGCTGCCGGGGGTGGCGCGGGTTTTCTATCATTACGGGCCGTTCATGCTGCCCGCCGCGCTCAGCGAGGTCAGCGGACTTTCGGGCCTGGCGCTGGCGACCGCGATCCTCCTGCCCCTCGGCCTGTATGTGGGCCTGTGCGGGCTCGTTGCGCTGGCGGCGGAGCTGGCAGGCATCGGCATCGCGCTGGTGGCGGTCTGGCTGGTGATCTTTCTGCCCGATGCCTCGCATTATGGGGGGGCCAACGGCTTCCTGGGCTTTCACTGGCTGGTCTTCACCGCCCCCGGCTCGGCCTATGCCATCGGCACGGCGGCGGTGGCCTATGCCTGCGCGCTGGGCTGGTTCGCGCACCGTCGCATGGGCCATTTGCTCCTGGCCGGCCTGCTGACGCTGATGCTGGTCATGGTGCGCGCCCATATGTTCCTTCTGCTGGCGCCGAGCCTGGTGGCCGCCGTCGTGCTGGAGGTGCTGCCGCCCCGCCAGGGCCGTTGGCTCCTTTGGGGCGGCATCGCCGGGGCGGCCGGGCTGACGGTGGCCTTGGTGGCGGGGTGGCTCGGCCCGGGGCTGCTGAACTTCGCCCAGCCGATTCCCTACATCACGAGCGCCTTCGCCAATGGTCCGCCGGCCATCGCGGCGGAGATCGTCGCCCTCGGCCCGGTCGCCGGCACGCTGATGGGCGGTGCGCTGCTCCTGCCCGCCACGCTGGGCTTGTGGACCCTGGCCCTCCCGGCCGCCATGTGGGCCGAAGCGCGGGCCGGTCGCCTGCGGGCGGCGGACCATGTGCCCGCCTTGATGTGCCTGGTCTATCTGGTGCTGATCTTCTGGGCGCCGATGGCGGCCAACAACAATCTCAGCGAATATAAGCATCGCCACTTCGTGCTGCTGTATGCGGTGGTGGCGACCTGGACCGCCGTGCGCCTGCTGGGGCTGGTCGGGGCGGCGGGGCTCTTTTCGGGCTGGCCGGCGCGGCGGGCCGCGTTGGCCGTGGGCGCGGCGACAATCGCCACCCTGTTCGCCTATGGCCATGTGGACCCGGCGCGCCCGAGCCCCGCCATGGCCTGGGCCGATGCCTTCTACGGCCCGCGCGTGGACCCCGGAATCCCGCCCGCCGCCAGCTTCCTGCGCGCCCACGCGGCGCCGGGCGATCGGATGATGGCGGGCGGCGGCACGGCCCTGTCCCCGCTCCGCGGCCCGGCCTTGGAACTGGTGAGCATGACCGACCTGCCCTGCTATGCGGGCCGGATCGACCAGGCCCTGGAGATGCGCGCCCCGGACATCGTGGCGGAGGTCAAGGCCCGGGCCGCCGACATCGCAGCGGTGGACGGGGCGGCGCAGATCACGGACGCCTTCGCCCTCCTGAAGGCGCGTGGGGTGCGATGGTATGTCATGGTGGCGCCGAACCTGCCCGCCTGGGACCGGGATGGCTCACGAGCAACATATCACGCCGGCAATGTATACGTGTATGATGCCAGCCAAGCTCCAGGCGCGAAGCCAGCGCAAGCTCGGCCGTGAGGCAAATGCCCCGCCACAACCCAAAAATAGGCGCACAGACGTCTTACAACCCGCCCGAAACGACATCGCAACAACGGCGCCACATCTCCACAATTTCCGATTTGTGATAAATGAGGTTCATATGACCTTATAAAATACATACGCGAACGATTATGCACTTCATTGTAATTGTTATTGTTTGAACTGCATTATCGTCATCTACACGGTGCATGCCCATTCCGCCCGGGCGGAGAGACTGGTACAACGTGCGGTAGCTTTGCGACGCCAACCTGGCAAAGCCCACGCACCTGCCATTCCGCTCCATCAAGAGGGCGCCTTGCACGACGCAAACGCAGTTCCGGTCAGCTTCAATCGCCCGACGCTGGTTGGCGATGAGTTTGCCTTCATTCAGAGCGCGCTCGAACGGGCGCACCTGTCGGGAAACGGGGCCTTCACCCGCCGCTGCCAGGCGCTTCTGGAAACGCAATTGCACGCCGCCCGCGTCCTCCTGACCCATTCCTGCACGGCGGCCTTGGAAATGTCGGTGATCCTGGCGGGCATCGGGCCGGGCGACGAAGTCATCATGCCCTCCTTCACCTTCAGCAGCACGGCCAATGCGGTGGTGCTGAAGGGCGGCGTGCCGGTGTTCGTGGACATCCGCCCGGATACGCTGAACCTGGATGAAGCCGCGCTGGAAGCCGCGATCACCGCGCGCACACGGGCCATTTTCGTCGTCCATTACGCGGGCGTCGCGGCGCAGATGGATCGCATCCTGGACCTCGCCCGACACCATGGCCTGGTGGTGCTGGAGGATGCGGCGCAGGCCATGCACGCGGCCTTTCGCGGCCAGCCGCTGGGCACGTTCGGCGCCTTCGCCGCGTTCAGCTTCCATGAGACCAAGAATGTGATCGCCGGTGAAGGCGGCGCGTTGGTGGTGAACCGGCCCGAGGCGGTGCAGCGGGCCGAGATCATCTGGGAGAAGGGCACGAACCGGGCGCAGTTCCAGCGCGGCGAAGTGGCCAAATACACCTGGGTGGATATCGGCTCGTCCTACTTGCCCAGCGACCTGACCGCCGCCTTCCTCATGGCGCAGCTGGAGGCGGGGCCAGCCATCACCGCCGCCCGCCTCGCCTGCTGGCATCGCTACCACGACGCCCTGGCCCCGCTTGAACAGGCGGGCCGTCTGCGGCGGCCGATCGTACCGGACGAGTGCACCCACAATGGCCACATCTACTATATCCTGGTCCCCCGCGCGGGGGATCGGGACCCGGCGCTGGAGGGGCTGGCGGCGCGCGGCATCAATGCGGTGATGCATTACGTGCCCCTGCATTCCTCCCCCGCCGGCCTGCGGCTCGGCCGCACGCCCCGCGCGCTGCCGCACACCGACGACCTGTCCGCGCGGCTGATCCGCCTGCCCCTGCATCCCCAACTGGATGCGCAGGCCCAGGATCGGGTGGTGGCAGCGGTGGCGGAGGTGCTTCATGGATAGGCCTGTCGCGGGGCAGGCCGGGGCCGGCGGCAAGCCGGACCGCATGGTCGTCATCACCCAATCCAACTATCTGCCGTGGCGCGGCTATTTCGACATGCTGGGGATGGCCGACGAGGTCATTCTGCTGGACAGCGTCCAATATACCCGGCGCGACTGGCGCAATCGCAACAAGATCAAGACCGCCTCGGGCGCCATCTGGCTCACCGTGCCGGTGGAGGTGCGCGGCCTCTATCACCAGGCCATCGACGAGACGCGGGTCTCCGACCCCGCATGGGCGGACGCCCACCGGCGCAGCATCGACCTGGCCTACCGGCGGGCGGCCCACCACGGCGCGGTCTTCGGCTGGCTGGACGACCTGCTGGCCCGCGCCGCCCGCGCGCCCCTGCTGTCCGAGATCAACGAGATGCTCCTGCGGGCCATCTGCGCGCGTCTGGGCTTCACCATGCCCATCCGCCGCTGCACCGACCTGATCGACCGCGACCTCATGCACCAGATGGACCCCACCGAGCGGCTGGTGCGGCTGGCGGAGGCGGCGGGCGCCACAGGCTATCTCAGCGGACCGGCGGCGAAGGCCTATCTCAAGCCCGAGGCCTTCGAGGCGCGGGGCATTGGCGTCCACTGGATGTCCTATGACGGCTACCTGGATTATCCGCAGCTCTGGGGCGCCTTCGAGCCGCGGGTCTCCATCGTCGACCTGCTGCTCAACATGGGCGATGACGCCGCCACCTATGTGCGCCGCCCCCCGGCCGCCTGACCGGGTGCGGGCGATGGTCGCGCCCGCAGCCGCCGGCAAACCGCAGCCGAGGCGGCTCCCTGCGACCGGACCCAGACGCCAGGCGACCTTGCGTAAGTCGATCGGTACGACGGCATGATGCTTTCCATTGTCACAACGCTTTATCGCTCGTCCGATGCCATGGCGGCGTTTCACGCCCGCGCCATGGCGGCCGCCGGATTTGCGGACGCGGTGGAACTCATCTTCGTGAATGACGGCTCCCCCGACGACAGCCTCGCCCGCGCCTTGGAGATCCAGGCTGGCGACCCACGCGTCGTGGTGCTCGACCTTGCCCGGAACTTCGGCCACCACAAGGCCATGATGACGGGCCTTGCCCATGCCAGGGGCGACCTGGTCTTCCTCATCGACTGCGACCTGGAAGAGCCGCCAGAGCTGCTCACGCGCTTTCACGCCGAACTGGTCTCCGGCGGCTGGGACGTGGTGTTCGGCGTCCAGGCCAGCCGGCGGGGCGGGCTGTTCGAGCGTGTGTCCGGGGCGGCCTATTTCAGCCTGGTGGAGGCCCTGAGCGATCAGGCCCTGCCGCGCAACGTGGTCACCGCCCGGCTGATGCGGCGGGACTATGTGCGCGCCCTCGTCCGGCATCGGGATCGGGAAATGCAGATTTCCCATTTGTGGGTGCTGACCGGGTTCCGCCAGCACGCGCTGCAAATCGACAAGTTGTCGCTTTCCCCCAGCACCTATTCGCTGCGCCGCAAGATCGACATGGCGGTGAAGCACATCACCACCACCTCCAGCCGGCTGCTCTATCTCATTCTGTATTTCGGCCTGTCCGTGTGCACGGTCTCGGTGGCCTTCATCCTCTATCTGGTGGTGCGCTATCTCAGCCACGGCATCGGGGTGAGCGGCTACACGTCGCTGATGGTGTCCGTGTGGTTCTTCGGCGGCGCGATGGCCCTGATCCTCGGCATCCTCGGCATCTACATCGCCAATATCCTCTCGGAGGTGAAGCGGCGACCCTACACTCATCTGCGCGCCCTCTACCGGGTGGACCCGGCCACCGGGCAGCGCACACGGGAGATCCCGGCGGACGAGGAGGGGGAGCCATGAGCCTCGCGCCGGCCATCATCCCGGCCATCGCCGACTATTATAGCGGCACGCTCGCCGCGCACGGTCCGACGCCGCGCGGGGTGGACTGGAAGGACGCCGCCGGCCAGCACCTGCGCCATCATCAGTTCCTGCGCCTGATCGGAGGAGACCCCGACGCCAGCGTGCTGGACGTGGGCTGCGGCTATGGCGACTTCCTGCCCGTCCTGCGGGCCGCCGGTCATCGTGGCCCCTATCTGGGCTGCGATGTGGCCGCGCCCATGGTGGAGGCGGCGCGCCGGCTCCATGGCGAGGGGGAGGATCATCGCTTCGTGGTGGGCACGGCGCCGGAAGGGGCCGCCGACTATGCCATTGCCAGCGGCATCCTCAACGTCATCCGGGGGGCGACGCCCGAACAGTGGGCGGATCATGTGGAGGCCACCATCGCCGCCCTGCATGCCGCCGGCCGACGCGGCTTCGGCTTCAACATGCTGAGCCTCGCCTCGGATCCCGAGCGGCGGCGCGCCGACCTGTTCTATGGCGACCCCGCCGCCGTGCTGGGGGATTGCATGCGCCGCTACGGGCGCCATGTGGCGCTGCTGCAGGACTATGGGCTGTGGGAGTTCACCGTTCTGGTGCGCCGGCCCTGACATGTCCGGGCGCAGCGGGACGCACATAAGGGACAGGCGCGAAAGCGACGAGAGGTTCAGGCTCCCTCCCACACCGCAAGGCCGAAGCCTGCCGCGCCATAGCCCTGGCCGTTGAACAGCATCCACAGCCGGCCCGCCTGCGCGAACACCGCCGGATAGGTCAGGGCGCCGCCCTCCCAGCCCGCCGGATCGGCGTCGATCCCGGCCGGGCAGCGGTCCCAGGCCAGCCCGTCCAGGCTCCGGGCGCGGCGGATGGCATAAGGCGTATCCAGGCCGCGGGCCGCGAAATACATCTGGAAGCCGCCATCCTCCGACGGGAACACGGTGGGGCGGACGGTGGCGATCTCCTCGCCCTGCGGCGGCACGCAGATCTGCGGGTCCGGGCGCCAATGGAGCCCGTCGGTGGAACTGGCGGCGCGGATGGCGTGGCTCATGTCCGCCTGGCTGGCGCCCCATGTGAGATGGGTGCCGTACCACATGCGCCAGTCCTGAGGGCCGCGCCGCAGCACAAAGGGATAGGACAGGCTGAAGGGATCGAGCGGCCCGCGATCCAGGATCGGCCCCTGGAAGGCCCGCTCGAACCGGCCCTCCCGCGCGCTGCCGACCGCAAGGCCGATGGCGTTGCGCCAGGGCACGGCGCCGCCCACGTTCCAGCCCATGTAATAAAGTCGGTCCTCATCCTCCCCCGGGACGATGCAGCCCACGCCGATGCCGGCATCGTCGAAGGCACCGCGGCTCCCCGGCGTCAGCACCGGGGCGGCGCAATGGTCCTCCAGGCGAGGCTCTTCGCCCAGCCGCAGGATGAGCGTGCCCACCGACGAGCGGTTGGCCGCGTCCCGGCCGCTGTAGAAGATGCGCACCAGGTCCCCGCCCAAGGAATAGGGAACGGGCAGCGCGGCATGCGTGACGAGCGCGGGATGACCGCCGGCGGGACCGGAAACAATCTGCCCGAGCTTGCGCCAGACGCCCGCTCGCTCTCCCATCACAGCCTCCGCAGTCGGTGGCTCGGCACCGGCGACACTTCCGTGCCCCGGGGGGCGACGACGCTGCCGGGGGGCAGGTCTTCCAGCACCAGCGCCCCGGCACCGAGCACGCAGCGCGCGCCGATGATGACATGGTCGCGCACCGTCACGTTCACCCCGACAAAACTCGCCTCGCCCACGCGGACCCCGCCGGACACCACCACGTGGGACGCCATGAAGACATGGTCCTCAATGGTCGAATGGTGGCCGATATGGTTGCCGCTCCAAAGGGTGACATTGGCACCGATGCGGGCGAAGGGCTGGATGACGTTGTTTTCCAGGATGAAACAGTTCGGGCCATGCGCGAGGTCGGGAAAGACCGTGGCCCGGCTGCTCACATAGCTGGCCAGCTCGTATCCCATGGCGCCGGCGGCGGCGACCTTTGCGCTGCGCACGCCATTCAGCTTGGCATAGCTCACCGCCACGAAGAGATCGAAGCGCTCCGGCGGATAGTGGCTCGCCACCTCCTCGAACGGCACCAGCGGGCGGTCGAGATAGGTGGCGCCGGTCACGAAGGCGGCGTCCACGGTGAAGGCCGCCACGCGCCGGGGCGAGTCGTGGGTGAAATAGAAGTCCGCCAGGGCCGCGATCTCGCCGGCACCGAAGATCACGATCTCCTTCATGTCCGTTCCTTCGTGGCAGGCGAGGGCCCGGGAGGACACTCGGGATGGCCGCGGCACCACCGGCGGCGGGCGCGGGCGCCCTTGTCACCGGCCAGCGGGAGCGGCAAGAGTGCATCCGGTGCGGCGCATGGCGCCACCCCGGAAAGACATTTGGCGCCGTCCCGGAGAGATATATGGACAAGTATTTCTTCATCGGCGCCACGCTGGCGCTGACCGTCTACGCCCAGATCATGATGAAATGGCGCGCCTTGTCTCTGGCGCCCACGACGGGTGGGGGCCGGATCGCCTATCTCATCAGCATGTATACGGACCCCTGGGTCCTGTCCGTGTTCGCCTGCGCGGTGGGGGCGAGCGTGTCCTGGGCGCTGGCCATCGAGCGCATGCCGCTCACCATGGCCTATCCCTTCATGGCCCTGACCTTCGCCCTCGTTCCGCTGGCGAGCGTCGTCCTGCTGCGCGAGAGCCTGTCCCCCTTCCAGATTCTCGGCTCGGTGCTGATTGTCGCCGGCATCGCCCTGAGCGCGGTCACGGCCTGAGCCGAACTGCGGCGGCACACTTCAGGGCGCCGCCGCCCGCGCGTCAGGCGCCGGCCGGCGCGGGATCCGTCGCCTGGTCTGGCCCCCGGTCGGGGCCGAACCACAGCACATAGAAGGCCGGCAGGAAGATCAGGGTCAGCAGCGTGCCCACCAGCAGGCCGCCCATGATGGCAAACGCCATGGGCCCCCAGAACACCGTGGGCGCGATGGGGATCATGCCCAGCACCGTGGACACGGCGGTGAGCAGGATGGGCCGGAAGCGGGAGCAGCTGGCCGCCGTCACCGCCTCCCGCACGCTCTTGCCTGCGGCCCGTTCCGCCTCGATCTGGCCGATCAGGATCACCGCATTCTTGGTGATCATGCCCACCAGCGCCAGCACGCCCAATATGGCCACGAAGCCCAAGGGCTTGCCGGAGGCCAGCAGCGCCGCCACCACGCCGATGAGGCCCAGCGGAGCCACCGACAGCACCAGGACGAGGCGCTGGAACCCTTTCAGCTGGAACATGAGCACGGTGAGCATGATGAAGATCATCAGCGGCACCACCGCCACCACGGACGCCTGCGACTTGGCGCTCTCCTCCACCGTGCCGCCCACCACGATGTGGTAGCCGCGCGGCAGGTTCCGTTGCAGGCCTTCGATCTTTCCGGCAAGCGCCGCCACCACCTCGTCGGGCAAGGCGCCGGGCACCACGTCCGCCTGGACGGTGAGGGTGGGCACCCGGTCGCGCCGCCAGACCACCGGATAGTCCTGCACATATTCAAAGCTGGCGAGCTGGCTGAGCGGCACCGTCCGCCCGCTGGGCAAGGGCACCTGGAGGGTGGAGAGGTTGGCCAGCGACACGCGCTGCTCGTCGGTGGCGCGCAGCACCACGTCCACCAGATAGATGTCGTCGCGCACCTGCGTGACCGGGCGGCCGGACATGACGGTGTTGAGCACGCCCGCCAGCGCCTGGGTGTTGAGGCCGAGAATGCGGGCCTGGTCCTGATCCACCACGATGCGCACCTCGCGGGTGGGCTCGATCCAGTCGTAATTCACCCGCTCCGCGCGCGGCTCGGAGGCGATGACGCGGGCAAGGTCAAACGAGATGGCGCGCACCTTCTCGATGTCCGGCCCGCTCACCCGGTACTGCACCGGCCAGCCCACGGGCGGGCCCAGTTCCAGCGGATAGACGCGGCCCACCACCTGCGGGAAGTCGGTGTCGAGCACCCGTTCCAGCTTGGTGCGCAGGCGCTCGCGCGACTCCACGTCCTTCGCCACGATCACCGCCTGGGCGAAGAAGTCGTTGGGCAATTGCACATTGAGGGGCAGGTAGAAGCGGATGGCGCCGCGCCCCACATAGGTGCTCCAGCGCTCCACGTCCGGGTCGCCTTCCAGGATCTCGTCGAACTTCTCCGCCAGCGTCTGGCTGGCATAGATGGAGGCGTTCTGCGGCAGGCGGAGGTCCACCAGCAGTTCCGGTCGGTCGGACGAGGGGAAGAACTGGCGCGGCACCAACGGCAAGGCCAGCACGGAGAGGACGAAGAGCGCCACCGTGCCGCCCACCGTCACCACGCGGAAGCGCAACGCGAGGTCGAGCAGGCGGGCATAGAGGCCCATCAGGCCCCCCGGCGGCCCCTCCACGGGCTTTGCCGCCTTCGGCGCCTTGAGAATGGCCACCCCCAGGAGCGGCGCGAACAAGGTCGCCACCACCCAGGAGACCAGCAGCGCGATGGTCACCACCGCGAACAGGGAGAAGGTGTATTCGCCCGCCGAGCTGGCGGCAAAACCGATGGGCACGAAGCCCGCCACGGTGACGAAGGTGCCCGCCAGCATGGCGATGGCATAGGTGCGGAAGGCGAACGTGGCCGCCGCCTCCTTGCTGTCGCCGGCGGCGAGCCGGTTCAGCATGGCGTCCGTGGTGGTCATGGCATCGTCCACCATCAGCGCCAGGGCGATGATGAGCGCGCCCAGCGAGATGCGCTGCATGTCGATGTTCACGAGGTCCATCACCGCGAACACCACAGCGAGCGTGAGCGGGATGGACAGCGCCACCACCAGGCCCGGCCGAACGCCGAGACTCAGGAAGCTGATGACCAGGATGATGCCCACCGCCTGCCAGAGGGAGGACATGAAGTCGGCGATGGAGTCATCCACCGTCACCGCCTGGTCGGCCACGAGCGTCGGCTCGATGCCAATGGGCAGGTCGGCGGTGATCTCCGCCATGGCCTTGGTGATGTTGCGGCCCAGCGCCAGGATGTCGCCGCCATCGCGCATGGCGATACCAAGTCCGATGGCGGGCACGCCATTGACGCGGAACAAGGGCTGGGGCGGGTCGGCAAAGCCCCGCCGGACGGTGGCGATGTCGCGCAGGCGCAGCAGGCGGCCATTGGCGACGAAATTCACGTCGGCAATGTCCTGCTCGCTGGCAAAGCCGCCGGAGACGCGCAGCGAGATGATCTCGTCGCCGGTCTCCATGGTGCCCGCCGGCTGCACCACATTCTGCGCCTGGAGCGCGGCGATGACGGCGCTGCGGTCAATGCCCAGGCTCGCCAGCTCCTGGACGTTGAACTCGATGAAGATCCGCTCGTCCTGCGCGCCCATCACCTCGATCTTGGAGACGTCGGGCACGTTGAGCAGCTTGGAGCGGATGTCCTCCACATAGTCGCGCAATTCGCGCTGGGTGAAGCCGTCGGCGGTGAAGCCATAGATGATGCCGAAGGTGTCGCCGAACTCGTCATTGAAGCCCGGCCCGATGACGCCGGCCGGCAAGGTGTGCCGGATGTCGCCGATGGACTTGCGCACCTGGTACCAGATGTCCGGCACCTCGGCGCCGGTGGCGGACCCCTTCAGGTTGACGAAGATGGTGGTCATGCCGGCGCTGGTATAGGAGCGCAGGAAGTCGAGCTTGGGCACCTCCTGGAGCTTGCGCTCCAGGCGCTCGGTCACCTGCTTCAGCGTCTCTTCCACCGAGGCGCCGGGCCAGGCGGCCTGCACCACCATGGTCTTGATGATGAAGGTGGGGTCCTCGCCGCGCCCGAGGCGCTGGTAGGACAGGAGGCCGGCCACCACCGCCACCGCCATGAAATAGATCACGATGGAGCGGTGCCGCAGCGCCCATTCGGAGAGATTGAAGCCCTTCACAGGCCAGCTCCCAGGAGGCGCACCTTCTGGCCGGGATGCAGCGCCTGCACGCCGGCGGTCACGACGATTTCATGGTCCTTCAGCCCGCTCACCACGCTCACCTTGGCGGGCGTGTAGCGCATCACCTCGATCTGGCGCAGCGCCACCGTCTGTGCCTTGGGGTCGACGATCCACACCGCCGGCTTGCCGCCGATGCGTGTCAGCGCGCTCGCCGGCACTTCGATCACCGGGCCGGTATCCACCTGCACCGTGCCGATGACGGTGGCGCCGAGGCGCATGGCGGCGGGCGGATCGATGAGCCCCACCCGCACCGCGAAGGTGCGCGTCACCGGGTCCGCCTGGGGCGCGATCTCGCGCACGCGGCCATGGGCCTTCATGGCGGGGTCGCTGGCCAGCGTCACCAGCACGTCGGGATCTCCCGGCACGGCGGCCAGCAGATTGGCGGGCACGTCGAACACCGCGTCGCGGCCATCCTTGCGGGCGACGGTGACGATGGGCTGGCCGGCCTGCACCACCTCGCCGGGCTCGGCGCGGCGGGCGGTGACCACGCCCTCCGAATCCGCCTTCAGCTCGGTGAAACCCAATTGGTCCTGGGCGATCTGGAGCCGGGCCTGGGCGTCTTCCACCTGGGAGCGGGCGGCCAGAAAGGCCTGCTCGGCCTGTTCATACTGGGCACGGGGGGTGAAGCCGCGCGCCAGCAGCGCGCGCTGGCGCTCATAGGCATTGCGGGTCACGGAGGCCTGCCCCTCGGCGGCGGACAGCGCCGCCTCGGCGGAGCGCACCGCATTGGCCTCGTTCTGGGAATCCAGCCGCGCCAGCACCTGGCCGGGCTTGACCGTATCGCCCACATTCACCAGCCGGTCGATCATGCGCCCGCCGATGCGGAAGCCATAGGCGGCCTCGTTCATGGCCTCCACATGGCCGGTGAGGGCCAGGGACTCCACCGCGCCGCGGGTGGTGGTGGTGATGGTGCGCACGGGGCGGACATCGGGGGGGCTTGCCTGCGGGGTCTCGCCACAGCCGGCCAGGACCAGGGGCGCGAGCGCCACCGCCGCCACCCAACACATACGCCCCTTCATCGCCCACCCCTCTCACGGCCCCGCCTGCCGGACCGTCACGCGTGACGCATCGCACAACGCAACGGCGGCGTCACCTTGGCATTCAGGCTCATATCACGCAATGCACTTGCAAAGCCTCATAGCCCTGAACCAGACATTCCGCGCCACGCCGGTAGTCATATGCAGTGCAGCGCGCCATGATCCCTTCGCACATGCAGCGTAATTCGCTGTCACGAAAGGACTATGCATTCATGCGATGGACCTTGACGCGGATCAACGGCACGGCTTGGCTTTGGCGGCAGCCTCACCGCTTCGCCGACGGACGTTAATACCTCACGCGATTCCAGGGGACGTTGAGAAAGACATCACCTGCCGCACATCGGGCCACCGCCCGCGCCTCGCATCGGCGCGGCAAATGCCCGATCCCTGCCGCAGCACTTTTTTTGGCCGGACCGGGTCCCCAGCCCTGCTGCGGGACCAAGCTACCACCCGCCCACGGGGGCATGCAGGAGAGACAAAATGGGACGCACCCTCTGGGCCGCCGCCCTGCTGCTGGCGTCGGCGACGCTGGCCACGGCCCAATCCAACCCGCCGGCAGCGCCGGGCGCCAAGCCCGCTGCGGCACCCGCTGCGGCACCCGCTGCCGCCCCGGCCGCAACGCCGGCGCCCGCGCAGCCGTTGAAGATCACCGGCCAATGCTCGCAGGCCCGCCTGTGCGACCTGAAAAAATACTATGAGGTGCCAAATTTCCGCATCGGCGGCACCTATGACCTCTCCAACCCGGCAAAGTGGGAAAATGGCGGGGAAGGCGGCACCACGCTGGAATCGCTCGGCGCCGGCCCGCTGAAGACCGCCTATATCGCGCTCGGCACGCCCCGCCGGAACGCCGCCGGCGAGATCACCAATGCGGTGATCGTCAACACCTTCTATTCCGGCGATTCCACCGACATGTACGCCCAGTGGGTGGAGGGCTCGGCCCTGTCCGGCGGCTCGGTCATCGGCCCGAACCGCGCCATCGACACCAACCAATATTATGTGGTGCTCCTGGATGGCCTCGGCCTGTGGGGCGCCAGCAAGCCCTCGGATGGGCTCGGCCAGAAGTTTCCCCAATATGGCTATATGGACCTCGTCCAGTCCAATTACCGCATGCTGCGCGACCATCTGAAGATCGGCCGCGCCGCCTTGGTGACGGGCGTCTCCATGGGCGCCACCCAGACCTATGTCTGGGGCGTCATGCATCCCGATTTCATGAACGGCCTCATGCCCATCGGCGGCACCACCCAGTCCGATGGCGAGGATCCGGTGGGCAACTGGACCTTCCAGCTCATGTCGGCGGCCATCGAATCCGACCCGCAATGGCGCGCCACAGGCGGCAATTACTACAATCTGCCCAAGGACAAGCACCCCAACCAGGGCGTCGCCTTCGGCTGGTCCATCCTGCTCATGACCGGCTTTTCCTTCGACTTCCGCTCGCAGCAGCCCTGGGACAAGGTGCAGCCGGACGTCTTCTACTGGAACCCGCCCACTGAGAAGGCCGGCTCCTCGGTGAATGCCCGCGCGCTGCTGTTCGACGCGGTGGACCTGCTGTGGCGCAACCGGGCGGGCGAGACCTACAACATCAATGCCGACCTCGGGCGCATCAAGGCCCGCACCCTGGTCATGCATATCGACAATGACCAGTGGCTGACCTTCGACCGCGCCAAGCGCACGGTCGCCCGCGTGCCCGGCGCCGACTTCGTGCATGAGCCGAGCCCGGTGGCCCATTACGGCGTGTTCTCGATCCTCAAGAACAAGCAGTTCGACCCCACGGTGAACGGCTTCCTGGGCGACGTGGCGCGCCTCACCCGCAACCAGGCGCTCACCGCCTCCACTTACACCACCCCCTCGGTGGCCAAGGACATCACGCCCGACAAGTCGTTCTGGAATAATTTTGTGAAATATCCCTTCCCGGTGAAGAAGACCAAGGTGAAGGACGGCCAGGGTGTCGAGTGGGACATCGGCTATATGGATGAATATGCCGGCACCTCGCCCAATCCCGACGTGCTGGTGATCGTCCACGGCAAGGGCGCGTTTGGCGGCCATTACGGCAACATCATGCGCATCGCGCTGGAGCGCGGCCTGCGGGTGATCGTGCCCGACCTGCCCCATTACGGCATGTCCGGCCCCGGCAATCTGGACAAGAGCCCCGCCCGCACCATGGAGGACATGCGCCAGGTGGTGCATGGGCTGGTGGTGGACCAGCTGGGCGTAAAGAAGGCCGCCTATCTCGGCCATTCCATGGGCGGGCAATTGGTGATGGGCTATGCCCTCTCCTATCCCGACGCGGTCACCAAGCTGATCCTGGAAGCCCCCGCCGGGCTTGAGGAATATCCCCGCGAGGTCACGGTGGGGCCGGGCAAGAAGCTGGACCTCTTCAACCCCGCCTTCGCCCGCGACTTCAAGGCCTGGGCGGCCACCTGGGACCAGACGGGCCTGCGCGACCGGGAGAAGAACCTGACCGCCCAGCAGGTGGACGACTTCTTCCACTTTCGCACCCGTGACCCCGTCACCGGCGTCGTGACGCCCTCCAAGTCCGGCTATTTCCTGCGCGACAGCGAATATGCCCGGCTCCACACCGACCAGCGCATCGGCATGATCAAGGGCGATCCGCGCGAATTGCAGCAATGGGTGGATGTGTTCGTGTTCGACATCTACACCATGGCCTCGGAATCCTTGGAGAGCGACCCGAAGAGCCTCTACAAGCGCCTCACCGAGATCAAGGTGCCGATCTTCCTGGCCTTCGGCAACAAGGAGCCGTTCATCCCGAGCGCGCCCTTCAACGGCCGCACGGACCTCAGCCGCCAGGCCATCCTGCCCTTCATGACGCGCATGGAAGCGGCAGGCCGCGACGTGCAGGTGAAGATCTATACGGACACCGCCCACTTCATCCACACCGATGACCCGGTGGAATTCGCCGAGGACGTGGTGGACTTCGTCAAATCCGGCCAGGTGGAGACCACCTCGCAGGTGATCGTGGACCGGCTCATCAACGGCGTCCCCGGCCAGGTGGCCGCCGCCCCCGCGGCGAGCCCCGCCACCGCCGCCACGCCCAAGGGGCTGAACAAGTAAGGCGCCGCTGCCGGCCCTTCTGCAGGGGCGGCTTCAGCCGTAACATCCCTGGCGCGCCCGGCCCCGGCCGGGCGTTCCCTTTCGGGCTGGCGCACCGGCCCCGTTCGCACCGCAAGCAGGAGAAAGCCATGACGCATGTCGACATCGGGGGCCTCAAGCTCGGCCTGCGGAGCTGGGGCGAAGG
Organism: Aquabacter sp. DMC10; assembly: GCF_056314145.1. Taxonomy (NCBI): domain Bacteria; kingdom Pseudomonadati; phylum Pseudomonadota; class Alphaproteobacteria; order Hyphomicrobiales; family Xanthobacteraceae; genus Aquabacter; species Aquabacter sp. DMC10. The sequence goes on along the minus strand of NZ_JBQUYX010000003.1, from coordinate 448,714 downwards.
CGACGTGCCCGTGGTCTTCATCCATGGCAATCTCGCCAGCAAGGACTGGATCGAGCTGGCCGCCCCCCTCTTTCCCGCCGGCCTCAAGACCATCGGCATCGACTGGCGCGGCTGCGGCGACAGCGACCGGCCGGCGGCGGATGCCGATTTTGCCAATTACTCCATCGCCCAGCACGCGGCCGACATGATCGCGGCCCTCGATGCGCTGGGAATCGATTTCTGCCATCTGGCCACCCATTCCACTGGCGGCATCATCGCGGCGCGCATGCTGCTGGCCCAGCCGGAGCGCTTCGGGCGGGTGCTGCATCTGGACCCGGTGGCGCCGCGCTCCATCGTGCTGCCGGAACAGGCCATCAAGGGCTTCGCCGCCATGAAGGCCCACAAGGCCGCCACCCGCGCCGGCATGGCCTGGGCGGCCTCCTCCTTGTTCGTGCCCGAGAGCCTCACCTCGCCGGAAGGCCCCCAATTGGTGGCCAATGCGGGGGCACGCGGCGTGCTGTTCGAGAAGATCGTCGACCAGACCTTTTCTGTGTCCGACGGCATCTGGTCCGGCACGCCCGTGGGGCTGGAGCGGGAGTTCAAGCTGGGCGAGCTTGCCGCCCGCATGGGCGAGATGCGCCAGCCGCAATTGATCCTGTGGGGCGAGAAGGACGTCATCCTCACGCTCGCCGACGCGCAGGACATGTGCGCCGGCCTGCCCGATTGCCGGCTGGACGTGCTCCCCGGCATCGGCCATTCCGCCAACCTGGAAGCGCCCGAGCTTTACGCCAAGGCGTTCGGGGAGTGGTTCCTGGCGGGGCCGTGATCGGGAAGACGTTTCCTTTCGGAGAAATCACAGGGCGTCGCACGTCTAGTCTCCCCGGCGCTTCCGAGCGCACGGGCATGCGCGGGCTTGTCCCGCGCATCCACGGCCAACCGCTTGGAGGAACATGTGGGCGTTCCAGGTCGAGGCCCATGGATGGCCGGGACGAGCCCGGCCATGACCAGAATTGGATTTGGCTCGCCTCAGCCCCTTCAAACCATTTCGCCCTTCCGTCTCCAAGACTCCCCGCCACTCCCCCTCCCCCGCCATCCCGACAGGCACATGCGCGGCGAAAAATCGGGCAAGCGCATCAATTTTCGCCACTGATGAAGAAATAAGTTTCCGATATTGAACTTGTGAAACTTTCGGCTAGTCTGATCCCCAGAACCTGCCCCGGATCAAGACCACGAGGGCGGGACACCTTCCATTCCGGGGCCCGTCCGCAAGGGGCACTCGCCACTTGCCGCTCAAGGCCCCGCCACTTGCTGAAGCCGTGCCATCCGCGCTCTCCGGCGCCGACGGCGCGCGCCTTCGAGGGGGACGGCCGTGTACGTTCTGGAAGCACGCGGGCTCAGTCGGGACTTCGGCGGCTTCAAGGCCGTGGCGAACGTGGATTTCGGCCTCGTCGAAGGCTCCATCCACGCCGTCATCGGTCCCAATGGCGCCGGCAAGACCACGCTGTTCAACCTGCTCACCAAGTTCCTGCCCCCGACCGGCGGCACCATCCTGCACAAGGGCGAGGACGTGACCCGCCTCTCCCCGCCCGCCATGGCCCGGCGCGGGGTGGTGCGCTCGTTCCAGATCTCGGCGGTGTTTGCCGGGCTCACGGTGCGCGAGAATGTGGAACTGGCGCTGCTGAACGCCCATGGCCTCGCCTGGAACCTCCTCGGCTCCCTCTCCCGCCGCCCGGCGCTCAAGCGCGCGGCCGAAGAGATGATCGAGCGCTTCGGCCTGTCCACCTATCTGGAAGCCCGCGCCGGCAACCTCCCCTATGGCCGCAAGCGTGCCTTGGAGCTGGCCACCACGCTGGCCCTCGATCCTGCCGTCCTGCTCCTCGACGAGCCCATGGCGGGCCTTGGCCATGAGGACATCGACAAGGTGGCCACCCTGGTGCGCGAGGCCGGGCGCGGGCGCACCATCTTGCTGGTGGAGCACAATATGCGCGTGGTCTCCGACCTTGCCGACACCATCACCGTCATGGTGCGCGGCGAGAAGCTGGCGGAAGGCACTTATGACGAGGTCTCCGCCCGCCCGGACGTGATCGCCGCCTATACGGGAGGCGCTCATGTCTGAGCACCTGTCTGAGGCCCTGCGCACCACCCATCTGAAAGCCTGGTATGGCGAGAGCCAGGCGCTGCACGGCATGACGTTCTCCGTGCGAGAAGGCGAGGTGGTGACCCTCATCGGCCGCAACGGCGCCGGCAAGACCACGACGCTCCGCGCCCTCATGGGCCTGATCGCCAACCGCACCGGCTCCATCCGCCTTGGCGCCGACGAGATCGTCGCCGCCCGCCCGCACCAGATCGCCCGCAAGGGCATGGCGCTGTGCCCGGAAGAGCGGGGCATTTTCGCCAGCCTGAACGTGGAGGAAAATCTCCTGCTGCCCCCGCAGGTGCGGCCCGGTGGCATGAGCGTGCCGGACATTCTGAAGCTGTTCCCGAACCTGAGGGAACGGCTGAAAAGCCAGGGCACCAAGCTTTCTGGGGGCGAGCAGCAGATGCTGGCGCTCGCCCGCATCCTGCGCACCGGCGCGCGCCTCCTGCTGCTGGACGAGCCCACCGAGGGCCTCGCCCCGGTCATCATCGCGCAGATCGGCGACACCATCCGCACCTTGAAGGCGCTGGGCTTCACCATCCTCCTGGTGGAGCAGAACGTCGCCTTCGCCGCGGGGCTCGCCGACCGGCATTATGTGGTGGAGCTGGGCCGCGTGGTGGACGAGATCCCCGCCGCCGCCTTCGCCGACCGCCTGCCCTCCCTGAAATCCTATCTCGGCGTGTGAGCGGGGATCCATGACCACACTCTTCGGCATCCCCACCGCGGTCCTGTTCGGCCAGCTTCTGCTCGGGCTCATCAACGGCGCCTTCTACGCCATGCTGAGCCTGGGCCTCGCCGTCATTTTCGGCATGATGAACATCGTCAACTTCGCCCACGGCGCCTTCTACATGCTGGGGGCGCTGGGGGCCTGGGTGCTGCTGACCTATTTCGGCCTGTCCTATTGGTGGGGGCTCCTCATCGCCCCCCTGGTGGTGGGCGCCCTCGGCATGGTGGTGGAACGCACCTTGCTGCGCCCGCTCTACAAGCTCGACCATCTCTACGGCATGCTGCTCACCTTTGGCTTGGCCCTGGTGCTGCAAGGGGTGCTGCGGGATGTGTTCGGCTCGTCCGGCCAGCCTTATGCCATCCCCGCCCTTCTGAAGGGCGGCACCAATCTGGGCTTCATGTTCCTGCCCACCTACCGGGCCTGGGTCATCGTCGCCTCGCTGGTGGTGTGCCTTTTGACCTGGTTCGTCATCGAGCACACCAAGCTCGGCTCCTATCTGCGCGCCGCCACCGAGAATCCCATGCTGGTGCAGGCCTTCGGCATCGATGTGCCGCGCATGGTCATGCTCACCTTCGGCGCGGGCGTGGGGCTGGCGGCGCTGGCCGGCGTGCTGGCGGCGCCCATCTATCAGGTGAGCCCGCTCATGGGGGCGGACATCATCATCGTGGTGTTCGCGGTGGTGGTGATCGGCGGCATGGGCTCCATCATGGGCTCCATCGTCACCGGCTTCCTGGTGGGTCTGGTGGAGGGCCTCACCCGCACCTTCTATCCGCAGGGATCGAGCACCGTGGTGTTCGTGATGATGGCCATCATCCTGCTGGTGCGCCCGGCGGGCCTGTTCGGCTCCAAGCCGGAAGCGGCGGCCGGCGCCCATGAGGCGCTCGATGTCCCGCCGGCCTCGCCGCGCTCGGACATGGCGGCCTTCCTCGCCATGGCCGCGATCCTGGCGGTGGCCCCGGCGCTCATCTATCCCGGCTTCCTGATGAAGGGGATGATGTTCGCCCTCTTCGCCTGCGCCTTCAACCTCATCGCCGGCTATGGCCGCCTCGTCTCCTTCGGCCATGCCATGTTCCTGGGCTCGGCGGGATATGTGTGCGGCTATGCGGCCAAGAGCCTGGGCCTCACCCCGGAACTGTCGATCCTCGCCGGCACGGGGGCGGCGGCGCTCCTGGGCCTCGTCTCCGGCTGGCTCGCCATCCGCCGCACCGGCATCTATTTCGCCATGGTCACGCTGGCCTTTGCCCAGATGATCTATTTCGTCGCCCTCCAGGCGCCCTTCACCGGCGGCGAGGACGGCTTGCAGAACGTGCCGCGCGGCAAGCTGTTCGGGCTCATCGACCTGAACGACCACACCAACCTTTATGCCTTCGTGCTGGTGGTATTCCTGGCCGGCTTCTTCTTCATCATGCGGCTTGCCCGCTCGCCCTTCGGGCAGGTGCTGAAAGCCATCCGCGAGCACGAGCCCCGCGCCCAGTCCCTGGGCTTTGCCACCGACCGCTACAAGCTCCTCGCCTTCACCCTTTCGGCGGCGCTCTCGGGGCTCGCCGGCTCCACCAAGGCCATCGTGGTGCAGCTCGCCTCGCTCACGGACGTGCACTGGTCCATGTCGGGGGAGGTGCTGCTCATGACCTTCCTCGGCGGGGTGGGCACCCTGTTCGGGCCGGTGGTGGGCGCCTTCCTGGTGGTGGCCATGCAGAACTATCTCACCGCTCTCGGCCAGTGGGTGACGGTGATCCACGGCTTCATCTTCATCCTGTGCGTGCTGGCCTTCCGGCGCGGCATCGTGGGCGAGATCCTCGCCCGCCTGCCCCGCCGCGCCGCCCCCTCCGCCACGTCCAAGCCGGCGGCGGAGCACGCCTGATGTTTCGCAAAGGAAACAGGGGCACCGGGCATCGCCCGGCAAGCCCGATCCAGAACCAGCAGAAGGGAACCACCAATATGTCCGCCCGAACCTCGACCCTGAAGGGCGCGCTTTTCGCGCTCGGACTGTCCACCGCCCTTGGTGCCTTTGCCGCCGCGCCCGCCTCCGCCCAGGTGAGCGACGACGTGGTGAAGATCGGCGTGCTCACCGATCTGTCCGGCCAGTGGTCCGACATGAACGGTCCCGGCTCCGTCACGGCGGCGGAAATGGCCATCGCCGATTTCGGCGGCACCGTGCTCGGCAAGCCCATCAAGCTCATCAGCGCCGACCACCAGCACAAGACCGACGTGGGCGTCTCCATCGCCCGGCGCTGGATTGAGAATGAGCAGGTGGATGCCATCTCGGACGTGACCAACTCCGCCATCGCGCTGGCCGTCCAGCAGCTCACCCGCGACACCAACCGCGTGGCGCTGTTCTCCTCCCCCGGCACCACCGACCTCACCGGCAAGCAGTGCTCACCCACCGGCTTCCAGTGGGTCTATGACAATTATTCCAACGCGGTGGCCCCGGTGAAGGGCCTCATCAAGCAGGGCAAGAAGAGCTGGTACTTCGTGACCGCCGACTTCGCCTTCGGCCATTCGCTGGAAAAGATCGGCATGGCCGAGGTGAAGGACCTGGGCGGCACGGTGGTGGGCTCCATCCGCAACCCGTTCAATTCCGCCGACATGTCGCCCTATCTGCTGCCGGCCCAGGCCTCGGGCGCGCAGGTGATCTTCCTCGCCAATGCGGGCAAGGACCTGACCACCGCCATCAAGCAGGCCCATGAATTCGGCATCGTGCAGGGCGGCCAGACGCTGGCGGCGCCCATCATGTTCATCACCGACGTGCATTCGCTGGGCCTGGACATCGCCCAGGGCACCTCGTTCGTGGAGGGCTTCTACTGGAACTATAATGACGAGACCCGCGCCTTCGCCAAGCGCTTCTATGACAAGCGCGGCGCCATGCCCACCGCGCTCCAGGCCGGCGTCTATTCCTCCATCTTCCACTATCTGAAGGCCATCCAGGCCGCCGGCACGGACGAGGCCAAGGCGGTGGCGGCCAAGATGCGCGAATTGCCGGTCAACGACTTCTTCGCCAAGAACGGCGTGGTGCGGGCCGACGGCCGCATGGTCCACGACATGTATCTGGTGAAGGTCAAGAAGCCCTCCGAATCGAAGGCGCCGTGGGACTATTACGACGTTCTGGAGACCATTCCCGGCGACCAGGCCTTCCTGCCCCTCGCGCAGAGCGAGTGCCCGCTGGTAAAGAAGTGACCTGACGTTGCGTCGGGCGGGGCTCCGGCTCCGCCCTTCTGTGGGCTACGCAATGGCACCGGCCCGGTTTAATGGCAGGATAGGACCCGGCCCGCGACAGATCGGGCCGGCGCGTGGCGGGGTGGACCCGCGCCATCCCAGGGAGTGACGTGGTGAAGGACACGGTTTCCAATGCCAGACGCGCGGCGGCCGATACGGCGCCCCCCCGCACCCGGCGCAAGGCCGCGCCCGGAAACGGGGCCGCGCCCGAAGCGACCGCCGCGCCCGGCGCCCCTCAATTGGTATCCGAAGGCGCTCAGAGCCCTGTCATCCCCGCTCGCTTCGCCGCCGCCCCGCGCCCGGCGCGGGAGGACCGGGTGGATCTCGGCCTGAAGCTCAAGCGCATGCGCAATGAGCGCGGCTGGACCCTGGACGATGTGAGCCAGCGCACCGGCGTCGCCCGCTCCACCCTGTCCAAAATCGAGAACGGGCAGATGTCGCCCACCTATGACGTGCTGCAGAAGATCACGCACGGCATGGCGCTCGATATCGTGGAGCTGTTCGACGTGCGCAGCCAGGCCGCCCCCTTCGGGCGCCGCTCGCTCACCCGCAAGAACGAGGGCAAGCACCATCCCACCAGCACCTATCTCTATGAGGTGCTGGCCACCGACCTCTCCCAGAAGCGCATCCTGCCCTTCAAGGCCAAGATCCGCGCCCGAAGCCTGGACGATTTCGACGGCTGGGTGCGGCACGAGGGAGAGGAATTCCTGTGCGTGCTCTCCGGCCGCGTGCAGGTCTTCACCGAATTCTACGCCCCCGCCATTCTGGAGCCGGGGGATAGCACCTATTTCGACAGCAATATGGGCCATGCCCTGGTGTCGCTGTCGCAAGAGGACGCCGAAGTGCTGTGGATCTGCACCGGCGCCGTCAAGCTGGGGGCGGACTAGCTTCCCCCTTCATCCGTCCGTGTTCTGGAGTTGTTGTCCATGCCGCGCATGTTCGGCGCAGAAGAAGTCGAAGCCGCCCTCACCTATCCGCGCCTGGTGGAGGCGCTGCGCGCCGCCTTCCAGGAGGAGGGCGAGACCATGCCCGTGCGCCAGTCCTATCCCGTGGGCACGGAGGCCGCCCCCGGCCATCTCCTGCTCATGCCCGCCTGGAAGCGCGGCAGCGCCATCGGCACCAAGCTCGTCACCGTCTTTCCCGGCAATGCGGCACGCGGGCTCGGCTCGGTGGCCTCGCTCTATGTGCTGATGGACGGGGAGACCGGCCAGCCCCGCGCCATCATCGAGGGCGACGCGCTCACCAACCGCCGCACGGCAGCGGCCTCCGCGCTCGCTTCCTCCTATCTCTCCCGGCCCGATAGCCGGACGCTGGCCATCATCGGCACCGGCCATGTGGCTGCCCATCTGATGGAGGCGCACTGCGCCATCCGGCCCATCGACCGCATCCTGGTGTTCGGCCGCAACCGCGAGCGCGCCGCCGCCTTGGTGGAGAAGGCCCGCACGCAGCTGAAGGTGCAGGCGGAAGCGGCGGCCGACCTCGACGCCATGGTAGCGGCGGCGGACATCGTCGCCTGCGGCACCACGTCCGTGGAGCCCTTGGTGCGGGGCGCGGCCGTGCGCCCCGGCACCCATGTGGACCTGGTGGGCGCCTTCACACCGAAGATGCGCGAGAGCGACGATGCCCTCATCGCCCGCGCCGAGATCTATGTGGACACCCGCGCCGGCGCCCTGGCCGAGGCGGGCGACCTTCTCCAGCCCATCGCCGCCGGCGCCTGGAGCGCGGACCGCCTGAAGGGCGACCTGCACGATTTGACCGCCGGCCGTGTGCCGGGACGCACGGACGCCGCCGCCATCACCGTCTTCAAGTCGGTGGGCGCGGCGCTGGAGGATCTGGTGGCCGCCCAATTGCTTGTGGACACGGGCACCCCGCCCTTGCGCGCCGCCTCGTGAGAGGCTGAGGGCGCGGGCGGAGGAAACAAGAAGAGGAGACCGGAATGCGGATCGAGGACAAGCCGGGCTTCTGCACGCTCTGCCGCTCGCGCTGCGGCACCACTGTCACGGTCGCGGGCGGGCGGCTCGTCTCGGTGCGGCCGAACCCGGCGCACCCCACCGGCAAGGCCCTGTGCCCGAAGGGGCGCGCGGCCCCGGAGATCGCCCATTCCGCCCGCCGCCTCACCACTCCCTTGCGCCGCACCTCCCCGCGCGGGGCGGCAGATCCGGCCTTCAAGCCCATAAGCTGGGACGAGGCGCTGGACGAGATCGCGGAAAAGCTCAACGCCATCCGCGCCGAGAGCGGGCCGGAGGCTGTGGCCTTCGCCGTGACCTCGGGCTCGTCCTCCTCCATGTCGGATGCGCTCGACTGGGTGCAGCGGCTTATTCGCGGCTTCGGCAGTCCCAACACCATTTTCTCCACCGAGGTGTGCAACTGGCATAAGGACCACGCCCACATCTTCACCTTCGGCTGCGGCATTCCCACCGCCGACTATCTGAATTCCGACCTCATCCTGCTGTGGGGCCACAATCCCGCTAATGTCTGGCTCGCCCAGGCGGAAGCCATCGGCACGGCGCGGGCGCGCGGCGCCAAGGTGGTGGTGATCGATCCCCGCCAGACGGGCATGGCCCGCGATGCCGACCTCTGGCTGCGCGTGCGCCCCGGCACCGACGCGGCCCTGGCTCTGGGCGTGGCGCGGGCGCTGATCGCGCGCGGCGGCTATGACCGCGACTTCGTGGAAGGCTGGACCAACGCCCCTCTCCTGGTGCGCACCGACACCGGCCGCTTCCTGCGCGGCGCCGAGGTGGGCCTTGAGGATGACGCCGCCTATGTGATGTGGGACGAGGCCGCCGGCCGGCCGGTCTCCAGCGAGGACCGCAGCGGAAAGCCGCGCCTTTCCGGCGGCCTCGCCCTCAACACCGCCTTCGGCCCCATCTCCTGCCGCACCGCCTTCGACCTCTATGAGGAGGCGCTCGCCCCCTATGATCCGGCCACCGTGGAAGCCATCACTGGCGTGCCGGCGGGGGATGTGGAAGGGTTCGCGGACCTGATCGCGGCGGCGGGTTCGGTCGCCTATCACGCCTGGACCGGCATCGGGCAGCACACCAACGCCACCCAGACCGAGCGGGCGGTGGCGAGCCTCTATGCCCTCACCGGCTCCTTCGACATCCCCGGCGGCAATGTGCGCCGCGCCGCCCATCCGGTGCCCGCGCTCCATTCCCTGGCCATGATCCCGCCCGCCACCCGCGCCAAGGCGCTGGGGCTTAGCGACCGCCCCCTTGGCCCGCCCGCCGATGGCTGGATCACCTCCACGGACTTTTATGACGCGGTGCTGGAGGGCAAGCCCTATCCCATCCGCGCCTTGATGACCTTCGGCTCCAACCTTCTGGTCTCCCATCCCGAGCCGGAGCGGGGCGCCAAGGCCCTGGATGCGCTGGAATTCCAGGTCCATTGCGACCTGTTCCTGAACCCCACGGCGGAGCATGCGGACATCGTGCTGCCGGTGACCAGTTCCTATGAGCACGAGGCGCTGCGGGTGGGCTTCGAGATCACCCATGCGGCGCAGGAGCTGGTGCAGTTGCGCCCGCAAATGATCCCCCGCCAGGGCGATACCCGCTCGGACCAGGAGATCGTCTTCGCCCTCGCCCCGCGTCTCGGGCTGGGGGAGGCGTTCTTTGGCGGCGATGTGGAGGCCGGCTGGAACCACATGCTGGCCCCGCTGGGCCTTGATGTGGCAAGGCTGCGCCAGCATCCCGAGGGCATCAGCCTGCCCCTGACACAGACCTATCGCAAATATCGCGACACCGGATTTGCCACCCAGACCCGCCGGGTGGAGCTTTACAGCGAACTCTTCCTGCGCCACGGCTATGATCCGCTGCCGCGCTTCGTGCCGCCCGCGCGCACGCCGGATGGGGATTTCCCCCTCGTCCTCTTCTCCGCCAATAACGGCTATTTCTGCCACAGCCAGCAGCGCGGCATCACCGCGCTCCGCAAGAAACGCGGCGAGCCTTTGGCGGAGATCCATCCCGACACCGCCGCCGCCCGTGGCATCGCGGAGGGCGATGCCATCCGCGTGCGCACGCCGCGCGGCGCCATCTCGGTGAAGGCCAAGCTCAACGCCACGCTCGCGCCCGATACGGTGGCCTGCGACTATGGCTGGTGGCAGGGCGCGCCCGATCTCGGCCTTCCCGCCTTCGCCATCTCGGCCGGCGCGCCTGGGGCTGCGAGCTACAATGCCGTCATTCCCGAGGCCGACCGCGATCCGGTGAGCGGCTCGCTGCCCTTGCGCTCCTATGTGTGCGAGGTGGAGCTGGACGCCTCCGTCCTCGCCCGCCGCTGGCCGGGCTGGCGCACCTTCCGTGTGGCCGCGCGCCGGGACGAGCCGGGGGAGGTGGCCGCCCTTACCCTCGTGCCGGAAGACGGCGGGCTGCTCCCCCCCTTCCGGCCAGGGCAGTTCGTGACCGTGCGGGTGGATGGTCTGACCCGCTCCTATTCGCTCACCTGCCCGGTCGAGGCCGCGCCCACCGCCTATTCCATCGCCGTGCGCCGCCTGCCGGGCGGGGCGGTGTCGGAGGCGATTTTCGCGGGGTTGAAGGAGGGCACGCGCCTCGATCTGCAAGCCCCGGCGGGCAATTTCGTCATGCCTCTGGAGAATGAATTTCCGGTGGTGCTGATTGCCGGCGGCATCGGCATCACGCCCTTCCTGTCCTATCTGGAAAGCCTGGAGGGCAAGGCCGGCGAGCCGCAGGTGGAATTGCACTATGGCTGCCGCAGCGCCGCCGAGCAGCCCTTCGCCGCACGGCTCGCCGCGCTTGCCCAGCGCCTGCCCAACCTGAAGCTCACCACCTATCTCACCCGCCCCGAAGCGGGGGCGCGCTGCGATGTGGAGGGCCGCTTCTGCGCGGCGGACCTGCCGCAGGCGCTCATCGAGGCCCGCTCCCGCTTCTATCTGTGCGGCTCGGACGCCATGATGAACGAGGCGGTGGCGCTGCTGAAGGGCCGGGGCGTGCCGGCCTTCGAGATCTTCCGCGAACGCTTCCGCTCCCCCGCCGGCGTGCCGGAAGGCGACCTTTCCCCCCGCACGCTCACCTTCGCCCGCTCCGGCCGCACGCTCACCTGGACGCCGGAGGCCGGCGCTGTGCTGGCCTGCGCAGAAAAAGCCGGGCTCACCTTGCCCAGCGGCTGCCGCACCGGCCAGTGCGAAAGCTGCAAGGTCACTGTGGTCTCAGGGCAGGTGCTGCATCTGGTGCCGGTGGAGGACGAGGAAGAGGGCGCGTGCCTCGCCTGCCAGGCGGTGCCGCTCACCGATCTGGTGCTGGACGCCTGAGCCTCAAGCCCTTCAGGCGCCGGTCACGGACCGGCGCCACAGGGTCATCACATCACCCCGGCGCGCAGCAGATCGTGGATGTGGACGATGCCCACCGGGCGACCGGCCTCCACCACGAAGACCGAGGTGATGGACACGGAGTTCAGGAGCGCCAGCACCTGCTGGGCCAGGAGGTCCGGCGCGACGGTGCGCGGTGCGCGGGTCATCACCTCGTCCACCGGCCGGTCCACGAAGCCGGCCCGGAATGCGCGGCGCAGGTCGCCGTCGGTGACGACACCAGCGAGGCGCCCGTCCTGGTCCACCACGCCGGTGACGCCGAAGCGCTTGGAGGTCATCTCCACGATGGCCTGCGAGAGCGGCAGGCCGAGCGGCACCAGGGGCACGTCCTCGCCCGCATGCATGAGGTCGGACGCCTTGCGCAGCCGCGCGCCCAGCTTGCCGCCGGGATGGAACTCGCGGAAATCCTGTGCCGTGAAGCCGCGCAGCGACAGGAGCGCCACGGCGATGGCATCGCCCATGGCCATCTGCATCACCGTGGAGGTGGTGGGGGCAAGGCCATTGGGGCAGGCCTCGGGCATGACGGGCAGCACCAAGGCAATGTCCGCCGCCGTGCCCAGCGCGCTTTCCGCGCGCGCCGTGATCGCCACCAGCGGCACCTGGAAGCGCCGGGTATAGACGATGATGTCAGCCAGTTCCGGCGCTTCGCCCGACCAGGACAGAGCCAGCACCAGGTCCTCGGTGCCGATCATGCCGAGATCGCCATGGCTCGCCTCGCCCGGATGGACGAAATAGGCCTGGGTGCCCGTGGAGGCCAAGGTGGCGGCGATCTTGCGCGCCACATGGCCGGACTTGCCCATGCCGGTGACGATGACACGGCCATTCTTGGCCTGGGCGGCGCGGATGGCGGCACAGGTTTCTTCCACCGCCGCACCCAGCGGCCCGTCCATGGCGGCGCGCAGGGCGTTGAGGCCATCGCTCTCCAGTTCGAGCGTGCGGCGGGCCTCGTCGCGGGCGGTGAGGGGATGGGTGATGTCGGTCATTCAGATCCCCCGGGCCGCGAGCATCTCGCGCGCCCGCTCCAGGTCCTCGGGCGTGTCGACGCCCAGCGGCACCTCGGCCACTTCCATGGCATCGATGCGCATGCCCGCCTCAAGCGCCCGCAGTTGCTCCAGCTTCTCGCGCTGCTCCAGCACCGAGGGCGGCAGAGCCACGAAGCGCGCCAGCGCGCTGCGGCGCCAGGCATAAAGGCCGATATGGTGATAAAGCGGCCCCTCGCCCCAGGGCGCGCGGGTGCGGGTGAAATAGAGCGCGCGGAAGCGCCCGCCGCCCAGCGGCGACCCCACCATCTTCACCACGCTGGAGGCCTCTTTTTCCTCCGCGCGGGTGATGAGGGCCACCGCCGTGCCGATGGCCACCTCGGCATCCACAAGCGGGAGCGCGGCGGCGCGGAGCGTGTCGGGGGCAACCGTGGGCAGGTCGCCCTGCACATTGATGACGGCATCATAGCGCCCGTCCGGATCGAGCCGGCCCAGCGCCTCGAAGATGCGGTCGGAGCCCGAGGCATGGTCGGCGGCGGTCATCACCGCCTGCCCGCCCACGGCGCGGATGGCCTCGGCGATCTCCGGCGTGTCGGTGGCGACGCAGACCGGGGCGACATCCGCCTCCAGCGCCCGGCGCCACACGGCCACGATCATGGGCTCGCCATTGAGGTCCGCCAGCGGCTTGCCCGGCAGGCGGGTGGAGGCCATGCGGGCGGGAATGAGAACGACCGGCCTCATGCGGCCCCCGACAGCTGCGCCTTGCTCAGGGAATCCAGCGCCATGAGCTGGCGCAGCAGCGGCTCGAATTCCCTGAGCGGCACCATGTTGGGACCGTCGGAGGGAGCATGGTCGGGATCGGGATGGGTCTCGATGAAGAGGCCGGCCACCCCCACCGCCACCGCCGCGCGGGAGAGGACCGGCACGAATTCCCGCTGGCCGCCGGAGCTGGTGCCCTGCCCGCCCGGCTGCTGCACGGAATGGGTGGCATCGAAAATCACCGGCGCGCCGGTGCGGGCCATGATGGGCAGGCCGCGGAAATCGGACACCAGGGTGTTGTAGCCGAAGGAGGTGCCGCGATCGGTGAGCAGCACATTGGGATTGCCGCCGCCCACGATCTTGTCCAGCACATTAGCCATGTCCCAGGGGGCGAGGAACTGGCCCTTCTTCACATTCACCACCCGCCCGGTGGCGGCAGCGGCGAGCAAGAGGTCGGTCTGCCGGCACAGGAAGGCGGGGATCTGGAGCACGTCCACCGCCTGCGCGACATCGGCGCACTGGGCGGCATCGTGCACGTCGGTGAGCACGGGCAGGCCCAGGCTCTCGCGGATCTCGGCGAAGATGGGCAGGGATTTTTCCAGGCCGAGACCCCGCTGGGCGCCGGCGCTGGTGCGGTTGGCCTTGTCGAAGGAGGTCTTGTAGACGAGGCCGATGCCGAGGCGGTCCGCGATCTCCTTCAGCGCGCCCGCCACTTCCAGGGCATGGGCGCGGCTTTCCAGCTGGCACGGGCCGGCGATCACCGCCAGCGGCAGATGGTTGCCGAAGCGGACGGGTCCAACGGGCACGACGGAATGGGGGGACAGGGTCAAGGCTCGTTCTCGCTGAGGCGCAGCGTGCGCCCGCGCATCCTTAACGCTGGCCGCGTGGCAAGGGCAAGGCGGGAGGAATGGCAGGAGGGCAGCGCGGCGGGCAGTGGACAAGGTTGCGCAGGACAGGGAAAGTGCCCCCTTCGCCCGCCGGCGCACGGCGGGGGTCAAGGGCCGCGGGGGCTGAGGCACGATGGCGGAAAGGGGGGCGCCCTCCAGCGGGGGCGCAGAGGGCGGTACGACGCGCCGTCGCTTCGTGACCACGGGAGCCGCTGCCCTGGGCGCCACCGCCTTTTTCGCCGCCGCTTCCGCCCTCCAGCCCCGGCCCGCGCGAGGCCAGGGCGGGGAGGCCCTGCCCCACGGCCACGACGCCTTTCCGTCCGGCCGCATCCACGACCAGACGGCGATCCCGGTGTTCGGCTTCAAGGTGGCGCGGATCTATCCCCATGATGCCAGCGCCTATACGGAGGGCCTGGTGAAGGTGGGCGCTTCCATCTTCGAGGGTACCGGCCTTTATGGCCAGTCTCGCGTCGTGGAATGGGACCTGGCGAGCGGCCGGGTGATCCGGCAGGTCGGCCTGCCCGCCACCGAGTTCGGCGAGGGCGTCACGGTGATGGGCGACCGGGTCTATCAGCTGACCTATCTGTCCAATCTCGCCCTGGCCTATGACCGCGCCACGCTCGCCCCGAAGGCGAGCTTCACCTTCGGCGCCCAGGGCTGGGGCCTGACCCATGACGGCACCCATCTTCTCATGAGCGACGGCTCGTCGGCGGTGGCCTTCCGCGATCCCGCCACCTTCAAGGAGGTCCGCAAGATCTATGCGCACGACACGTTCGGCGCGGTCGGCTTCCTCAATGAGATGGAATATGTGGAGGGGGCGCTTTATGCCAATGTCTGGCAGACGCCCTATATCGCCGTGATCGACCCCGCGACCGGTGCGCTCAGCGCCTGGATCGACCTGACCGGCCTCAATCCCGACCCCGCCCGCCTGACCTATCCCCTGGTGCTGAACGGCATCGCCTGGAACGAGGAGACCCGGCGGCTCATCGTGACAGGAAAATGCTGGCCGCATCTGTGGGAGATCGAACTGGTGCCGTTCGCCAAATCCTGAAGGCCGTCCCGACCCGTCACGGCGTGCGGGAGACCACCCGCAGCAGGTCGGAATGCACGGTCTCGATATGGGCCTTCAGGAGCGCGCAAGCCCCCGCCACGTCCCGCGCCCGGCACAGGCCGATCAGCTCGGCATGCTCGCGCACCGCCACCGCCATGGCCTCGCGGCTGGACAATTGCACGCGGGTGTAGCGGTCCGAAGTCTGCAGCAGGGACACGACGATGCCCTGGGTGCGGGGGAGCACCGCATGGGCGTAGAGTGCCAGATGGAACTCGGCGTTCAGCACGCCGAAGCTGGCGACGTCGCGGGCCTTGGTAGCGGCGACGAAGCGGGCCTGGATGTCGTCGAGCTTGGCGAAATCCCCCTCGGTGAAGGCGCCCGCCGAGGCGCCCAGGAGACGCGGCTCCAGGATGGCGCGCAGCTGGAACACGTCATTGATCTCGTCCAGCGACAGTTCTGAAACGATGGCCCCCTTCTGGGGCACCATCCGCACCAGGCCTTCCGCCTCCAACTGGAACAGCGCCTCGCGCACGGGAATGCGGCTGACCCCATAGGCCTCGGCGAGCGCATCCTGCCGCAGGGACGTCCCCGCCGCATAGGTCCCGCCCAGGATGGCGCGACGCAGCTCATCCACGATGGCGGCCGACAAAGTGCGGTGTTTGAGGCGCGGATTCATGTCGGCATCCAGGGAATGAAAAAAGTGCGAAAAAGCCGTTGACGCCGAAAATGTATAAAATCTACATTGCTGACGAAAGCCCTATTTTTAGGCCTGACCAGCGAGCGAGCAATGACAGCAGCAACCCAGCCACGGCAGGGGCCGGCGGACGCATTCCGTTTGGTCACTTGCGCCTCCGAGGCCCTGCTGAAGGTGGAGCGCAAGGCGGTCACCGGGCTGATGATGCTGCTCACCGGCCTGATTATGCTGAACGTGGTGACGCGCTATTCCGGCCTGCCGCTCTATTGGGTGGACGAGGCTTCCATCTACACGGTGGTGTGGCTGACCTTCGTGGGCGCCTCCGCCATGAGCCGGCTGCGGCTCGACTTTTCGGTGACGCTGCTCACCGAGCGCCTGTCCCCGGCCCAGGCCAAGGTGGCGCGGGTCATCTCCACCGCGCTCCTGGTCTTCTTCGGCGGCGCGCTCGCCGCCATGTGCTGGGTGTGGATGGACCCCGTGGGCATCGCGGCGGCCGGCTTCGACGCCCGCGAGCACGCCGCGCAGACCTTCAACTTTCTCTACACCGAGCAGACCCAGACCCTGCGCTGGCCCACCTGGCTGGTGAGCCTGATCATGCCCATCTTCGCACTCTCGCTGGTGGTGCACGGCCTCGCCAACCTGCTGGAAGACCTGGAATGGGTCACCCCGCCGGTGCGTGAAGCCAGCCTCGGCTCGGCGGAAGGGGTGAGCTGACATGATCTCCACCGCCGCCTTCGTCGCGCTCATGCTGGTGGGCCTGCCCATCAGCCTGTGCCTGTGCCTGACCTGTATCGTGTTCATCCAGGCCACCGGCAACCCGCTGCTCTACCAGACCTTTCCCACACAATTGTTCGGCGGCGTCGACAGCTACGGCCTCATCGCCATCCCCCTCTTCATCCTCATCGGCGAACTGATGAATGGCGGCGGCATCACCCGGCGCATCATCGATTTGTCCATGGCGTTCGTGGGCTCCATCAAGGGGGGCCTCGCCTATGTGAACATGGTCGCCAACATGTTGGTGTCCTCGATCCTGGGCTCGGCCACCGCGCAGGTGGCCATCATGTCCCAGATCCTGGTGCCGGAGATGGAGAAGAAGGGCTACGATAAGACCTTCGCCGCCGGATTGACCGCCTATGCGGGCATGCTGGGGCCCATCATCCCGCCCTCCATCATGTTCGTCATCTATTCGGTGATGGCCCAGGTGCCGGTCTCCGACATGCTGGTGGCGGGCATCATTCCCGGCGTGCTCTTGACCGGCCTGTTCTGCATCGTCATCGCGCTCATGGGCCTCGTCTATAATTATCCGCGCGGCGAGAAGATGTCGCTGCGCCGGCGCTTCGCCGTGGTGCTGGACACCGCGCCCACCCTGCTGATCCCGTTCGTCATTGTCGGCTCCATCCTTTCGGGCCTCGCCAACGCCACCGAATCCGCCGTCATTGGCGCGGTCGCCTCGGTGCTGGTGGGCCGCTACTGGATCAAGGAGCTGAAATTCTCGCAGCTGCCCGGCATGTTCCTGCGCGCCGGCATCTATTCGGCGGCGGTGCTGTTCCTGGTGGCGGCGGCGGCGGTGTTCACCTGGGTGCTCATCTACGCCAAGGTGCCGCAGGAAGTGGCCGGCTGGGTGCAGGGCGCGGCGCACGATCCCGTCACCTTCATGCTGCTGCTCAACGTGGTGCTGCTGGTCATCGGCACGGTGATCGACGGCGCGCCCGGCCTCATCATGACCGTGCCGATCCTGCTGCCCATCGCCACCGAGGTCTATCACATCGACCCCATCCATTTCGGCGTCGTGGTGGTCATCAACCTGGTGCTGGGCTTCCTCTCGCCCCCGGTCGGCCTGTGCTTCTTCGTCGCCTCGGCGGTGACGGGGGCCAAGCCCGGCAAGATGTTCATCGTCACCTTGCCCTTCTTCTTCGCCGCCTGCGGGCTGCTGGTGCTGTTGTCCCTGTTCCCGGTCCTGTCGACCGCACTGACCAAATAACAAACCTCCAAAACCTTCCAGGAGCCTGCCATGACCCTCGACCGTCGACGCTTCATGCTTGCCGCAGCGGCAGGCGCCGCCCTTCCCCTCGCCGCGCCCGGCATCGCGCGCGCCCAGGCGAAGGATTTCCGCCTCGGCATCATCACGCCCCCCGGCCACCCCTGGAACGAGGCCGCCATCAAGGTGGGCGAGACGCTGAAGAAGGAGACCAATGGCCGCCTGTCCATCACCGTCTTCCCCTCCGGCCAGTTGGGCAATGAAGGCGCCATGCTGCAGCAGATGCAGACCGGCGCCCTCGACATGGGCTTCATCATGACCGCCGAGCTCGGCTCGCGCGTGCCCGCCATCGCCGCCATCAACGCGCCCTGGATCGTGGATTCCACCGCCAAGGTGGCCAAGCTGGTGAAGACGCCGGTGGCCATGAGCCTGTTCGACCTCCTGCCGCGCGAGACCGGCACGGTGGGACTGGCCTGGGGCATCACCACCATGCGGGTGGTGTTCACGGCCAAGCCCATCGAGGGCATTTCCGACCTCAAGGGCATGAAGCTGCGCATCAATACGACGCCGGCCTACAAGGACTTCTACCAGCTGCTCGGCGCCGCCCCGACCCCCATTCCCACCCCGCAGGTGTTCGATGCCATGAGCAACGGGCAGGTGGACGGCCTGGAGGCGGACCTCGACTTCTCCTGGAACCAGCGCTTCGACAAGGTGTCGAAGACCATGCTGCGCATGAACGCCATCTTCATGCCCTGCGTCGCCCTGGTCTCGGGCCGCGTGTGGCAGGGCCTGTCGGCCGAGGACAAGGCGCTCATCACCAAGGCCACCAAGGCCGCCCTCGACGCCCAGGTGGAAGAGACGGTGGTGAACGAGCCGGTGCTGATCGAGAAGTTCAAGGGCACCGGCATCGCCATGCGCGAGGCCAAGGTGGGCGATGCCGAGACCAAGACCATCATCGCCGAATACGACAAGATCTGGCTGCCCAAGGCCCCCATCCTCGCCGAGCTGCGCAAGGTCGGCGCGACCCTCTGATCCCCCAACGGGGCGGGCCGCGCCCGCCTCCCATTTCCCGAAGGACCCAACGAGCCATGACGCCCAAGATCACCTGGGAAGGCGTGTTTCCCGCCGTCACCACCCAGTTCCGCGAGGACCTCTCCGTCGACGTGGAAGCCACGGCCGGCGTCATGGACGCCCTCATCAAGGACGGCGTGTCCGGCCTCATCATCTGCGGCACGGTGGGCGAGAATTGCTCGCTGACCACGGCCGAGAAGGTCTCCCTCATGGAGGCCGCCAAGTCCACCGCCGCCGGCCGCGTTCCGGTGATCTGCGGCATCGCCGAATTCACCACCGCCTTCGCCGCCGACACCGCCAAGGAAGCCGCGCGGGTCGGCCTCGACGGCATCATGGTCATGCCGGCTCTGGTCTATTCCTCCAAGCCCCACGAGACCGCCGCCCATTTCCGGGGCGTGGCCAAGGCGACCGATCTGCCGGTCATGGTCTATAACAACCCGCCCATCTACAAGAACGACGTCACCCCCGACATCCTGGCCATGCTGGCGGACGTGGAGACCATCGTCTGCTTCAAGGAGAGCTCGGGCGACACGCGCCGCTTCATCGACGTGCGCAACAAGGTGGGCGACCGCTTCGTGATGTTCGCCGGCCTCGACGACGTGGTGGTGGAGAGCATCGCCATGGGCGCGGTGGGCTGGGTGTCCGGCATGTCCAACGCCTTCCCGCGCGAGGGCGAGACGCTGTTCCGCCTCGCCAAGCAGGGCCGCTTTTCCGAGGCCATGTCGCTGTACGAGTGGTTCATGCCGCTGCTGCACCTGGATGCCCGCCCGGACCTCGTCCAGTGCATCAAGCTGTGCGAGCACATCATGGGCCGCGGCACTTGGCGCACCCGCCCGCCGCGCCTGGAGCTGCCCGAGAAGGAAAAGGCCGAGATCGAGGCCCTCATGGCCGCCGCCCTGGCCACCCGCCCGGCGCTGCCGGAAGTGGGCCTGAAGGTCGCGGCCTGAACGAAAACGCCCGGTCCGCGCGGACCGGGCGTTGCCTTTTTCAGAGGACCGTAACCCCCCGCCTCACTGCACCGGCGTCGGGATGGCCGACTTCCAGGTGGCCACTTCCGCCTCGAAGCGCTTGCGGTGGGCCTGGGTGGTGCGCTCGGCCACGGGGAAGACGGTGGTCCCCACGTCGGCGAAGCGGGCCTGGATGGTGGCATCGTCCAGTGCCTTCTGGAGGGCGCCGTTCAGCTTGGCCACCACGTCCGCCGGCGTGCCCTTGGGCACATAGAGGGCGTGCCAGATGATGAAGTCGAAGCCCTTCAGGCCGGCTTCCTGGAGGGTGGGCAGGTCTTTCAGCACCGGCACGCGCTCGGCCGAGGTCACGGCAAAGCCCTTCACCGTCTTGGCCGTCACCTGCGGCACCGCAGTGGTGGACTGGTCGCACAATATGTCGACCTGGCCGCCCATGAGGTCGTTCATGGCCGGCCCCGTGCCGCGATAGCCCACTTCCGTGAACTGCACGCCCAGCGCCTTCTGGAGCAGCACGCCGCACAGATAGGCATTCGAGCCCACGCCCGCATGGGCGATGGTGGTCTTGTTGCCTTCCGCCTTCAGCCGGGCCAGCAGTTCCGCCGCCGTATTGGCGGGATAATCCTTCTTGGACAGCACCACCATGGGCCCGTAATTGACGAGGCCCACGGTCTCGAAGGCGCCCAGCGTGTCGTAGGGCAGGCTGCGATAAAGCGCGGCGGAGGCGGCGAGCGCCACATGATGGATCATCATGGTGTAGCCGTCCGGCGTCGACTTGGCGACGCGGCCCGCGGCGGTGGTGCCACCGGCGCCCGCGATGTTTTCCACGATCACCTGCTGGCCGAGCGTGCCGGACATGGACTGGGCCAGCAGGCGGGCGATGGCATCGCTCGGACCGCCGGCGGCGAACGGCACGACCATGGTGATGGTGCGGCTCGGGAATGTCTCCGCCTGCGCCGCCCCGCCGGCCATGGCGAGCCCGAAGAGGCCGGCCGCAAGGGTCCTCAACACTGACTTCATCCTCTTTCCTCCCTGAACGTCCATCCCTGCCGGCGACCCTGTCTGATGCGGGTCGTCCGGTTCACGTTCGGGGCGGGCATGGCGGCGGACGGTGGCCGATCGGGCGCAAACCCGCATGGCACCGTCGTTTTCCCTCCCCACCCCACCGCCCGGAGCGGGCGGCCGGCGTCTTTGCGGCCGGACAATTTTGCGAGCCGCATTGACTCCTATGTCCTATATCTTATAGAAGACTTCACGGTTCGCAACTGGTTCGTCCATCCGGCGATCCGCGGGAACATGCGTCAGGAGACCGCCCAAAGACCGGCCGGGTCCTGGAGACTGAGGAGGCAAGCGTGAGTGCGCCGCATCTGTTGGTTCACGAAAAGAAAGACACCGTCGGCGTGGTGGTGGTGGAGGGCCTGAAGGCCGGCACCGACATGCTGTGCGTGGTCACCCACGACAATTCGGCGTTCCACCTGACCGCCAAGATGGACGTTCCCATCGGCCACAAGGTGGCGCTCACCGACATCAAGGCCGGCGACACCATCTGGAAGTACGGCCAGGACATCGGCATCGCCAAGGCGGACATCGCCACCGGCGAGCATGTCCATGTTCATAACGCCAAGACCAAGCGCTGGTGAGGTCGCCATGTCCGAAATGTTCCACGCCCAGACCGCGCCCAACCCCTTCAATGGCGGCGCCCCCGACCAGTTCGTGACCAAGGCCACGCCCACCACGCTCGCCTCTGCCGATTACAAGAATGCGACCTTCTCCGGCTGGCGCCGTGAAAACGGCCGCGTCGGCGTGCGCAACCATGTGGTGATCCTGCCCCTGGACGACCTGTCCAACGCCGCCTGCGAGGCGGTGGCCAACAATGTGAAGGGCACCATGGCCCTTCCCCACGCCTATGGCCGGCTCCAGTTCGGCGAAGACCTGGAAATCCACTTCCGCACCCTCATCGGCATCGGCTCCAACCCCAATGTGGCCGCCGTGGTGGTGATCGGCATCGAGGATCAGTGGACCAACCGCG
Organism: Aquabacter sp. DMC10; assembly: GCF_056314145.1. Classification (NCBI taxonomy): domain Bacteria; kingdom Pseudomonadati; phylum Pseudomonadota; class Alphaproteobacteria; order Hyphomicrobiales; family Xanthobacteraceae; genus Aquabacter; species Aquabacter sp. DMC10. The sequence continues at coordinate 426,930 of NZ_JBQUYX010000003.1, read as the reverse complement.
TGGTCGAGGGCATCGCCAAGACCGGCAAGCCGGTGGTGGGCTTCGGCATCGAGCTGAACGGCGACATCGCCACCATCGCCAAGGCCTCCTACCAGGCCAAGAAGTTCGTGCAGTGGGCCACCGAGCTGCCGCGCGAGACCTGCTCCATCTCCGAGCTGTGGGTCTCCACCAAGTGCGGCGAGAGCGACACCACCACCGGCCTGTCCTCCTGCCCCACCGTGGGCAACATGTATGACAAGCTGATCCCGCACGGCATCTATGGCGTGTTCGGCGAGACCTCCGAAATCACCGGTGCCGAACACCTGTGCAAGGAGCGCGCGGCGACCCCGGAGATCGCCGAAAAGTGGTACAAGATGTGGAAGGCCTACCAGGAAGACGTGATCGAGGCCCACAAGACCAACGATCTGTCCGACAGCCAGCCCACCAAGGGCAATATTGCCGGCGGCCTGACCACCATCGAGGAAAAGGCCCTCGGCAATCTCGAGAAGATCGGCCGCGAGTGCAAATATATCGACGCGCTGGAGCCCGCCGAGGCCCCCGCGAAGGGACCGGGCCTCTATTACATGGACACCTCCTCGGCCGCGGCTGAGTGCGTGACCCTGATGGCGGCGGCGGGCTATGTGGTCCACACCTTCCCCACCGGGCAGGGCAATGTGATCGGCAATCCCATCGTTCCGGTGATCAAGATCTCCGGCAACCCGCGCACCATCCGCACCATGGGCGAGCATATCGACGTGGACGTGTCCGGCGTGCTCCGCCGCGACATGACCATCCCGCAGGCGGGCGATGCGCTGATCGACATGATTATCCGCACCGCCAACGGCCGCCTCACGGCCGCCGAGAGCCTCGGCCACCGCGAATTCGTGATGACCAAGCTCTATCGCAGCGCCTGATCGACCACCGCGTCAGACAAGAGGGCGTCGGCCATTTCGGCCGGCGCCCTTTTTCTTTGCGCGCCTCAGCCGCCGAACAGCCGCCGGTCCCAGAAGACCGGCTGGTGGAGGCTGGTGGTGATGAGATGAAACTCCGGATGGGCCGGATTGATGAGGATATTGGCGTCGAGCCGCGCCACCATGGAAGGCACAAGCAGGATGGCGCTGCGCCGCTCCTGGCACCAGCGCTCGCCGAACCGTTTCGCTACGCCCGACGGCAAGGCATCCCTGCCGGGATGCGCCGGTTCCGAGAACACCTCATAGGTCACGCCGCGCGGCACGGTGATGGTGATGAAATGCTGGTTGGGCGGCAAGCGGCCGCTGCCATGGGCCAGCTTTTCCAGCAGCGCGGTGGAATAATGCTCGGCCGCATAGATGAGCGGGCTGCCCGGCGTGTTCCAGCGGCCGGGGGCGAGCGTCGAGCCTGTGGCGTCGAAAATGGGGAAGGCACCGTCGGGATCGCCGATCCGGTAGCAGGTCAGCGTCCGGTCCAGAATCTGCCCGCTCACGCAGCGGTGCCGTATTTCAGCCGGCCCAGCAGTTCCAGCACCAGCTCGGCACCGATCTCGCTGCGGATGACGAGATCGATGGGCCGCTCGTCCTCCAGCATGGCATGGGGGCGGAAGAGGAAGTCGCGCGCCTCCTTCTCGTCCCGCCACACATCCAGCGCCAGCCCCCACACCCGGGCAAGGCGCGCCAGGCGCGTCCCCTCCTCCGCATTGAGGCGGTGGGAGGCCTTGCGACGCTCATAGGTGGCCTTGGGTACCAGGCGATACTTGAACTGCGCATCGCCCGGCGCCAGCAAGGCCGACATGCGCTCCAGCGCCCGCAAGGGGAGGCCCAATTCGATCTTTGCCATCAGGTCGAAGGGCGAAGGCACCTGCGCCTCCCGTGCGGGCAGGCCGAGCACCTGCGTCACCGTCTGCGCGACGGCCTGGGCGCCATGCATATGGGCAGTCACGATCGGCCTCCGGTTCATTCGAGACTAAAAATAGTCTCAATCGAGGCCATCCGCAAGGCGGGTCCGGCGGGAGGCGCCGGCCCCTTGACGGGTCAGGCTTGCGCCCGCGCCCGCAGATCGGCCGCCAGCGCATCCGGCACGGTGATGCCCGCCGCCTCCGCCTTCTGCCGCAACCCAAGGCGCCGGTCGCCGGGCAGGCGGGTGCCCTCCTGCGCCAGGATGGCGGAGAGCAGCACCTCCAGCCGGGCCAGCGCCTCGGGCCCGCCGAGACGCGCCGGGTCCATCACCAGGAAGAGATGGCCGATGGCGGGGGATGGCCCGTCGGCGGTGAAGAAGGAGGACGCCTCGAAGCCGAACTGTCCGCCGGTCAGCGCCGCGGCCAGCACCTCCACCATCAGCACCAGGGCCGCGCCCTTGGCATCGCCCATGGGCACCATGGTGCCCGCCAATGCCGCCTTGGCGTCCGTGGTCGGCTTGCCGTTCACGTCCAGCGCCCAGTCATCGGGGATCGGCTCGCCCTTCTGGGCGGCCACCATGATCTTGCCGCGCGCCACCTTGCTGAGCGAGGCGTCGATGACGAGCGGCGCCGCCTCCAGGCGCGGCACGGCGAAGGCCACCGGATTGGTGCCGAACAGCCCCACCGACCCGCCCCAGGGCGCGATGGCCGACGGCGAATTGGTGAAGGCCAGGCAGGCGAGGCCCTGCTGCGCCATGCGCTCCGCATGATGGCCGAGCACGCCCGCATGGTGGGAGCGGAACACGGAGACGGAGGCAATCCCGGTCTCCCTCACCCGCTCGGCCGCCGCATCAAGGCCGGCGGCGATGGCGGGGAAGGCGAAGCCAGTGGCCGCATCCACCCGCAGCGCGGCCGAGGCGGTCCAGGTGAGGACGGGCACGGCGGCGCCATCCACCTTGCCGGAGGCCACCTGGTCCGCATAGGCGGGCAGGCGCGAGAGGCCGTGGCTGGCAATGCCGTCCGCCTCCGCCTCCACCAAGGCGTCCGCCACAGCGCGGGCATTGGCGGGGCTGGTGCCGGCCTTTTCCAGCACGGCGACGGCGAGGGCGCGGGCTTCGTCGAGGGTCAGGGCGACGCTCATGAACGGGGCGCCTCCAGCACGCGGGCCACATCGCGGGCGATCACGGCGCTGACGCGCACGTTGGATTCCTCGGTCACGCCGGCAATGTGCGGGGTGAGAATGAGGTTGGGCACCCCCACCAGCGGCCCGCCGCCGGGCAAGGGCTCGCGGTCGAACACGTCCAGCATGGCCCCACCCAGGCGCTTGGCCTTAAGCGCATCCGCCAGCGCCGCCTCGTCCACCACGCCACCGCGGGCGGCATTGATGAGCACCGCATCGGCGCGCATGCGGGCGAGCGCGTCGGGTCCAATGAGGCCGCGCGTGGCGTCGGTCAGCGGCACATGCAGGCTCACGGCATCGCTTTCAGCCAGCAGCGCTTCCAGCGAGACGGGGCGGGCCTGGTGCTCGGCGAAGGCGGCATGATCGGCGGGCAGGAAGGGATCATAGGCCACCACCTGCATGCCCAGCGCCACGGCGCGGCGGGCGACCTCCCGGGCGATGGCGCCGAAGCCGACGAGGCCGAGCGTGCGCCCGCTCGCCTCCCGCCCCATGAGGCGGTTGCGCGGCCAGCCGCCATCGGCCACCTCGGCGGTGGCGAAATAGGCGCCGCGCAGCAGCATCAGCACGCCGCAGATCACATATTCAGCCACCGAAAGGTCATTGGCGCCGGTGGCGGGGCAGACCTTGATGTTGCGGGCGCGGCAGGCCTCCACGTCGATATTGTCGAGGCCGACGCCGAGCCGCCCCACCACTTCCAGCTTGGCCGCCCCCTCCAGCAAGGCGCCGCGCACCTGGGTGCGGTTGCGCACGATCAGCGCGCGCACCTGCGGCACCACGGCGGCAAGGTCCGCCGGGCGATCCACGAGGGTGGGGTCATAGACAAGGTCATAGGCGGCGCGCAGCGGCGCGAGCGCGCTCTCATCCATGAATTCGGTGACGACGATATCGGGCATGGACGGTCCGTGCGGATGCAGAACGGGAGGAGGCCGGGGCGCTTAAGGAAATCGCTGGAACGGCCGATGAATTTTGCTATCATATATAAGATATAAGAGCGGGACAAGATCGGGGGGCGCGCAGCGTTGGGGCGAAGGCGGTTTCGGGAGATGCATCAACCTCCTGCCACGCCCGCGCATGCGCAAGCTCTCATCGTGCGCCGCTTGGCGGGGCACGCTCTAGCCTCGACCCGACGGGGGCGGCTATACACAGTTAAACAATGTGATTGGGCGGACGGGCGACGTGGCGAAGACATCCATCAAGACATCGGCAGAAGCGGCGCCCCCCGCCCCCGGCCTCGCCCTGAAGCCGCTCTACCGGCAGGTGCGCGACACCCTGATCCGCCGCATGGTGGACGGCATCTGGGCGCCCGGCGAACCCTTGCCCAGCGAGATGCAGCTGGCCGCTGAATTGGGGGTGAGCCAGGGCACGGTGCGCAAGGCCCTCGACGAGATGGCGGCGGAAAACCTGGTGGTGCGCCGGCAGGGACGCGGAACCTTCGTGGGCCGCCACGACGAGGACCGTATCCTGTTCCAGTTCTTCAAGCTGGTGGCCGATGACGGCGAGCGCCGCTTTCCCGAAAGCCGCCCCCTGTCGCTGGAGCGCGGGCGGGCAAGCGCGGCGGAGCGGGCGGCGCTGGAGCTGGGGCCGAATGCCCGGGTGGTGCGCATCCGCCGCCTGCGCGCCTTTGACGAGACCCCGCTCATCTGCGAGACGCTCACCTTGCCGGACGCGCTCTTTCCCGGCCTCGGCGATGCGCCCATCCCCAATAATCTTTATGGCCTCTATGCCAGCCGCTATGGCGTCACCGTGGCCCGCGCCCGCGAGAAGCTGAAAGCCGTCGCGGCCGTGGGCGAGGACGCGACCCATCTTGGGGTGCCCGAAGGCACGCCGGCCCTCCTGATCGATCGCCTCGCCTTGTCGCTGGAGGGCATCCCGGTGGAATGGCGCGTCAGCCTGTGCCTCACCAACGGCTTCCATTATCTCGCTGACCTCACCTGACCCCGGCGACGCCCAGCCGGGGGGCATCGACGCCCCGCTGCGACGGTGCCATTGTGCGCCCGCGCCCCGCGCGCCCAACAGGCAAGGAAACGAACATGGCCGCCTATCGCGAGCTTGCCGCCCATTTCGGGCGGGCTTCCGCCCTCTCCAATGCCATCGGCATCCTCCAGTGGGACAATGACACCATGATGCCGAAGGGCGCCGTGGGTACCCGCTCGGAGAGCCTCGCCTTGCTGCGGGTGCTGCATCACGGCCTCGTCACCGATCCCAAGGTGGGCGACCTGCTCGCCGCCGCCGAGGACAGCGCCGATGCGGACGGGCTCGGCCCTTGGGAGCGCGCCAATCTGCGCGAGGTGCGCCGCATCCATACGGTGGAGACCGCGCTGCCCTCCGATCTGGTGGAGGCCTCCAGCAAGGCGGTCTCCGTGTGCGAGATGGCCTGGCGCACGGCGCGCGCCGAATCGGATTTCCCCGCCCTCCTGCCGCACCTGGCCGAAGTGCTGCGCCTGCAGCGGGAGATCGGCCGCGCCAAGGGCGAGAAGCTCGGCCTCTCCCCCTATGACGCGCTCCTGAACGATTATGAGCCCGGCGGCCGCTCGGCCCAGATCGATGCCCTGTTCGCGGATCTGGCCGCCTTCCTGCCCGGCTTCACCGAGGAGGTGCTGGCGGTGCAGGCCCGCCGGCCGGCCGACCCGGTGGCGGAAGGCCCCTTCCCGGTGGAGGCCCAGCGGGCGCTCGGCGTGAAGATGATGGGCGTGCTGGGCTATGATTTCGATCGCGGGCGGCTGGACGTCTCCACCCATCCCTTCTGCGGTGGCGCCGACAATGACGTGCGCATCACCACGCGCTACGACACGGCCGACTTTGCCCGCGCCCTCATGGGCGTGATGCATGAGACCGGCCATGCCCTCTACGAGCAGGGCCGCCCGCAGGCGGTGCTGAACCAGCCGGTGAGCGGCGCACGGGGCATGAGCCTGCATGAGAGCCAGTCCCTGCTGATGGAGATGCAGGCCTGCCGCAGCAAGGAATTCCTGCGCTTCGCCGCCCCGCTCATGCGCGAGGCGTTTGGCGGGTCCGGTCCGGCGTGGGAGCCCGAAGCGCTGTGGCGGCGCTACACCAGGGTGGAACGCGGCTTCATCCGGGTGGATGCGGACGAGGTCACCTATCCCGCCCATGTGATCCTGCGCTACCGGCTGGAAAAGGCGCTCATCGGCGACGAGATGCCGCTGTCGGAGCTGCCCGCCGCCTGGAACGCCCAGATGCGCAACCTGCTCGGCGTCACGCCCCCCAATGACCGCCTGGGCTGCCTCCAGGACGTGCATTGGCCGAGCGGCGGCTGGGGCTATTTCCCCACCTATACTTTGGGCGCCATGACCGCCGCCCAGATCTTCGATGCCGCCAAGCGGGCCGAACCCGACGTGCTGCCGGGCATCGCCCGGGGCGATTTTGCGCCGCTGGTGAGCTGGCTGCGCGCCAACATCCACGGCCTCGGCTCGCTCTATGAGAAGGACGAGCTGCTCACCCGCGCCACCGGCCGCCCGCTCGACGCCGCCGTCTTCAAGGCCCATCTGCGGCGGCGCTACGTGGACGAAGCGTGAGCGCCCCGGCCGCTCAATTTGCCGGCCGCGGGACATGCGCTAAGGTGTTGTAATTGCGGCGGCGACCCGCTGGTCTCCTCAGCCGGCCGCCGCTCATCGCAAAAGGACAGGGATCGGCGATCGGGAGCGGGCGGCCCGGCGGTGTCCCGTTCCCGGGGGAGGCTGACCTTGGGCTTGGTGGCCACGCTCATTTACTGGCTGATTGTCGCCCTGTGGGCGGGGATCTTCGCCACCGTATGCCTGGCCTATGCGCGCAATCCGCAGACCTTCGGCACGGTGCGCCTGCTCTTGACCGTGCTCATCATCGACACGTTCCGCAACATCTTCGAGAACGTCTATTTCGGGCTCTATTTCGGCGCCCTGTATGGCTATTTGCCCCACGCCATCGTGGAGACGCTCGGCCAGCCGACGCTGCTCATCCTGCCGAAAATCCTCAATGTGATCGCCGCCTGCGTGGTGCTCGGCCTGCTGCTGCTGCGCTGGCTGCCCATGGCCGCCCGTGAACGGGCCGCGGCGGCGCAAGCCATCAGCCAGACCGGCGCGGACCTGCGCCAGGAAATGGAGGAGCAGCGCCGCCTGTTCGAGGTGTCGGTGGACCTGCTGCTGCTCATTGACCGCGACTGGCGCCTGCGCCGGGTTTCAGAGAGCGCGCGCACCATCCTGGGCCACAGCCCGCAGGAGATGATCGGCCAGTTGGCCAGCGCCTTCATCGCACCCCATGTGCCGGACGAGGCGGAAGCGCTCATTCGGAGCGCGCGCGCCGGGGTGCCCGTGCGCGACTATGAGACCGACTGCCGGCATGCGGACGGGCACATGGTGCCCATGGCCTTTTCCGGCGTCTGGTCGCAGGAGGCGCAGCGTTATTTCGTCATCGGGCGGGACCGTTCGGAGCGCCGGGCGGTGGAGGCGCGGCTCGACCATATCGCCCATTTTGATGCCCTCACCGGCCTGCCCAACCGCGCCAGTCTCATGCGCGACCTCGCCCACGACCTCGAGGCGGGCGTGGACAAGGCGCCGCTGGCGGTGGCCATCCTCGACCTCAACCGCCTGAAGGACATCAACGACACGCTCGGCCACGACACCGGCGACCGCCTGATCGCGGCCGCCGCCCGGCGGCTGGAGGCCATGACCGGCCCAGCCATGCGGCTTTATCGCTTCGGGGGGGACGAATTCGTCTTCCTGCTCTCGCAGCCCGGCCCGCCGGACGTGGCCGCGAACACCTTCGCCGCCGTCCTGCGCCAGATAGAGGCGCCCTATGATCTTGAGGGGCATCATCTCTTCATCGGCGTCAGCCTCGGCCTTGCCCTCGCGCCCGAGCACGGGCGCACGGCGGAGGAGGTGATCGCCAATGCCGATCTCGCCCTCTACGAGGCCAAGGCGTCCGACGTGCGGCGCGTTAGCCTGTTAATGCCGGACCTGCGGCAGCGGGCGGTGGTGCGGCAGGACCTGGAGACGCAATTGCGGCGGGCCTGCGCGCGGGCCGAATTCGAGCTTCACTACCAGCCTCAGGTGCGTCTTTCCGATGGCGCCATCGTCGGCGCGGAGGCCCTGCTGCGCTGGCGCCATCCCGAGCGCGGCCTCCTGCCGCCGGCCGAATTCATCGAGGCGCTGGCCCGCAGCCCCGCCGCCCTCGACCTCAGCACCTGGATCCTGAAGACCGCCTGCACCACCGCCGCCCACTGGCGCAGCAAGGGCCTGCCGCCCCTGCGCATGGGGGTGAACCTCTTCCCCGCCCAGATGCATTGCGGCACGCTGGTGGAGGATGTGGAACAGGCGCTGGCCGTGAGCGGCCTCGCCCCCTCCTGCCTTGAGCTGGAAATCACCGAGAATATTGCCCTTGGCCTCGACGAGGACCTGACCCGGTCCCTCGTCACCCTGCGGTCCCGGGGCGTGGGCCTCGCGCTTGATGATTTCGGCACCGGCTATGCGTCCCTCAGCTACCTCATGCGCTACCCGCTCACCCGGCTGAAGCTGGACCGCAGCTTCGTGCGCAACCTCTCCGATACCGCGGCGGCGGAGGACACCGCCATCGTGCGCTCCATCGTGGGGATGGCCCACAATCTGCGCCTCTCGGTGGTGGCGGAGGGGGTGGAGACGCAGGCGCAGGCCGACTTCCTGCGCCGCCGGGAGTGCGAGGAAGCCCAAGGCTTCCTGTTTGCCCGTCCGCTCACGCGCGACGCCTTCGAGGCCATGCTCGCGGCCCAAGCGGCGGACCCGACGCAGAGCCTGAGGGAAGCGGAGCACCGCCGCGGCCCGTAGGCCAAGCCGCTTGAGGAGGCGCGAGTGGCGCCCATGAGATAGGATCCGCCCCGACGCAGAATCGGATCGGAGACGCCCCCCCATGACCGCCCCCTCGTCCTCTCCCCTTCCCGCCGGCATCCATGTGGTGACGGGGGGCGCCAGCGGCATCGGCGCCGCCTGCGCCCGCGCGCTCGCGGCGGCCGGGGCGCAAGTGGCCGTGGCGGACCGGGACCTGGAGCGGGCGGAGGCGGTGGCGCAGGAGATTGGCGGCCGCGCCTTCGCCCTCGACGTGGCGCGCGAAGAAGACGTGGAGCGCTGCGCCGCCGCCATCGAGGCCGAATATGGCCCGGTGGACGTGCTGGTGAACAGCGCCGGCATCCTCCAGGTGCCGCTGCGGCCCCATGACCTGCCCATGGAAGCATGGGACGCGGTCATCACTATCGACCAGCGCGGCACCTATCTGGGCTGCCGCGCCTTCGCACGGGGCATGCTGAAGCGGCGGGCCGGCTCCATCATCAACATCGCCTCCATCACCGGCTCCCGCTCGGTGCCCATGCATGCCTATGCCCCCGCCAAGGCGGCGGTGATCGCCATCAGCCGGTGCCTGGCCGCCGAATGGGGGCCGGCGGGCGTGCGGGTGAATTCCATCTCGCCCGGCTATACCCTGACCCCCGCCCTCCAGGCCGCCATCGACAAGGGCGAGCGGGATGTCTCCAACCTCGCCGGCAATGCGGCGCTCCATCGCCTGGTGCTGCCGGAAGAGGTGGCGGACGCGGTGATCTTCCTGGCCGGCCGCACCTCCAGCGCCATCACCGGCATCGACCTGCCGGTGGATTGCGGATGGCTGGTGGCCACCACCTGGCACACCTATGGCGGCACCCGTTTGCCCGCCTGAAGCCTCCGGCGCGCCCCGAAGGGCGTAACAGGGGGCGTACCGAGGGGCGTCCGGTTTGTTTCATAGTCTTGTGAGGCGCCGGGCGGCGGATTGGTGCACTGTGCCGCCACGCCCCCCTGCGCCGCCGCGCGTCCCCTCCCCGCCTCGGAGCCCTTGATGAAGACCGCTCTGTTTCGGAGCCACGGCCCGCTTTTCCTCGCCGTCTTCCTGGACATCTTCTCCTTCGGCCTGATGTACCCGCTGATCGTGTCCCTGTTCGACGGGCCGGGCTTTGGCGGGCAGGTCACGCCGGAGAACCGGGACACGCTGATGGCGCTCGCCTTCTCGCTGTTTCCCATCGGCGCCTTCTTCGGCTGCTCGCTGCTGGGCGAGCTCTCCGACGCTTTCGGCCGCCGGCGCACCCTGGTGGTGTGCATGGGGGGACTGGCGCTGGCCTATGGGCTCATGTGGCTGTCGCTGGAGGTCAATTGGCTCTGGCTGTTCTTCCTCGGCCGCGTGGTGGCCGGCCTCATGTCCGGCACCGCGCCCATCGCCCAGGCCAGCATGGTGGATGCGGTGGCGGAAGAGGAGCGCGGCGCAGCCATGGCGCAGGTCACCGCCGTCAACACGTTGGGCCTGTTGGCGGGCCCGGCCATTGGCGGCGGGCTCGGCCATTTCGATTTCCGCGCGCCGCTCGCCTTCGCGCTCGTCCTGTGCGCCCTCAACACCTGGCTGCTGGCCCGCGCCCGCTTCGGCGAGGAGGCGCCGCGCCGGGCGTTCCAGTTCAGCTGGCGCCAGCCTTTCCTGCTGTTCGCGCGGCTGAAGGACCGGCCCGCGGCGGTGCCGCCCCTCGCCTCCTTCTTCCTGTTCCAGCTGGGTTTCCTGATCTACTACACCTTCATCCTGGTGCTGATGCAGCGCGTCTATGGCTTTGGCACCGCCGGCATCGGCCTGTTCTCGGTGGTGATGGGCCTCGGCTTCATGGCCGGCTCCGCCTTCTTCTATGGCCGGGTGGCCGAATGGCTGAAGGAAGAGCGCAAGATCGCCATTCTCGGCCACGCCGTCTGCGGCACGTTGCTCATCGCCTCCGCCCTGCCGGTGCCGGCCCTCGGGCAGATGGGGCTCACCGTGTTCATCTGCATCGCCAATGTGTTCGGCTACGTGTCGCTCTTGACCGCCGCCTCCAGCCGGGTGCCGGAGACCGAGCGCGGCTGGGTGCTCGGCCTCTCCGCCGCAGGGGTGGCGGTGTGCGTGTTCCTGTCGGGCTTCCTGACCCGGCTCCTGAGCACCTTGCCGGTGGAGAGCTTCCTGGTGCTGGGCGGTATTTTGGTGCTGCTGGCCATCCTTCCCGCGCTGGCCATCGGCAAGGGCGCGGGCGACGGCGACACCGACAAGCTAAGCCATTGAAAAAGCGGGCTTCGCGCAAGGTCTGCGTGCAAGGCTTGCCGCCATCGGACGGGACGGCGTCCATGGTTACGGCGGCATAAAGCATATTGTTAGGAAGTTTTTGGCAGCCTGACCTCATCGGCACGTCGCCACATCGCCCGCCACACAGGGCAATGGGGAAGCCGGAAGCGCCCGGTCGAGCTGCGAGGATCATGACCTATATTGCCTGGACCCATGACGAGGCCCCCGTCCGGGACCGTCGTCGCCGCCCCCGGCAGGGTGCGCCCATCAGCTTCATCGGCGCCCTGGTGATCGCCACCAGCGCCATTGGTGCGGCCGCGACCATCGCCGTCAACGGCAACCCCTGGGCCGGCGGCGCGCCGGTGACGACCTCGCACATCTCGCCGCTCTCGCCCATTTCGCGCTTCCTGCCGCCGCGCCCGCCGCGCACCGAGCCGTTCGCGCTCGCCGGCGATGGCGAGGCGGTGGCGGAAGCCGCGAGCCTGCCCTCCGCCGGCACCGTGCCGGTGGAACCGGGCTGGATGACCGCCTCGACCCCCTTCGACATGCGCGCCGCCAGTCTGGAGCTGGCCCAGGCGGAGGTGGAAGAAGTGGTGGCGGACGTGGCCACCGCCGGCATTCCCCTGCCCGCCCGCAACCCGCTGCTCGCCTTGCGCACCCCCACCGCCGAGGCGCTGGCGGACGCGGCCCAGAAGGACACCATCCGCCTCATCGCCCCGCCCCGGCCCATGGTTGGCCCGCAGCCCCGGCCCGAGCGGCAGATGGCATCGCTCGCCCCCGTGGCACCGGAAGAGGAGCGCCAGCCCCGCGTCCTCGAGCGCGCGCCCGAGCCGGACCAGCCCTCCACCGGCATCACCTTGCCCACCCCCGACAGCCGCTTTGCCCTCTATGACATCGAGGGCGGGCTGGTCTACCTGCCGAGCGGGGAGCGCCTGGAAGCCCATTCGGGCTATGGCGAGAATTTCGACAAGCCCACCAGCGTGCACCGCCGCATGGTCGGCCCCACCCCGCCCAACACCTACAAGCTGACCATGCGCGAGGCGCTGTTCCACGGGGTGGAGGCCATCCGCCTGACCCCCGTGGGCGACGGCAAGATGTATGGCCGCGACGGCTTCCTGGTGCACACCTACATGCTCGGCCCGCGCGGGGATTCCAACGGCTGCGTCTCGGTGCAGGACTATCAGCGCTTCCTGACCGCCTTCAAGCGCGGCGACTTCAACCGCCTGGTGGTGGTGCCGCGCCTGCCACCCTCCGCCCGACAGACGCCCTCGCTCCTGTCCTGGCTGACGCCCAAGGCCAATGCCGCTCCGGCCAAGGCCCGCTGAGGATAAGAGAGACCAAGTCGGGCGGCTCAGGCGCCGCCCCGCCGCCAGCTTGAAAGCTCCGCCGCCCGCGCCAGGCGGCGCTTGGCGGTGAGATAGCCGGGCACTTCCACCAGCGCCCCGTCCAATTCCACCCGCGCCTCCCCCTTCTCGCGGGCCGCCTCGAAGGCGTGCACCAGCCGTTCGGCGGCGGCCACCTCCGCCGGCGAAGGCGTGAAGGCAGCGTTGAGCACGGGCGCATGGGTGGGGTCCACCGCGCTCTTGGCCCGGTAGCCCAGGCGCCGCGCCCAGCGGGCGTCCCGGTCCGCACCCTCCCGGTCCGCCCAGGTATAGGGGCAATCCACCGCAACGATGCCGGCCGCCACGCATTCCAACAGGAAGCGCTGGCGGGCATAGGCCAGTTCCAGGCTGTCCGGCTCGCGCTCGGCGCCGAGATCCGCGGCCAGATCCTCCGCCGCCAGCAGGCAGGCGGTGACGCGCGGGCTTGCCGCCGCGATGGCGCCCAGCTGCACCAGCCCGCGGGCGAACTCGATATTGGGCAGGAGGGCCGTGGTGCCGGCCGGATAGCCATAGGCCTGTTCGAGCCGGCTGACATGGGCGTCCAGCTCTGCCACCTGATGGGGCTCGGCCACCTTGGGCAGCGCGACGATGTCCGGCCGGCCGGCCATGACCGCCTCCAGATCCTCCAGTCCGCCCTGCGCCAGCGGGTTGACCCGCACCGCCACCACCGCCCCCGCCGCCCGCCAGCGGGCATAGATCTCCGGCGCGATCTGCCGGGCTATCGGCCGCAGGGCCGGCGGGGTGAAGTCCTCCAGCTCCTGGATCAGCACATCGGCCCCGCAGGCGGGGGCCGCCTCCAGCACCTCCACATTGGCGCCTTCGAGGAACATCCAGGTGCGGCACAGGTGGGCGGGCCGGACGGCGGGGGATGGCGAAAAGGTGGACATGAGGCGTTTCCTTGGATTTCGTGCCCCTCTGCGACCTTCCGGCAGGGGGCACGCTTAACGCCCTTGTGCGGCACCACCCGAGGCAGGCGCAACTTCCTTATACGTTTTGCGCCCACCGCTTAGCTCACGCTCTACGTATAAATCCTGAGCGCGGAGTCAGCCCCGTGCAACCTTGGCCCCGTAATTTTTCACCCACCAAGCGGTCGTGCCGCCCGCGCGGACCTCCACCCCTTACGGGAACGATCCCCCTCCGGAGGGGCGGGCCCCGTCCCCTTCCCTAATGGTCAGGACTACTCGATGCCGGCCGTCGCCCTGAAGCGCACTGACGCCCCTTCCGCCTCGCGCATGCCCCTCCTGGAGGCGTTGCCGGTGGCGGTGATGCTCGCCGACCCCCGCAGCTTCCGCATCACCTATGTCAATGCCAAGTCCAAGGCACTGCTGCGCTCCATCCAGCCGGTGCTGCCGGTGCCGGCCGAGGCGGTGGTGGGCCAGTCCATGGACATTTTCCACAAGGATGGGACGCGCATCCGCAGTCATCTCTCGGACCTGCGCAACCTGCCGCACACCGCCCGCATTCATGCCGGCCCCGAAATCCTCGACCTGCATGTGGACGCGGTGCGCGACGCCCGCGGCAATTGCGAGCATCTCCAGCTCACCTGGAACGTGGTCACCGCCGCCGTGAAGGCGGAAGCCCGCAATGCCCGCCTGCTCCAGATGCTGGAGGAACTGCCGGTCAACGTGATGACGTGCGACCGCGAGACCTTGCGCATCGACTATGCCAACAAGACCTCCATCGACACCCTGCGCCGAATCGAGGCCCATCTGCCCATCAAGGCGGACGCGCTCATCGGCACCTGCATCGATGTCTTCCACAAGAACCCCCACCACCAGCGCAAGATGCTGGCCGATGCCAGCTACCTCCCCCACGAGGCGCGCATCCGAGTCGGGCCGGAAACGCTGCACCTGCGCGTGACCGCCATCACCGGGCCGGACGGCTCCTATGACGGCCCCATGGTCACCTGGTCGCTCATCACCGACAACATCACCTTGGCGGATCGGGTCACCGGGGTCGTGGCCGACATGCGCCGCACCTCCGAGGCCGGCGAGGGCGCCAGCGCGCAGCTCCTGTCGCTCACCGAGCGCAGCGAGGAGATGGCCAACACCGTCTCCTCCTCGGCGACGGAGATGTCCGCCACCTTCGACGAGATCACCCATCAGATCCGCCGCGCCTCCACCATGTCGCGGGAGGTGACGGAACGAGCGACCGCCTCCAACGCCCTGGTGGGCGGGCTCACCACCAGCGTCGAGCGCATCTCCAATGTCACGGCGCTGATCGAGAAGATCGCCGCCCAGACCAACCTGCTCGCCCTCAACGCCACCATCGAGGCGGCGCGGGTCGGCGAGGCCGGCAAGGGGTTTGCGGTGGTGGCCCAGGAGGTCAAGGCCCTGGCGCTCCAGACCGCCAATGCCACCCAGGACATCCGTCACCAGGTGGAAGCCGTGCAGCAAAGCGCCGCCTCGGCGGCCGGTGCGGTGGGCGAGATCACGCACAGCGTGGGCGAACTGAGCAATGTGTTCACGGGCCTGTCGGCGGCGGTGGACGAGCAGGCCGCCATCAACCGCTCGGTCAGCGAGAGCATTATCGGCGTCTCGACGGCGTCCTCGCAGATCCGCAATGCCGCCACCGGCGTGCGCACCGTCGCGGCCGAGGTGTCCGGCTTTGCCGAACGCCTCACCTCCGAAGTGCAAACGCTGCTGAAGCACTGAGGCCCGGCGCGGGGCGCCCGCTCAGGCGCCCTGCAAGGTCTCCAGGAAGCGCACCGCCGACCCGCCCGAGGGGCCGGTCAGTTCCCCCTCCCACATGACCTTGCGGCCACGCACGAAGGTGCCCACCGGCCAGCCCGTCACTTCCACGCCCTCATAGGGCGACCATTGGGACTTGGAGGCGATCCAGTCCCGCGTAATGGTGACGCGGCGCTTCAGGTCCACCACCGTGAAGTCGGCGTCATAGCCTTCCACGATGCGGCCCTTGCAGGCGATGTTGAACAGCCGCGCCGGCCCGGCGCTGGTCAGATCCACGAACCGCTCCAGCGACAGGCGCCCCGCCGCCACATGGTCGAGCATCATGGGCACCAGGGTCTGCACGCCGGTCATGCCCGAGGGCGTATTGGGATAGTCCTTGGCCTTCTCTTCCAGCGTGTGGGGCGCATGGTCGGAGCCGAGCACATCCACCACGCCCGAGGCGATGCCGGCCCACAGGCCATCCTTGTGCCGCGCCTCGCGCACCGGCGGGTTCATCTGGGCGAGGGTGCCGAGCCGCTGGTAGCAGTCCGGCGCCGTCATGGTCAGGTGATGGGGGGTGACCTCCACCGAGGCCACGTCCTTGTGGTCGGCGAGATAGGCCATTTCCTCGGCCGTGGTCACATGCAGCACATGCACTCGCGCGCCCACTTCCCGCGCCAGCGTCACCAGGCGCCGCGTGGCGGTCAGGGCCGCCACCTCGTCCCGCCACACCGGGTGGGAGGTCGGATCGCCCGGCACGCGCAGGCTCTTGCGCTCGTTCAAGCGCGGCTCGTCCTCGCAATGGAAGGCGGCGCGGCGGCGAATCACCTTCAGGATCGCCTTCACGCCGGGATCATCCGCCACCAGCAGCGAGCCGGTGGACGAGCCGATGAAGACCTTGACGCCGGCCGCGCCCGGCAGGCGCTCCAGCTCCGGCAGGTCCGCCACATTCTCGTGGGTGCCACCCACATAGAAGGCGAAGTCGCAATGCATGCGGCCGTTGGCGCGCTTCAGCTTGTCTTCGAGCGCCGCCGCGCTGGTGGTCTGGGGGTTGGTGTTCGGCATCTCGAACACGGCGGTGACCCCGCCCATGACCGCCGCGCGCGAGCCGCTCTCCAGATCTTCCTTATGGTCGAGGCCGGGCTCGCGGAAATGCACCTGGGTGTCGATGACGCCAGGCAGGATTGTGAGGCCCGTGCAGTCCACCACCTCACCCGCCGCAGCGCCCGAAAGGCTGCCAATGGCGCGGATGCGGCCGGCGGTGACGCCGATGTCGGCGGCGCCGATGCCGGCGGGGGTGACGAGCGTGCCGCCCTTGAGGATGAGGTCGAAGCTATCAGCCATGGCGCGCTCGCTCTTGAGAGGGACCGGGCGGGGCTTTAAGTCTGAAATCCGCTTCTGACAAGGACAGGGCCATGCCCAACGCCATTTCCCCGGCTTTCCCCTTCGCCCGCCTGGACGATCGCGCCTTGGTGCGCATCACCGGTCCCGATGCCCGCCACTTCCTGCACAATGTGGTGACCTGCAACGTGGAGAGCCTGGAGCCGGGCGGCGCCCGCTTTGGCGCCCTGCTCACGCCGCAGGGCAAGATCATCTGCGACTTCCTGCTCTATGCGCCCAAGGACGCCCCCGACACCTTCCTCCTCGACGCGCCGAAGGCCCTGGTGGGTGACCTCATCAAGCGCCTGTCCATGTATCGCCTGCGCGCCAAGGTGGAGATCACGCCGGACGAGACCCATGCGGTCGCCGCCCGCTGGGGCGCCATCCAATTGCCGGCGGGGGCGCAGGTCTTCCCCGATCCGCGCCTTCAGGCGCTGGGCGATCGGGTGGTGCTGCCAGCGGCGGATGCCCCGGCCGGCGATCCTGCCGGCTATGAAGCCCACCGCATCGGCCTCGGCATCCCCAAGGGAGGCGCCGATTTCGCCTATAGCGACGCCTTCCCCCATGAGACCGACATGGACCAACTGGGCGGGGTCGACTTCAAGAAGGGCTGCTATGTGGGCCAGGAGGTGGTGAGCCGCATGCAGCATCGCGGCACCGCCCGCACGCGGGCCGTCATCGCTGTGTTCGATGTGGCTCCCGAGGAGGGATCGGAGATCCTGGCGGGGGAAAAGAGCGTGGGGCGCATCGGCTCCTCCGCGCGCGGGCGCGGCATCGCCCTGGTGCGGCTCGACCGAGCGGCGGACGCGCATGCGGCGGGCCTGCCCTTGGTGGCCTCGGGCGTGGATGTGCGGCTGAAGAAGCCCGACTGGGCCGGCTTCGACATGGCTGGGGCGGACGCCGCGGGCTGAGTCCAGGACTGGCCCGCCGGAGGAACTGACCCACCGGAGAAGCCGCTGGACGGCGGCTCCTCCGGTGGCGTCCGTGCCTACCCCCGCACGAAGAAGTGCTGCGGCACCGTTTCGCCCTTCAGAAAGGCGATCACATTGCCGCAGGTGATGAGCGACACCTCGCCCCGCGCCTCTTCCGTAACCCCGCCAATGTGCGGCGAGACCACCACATTTTCCAGCTGCCACAAGGGATTGTCGGCGGCGGGCGGCTCCGGGGCGAAGGTGTCGAGGCCGGCACCCGCAATGCGCCCCGCGCGCAGCGCCTCCACCAGAGCGCCCTCGTCCACCACCTCGCCGCGCGCGGTGTTGATGAGGAAAGCGGTGGGCTTCATCAGGCCCAAGGTGCGGGCATTGATGAGGTCGCGCGTCTCCGGCGTGAGCGGGCAATGGAGGCTCACTACATCCGAGGCGGCCAGCATCGCGTCCAGGTCGGTGGCGCGGGAAACGCCATCCACAAAAGCCGTGTCGGGCGCGAACGGATCATAGGCCTCAACGCGCATGCCGATGGCACCGGCCATGCGGGCCAGATGCCGGGCGATGAGGCCGAAGCCCACGAGGCCCAGCCTGCGGCCGCGCAGCTCGTGGCCCTGATAGGCCTTGGCCGCCCAGCCACCGCCGCGCACGAAGGCATCCTGCCGGCGCATGTCCTTGATAAGGGCGAACATCATGGCCAGCGCATGCTCGGCCACCGAATGGGCATTGGCGCCCACCGCCGCCAGCACGGGAATGCCCAGCGCCTTGGCGGCGGCCACGTCGATGTCATTGGTGCCGGCGCCGTGCTTGTGCACCAGCTTGAGGTGGGGCGAGGCCTTCAGGATGTCCCCATCGATCCGCTCCACGAGGCGGACGATGAGCGCATCCGCCTGCCGGCTGGCGAGGAGGTCCATCACCTCGCTCTTGGCCGGATAGGGGCCGGTGGACAGGGAGGTGATCCCCGCCGCGCGGAGCATTTCCTCCCCGGCGGCGGTCACGGGGCCGCCGAGGCTGACGACGGTGAAGCTCATGGCGCGGCCTCAGGCCACGGCTTCGGCATAGCGCGCGGAGAGCGCCGCGATCTCAGCGTCCGCCTCTTGGGAGATGAGCACCGGCGCGCGGCTGGCGCCCACTTCCGGGATGGCATGGCGCAAGGCGCGCTTGACCAAAGCGGGCGGGAAGCCGTGGGCATAGAGCTCCTTACGGAGCGTGCTGAAGCGGGTCTGCGCCGCCTCAGCACCGGCCAGGTCGCCCTTGTCAAAGGCCGCGCTGATGGCGTTCAGCGTGACGGGAGCCACGTTGCCCAGCCCCGAAATGTTGCCGGCGGCGCCATTCTTCAGGCCGTGCAGGATCAGCGAATCCGGGCCCACCAGCACGTCGAAATCGTCGCGCTCACGGGCGATGGCCAGGAAGCCGTCCAGGCTCTCCTGCGAGCCGGCGCTGTCCTTGATGCCGATGATGTTGGGATGATCCGCCAGGATGCGCGCGGTCTCCGGGGCGATCGTGTTCCCGGTGCGGGCGGGGATATTGTAGAGATAGACTGGCAGGGAGAGGGCGTCCGCCACCTTGCGATAATGGTCCACCAGTTCGGCCTGCGAGCAGGCGATGAAGGACGGCGTGATGGCCGAGACCGCCTTCACGCCCAGCTTCTCGATCTCCTTGCCCAGCGCGATGGTCTGGTGAGTGGAGATTTCCCCGATATGGGCGAGCACCGGCTGGCGCCCCGCCGCCGCATCCACGCAGATGCGGGCCACCTCGATCTTCTCCTCAAACGACAAGGCGTAGAATTCGCCATTGGTGCCGGCGCAGAATATGCCGTTGCCGGCGCCGATCTGGCGCTCGACCTGACGGCGGAGCGCCGCGCCATCCACGGTCTCCGTCGCGTCGAAGGGCGTGACGATGGCAACGAAAGTGCCCTTAATCTTGGTCATGTCCTCAGCCTTTCCCATCTTTCTGTCGGGCCCGCTCAGTAGGCGGCCTCGTAAATGGCGAGAATTTCGTCGCGGCTGATGTCGCGCGGGTTGTTGTCGAGCAGGCGCCGGATGGCATGGGCCTCGGTGGCCATGACGGGCAGGTCCTCCCGCGGCACCCCATGGGCGGACAGGCGCATCTGGCAGCCGAGGCCGGCGCACCAGCCATAGGCGGCTTCGAGCACCTCGGCCGGATCGGCGGAGGGCTTCAGGCCCAGCGCCTGGAGCACGAGGGCGGTCTTCTCCGGCACGGCGGGCGCGTTGAAGGCCAGCACATGGGGGAAGATGAGCGCGTTGGCGGCGCCATGGGCGATGTGGTGGCGGGTGCCCAGCGGATAGGCCACCGCATGGCCCGCCGTGGTGTTGACAGGGCCGAGGCAGAAGCCGCCATAGAGCGAGGCGAGCGCGAGGCCCGCGCGGGCCTCGGTATTCGACCCATCGCGGATGGCGGCCGCCAGGTGCTGGCCCACCAGCCGCGCGCCCTCCAGGGCATAGAGATCGATGGTGGGATGGGCCTTGCGGCTGGTGAAGGCCTCCACGCAATGGGCGAGGGCATCGACGCCGGTGGCCGCCGTCACCGCCGGGGGCACGGACAGAGTAAGGTCGGGGTCCACCACCGCAAGGTCCGCCTGCATGTGCAGGCTCTGGACGGCGAGCTTGTTCTGGGTGACGGGATCGGTGACGAGAGCGCGGGTGCCCGCCTCGCTCCCGGTGCCCGCCGTCGTGGGGACCTGGATCAGGGCAGCGCCCTTGGCCTTCACCTTTTCCGGCCCTACCACCTCGGCCAACGACTGCCCGGAGCCGGGCAGCACGGCGGCGAGCTTGGCCAGATCCATGGCGCTGCCGCCGCCGAAGCCGATCACCACGTCCGGCCGCGCCGCGACGGCGCGGGCGAGGAGCGCCTCCAGGTTCGGCACGTCCGGCTCGGGCTTCACCGCGCCGAAGACGGTGACCTCGCCCTGAAGGCCGAGAAGATGGACGCGGGCGGCATTGAAGGCGTCGGCCACCACCAGGATGCGGGAAAAGCCCTTCTCGGCGATCCAGCGCGGCACGGACGCCACCGTGCCGGAGCCAAACAGGATGCGGGGCGGGCGCGCCAGCTCGATGGGCGCGGAGAGACCTGCGGTCATGACGTCGCCCTTCCTTCAGTGCGTGCCGGAAGCGGCGAGCTTCTCGGCATAGTCGATGGCCTCGATGAGGCTCAGTTCGTTGGCGATGCCCTTGCCGGCAATGTCGAACGCCGTGCCGTGGTCCACCGAGGTGCGGATGATGGGCAGGCCCAGCGTGATGTTGACGCCGGACAGGGCATCCCACGTTCCGGTTTCGGGATTGACGTTGAAGCCGAGCAGCTTGACCGGGATGTGCCCCTGGTCGTGATACATGGCCACCACGGCATCGAACTGGCCGGCGCGCAGCTTCACGAACACCGTGTCGCCGGGCACGGGGCCGACTACGTCGAGCCCGTCGGCCACGCATTTGGCAATGGTGGGGGTGCTCACCTCGATGTCTTCGCGCCCGAACAGGCCGCCTTCGCCCGCATGGGGGTTCAGCGCGGCCACCGCGATGCGGCGGCGGGAAAGGCCGAGGCCCTTCAGCGTCTGGTCGGTGAGGTCGATCACATAGCGCAGCCGCTCAGGCGTGAGCTTGGCGGGCACGTCCTTCAGGGCGATGTGGGTGGTCAGGTGGCTCACCCGCATATTGCCGTGGGCCAGCATCATCACCGAGCCGCGGGCGCCCGTGAGGTCCGCCAGCATGTCGGTATGACCAGCATAATGATAGCCGGCCTTGTTCAGCGCCTCCTTGTTGAGGGGCGCCGTCACCAGGCCCTGCACGCGGCCGGCCTGGGCGAGGCGCACGGCGCGCTCGATGGCCAGGAAGGCAAAGCGGCCGCCATCAAGGCTCAGCACGCCCGGGCGGATGGGCTCGCCCTCCGGCCCCGCCTGGAGGCAGGCGAGCGCCGGCCATGCACTGTCGGCTTCGCTCACCTCGGGAATGGGCAGGGTGGAGCCGAGCAGCGCCTGCGCCTCTTTCAGCGCCGGATTGGAGCCGATGATGAGGAGCCGCAAATCGCCGGCAGCCAGCCGGTCCTTCAGCCGCTCGCAGGCCTTGACGATGATTTCCGGGCCGACCCCGGCCGGGTCGCCCATGGTGACGGCCAAATGCGGCGTCATGCGCGCGCTCCTTGCATTGGAAAGATCAGCCGCCGCAGCAGCAGGGAATCACCGAAGGCGCCGGATTTCGACACCACATGCACCCCGTCGAACCGCCCGCCCCGCAGGATGGACACGGGAATGCCGGTCTCGAAGGCACCGAGAAGATCAAGCCGCTCCGCCCCCAGCGACAGGCTGAGCGACCGCAGCGTCTCGCCGCCGGACACCACCAGAGTGCCCGGGGCGGGCATGGCCGACAGCAGGCGGGCGAATTCGTCCGCGATGCGTTCCGCCGCTTCGGGGCGGGGCGTGCCCTCGGGGAGCGCCAGGGAGAGGAGGGCGACGCCGTCACCCTCAAGGCGCGCGGCGACATCTGAGGCCTCACGCGGCCCACCTTCGCGAATTTGGAAGGCGGCCGCGCCGCAGGCCTCCACCTGCGCCCGCGTCACCGGATGATCGGTGCCGAACAGGCCGAGCAGCGGGCGCGGCAAGGTGGCAGGGTCGATGAAGGCAGGCTCGACTTCACCCGCCAGCGCAAGGGCGAGACCTCCGCTGCCGCACCACAAGGTGCGACCACCGGCGGCGGCGCCATCACGCGCGATGCGAACAAGGTCGGCCTGCGCCTCCACATCCCAGAGGCTGAGGCCATCAGGCACGGCATCGCCGGGCCGGCAGAGCTGCACGGAAAGGCCCAAGGCCCTCAGCCCGGCAGCAAGATCCTCGCCTACGGGCCGCGCGCCGTCCGGTCCCTGGAGCATCTGGACGCCCCCGCGCGTGACGCGGCCATGATGGGGGAAGGCCGGGGCAATGATGCAGCGCGCGAAAGTCATGGCATCGTGCCAGCCGGCAATCTCCGCCGCGCCGCGTCCGCGCAGAAGGCTGTCGAGCTTGCAGAAGAAGAGGGGCGCCTTGGTGCGGCTTTCCGCCGCCCCAGGCGTCGCAGCAACGGCCCCGGCAAGGGTCGCCACCATCCGGCGGGCCGTATCCGGCTTGCACGCGCGGGTGTCGCTGTCGATGGCGAGCGGCCCCACGGCCAGGCCTGGTGCGCCCAGGTGAACCGGAAGCGCATGCCCGGGGCGCACGAAGGCCATGGCGGAATCCAGGGCGCCGGTGAGGTCATCGGCGATCAGACGCAGGTTCGGCATTCCAGCGCCGTCCCAAGCGGCCGGCGCCGCGGGCGCTGCGCGCCCCACATCGGCGGGCGCCGCGTCGGCGGGCCCCACATGGGCGGGCGCCGTCATGGGCGCCGTTCCCATGCACCCACCGGCACGCCGGGCGCGCGCGGAGGGGGGACGAGAATGGGGCTCACCGGCATCTCCCTCACATGGACGGGCTTCAGTCGCCGCCCTTTACGGGGTGATACGCCCGGCGCCGCCGCACTGTCAACATGTTGTAAGGTTGAAAATGGCATTAAGACGAGCCGCGCGGCGCATCGCCCCTTGCCAATGAGCGGTGCGCAGGCAATGTGTTATAAGACGAGCCGGGGGAAATGCCCAGGCTGCGACCGTTACGGTCGCGCCCCGCCCGCCCCGTACTGTTCTGGAAAGTTGTCATGGCCGATCGCGACGACACCTCGCAGGAAGTTTCCCTGCCCACCACCGCCTCCGACGGGGGGCCCGAGGGCACGGAGGGCAGCACCGACCGGGCCCACCGCACGCCGCTGGTGCAGCGCGTCTATCAATTGCTGCTCACCAAGATCAGCCGCGGCGACTATCAGCCGGACGAGAAGCTGCCTGGCGAGCACGAGCTGGCCGGGCAATTCCTGGTGTCGCGCCCCATCATCCGCGAGGCCCTCCGACGCCTGCGGGACGAGGGCCTGATCTATTCCCGCCAGGGGGCGGGCAGCTTCGTGAAGGTGCGGGTGGAGGAATCCCGCGCCATCGGCTATTCGCCGGTGGAGACCATCGCCGACATCCAGCGCTGCTATGAGTTCCGCCTCACCCTGGAGCCGGACCACGCTTATTACGCCGCCCTGCGCTGGAACGAGCCGGCGCTGGACGCCATCGCCGCCGCCCTCGACCTGATGCGCGACGCCACCCAGGCCCACCGCCACCGGGAGGATGCGGACTATGCCTTTCACTGCGCCATCGCTCAGGCCTCGAACAACCATTATTACATCTCCTCCATGCAGGCGCTGAAGGACCACATCGCGGTGGGCATGAAGTTCCACGGCGTCTCCCTCATGGGGCCTCATTCCGGGCTGGCGGGCGTCTTCAAGGAACACCAGGAGGTGTTCGACGCCATCCGCCGCCGGGATGCGCAGACCGCCCGCACCCTCATGCGCCAGCATCTGGAAGGCTCGCGGGACCGCATTTTTGAAGGCCGGACCCTCGACCTCTCGCTCTGACCCGCTGCCCGCGCGGAGGCCACCACCCTCCGGCCGCCCCTCCGCTCGCGCCGGGACAGGCGCGCGCGGGCACCTCTGCGCGGCCATATTGCGGCTGCACCGCGCCCCTTCCGCTGCGACAAGAATGACATCTTGACAAATAGTGGACAAGTCCGCACGTTGCCGGCGGATGCTGCCGCAGAGCGTGTCCGCCCCGGAGCCGCCCGGCTTCCGCGCCGCCGATGACCGGCCGCAAACAAAACACTCGGAGGAAGCTGTGAAGCTCAGATCCCTCGCCGCTGCTTGCCTGTCGCTCGTCCTCGCCGGCCCGGTGATGGCGCAGCCGGCCTATCCGTCCCGCCCGGTGACCATCGTGGTGCCCTTCTCCTCCGGCGGCACGGCAGACATCATCGCCCGCATGGTGGCCGAGAACCTGCAGAAGAAGCTGGGCCAGCCCTTCATCGTGGAAAACATCGGCGGCGGCGGCGGCGTGACCGGCGTCGACAAGGTGGTGCGCTCCGCGCCCGACGGCAACACGCTGGTGCTCGCCTCCACCTCGAACCTCGCCGTGCACCCGACCCTTTATGGCGAGAAGTTCCCCTATCGCACCCTGCGCGACCTGAAGCCCATCGCCCAGGTGTCGGTGGTGCCCAATGTGCTGGTCATCAATCCCAGCAAGATCCCGGCCCGCACCGTGCCAGAACTGATCGCCTATCTGAAGGCGAACCCGGACAAGGTGTCCTTCGGCTCCGCCGGCATTGGCACCACCCAGCATCTGGCCGGCGAGCTGTTCATGCAGAAGACCGGCACCCAGATGGTGCACGTTCCCTATAAGGGCTCGTCCGCCATGCTGCCGGACCTGCTCTCCGGCAATGTGGAACTGGCCTTCGACAACGTGCCGCTCCTCCTGCCCTATGTGAAGAACGGCAAGCTGGTGGCCCTCGCCGTGGCGACCCCCGAGCGAGAGGCCTTCGACAAGAACCTGCCCACCGTGGCCGAGTTCGTCCCCGGCTTCGAGGCCACCGCCTGGCACGGCTTCCTCGCCCCCGCCGGCACGCCCGACGAGATCATCAACAAGCTGGCGGCCGAGATCGACGCCTTCATGAAGCAGCCCGACACCATCGCCAAGATGGTAGCCATGGGCGTGACCCCGGTGTCCAATTCCTCCCCCGCCAAGTTCACCGATCTCATCAAGGCGCAGACGGCGCAGTGGAAGGAAGTCATCGAGAAGGGCAACATCAAGCCCCAGTGATAAGATTCGCATGCGGCGGGCCGAGGCCCGCCGCGGCATCAAGAACAGAACGGGAGAGACGCCATGCGGCCGAGCTATGTGAAGCTGGTCGAGAACACCCCGCTGCCCCGCATGGCCCTCGTCCGACAGAATTTCTTCGCCGCCCCGGCGGTGGAGCCGCAAGGGGCGGTGCATGACGCCCTGGCCTCCGCCGGCTTCGTGCGGGAGGCTATCCGGCCGGGCATGTCGGTGGCCCTCACCGTGGGCAGCCGGGGCCTTGCCAGCCTGCCGGAGCTGGTGCGCGCCATCGTCAGCGAACTGAAGGCGCTGGGCGCCCATCCCTTCATCGTGCCCTCCATGGGCAGCCATGGCGGCGCCACCGCCGAGGGCCAGGCCAAGGTGCTGGCCCAGCTGGGCGTGACCGAGCAAAGCGCCGGCTGCCCCATCCGCTCCTCCATGGAGACGGTGGAAGTGGGCGTGCTGGACAATGGCATGTCGGTGCGCATCGACCGCCTCGCCTTCGAGGCGGATGGCATCGTGCTGTTCAACCGCATCAAGCCGCACAGCGCCTTCCGGGCGCAGAATGAGAGCGGCCTCGTCAAGATGCTGGCCATCGGCCTCGGCAAGCAGTCGGGCGCCGACAATTGCCACGCCTGGGGCTTCAACCATGTGGGCCGCTTCATCATCGAGATGGCGCGGGTGAAGCTGGCCACCTGCAAGGTGCTGTTCGGCATCGGCACGGTGGAAAATGCCTATGACCGCCTGTGCAAGGTGGTGGTGCTGCCGCCCGAAGGCCTGATCGAGGCCGAGCGCGCCTTCCTCGCCGAGGCCATGCGCAATATGCCCCGCCTGCCGCTCGGCCCCCTCGACCAGCCCTTGGCCTCCGGCCCCTTGGACGTGCTGCTGGTGGACTATGTGGGCAAGGAATTTTCCGGCAGCGGCATGGACCCCAACATCACCGGCCGCCCCTCCACCACCGCCATTAAGGGCGGCCCGAGCGTCTCGCGCATCATCGTGCTGGACGTGACCGACAAGAGCCAGGGCAATGCCAATGGCGTCGCCCGCGCCGATGTCATCACCGACCGCCTGTTCAACCGCTTCGACCGGGAGGCGGTCTATACCAATTCTCTGACCTCGGGCGTGCTCATCGCCGCCTCGCTGCCCATGGCCATGCCGGACGACAAGACCGCAATCCAAGCGGCGGTGAAGACCTGCGAATCCCAGACGCCGGATGCGATCACCATGATCCGCATCCCCAACACGCTGCACCTGGAATATCTTTATGCCTCCGAGGCCCTGCTGCCGCAGATCGCCGACCGGCCGGGCATCGAGATCCTGAGCGAACCCCGCGCCATGGGCTTCGACGCCGATGGGCGCCTCTTGGACCCGTGGCCGGACCTGCCGCATTGAGCGCCGGCGTGGGTGAGCCGGCCGTGACGCTTCACATTCATCTCGATCCCGTGGGCGGCATCGCCGGCGACATGTTCGTCGCCGCCCTGCTGGCCGCCCGCCCCGACCTGAAGCCGCGCGTGCTGGCCGACATCGCCGCCGTGCTTCCGCCGGAGGCGGGGAAGGCGCGGATCGCCGAGGTGGTGAATGGCGGCATCGCGGCGCTGCATGTCTCGCTGGTGGGTCCCGGCGAGGCCCCGGCCGACGGGACGCGCCATCCCTCCCACAGCGCCCATTCCCACAGCGCCCATTCCCATGCGCAGGCGTCGGCGGGCGGCGATGGCGTGGGTGAGAGCCACTCTCACTCTCACTCTCACTCTCATGCCCACGCCCATTCCCATGCCCATTCCCATGCGCAGGCGTCGGCGAGTGGTGATGGCGTGGGTGAGAGCCACTCTCACTCTCACTCTCACTCTCACTCTCATGCCCACGCCCATTCCCATGCCCATTCCCATGCGCATGCCCATGCCGAGGCTCACCCGCACGCGCACCCTCGGCCTCACGTCTCCGCCCCGTCCGGCACCTTCGCGGACATGCGCGCCCGCATCCGCGACGCCCGGCTCAGCCCCGGCACGGCAGAGGCCGCCATCGCCATCCTCACCGTGCTGGCGGAGGCCGAGGCGCGCATGCATCGCATGCCTGTGGAGGCGGTGCATTTCCATGAGATCGGCGACTGGGATTCCCTCATGGACGTGGTGGCAGCCGGCAGCATTGCCGCCGCCCTCCCCGGCGCCAGCTGGAGCCTCTCCCCCCTGCCGCTGGGCGGCGGGATGGTGAAGACCGCCCACGGCCTCCTGCCCGTGCCCGCGCCGGCGACACTGGACATCCTCACCGGCTTCCCCTGGCGGGATGACGGGGTGAGCGGCGAGCGGGTGACGCCCACCGGCGCGGCCATCCTGCGCCATCTCATGGGGGACGCTCCGGCTGCGCGGCCGGCCCTCGCCAGCCTCAAGGCGGTCGGCTATGGCGCCGGCACCCGCAGCTTGCCGGGCCTGCCCAACGTGTTGCGCGCCAGCCTGTTCGAGAGCTCCGGAGAGGTGGTGCGGCCCGACGCGCTGGTCGAAATCGCCTTCGACATTGACGACATGACCGGCGAGGAAATGGCCCACGCCGCCGACCTGCTGCGCGCCACCACCGGGGTGCGCGACCTGCGCCTCGTGTCGGGCCTCGGCAAGAAGGGCCGGCCGCTGACCACCTTCGCCTTGCTGTGCGAGGACGACCGGCTCGACGCCATCAGCGATGCCGTCTTCCTACAAACCTCGACCCTCGGCCTGCGCTTCCATCGGGTGGAGCGGCGCGTCCTTGCCCGCACGCACGGCCACGCGGCGGATGGCCGCCCGGTGAAGCATGCCACCCGTCCCGACGGGCAGGTCACCGCCAAGGTGGAGGCCGATGCGCTCTCCGGCCTCAGCACCCTCGCCGCGCGGCGGGCGGCCGGACGGAGCGAGCCATGACCGCGCCCGAGGATCTGCCCCGCCTGCTCGCCCTGCTCGATACCCTGCCCCCGTTGGCGGTGGCGGTGAGCGGGGGCGTGGACAGCATGACCCTCGCCACGCTGGTCCACCGCCATGCGGCAACGCCGCCGCTGATGATCCACGCGGTCTCCCCCGCCGTCCCCGGCCAGGCCCGCGGGCTCATCACGGCCCATGCGACAGCGGAAGGCTGGAACCTGCACCTGCTCAATGCCGGCGAGCAAGACGATCCGCGCTATCGCGCCAATCCGTTCGACCGCTGCTATTTCTGCAAGGCCAACCTCTACGGCGCCATTGCCGCCGTCACCGAGCGCACCATCGCTTCGGGCACGAACCTGGACGATCTCGGCGAGCACCGCCCCGGTCTGAACGCCGCGCGGGAACATGGCGTCATCCATCCCTTCGTGACCGCCGGCATCGGCAAGCCGGGCATCCGCGCCCTGGCCCGGCACCTGGGGCTCACCGCCTTTTCCGAGCTTCCCGCCCAGCCCTGCCTCGCCAGCCGGGTGGAGACGGGCATTGCCATCGACCCGCGCGACCTCGCCTTCATCGACCGCACGGAGGGGGAGGTGCGCCGCCTTCTGGGCGCACACCAGACCGTGCGCGTCCGCCTGCGCCGGGACGGCGTGCATCTGGAATTGCGCCCGGCCCCTGCGCCGGATGCGATGGCGGACCTGACTGCCCTCATGGAGACCGCCTGCCACGCGGAAGGCCGGACATTCGCGGGCCTCGGCGCCTATCGCGTCGGCAGCGCCTTCGTGCGGAGCGCCGCGGAATGAGCGACGCCCTGAACCCGGACGCGTGCATGGATTGGGGCCGGGACGCCCGCACCGGCCTGCCGGAAGCGGTCTATGCCAAGGGCAAGACCGATGCGCAGCTCGCGCAGATCCTCACCGCCGCCCGAAGCCTCGGCCGTCCGGTCCTCCTGACGCGCCTTGCCCCCGATCAGGTGGAGCGACTGCCGGACGTCCTGCGTGGCGGCCTCGACTACGAGCCCGTCTCCCGCACCGGCCTTTTCGGTCCGGTGCCCGCCTGCGCCGGGGAGCCGGACATCGCCGTCGTGGCCGCCGGCCTTGCCGACATGCCCGTGGTGGGGGAGGCCGTGCGCACCCTCGCCTTCTGCGGCGTGGGGGCCCGGGTGATCGCGGATGTGGGCGTCGCCGGGCTCTGGCGGCTCATGGACAGGCTGGAAGAGATCCGCCGCGCGCGCATCGTCATCGCGGTGGCCGGCATGGAAGGCGCGCTGTTTTCGGTGCTGGCGGGACTGATCCAAGCGCCAATCATCGCCGTACCTACCTCCGTGGGACAGGGCGTGTCCGAAGGAGGCACCGTCGCATTGCATTCGGCCCTGGCGAGCTGCGCCCCGGGCCTGGTGGTGGTGAACATCGACAACGGCTTCGGGGCCGCCCAATCGGCCCTGCGCATGCGTGGCCTGATGCTCCCGGCCGAGAGGTGATTTTCGCCGGGCGAGCGGATGCAAGCCTGATGCAAGCCGAGGCCCGCACGGTGAGGTGCTGTTCACCCGTCCCGCGAGGGCCCTGATGTTTGGAAAGAATTCTGAGGCCGCCCTTGCGCTCAAGGCCCTCGACCGGGCCATGGCCGTGATCGAATTCACGCCCGCTGGCGAGATCCTGGCCGCCAACGAGAATTTCCTGAAGGTGGTGGGCTATACGCTCCCCGAGGTGAGGAGCCGCCACCACCGCATCTTCGTGACCCCGGCCTTTGCGGAGAGCGCTGACTACCGCGCCTTCTGGAGCAATCTCGCCAAAGGTCATTTCCACGCCGGCGAATTCAAGCGCATCGCCAAGGGCGGGGCGGAGGTGTGGCTGGAGGCCAGCTACAATCCGGTGATCGACAACTCCGGCCGCGTCCTGAAAGTGGTGAAGTTCGCCGCCGACATCACCGCCCGCAAGCTGCGCAGCCTGGAGGATGAGTGCCAGCTGGAGGCCATCGGCCGGTCCCAGGCGGTCATCCATTTCCAGCTGGACGGCACCATCCTGACCGCCAACGAAAACTTCCTGAAGACGCTCGGCTATCGCCTGGACGAGATCCAGGGCCGCCATCATTCCATGTTCATGGCCAATGAGGAGCGCGGCACGCCGGCTTATGGGGAGTTCTGGAAGGCGCTCCAGCGCGGCGAATACCAGCAGGGCGAGTTCCGCCGCATCGGCAAGGGCGGGCGGGAGGTGTGGATCCAGGCCACCTATACCCCCATCGTCGATGACACCGGCAAGCCCTTCAAGGTGGTCAAATTCGCCACCGACATCACCAATGCCGTCCTGCGCCGCATGCAGCGCGCCAAGGCGCAGGCGGAGATCGCCAGCGACCTCACCCTCATTTCCGAGGATGTCACCCGCACCAACATGCAGGCGGCTTCCGCCTCCGCCGCCACCGAGCAGACCGCCAGCAACGTGCAGTCGGTGGCCGCCGGCGCGGAGGAGCTGGCCTCCTCGGTGGAGGAGATCCGCCGCCAGGTGCACCAGTCCAGTGAGCTCGCCAAGATCGCCGAGGTGGAGGGCACGCGCACCAATGCCATCGTCTCCGGCCTCACCGGCGCGGCGCAGAAGATCGGCGACGTGGTGGCCCTCATCAATTCCATCGCCGACCAGACCAATCTGCTGGCCCTCAACGCCACCATCGAGGCCGCCCGCGCCGGAGATGCCGGCAAGGGCTTCTCGGTGGTCGCCTCCGAGGTGAAGACGCTGGCCGGCCAGACCTCCAAGGCCACCAGCGAGATCGCGGCCCAGATCGATGCCGTGCAGAAGGCCAGCGAGGACGCCGCCAAGGCCCTGTCCTCCATCACCAAGACCATTGCCGATCTGAATGCGGTGGGCGCGGTGATCGCCGCCGCGGTGGAGGAACAGACCGCAGTGACCCGCGAAGTGTCCAGCAACATGCATGTGGCCGCCCAGGGGGTGGAGACCGTGCGCCTCAACATGCAGGAAATCGCCGGCGCCACCGGGCGCGTGGAGGAAGCCACCCGCAAGGTGCGCACCGCCTCGGCGGCCATCGCCTGAGCCACACGGCGGGCGCGCACCCGCTCTTCTCCCCTTCATTCGCCTGAGGGCGTCCCATCCGGCCGGCATGCCCCCCGGATGGGATGCAAGCCCAAGGCAAGGCCGGCGCGGCACGGTCGGCCGGCATTACCCCACCCGCGAGGCGCCCCATGTTTGGCAAGAGTTCAGAGGCGGCACTGGCCCTCAAGGCCCTCCACCGGGCCATGGCGGTGATCGAGTTCACGCCGGAGGGCGAGATCCTTGCGGCCAACGAGAATTTCCTGAAGGTGATGGGCTACAGCCTCGCCGAGATCCGGGGGAGACACCACCGCATCTTCGTGCCCGCCGCCTATGCCGAAAGCCCCGCCTACCGAACCTTCTGGCAGACCCTGGCCAAGGGCCAGTTCCAGGCCGGCGAATTCAAGCGCATCGCCAAGGACGGCAGAGCCATCTGGCTGGAGGCCAATTATTACCCGGTGATCGACAGTTCCGGCCGCGTGCTCAAGGTGGTGAAGTTCGCCGCCGACATCACCGAACGCAAGCTGCGCAGCCTGGAGGACAAGTGCCAGGTGGAGGCCATCGGGCGCTCGCAGGCGGTCATCCATTTCCAGCTGGACGGAACCATCCTCGATGCCAACGAGGCCTTCCTGAAGACGGTGGGTTACGGCCTCAATGAGATCAAGGGCCGCCATCATTCCATGTTCGTCGCGCCGGAGGAGCGCGGCACGCCCGCTTATGCGGCCTTCTGGGATGCGCTCCGGCGCGGCACCTTCCAGCAGGCCGAGTTCCGCCGTATCGGCAAGGGCGGACGGGAGGTCTGGATCCAGGCCACCTACACGCCCATCGTCGACGACACCGGCACCCCCTTCAAGGTGGTGAAGTTCGCCACCGACGTCACCGAGGCGGTGCAAGCCCGCATGCGTCGGGCCAAGGCCCAGGCGGAGATCGCCGGCGACCTCACCCTCATTTCCGGCGACGTGGCCAAGACCAACATGCAGGCCACCTCCGCTGCCGCCGCCACCGAGCAGGCCGCCAGCAATGTGCAGTCGGTGGCCGCGGGCGCCGAGGAACTGGCCGCCTCGGCGGAGGAGCTGCGCCGCCAGGTCCACCAGTCCAGCGCCTTGGCCAAGCACGCCGAGGTGGAGGGATCGCGCACCAATGCCATCGTCTCGGGCCTCACCGGCGCGGCGCAGAAGATCGGCGACGTGGTGGCCCTCATCAATTCCATCGCAGACCAGACCAATCTGCTGGCCCTCAACGCCACCATCGAGGCGGCGCGCGCGGGCGATGCCGGCAAGGGTTTCTCGGTGGTCGCCTCCGAGGTAAAGACGCTGGCCGGCCAGACCTCGAAGGCCACCAGCGAGATCGCGGCGCAGGTGGACGCGGTTCAAAAGGCGAGCGAGGATGCCGCCAAGGCGCTCTCCTCCATCACGCAGACCATCGGTGACCTGAATGCGGTGAGCGCCCAGATCGCCGCGGCGGTGGAGGAGCAGACCTCCGTCACCCGCGAGGTGTCCGGGAATATGCACGTGGCCGCCCAGGGAGTGGAGACGGTGCGCCTCAACATGCAGGAAATCGCCAGTGCCACCGGGCGCATGGAAGACGCCACGCACAAGGTGCGCGTCGCCACCGCCGCCATCGCCTGAGCCATCCCGGGAGGCCGCGCCTCAGCCGCCGGCCTTGGCCCCGCTCCGGCCGATGCGCAAGCCCGCCGCCTCGCGATCGAAGGTGTCCGGTGTGACGCCCGCCGCGCGCAGTTCGTGCTTCTGGATCTTGCCGCTGGAGGTCTTGGGCAGCGCCTCCAACTGGCGCACATAGCGCGGCACCATGTAGTGGGGCACATTGTCCGCCAGGAAGCGGATGAGCGCAGCCGGATCAAGAGCCTCGCCCTCGACGGGGGTGACCACGACCAGCACCTCATCCTCGGAAAATTCGCTGGGCACCGCCACCGCCGCGCATTCCTTCACGGCCGGATGGGTGCGCACCTCCGCCTCCAGGGCGAAGGAGGAGATGTTCTCGCCGCGCCGGCGGATGACATCCTTCAGGCGATCCACGAAGAAAAAGGTGCCGTCCGGTGCCCGCCGGAAGCCGTCGCCGGTGTGGAACCAGCCATTGCGCATGGCCTCGGCGGTGGCGGCCGGATTGTTGTAATAGCCCTTCATCAGCGCCCAGGGCCGGCGGGAATGGATGACCAGTTCCCCGGTCTCCCCGTCCGGCACCTCCAAATCGTTGGCGTCGACGATCTTCAGGTCGATCCAGGGGCGCGGCGTGCCGGCAATGCCCTTGGCGGTGATGCCCGGCCCGGCATGGAGCGGGCTCGAAATCTCCGTCATATTGTAGATGGTCCAGGCCTCAACGCCGAAGCGCTCGGCAAAGGCCGGGCCGTCCTCCCCGAAGGGCGTGATGAAGGCGCGGCGCAAGGGGTGCTCGCGCTCGCCCGGGGCGGGCGGCGCCTTCAGGAGGAAGCTCGCCATCACGCCCAGGAGCAGCACATAAGTGGAGCCCGTCTCGCGCACCGCCGGCCAGAAGTCCTGGGTGCGGAATTCCCGCATCATGCCGATGGAAAGGCCACGGGCGAGCTGGGCATAGACATAGAGCGTGGAGCCGCAATGGAAGATCGGGCCGCAGATCAGGCAACGATCATCGGGCGCCACAGCGAAGGCATCCGGCCCCATGGAATAAAGCTGGGTGTAGGAGGACATCACCCCCTTCGGGTTCCCCGTGGTGCCCGAGGTGTACATGATGGCCTGCGTGTCCCAGGGCTCGATGGGCGGCACCGGCGCAGACGGAACGGGCGCCGCCGGGTCGTCCGCAAGCGGCTGGACGTCGAGGCCCGGCAAGGGAGCAGCCGTGCCGTCGACGGTGAGGACCGTCTTCAGCTTGCCGGGGGAGAGGCCCTCCAGCCGCTCCACCAGCGCAGCCTCGGCCACCATGAGCGGGGCGTCGGCATCGTTGAGGATGTGCTCCAGCGGCTTGCCACGGGCAGCGGTGTTCAGCGGCACATAGACCGCGCCGAGATAATTGATGGCGAACCATGTGGCCAGCAGGTCCGGCCCATTGCCCATGAAGCACAGCACATGCTGGCCGCGCACCACGCCATGGCGGGCCAGCGTCGCCGCCCGGCGGCGCACCTGGGCGAGGGTCTGCGCATAGGTCCAGCTGGAGGCGTCGGCGGGACCCGGCCAGAATTGCACGAAGGGCGCGTCCGGGCGCTCGGCCGCATATCGCTCCAGAAGGTCGCGCAGCACCGCATGCTGCCGTGACAAGGCGGCTTCCCGCTGGCTCATGGCGCTCCTCCGTCCCGTTCTTGTCGGCGCTTCAGCGCCTTGTGCCGGCCGTTGCCAAGGCCGCTTCGCCATGCAACATACCCGGTAGTATGTAAAACACAACAGGTGCGGAGGATGCCCATGGCCATGGTGGAGATCGAACGGGAGGGCACCCTTGCCGTGGTGCGCTATGACCGGGGCGCCAAGGCCAATGCGCTCAATGCCGAGGCCATCGCGGAGCTCACCCGCGCGGCGCAGGCGCTGGAAAGCGAGCGCGACCTCTCCGCCATTCTCCTCACCGGCACGCCCACCCGCTTCAGCGCCGGCGTGGACCTGGGCGATGCCAGCCTCTGGGCGGCGGACGCCTCGCTCCCCATGCGCCATCACATCCTCGGCGCGGGCGGGCGCATGGTGGAGGCGTGGCGGCGCCTGCCGCAGATCGTCATCGCGGCGGTGGAGGGGCCGGCCATTGGCGGCGGCGCGATCCTCGCGCTGGCGGCGGATTTCCGGGTGATGGGCGAGGGTGCCATGCTGCGCTTTCCCGAGGTGCGGCTCGGCATGACGCTGGGCTGGGGCGGCCTGTCGCTGCTGTGCGCCCTGGTGGGTCCGGCCCGCGCCAAGCGCATCCTGTTCCGGGACGAGACCATCGACCCCGCCGCCGCTTTGGCGCTGGGCCTGGCCGATCAGACCGCCCCGCGCGGAGAGGCGCTTTCCGTCGCCCGTGCCTTCGCCGCCGAAATGGCCGGCAGCGCGCCGCTGGCGGTGGCCATGACCAAGCGCGCCATCGACGCCGAGCTCAACGCCAATTGGGCCGCGCCCTACGAGGCCGACCAGTTCCTGCTCGCCCGACTTGTGAACGAGACCGGACGCTGATCTCCTGGCCCTTCCACGGGGCGAACCGCAAGGAGGCGCCATGACCGCCATCGCCGAGACCGCGCGTACTGCACCGCCGGGCCTTCAGGGCCTGGCCATCCATGCCGTGCGTGTGCCTGTCGCCTGGGTGGATTATAACGGCCATATGGGCGACTACGCCTATGGCATCGTCTTTTCCGATGGGGTGACTGCTTATATGGACCGCATCGGCGTCGACGCGGCCTACCGGGCAGCCAGCGCGGCGACGATCTACACGCTGGAAAGCCGCATCGGCTATCTCAAGGAGTGCCACGAGGGGGCGCTGCTCACCGTGGACCTGCTGGTGCTCGCCGCCGACCGCAAGCGCATCCACACCTTCATGCGCCTCCTCACCACGGAGGGGGTGGAGCTGGCGTTGTGCGAGCAGGTGCTCATGCACGTCTCCCGCGCCTCGGGCACGCCGCGCGCGGCGCTGTTTCCGCCGGAAATCCAGGCCCGCGTGGACGCCGATGCCGCCG
The DNA here is from genome assembly GCF_056314145.1 of Aquabacter sp. DMC10. Lineage (NCBI taxonomy): Bacteria > Pseudomonadati > Pseudomonadota > Alphaproteobacteria > Hyphomicrobiales > Xanthobacteraceae > Aquabacter > Aquabacter sp. DMC10. Next base: position 391,262 of record NZ_JBQUYX010000003.1, on the reverse strand, counting down.
CCCACGCGCCCCTGCCGCGCCCCGCCTGGCTCTCGCGCCCCATGGGGCTGGCCCGGGGGGCGTGACGGCACGGGCAGGGCCGCTCCTCAGCCCTTCGCCGCCTTGGCGCGGGCGATGATGCGGTCCACATGGGCAAGGCCGGCCGCCGTCTCGATGGGCGCATCAAGGCGGGCGAGGGTCTCGAAGGCCGCCGCCACCGCCTCGGGGGTGCGTTCGCCCTCCGGCAGATAGACGCCCTCGGTCTCCACGATGGCCATGCGCGCCACGGTGCCCGCACCGGCCAGCAGCGCCGTGCGGCTGGGCGCGTCATCGCTGACGAGATAGAGCGCGGCGGGGGTGACATGCTCGGGCGCCAGCAGGGCCAGCATCTCTTCGTCCATCATGTCGCCGGTCATGCGGGTCGCCGCCGTCGGCACGATGGCATTGACGCGGATGCCGTATTTCTCGCCCTCGAAATGCAGGGTGTTCATGAGGCCGAGCAGGCCGGCCTTGGCCGCCGCATAATTGGCCTGGCCGAAATTGCCGTAGCTGCCGGAGGTGGAGGAGGTCATCAGCACCCGGCCATAGCCCTGCTGGCGCATGGTCTCCCACACCGCCTTGGTGGCATTGGCCGAGCCCTGAAGATGGACCGCGATCACCGCCGCGAAATCCGCCATGTCCATCTTGGCGAAGGTGCGGTCGCGCAGGATGCCGGCATTGTTGATGAGGATGTCGATGCGCCCGAACGCCTCCAGGGCGCGGGCGGCCATGGCCTCCATGTCCGCCAGAAGGGTGACGTTGCCGCCATCGGCAAGGGCGGTGCCGCCGGCCGCGCGGATCTCCTCCACCACCGCATTGGCGGCGGCGGTGGAGCCGCCGGTGCCATCGCGGGCACCGCCGAAATCATTCACCACCACCTTGGCGCCGCGCCGGGCGAGCTCCAGCGCATGGGCGCGGCCGAGCCCGCCGCCGGCGCCGGTGACGATGGCCACGCGGCCGTCGAAGGACATGCTCATTGCGTCTTTCCCTTGAAAATCAGGACCAGCCATTCCGCCGACACGGCCGGACGGTCATGGCCCTCCAGCTCCACCGTCGCCTCGAAGCGCACCAGGGTGCCGCCATTGCGGGGGGTGCGCTCGGCCACGACGAAGCGGCCGCGAATGCGCCGGCCCACGGGCACGGGGGCAAGGAAGCGCACCTTGTCGAAGCCGTAGTTGATGCCCACCTCGTCGTCGCCGGGCAGTTGCATCACCGACGCCGCGAACTTGGACAAGAGCGAGAGCACCAAGAAGCCGTGGGCGATGGTGCCGCCGAACGGACCCTCGCTCGCCGCGCGCGCGGGGTCCACATGGATGAATTGGTGGTCGGAAATGGCGTCGGCGAACAGGTCCACCAGCGACTGGGTCACATCCATCCAGGGACTGACCAGGGGCGGGGCGCCCGTATCGGGAATGGGAGGAAGCATGAAGGGGTCTCGGGACGTTCCGGCGGGCTCTTGAAAGGGTTGGACGCCCTCTGCGCCGGGAGGCGCGCGGCCGCTTGCGGTGACAACATACTCAGTAGTATGCAGGAGGAAACCCTTTGTCCAGAGCCCCGATGGGCGGTGGCAAGCAAGTGGCAGGTGCGGCTCATGGCGGACGGCAAGGCGCGGGAGATGCGGAGCGAGGGCGCCGGCCCCGTGGACATATTGGACGCCGCCGCCGCCTGCTTCATGGAACAGGGCTTCGCCGCCACCTCTATCGACGACGTGGCGCGCCGCCTCAATGCCACCAAGGGGCGCATCTACCACTATTACGCCTCCAAGACGGACCTGTTCTTCGACGTGCACCGGGAAGGCATGGATCGTCTGTTCGTGGCGGTGCTGCGGGCGGCGGACACGGTCTCCGGCCCCGCGGGCGCGCGCCTCGCCACCATGCTGGAGGCCCATGCGGTGGCCATGATGGACAATCACGCCTTCATGGCGGTGGTGGTGCAGGGCGTGCACATGCACCGCATGGCGCCCACCACGCCCGGCCAGCGGCGCACCCTGGATGCCCTCATGGACATGCGCCGCCGCTTCGAGGGCCTGTTCCGGGAAACGCTGGAAGCTGCCATCGCGGATGGCAGCGCGCGGCCCTGCACCCCATCCGTGGCGGTGAAGGCCATGCTCGGCGCCATCAACTGGATGTCCATCTGGTACCGCCCGCGCGAGGGGGAGACCGAGGCGGACCGGCGGGCGCTGGCGGCGGACATGGTGCGTCAGATCCGCGAGGGCTTTGTGCCCTGATCCTTCATTCGCCGGGTCGCGCCAGTGCCACCGGAGCGAAGGCGGCGGTCAGGGCCGGGGCGCAGGAGACCCCGAGCTCCCCGCCGAGCCGCTCCGCAAGGTGCACCCGCAGCATCGGCGGGACGGGGCAAAGGCCGCACGCCGCCACCTGAAACCCCTCCGGGGCAACGCCCTCGGGCGCGAGGCGCGCCACGAAGGCGTGGGGCGCAGGTGCCCCCCACGGGCCGTCGACCAGCTGGAGCGGCGCGAGGGCGCAGGAGATGGATTGGGGCGAGAGGGTGAAGCCCGACCCCATGGCCTTCAGCAGGCTTTCCTTGATCGTCCAAAGCGCCAGCAGGACCGCGCTCCGCTCCCCCGCCTCCATGCCGGACAGGGCCACGCGCTCCTGCGGCGCGCAGAAGACCGGGGCGGCGCGCTCCATCTTCCCGGCGGCGGCGAGGGGCTCCACATCCACCCCCACCTCCATGTCCTCCCCCACGCCCACCGCCACCAGCCCCTCGGCATGGCTGAGGTTGAAGGCAAGGCCAGCCGCGTCGACGGGCGAGGGCTTGCCGTGGGGGGCGATTTCAAACCGCCAGGCCCGCGGTGACCGCGCCGGCCGGTGACGGGACAAGACCAGGCGCACCAGGGCATGGGCGGCGATGAAGTCCCGCCGCACGGGTCCCTCGGGCAGGCGGGCGGCACGGGCGCGCTCCCGCCTCTCCAGGAGATCGGCGAGGACGGCGAGCTGCGCGGCATCCAGCGCTCCGGTGGGCGCCAGGTAAAGATCGAGCGGCCCGCTCACAGGCTGATGAGCCCGGCCGCAAGGCCGATGCCCGCGCCCACCGCCAGGAGCAGGATCGCAAGGGCCACCGCCGCTTCCGGCCGCGCGAAGATGCGCCCGCCCTGCTCCCTGCGCACCCGCATGAAGAGCCAGGTGCCCGGCGCGAACAGGATGGCGGACAGGAGCAGCATCTTCATGCCCGCCGTCACCAGCATGCCGAGGGCACACACCGTGGCCAGGGCGCTGTACACCAGTTCCCGCCGCCGCACGCCCGACGAGACCCGCGCGCCCAGGGCCTGTTGAAGGCCGAAGGCGCCCACGAACACATAGGGGATCAGCGCGGTGACGCTGGTCAGGTCGACGAAGAAATTGAAGGCGGATTCGGCGGTGAGCGTCACGAGCAGGAACAGCTGCGCCGCCCCGGTGGTCAGCCAGATGGCGGCGGCCGGTGCGCCGCGGGCATTCTCGCGGGCGAGAAAGGCGGGCATGACGCCCCCCTTGGCGGCGGCGGAGAGCACTTCGGCCGCCAGCAGCGACCAAGCGAGGAAGGCGCCGAGCACCGAGACCAGGACGCCGAGGCTCACCAGCGCGAGGCCCGGCTCACCGATCACATCCGCCAGCACCCCTGCCACCGAGGGATTGTGCAACTCCCCCAGCCGCGCCTTCGGCATGAGGCCATAGGGCAGGAGGGTCACCAGCACGAACAGGGCGAGCACGCCCAGGAAGCCGATCACCGTCGCCTTGCCCACATCCTCGCGCCGGCGGGCAAGCCGCGAATAGACGCTGGCGCCCTCGATGCCCAGGAACACGAAGACCACGATGAGCATGGTCTGGCGCACCTGCTCCAGCACCCCTTCGAGGCTCACCGCCTGCAGGCCGATGAAATTGGCCTCGAACATGTCCCACCGCACCGCGGCGGCCACGATCACCAGGAAGGCGGCCAGCGGCAGAAGCTTGGCCACGGTCACCACGGTGTTGATGGAGGCGGCTTCCTTCACCCCGCGCAGCAGCATCACATGGAAGGCCCAAAGGATGGCTGAGGCGCCCGCCAGCGCCGCCGGCGTATCCCCCGCGCCAAAGATGGGAAAGAAGGCGCCGAGCGTCGACATGACCAGGACCAGGAAGGCCACGTTCCCCAGGAAGGCACTGGCCCAATAGCTCAGGGCCGCGATGAAGCCGGCATAGGGGCCGAAGCCTTCCAGCGCATAGGCATAGATGCCGGCATCGATGTCCGGCCGGCGCTCGGCGAGGCTCTGGAACACAAAGGCCAGCATCAGCATGCCCGTGCCGGCGATGGTCCAGGCCACCAGCGCGCCGAGAATGCCGGTGGTGGCGCCGAAGGCGGCGGGCAGGGAGAAGATGCCGCCGCCCACCATGGAACCCACCACCAGGCAGGCCAGCGCCGCCAGGGACAGGCCCGCCGGGCGCGCCCCGGCCGCCCGCGCGCGGCCGGCATCGGCGGCACCGGAGGTGGTCGCGCTGTGGCTGGCGGAGGAAGGCATCGTCATCGTGGGGTTCCGGGGCGATGGCGAGGGAGCCGGGAGAGGGGGACAGGCCGGGCCGGACGGTGTGGACGCGGCAAGCAAGGGGCCGGCCGCCCGGAGCGATGCGGGGCCCCCCGCGGCGCCGGCCATGGCGCTGCGGCGGGCTCACACTCTATCGCTCCCATTGGCGTCAGGAAATCCCGCCCCCGTCAGGCAAGCGGCTGGGCCGGGGCGCCGGCCCAGCGGGTATTGGCGGGAATGGCCTCGCCCTTCATGACGATGGTCAAAACGCCCAGCTCCGCATAGTCGCCGATGCGGGTGTCGTAGAGCACGGTGGTGAGGGCGCCGATGGAGGCGCCCTTGCCGATGTCCACCTTGCCGATCTTCATCACCCGGTCCTCGAACAGATGGGTCTGGATGTTCGAGGTGGCATTGATGGCGGCATAGTCGCCGATGGTGACGCAGTCGAACTCGGTGATGTCGGTGGTGTCCATAAACACCCCCTTGCCGATCTTCGCCCCGAACAGGCGCAGCGCCCAGGGCAGCATGGGCGTGCCACGGAAGGCGTCCAGCAGGATCTTGCCGGCCGTGCCCCAGTAAAGGGTGGTCATGGCCTCGGTGCGCAGCGCCCACCAGGACCACAGGCCGTGATTGCCCGGCCGGTAGGTGCCCATGACCGCCCATTTCACCGCCAGCACCACGCCGGCCAGGATGAAGGAGCAGGCGATGCAGGTGGCGAAGAAGATGGGCAGGAACTCGGCCCATTCCTCCGCATCCTCCAGCGCCGGGAACAGCACATAGTCCGCCGCCAGGGTGCCCAGCGTGATGAACATCATGGTGGGCATGGAGGCGCTGAACAATTCGAACACCGCCCGCAGCACACGCCGCCAGAGCGGCGGGCGGAAGGTGTGGCTGACATCCGCATTGTCGAAGCGCTGGCGCACCGGCAGGCGGATGGGCGGGCTGCCAAAGCGCGTCTCGCCCGGCAGCATGCGCTCGCCGGTGGGGGGCTTGGACTTGATGCCGATGAGCGCGCCCTCGGGAATATCAGCCCCCGGCGGCAGCACGGAATCGTTGCCGATGAAGACCTTGTCGCCGGTGCGCACATTCTTCAGCGTCATCCAGCCGCGCCGCACGTCCTCGTCGCCCAAGGTCACCTCGTCGGCCACGAAGCACTTCTCGCCGATCTCGATGGTGTCGTAGCGGCCGGCGAAATTGGTGGCGATCTCCGTGTCCTTGCCGATCTTGGCGCCCATCAGGCGATACCAGCTGCGCATATAGATGGTGGAGAAGAGCGAGGAGAGGCTCTCCAGCATCACCTCGGCGGCCAGTCCCACCGTCCATTTGCGCACATAGAAGGCGGAATGGATGGAGAAGGTGCCCGCCGGCGCCGAGGGCAGGACGATCCAGCGGATGGCCGTCACCAGCACCACGGTGCCGAGCATCAGCAGCATGGCGGTCGGCCAGGTGATGAGCGGCAGATACCACTCGAAGCCCAATATGGCTTTGAGCTGGTCGTCATAATGCTCGAACACATAGAAGGCCGGGAAAATGGGCAGGAGGCTGATGGCGGGCATGAACAGGACCATGAGGCCGTAATAGGTGTTCATGAGCTTCTGCATGCCGGGCGTCGGCTCGGGGGCGGGCGCCGGCCAGGTCGAGGGGTCCACCCTGCCGATCTTGCGGCCGGGCGAGCCATCCCAATGCTCGAAGGCGGGCACGTGGGTGCCGGGCAGGAGGGCGGTGAGGTCGGCAAGCTCGGCGCCTTCCTCCACCACCGTGTCATGGGCCAGCGCGCAGGAGGTGCCGATATAGGCATCCTTGCCGATCACCACGCTGCCGATGACCAGCTCGTTGCCGATCACCTCCGCATTGCCGATGGAAATCTTGGCGCCCAAGGTCACGTCGTCTCCGACCTCCAGGAGGTCGATGGCGCCCGCATGCAGGCCGGAAATGGTGACGCGCTTGCCGATCTTGGCGCCCAGCAGGCGCATGGTGGCGGCGGCGAGCGGGGAACCCTGCATGAGCCCCAGATGGGTGAACTCAACCAATTGGCGGGACAGCCACCAGCGGAAGAAATAGACGCCCCACAAGGGATAGCGCCCCGGCGTCGCCCGCCACAGGACGATGCGCTTGCCCACCACGCCCACCAGCGCGATGCCCAGCGTGACCAGCGCATAGACGCCCATCAGCTCCAGCACTTCGTACCAATGGATCACGTCGTCGCTCATGATGAGCGCATACATGACGAAGATGGTCAGCCACGGCCCGGTGAGCGCGAACAAGAGAAGCGGGACGCAGCAGGCCTGGGCGAGACCGCACAGGATGCGGCGCATCACGGGCGGCGGCTCGAAGCTGAGATCCAGGATGCGGCGGGGATTGGCGAGCGCCCGCTCGTCGAGCCGCGCCGCGATCGCCCGCAGGGTGCGCAGGCTGTAGAGGTCTTCCAGCGTGATGGCGGGCAAGGCCGGATTGTCGCGCACGGCGGCGAGGAAGGTGGCCGCCAGCAAGGAATGGCCGCCGAGATCGGCGAAGAAGTCCGCCTCGAAGCCGATGGACTGGCCGGGGAAAAGCGGCTTGGCGGCGGCGAGCAGGGCGGCTTCGGTCTCGGTCTCCGGCTCCTCCTGCTGCTCGGCCTCGGCCGGGGCGGAAAGGGGCGCGGCTTTCAGCGCCTTGCGGTCCGCCTTGCCGGAGGTGAGGCGCGGCAGGACGGCCATTTCCTCGAAATGGGACGGCACCATGTAAGGCGGCAGCGTCGCCTTCAGCGCCGCCCGGAGCGCGGCCCGGTCGAGCGGCACGCCGGCTTCGGGCACCACGAAGGCCACCAGCCGGTCGATGCCGTCATCCCGCCGCAGCACGACGGTGGATTGCGCCACGCCGGCCAAGCCGGACATGCGCGCCTCGATCTCGCCCAGCTCCAGGCGGAAGCCGCGCAGCTTCACCTGGTCGTCGATGCGGCCGTGGAACAGGAGGCGTCCATCCTCGGTGAGGCTCACCGCATCGCCCGAACGATAGAGCACGGGGTCGGAGCCGTCGCCGCCAAAGGGATTGGCGATGAACTTTTCGGCGGAGAGTTCCGGCCGCTTCAGATAGCCCCGCGCCACGCCGGGACCGCCGATGAGCAGCTCGCCCTCGATGCCCGGCCCGACCAGCTGGAGCTGCTCGTCCACCACATAGCAGGTGTAGTTGGGGATAGGGCCGCCAATGGTGACCGGCCCGTCCACCGTCACCTCGTCCACGGTCGCCACCACGGTGGCCTCGGTGGGGCCGTAGGAATTGAACACCTTGCGGCCGGGCTTGCACCAGCGCTGCTTCACCGAGGGCGGGCAGGCCTCGCCGCCGAGGATGATGATGCGCAGCGAGGGCACGTCCTGGGGCATCATGGCGAGCAGAGTGGGCACCGTGTCCAGCACGGAGACCTTGGCTTCGGCCATGAGGGCGGGCAGCTTTTCCACCTCGCCCAGCACGCGGGAAGAGGCCACCCACAGCGTCGCGCCCACCAGATAGGGAATGAAGATCTCTTCCAGCGACAGGTCGAAAGCGATGGAAGCGCCCTGGAAGGAGACATCGGCCTCGGTCATGCCATAGACCAGGTTCGCCGAGCGCAGATAATGGCAGATGTTCCGGTGCTCGATGACGATGCCCTTGGGCTTGCCCGTGGAGCCGGACGTGTAGATGGCATAGGCCGGATCGTTCCGCGTCACCCCATCGGCGCGAAGATCAAGGGGGCTTGCATCCGTGCTCTCCGCCAGCAGGTCCGGGAGCGGGGCGGGGGTGGCGGGCAGGTCGCGGTTGAGCTTGCCGGCGGTCACCGCGTCGATGATGACGATGCGGGCGGCGCAATCCTCCAGGCATTCGCCGATGCGGTCCGGTGGGGCGTCCATGTCGAAGGGGATATAGGCGGCGCCGCTCTTGAGGATGCCGAGCAGGGCCACATGCAGGTCCAGCGAGCGGGACATCCAGATGCCCACGAACTGCCCCGGCCCCGCGCCCCGCGCCCGCAGGGCATGGGCCACCCGGTTCGCCCGCGCGTCCAGCTCCGCATAGGTCACGCGTTCCGCGCCGAAGACGATGGCGGTCTGGTCCGGTGTGCGGGCGACCGTGTCGGCGAAGATCTCCGGCAGCAGCTCATCCCGCAGGAGGGAGGCGTCCTTGTGCCCGATCAGAACCCCCGGTTGAACGGTGCTCGTGACTGCATCCATCATGGCCATCCCCGCTCCGCGCCCTCGGGCGCCCCCAATCGGCTCAAGGAACCACGAATATAGGCCAAGTCCTAATGGCACAATGACAACTGAATGGCGATCGTGTTACTTTTTCTTTCTCGACTCAACTTCACACCTTATCGATGGCGACACGTCGTCATCTGGAACTATTTCAGTTAAGGTATTATTATACACCAACGACCCTCGGGCACCCCGGTCCACCCCGCCCCGGCGTGACAGGCGGGCACACACAAGGCATAAGGAAGCGGGGGAGAAGGAGGCGGTGCGATGGGAGATCGGCATCCGGTCAGCCTCGCCATCGTTCACATGCTGCCGGATCTTGCCGCGCAACAGGGCTTCGCCCTGGCACCGGCCCTCTCCCGCGCCGGCATCGCGGACGCGCAGGAGATTCACGCTGGCGCCGTTGTGGCCCGGGCGCAGATGTGCACCTTGCTGCAGTCGGCGGCGCGGCAGGCGGACGTGCCGCTGTTCGGCTTCGCCCTGGCGGGTGCGGCGCGGCCCGATGCGCTGGGGCCCATGGGGCGCGCCCTGTTTTCCGGCCGAACCGTTCGGGAGAGCCTTGCCGGCCAAGCCCGCGCCATGCCCGCCATCCAGGCGGGCGTGCAGCTGAGCCTGGAGCGGGTGGGCGACCGGGCGGTCTGGCGCCACCATATGGAGGACAGCGACCCCGCCCATGCCCGCGTGCTCAATGAGGGGATCGCCGGCTTCATGACCGGCGTCTTCCGCGCGCTCCTCGGCGCCGATGCGGCGCTGCACGTCGGCCTGCCCCATCGGGCGCACGTGGCGCCCCATCACTATGAGGACGCCCTGCAGGCGCCCGTGACCTTTGCGGGCGGGACGCTGTCGGTCAGCTTCGACGCCGCGCTGCTCGACCGCCCGACCGTCATGCCCACGCCCCTGTCCGGCCTCCTGCCGGCGGCGGACCTGATGGCGGGAGCCTCGGAGGAGCTGGACGACGGCCGGCTGCTCCAATGCCTGCCGCTGATCTTCGAGAGCGCCGCGCTCGCCGGCACCCTGTCGCTGGCCGACGCCGCCCGCACGCTGGGCTTCTCCCCGCGCAGCCTCCAGCGTCGCCTTTCGGCGCTCGGACTGACCTTCGAGCGCCTGGTGGATGCCTGGCGCCGGGTGGAGGCGCAGCGCTATCTGGCCGAGACCGGCCTGCCGGTGGCGGGCATCGCCGCCACCCTCGGCTATTCCCACCCCGCCCATTTCATCCGCGCCTTCCGGCGCTGGGAACGGGCAACGCCCCTCGCTTTTCGCCGGAGCGCGGGCCGCGAATTGCCCTGAACCGCCGAAACGCTGCGTCAGCTCCAGGGGTGGCGCCAAATGGCAATTGAGACCGGCCCGCGCCTTCTCTACAGCAGCCCCTCACGCGCCCCGGGGGGGCGACACGCGTGGAGGCTGGGTACAGGACAGGCATGTGGGACAACAGGATGTCCGGGCGGGCAACACCCCTCCCCCACGACGCAGCGCCGGCGGGCACCGAGATGGTGTGGCTCGCGGGCGGCACCTTCCGCATGGGCTCGAACGACCATTATCCCGAGGAGGCGCCCGTCCATGAGGTGGCGCTGGACGGCTTCTGGATCGACCGCTTCCCCGTCACCAATGCCGATTTCGCCCGCTTCGTGACCGCCACCGGCCGCGTCACCCTCGCCGAGCAGGTGCCCGACGCCCGCCAATATCCTGCCGCCGACCCCGCCTTGCTGGTGCCGGGCTCCCTGGTCTTCACCGCGCCGGAGGCCTGCCTCACGCTTGAGGATTGGACGCAGTGGTGGCGTTTCGTGGATGGCGCCAGCTGGCGGCACCCGGAGGGTCCCGGCAGCGACATCGCCGGCCGCGAGAACCATCCGGTGGTGCATGTGGCCTATGCGGATGCCCTGGCCTATGCCCGCTGGGCCGGCAAGGACCTGCCCACCGAGGCGGAATGGGAATATGCCGCCCGTGGCGGGCTCGATGGTGCCCCCTATGCCTGGGGCGAGGACCTGGCGCCGGGCGGCATCCATCGCGCCAACACCTGGCAGGGCCGCTTCCCGGTGGAGAACCTGGCCCTGGACGGCCATGCCGGCACCTCGCCGGTGGACGCCTTCCCGCCCAACGGCTTCGGCCTCCACGACATGATCGGCAATGTGTGGGAATGGACCAGCGACTGGTACCGGAACCAGCACGTGCCGTCCTGCTGCCTGCCCCGCAATCCCAAGGGCGGGACGGAGGCGGGCAGCCGCGATCCATACGATCCCGGCCTACCCCTGCCCCGCAAGGTGCTGAAGGGGGGCTCCCACCTGTGCGCGCCGTCCTATTGCGCGCGCTACCGCCCCGCCGCCCGGCAGGGCCAGACCATCGATTCCGCGACCGGACATATCGGCTTCCGCTGCGTCCGGCGCGTCACCACCCAGGACTGACCATGACTGACACGGCGCTTCCCGCCCTTGAAAGCGGCTCCACGGGACCCAACCGGCGCGACGTGCTCGCGGGCACGGCGGGCTTCATGGCGGCCATTGCGGGCCTTTCCGCCCTCGCCGCGCCCGCCCGCGCCCAGTCGGGCGCCGGCGGCGCCCCCCGGCCCCACATCGTCTATATCCTGGCTGACGATCTCGGCTTTGCCGACGTGGGCTTCCAGGGCTCGGACATCAAGACGCCGAACATCGACAAGCTGGCGGCCACCGGCGCCAAGCTCGGCCAGTTCTATACCCAGCCCATGTGCACCCCCACCCGCGCGGCGCTGATGACCGGGCGCTACCCCCTGCGCTACGGGCTCCAGACCGGCGTCATCCCCTCCGGGGCCACCTACGGCCTGGCCACCGACGAGTTCCTGCTGCCCCAGGCGCTCAAAAGCGTGGGCTATTCCACCGCCCTGGTGGGCAAGTGGCATCTGGGCCATGGCAAGCGGGACTACTGGCCACGCCAGCGGGGCTTTGATTATTTCTACGGCGCGCTGGTGGGCGAGATCGATCACTTCAAGCACGATGCCCATGGGGTGGAGGACTGGTATCGCGACAACACCGTGGTCCATGAAGAGGGCTACGACACCGAGCTGTTCGGCGCCGATGCGGTGCGCCTCATCGGAGCGCAGGACCCCAAGACCCCGCTCTTCCTCTATCTGGCCTTCACCGCGCCCCACACGCCCTTCCAGGCGCCGCAGGCCTATATCGACCGCTATGCCCACATCCAGGATCCGTCCCGGCGGGTCTATGCGGCCATGATCACCGCCATGGACGACCAGATCGGCAAGGTGGTGGAGGCGCTGGAAAAGCGCGGCATGCGCGAGAACACGCTCATCGTGTTCCACTCCGACAATGGCGGCACCCGCAACAAGATGTTCGTGGGCGAAGGGGCGGTCGCCGGAGAACTGCCCGCCAGCAATGCCCCGCTGCGGGATGGCAAGGGCTCGCTCTATGAGGGCGGCACGCGGGTGGCCGCGGTGGCCAACTGGCCCGGCCGCATTGCGCCCGGCACCCTGGATGGGGTGATGCACGTGGTGGACATGCTGCCCACCCTCGCCAAGCTCGCCGGCGCCGACCTTGCCCGCTCCAAGCCGCTCGACGGCATGGATGTTTGGACCTCGCTCGCCAGCGGCAAGGGCTCGCCGCGTCCGGGCGTCGTCTACAATGTGGAGCCCACCCAGGGCGCCGTGCGCGAGGGCGCCTGGAAGCTCTATTGGCACGCGGTCCTGCCGCCCAAGGTGGAGCTCTTCAACCTGGACCAGGACCCCGGCGAGAAGACCGATCTGTCGGCCCAGCACCCGGACAAGGTGGCCGCCCTCCAGGACCATGTGGTGGCGCTCGCCCGCACCATGGCCCCGCCGCTCTTCTACCAGGCGGCCCTCAGCGCGACCCTCTCCGATGCGCCGTCCACCCCGACGGATGCGCTCTACGACCTCGGCCTGAAGGACGATTGATGCGCCCCACGCCCTTCTCCCGAAAGGCGGCGCTCGGCGCCGCCCTGGCGCTTGCCGCCACGGCGCCGGCCGGCGCCGCCGACCTTGCCACCAAGGCGCAGGTGGCCCCGCCCCCGATCCCGGTGGCCACGGCCGACACGCCCACCTTCCTGTTCACCGGCTATCTGTGGGCGAGCGCCATGAGCGGGCAGACCGGCACGCTGCCGCCTCTGCCGCCGGTGAATGTGGACATGAGCTTCGGCGACATCCTCAAGCAGTTCGACGGCGGCATCATGGGCGCCGGCGAGATGCGGGTGGGCCGCTGGGGCTTCCTGGCGGATGTCATGTTCCTCCAGGTGTCGCCCTCCGCCAGCCTGCCCGGCCCCTATGCCGGCAATCTGGAGATCCGCTCCCGCAGCCTGACCCTCCAGGGCGATGTGCTCTATCGCCTCTATGAGGCGGCGGGGACCAGCGTCGATGTGGGCGCGGGCCTGCGCTATTGGCTGCTCGGCAACCGCCTGAGCTTCGACACTGCCTCGCCCTTGCCCGGCTTCAGCTATAGCGAGACCGAGGGCTGGGTGGACCCGCTCATCGTCGGCCGCTTCACCACGCCGCTGGGCGGGGACTGGAGCCTCACCGTCGTCGGCGATATCGGCGGCTTCGACGTGGGCTCGCGCCTGACCTACCAGGCCATCGGCACGGTGAACTACCAGTGGACCAAGCAATTGGCCCTGCGCGCCGGCTATCGCTATCTGTCGGTGGACTATAGCTCCGGCAAGTTCCTGTATGACGTACAGCTCCAGGGGCCGGTCATCGGCGCCACCTATCGCTTCTGAACGAAAAAGGCCCGGAGGAGTCCACCGGGCCTTACTTCATTCAAGAGACCTGAGTTCTACTTGGCCTTGGCCGACCCGTCGCGCTTGGCGATGACGGCCGGGCAGGCGCTCTGGGAGAGCGGGCGGAAGGCCTCGTCGCCGGGCAGCGTCGCCACCAGGTCATAGAGGTCCCACTCGCCCTTGGAGGCGGCCGGCGACTTCACCTGGAACACGTAGAAATCGTGCACCATGCGGCCGTCTTCCCGCAGCTTGGCGTTGCGCACCACGTCGTCCTTGATGGGCAGTTCCTGCATCTTGGCCACGACGGTCTCGGCATCGTCGGTCTTGGCCGCCGCCACCGCCTTCAGATAGTGCAGGACGGAGGAATAGACGCCCGCATGGATGGCGGAGGGGATCTTGCCGTTCTGGGCCTTGAAGCGCTCGGAGAAGGCGCGGGTGCCGTCGTCCAGGTCCCAGTAGAAGCCTTCGGACAGCAGCGTGCCCTGGGCGGTGGGCAGGCCGACGCTCTTCACGTCGAGGGCGGTCAGGAAGAAGGCCACCAGCTTCTGCTTGGAGCCCATGATGCCGAACTCGCGGGCGGTCTTGATGCCGGAGACGGTGTCATTGCCGGCATTGGCCAGCGCGATGATGTCGGCGCCCGATCCTTGCGCGGCCAGGAGCGGCGAGGACAGGTCCACCGCCGGGAAGGGATGGCGCACGGAGCCGAGGAACTTGCCGCCCTTGGCGCTCACCACCGTCTTGGTGTCGGCCTCCAGCTGATGGCCGAGCGCATAGTCCGCCGTCACCAGATACCAGGAGGTGCCGGGCTGGGTGAGGCGGTTGGCGATGCCGGCCACCTGCACATAGGTGTCCCACATCCACTGCACCACATGGCCGGGCTGGCAGGCATCGCCGGTGAGGCGCGCCGTGCCACCGGGGAACAGGGCGACGCGGTTCTTCTCCTTCACCAGCGGCGCGATGGCCAGCTGAATGGAGGCGTTGGACATGTCGGCGAGCACGTCGACATTTTCCTCGTCGATCCACTTGCGCGCCGTGGCGGAGGCGATGTCGGCCTTGTTCTGGTGGTCGGCCGAGATCATCTCGATCTTCATGCCCTTGCACTCGGCCTTCAGGCAGTCGTCAATGGCCATCTGCGCGGCAATCAGCGAGCCCTTGCCGGTGATGTCCGAATAGACGCCCGACATGTCGGTGAGCACGCCGATCTTCACCGTGCCGTTGGAATTCTCGGCGAACGCGGGGCCGGCGGCGAGGCCGGCGAGCGCCAGGGCGCAGCCGGACAAGGCGGCGGCGCGGACTGTCTTCAACATGGTCATCCTCCCAGATGTCTCTTTGTCTTGAACGCGCTCACCAATGGGCCATGGGCAAGCCCGCCACCGGCGAACGGAATGCGGGAATGCGGGTGCCCCGGAGGCTGCCCACATAGACGGTGCGCAGGTCCGGCCCACCAAAGGTCACGCTGGCAAACCAGGGGGCAATGGTGCCGCCGCAGGCCAGCATCAGCTCGGGCGTCGCCGCGTCCACCGCGAAGGCGTCCATGAGCGTGCGGCCGGCGGCGCTGTCCTTGTCGTCGTCCAGCAGGATGCGCAGGTCGCCCTCGGGGGTGAGTGCGAAAATGCGGTCGGTCATCACATGGGTGCCCCACAGATTGCCGTGGGTGTCGAAGGCGATGCCGTCGATGAAGGCGCCATGATCGGAGGGGCCGAACACCTCGCGGTCGGTGAGACTCCCGTCGGGCTGGACGCGCAGGCGCGTGACGTGGCGCCCGCAGGTCTCCGCCACATAGAGCCATTCCTCCCTGGCATCGAGCCGGATCTCGTTGGTGAAGCGAAAGCCGTCGGCGACGATGCGCAGACGGCCCTGGTCGTAGAGGGCGATATAGCCGTCCGCCACATTGGGGCTCATGGCCCGCATCCAATTCTTGATGCGGGTGGAAATGGTCAGCCAGATGCGGTCGCGGCTGTCGCGCAGCACGAAGTTCACCTTGCCGATGGGCGCGCCGTCGATGCTGTCGGCCAGCACCCGGCTCGTCCCGTCCCGGGTCATGATCTCCAGCCGGTCGGTGCCGAAATTGGAGATCAGGATGTCGCCGTTGCGGGCAAACGCGAGGCCGTTGGGCAAGGTGCCGGAGACAAAACGCGTCTCCTCGTCGGTGGCGGCGGAAAAGGCCGTCGCCTCGGTCTGGGTGACCAGACGCTGCGTCCCGTCGGGGCGGATATGGACCACCCCGCCCCTGGCATCGGCGCTCCAGAGCGAGCCGTCCCGCTCGGCCAGGATGCATTCCGGCCGCTGGAGGCCCTCCCCCACATAGGAGAGGGTGGCCGGATCAACCGTGAAGCCGTCGAGGGGGTTGGGCGCGGTCATCAGAAGCTCACGCGATCGGCGCCCTTGAGGCCGAGCGTGGCGCGGGCCTCGTCGGGGGTGGCGATCTCGTGGCCCAGTTCCTCCAGGATGCGGCGGATCTTCGCCACCTGCTCGGCATTGGAGGAGGCAAGCTGCCCGCGGCCGATGAACAGGCTGTCCTCCAGCCCCACCCGCACGTTCCCGCCCATCATGGCGGCCTGGGTGGCGAACGGCATCTGGTGGCGGCCCGCCGCCAGCACGGACCATTGATAGTCCTTGCCGAACAGCTTGTCGGCCGTGCGCTTCATGAACATGAGGTTGTCCATGTCGGCGCCGATGCCGCCCAAGATGCCGAAGATGAGCTGAAGGAAGACCGGCGGGCGGAACCAGCCCTGGTCCAGGCAGTGGGCGAGGTTATAGAGGTGGCCCACATCGTAGCATTCATGCTCGAACTTGGTGCCGTGCTCCTCGCCCAGCATCTTGTAGATCCGCTCGATGTCGCCGAACGTGTTGCGGAAGATGAAGTCCTTGGTGCCGGTGAGGTAGGGCTCCTCCCAGTCGTGCTTCCAGTTGGAATAGCGCTTGGCCAGGGGGTGCAGCGCGAAGTTCATGGAGCCCATGTTCAGCGAGCACATTTCCGGCGCCGCCTGAAGCGGGGCGGCGAGGCGCTGCTCCACGGTCATGTTGAGGCCGCCGCCGGTGGTGATGTTGATGACCGCATCGGTGGCCTGCTTGATGCGCGGCAGGAATTCCATGAACACCGCCGGGTCGGGGGTCGGGCGGCCGTCCTTGGGGTCGCGGGCATGCAGATGCAGGATGGCCGCGCCGGCTTCCGCCGCCGCGATGGCCTGCTCGGCGATCTGGTCGGGCGTGATGGGCAATGCGTCGGACATGGTGGGCGTGTGGATGCCGCCCGTCACCGCGCAGGTGATGATGACCTTGCTCAAGGTTGTGTCTCCGAGGCGTGTTCGATGTCAGGGGGCCGCGCGGGAATCCCGCGCCGGCCGATCAGTCGGGCAGGATGGCGACCGCCCGGGTCCAGCCGGCGGAGGCCGCGCGGATCTTCACCGGAAAACAGGAGACCGTGAAGCCGGTGGCCGGCAGCGCCTCCAGATTGTGCAGCTTCTCGATCTGGCAATAGCCCTTCTCGCGCCCGGCCTTGTGGCCTTCCCAGATGAGGGAGGCGTCCCCCGTCTCGGCAAAGCGCCGGGCGGTGAAGGAGAAGGGCGCATCCCAGCTCCAGCCGTCCGTACCCACCACGCGAATGCCCTGGTCCACCAGATGAAGTGTGGCGGCCCGGCCGAAGCCGCAGCCTTTGTCCACATAGTCCGCTTGGCCATAGCGAGCGCCGGCGGCGGTGTTGGCGATGACGATGTCGAGGGGCTGGAGGCGATGGCCGATGCGGGCCAATTCCGCGTCGATCTCGTCGGGGGTCACCACATGGCCGTCGGGCAGGTGGCGGAAGTCCAGCTTCACGCCGGGGCGGAAGCACCAGTCGAGGGGGATCTCGTCGATGGTGCTGGCCCGGGCGCCGCCATCCATGGTGGGGTGATAATGCCAGGGGGCATCCACATGGGTGCCGTTATGGGTGGAGATGTGCGCCGTCTCCACCGCCCAGCCCATGCCATCGGGAAGCTGCTCGGGCTTCAAACCTGGAAAGGCCGCCGCCAGCACGCCGGCGGTCTCCGCATGGGCGGAATAGTCGATGCGCACCCGCTGGAAGGGCGGGTCTGCGGGAACGTCATTCTCCAGGGGGATGGAGATATCGATGAAACGTGGCAAGGGCGCTTCCGTCTTGTTTCGCGCGGCGCGCTTTCGGCGCCTTCTTTTATACATGCGTATATTTTTTTGTACGGTTGTGCAACATACAATCCGGCACGACGGCGGCCCGGCATCGGCGGGGGAGATTTTGCGCCCGGCAGCGCGGCCCGCCATAGTGCGCATATAGCGACCGGACCAGGCCCAAAAGACAAAATGGACCCCACAGAGACCAAGGCCCCGCCGCCCGAGGACAACGCCCCAGCCGCCCCCGCCGAGACGGGCCGCCAGCGGACGCCTGCGCGCGCCACGCGCAAAGCCGCCGCCAAAGCTGCCGCCACATCGGGCGCACCCCGGCCGCCACGGGCGCGCCCGCGCTCGGCCGTGCCGCCCGCCGAAGCCCAGCGGCCCGACCG
The DNA here is from genome assembly GCF_056314145.1 of Aquabacter sp. DMC10. Lineage (NCBI taxonomy): Bacteria > Pseudomonadati > Pseudomonadota > Alphaproteobacteria > Hyphomicrobiales > Xanthobacteraceae > Aquabacter > Aquabacter sp. DMC10. The sequence continues at coordinate 373,323 of NZ_JBQUYX010000003.1, read as the reverse complement.
GCGGGCGGACATATTGGAAAGCGCGGAAATCCTGTTCGCCGAGCGCGGCTATGCGGCGGTCTCGGTGCGCGACATCGCCGCCCGCGCGGGCGTGCCGCTGGCGCTGGTGGGCTATTATTTCGGCCGCAAGCCGGAGTTGTTCGCCACCGTCTTCGAGCACCGCAAGGTCAATCTGGACGAGCGCATCGCCCGCATCCGGGCGGTGGGGGCCAAGGGGCCGGGAGCGGGGCGAGTGGAAGAGATCGTGCGCGCCTGGGCCGAGCCCGTGGTGCGCCTGCATGGCACGGCGAGCGGGGATTCCTTCTCGCTCCTGGTGGCCCGCACCGCCTGGGACCCCGGGCCGGAGGCCACCGCCATCATCGAGCGCTTTTACGACCCCCTCGTGGACGCCTTCCTGGATGCCATGGGGATGGCCGTGCCCGGCGCACCGCGCGGGCGCCTGCTCTGGGCCTATGAATATGCGGTGGGCGCGCTGCTCATGTATGTGGCCGACAAACGCATCGAGCGCCTGTCGGGCGGCACCGCCACGGCCGGCGACCCCGCCATGTTCGAGCCCTTCGTCCGCTTCGTAAGCGCCGGCTTCCACGCCCTGGTTCAGGCCGGAGAGGGTGCAGGGGAAGAGGCAGCCCCACGGGGGGCGGACATGAATCAGGGCGAAGGCGCATAAGACAAAATAAGACAAATACGTTTTGTCACATTTTGTCTTGACCATCCGCCGCCGACGTCGCACACCTCATGCCGACGCCGCGCCCGCCCGGGCGGGCCGAAGGAGCGACAGCCATGATCCCCGCAGACCGGCACCTTCACATCGGCTCCATCCTGTTCGACGGACTGGACCAGATCGACTTCACCGGCCCCTTCGAGGTGCTCTCCCGCATCCCCAATTCCACCCTGCATGTGGCCGGCAAGACCACGGCGCCGGTGAAGGACACGCGGGGCCTCACCCTTGTGCCGGACGTGACCTTCGCCGAGGTGCCCAAGCTCGACGTGCTGCATGTGCCGGGCGGGCCGGGGCAGGAGGCGCTGATGGAGGACGACGAGACGCTGGCCTTCATCCGCAAGCAGGCGGACGGCGCGCTGTTCGTGCTCTCCGTGTGCACGGGCGCCTTGGTGTGCGGGGCGGCCGGCCTGCTGAAGGGGCGGCGGGCCACCACCCATTGGGCGGCCATGGACGTGCTGCCCTTGCTCGGCGCCATTCCCGTGCATGACCGGGTGGTGATCGACGGCAATGCCATCTTCGCCGGCGGCGTCACCTCCGGCATTGACGGGGCCTTGCAGCTGGCGGCCCTGCTGCGGGGCGAGGCGGCGGCCCAGCAGATCCAGCTCTATATGCAATACCAGCCCGAGCCGCCCTTCGATGCCGGCACGCCCGAGCGCGCGCCGCAGGCGGTGGTGGCGGCCGCGCGGGAGACCTTCGCGGCCCTCACCGCGCGGCGCATGGACACCGCCCGGCGCGTGGCGGATCGGCTGGGCCTCACGGCGTGAGCGCGCGGGGGGCCGCTCAGGCCCCCCGCTCCACCACCTCGTCCCGCAGGATGGCGGCAAGGGTGCGGGCGAAGGCCACCGCTTCCTGTTCGGCCAGCGCGCTCACGGTGATGCGGATCCCCGGCGGGGCGGCGAGGCGGAAGGCGGACCCCGGCCGCACGGTCCAGCCCGCCTCCGCCAGCCGGCGCAGAACATGGGCCTCATCGGCCACGGGGAGCCACAGATTCATGCCGTCGCGGCCCCATGCGGCGATGCCCTCGGCGGCGAGCGCCGCCCGCGCGGCCACCCGGCGGCGGGCATAGGCCGCCCGCGCCTCCGCCACCCGCCGCTCATGATCGGGCGCGGTGAGCACCGCCTTCACGCAGCTCTGGAGGAGGGAACTGACCCAGCGGGCGGAACAGGCGGCAAGGGGCAGGCAGGCGCGGGTCACCTCGCGGCTGGAATTGACCACCGCCAGCCGCAGGTCCGGCCCCACGAATTTCGACACCGAGCGAATGATGGCCCAATGGGGCCGGTCGGCCTCCGCCAGCGTGCAGGCAGGGGCCACAGAAAGGGGGGCGAAATGGTCGTCCTCCAGCAGCAGCACGTCGGGATAAGCGCGCAGGACATCGCTCAAGGCCGCCCGGCGCGCCGGGCTCCAGAAGCCGCCCACGGGATTTTGCGCCCGGGGCGTGAGGATCACCGCCCGCGCGCCGGCCGCGAGCGCGGCCGCAAGGCCGTCCGGCGTCACGCCCTCATCGTCCACCGCCATGGGAAGCAGGGGGTATCCCGCGTGCCGGGCGAAGCCCAGCGTGGTCATGAAGCAGGGGTCCTCCACCCCCAGTGCCGCACCGGGCGGCACCAGCTTGCGCAGGATCAGCCCCACCGCATCGAAGGTTCCGGACGCGAGCCACAGGTCGGCGACGGGCAGGCGATCGCGGGCGAAGGCGGCGGCGAACAGGGCCATCAATTGGGGATCGTCGGGGGCATCCTCATAGGCGCGCGGCTGCCAGGCCAGCGTCTTCAGCGCGGCGTTGATGTCCGGCAGCAGGGCCGGGTCGGGATTGCCGCCGGACAGGTCGCGCGAAGCCGGGCGCCGCGCCAGGGGCGCACCGAGGGCCGGCGCGATGCGGCTGCCCTGCCGCCCCCGCCCCTCCACCAGCCCCGTGTCGGACAAATGCCGATAGGCGGCCGCCACCGTATTGCGGTTGACGCCCAGCTGTTCCGCGAGGCCCCGCACCGTGGGCAACGCCTCGCCACGCGCCAGCCGCCCCCCTTCCACCGCCGCGCGGATGGACTGGGCAATCTCGCTGGGGGTGCGGCCGGCAATCACGGGCCTCTCCTGCCTGAGGGAAACGAAGAAAGACTAAGAGACCGTGCCGCAGACAAAGTCAAATTGTCTGCATTGCCGGGAGCTCTGCCCGGGCGCACGCCGTGCCACTGCCCTCCAGGAAATGCTGGAGGCGGGGCACCATGAAATCCAGGAAGGCGCGCACGCGCCGGGGCATGCGGGGGCCGCCGAGGAAGACCGCGTGGACGCCCTCCTCGTCGGGGGCGATCACGTCGGTGAGCACCTCCACGAGGCGGCCGGCCGCCACGTCCGCCCGCATGTGGAAGTCGGCAAGGCGCGCGAGCCCCACGCCGGCCAGCGCCATCTGGCGCAGCGTCTCGCCATTGTTGGACAGAAGCGGCCCGCGCACCGCCCGCTCCGCCACGCGCCCGCCCTCGCGCAGCGGCCAGACCGGGACGGCGCGGCGGAAGTTGAAGCCCAGGCACTGGTGCTGCGCGAGGTCTTCCACCGTGCGGGGAATGCCGTGGCGCTCCAGATAGGCGGGCGCGGCCACGATCTTGCGGCGGGCGGTGCCGAGCCGCCGGGCGGTGACGCCGGAATCCGGCAGCGGGCCGACCCGGAAGGCCACGTCGGTGCGATCCAGATAAAGGTCCACCAGTTCGTCGGACAAGGACAGGTCCAGCACGATGTGGGGAAAGGCCTGCCAGAAGGCGGGCAGCAGCGGTTCCAGGCCATGGATGCCCAGCGCCACGGAGATGTTCACCCGCACCGTGCCTTCCGGGCAGGCGCCGTCGCGGGCAAGGTCCCGCTCCACCTCGTCCAATTCCTGGAGCAGGGCCTGGCTGCGCTCATAATAAAGCTGGCCCTCGGCGGTGAGCGAGAGGCGGCGGGTGGAGCGCTCCACCAGCCGCACGCCGAGCCGCGCCTCGATGCGCGCCACCAGCTTGCTCACCGTGGAGGGCGTCATGCGCAGAAGTCGCGCCGCCTCGGAGAAGCTGCCCGCCTCCACCACCCGCAGGAAGACCTGCATCTCGCCCGCGCGATTGTCCATGCGCCCCGCCACCTGTGATCCTGGTTCACAGATCATGGGACATGGCGGTGCATTATCAAGCCCCCTCCCCTGGCCTATCTGGCGTCCATGATCCCTTCACGCGCCCCGCCGGTGATCCCGGCCGGGCGCCGGCCCGAAAGAGGCTCCATGCAGACCGTCACCGCGCACGGCGCGACCATCCCCGCCCTCGGCTTCGGCGTCTTCCGCATGTCGGATGCCGAGGTGGAGCGGGTGGTGCCCGCCGCCCTTGAAGCTGGCTTCCGCCATTTCGATACCGCCCAGATCTATGCCAACGAGGCGGCCCTCGGCCGCGCCCTGGAAAAGGCCGGTGCCCGCCGGGAGGACCTGTTCCTGACCACCAAGGTGTGGGTGGACAAATATGTCCCCGGCCCCTTCGCCGCCTCCGTGGAGGAAAGCCTGGAGCGCCTGAAGACCGACCGGGTCGACCTGCTCCTCCTCCACTGGCCGGGCGAGGCCGTGCCCATCGCCGAGCAGATCGCGCTCCTCAACGCGGTGCAGGCCGCCGGCAAGACGCGCTTCGTCGGGGTCAGCAACCAGAATATCGCGCAGATGCGCCAGTCGGCTGAACTCTCCAAGGCGCCCATCGTCACCAACCAGGTGGAGCTGCATCCCTACCTGCCCCAGCTGGCGCTCGCCGCCGCCGCGCGGGAGGCGGGCATCGCGCTCACCGCCTATTACGGCATGGCCGATGGCGCGGTGCCCAAGGACCCGGTGCTCCAGGCCATCGGCGCCCGCCATGGCAAGAGCGCCGCGCAGGTGGCGCTGCGCTGGCTGGTGCAGCAGGGCCATGTGGCCCTCTCCAAGACCGCCCGCCCGGAGCGGGTGAAGGAGAACATCGCCATTTTCGACTTCGCGCTGGATGACGCCGACATGGCCGCCATCGCCACGCTCGCCCGGCCCGATGGCCGTCTCGTCAATCCCCGCGGCCTCGCGCCGGCCTGGGACGCGTGAGGATTCTTTCATGGACCAGACCACCACCGCCCCGCAGGCCACGCGCGAGACGGCCCACGAGACCCCCCATGCGGGCTGGGCGCTCTTCGCCCTCGCCATTGGCGCCTTCGGCATCGGCACCACCGAGTTTTCGCCCATGGGCCTGCTGCCCGTGATCGCGCAGGGGGTGGATGTCTCCATCCCCACCGCCGGCCTGCTCATTTCCGCCTATGCCATCGGCGTCATGGTGGGCGCGCCCATCATGACCTTGGCCTTCTCCCGCTTCGGCAAGCGCACGGCGCTGATGCTGCTGATGGCCATCTTCACGGTGGGCAACATCATGTCGGCCCTGGCGCCCGGCTATTTCACCCTGCTTGCGTCCCGCGTGGTCACCAGCCTCAATCACGGCGCCTTCTTCGGGCTCGGCGCGGTGGTGGCGGCGAGCGTGGTGCCCAAGGAACGGCAGGCGAGCGCGGTGGCGGCCATGTTCATGGGGCTCACCATCGCCAATATCGGCGGCGTGCCCGCCGCCACCTGGATCGGCCAGGAGGTGGGCTGGCGGATGGCATTCGCCGGCACGGCCGTGCTCGGCCTTGTGGCCATCGCCGCGCTCTGGCTCGCCTTGCCGCGCGGGGCCGCCGGGCGCACGCCGGACGTGCGGCGGGAACTCTCGGTGCTCACCCGCCCCGCCGTGCTCATGGCGCTGGCCACCACGGTGATGGGCTCGGCCGCCATGTTCGCGCTCTACACCTATGTGGCGCCGGCCCTGACCACCATTACGGGTGCTTCGGGCAACTTCGTGACTTTGGGCCTCGTGCTCATCGGCCTTGGATTTACCATCGGCAACTGGCTGGGGGGGCGGCTCGCCGACTGGTCGCTGGAAGGCGCGACCCGTCTCTTTCTGGCCTCGGTGGTGGTCATCATGCTGGTGCTGCCCTTCGCGCTGCAAAGCCATGCGGGCGCCGCCATCGGCCTGCTCGTCTGGGGCGCGGCCACCTTCGCCCTGGTGCCGCCGGTGCAGATGCGGGTGATGGAAGCCGCCGCCGAGGCGCCGGGGCTGGCCTCCGCCATCAATATCGGCGCCTTCAACCTGGGCAATGCGCTGGGCGCGGCGGTGGGGGCGGGCGTCATCAGCCTCGGCCTTGGCTATGCGGCGGTGTCCTTTTCCGGTGGTCTGTTGGCCGCGATCGGCCTTCTCCTGGTGGTGGCGGGCGGACGCCACAAGGCGCGGGCCCTGGCCTCCTGCGAAGCCTGAGCCCCACTTCTGCGCGCAACCAAACCCCCGGCCGTCAGGCCGGGGGTTTTTTTGTGCCCGCCGCCGGCCTGAAAACCTTTATGGGATTTTTATTTTTACGCTGCGTCCGCCGTCTCGATTTTTTATGCGCTCAGTGACACCTTATGAGGACAGCGCCGCCATAGAAAAACGCGCCGCTGTACGCGATCGGAACATGTGTTCGCCGTCGCGTCATCTTCTCATGAGCCAGATCCGATGCTCGACATTCTGATGATCCTCCTGGCCTCGGCGCTCTTTGCCTTGGCCATCGGCTACAGCTACGCCTGCAACCGGCTCTAAACCGCAGCGCGAGCCGCCCTAAGCTTGGGACGGCGCGCAGGAGCGCCCCATGACCTTCGACTTCGTCCTGGGAGGCCTCGTCACCGCGGGCCTCCTCTTCTACCTCACGTTCGCGCTGGTTCAGCCCGAGCGTTTCTAACTCTCTGTCCACGGCATGTTCCGGGCGCGAGCCGCACGCGGCGTCGCGCGGACATGCTTTCGGGAGGCACCCTTGACCCTCAATGGCTGGATCCAGATCGCGCTGTTCTGCGCGATCGTGCTGGCGCTTGTCCGGCCGCTCGGCGGCTATATGACCCGCGTGTTCGCGGGCGAGCGCACCTTGCTTTCCCCGGTGCTGAAGCCGGTGGAAGGCGCCCTTTATGCCCTGGCCGGCGTCGATCCCCGGCGCGAGCAGAGCTGGCTTGGTTATACGCTGGCCATGCTGCTCTTCCATGTGGGCGGCTTCGCGCTGCTTTATGCGGTGCTGCGCCTCCAGGACGTGCTGCCCTTCAACCCGCAGGCCATGGCCGCCATGCCGGCCGACCTGTCGCTGAACACGACGGTGAGCTTCCTCACCAACACCAACTGGCAGAATTACGGGGGCGAGAGCACCCTGTCCTATCTCAGCCAGATGCTGGGGCTCACCCACCAGAACTTCCTGTCGGCGGCCACCGGCATCGCCTTGTCGCTGGCGCTGGTGCGCGGCTTTTCGCGCGCCTCGGCGCAGACGGTGGGCAATTTCTGGGTGGATGTGACCCGCTGCACCCTCTACGTGCTGCTGCCGGCCTGCATCGTCTTCACCCTGTTCCTGGTGTGGCAGGGCATCCCGCAGACGCTTGGTGCCTATGTGGATGCCACCACGCTGGAAGGCGCGCAGCAGACCATCGCGGTTGGCCCGGTGGCCTCGCAGGTGGCCATCAAGATGCTCGGCACCAATGGCGGCGGCTTCTTCAACGCCAATGCCGCCCATCCGTTCGAGAATCCCACCGCCTTGTCCAATTTCGTGCAGATGGTCGCCATCTTCGCGCTGGGCGCCGCCCTCACCAATGTGTTCGGCCGCATGGTGGGCGACGAGCGGCAGGGCTGGGCGATTCTGGCCGCCATGGGCCTCATCTTCCTGGCGGGCGTTGCCATCACCTATGGCGCGGAAGCGGCCGGCACCCCGGCGCTCCATGCCCTCGGGCTCGACGGCGGCAACATGGAGGGCAAGGAGGTGCGGTTCGGCATCCTCGGCTCGGCCCTGTTCGCGGTCATCACCACCGCCGCCTCGTGCGGGGCGGTGAATGCCATGCATGACAGCTTCACCGCGCTCGGCGGCATGATCCCCCTCATCAATATGGAGCTGGGCGAGATCATCATCGGCGGCGTGGGCGCGGGGCTCTACGGCATGCTGGTGTTCGTGGTGATCGCCATGTTCGTCGCCGGCCTCATGGTGGGCCGCACGCCGGAATATGTGGGGAAGAAGATCGAGGCGAAGGAGGTCAAGATGGCCATGCTGGCCATTCTCGTCCTGCCGCTGATGATGCTGGGCTTCACGGCGCTCGCCACGGTCCTGCCCTCGGCGGTGGCGGCCATCGCCAATCCCGGCCCCCACGGCTTCAGCGAGATCCTCTACGCCTTCACCTCCGCCGCCGCCAATAACGGCTCGGCCTTCGGCGGGCTTTCGGGGAACACGCTGTTCTACAATGTGACGCTGGCCATCGGCATGTTCGCGGGACGCTTCTTCATGATCGTGCCGGCCATGGCCATCGCCGGTTCGCTGGCGGCCAAGAAGACCGTGCCGGCCTCGGCGGGCACCTTCCCCACCCATGGCGGCCTGTTCGTGGGCCTCCTGGTGGCGGTGATCCTGATCGTGGGCGGGCTCACCTTCTTCCCGGCCCTCTCGCTCGGCCCCATCGTGGAGCACCTGGCCGCCATCGCCGGCCAGAGCTTCGGGGCGGGAAGCTGAGGCGCGCCATGGACGCTCACCCCCCTGCCCGGCGGCCGCACCCGCGCCGCCGGGGGCCGCTCGCCTCCGAGCTCATCCTCATCGCCGCGATCGCCTGCCTCATGGCGGCGGTCGCCATCCAGTCCGTCGTCGCCCTCGTGGCGCACCTGACGGCCCGCTAGACCCCATCCGGGAGCCTCTCCCATGACCCGACCCCGTACCAGCCTTCTCGACCCCGCCATCCTCGTGCCCGCCATCGGCGCCTCCTTCCGCAAGCTCGACCCGCGGCTGATGGTGAAGAACCCCGTCATGTTCGTGGTGGAGGTGGTGGCGGCGCTCACCACCGTGCTGTTCGCCCGCGACCTCGCCACCGGCGGCGCCGATCTCGGCTTCTCCTTCCAGATCATCCTGTGGCTGTGGTTCACGGTGCTGTTCGCCAATTTCGCCGAGGCGGTGGCGGAAGGGCGCGGCAAGGCGCAGGCCGATTCCCTGCGGCGCACCCGCACCGAGACCATGGCCAAGCTCCTCACCGGCACGGGCAGCGAAACCCGCGAAGTGCCCGGCACCTCCCTGAAGGTGGGCGACGTGGTGCTGGTGGAGGCGGGCGACGTGATCCCCTCCGACGGCGAGGTGATCGAGGGCGTCGCCTCGGTGAACGAGGCCGCCATCACCGGCGAGAGCGCCCCGGTCATCCGCGAATCCGGCGGCGACCGCTCGGCGGTCACCGGCGGCACCACGGTCATTTCCGACCAGATCAAGGTGCGCATCACCGCTGCTGCGGGCTCCACCTTCCTCGACCGCATGATCGCTTTGGTGGAAGGCGCCGAGCGGCAGAAGACGCCCAATGAGATCGCCCTCAACATTCTCCTGGCGGGCATGACGCTCATCTTCGTCTTCGCCACCGCGAGCATTCCCAGCTTCGCCGCCTATGCGGGGGGCACCATTTCGGTGGTGGTCCTGGTGGCCCTGTTCGTCACCCTCATCCCCACCACCATCGGCGCCCTGCTTTCGGCCATCGGCATTGCCGGCATGGACCGCCTGGTGCGCTTCAATGTGCTGGCCATGTCCGGCCGCGCGGTGGAAGCGGCGGGAGACGTGGACACGCTGCTGCTGGACAAGACCGGCACCATCACGCTGGGCAACCGGCAGGCGTCCGCCTTCCGGCCGGTGAAGGGCGTGAGCGAGCAGGATCTGGCGGATGCCGCCCAGCTCGCCTCGTTGGCCGACGAGACCCCGGAAGGCCGCTCCATCGTGGTGCTGGCCAAGGAGAAGTATGGCATTCGCGGCCGCGACATGGCGGCGCTGGGCGCCCAGTTCGTGCCCTTCACCGCCCAGACCCGCATGAGCGGCGTGGACGTGGACGGCGCCAGCGTGCGCAAGGGCGCGGTGGATGCCATCCTGGCCTATGTGCAGGCCTCCCCCGCCACCCGGCCCCAGGCGAGCGCGGAGAGCGTGCGGGACGTGACCGCCATCGCCGAGGAAATCGCCAAGGCCGGCGGCACGCCCCTCGCCGTGGTCAAGGACGGCCGCATCCTCGGCGTCATCCACCTGAAGGACATCGTGAAGGGCGGCATCCGCGAGCGCTTTGCCGAACTGCGGCGCATGGGCATCCGCACGGTGATGATTACCGGCGACAATCCGCTGACCGCCGCCGCCATCGCCGCCGAAGCCGGCGTCGACGACTTCCTCGCCCAGGCCACCCCGGAGGCCAAGCTGCGGCTGATCCGCGAGGAGCAGGCCAAGGGCAAGCTGGTGGCCATGTGCGGCGACGGCACCAATGATGCCCCGGCCCTTGCCCAGGCGGATGTGGGAGTCGCCATGAACACCGGCACGGTGGCCGCCCGCGAGGCCGGCAACATGGTGGACCTGGATTCCGACCCCACCAAGCTCATCGAGATCGTGGAGATCGGCAAGGCGCTGCTCATGACCCGCGGCTCGCTGACCACCTTCTCCATCGCCAATGACGTGGCGAAGTATTTCGCCATCATCCCCGCCATGTTCGTGGCCTTCTACCCGCAGCTCTCGGCGCTGAACGTGATGGGGCTGGCCTCGCCGCAGAGCGCCATCCTCTCGGCCATCATCTTCAACGCGCTCATCATCATCGCGTTGATCCCGCTGGCGCTGAAGGGCGTGCGCTTCCGGCCCATCGGGGCGGCCGCGCTGTTGCGGCGCAACGTCCTCATCTACGGCCTCGGCGGCATCGTGGTGCCCTTCGTCGGCATCAAGGTCATCGACCTCGCCGTCGCCGCCCTGCACCTCGTCTGATCCCGGTTTCGTCGCAGGAGACGATCATGTTGAAGGAAATCCGTCCCGCTTTGGTGCTGGTGGTGCTGCTTGCAGCCCTCACCGGCCTTGCCTACCCGCTGGCCATGACCGGCGTGGCGCAGGTGCTCTTCCCGGACAAGGCCAATGGCAGCCTCGTCACCCGCAACGGCACGGTGATCGGCTCGGCCCTCATCGGCCAGGCCTTCACCTCGGAGCGCTATTTCCACGGCCGGCCCTCCGCCACCACGGCGGCGGACCCGGCGGATGCCACCAAGACGGTGGCCGCGCCCTACAATGCCTCCAACTCCATGGGCTCCAATCTCGGCCCCACCAATCCGGCCCTGACGGACCGGGTGAAGGCCGACCTTGCCGTGCTGAAGGCGGAAAATCCCGGCGCGGCGGTGCCGGTGGATCTGGTCACCACCTCCGGCAGCGGGCTCGACCCGGACATCAGCCCGGAGGCCGCCCTGTTCCAGGTGCCCCGCATCGCCAAGGCGCGCGGACTGTCCCCGGACATGGTGCGCCAGGTGGTGGAGCGGACCCTGGACGACCGCGCCTTCGGCGTGATCGGCGAACCGCGCGTGAATGTGCTTCAGCTCAATCTTGCGCTCGATCGCATCGGCGGTCAGTCCTAACCTGATCCAACCTGCGCCGCACGGCGAAACGAGACGCCCATGCCCGATGAGCGGGATGCCGACACCAGGCCCTCCCCCGACGCCCTCCTGAAGGAGGCGGAGAAGGAAAGCCGCGGGCAATTGAAGATCTTCCTCGGCGCCGCCCCCGGCGTCGGCAAGACCTATGAGATGCTCGCCGCCGGCCGCGCCCGCCTGCGCGAGGGGGTGGACGTGGTCATCGGCGTGGTGGAGACCCATGGCCGGCGGGAGACCCAGGCCATGGTGGAAGGCTTCGAGGCCATCCCCCGGCGCACCGTCTCCTATCGCGGCCGCACGCTCGACGAGATGGACCTGGACGCCGTGCTCAAGCGGCGCCCCGGCCTCGTGCTGGTGGATGAGCTGGCCCACACCAACGCCCCCGACAGCCGCCACGCCAAGCGCTACATGGATGTGGAGGAACTGCTCGCCGCCGGCATCGACGTCTACACCACGCTCAACATCCAGCACGTGGAGAGCCTGAATGACGTGGTGGCGCAGATCACCCGCATCCGGGTGCGCGAGACGGTGCCGGACGCCATCATCGACCGGGCCGACGAAATGGAGGTCATCGACCTCACCCCGGCCGATCTCATCCAGCGGCTGCGGGAGGGCAAGGTCTATGTGCCCGACACGGCGCGGCGGGCGGTGGACAATTACTTCTCGCCCGGCAACCTGACCGCCCTGCGGGAACTGGCCCTGCGCCGCACCGCCCAGCGGGTGGACGAGCAACTGGTCAGCCATATGCGCGCCCACGCCATTTCCGGTCCGTGGGCGGCGGGCGAGCGGGTCATCGTCTGCATCTCCGAGGACAAGCGGGGCGCCAGCCTCATCCGCTATGCCAAGCGCCTCGCCGACCGGCTGCGGGCGCCCTTCACCGCGCTTTATGTGGAAGGCCAGCGCAGCTTCCAACTGAGCGAGGCGGAGCGGGACCGGGTGTCCGATTTCCTGCGCCTCGCGGAGCATCTGGGCGGGGAGGCCACCACCCTGCCCGGCAGCACCCGCATCGCCGACGATGTGCTCGGCTTTGCCCGCGCCGCCAATGCCACCCATATCGTCATCGGCAAGTCGGACCGCTCGCGCTGGTTCGAGATCCTGCACGGCTCGGTGGTCCATGACCTGGTGCGCCGGGCGGGCAACATTTCCGTGCATGTGATCGCCGGCGAGGCGGCGGGCGCCAAGGCGGAGACAGCGCCCTCGCCCGAGGCGCTGCGGGCGCGCATGGACGTGGCGGCCTACGCGGTGAGCGCCGGTGCCGTGGCGGCGGCGACGCTCATCGGGATGGGCCTGCGGCAGGTGATGGGGCTCCAGAACATCGCGCTGGTCTATCTCACGGCAGTCCTGGTGAGCGCGGTGCGCTTCGGCCTCTGGCCGGCGCTCGCCACTTCGCTGCTGGGCGTGCTGGCGTTCAATTTCTTCTTCATCCCGCCGCTCTACACCTTCACCATCGCCGACCCGGAAAACGTGGTGGCGCTGTTCTTCTTCCTGGTGGTGGCGGCCATTGCCAGCAATCTGACGGCCCGGGTGCGCGGCCAGGCGCTCGCCGCCCGCGCCCGCGCCAAGACCACCGAGGACCTCTATCTCTTCTCCCGCAAGCTCGCGGGCGCGGGCACGCTGGACGACCTCCTGTGGGCCAGTGCCTTCCAGATCGCCTCCATGCTGAAGGTGCGCGTGGTGATGCTGCTGCCGGGCGCCGATGGCCTGGCGGTGAAGGCCGGCTATCCGCCCGAGGACCAGATGGACGCCGCCGACATCGCGGCCGCTCGCTGGGCGTTCGAGAATGACCGCGCCACCGGGCGCGGCGCCGACACCTTGCCCGGCGCCAAGCGCTTCTTCCTGCCCATGCGGACGGGACGGGGCGCGGTGGGGGTCATCGGCATCGACCGGGACAAGCCCGGCGCCCTGCTCTCCCCCGAGCAGAGGCGGCTCTTGGATGCGCTGGCGGACCAGACCGCCCTTGCGGTGGAGCGGGTGCATCTGGTGGCGGACGTGGAGGCGGCGCGGCTTGATGCGGAGACGGACCGGCTGCGCTCGGCGCTGCTCACCTCCATTTCCCACGACCTGAAGACCCCGCTCGCCTCCATTCTCGGGGCGGCGGGCATGCTGCGCGGCTATGCGGACGCCCTCACTGCCGACCAGCGCGGCGAGATGCTCGCCACCATTGAGGAGGAGGCCCAGCGCCTCAACCGCTTCATCGCCAACCTCCTGGACATGACCCGCCTGGAATCGGGGGCCATCATGCCCAATGCCGCGCCCCACGATGTGGCGGAGGTGGTGGGCAGCGCGCTTCGGCGGGCCGGGCCCATCCTGAAGGCCCACCAGACCGAGGTGGAGCTGCCCGCCGATTTGCCCATGCTGCCGCTCGACCCGGTGCTGTTCGAGCAGGTCCTGTTCAACCTCCTGGACAATGCAGCCAAATATGCCCCCGCCGGCACCACGGTGCGCCTCCAGGCCTGGCGGGATGGCGACCATGTGGTGGTGCAGGTGGTGGACGAGGGGCCAGGCATCCCGCCGGGCGACCTGGAGCGGGTGTTCGACAAATTCTATCGGGTGCGCAAGGAGGACCAGGTGCGAGCCGGCACCGGCCTCGGCCTTGCCATTTGCCGCGGTTTCGTGGAGGCCATGGGTGGCAGCATCGCCGCGGCGAACCGCATCGACCGCTCCGGTGCCGTCTTCACCATCGACCTGCCGCTGCGGCGGCGGGAAGGGGAAGGAAGGGTCCCATGAGCGCGCCGGTGAAGCTGCTGGTGGTGGATGACGAGCCGGCCATCCGGCGCCTGCTGGTCACGGGCCTCTCCACCCAGGGCTATGAGGTGCTGAGCGCCGCCACCGGCGCGGAGGCCCTGCGGATCGCGGCAGGGCAGGCGCCGGACCTCATCATCCTCGACCTCGGTCTGCCCGATATTGCCGGCCGCGACCTGCTCCAGCGCTGGCGGGCGGAAGGGCTTGCCTGCCCGGTGGTCATCCTGTCCAGCCGCACCGACGAGCCGGGCATCGTGGAGGCGCTGGATGCGGGGGCGGACGACTACATCACCAAGCCCTTCGGCATGAACGAATTGATCGCCCGCATCCGCCTCGCCTTGCGCCACCGCCTCCAGCAGCAGGGGGAGAAGCCGCTGTTCCAGCTGGGCGACCTCACGGTGGATCTGGTGCGGCGGGTGGTGAAGGTCAAGGGCGAGGAAGTGAAGCTCTCGCCCAAGGAATACGACATATTGCGCATCCTGGTGCAGCATGCGGGCAAGGTTCTGACCCACCACTACCTCCTCTCCCAGGTGTGGGGCGAGGTGCACGACTTGCAATATCTGCGCGTCTATGTGCGCCAGCTGCGCCAGAAGCTGGAGGACAACCCGGAAAAGCCGCTCTACATTCGCACCGAGACGGGCGTCGGCTATCGGCTCGCGGAGCCGGAATAGGCGGTCTGCCGTTTGTCAGCGCCGCCGGTCGGGTCTATGGCTGTCTGCGCGCGCCGGTCCCGGCGTCCGCTATCCCGGAGATCATCGCCCATGTCGGATGCGTCCAGCCCCCTTGTTTTCGAGCACGTGCACATCCAGGCGAAGGATGCGGCGACATCCGCCCAATGGTTCGCGGACATGCTGGGCGCCGAGGTCATTCGCGGGCCGGTGCGCCATGAGGCGCGCGTCGGCGGCCTGCGCATCTTCATCGAGCAGGCGGGCGACGGCCTCAGCCCCGAGCCGGCCCATCCCCATGGCGGCCTCGATCACATCGCGTTCCGCGTGACCGACCTCGAAGAGCTGGTCGCCGGCCTGAAGGCCAAGGGCGGCATCTTCACCATGGACGTGACATCCCCCCGGCCCGGTCTGAAGATTTCCTTCCTGGCCGGACCGGACGGCATGTCCATCGAGCTGCTGGAGCGCGAGCCCGGCGCCTGACAAGACCAGGCGCCGGAGCCCCGCCTCACTGCTTGGGAATGCCGGCGGTGTCGATGACCGCCGTCCATTTGGCGATGTCGGCCTTCAGCCGGTCTTCCAGCTCATCGGGCGTGCTGGCCTTGGCCTCGATGCCGAGGTCCAGCAGCTTCTTCTGCACATCGGGATTGGCCACCGCCGCCACGATCGCCTTGTTGAGGGTGGCGATCACCTCCGGCGGCGTGCCGGCCGGGGCGAAAATGGCGTTCCAGGAGGTGACCTCGAAGCCCTTCAGGCCACTTTCGTCCACGGTGACGATGTCGGGCGTCGCGGGGGAGCGGGTGAGGCCTGAAGTGGCCATGGCGCGCAGCTTGCCGTCGGCCATCATGGCTTTGGCGGCGGCCAGGCTGTCGATGGCCACGTCCACGTCGCCGCGGGTGGCCGCGATCATCAAATCGGGCGTGGTCTTGTAGGGCACGATGGTCAGGTCCACGCCCGCCATGGACTTGAACAGCTCCGCCGAGAGGTTCTGGCTGGAGCCCACATTCACCGTGCCCAGATTGATGGCGCCCTTGTTGGCCCTGGCGAAGGCGATCAGCTCCTGCACGCTCTTGTGCTTGGAGGCCCCGCCGGTGACGAACAGGAAGTCGAACTGGCCGAGCATGGAGACCGGGGCGAAGTCCTTCACCGGGTCGAAGGGCAGCTTCTTGAACAGCGGCACCGAGATGGCCGTACCATTGGTGAGCAGGATCAGAGTATAGCCATCCTTGCCACCGCCGAGCGCGGCGCGGGCGGCGGTGATGCCCCCGGCGCCCGGCTGGTTGTCGATGATGAATTGCTGGCCGAGCTTCTCGCTCAGCTTCTCAGCCACCACGCGCGCGGTGATGTCGGCGATGCCGCCCGGCCCGAAGGGCACGATCACCCGCACCGGGCGGGTGGGATAGGCGGTGTCGGCGGACGCTGGGGAAAGGCCCGCACACAGAGCGGCCACCACCGCGCAGCCCGCGGCGATCCTGGCGAACAGGGTCATGTCATCCTCCCGTAGAGCGGGGCGGCGCCGGTTCCAGTCCGGGGTCCGCCGTGGATTGGGTCAGTCCTGGGGCAGTTCGTCCACATAGACGAGGCCGGCGGCGGCCAGCGGCTCGCGCATGGCATACATGTCGAGGCCCAGCACGCCGGAGGCGAGGCGGGCGCGCTTTGAGCCTTCATTGGCCTCGCGGGCGGCGGCCTTTTCCGCCACCTCGGCGGCGCGGGCGCGGGGGACGACGACCACGCCGTCATCATCGGCCACCACCACGTCGCCCGGATGGACCAGGGCGCCGGCGCACACCACGGGCACGTTCACCGAGCCGAGCGTCGCCTTCACCGTGCCCTTGGCCGAGATGGCACGTGGCCAGACCGGGAAGCCCATTTCCGTGAGCGTGCGGATGTCGCGGCAGCCGGCATCGATGACGAGGCCCACCGCGCCCTGCGCCTTGAAGGAAGTGGCGAGCAGGTCACCGAACATGCCGTCCGTATTGTCGGTGGTGCAGGCCACCACGACGATGTCGCCGGGGCGGATCTGCTCGGCGGCCACATGCAGCATCCAATTGTCGCCGGGCTGGGCGAGCACGGTGATGGCACTCCCCGCCACCTGGGCGCCGGCATAGATGGGCCGCAGATAGGGCTTCATGAGGCCGATGCGCCCCATGGCCTCGTGCACGGTGGCCGAGCCAAAGCCGGCGAGCTGGTCGATGACGACCTGATCGGCGCGGGCGACCTTGCGAACGACGACGCCGATCATGCCAGTTCCTCCAGCACCATGGGGAAGAGGCGCTGATAGGCTTCGCCATAGGTCATGGCGCGGCCGGAATTGCGCCCGCCCTGCATGCCGCGATTGAGCGCCACGCGGGTGTAATAGTCCCAGAGGTGCTTCTGGGCGGCCAAGACCTCGAAGGCGGCGCGCTTGGTCTCCCACACATCGTCGATATTGAGGATGACATTGGGCTTGAAGTCGCACTGCTCGGGCTGATGGGGCTCGAACAGGAAGACCGGCGGGGCGGCATAGGCGCGGGTGGGGTCCGGCTTGTGGCCCGCCGCCTGGGCGATGATGCGGGCCTCCTGGGCGAGGCGCGTCGCTTCCGGGTGGTCCACATTATAGGGATCGTTGAGGGAGTGGGTCAGCACGAAGGCCGGCTTCACCTCGTGATAGATGTCGATCAGCCGGTCCAGGATGGCGTCCGTGGCGCGCAGCGGATAGTCGCCGGCATCGAAGAATTCGATCTCGGCGCCGAGGACCCGGGCGGCCTCGGCGGCCTCCACCTTGCGTTGGGCCTTCACCTCTTCCAGCGAGACGCCGGCCTTCTTCCAGGCCCATTGGCTCTCGCCGCGCTCGCCATAGGAGAGGCAGGCGATCTTGACCCGGTAGCCCTTGCGGGCATGGAGCGCGATGGCCCCACCGGCGCGCCAGACAAAGTCGCCGGGATGGGCGGTGATGACAAGGGCGGATTTGGCTTCAGCCATGATGACCTCTGGATGAGCTTGGATGTTCAGATGACGCCGGGGCGCACGAAGACGCGGCCGTCGAAGAGGGGGCGGGCGGTGCGCAAGAGGCCGGCGCGCAGCACTTCGGGTGCTGCGTCCGTGCCGCCCATTTCCAGGCGCACGGAAAATTCGCCGGTGGGATGCTCCACGCTTACCGTGCGCACGGTCCCGCCGGGCATCTGGGCCACCTCGGCGGCGGGCGAGCCCGGCAGGGCGCAGGCGGTGGCCACCGTCACCGCCGCGAACACGCCGATGGAGGCGTGGCATTCATGGGGGATGAAGCTGCGGGTGGAGACGGTGCCGCCCGCGCGGGGCGGCGCCACCAGGATCATCTTGGGCACCACCTTGGGACCCACATCGCCCAGATTCATCAGGGGACCGGCGGCGAGGCGGATTTCCTCCAGGCGGGCCTTCAGCGCGGTGTCCTTGTCCAGCACGTCGCGCGGCTCATAGCCGGTGCGCCCGACGCTGGCGGCGGTGAGCACCACGCAAGGCATGCCATTGTCGATGAGGGTGGCGCGCACGCCGGCCACCTCGTCCACCACCCGGCCTGTGGGCAGCAGCGTGCCACAGACCGAGCCGGCGGCATCGAGGAAGTCCACCGCGATGGGGCTCGCCGTGCCCGGCACGCCGTCAATGCGGGCGTCGCCACCATAGACGGGCGTGCCGTCCGGCGTTTCCACCGTGAGCTCGGCGATGGTGCCGGTATTGATCGTACGCACCTTCACCCGGGTGCGGGGCGCGGTGGCCTGCACCAACCCGCGCTCGATGGCGAAGGGGGCGACGCCGGCGAGGATGTTGCCGCAATTGGGGGTGGTATCCACCATCGCCTTGTCCACCCCCACCTGGGCGAACAGGAAGTCGATGTCGCAATCCGGCAGGTCGGACCGCGAGATGAGCGCCACCTTGCTGGTGAGCGGATGGGCGCCGCCCACCCCGTCCACCTGGCGCGGATCGGGCGAGCCCATGACGGCGAGGAGAATGGCATCCCGCCGGGCCTGATCCGCCGGCAGGTCCGAGGCGAGGAAATAGGCGCCCTTGGAGGTGCCGCCCCGGATCAGCATGCAGGGAAGGGAGACTTGATCGCTCATGACATCACCTCGCGCCGCTCGGGGCGGCTTTCATTCGGCGGGGAAGTCGAAGAGGCGGGCGGGATTGTCCACCAGCACCTTGCGCTGCAAGTCGGGCTCCGGCGCGAACAGGGGCACGAGGTCGACGAGGTCTCCGTCATTGGGCATGACCTTCACATTGGGATGCGGCCAGTCCGTGCCCCAGATCACCCGGTCGGGCGCGGTCTCCAGGATGGTGCGGGCGAAGGGCACGGCATCATGGAAGGGCGGGCCGGCAGTCGAGACGCGCTCGGCGCCGCAGATCTTCACCCAGCACTTCTCGTCGCGCTTCATCAGCTCGATGAGGGTGCGGAAGGGCAATTGGTCGAGGCCCTCATTGGCCTGGACGCGGCCCATATGGTCGATGGTGTAGGGCACCGGCAGGCGGGCCAGCATGTCCGCATAGGTGGGCAGGTCGATGGCGTCGAAATGCAGGTCGATGTGCCAGCCGAAGGGGGCGACCATGGCGACGATGCGATCGAACACCGCCATGTCCGGCACCCCGCCCAGGTGGCGCACGAAATTGAACCGGCAGCCCCGGAAGCCGCCCGCGTGCAGCGCCTCGATGCCCTTCTCGTCGATGCTGCCATCGATATTGGCGACGCCCCGGTAGCGCCCCTTGCTCTGGGCGATGGCGTCCAGCGCCACCCGGTTGTCGGTGCCGTGGACGGAGGCGTTGACGATCACCGCCCGCTCGACGCCGATCTTGGCGTGCAGCGCCTTGAACGCCTCCAGCGGCGCGTCCGGCGGCGTGTAGGAGCGCTTGGGATCGTAAGGGTAGACATTGCCCGGGCCGAAGATGTGGCAATGGGTGTCGCAGGAGAGCGGCGGCAGCTTGAAGGCCGGGGTGCGCGTGTGCGGATCGGGGCCGGGAATGGAGCGGATGGCGGCGGTCATGTCTCTGGCTCTGCTCGCAAAAGAAAGGTCAGCTCGGGAAGCCGAAGAGGCGGACCGGATTGTCCACCAGGAGCTTGTGGCGCTGGCCGGCATCGGGGGCATAGAGGGGAACGAGGTCCACGAGGTCGCCGTCATTGGGCATGACCGGGACATTGGGATGGGGCCAGTCCGTGCCCCAGACACAGCGGTCGGGCGCGGCGGCAATGAGCGCCTGGGCGAAGGGCACGGTGTCGGTGAAGGGCGCGCCGGTGGCGGACATGCGCTCCGGGCCGGTGATCTTGATCCAGCCCTTCTCGTCCGTGCGCATCAGCTCCACCAGCGCCTGGAAGGGCGGCTGCTCCAGCCCGCCGGCGGCCTTCACCGCGCCCATGTGGTCGATCACATAGGGGAGCGGCAAGGCGCGCAGGAGCGGCACGAATTCGGGGATCATGGCCGGCTCGAGATAAAGATCCACGTGCCAGCCATAGGCCTTCACCTTGTCGACGATCTTGTTGAAGCCGGTCATGTCCGGCCGCCCGCCGAGCCGGGCGAGGAAGGTGAAGCGGCACCCGACGACGCCGGCATCGGTGAGCGCCTGCAACTCCTTGTCGGTGATGGTGTCGTCCACATTGGCGACGCCCTTGTAGCGGCCCTTGCTGGCCGCGATGGCGTCGGTGACGGGCCGGTTGTCGGGGCCGTGGACGGTGGCGTTCACGAGGACGGCACGCTCCACGCCGATCTTGGCATGCACCTCCTCGAACAGCTCCAGCGGCGCGTCCGGGGGCGTGTAGCTGCGCTTGGCCCAATAGGGATATTTGGAATTGGGGCCGAAAATATGGGTGTGGCTGTCCACCGATCCGGCCGGGGCCTTGAAGGTGGGGGTCTTCACATTGGGATCAGGGCCCATAATCATCGGTGCGTTCGCTCCCGTCTGCGCCACGGCCGCAAGGGGCGCCCCGCCCAAGGTGGCGGCAAGGCCGGCAAGGCAAGTCCGGCGCGAAATATGCGGCATGGTTCGTCTCCCCAGATGTCCGCTCTTCCGGCGGCGAGATTTCAGGCTTTCTTGACCGCGCCCCGCTGCTGGGCATCGGCCACCGCGCGGGCGAGATCCGGCACCAGGTTGAGCGCCGCCAGCATGTCGGCGGCTTCCCGCATCTCGGCGGCGCGGCGCACGCCGTGGGTGGCCACCCGCTCGGCCATGTTGGGCGCGAGCTTTGCGAAGTTCATGCCGGGGAAGCTGGCGTCGAGGGAGGAGAAGACCTCGGTCTCCACGTCGAAGGCCTTGGCGGCGCGGGCGCAATCCACGATCAGCGCCTCGATGCCCTTCACCATGATGGAGCGGCAGAGCTTCATGGCCGAGGCCCGGCCATGCACGTCCGACACCGGCCGGATGTTCATGCCCAGCGGCACCAAAGCGGCGGCAACCGCCTCCGCCTTCGGCCCGCCACCCAGGATCGGTACGGCGATGCGCGGCGCACCCACGGGCGCCATGACGGCGCCTTCCACATAGTCCGCGCCCACCGCTTCCACCGCGCGGGCGGCGGCGACCTTGGTGTGGGGGGCGGCGGAATTGATGTCGAAGAGGATCTGGCCGGGCTTGAGATAGCCCACCGCCTCCTGGGCCACGGTGAGCGCCTGGTCGGCGGTCACGGCGGAAATGACGATGTCGGCGCCCTCGGCCGCCTCGGCGGCACTTTGCGCCACGCGCACGCCATCGGCCTGCGCCCGCGCCAGGAGGGGGGCCGCGAGGGCGGGGTTGGCGAACTTGATGTCATAGACGGCGACCGCGTCGAGGCCGTTCTTCAGGAGGTCATGGGCGAACAGGGTGCCCACTTCGCCATAACCGATGATCGCCAGCCGCAGGGCCATCTTTCCGTCCTCTCCCATCGTCGCGTCTCAGGCGCGTTGGGCGGAAGGTGACGGTTCGGCACAGATGAATCAAATGACAGTTTTTTCGCCATTCATGAAATTCATGCATCTGGCGGATCGCGATCCTCCCCCGCCTTGCCCTTGCGCCGCGCCTTCAGCCGCGCGCGCACCAGGTCCAAAAGGGCGCTGGCGGCGGGGGACAAGGGCGTGCCGCGCTTGGTGAAAACAACCAAGGTGCGGGTGATGGAGGGGTTGCGCAGGGGCAGCAAGGTCAGGCCGGAGAGCCGATTGCGGTCCAGCGCCAGATCGGGGACGACGGTGAGCCCGATGCCCGCCTGCACCATGCTCACCGCCGTCTGGATGTGCTGCACCTCATAGCGCCAGTTCAGCGCCTCCCGCCGGCTGCCCAAGGCATCGTCGATCAAAGCGCGGTTGCCCGCCTGGGGGCTGATGCGGATGAGCGGCACGCCTTCGAGCGCGCTCCAGCTGGCGCTGCCCTCCGCCACCAGGGGATGGCTTTTCGGGCACAGGAGCACGAACTGCTCTTTGCGCAGCGGCGTCATGTCCAGGTCCCAGACGGCGGCGGTGACGATGCCGATGCCGAATTCCGCCGCCCCCGCCCGCACCAGGCCGGCAATCTCGGAAGCGGAATTGTCATAGACCTTCACCGCCACGCCGGGATGAAGCTCGGCGAAGGTCTTGAGCGCATGCGGCAGGTGGCTCGCCGCGATGGTGGGCAGGCAGCCGATGGCGATGCGCGCCTCATGCCCCCGCGCTTTCTCGCGCAGGCTCTCGATCTCCCCTTGCAGCGCGGAGAGCGCGGTGCGGGCCTTGGGAAGGAGTGCCTCGCCGTCCGGGGTGAGCGTGACCTGCCGGGTGGTGCGGATGAGCAGGCGCACGCCCAAATCATCCTCCAGCTTGCGCAGGCGGTGGGAGAGCGCGGTCTGGGACAGGTTGAGATGGGCCGCCGCCCGCAGGAACGAGCCGCGCTCGGCGATGGCGAGGAAGGCCTGGAGGCCGAGGAAATCGATCCGCATGCCCTTTGCTTTGCACGGGGCGCCGGGCTTGGAAAGACGGGCTTGGAAAGACGGGCTTAAGCGGGGTCGCGCCGCTCCAGCCTCACATAGGTCACCGGCGCCTCGTCGCCGGGCGCCTGGACGGGGCCCTCCACGGCCACTTCGCGCCACACCGCCGGATCATAGGGCGGCAAATGCACGTCGCCCTCGGGGGAAAGATGCACGCGGGTCAGCTCCACCCGCCGCGCCCCGGGCAGCGTGTCGGCGAAGACCTGCCGGCCGCCAATGACCATGATGGCGTCCGCCCCCATCTCGCCCGCCGCCGCCCGCGCCAAGGCCAGCGCATCCTCCAGCGTGCGCCCTACCCGCACGCCCTCGGGCGCCGTGAAGGCGGGGTCGGCGCTCACCACCACGGAGATGCGTCCTGGCAAGGGCCGGCCGATGGACTGGAAGGTCCGCCGCCCCATGAGCAGCGGCTTGCCCCAGGTGAGGGCGCGGAAGCGCTTGAGGTCGGAGGGCAGGCGCCAGGGCAAGTCCTGCCCGCGCCCGATCACGCCATTCTCGCCCACCGCCACCACATGGACGAGCGGCAGATCCTGTTCAGCCATGAGCAGAAGTCTCCAGGCCGGCCAGGGCGGCCTTGGCGGCGGCAAGGCCGGTGAGATGGGCGCCGTGGCAGGTGGAGAAATCGTGCAGGGACACGGCCTCCCCGGCGAAATGGATGCGCGCGTCGAAGGGCTCCGACAAGCGCGCCCGCAGATGGGCCTTGCCCGGCAGCGCGCAGGAATAGCCGCCGCCAATGAGGGGATCGGCGGTCCAGGAGGTGGCGCGGGTGGTCACCACGTGCCGGCGCACATCGGCACCGAAAGCCCGCACCAGCGCCTCCACCGCCTCCACCGTGAGCGCCGCCTCGCCCTCGGCCACCAGGCGCGCAGCGGAGGGGCCGGCCAGATGCGCCACCACAACGGGCTCCGCACCGGGCAGGATCTGGAAATTCACCGGCGCGCGCTCGGAAGTGGTGCTGTCGAAGGTGCTCACCCCCGTGCGCTCGTTGAAGCCGAACAGGTCACGATCGAAGCCAACAGCCACCTTTTCCACCACGCCGAGCGGCAAGGCGGCGAACGCTTCCTCCAGTTCGGCGGGAAGGCCCGGCCGCACCGCAATGGCGCCCCGCGCCAGCACGCTGGTGGGCACGGCGAGGATCACCGCCCGCGCCCGCACCGTGCCCTGCGCGGTGGTCAGCACCAGGTCGCGACCGGAGCGGTCGATGGCGGTGACCGGGCAGTTCAGCGCCACCGGCACGCCGGCGCCATGGGCCGCCACCAGGGCGCCATAGCCTTCCAGCACCGGCCAATTGTGTCCCGAGTCCGAATAGGCCGCATAGTCGGCGGTGGAAATGTCCTCGGGAAAAGCCGCCGTGATGAGGGAGAGCCAGTGCTGCACCAGTGGCGCCCACGGACCCGCCTCGGGGATGACAGCGGTGGCCGCCACGTCCCGCCCGGCCTTGCCGGCGGCGATCATGGCGTCGAAGGCGCCATCGAGCAGGGAGGCGGCCTGCGCCACCTCCTCGCCATTCGCCCAATGGGTCCCCGTTTGCACATGGCGCAGCAGGGGCCGGTCGCGCTTCAGATAGGAGAAGCCCAGCCGATCGGCGATGGCGGTGAAGGGATTGCGCTCGGCGGAATGCAGCCAGTGGCAGCCCAGGTCCCAGGGCTGGCCGAAGCTGGTGGCGTCGGTAAAGGCCCGCCCGCCGATGCGGCCGGCGGCCTCGAACACGGCGAAGCGCGCGCCGGAGGCCTGGAGCACGGTGCCGGCGGCAAGTCCCGCCGCGCCCGCGCCAATGACGGCCACATCAAGGTCTTGCACGGCATCACCTGAGGGGTTGGACGGGCCGGCCGGTCAGGCGCTCACTTCTTGCGGAAGACGTCGAGCCGCACCACCTCGGCCCCGGCCTGGGGCTTGTCCTCGGCGCTCTCGTCCTTGGTGGCCGGGGATTTGGCGGCGGGCGCCTTGTCGGTCTCGCCATCGGCTTTGCGGGCGCTGGCCAGCGCCGGCTCGGAGGCGGCGCCGCGCAGGGCGCGCACGGCCGCCGGGCCCGGCAGGGGCGTGGGGGCGGTGGCGGAATTGTCCTCTTCCGGCGCCGGCTCCTCGGTGGCCTCGGCCTCGGCGATCTCGAACTGGAGGCCGAACTTCACGGAGGGGTCGAAGAAGCCCTTCAGGGCGGAAAAGGGCACCAGCAGCCGCTCGGGCACGCCACCGAAGGACAGGCCCACCTCGAAGGCGTGCTCGGTCACGTTCAGGTCCCAGAACTGGTGCTGGAGGACGATGGTCATCTCTTCCGGATACTTCTCCCGCATGCGCTGGGAGAGCCGCACGCCGGGGGCGCGGGTGTCGAAGGAGATATAGAAATGATGGTCGCCCGGCAGGCCGTCGCGCGCAGCATCCACGAGCACCCGGCGGACAACGCCGCGCAAGGCTTCCTGGGCAAGGAGATCGTAGCGGATATGATCGACCGACGACATGGGGACGTTTGAACTTTCCGGGCGCGGGCTTCGGCCGGATGCCCCCGCGCATTCCCCGCAGGACCGGTGGTTCCGCCCCTCCGGCGAATGGGCGAACGGCCCATTCCCCTCCTTCAGGTCCGGCCGGGCCCGGAAGGAAGTGGAGGCTTCTGTTGCCAGGTGCCTCCGAACCCCGCCTAGCCAGTGCTACCCGGTAGGACTTTTATTTCGGTACCTTTACCGCTCACGCGGCAACGGCAACCGGAGCATAGTTGTCATTCGCAACTATAGGTCGGCCCGATATCGGCGGAACCATGCCGAGCGAAAGAAAGCCCTTTACACCCTCGTCGATCCTGGTTCGCCCCCGCCGGAGCCCGCGCGCTTGCGCTTCACGGGCTCTGGTGGAGGCGCCGGGTACTGCCCCCGGGTCCGAAAGGCTTATTACGACAACCGTTTATCGCCATAGCCGGCTTGCGCCGGCCCCATGAATATAGGCGGGGCCGGCTCTTGATGAAAGGGGCGCGCCCGCTTTTCCCCGCGACGCTTGTGCCGGCGGTATCGAAAAACCTTAGGACGACGAGCCGTCGGAGAGCGGGTGCAGGTCACGCACCATGGCTTTCAGGCGCTCGTCGAGCACATGGGTGTAGATCTGGGTGGTGGAAATATCCGCGTGCCCCAGCAGCGTCTGCACGATGCGCAGGTCCGCCCCATGGGCGAGCAGATGGCTGGCGAAGGCGTGGCGCAGCACATGGGGCGAGAGCTTGGCGGGGTCCACCTCCGCCGCCACCGCCAGGTCCTTCAATTCGCGCCCCGCCTGCTGGCGGGTCACATGGCCGCTGGCCGCGCCGGAGGGAAACAGCCATTTGGTGGCGGCCAGCCCCGCCGCCGCCCGCGCGGCCAGATATTCCGCCATGGCCACCTTGGCGGCGCCGCCCAGCGGCACCAGGCGGTCCTTGCCGCCCTTGCCAGTGACCACGATGGCATCGGCCCGGCTGCGGGCGGCGCTGGCCGGCAGGGCCACCAGCTCGGAAACGCGCAGGCCCGTGGCATAAAGCAGTTCCACCACGGTGAGCGTGCGCAGGCGCCGCAGCCGCTCGGCGGGGGTCGCGGGCTCCTGCGCGCGGGCATGTGCCGTGGAGATGAGGCGCGTCACCTCCTCCTCGGTGAGCACCTTGGGCAGCGGGCGGCCGCGCTTGGGGCCTTCCAGCACCGCCGCCGGATCATCCCCGCGATGGCCTTCCGCATAAAGGAAGCGGTGGAACTGCCGGACCGCCGAGAGGCGGCGGGCGACCGTGGTTGCCTTCATGCCGCGCTGGGAGAGATCGGCCAGATAGGCCCGCAGATCGGCCGTTTCGGCTTTATCCAGCGCCACGCCCCGGGTGGCGAGGAACTGGCCGAGATCGGCGAGGTCGCGGCGATAGGCATCCAGCGTATGGGGGCTCGCCGCCCGTTCCACGGCCTGCATGTCCAGGAACAGGGCCAGCGGCCCGGCCGCGCTCATTTGCTGTAGCGGTCGTTGGGCACCGTGAAGGTCACGTCGCGGGAAATGGGCTGGACCTTGTTGGCGAGCCAATAGGCCCCGCCATAGATGCCTCCGGCGAGGACCAGGATCACCACAAGGAGCCGGATCAGGCTGGGCAAGGCGGCCTCTTTGCTTCCCGCGAATCGCGCACATAGCGCGTGCTTCACAGGTGACATGGTGGGGCGTGGCTTTCAACCGCCATTGCCGCGCCGAAAGGGGGGTGCTATCGGCCATGCCCCAGAAGCGCCGCTGAGCCGGCGCAGCAGGAGGCAGGTGGTGACGGGTCCCACAGCGACGGAAAAGCCGGATGCGGCGGCCGAGGCGCTTCTCGCGCGGCTCGGGCGACGCTGCATCGTGCTGGTGGGCATGCCGGGCGCCGGCAAGTCCTCCGTGGGCCGCCGCCTGGGCAAGCGCCTCAACCTGCCGTTCCTGGACGCGGACGAGGAAATCGTGCGCGCCGCCGGCATGAGCATTCCCGAAATCTTCGCCCAGCGCGGCGAGGCCGAATTCCGCGAGGGCGAGAAGCGCGTGCTCTCCCGCCTGCTCCAGGCGGGGCCGACCGTGGTGGCCACTGGCGGCGGGGCCTATATGAATGCCGACACCCGCGCCAACATCTCCCGCTACGGCATCGCGGTGTGGCTCCATGCGGACCATGCCACGCTGCTGCGCCGGGTGAAGAAGCGCACCGACCGCCCCTTGCTCGCCCAGGGCGATGCTGGTGAGCGCCTCGCCGCCCTCCAGGCCGAGCGCGAGCCGGTCTATGCGCTGGCGGATGTCACCGTGGAATCCCGCGACGTGGTGCATGAAGCCGTGGTGGAGGACGTGATTACCGCCCTTCTGCGCCACACCCAGAGCACGGCCCCGACCGGTGATTCCAGCGCCTCCTGACGCCGTCCTTCGTTCAAGGAAGTCCCATGTCTGAGCCCGCCGCCGCCCCCTCGCCCGCCGAACCGCGCCTGGTGCGCGTGGACCTGGCCGGGCGGCCCTATGAGATCGCCATTGGCCCAGGCCTGCTGACCGAGATCGGCGCGCGCATCGCCGCCCTTCGGCCGGGCGCGCGGGTGGCCATCGTCACCGACACCAACGTGGCGAACCATCATCTCAAGACGGTGGAGGCCTCGCTCGCCGCCGCCGGCATCCCCTCCTCCGTCATCCTTGTGGCGCCGGGCGAGAAGACCAAGGGCTATGCGGGCCTCGAACAGGTCACCGAGGGCCTGATCGCCGCCCGCATCGAGCGGCGCGACCTGGTGCTGGCGCTGGGCGGGGGCGTGGTGGGGGATCTCGCCGGCTTCGCCGCCGCCGTGGTGCGCCGGGGCGTGGACGTGGTGCAGGCGCCGACCACCTTGCTCTCCCAGGTGGATTCCTCCGTGGGCGGCAAGACCGGCATCAATTCCCCCCAGGGCAAGAATCTCATCGGCGCCTTCCACCAGCCGGTGCTGGTGATCGCCGACACCGCGGCCCTCGACACGCTCCCCGCCCGCGAGGTGCGCGCCGGCTATGCGGAAGTGACCAAATACGGCCTGCTTGGCGATGCGCCCTTCTTCGAGTGGCTGGAACAGAATGGCCGCGACGTGATTTCCGGCGGCCCGGCGCGGGTGGAGGCGGTGGCCGCCTCCTGCGCCGCCAAGGCCGCCATCGTCGCCCGCGACGAGAAGGAGACCGGCGACCGCGCCCTCCTCAATCTCGGCCACACCTTCGGCCATGCGCTGGAGGCGGGCGCCGGCTTCTCCCAGCGGCTGCTCCATGGCGAGGCGGTGGCCATCGGCATGGCGCTGGCTTTCTCCTATTCCGCCAAGATGGGCCTGTGCTCCGGCCAGGATGCGGTGCGCGCCACCCGACACCTGGAAGCCGTGGGTCTGCCCACCCGCATCGCCGACGTGCCGGGCGACTTGCCGGACACGGACGGCCTCATGGCCCTCATCGCCCAGGACAAGAAGGTGAGCCGGGGGGCGCTGACCTTCATCCTGGTGCGCGGCATCGGCGCCGCCTTCATCGCCAAGGATGTGGACGGCGCCTCCATCCGCGCCTTCCTGGACGAGATGCGCGCGGCCTGAGGCGGGACCGCCGCGCCCTGCGGGCCGGAAGGGGAGAGGCAGGCATGTCGCGGCGCATCGACAAGAGCTGGCTGGTCTTCATCAGCCTCGAGAACGAGCACCATGACCGCTGCGTCGACCTGTTCGAGCGGCCGGACGGCACCTGCGGCTTCGAGGAATTCCGCCGCGACACCGAGGATGGCGGAGCCTGGACGCCGGTGAGCTATTTCTCGGGGCGCGCCCTGCCCTCCCGCCGCGACGCGCTGCTGGCGGCGCTGGCCTCGGTGAACTGGCTCGGCGCGGTGGTGGGAAAGCACCGCTCCGCCCAAGCGCTGCTGGAAACGCGCGCTTAAGGCCGAAGCTCAGGCCGTCGGCTCCTCCTCAAGGCCGTGCGCCCGCAGCGCGTGCTCCGACAGATCGGTGATGCGCGCGCCGGTGCCGGTGAGCGGGTTGTCGGGGTCATAGGCGTATTCGAGCGTCTCGAAGCGCATGGAGAGCGCGTCGATCATCAGGAGCTTGCCCACCAGCCCCTCGCCGAAGCCGACAATGGCGCGGATGACTTCCAGCGCCGCCAGCGACCCGGCAATCCCCGCCAAAGCCCCCAGCACCCCCGCTTCCGCGCAGGGCGCCACCGTGCCGGGCGGCGGCGGCTCGGGGAAGAGGCAGCGATAGGTGGGATAAAGCGTGCCGTCCGGCCCCCTCTCATGGGGCTTCAGGGTGGTGACGGTGGCATCGAAGGTGCCGAGCGCGGCGGTCACCAAAGTGCGGCCGGCCAGCGCGCAGGCATCCGACACCAGATAGCGGGTGGCGAAATTGTCCGAGCCGTCCAGCACCACGTCCACAGATGCGATCAGCTCCATGGCATTGGCGGGGGTGAGGCGGGTGGCGTGGAGCGTCATCTCCACATGGGGGTTGAGCGCGGCCACGCGGTCGCGGGCGCTCTCCACCTTGGGCCGGCCGATGTCGGGCGTACCGTGGATCACCTGCCGCTGGAGATTGGAGAGGGACACCTCGTCATCATCCACCAGCGCGATGTGCCCCACGCCAGCGGCGGCAAGATAGAGCAGAGCGGGCGCGCCGAGCCCGCCGGCGCCCACCACCAGCACGCGCGCCGCCTTCAGCTTCTGCTGGCCCGGCCCGCCCACGTCGCGCAGCACGATGTGCCGGGCGTAGCGCTCGATCTCCTCCGGTGAAAACGCCATGGTTCCCAAAACCTTCTTGAAGCCACCGCGCCGCGCGCGGGCTTCTCCATCACAAGCCCCGCCTTGAAGGCCGGATCAGGGCGCCGCGCGCCGTTCGCTCTCCTGCGCGGCGAGGCCCTCGGCGAGGGCGAAGCCGTAGAGCACGAGGCACGGGCCTTCCGCCCCCTCCGCCACCGCCTTGTCCACCGCCTCCGCAAGACCGCCCAACGGGGCGCTCACCACCACCTCCTGCGGGCGGCTGACGGAGAAGACCGCCAGCGCCGGGACTTGAGGGTCGATGCCGGCGTCCGTGAGCCGGCTCACCAGCTCCGCCAGAGTGCGGCGGGGCATATAGACGACGGTGGTGGCGGCCGGGTCGGACAGGGCCTTGAAGTCCAGATCCTCCGGCAGCTTGCCGTTGCGGGCATGGGCGGTGACCAATTGCAGCCGCCTCGCATGGTCGCGATGGGTCAGCGAAGTCACCAGCCGGCTCGCCGCGCCCTGGGGCGAGGAAATGCCGGGCACCACTTCCACCGGAATGCCGGCGCGACGGCAGGCGGTGATCTCCTCCCCGGCCCGGCCGAAGATCATGGGGTCGCCGCCCTTCAGGCGCACCACACGGCGGCCCTCCTTGGCCAGCGACACCATCAGCGTGTTGATGTCGCTCTGCTTGCAGGAGGGGCCATAGCCGGTCTTGCCCACCAGCATCTTCTTGGCCTCGCGGCGGGCGAAATCCAGCACCTCGCCGGAGACGAGGTCGTCATAAAGCACCACCTCGGCCGATTGCAGCGCCCGCACGGCCTTCAGCGTCAGGAGCTCGGGATCGCCCGGCCCGGCGCCCACCAGCACCACGGAGCCGGTCTCGGGCGCGGTGCGCTCGGTTTCGGCCAGCGCGATCAGTTCGGCCCGGTCCCGCTCGTCGGGCGCCCGCTCGGGGGTGGCCAGCGCGCGGGCGGTGAAGGCTTCCCAGAAATGCCGGCGGCCATGGAAGGAGAGGCCCAGCTGGGACACCGCCCCCCGCCAGCGCTGCGCCGCCTGCGCCCACCGGCGAAACCCCAGCGGCAGAATGGCCTCGATCTTCGCCCGCACCGCCTGCCCGAAGACCGGGGCGGCGCCATCGGTGGAGATGCCCACCACGAGGGGCGAACGGTTGACGATGGCCCCGAAGGCGAAGTCGCAGAAGGCCGGCTTGTCGATCACATTGACCGGGACGCCTGCTCCTTTAGCGGCGGCGCGGAAGGCCTCCGCCTCCCCGTCATCCTCGGCATCGGCAATGGCAAGGGCCGCGCCTTCAAGGTCGTGCCCTGTCCAGGCCCGTTCGATGAGGTGGATGACGCCCTCGCGCCCCTCGTCCGGCTGCGCCATCTCGGCGGCCAGCGTCACCATCTCGTCGCAGGCATGAGCCGCATAGACCTTCACCACCGCGCCGGCGGCACATAATAGCTCGGCCTTCCACACGGCGGGCGGCCCGCCGCCGGCCACCACCACCGGCTTGCCGGCCAGCGCAAAGAAGACCGGCAGCCGCGCCAGCGTCTCCATGCGCCCGCTCGCCGTGGGGCGCGGGGCGCGGGGGGGAAGGATCTTGTCGGCCGGTGGGGCCATCTTGTCGTCCATGCACGCTGCGCCGCCCAAGAGCCCGTGCCCCGGCGGCCATTTCCGTTGCGGCCCCACATGAACCGCGCACGCGCCGGGAGCAAGCCCGAAGGTGGCGAAGAGAATGTCAGGAGCGCTTCCCCTCCAATGTGGGACGGGATGACGCGCGCGGCAAGCGGGGGCGGTGGGGAGCGTTCTCTCCCGCCCATCGCTGCGCTATCATTGCGCAATGGATCGCACCCTCGCCCTCACCCACCTGCGCGCCTGCGCCGATGACGTCCGCGCCAGCGGGGCGACGGGGCTCTATCTCTTCGGCTCCACGGCGCGCGGCGAGGCTCGGGCGGACAGCGATCTCGACCTGTTCCTGGATTTTGACAGCGCCGCAGGCTTCAGCCTGGTGGACCTGGCTGAAATCAAGCTCTTGATCGAGGATCGGCTGGGCGTGCCTGTGGACCTCGCCACCCGCGACAGCCTCCACCCGGCGCTCAAGAGCGAAGTGGAACGTGGGGCGGTTCGGGTGTTTTGATGGCGCCTCGCAAGTTCCACTTGCCGCGCTGCGCCGGGGACCCGTCGCCGTTCCCACGAGCCTGAACGCGTCTCATCAAGAGAACCGTCATGGCCGGGCTTGTCCCGGCCATCCACGGGTCGGGCCGGGAACGGGCCTATGGCCTTGCGCGAGAGGATGGGCGTGGATGCCCGGGACAAGCCCGGGCATGACATTTCGAGGGATCGACGAGCCTCTAAACAGAGTGCCTGACGCCCTCAGTGCGCCTCGTCCCAATTATCCGCCGCGCTCGCCTCCACCTTCAACGGCACGGCCAGCGACACGGCCGGCAGCGCGGCGGTTTCCATCACGTGGCGCACCAGAGGCAGCGTGGCCTCAACTTCCGCCTCGGGCACCTCGAACACCAGTTCGTCATGCACTTGCAGGAGCATGCGGGCGGAGAGGCCGGCCTCGTCCAGCGCCCCTTCCATGCGGATCATGGCGCGGCGGATGATGTCGGCGGCGGTGCCCTGGAGGCGGGCATTGATGGCGGCGCGTTCGTTGAAGGCACGCACGGAGGGGTTCGAGGCGGCGATGTCGGGATAATGGCAGCGGCGGCCGAACAGGGTCGTCACATAGCCATGCTCGCGGCAATAGGCCTTGGTCTCGTCCATATAGGCGCGGATGCCGGGGAAGCGCTCGAAATAGCGGCGGATATAGAGCCCGGCCTCTTCGCGCGGAATGCCCAGCTGGTTGGCCAAGCCGAAGGCCGAGATGCCGTAGATGATGCCGAAATTGATGGCTTTGGCCCGGCGGCGCACCTCGCTCGGCATGCCCTCCACCGGCACGCCGAACATCTCCGAGGCGGTCAAGGCGTGGATGTCGAGCCCGTCCTTGAACGCCTGCCGCAAGGAGGGGATCTCGGCGATCTCGGCGAGCAGCCGCAATTCGATCTGCGAATAATCCGCCGAGACCAGCTTGTAGCCCTTCTCCGCCACGAAGGCGCGGCGGATGCGGCGGCCTTCCTCGGTGCGGATGGGGATGTTCTGGAGGTTGGGCTCGGAGGAGGACAGGCGCCCCGTCGTGGTGGCCGCAAGCGCATAGGAGGTGTGCACCCGCCCCGTGCGCGGGTTCACATAGCCGGGCAGCGCATCCGTATAGGTGGAGCGTAGCTTGGCCAGCTGGCGCCAGTCCAGGATCTTCTTCGGCAGGGGATGGCCGGCCTCGGCCAGTTCCTCCAGCACATTGGCCTTGGTGGACCAGGCGCCCGTGGGGGTCTTGGTGGCGCCCGGCAGGCCCATGCGGCCGAACAATATGTCGCCGATCTGCTTGGGCGAGCCCACATTCAGCCGCTCGCCGGCAATCTCGGCGATCTCGTCCTCAATGCGCGCCGCGCCCTGGGCGAACTCGCCGGAGAGGCGCGAGAGCAAAGACCTGTCGATGGAGACGCCCCGCGCCTCCATGCGGCCGAGCACCGGGATGAGCGGGCGTTCCAGGGTCTCATAGACCGTGGTCATGCCGTCCGCCGGCAGGCGCGGCTTCAACACCCGCCACAGGCGCAAGGTCACGTCCGCATCCTCGGCCGCATAGGCGGTGGCGGCGTCCAGCGGCACCTTGTCGAAGGTGATCTGCCCCTTGCCCTTGCCGGCCACCTCGGTGAAGGCGATGGGCTGGTGGCCGAGATGGCGCACCGATAGGTCGTCCATGCCGTGATTGGTGCGGCCGGCATCGAGCGCATAGGACATGCACATGGTGCAGTCGATGGGCGCCACCTCAATGCCATAGCGGGCGAGGATGGCCGCGTCATACTTGACGTTGTGGCCGATCTTCAGGGTGCCCACATCCTCGAACAGGGGCTTCAGGAGCGCCAGGGCATCCTGGAACGGGATCTGGTTGGGCAGCCGGCCCTCGCTGAAGAGGCCATCGCCCGCCCCCACATGGGCGAGGGGAATGTAGCAGGCCACATTGGGCGCCAGCGCCAGGGAGACGCCCACCAGATCCGCCTGCTGGCTGTCGATGCCCGTGGTCTCCGTGTCAAACGCCACATAGCCCTGGTCGCGGGCGCGGGCGCACCAGTCGGCCAGCTCCGCCGCACTGGTGAGCATGGCGTAGCGGGAGCGGTCCACCTTCTCGGCGCGGGCCTCGGCGGCGCGGGAGGCGACGAGGTCGGAGGGCGAGAGAAGCTGCGGGCGGCCGGAGGGGGCCGGCGCGGCGCCAGCGGGGCGCGCATCAGCAGCGGCGGGGGCCACCGGCTCGGCGGGGCCGGCTGGCAGAGCGGGCACGGCGCCGCCGCCGGGGGCGAGCAGCGGATCGGGGTCGATCTCCCCCGCCTCCACCCCATAGGCCTCGGCCACGCGCCGGGTGATGGTGGTGAATTCCATGGCCTTCAGGAAGGCCACGAGGCGCCTCGCGTCCGGCTCCTCAAGGACCAGGTCCTCCAGCGGCACTTCCACGGGGACGGCGCAGTCCAGCGTCACCAGGCGCTTGGAGATGCGGGCCTTCTCCTGGTTGGCGGGGTCGAGGAGCGATTCGCGGCGCTTGGGCTGCTTGATCTCGCCGGCGCGGGCGAGCAGCGATTCCAGGTCGCCATAATCCTGGATCAGGGTGGCGGCGGTCTTGATGCCGATGCCGGGCACGCCGGGCACATTGTCCGTGCTGTCGCCGGCCAGCGCCTGAACGTCCGTGACCTTTTCCGGCGGCACGCCGAAATAGTCCACCACCTCCTGCAAGCCGATGCGCCGCTCCGGCCGCGCGCCGCGCCCGCCCGCCTCGCCCGAGGCCGGGTCATACATGGCGACCCGCTCGCCCACGATCTGCATGAGATCCTTGTCGGCGGAGACCACCAGCACGTCGGCGCCCGCCTTGGCCGCCTGGACCGCATAGGTGGCGATGAGGTCGTCGGCCTCAAAGCGGGCCATTTCCACTGGGATCAGGCCGAAGGCTTTGACCGCCTCGCGCATGAGGGGGAATTGGGGAATCAGTTCGTCCGGGGGATCGGAGCGGTTGGCCTTGTAGTCGGGATAGATTTCCTTGCGGAAGGAATCTTCCGACTTGTCGAAGATGATGGCGAGGTGCGTCGGCCGGATGCCCACGGCGCCTTCGCGGATGAATTGCAGCAGCTTGGTGCAGAACAGGCGCACCGCCCCGGTGGGCAGCCGGTCCGAGCGGAAATTGTACTTTCGGTCCTGATTGATGGACTGGAAATAGGCCCGAAACACAAAGGACGAGCCATCGACCAGGAACACATGGTCGCCGGGCTTGATCGGGCGGGGGGCAACAGACATCGGGGCATCCTGCGAAACGGTGCGCACGATGCCCGACCCTCCCGCCGCAAACAACCCTTGCTGTCCCTCTCCCCGCGCCCGCCGGGGTCAGCCGATGGTGCGCAGGGGCTTTTCCAGCACGGCCAGCACGCGGGGCAGTTCCGGCCCGCGCTTCAAAATCAGGCCGGTCTGGGAGATGACGCTATAGGCGCCCTGCTTGCGGGCGAGCTTGGGGTCTTTCTCGATGCGGTAGAGCGGCACATCCATGGCGCGCCGGAAGATGGAGAAGACCGCCTTGTCCTTCAGGAAGTCGATGGCATAGTCCCGCCACTCGCCGGCGGCCACCATGCGGCCGTAGAGGTCGAGAATGCGGTCCAGTTCCCGCCGGTCGAAGGTCACGCGGGCGGGCGCGGGCGGGGTGGGGCCGGAATGTGGGGTGGCGGCCGGAGATGCGGCGGTGCGTATGGGTTCAACGTCTCCCATCGGGCCTCCTTCGTCTGGCGATCGCACGAATTGCGACCATGGCGGCGCCGGGGCGCCCCGTGCTCGGGTCCGAGGGCGGAACGTGTGATCCGATCCTGACCCAGCAACGGCGCCGAGGACCGTTTGATCCGCCCCGGCGGCATGATCGGCCCGATGGGCGCGCCTGGCAAGGGCGATGGAAAGCCGGCTGAAAACCCGATCACGGGGTCGTCAACGGAAATCACAGTCTTGTCCCAATTGGGCCATGCCCTCGCCGTCGGCGGGGGCGATCTTCATATCCGTAGCAGGGCCGGTTCGCCGCCGCTCCGGTCTATCCCAGCCCCCCAGCCCCCCGGGGCGGTGCAGCGGACCGGCCACTGCTACACACTTCAAGATGGTACCCCTCCTGAAAAGGTCGCTCCGGCGGCCTTTTTTCTTGTCCGCTGCATGGCCCGCCCAGGCGCAAGGCGACCTCCGGCGCGGGGCACGCGCCGTCCCCCCTCTTTCAGGACAGATCAGGATTTCAGGGGAGCGCGAGCTTGGCGGCGCCCAGGATGGGGCCGGGCGCGCCAGGCGAGCCGCTCTGCACCATCACCACCACCTGATCGATGCCCTCTTGCTGGATGCGGCTCAGATCCAGCTCATAGCGGGCGGCGCCGCCGGTCCAGGGTCCCAGCCGGATCCAGCCGCGCACGATATTGGTATAGGTCACCGTCTTGCCGGCGTTCTCGCCACGCCCGATGGAGACCGTCTGGCTGGCGATGACCGGGCAGACCCACACGTCGGCGGAAATGTCGGAGACCACGGGCACATGGGCGGTCCCGGTGGGCGAGATCTCGCCCGTGGGTGCCGCCGCCGGGGGCGAAGCGACGGTTGCCTCTGCGGCCTTGACCGGGTCCGCCTGCCCCGCCGGGGCGGGGGTCTGGCCCGGCGCGGGCGCGGCGGCGGGCGCCGGCACGGCCTTGGCCGGATCGGCGCCATGCCCTTCGGCCGCCGGCAGTTCGATAATCAGCGCATCCTTCTCCCGCGAGAGCTTCACCGGCACCGACAAAATGGCCTCGTCGGCACGGGCGCGGGTGATGGCCTTCTCAACCGACCGGCGATCGCTGCCCTTGGCGGCGACGACCCCATCCACCACCATTTGCGGCGTATAGATCATGCGGTCGCCGCGCAGGTCCGCATAGGCGCGCTGGCGCAGGGAATGGCCGTGCTTGGCCAGCGTGTCCTTCCAGCCCACATAGTCCCAATAGTCCACCGCCAGGGTGAGCGCGATCACCTGCGGATCGGTGGCCAGCTCCGAGAGCAGCGTGTCGGCGGGCGGACAGGAGGCGCAGCCCTGGCTGGTGAAAAGCTCGACCACCGCCTTGGGCTTCTGATCCGCCGCCCGCGCCACGCCGCCGGGAAGGGCGGTGGCCAGCGAGAGGGCCAGAAGGAGGGAACGGGCGCGGAACGGGCTCATCTGCGGCGGTTCGACCTTTCAGGAACGGGAGGTTCAGG
The DNA here is from genome assembly GCF_056314145.1 of Aquabacter sp. DMC10. Classification (NCBI taxonomy): domain Bacteria; kingdom Pseudomonadati; phylum Pseudomonadota; class Alphaproteobacteria; order Hyphomicrobiales; family Xanthobacteraceae; genus Aquabacter; species Aquabacter sp. DMC10. The sequence continues at coordinate 336,377 of NZ_JBQUYX010000003.1, read as the reverse complement.
CTTAGGCCGCCGCCGGGGGCGAGGCTACTCACTTCGCGGTGAGACGGCGATGCCTCACCGGAGGGTGCAAGGGAGCCACACCCACGGGCGGCCAGATGCGAAAAAGGCCGCGTCGAAGCGGCGCGGCCGGTAACACCGACATGCGGCAGGCACAGACGCGAGCCCATCCCTTGAAACGTCATGCCCGGGCTTGTCCCGGGCATCCACGCGCCGTCCGCTCACGCAAGGCAACAGGGCCGTTCCTGGCCCCCGTGGATGGCCGGGACAAGCCCGGCCATGACGGCGGCACCAGGAAAGTAAGGCCGCAACCGCGTCGCGACGGACTGCCCGCACTTTTCTAAGAGAGGCGGCGCCCGGAGGCGCCGCCGTCAGGCTCACGCCGCCAGCGAGCGCAGCACGTAGGGCAGGATGCCGCCATTGCGGAAGTAATCCAGCTCGTCGAGCGTATCGATGCGGCAGACCAGCTCCACATTCTCCACGCGGCCATCGGCGAACTTGATCTCGGCGGTGAGCATCTGGCGGGGCTTGAGGTCGCCCTCGATGCCCTTGAGGGTGACGATCTCGTCGCCCTTCAGGCCCAGCGTCTGCCAGCTCTCGCCGTCCTTGAAGACCAGCGGGACGATGCCCATGCCCACCAGGTTCGACCGATGGATACGCTCGAAGGACTGGGCCACCACGGCGCGCACGCCCAGCAGCTTGGTGCCCTTGGCCGCCCAGTCGCGCGACGAGCCGGTGCCGTATTCCTTGCCGGCGAACACCACCAGTGGCACGCCCTCGGACTTGTAGAGCATGGCGGCGTCATAGATGGGCATCTGCGCGCCATCGGGATAGTGGATGGTCACGCCGCCTTCCACGCCCGGCACCATCTGGTTCTTGATGCGGATGTTGGCGAAGGTGCCGCGCATCATGACTTCGTGGTTGCCGCGGCGGGTGCCGTACTGGTTGAAGTCCACCGGGCGAACCTGGTGCTCGATCAGATACTGGCCGGCAGGCGAGGCCTGCTTGATGGAGCCGGCGGGCGAGATGTGGTCGGTGGTGATGGAATCCAGGAACAGGCCCATGATGCGGGCGTCCAGGATGTCCTTCACCGGAACCGGCTCCTTCGTCATGCCGACGAAGTAAGGCGGGTTCTGCACATAGGTGGAGCTATCCTGCCAGGCATAGGTCTGGCCGGTGGGCACCTCGATCTTCTGCCAGTTCTCGTCGCCCTTGAAGACGTCGGAATACTTTTCCTTGAACATCTTCTTGGTGATGTTCTCACGGATATAGGCCGCGATCTCCTTGTTGGAGGGCCAGATATCCTTGAGATAGACGGGCTCGCCATCCTTGCCGGTGCCGAGGGGCTCGGTGGTCAGGTCGATCTGGAGCGAACCGGCGATGGCATAGGCCACCACCAGCGGCGGGGAGGCGAGGTAGTTCGCCTTCACGTCGGGGTTCACGCGGCCCTCGAAGTTGCGGTTGCCGGAGATCACGGCGCCGGCCACCAGATCGTTCTTGTTGATGGCCTCGGAGATGGCTTCCGGCAGCGGGCCGGAATTGCCGATGCAGGTGGTGCAGCCGAAGCCCACCAGGTTGAAGCCCACCTTGTCCAGGTCTTCCTGCAGGCCGGAGGCGTTCAGATAGCCTTCCACCACCTGGGATCCGGGCGCCAGCGAGGTCTTCACCCACGGCTTGCGGGTCAGGCCCTTCTTCACCGCGTTGCGGGCGAGCAGGCCGGCCGCGATCAGCACCGAGGGGTTGGAGGTGTTGGTGCAGGAGGTGATGGCGGCGATGGTCACGTCGCCATGGCCGAGCGTGAAGTCCTCACCGGTGACGGGCACGCGCTTGGCGGCCTCGCCGGGCTTCTTGAACTCGCCTTCCAGGGCGGCGAGGAAGCCGGTCTTGCTCTCGGAGAGCAGCACGCGGTCCTGCGGACGCTTCGGGCCGGCCATGGAGGGCAGCACGGTGTCGAGGTCCAGCTCCAGCGTGTCGGTGAACACCGGATCGGGGGTGTCCTTCTTGCGCCACATGCCCTGGGCCTTGGAATAGGCCTCCACCAGGGCGACGCGGCTGTCCTTGCGGCCGGTCTCGTCGAGATAGTCGATGGTCTCGCGGTCCACCGGGAAGAAGCCGCAGGTGGCGCCGTATTCGGGGGCCATGTTGGCGATGGTGGCGCGGTCGGCGAGGGAGAGGTGTTCGAGGCCCGGCCCGTAGAATTCCACGAACTTGCCCACCACGCCCTTCTTGCGCAGCATCTGGGTGACGGTGAGCACCAGATCGGTGGCGGTGATGCCCTCGTTGAGCTTGCCGAACAGCTTGAAGCCGATCACCTCGGGGATGAGCATGGAGATGGGCTGGCCCAGCATGGCCGCCTCGGCCTCAATGCCGCCCACGCCCCAGCCGAGCACGCCGAGGCCGTTCACCATGGTGGTGTGGCTGTCGGTGCCCACCAGCGTGTCGGGATAGGCCACCGTCACCTTGTGGCCGTCGATCTCTTCCTTCCGCGTCCACACGGTCTGGGCGAGATATTCCAGGTTCACCTGGTGGCAGATGCCGGTGCCGGGGGGCACGACGCGGAAATTGTCGAACGCGTTCTGGCCCCACTTCAGGAAGCGGTAGCGCTCCTGGTTCTGCTTGTATTCCTCGTCCACGTTCTTCTTGAACGCGGCATTGTCGCCGAAATAATTCACGATCACCGAGTGGTCGATGACCAGATCCACGGGCACCAGCGGGTTGATGCGCTCGGGATCACCGCCGAGATTAACCATCGCGTCGCGCATGGCCGCCAGGTCCACCACCGCCGGGACACCGGTGAAGTCCTGCATCAGCACGCGCGCCGGGCGATAGGCGATCTCGCGCTCGGCCTTGCCGCGGGAGACCAGCCATTCGGCCACGGAGAGCACGTCGTCCTTGGTGACCGAGCGGCCATCCTCGAAGCGCAGCAGGTTCTCCAGCAGCACCTTCATGGAGAAGGGCAAGCGGGAAATCCCCGTGAGACCATTTTTCTCGGCCGCTTCAAGGCTGTAATAGACGTATTCCTTATCGTCCACCTTGAGGGTGGTGCGGCACTGGAAGCTGTCGAGGGAAGTCACGGCGGGTAGTCTCCGGTTCGATGATCGACCGACGCAAACCGCTTCGGAAACCGGGAGAGTGGTGCCCGGCCACCTTGGACGGTGCGGTTCAGCCGCTTTATAGAGCCATTTCAAAGCGCGGTCATGCGCTAAGACGAGCGAATGTGCAATGCATCTAAAGCGGGATCTGCCATGCCCCGAGGCCATGCCCTGGTCGGACGCGGTTCTGCGCGCCGAGGATCTCGCCCTGCAGCGAGGACTTCGCCTGCTCTTCTCGGGCCTTAGCTTTGCCGTGCGCTCCGGGGAGGCGCTCATCGTCGTCGGCCCCAACGGGGCGGGAAAATCCTCGCTCCTGCGCGTCATGGCCGGGCTCCTGGGGGCCAATTCCGGCCGCGTGCGGCTGGAGGGCCTGCCCGGAGAGACGGCGCAAAGCGAACATGTCCATTATCTCGGCCATCAGGACGCGGTGAAGGGCGCCCTCTCGGTGGCCGACAATCTCTCGTTCTGGCGTGATGTGCTGGGGTCCCCCGGCCTTCCCGTGGACGAGGCCCTGGAGGAAGTGGGCCTCGGCGGCCTCGGGCGCCTGCCGGCGGCCGTGCTTTCCGCCGGCCAGAAGCGGCGCCTCGCCATCGCCCGGCTGCTGGTGGCCCGCCGCCCGGCCTGGATCCTGGACGAGCCCACGACCGCTCTCGATGTCGCCGCCCAGGCCCGATTCGCGGCGCTGGGCCGCGCTCATCTGGCCGCCGGCGGCCTCATCCTCGCCGCCACCCATGCGCCGCTCGACCTTGGCGACACCGCCCGCGAACTCCCCATCGGGAGGCCGGCATGATCGCCGCCTTCCTGGCGCTGGTGCGCCGCGACCTCGCGCTGGCCCTCAAAGCCGGCGGCGGCGCGGGGCTGGGCGTCGTCTTCTTCCTGTCGGTGGTCACCATCGTGCCCTTCGCGGTGGGGCCGGACATGATCCTGCTCGCCCGCATCGGCCCGGCGATCCTGTGGATCGGCGCCCTGCTCGCCTCCCTCATCGGCCTGGAGCGCCTGTTTGCCCAGGATGTGGAGGACGGCACGCTCGACGTGCTGGCCGGCGCGGTGCTGCCTTTGGAGCTGGTGGCCGCCGCCAAGGGCCTCGCCCACTGGCTCGCCACCGGCCTGCCTCTGGTGGTGGCGGCCCCGGTCCTCGCCCTGATGCTGAACCTGGACCCCACCGCCATCGGCGCGGTGGTGGCCACCCTCCTGGTGGGCACGCCCGCGGTCACCGCCCTCGGCCTCATCGGCGCGGCCTTCGCAGGTGCCTTCCGGCGGGGGGGACTCTTGATCGCGGTGCTGGTGCTGCCCTTGGCGATCCCCGTCCTCATCTTCGCGGTCTCGGCCACCTCGGCGGCGGTCTCCGGCCCCGTGCCCTTCGGCACGCCGTTCCAGATCCTGCTGGGCCTTGCCTTGTTCGCCCTGGTGCTGGGCCCGGTGGCGGCCGCAGCGGCGCTGCGGGCGGCGCGGTAGGGGGCACCATCAGCCATCCGCCGCAAACCTCACCCCCTGCGCGCGCCCTATGCGCGTTCAGGGGGAGAGGGGAAGGCGTGCACGCCCTGGCAGAGCCCGGCTCAGAGAATATCCCAGCCGGCGCCCAGGGGCGCGACCACATTTCCCCCGCCGACGATGGTGGTGCCGTGCATCAGCCATTCCGCGAACTGCGAGCCATTTTGCAGCAGGACGTCGTCGTAGCCGTCGCCATTGAAATCCCCATTGCTGGCGACGTTCCAGCCATTGCCCATGGCGTAGATGTTCCCGCCCCCCACGAGGGACTTTCCATCCATTTGCCAGAGCGCCAGAAGTTGATCCTTCTGAAGCAGAATGTCGGCCTTGCCGTCATGGGTGAAATCGCCGGTGCCGACCACCCGCCATCCAGCCCCCAGGGTCGCGATGTTTCCGCCCCCGGCGATCTGGGATCCATTCATCAGCCAGACAGCGAGATTCTGGCCGGCCTGCAGGAGGATGTCGCTGCGGCCATCGCCGTTGAAGTCGGCCAGCCCGGCGACGCCCCATCCCTCCCCCAGGGTGTTGATGAACAGGTCCTTGGCGAGCGTCAGGCCATCCATCTGCCACAACGCCAGCTTCTGCTCATTCTGGACGAGAATGTCGCTCTTCTTATCGCCGTTGAAATCGCCCGTGCCCGCGATCATCCAGCCGTCATTGATGGTGGCGACCATCCCGTTCGTGCCGAGGGACGCCCCATTCAGTTGCCATTGTGCAATCTTGTTGCCGTTCTGCAGCAGAAGGTCGTCGCGGCCGTCGCCGTCGAAGTCGCCCGCGGAGACACCGAACCATCCCGCCCCCAAGGCTGCAATGGTGCCTCCCCCCTGAAGGGACAGGCCGCTCATCAGCCAGACCGCAAGCTTATCATCATTCTGCAACGGGATGTCAGCCTTCCCGTCGCCGTTGAAATCACCAATGAAGAATTGAGGGCGAATATTCTGAACGGTGTATACCGCCATATCGCCGTCATTATATTTCCAGTCGGTCACCACCTCCACGCCCGTTGTGAATTGGACGTTTTCCACTCCCGACATGAAAAAGAGAACCGGGTCAAAGCCTTCCATTTTGTAGCGGACGGTTGTCAGGGTGCCCGTCGACAGCAAAGTCAGCCGCCCCTGCGCCATCTCGTTTTGGAAGCTCGTTGTCGAAAAATCCAAGGAGATCTGCGCCGCGTCATTGCCTTGCCCGCCGAAAAAGCGCGACACGCCCCAGCTGGCGACGATGTCATCGCCCGGCCCGCCATAAATGACATCCCGCCCAGAGCCACTGTTCACGAACTGATTGCGGGTTCCGCCCAGATAAATATTATTATCACCATCAAAGATGGACGTGAAATTAAACCATTCCGACCACGTCGTCCCCACCCATGGATCTTGGAAAAACGGAAGGAGATCGGTCAGATTCATGCTGATGTTTTGAGCTGTGATGATGGGCTTATCGTCTGGACTCCAAAGCGTCACGCCGTTGACCGTTCCCTTGGAGACCCAGGGCGCCCCATTGGCGGCCGCTTCCCTGTACAGGCCATCGGAAGCGTAGAGAACAAACTCGAACCCCATGTTATCGACGAGGGACGATATTTGCTTTCGTTTATCAAAGGAATATGGAAGATAATTCAAGCTTATCGAGCCAAAATAAATAAATGAGCTACCGTCATGCGCCAATGTATATTGCGGTGCGTCTTCGTGAAAATAGATCGTTGATGCCACTGCAGCCCCCACCGTTGAGCGCATGACCCGAAATATTGAAGCAATGCGCGCAGATGCAATGTATGACTAGGCTTAACACCCATAAGGCGCACGATCAAGGATCGCGCAACCTTTAGGCGCGGACATTCGTTGACATCCCGGCCTCACCGCGCCGCCCGCCGGGCGTTGGCCCGCGGACCCGCCCCTTCACCGCGACCGGCAGCGCTCATGGCGGCGCGGTAAGGTCTTACGCTGGGTCAAGAAATGGGTCGCGCGCTGCGGCATGATGGCCCACAATGGGCCGGCTGGCGGTGGGGGCCGCTTGCGGTTCCCTAACAGCGGCGAGGACTTCCCTTTGGCGGAGCAGTCGGGATTCGACCTGGTGCAGGCGGTGGCCGTGCTGGGGGCGGGCGTGGTGGGTGCGCCCTTGTTCAAGCGGCTGGGCTTCGGCTCGGTCCTCGGCTACCTGGCGGCGGGCCTCGTGATCGGCCCGTTCGGCGTGCGGATGGTGAGCGAGCCCGAGGCCATCCTGCATTTCGCCGAGCTGGGCGTGGTGATGTTCCTCTTCATCATCGGCCTGGAAATGCGCCCGGCGCGCCTGTGGAGCCTCAGGCGCGAGATTTTCGGCCTGGGCGCCGCGCAGGTGCTAGCGTGCGGGGCGCTTCTGACCGGAATCGGGGTGCTGGCCGGGCTGTCCGCGCCGGTGGCCTTCATCGCCGCCATGGGCTTCGTGCTCTCTTCCACCGCCGCCATCATGCAGATCCTCGACGAGAGCGGGGAGACCTCCACGCCCGCAGGCCAGCGGGCCGTCTCCATCCTGCTGCTGGAGGACCTGGCCATCGTGCCGCTGCTGGCCTGCGTAGCGCTTCTCGCGCCGGCCGGCGCGCATGAGGCGGGATCGGGCTGGATGGCGCTTGGCATTGCGGTGGGGTGCGTGGCCGCCGTGGTGGCGGTGGGGCGCTGGCTGCTCAATCCGCTCTTTGCCTTGCTCGCCGCCGCCCGCGCCCGGGAGATCATGACAGCGGCCGCCCTCACGGTGGTGCTGGGCACGGCGCTTCTCATGCAGGTGTCCGGCCTCTCCATGGCCATGGGGGCGTTCCTCGCCGGGGTGCTGTTGTCGGGCTCCTCCTTCCGCCATCAATTGGAGGCGGACATCGAGCCGTTCCGGGGGCTGCTGCTGGGCCTGTTCTTCATGGCCGTGGGCATGTCGCTGGATCTGGGCGTGGTCGTCAGCCAGTGGATGCTGGTGGCGGCGGCGGTCATTGCCTTCATGGTGGTGAAGGCCATCGGCATCTGCGCCGTGGCCCTGCTGTTCGGCGCCGACAGGCACGAAGCCATCAACCGGGCGGCGTTGTTCGCGCAAGGCGGGGAGTTCGCCTTCGTGCTTTATGCGGCGGCGGCGGGCGCGGGGCTGTTCGACCCCATGACCCACGCCATCATGTCCTCCACCGTCATCCTCTCCATGGTTCTGACCCCGCTCACCGTGCTGGCCGCCCGCCGCCTCGTGCCGGCGAAGGCGGTGGACACGGACGGGCTGGAGGTGCCGGACGGGCTCACCGGCTCGGTGCTGCTGGTGGGGTTCGGCCGGTTCGGACAGGTGGCCTCGCAAGGGCTGCTGGCGCGGGGGCTCGACGTGACCATCATCGACCGCGACCCGGAGATGATCCGCAACGCCACCAAGTTCGGCTTCCGCGTCTATTATGGCGACGGCACCAATCTCGACGTGCTGCACGCGGCCGGCGCCCACACCGCCCGGCTGATCGCGGTGTGCGTGAACGACCGCCACGCCGCCAACCACATCGTCGCCGTGGTCAAAAGCACCTTCCCCCATGCCGGGCTCATGGTGCGCGCCTATGACCGCCAGCATGCGGCGGAATTGGTGCACGCGCGGGTGGACTTCCAGCAGCGCGAGACCTCCGAATCCGCCTTCGTGTTCGGCCAGGCGGCGCTGGAATATCTCGGCCTGTCGGAGGAGGAAGCCGGCGAGACCATCGCCGACATCCGCCGCCGCGACGCGGAGCGCTTTGCGCTTGAACTGGCGAGCGGGCCCTATGCGGGCATGGGGCTCCTGCATTTCAACGCGCCCAAGGCCGAGCCCGTGCCCTTCGTGAAGCCGCTGAAAGCCGCCAAGGCGCTGAACCTTGAGGCGGAGCGCATCGCCGCCGCCCCGGCGCCTGACGCATCGTAAGGAGAGAAAGGGTATCCGCGGGGGGATGGGGAAAGCCCCGACTCGCGCTATATGAGCCCCCATGACGGCCATGCTGCGCGTTCACTCCCTTTCCAAGACCTATGCTTCCGGCCACACGGCGTTGCGCGACGTGTCGCTGGAGGTCAAGAAGGGCGAGATCTTCGCCCTGCTCGGCCCCAACGGGGCCGGCAAGACCACGCTCATCTCCATCATTTGCGGGCTGGTGAACGCCACGTCGGGCACCATCACCGTGGACGGGCACGACATTGCGGCCGACTACCGCGCGGCCCGCTCCATCATCGGCCTGGTGCCCCAGGAATTGACCACCGAGGCGTTCGAGAGCGTGGTGGCGACCGTGAACTTCTCCCGCGGGCTGTTCGGCAAGGGCCGCAACCCGGCGCTGGTGGAGAAGATCCTGCGCGACCTCTCGCTCTGGGACAAGAAGGACGCCATGATCCGCACCTTGTCGGGCGGCATGAAGCGGCGTCTTCTCATCGCCAAGGCGCTGGCCCACGAGCCGCGCCTTCTGTTCCTCGACGAGCCCACCGCCGGCGTCGACGTGGAACTGCGCCGGGACATGTGGCGCGTGGTGCAGCGGCTGCGGGAGAATGGCACCACCATCATCCTCACCACCCACTACCTGGAAGAGGCCGAGGAAATGGCCGACCGGGTGGGCGTGATGCGCAAGGGCGAACTCATCCTGGTGGAGGAGAAGGCCGCCCTCATGCGCCGGTTCGGCCGCAAGCAATTGACGCTGGATCTGGCCGCCCCGCTCGCCGCCCTGCCGGCGGCGCTCGCCCATCACGGGCTGGTGCTGGCGCCCTCGGGGCTGCAGCTGACCTATTCCTATGAGGAGGCGGGCGAGGGCACGGCCATTGCCGATCTGCTGCGGGACCTTTCCGCCGCCGGCATCGCCTTCAAGGATCTCGCCACGCGGCAAAGCTCGCTGGAAGACATTTTCGTGGACCTGGTGCGAGAGGGCGCCCGATGAACCTTCATGCCATCCGCGCCATCTATCATTACGAGATGGCCCGCACCGGGCGCACGCTGCTGCAATCGGTGGTCTCGCCCGTCATTTCCACCGTGCTCTATTTCGTGGTGTTCGGCACCGCCATCGGCTCGCAGATGGGCCATATCGATGGGGTGAGCTTCGGCGCCTTCATCGTGCCGGGGCTGATCATGCTGACCCTGCTCACCCAATCCATCGCCAATGCCTCGTTCGGCATCTATTTCCCGCGCTTCACGGGCACCATCTACGAACTGCTCTCGGCCCCGGTCTCGCCGTTCGAGATCGTGACCGGCTATGTGGGCGCGGCGGCGACCAAATCCGTGATGATCGGCCTCATCATCCTCGCCACCTCCACCTTGTTCGTGCCGGTGCAGGTGCTGCACCCGGTCTGGATGGTGGCCTTTCTGCTGCTGACGGGCATCACCTTCTCGCTGTTCGGCTTCATCATCGGCCTGTGGGCGGATGGGTTCGAGAAGCTGCAGATGATCCCGCTCCTCATCATCACGCCTTTGACGTTCCTAGGCGGCAGCTTCTATTCCATCGACATGCTGCCACCGGCCTGGCGCACGGTGAGCCTCTTCAACCCCGTGGTCTATCTCATCTCCGGCTTCCGCTGGAGCTTCTACGGCATCTCCGACGTGGGCGTGGAGATCAGCCTCGCCATGACGCTGGTGTTCCTGGCCGTGTGCCTCTTCACGGTGCGGTGGATGTTCAAGACGGGGTATCGGTTGAAGAGTTGAGGGGGGGTTGAGCTGCAGCTCCAGAACGAAAACTAGCCCACCGCCTGCAGGCTTAAAATGCAAGTCAGATCCCCCACCTATGGGATGCCAAGCCTATCGGGATTCGCGATCCATGAGCGGATTTTATTTAGGAAACTCCATACATCTCCATCGGATGGTCGGACATATTCGGGAGACGCGGGATCCTCCCCCAAACGGTCAAACATATTAATCAGCCACTTTGGACCATGCCCGCTCACTTGAAACTGCTTAAGCCAGCTCTCCAATTCACCGCCCTCTATTATAAACGCTCCGTATTTTGCTAATTGGTCAAAAAATTCGCGCGCAGCTTCCTTCTCTGGCTTCGGTAGCAAATCGACTCCGCCCTCCCGCTTATAATCTCTTCCGATCTCCTCCAGAGATCTGAGAATATTTTTTCGTGTACTTGAAAGGCCATCAAAAATCGCCTTAGGGACAGCTATAGATGTGAGTAGGTTAGAAAATTCTCTACCCCCCTCCTTAACAACATCAATGTCGTAAATTGCAGCTGCAGGAATTCCCAACGCCCGTAGCGGCGCGACTATTGTTGGAATCGTTTGCTTATTCTGAGCATTTAGGAAGATTGCACCAGGTATGCCCTTAAGACGTCCATCACGCAACAGACGCTCATTTATCTCCTGATAAAATGCTCGATCAGCGTCGCCCTCGGTAACAATAACCGCCTCGTGAAAAAGCGCGCTCACAACATTCACCGAGCGCAGCAATGGGTTTCTCATCAAACCTCTAAGCTGATTGCTCGGGAGAAGTCGTGCCGTAGCGGCTCCGTTAGAATAGGTAAGTCTCACGATATTAACATCAACGCCTGACTGAAGGCAGCCCATCACAAATTGAGGGCTATGAGTTGATACAAACATTTGTTTGTTCGACTTCGAAATTTCGCTTCCTATCTCATTTCCTAATTGAAATGCTAAAGAAGGATGCAGAAACGCCTCAGGTTCATCAATCAGTAGTAGACTCGGATCTCCGGCGAGTATCTCACACATAATCCCCACAAAGGCTTTAATCCCGTCGCTTGCCAAGTGAATTGGGACAGCACGAGCGTGAAATTCGAGCGCGGACGCATCTAGGGATCTCTCCTTCTCGGGAGAGGGCCTTTCCACTGAAAGGCGCAAACGTAAATAGCCCGATCGGGATGGATCAACAGTTAGATATAGACCGAATGCACGGTAAATTATTTCGCTCAGATTGCCTCTGACATCGTCTTTTTTAAACAATTCTTGAAAAGTTGAGTTTGATTCATTGAGAAAGTCGCCAGCCTCTTGATCGTTTACATGACCGATTCTGGTCGACCCACCTAGGACCAGAAATTTAAATCGGCCATAATACTGTGAAAATTCAAACGGCATCGCATTTGGATTCATCAACGCATCACGCATGCCGCGCTCTGACGCAAAAAATTCTGTATTTTTATAAATATAGCTCCTTACTCCAGGAAGCTGAACACCACCTACGTTTGGTGATAGTCTAAGCATACCTATCTGCGCCTCCGCCTCCTCACGTGAAAGCGGCGAAAAAACTATATCATTTATGACATTTCTATTATCTGGACCAAAATTATCGGATATCTTCCTCACGATTTCCGTAATAGCTGAGCTCTTACCCGAATTATTTGGCCCGACAAATATCGTTATTTTACCTATTTTCAATTCTAAAGGCATAGCACCGGGCGAACTACCAGACTTGAAAACCAACTTCTCTATGTTCAATTCGCCCTCCACTTTGTTTTAGACTCCTGATGGAGCCAACGTTATGTCCCATCATTTTCGACGAGCTCGCGCCCAAACGCAACCAAGCGGTGCACCACCTGGGAAGGACTAATTTTCCTAGGCCTATCTTCCCATACACCCCAACCCCTGCTATAGTCCTTCTCACCTCGCACCAAGGAGGGGCGCGTCCGGAGCGGCCTGACGGGTGGTGTGGGGCAGCGGGTGTCCGACGCGGCGGGGATTAACGCCTCCCGCCGCGCGAGAAAGGAGGCCGAAGGGGAAGGCGCACCGATCCGGGCCTGGTTCGTCCGGTGCTGATGGGAGAACCGATCACCCACGCGGCGCATCCTCCAAGCCACAAATCCCCGCGCGGGAGCGGACGTCATCCGGTTCCCCCACGACACTTAACACCCTGGCATGCCGCCGCATGCCGGCCGCTCCCGCCTCCCTCCACCCCTGCCCCATGGCGGGGTTATGGGTGCTGGCGCCCTCCCCGCCCCGCAATCGCCTTTTGCATCCCCGCACGGGACGCGGCCGCCGGCCCGTGGCATCATCGCCTGATCTTCTCGCCCCGGCCGGCGCCGGGTGGCCCGCCCCCAAGAGAGGCGTCCAAGAGAAGGGAACACCCAAGAGAAGGGAACGCCCAGATGAAAAGGGAACGCCCATGAGCTGGATGCCTTCCGTCGACCCCATCGCGGGCGATGCCCCAAGCTGCGATGCTCTCGACCTCGTCATCGTGCCCCGGGTGCGGGATTTGGGCGACGGCTTCTCCGTCCGCCGCGCCTTGCCCCACGGCAAGAGGCAGATGGTCGGCCCCTTCATCTTCTTCGACCAGATGGGCCCGGTGCAGTTCGTGGCCGGCCAGGGGCTCGATGTGCGGCCCCATCCCCATATTGGCCTCGCCACCGTCACCTATCTGTTCGACGGCCGGGTGATGCACCGGGACAGCGAGGGCAATGCGCTGGAAATCACCCCCGGCGCCATGAACCTCATGACCGCCGGGCGCGGCATCGCCCATTCCGAGCGCACGCCGGGCGATGCCCGCGCCACGGCCGGCACCATGTATGGCATCCAGAGCTGGATCGCCTTGCCCGCCGACAAGGAGGAGGTGGACCCCTCCTTCCAGCATTTCTCCGCCACCGATCTGCCGGTGGTGGCGGACAAGGGCGTCACCGCCCGCGTCATCGCCGGCTCCGCCTTCGGGGTCCGCGCCCCGGTGGGCATGCTCTCCGACTGGCTCTATGCGGAGGTGATGCTGGCGGCGGGCGCGCGTGCCCCGCTCGATCCCGATACGGAGGAGCGCGCCATCTATGTGGTGGAAGGCGAGGTGGAGATTGCCGGCGACGTGTTCGAGGGGCCGAGCCTCCTCATCTTCCGCCCGGGCGATGCCATAACCGTCACCGCCCGCCGGCCGAGCCGGATGATGTTCCTGGGCGGCACGGCGCTGGAAGGCCCGCGGCATTTGTGGTGGAACTTCGTCTCCTCCCGCCGCGAGCGCATCGAGGAGGCGAAGGAAGCCTGGAAGGCCGGCCGCTTCCCGCAGGTGCCCGGCGAGGACGAGTTCATTCCCCTGCCGGAATAGGGAACAGGCGGGCTCCCGCGCCGTTGTCCGCAGGACAAGCAGGACGCGCCCCAGATGCGGGTTCGCCCGCATTGAAACCGGGCGCGGGGCGGCGTATCCCCCGGCCTACCGAGGATCGGCCCGCCGGCTTGAACGGTCGACGGGCCGATCGCATTTGAAGGGCGGACGCGCCGTCACGGTGCGTCCTTGGAGGGACGAAGCATGACGACCCCCATAAGCCGCGTCGCCGTCATCGGCGCCGGCACCATCGGCGCCAGCTGGGCCGCCTATTTCCTCGCGCGCGGGCTGGAGGTGACGGTGTCCGACCCGGCGCCCGACGCCAAGGCCGCCACCGGCCGCTTCATCGAAGCCGCCTGGCCGACCCTCCAGGCGCTGGGCGGCGGGGCGGGCATCGATCCGCAGAGCTGGCGGTTCGAGGCCGATCCGGTGAAGGCGGTGGAAGGGGCGCAGTTCGTCCAGGAGAACGCGCCCGAGCGCTACGAGGTCAAGAACGCCCTCCTGCCCAGGATCGACGCTGTCCTGCCGTCGGAGGTGGTGATCGCGTCGAGCACCTCGGGCCTGCTGGTGAGCCGCCTCTCCGAAGGCTGCCGCCATCCCGAGCGCGTGGTCATCGGCCATCCCTTCAATCCGCCCCACCTCATCCCCCTGGTGGAAGTGGTCGGCGGCCCCACCGCCAGCCCTGAGGCGGTCGACGCCGCCATGGCCTTCTACAAGGCCATCGGCAAGCACCCGATCCTGCTCAACAAGGAAGTGCCCGGCCACGTGGCCAACCGCCTGCAGGCCGCGCTGTGGCGGGAGGCCATCCATCTGGTGGACCAGGGGGTCGCCTCGGTGGCGGACATCGACGCCGCCGTCAGCCAGGGGCCGGGCCTGCGCTGGGCGCTCATGGGCCAGCACATGATCTTCCATCTGGGCGGCGGCCAGGGCGGCCTTGCCCATTTCATGCACCACCTGTTGCCGGCGGTGGAAACCTGGTGGGATGACCTGGGCACGCCCAAGGTGGACGAGGCCCTCCAGCGCAAGCTGGTGGAAGGCGTCATCGCCGAAGCCGACGGTCGCTCCCTCGCCGACCTCGCCGCCGAGCGGGACACCCTCCTGCGCGAGATCCTCGCCTTGCGCGCCCGCCACGCGGACGCCGCCGCCCAGGCGGCCGCGAGCCCCCGTCTCGACGAGGCCCTGGAGGAAACCTTCCCCGCCTCCGACCCGGTCTCCGTCACCCGCGCCAAGCCCACCGAGGACATCACCGGCGCGGCGTGAATGGACAGGCGCGCCGCCGGCTGGCGGCGCGTTTTTTACAGACTGGCGGCAGAGTCTTTTTAGAGGCTGGCGGCGCCTGGAACCCCAAGGATCCGCAACGCCTGCCCCGCCGCCCGCTCGCCCGAGGCATAGGCGCCATGGACGGTGCCCCATTGGGTCTCGCTGGCATGCTCCCCGGCAAACAAAAGCTTGCCGGAGACGGTCTCGGTGAAGGCCCGGCGCAGGTTCCCGGCGCCCGGCAAGGCGCAGGAAAAGGCACCCAGCGCCAGGGGGTCGCGGGTCCAGCGGGTGTGGTGCACCTTGCCCACCCTGGCCGCCACATCCGCCCCGAAAGTGCGGGTCAGCGCCTCCTTCAGGAAGCTGGCACCCGCCTGGGGCGGGCCGGCGGCCAAGTCGGCGGCGAGCTTGCCGCCCACCTCCAGCATGTGCAGGTCGCTGCCGCCCATGCGGCCGACGAGGGCAAAGGTCTTGGCATCCT
Source organism: Aquabacter sp. DMC10 (assembly GCF_056314145.1). Classification (NCBI taxonomy): domain Bacteria; kingdom Pseudomonadati; phylum Pseudomonadota; class Alphaproteobacteria; order Hyphomicrobiales; family Xanthobacteraceae; genus Aquabacter; species Aquabacter sp. DMC10. The sequence goes on along the minus strand of NZ_JBQUYX010000003.1, from coordinate 321,116 downwards.
GCGCCTTCACATGGACGGTCTCGTCCGCCTGGAGCCGCAAGGGATTGCCGGGCAGCATGAAGGCGATGTGGTCGTAGGCGCCGAGCGTGATGCGCTCCACCGCCGAACGATAGCGCGGGGCGAGGCTCGGCGATATCCGCACCTTGCCGGCGGCAATGAGGCTCGGCGGGATGGCGAGGATCACGGCGCGCCCATTGACGGTGCCGCGCGGCGTGCTCACCTGGGCGAGGCGTCCGCTCAGATCAATGGCGGTGACGGGCGTCTCCAGCCGCACCGACAACGGTTGGGCAAGCGCGGCCACCAATGCGCCGACACCGGCGCGGCAGAAGACATCGTCCTCCCGCTCATCGGCGCGGGAGAAATCGACGGTGGACACCTGGTCGAGATCCTTGGCGCAGGTGAACGGCCCCATGACGAAGGAAGCGCTCGGCCCCCATTCGCCGAGGTCCGGCAGCACCCGGGCGGCGGGCAGGTCGCGCCCGGCATCGCCGGCGGCCACGATGGCCCGCTCGCCCCGGCGCACGGCGGCGACGAAATCCTCGTAGTCGCCCTCCCGGGCTTCCCGGCCATTCACATAGAGCCGGGCGCCATGGGGCGCGGGATAGAGGTCAAGGTTCTGGGCGGTGCCCCATTCCACCAGCGGATTGGCATTGCCGCCATGGAGCCAATGGGCGCCCAGATCGAAGGGCACGCCAAAGATGGAGGTGTCGGTGACGGCGCGCCCGCCCACCCGCTTGCCCGCTTCCAGGAGAGCATAGGTGCGACCGGCGGCGGCGATGCGGCGGGCGGCGGCGATGCCAGCGACGCCCGCGCCCACGATCACCACATCCACCGCGCCGGAGGACGGCACCTGCCCCAATGCCCGCGCCGCGCCCATGGGGGCAAGCGCAAGGGACGCTGCGCCGGCAAGCACCGCGCGGCGGGAGGGAGAGAAGGGGGATAAGCGGCGCATCACGATGGGCGGCACGCTAGCATGTCAGGTGAAGAGGCGCGACCAGGCAGAGGCACCGGCTCACTTGCGCCGCGCGGCGACGAAAACGGCGGTCGCCTTCAGGAGGTCCGCACGCACGCCGAACGGGGCCAACGCGCCCTTGGCGCTCTCCACGAGGTCCGCCAGCAGCGCGCCCGCCGCTTCCCGCCCCAAGGCGGAAACGATGGTGGCCTTGCCGGCGGCGGCATCCTTGCCGACCGCCTTGCCCACTTCCTCGGCAGAACCTTCCAGGTCCAGAATGTCATCGGCGATCTGGAAGGCGGCGCCCAGCGCCCGGCCATAATCGGCCAGCGCCTCGCGCTCCACGTCCGTGGCGCCGCCGAGCCGCGCGCCCATCTCCACGGCGGCGGCCAGGAGCGCGCCGGTCTTCATGGCCTGGAGGTCGCGGATGGCGTCGAGCGGCAAGGCAAGCGGCGTGCCGTCCCCGAAGCGGCCCTCGGCGGCCAGATCCAGCATCTGCCCACCCACCATGCCGCCCATGCCCGAGGCGCGGGCCAGCACCTGGACGAGGGCGATGCGCACCGCCGGATCGGGGTGCGCATCGGCGCCGGCCAGGAGATCGAAGGCGAGAGTGAGAAGGGCATCGCCCGCCAGGATGGCGGTCGCCTCGCCGAACGCCGCGTGAACGGTGGGCCGGCCACGGCGCAGGAGGTCATTGTCCATGGCGGGCAAGTCGTCATGGATGAGGGAATAGCAGTGCACGCACTCGATGGCGGTGGCGGCGGTGACGGAGACCTCTGGCGTCACGCCGAAGAGGGCCGCCGCCTCCATCACCAGAAAGGGCCGCAGGCGCTTGCCGCCATCAAGGCTGCCATGGCGCATGGCGGCCATCAGCCGCTCCGGCCGCAGGCGCTCGCCCAGGGCGGGCGCATCGGAAAGGGCCGCGACGAGCCGGGCCTCCACACGATCGGCCGCCGCCTCCATGTGCGCGGCGAAGGCAGATGCGGGTGCAGAGGGGGCAGCAGCAGTCACGGGGCTCACCGGGCAAGGTTGACGCGCGGTCCGGGGTGCCCCAACCAGACGGCGCGGTCAAGGCGGGAACCGAGGCTTCGGCTCGGCCGTTAGACCCGCAAAGAGAGAGGGACGGGCGCCATGAAACTCCTGCGCATCCTCGTGCTGGTGGTGGTGGCGCTGGCGGCGGTGCCGCTTCTGCTCTCCCTGGCCTATGCGGTGATCAATCCGGTCTCCACCCTCATGCTCGGGCGCTGGCTCACCGGCGAGCGGGTGGAGCGGATCTGGACGCCCATGGCGGACATGTCGCCCACCCTGGTGCGCACGGTGGTGGCGTCGGAGGATGCCCGCTATTGCCGGCACTGGGGCGTCGACCCCACCGAAATCCGCGCCGCCATCGACCGCGCCGACGGCGAGGTGGAAGACGCCCGCGGCGCCTCCACCATTCCCATGCAGGTGGCCAAGAACCTGTTTTTGTGGCCGGGCCGTTCTTTCATCCGCAAGGGCCTGGAACTGCCGCTGGCCGTGTGGCTGGACCTGGTGCTCACCAAGCGCCGGCTGCTGGAGATCTATCTCAACATCGCCGAATGGGGGCCGGACGGGGAATTCGGCGTGGCGGCGGGTTCGCAGCGCGCTTTCAAGGAAGGGCCGGCGGACCTGGACGCGCGCCAGTCGGCCCTGCTGGCGGTCATGCTGCCCAACCCGCACCGGCGCGATGCGGGACGGCCGGGACCGGGCGTGCGCCGGCTTGCGGCGCGGCTGGAGACCCGCACCGTGCAGGAGGGGCCGGAAATCGTGGATTGCCTCGGCCTTGCCCGCTGACCCTTGAGGAGGCCAAGCGCCCTCTCGAAACGCCTTGATCCCGCCCCGAGCGCCGGTCACAAGAAGGCAAGACCGGAAAGGACCCGCATGACCTCCGACGCCGCCCCCCGCCGCACCCTCAATCCCGGACTGAAGATCGGGCTGGAGCTGGGTCCGCTGGTGCTGTTCTTCGCCGGCAATGCTTATGGCGGCATCTATGTGGCCACGGGCCTGTTCATGGCGGCAACCCTCGCGGCGCTGGCGGCCATGTGGATCCTGGCGCGGCGCATCGCGGTGATGCCGCTCATCTCCGCCGTCGTGGTGATGATCTTCGGCACGCTGACCATCGTCCTGCAGGACGACCACTTCATCAAGCTGAAGCCCACCTTGGTGAATGCCCTATTTGCGGCGGCCCTGCTGGGAGGCCTCGTCTTCAAGAAGCCCCTGCTGCCCTATGTGTTCGACGGCATGGTGCGCCTCACGGAAGAGGGCTGGCGCATCCTGACCATCCGCTGGGGCGTGTTCTTCCTGGTCATGGCGGTGGTGAACGAGATCGTCTGGCGGTCGTTCTCCACCGACACATGGGTCAGCTTCAAGACCTTCGGCTATCTGCCCCTCACCTTCCTCTTCGCCTTCGCCCAAGCGCCCCTCATGGCGCGCTATGAGCTGAAGGCGCCGGAGGCCGCTACTTCGGCGGAGACGCGCTGACGGTGGAGGACAGCCGCTCGACCAGCGGCATCAGCGTGTCGCGCACGGCAGCCTCGCTCAGCGGGCCGACGAACTTGTGGGCGATGGTGCCGTCTGGGGCAAGCACGAAGGTCTCAGGCACGCCATAGACGCCCCATTCGATGGCCGCGCGCCCGTTGGGGTCGACGCCAACAGCCGCATAAGGCAGGCCATATTGGCCAAGGAAGCGACGAGCATTGTCCGGCGCATCCTTGTAATTGAGCCCCACGAGGCGCAGGCGCGGATCGCGCGACAGGGCCATGAGGATGGGGTGTTCCTCCCGGCACGGCGCGCACCAGGACGCCCAGACATTCATGAGCGTGACGCGGCCGGCAAGGTCTGCGGGGCTGAGGCCCGGCACCGGCTGCCCATCCCGCAGGAGACCCGGCAGCGGGGCCAGCTCCAGCTTCGGCGCGGGACGCCCCACCAAGGCGGAGGGAATGCGCGAGGGATCGCCCGCATAAAGGCGGATGAAGAACAGCCCGGCCAGCGCCGCGAACACCAGCACCGGCAGCAGCATGATGAGCCGGCGGCGGGAGGGCGAGGCCGCGCTCATGCGCCCCTCCGATCGGACCGGCGGCGCAGCCCCCGCGCCTCAAGCTCCGCCATGGCGCGCTGCTGGCCGCGATAATCGATCCAGAGCAGGACGGTCAGCACCATGAGGCCCAGCCCCGCCACGCCATAGGCGGCCAGGATGAAGAAGGCATGGCTCATGCGCCGGCGGCCTCCGCGGCGGCCCGCGCTTCCAGCGCCTGCACCCGGCGGCGCAGGATTTCCGTGCGCATGGCCAGGAGATGGAGCGAGATGAACAGGAAGGTGAAGCCCAGCGCGCACACCAGCAGCGGGCGCAGCAGGGAGCCGTCAATGGTCGGCCCGTCCATGCGGAAGACCGATGCGGGCTGGTGGAGGGTGTTCCACCAATCCACCGAGAACTTGACAATGGGCACGTTGACGAAGCCCACCAGGGTCAGCACCGCCGCCGCGCGCCCGGCGCGGCTCGGATCGTCGATGGCGGCGCGCAGGGCCATCAGGCCGAGATAGAGCAGGAACAGCACCAGCACGGAGGTCAGGCGCGCATCCCACACCCAATAGGTGCCCCACATGGGCCGTCCCCACAGCGCGCCGGTGACAAGGCACAGGAAGGTGAAGGTGGCGCCGATGGGCGCCGCCGCCTTGTGGGAGACATCGGCCAGAGGATGCCGCCAGACCAGGATGCCCAGCGCCGAGGCGGCCATCAGCGAATAGCCGAACATGGCAAGCCAGGCGAAGGGCACATGGATGTACATGATCCGCACCGTCTCGCCCTGCTGGTAATCCGCCGGTGCGGCGAAGGCCAGGGCGAGGCCGGCGGCCAGGAACAGGACGGAAAGGCCCGCGGTCCACGGCAGGAGCCGGCCGGACAGGGCCAGGAAGCGGGTGGGATTTGCCAGATCGAGCAGCGCCATGACCGCCTTCTAGACGACTTCTCGAAGCGGGGGGAGTGGGACCATTCCTGAGGTGCATCGCCCTGCGGTATGTTTTCACCCCGTAAGACTTTGGCTAGGGTGAGTCCTGCCGTCCCGGAGCCTGCCCCAGGTTCCCTTGCCTCGGAGTCGCGCGTGTCCCGCCGCCTCGTCGCCGCCCTTGTCCTTCTTGCGCTTCTGCTGGGCGCCGGCACGCTGGTCGGGCGGGCCGGCTTCCTTTTGGTAAATCTGTCGGAGGCGGTGACGGCGGGGGTCTTCGAGGCGAGCCGCGACGACGCGGCGCAGATGCGGGCTTTCCTCCAGCGCATGCCGAAGGGGGCGGACCTTCACACCCATCTGTCGGGCGCGGTCTATGCGGAACGCCTCATCGGCTGGGCAATGCAGGACGGGCTGTGCCTGAGCCGGCCGGAGCTGGTGCTGGTGCCACGCCCGGCCGATGCGCGGCCGGATGCGCCATGCGGCGCCGATCCCGGGCTGGTTCCCTTGGCGGAGGCCATCAGCGGAGCAGGCGGCCAAAGGATGTATGACCTGCTGGTGGATGCCTATTCCATGCGCGCCTTCGTGCCGACGCCGCAAGTGCCGTCGGGCCACGACCAGTTCTTCAGCACGTTCGGCAAGTTCGGTGCGGCCACCCGCGGGGCTGATGCTGCCGCCCGCCTCGACCGGCTAGCCGAAATGGCGGCGGACCAGTTGCGCGCCTACGACGCCGCCTCGGTGCAATATGTGGAATTCATGGCCACCTTCCTGGAGAGCGGCGAGCGCCGGCGCCTGGCGGACGCCATCGGCGGCGAGAGCGATCCCAAGGCCATGCTGGCGGCGCTCCAGGGGGCCGGGCTGAAGGAGATGGTGCGCAAGCAGGCCGAGGAGATGGAGGGGCTCACCACCCGCATCACCGGGCTGCTGGGCTGTGCCGCCGCACCGGACCGGCCGGGCTGCGCCGTGAATTATCGCTTCATCGCCCAGGTGAACCGCAATGCCCCGCCCGCCGAGGTGTTCGCCCAGATCGCGGTGGCGGCCGCACTGGTGCGCGCCGCGCCGCGCGCGGTGGTGGGGCTCAACCTGGTGGGGCCGGAGGATGAGCGCACCGCGCGGCGGGACTATCTCACCCACATGGCCTATGTGGCCGCCCTCGCCCCGCCCGACGTTCCGGTGACGCTGCATGCGGGCGAGCTGTGGCTCGGCCTCGTGCCGCCCTCCGATCTCGATTTCCACATCCGCGCGGCGGTGGAGGTGGCGGGCGCCCGCCGCATCGGCCACGGCACCGCCATCGGGTTCGAGCGCGACATGCCCGGCCTCCTGGCGGAAATGGCACGCCGGGGCGTGACGGTGGAGATCGCCCTGACCTCCTCCGACCTCATCCTGGGCGTGCGCGGCCGCGCCCAGCCCATCACCACCTATGTGGCGGCAGGCGTGCCGGTGGTGTTGGCCACGGACGATGCCGGCGTCGCCCGCTCCGACCTGACCCAGGAATTCGTGCGCGCGGCCCGCGACCATGGCTTTGATTATCGGGCGCTGAAGACCTTCGCCCGTACTGCCATCCGCTCGGCCTTCCTGCCCGAGCCGGAGCGGACGGCTGAGATGCGCAAGCTCGACGCCGCCTTTTCCGGCTTCGAGCGCGCGGAAGCGCGCCGCCTCACCTGGAGCGCGCGGGTGGGGATGCTGGTGTCGGAAATCCTGCGCGGCGGGCGGCACGGCGGCGATGCAGATCCCCAGGCCCGGGCCCGCGCTCTTTGACGGGGAGCATCAGGGATCGGTCGCGCCCCTTCAGGACGTCAGAGGGTGGTCCATCGGCGCAGCCTCGATCAAGGCGTGCAAGGGCGGTTCACGGATCGGATGGATTCAATCTGATCGGATCGCGCTCTAGAAAGGCAGCACCTCGGCCATCATCATCAGATTGACCGCGGCCAGCATGCCCAGGTTCCACCGCTTCCCCCGCACGAACAGCAGCGCCACCAGGACGGGAATGGTCAGGAGCTCCAGCAGGCTGCCAAAGGTGTCGTCGCCACCGCCCATGGCGTCGAACACCCCGCTCTGGCGGTAGAATTCCAGGCCCAGGATGGCGCAGATGGTGAGAAGGTTCACGCCCAGGATGCCGCCCAGGACCGTGCGGCGCACCACCAGGTAATAGTCATCATAGTCGGCCCACTGCTTGGGCTCGGCGGGAAAGATGAGGGTCGACAGGGCGAAATAGCCGCCGATCAGCACCATCATGGAGACGAGGCTGGGATAGGTGGCGGGCAGAAGCGGGCCGAAATGCTGGAAATTGATCCAGAAGGTCATCTGGTCCAGCACCATCATGGTGCCGAGCAGCGGCACCAGCCAGCCGATCCGCACCGCGCCGGGACGCACATCCTCCGCCTTCAGCCGAATGCGGACAACGCGCGCGAACCCCTTCAGCACCTCGGCAATGGCCAGCCCCAGAAGCAGCGTGAACAGCCGCGAGACCACCTCAAATTCGCTCATGGCCCCCTTCCCACCCGACGCGATGACCGGCGCACAGTGTCGCCCCGGAGGGAAAATGCCAAGCCTGCCGCCGCCCGCCTCAGCTCAAGGCCGTCACCACGCGGTTGCGCCCCTGGTCCTTGGCCGCGTACATGGCAAGGTCCGCGGCCCGCACCAGCGCGTCTGGCGAGGGATGGGGCGGATGGGAGACCGCAACGCCCACGGAGAGCGTCACCGCGATGGTGTGTCCGCCCATCTGCACGGTCATCCGCTCCGCCTCCTCGCGCACCCGCTCGGCCACTTGGGCGGCAACCTCCGCACCGGCGCCGGGCAGGAAAATGGCGAACTCCTCCCCTCCGATCCGGGCCACATGGTCGTCCTGGCGCACCGCGCGCTTCAACACGGTGGCCAGCGCCTTAAGCACCGCATCGCCCACCGCATGGCCGAAGCGGTCATTGACCGGCTTGAAATGGTCCACGTCCACGAACAGCGCCGCCACCGGCCGCGCGGCGCCGGGGCGGGCCATCTCGCCGCTCATGATCTCCTGGAAGGCGCGCAGATTGAGCAGGCCGGTGAGCGGATCAAGGCGGGCGGCCGCGTCCAGCACGGCATTCTGCTGCGCCACCAGCCGCAGGGCCTGCGTCGCCTGCTGGTGGAAGATGTGGAAGAACAGCCCGGTAAAGCCGAGGGTGGCGACGAAGGTCGTGACCGCCACGGGACTTGCCACCGCGTGTCCGGTGAGGACCGAGGCGCCGAACAGCGCATAAGACAGGAGGAGGGCGAAGAATGCGGCCCGATACCCGAGCACGAACAGCACCGCCCCGAGCGCCGGGAAGAACAGGAGGGCACGCAGCTGGTCGGTGGGCATCAGGAATTGCGCGGCGGCCACATAGAGATAGACGGAAATGAAATAGCCGGCCGCAATCCACCGATGGTGCGTCCAGGATCGCCAGAGCGCCACCAGCAGGACACCCGTGACGCCGGCAAAGGCCATGCTGTTCACCAGGTGCAACGGTTCCACCGGCAACAGGCCCGACAAGCCGCCCACGATGAAGGAGAGGCTCCAGCACAGGGAGAGGATGAGCACCGTCCGCAAGAAGCTGCGCGAAATCTGATCTCCCTCGTGGAGGAGAGAGCGATCCGTATCAACGGCTGAGAACATTCAAGAGACCCTGGCCGCAGCATCGCATGGCTCGAACCCTTTGTTACGGCCGGCGAAGGGATTGGATCAACTCAATGTTGCGCTTTGTGTGACGGGGACTGTTTTTCGCCGGCGGCGGGCCAGGGCGTGGCCCCGACACGGCGCTTCATTGCGACAGGGAGGCGGAAATCTTCTGGGCGGCATCCAGCAGGACGGGCAGGAAGCGCGACTTCAGCGTATCGGCGGAATTGCGGCCCGCATGGGTGGAGACGTTCAGCGCCGCCAGCACCTCCGAACGCCGGTTGCGCACGGGGACGGCGATGGAGCGCAGGCCCATCTCCAGTTCCTGGTCCACCAGGGTCCAGCCCTGGCGGCGGGAGGCCTCCACCGCGTCCTTGAGCGCCACCATGTTGGCCACGGTGCGCTCGGTGCGCGGCTCCAGCTTCACTCGGTCGTAGAACACCGCCAGTTCCGCCGGCGGCAGGCCGGCCAGCAAGGTCCGGCCCATGGAGGTGCAGAAGGCCGGCAGGCGGCTGCCGATGGACAGGCCGATGGTCATCACCCGCTCGGTGGGCACGCGGGCGACATAGACGATGTCGAGGCCGTCCAGCACCGAGAGCGAGCAGGATTCCTGAAGCTCGTTCACCACGTCGCGCATGAGGGGCTGGGCCACCTCCCACATGGGCAGGGAGGACAGATAGGAGAAGCCGAGATCCAGCACCTTGGGGCGCAGCGAGAAATATTTGCCGTCGGTCTCGGCATAGTTTTCCCGCACCAGGGTCAAAAGGAAGCGCCGCGCCGCCGCGCGGGACAGGCCGGTATGCTGGGCAACCTCGCTCAAGGTCATGCGCGGCTTGTAGCGGGTGAAGGTGCGGATCACCTCGAGGCCGCGCACCAGGGACTGGATATAGTCCTTGTCCTCCCCTGCGCCCTCCCCGCTTGCCCGCCCGCTCATTCCGCACTCCCGCCGCCAGCGGCCGGCTCGGCCGCTGCGTCATCATAGCCATCCTCGAGGGTCCGTGCAGCGGCGAGCGCCGCCATCAGCCGGTCATCGCGCCAGGCGACGCGGGCCTCCCAGTCCTCCAGCGGCAGAAGCGCGCGGCGCTGGGCGGCGGCGCGGGCGACGAGGTCCTCGTCCCAGATGTCCGGCTGGCCGCGCTCGGCGCCCATCTGCGCGTAGCGTGCACCCATGCGCTGGGCGTGCTCGGCCAGGCCGCCGCGATAATTGAGGTCCGCGGTCTCGAACGGCCCGATGAGCGACCAGCGCAGGCCGAGGCCACCGGTCATCACCCGGTCGATGTCATCCACGTCGGCGATGCCCTCCTTCACCATCCAATAGGCCTCGCGCAGCACCGCGCCCTGGAGGCGATTGTAGATGAAGCCGTTCACCTCCCGCTTCAGCTCCACCGGCCGCTGGCCGGCGCCGGCCATGAGCGCCCGGGTTGCGGAAACGGCAGCCGGGTCGGTCCAGGGGGCGGGCACCAGCTCGACGATGGGCAGGAGATAGACCGGGTTGGCCGGATGGGCCACGAGGCAGCGATGGCGGCCCGGCAGATGGTCGGTGAAATCGGAGGCGGGGAAGGAGGAGGTGGAACTGGCGAGCACCGCATCGGCGGGCGCGCGGCGATCGAGCTCGGCGAACAGGTCGCGCTTGAGGTCGCGCTTTTCCAGAACGCTTTCCTGCACATGGACGACGTCGTCCAGCGCCGCGTCGAGGTCCGAAGTTACCGTGACGCGCGCCAGCACGGCGGCGGGCGCCTCGTGGAGGAGGCCGTGGGCGCGCAGCGCGTCCAGGCGGCGGGCGATGCCGGCGGGGGCTGCGGCCAGCACCTCGGCGCTGACATCATAGAGCCGCACGCGCGCCCCCGCGCGGGCAAAGACGATGGCCCAGCCAAGCCCCATGCTGCCCGCCCCCACCAGGGCCACCGAGCGCCCGTCCAGATGAGCCATGCGCGCCTCCTTGTGCGACTGCCGTACTAAATGTTCGCGATGCGCACAGAAAAGCATCCCACGGGGCCTGTCAAGGCTGCACATTGAAGCCAAGCCAAAGCATCAAAATTCGGGTTCTATTTCAGTCGTTTCCCGCGAGTGCTCTGATTTCATGTGCAGTTGCAGCATCGAATCTCATTGACGCGCTGCGACCAACGGCTCACACACGAGCGAAATTTGTTCGCATTACGAACATGAGATTTGGGGAGCCCATGACCCACGCTTTCATCTGCGACGCCGTCCGCACCCCCATCGGCCGCTATGCCGGCACGCTCTCCTCCGTCCGTCCCGACGACCTCGCCGCCCTCGCCATCAAGGGGCTCATGGACCGCGTGCCCGGCGTCGACGCCAAGGCCATCGACGACATCATTCTGGGCTGCGCCAACCAGGCCGGCGAGGACAATCGCAACGTGGCGCGCATGGCCGGCCTGCTCTCCGGCCTGCCCATCGACGTGCCCGGCTCCACCCTGAACCGCCTGTGCGGCTCGGGCATGGACGCAGTGGGAACCGCCGCCCGCGCCATCAAGGCCGGCGAAGCCGAGCTGATGATCGCCGGCGGCGTGGAAAGCATGAGCCGCGCGCCCTTCGTCATGGGCAAGGCCGACAGTGCCTTCTCCCGCACGGCCAAGATCGAGGACACCACCATCGGCTGGCGGTTCGTCAATGCGCAGATGAAGGCGTTGCACGGCACCGATTCCATGCCCGAGACCGCCGAGAACGTGGCCGAGGACTTTGCCATCTCCCGCGAGCGGCAGGATGCCTTCGCTTTGGAGAGCCAGCGCCGCGCCGCCGCCGCCTGGGCCGCCGGGCGCTTTGCCGACGAGATCATCCCCGTGCCTGTGCCGCAGAAGAAGGGCGACCCCAAGCTCTTCGACCGTGACGAGCACATGCGCCCTGACACCAAGCTGGAAGATCTCACCCGCCTCAAGGGCGTGGTGAAGCCCACCGGCACCGTGACCGCCGGCAATGCCTCGGGCGTCAATGACGGGGCCGCCGCCCTCCTCATCGCGTCCGAGGCGGCGGTGAAGCGCTACGGCCTCACCCCGCGCGCCCGGGTGCTCGGCATGGCCACCGCCGGCGTGCCCCCGCGCATCATGGGCATGGGTCCCGCCCCGGCCACCCGGAAGGTGCTGGCGCGCCTTGGCCTGACGCTTGACCAGATGGATGTGATCGAGCTGAACGAGGCGTTTGCCGCCCAGGCCTGCGCGGTGCTCACCGATCTCGGCCTTCCCGACGATGCCGCCCACGTCAATCCCAATGGCGGCGCCATCGCGCTCGGCCATCCGCTCGGCATGTCCGGCGCGCGCCTGGTGGGCACCGCCATGTATCAGCTTGCCCGCACCGGCGGCCGCTACGGCCTGTGCACCATGTGCATCGGCGTCGGCCAGGGCATCGCTACCGTGATCGAGCGGATCTGATCCCCCGCTCCCGACGACCCGTCCCCCGAGTTCTCAGTGAAGCCCCCCACTGACCATCCCAGTCTGCGAGGACAGATGAAGACCAAGGTTCTCTCTGCCGGCCTCATGGCCGGTCTGCTCCTTTCGAGCCCGGCGCTGGCCCAATATGCCGGCGGCGGCGTCAAGATCGGCGTGCTCACCGACATGTCGGGCGCCTATTCGGACCTCGCCGGCAAGGGCTCGGTGGAGGCCGCGCGCCTCGCCATCGAGGATTTCGGCAAGCCCATCAACGGCAAGCCGGTGGAACTGGTCTCCGCCGACCACCAGAACAAGGCCGACATCGCCTCCTCCACCGCCCGCGCCTGGTATGACACCCAGGACGTGGACGCCATCTTCGACATCAACGGCTCGGTGGCGGCGCTCGCGGTGCGCGACGTGGCCAAGGAGAAGGGCAAGGTCGACATCAATTCCGGCGCCGCCTCCATGGCGCTGACCAACAAGGCCTGCTCGCCCACCGGCCTGCACTGGACCTATGACGTCTATTCGCTGGCGGCCGGCACCGGCAATGCGGTGACCAGCGGCGGCGGCAAGTCCTGGTTCTTCATCACCGCCGACTACACCTTCGGCCACGACCTGGAGAACCAGGTGGCCAAGATCGTCAAGGAGAAGGGCGGCACGGTGAAGGGCGCGGTGCGCGCACCGTTCAACAATGCGGACTTCTCCTCCTACCTGCTCCAGGCCCAGGCCTCGGGCGCGCAGATCATCGGCATGGCCAATGCCGGTGCCGACACCATCAACACCATCAAGCAGGCCCGCGAATTCGGCATCACCCAGGGCGGCCAGACGCTCGCCGCGCTGCTGCTCTTCCTCACCGACATCAAGTCGGTGGGCCTCGACGCCTCCCAGGGCATGGTGCTGACCACCGGCTTTTACTGGGACTATGACGACAAGACCCGCGCCTGGTCCAAGCGCTTTGCCGAGCGCATGGGCGGCAAGATGCCCACCATGGTGCATGCGGGCGTCTATTCCTCGGTCCTCAACTATCTGAAGGCGGCCGACGCCGCCGGCACCGACGAGGGCGTCAAGGTCATCGCCAAGATGCGCGAAATGCCCATCGACGACATGTTCGCCCGCAATGCGAAGATCCGCGAAGACGGCCGCATGGTGCACGACATGTATCTGGCCAAGGTGAAGGCCCCCAAGGATTCCAAGGGCCCATGGGACTTCTATGAGATCACCCGCGTGATCCCGGGCGACGAGGCCTTCCAGCCGCTCTCCGAGAGCACCTGCCCGCTGGTCGCCAAGAAGTGAGCCCGCGCCGGTGGGGTGTGCAGACCCCGCCGGCTCCCCTTCCACCAACGCGCGGCCGCAGGACGAGCGGCCGAGGAGCCGGTTCGATGCTGTTCCATGTGCAGATGAACGTGAACATCCCCCACGACTTCCCGGCCGAGAAGGCGGACGCCATCAAGGCGGCGGAGAAGGCCTATGCGCAGGACCTCCAGCGCCAGGGCAAGTGGGTGCATCTGTGGCGCATCGCCGGCCGCTATGCCAACGTCTCCATCTTCGACGTGGAGAGCGTCGACGAATTGCACACCCTGTTGTCCTCCTTGCCTCTCTTCCCCTTCATGGACATCGTGGTGACGCCCCTGGCGCGCCATCCCTCGGCGATCGGCTGAACAAGAAGAAAGCGGCCACTCATGATCGACAAGACGAGACCCGATACGGCGAGCACCGTCGCCGACATCCCGGACGGCGCGACCATCCTGGTGGGTGGCTTCGGCGGGGCGGGCATGCCCCACCAGCTCATCGACGCGCTCATTGACCGCGCGCCCAAGGATCTGACGATCGTCTCCAACAATGCCGGCAACGGCACCACCGGCCTTGCCGCCCTGCTCAATGCGGGCCTCGTGCGCAAGGTGGTGTGCTCCTTCCCCCGGCAGGTGGATTCCTTCGTCTTCGACAAGCTCTACCGCGAAGGCAAGCTGGAGCTGGAACTGGTGCCCCAGGGCAATCTGGTGGAGCGCATCCGCGCCGCCGGGGCCGGCATCGGCGCCTTCTTCACGCCCACGGGCTACGGCACGCCGCTCGCCGAGGGCAAGGAGACGCGCATCATCGACGGGCGCGGCTATGTGCTCGAATATCCCATCAAGGCGGACTTCGCGCTCATCAAGGCGTTCAAGGGCGATCGCTGGGGCAACCTCATCTACCGCAAGACCGCCCGCAATTTCGGCCCGGTCATGTCCACCGCCGCCAAGGTGACGGTGGCCCAGGTGGAGGAGATCGTGCCGCTCGGATCGCTCGACCCCGAATCCATCGTCACCCCCGGCATATTCGTGGACCGTTTGGTCGCGGTCGGAACGGGAGCCTCGGCATGAGCACCAGCACTTTCGTCAGCACGACATTCGTCCCTTGGACCCGCGTCGAGATGGCCAAGCTCATCGCCCGGGACATTCCCGAAGGCGCGGTGGTCAATATCGGCATCGGCATGCCCGGCCTGGTGGCCGACCACCTGCCCGCCGACCGGGAAATCCTGCTCCATGCGGAGAACGGCATTCTCGGCATGGGTCCCAAGCCCGGCGACAATGCGGTCGACATGGACCTCATCAATGCCGGCAAGGAGCCCGTAACGCTTCTGGAAGGCGGCGCCTTCTTCGATCACATGATCTCCTTCTCCATGATGCGGGGCGGGCACTTGGACATCGCCGTCCTCGGCGCCTTCCAGGTGGCGGAGAATGGCGACCTCGCCAATTGGGCCACCAATGACGCCAATGCCATCCCCGCCGTCGGCGGCGCCATGGACCTGGCAGTGGGCGCCTCCAACGTGTTCGTCATGATGGAACTGCTCACCAAGAAGGGCGAATCCAAGCTGGTACACCGCTGCACCTATCCGCTCACCGGGCTTGGCTGCGTCAACCGGGTCTATACCGACCATGCGGTGCTGGACATCGACGCCGACGGCTTCGTCCTGCGCGAACTGGCGCCGGGCCTGACCCTCGACGAGTTGAAGGCGCGCACCGGCCTGGAAATCCGCGCGGCGTGACGCATTTCCGCGCCAAGCGGCACCGTTTCGCGTAGAGATGGCCTGACAAAACGGGACGAGGCATGCCGGCGTCTTTCGGAAGCGCTGGCGTGCCATAGCCGGAAGACACCCATGCCCTACATGATCGAGACCTTCGACAAGCCCGGCTCGGCAGACCTGCGCACCGCCACCCGCGATGTGCACCTCGCCTTCCTGGATGCCCACAAGCACCTGCTGCTCGCCTGCGGCGCCAAGCTGGACGAAGACGGCAACGCCGCCGGCGGCGGGCTTTATGTGGTGGACGTGGAGACGCGGGCGGAGGCGGAAGCCTTCATCGCCGCCGATCCCTTCACCACCGTCGGCCTGTTCGAGCGCGTGGTGATCCAGCGCTGGCGCAAGGCCTATGTGGACGGTGTCTCCTACCTCCCGGGAGCGCAGAAGTGAGCCCGGCCGGCGCAGGGCGCACCCTCGTCACCGGCGGGTCCAGCGGCATTGGCCTTGCGGTGGTCCGGCGGGAGATCGCCGCGGGCCGCGCGGTGGTGGTGCTCGACCGCGCCCCGCCCCCCGGCGACGTGGCGGCGGGCTTCATCGCCGTCGACATGATGGATGCGGCGGCCACCGACGCGGCGCTGAAAGCCGTGCTGGCGGATGGCCCGGTCACCCGGCTCGTCAACAATGTGGGCCTGGTGCGGCCGGCCACCATCGACGACACCACGCTCGACGACCTCGAAGCGGTCATGCGCCTCAATGTGGGCGCCACGCTCCAGTGCACGCAGGCTTTGCTGCCCGGCATGCGGGCGGCGGGCTTCGGGCGCATCGTGAACGTCTCGAGCCGGGCCGCCTACGGCAAGGACCTGCGCAGCGCCTATGCCGCCAGCAAGGCCGGGCTGCTCGGCCTGACGCGCACCTGGGCGCTGGAACTGGGCCGTGACGGCATCACCGTGAATGCGGTGGCCCCCGGCCCCATCGCCACCCCCCTCTTCACCGCCGCCAACCCGCCGGACGCGCCCCGCACCCGTGCCATCATCGAGGCCATTCCGGTCGGCCGCATGGGCACGCCGGAGGACGTGGCGGATGCCATCTGCTTCTTCCTGGGCGATGCCGCCGGCTTCGTGACCGGCCAGACGCTTCCGGTGTGCGGCGGCATGACGGTGGGCAAGGGCGTGGTCTGAGGCGCCGCACTAGGCTCCGCGAAAGAAAGACGCATCACATGTCCAACCCGCGCTGGACCCGCCGTCCCGAAGGCTCCACCTGGGGCGATTTCGGGCCGGACGATGAACTGGGCCGCCTCAACCTCATCACGCCGGAGAAGGTGCGCGCCGCCGTCGCCGAGGTGCGCGAAGGCCGCACCTTCTGCCTCTCCCTTCCGCTGGACCGGCCCGGTGGCAATGTGGTGAACGCCCGCCGCTTTCCCCCGGTCCTGGTGCCCACCGGCCCCGCCGAGGCGCCCCGCTACAACGCCTTGCTGTGCCATGACGATGCCAGCTTCGTGGACGTGGTCAGCGACGACAAGGTGGAAATCTGCCTGCAATATTCCACCCAGTGGGACAGCTTCGCCCATGTGGGCGCCCTGTTCGACGTGAGCGGCACCGGGCGGCCGGAGCCCGTTTATTATAACGGCTTCCGCGCCGGCATCGACATTGTCGGACCCAAGGACGCCGCCGAGCGCGGCATCCCCTCTGGCGCGCGGCGCCTGGGCATCCAGAATGCCGCCGCCCATGGCGTGCAGGGGCGCGGCGTGCTGGTGGACCTGCTCTCGCCCTTCGGCGAAGCCCGCCACCTGGTGGGTTATGACGATCTGATGCGCGTCATGGAGGCCCAGAAGGTGGTGGTGGAAGAGGGCGACATCCTCTGCCTCTATACCGGCTTCACCGACCTCATCATGGCCATGGACGGCGCCCCCGATCCCGACCGCCTCGCACGCGCCTGCGCGGTTCTGGATGGGCGCGACACCCAGCTTCTCGACTGGATCGCGCAGAGCCGCATCGCCGCTTTGGTGGCCGACAATTACGCGGTGGAGCAATTGCCAGCCCGCAAGCTCGCCGCCAATTCCCAGGCCTCCATGCCTCTGCACCATCATTGCCTGTTCAAGCTGGGCGTGCCGCTCGGCGAATTGTGGTGGCTCTCGGCGCTGGCCGCCCATCTGAAGGCCAGCGGCCGCAGCCGCTTCCTGCTCACCGCCCCGCCCTTGCGCCTGCCCGGCGCGGTGGGGTCGCCGGTGACCCCCATCGCCACCGTCTGACGTCTCCTCTTCAAGAGGGTCCGCTTCTCGCATCGGTCATGCGAGGGGCCTATATCCGTCCGTCGTCTCTCCCGGAGCCTCACATGCCCTTCATCCTCACCGGCCCCCTCGTCACCCATTACGACCTCGCCGGCCCGGAGGGCGCGCCCGTTTTGTTGCTCGCCAATTCGCTGGGCACCAGCTTCCACGTGTGGGACGCCATCGTCCCGGCGCTGACCACCCGCTACCGGGTGCTGCGCTATGACATGCGCGGCCATGGCCTGACCGATGCCGCCCCGCTGCCGGGCGAGACGCAGGGCTATTCCATCGCAGAGCTGGCGGGGGACGCCCTGGCGCTCCTGGATGCGCTGGGCATTGAGAAGGCCCATGTGGTGGGCCTGTCCATCGGAGGAATGGTGGCCCAACACCTGGCGGCCTATGCGCCGGAGCGCGTGGACCATGTGGTGCTGTGCGACACGGCCGCCGTCATCGGCCCGGCCTCGGTGTGGAACGACCGCATCGTCGGCATCCGCCGCGACGGCCTGCCCGCCATCGCGCCCGGCGTCATGGCCCGCTGGTTCACGGATGGCTTCCGCGCCGCCCGCCCTGATCTCATCCGCGGCTATGTGAACATGGTGGCCCGCACCACGCTGGACGGCTATCTCGGCTGCGCCATGGCGGTCCGCGATGCGGACCTGCGGGACGCAGGCGCCAAGATCACCGCGCCGGTGCTCGTCATCGTGGGCGACAAGGACCCCTCCACCCCGCCCGCAGCCGCCGAGGCTCTGGCGCAGGGCATCGCCGGCGCGCGGCTGGAGATGATCGCGGACGCCTCGCACATTCCCTGCGTGGAACAGCCCGAGGCCCTCGCCCGCCTGCTGCTGGGCTTCCTTCCGGCTTGAGCCGGCAGAACCCTATGGCGCGCCGGCCTGCCCGCGCGCCATCAGTTCGGGCAGGCGCTGGCGATTTAGCGCCAGCCATTGCAGGGCGAGCAGCAAATAGCCGTTGCAGGAGCGGCCGGGCTCAAGCAGCGAGAGCGCATCGTCCACCGGCACGGTGAAGGGCCGCGTCACCTCCTGCTCGCCGGCCGCACCCGCCTGCGCTGGGACGCGGGAGGCATCCACGAGGCCGAGGAACAGGTCGCAGCTTTCGTCCGTCACGCCCGGCGTGGGCAGGAAGGTGAAGAGCGGCTCCAGGTGATAGGGCTCGAGCCCGATCTCCTCCAGGCATTCCCGCCGCGCCGCCTCGGCGCAATCCTCGCCTCGCTCCACCCGGCCGGCGACGATCTCCACCAGTTCGCCCCGGCCCGTTGCCAGATGCGCCGAGAGGCGGAACTGGCGGATCAGCACCAGGACATTGCGCGCGGGATCAACGCACAGCACCCCGGCCACCCGCCCCACCCGGATCACGTCCCGCGAGAGCTGGTCCACCGTGCCGTCGGGATGGCGCAGCGTGACGCCATACTGCTCATAGGTGAGATAGGACTTCGCCAGGGTCTCAGGTGCGGACAGGTCGATATCCGCAATCGCATCGCCGAGAAGACCGCCGGTCTCGCTTCCACTCATTGCGCCACCACTCCGGCCTGGGCGGTCTCCAAATTGAAGGCCGCCGCGAACAGGGCCTTGGTATAGGCCTCACGCGGCGCCTCGAACACCTGCCGCGCCGGGCCCTCCTCCACCACCTTGCCGCCCTTCATCACCAGGATGCGGCTTGCGAGCGCTGAGACCACCCGCAGATCGTGGGAGATGAACATGTAGGTGAGGTTGCGCCGACGCTGGAGGGAGCGCAGCAGGTCCACAATCTGCGCCTGCACCAGCATGTCGAGGGCCGAGGTGGGCTCGTCCAGCACCACGAAGGAGGGTTCGAGCGCCATGGCCCGGGCGATGGAAATGCGCTGGCGCTGGCCACCGGAAAATTCGTGCGGATAGCGATGGCGCATCTCGGGATCGAGACCCACATCCTCCAGCGCCGCGATCACCCGCTCCTCCCGGGCTTGCGACGACAGGCCGGGCTGGTGCACCTCCAGCCCCTCCCCCACGATGTCGCCCACCGCCATGCGGGGCGAAAGCGCGCCATAGGGGTCCTGGAAGACGATCTGCATGTCCTTGCGCAGCGGCCGCATCTGCGCAAAGCGCAGGCCGTCGATGCGGCGGCCGAGATAGGCGATGGGCCCGGCCGAGGAAATGAGGCGCAGCATGGCCAGCCCCAAGGTGGTCTTGCCGGAGCCGGATTCCCCCACCACGCCCAGCGTCTCGCCCTGGTGGACGGACACCGTCACCCCATCCACCGCCTTCACATGGCCGATGGTCCGCCGGAGGATGCCGCGCTTGATGGGGAAATGGACCTTCAGGTCCTCGGTGGCCACCACCACCGGCGCGTCCGGCGCGGCGGGGGCCGGGTCGGGCTTGGGCTCGGCATGGAGGAGGGCCTGCGTGTAGGGGTGACGGGGACGCTGGAAAGTGTCTTCCGCGCTGCCCTGCTCCACGATCTCCCCGTGCCGCATGACGCAGACCCGGTCGGCGATCTTGCGCACGATGCCCAGATCATGGGTGATGAACAGCATGGCCATGCCCAGGCGACCTTGCAGCTCCTTCAGGAGCTTGAGGATCTGCGCCTGGACGGTGACGTCGAGCGCGGTGGTGGGCTCGTCGGCGATCAGCAGGTCCGGCTCGTTGGCGAGCGCCATGGCGATCATGACGCGCTGGCGCTGGCCGCCGGACAATTGATGGGGATAGGCGGACAGCCGGCTCTCGGGATCGGGCAGGCCCACCTCGTGCAGCAGCTCCAGCGTCCGCTTGCGGGCTGCCGCCGTCGACAGGCCGCGATGGAGGATAAGCATCTCCCCCACCTGCCGCTCGATGGTGTGAAGCGGGTTCAAGGAGCTCATGGGCTCCTGGAACACCATGGTCACGTCATTGCCCCGCACCCCGCGCAGCTCCCGCTCGGGCAAGGTGAGCAGGTCATGTCCCTTGAACAGGATGCGGCCCGTGGGGTGGCTCGCGGCCGGATAGGGCAGGAGCTTGAGGATGGAGAGGGCGGTCACCGACTTGCCGGAGCCCGATTCCCCCACCAGCGCCACGGTCTCTCCCGCCGTCACGTCGAAGGACACCCCCTTCACCGCCACGGCGTCCGTCCCATCCCGTCGGAAGGCGACGGACAGGTTCTCGACGGACAGGAGGGGCGCGGCGGCTTCGATCATGATCCCGTCCCAATATCTTCGACCGTGAAGGGCGTGACGCCCACGCGCACCATGCCCTCGGGCATGGCAAGGCGCTCGTCCTCAGTGATGAAGTGCGTGCAGCCGGCAATTTGCGCCGAGGCCAGATGGATCGCATCCGGAAGTCGCAGGCCGCGCCGCGACGCTCGCAGATGCGCCGCCCGGATGAGGACATCGCGGCTCACCGCAAGCACCTCGAACTGGCCCTCGCCAGAGATCATGTCTTCGTAGGCATGCGCGAGATCCATCTCGTCCCGCTCGATGGGTTTCACCAGGAGTTCAGACAAGGTGAGCTCGCTCGTAAACGCGCTGACAGTCCCCTGCTCGATCGCATCCAGCAGCCACCAGGCATGGTCGCTATGGGCACCGTGCGTCTCGTAGGCGGCGATGAACACGTTCGAATCCAGATAGACGCGGGGGGTCATCGCCGGTCCCACTCGTCGCGCAAGGCGCGAATATGGGCGACGATCTCCTCGGCATCGCGGAAGCGGGAGCGCTTCACATGACGCCACCGCGAGAAATGCCCCACCCCCTCCGCCGGAATGGAGGACGGTTCGCTTTCCACGACCACGCGCGCATGCGAAGCGGCATTCAGTGACGGCCGCAAATCCTCCGGCAGCTTCTCCACCGGGTAGTGTTCGCGCACGATCCTGGTCATGGGGTCATCTCCGCCGCCATCCTACCACACTCACCCGAAGGTCTTGCGCGGGTCGAAGGCGTCGCGGACGGCTTCGCCGATGAAGATGAGCAAGGTCAGCATCAGCCCCACGGTGAAGAAGCCAGTCAGGCCCAGCCAGGGGGCCTGGATGTTGGCCTTGCCCTGGGACAGGAGCTCGCCCAGCGAGGGCGAGCCGGGGGGCAGGCCGAAGCCGAGGAAGTCCAGGGCGGTCAACGTCATCACCGAGGAGGACAGGATGAACGGCAGCAAAGTGAGGGTGGCCACCATGGCATTGGGCAGGATGTGGCGCACAATAAGGGTGAAATTGCCCACCCCCAGCGCCCGCGCCGCCTGCACATATTCAAAATTGCGCGCGCGCAGGAATTCGGCGCGCACCATCCCCACCAGCGCCACCCAGGAAAAGAGCAGCAGAATGCCCAGCAGCACCCAGAAGCCGGGCACCAGCACCGAGGAGATGATGAGCAGCAGATAGAGGGAGGGGATGGCGGTCCAGATCTCGATGAAGCGCTGGAACAGAAGGTCCACCCAGCCGCCGAAATAGCCCTGCACCGCGCCCGCCGCCACCCCGATGATGGAGGAGATGATGGTCAGGGTCAGGCCGAACAGCACGGAGATGCGGAAGCCGTAGATGAGGCGTGCGAGCACGTCGCGGCCCTGGTCATCGGTGCCGAGCCAGTTCATCTCCAGGCCCGCGCAGCCCTCGACACCCTTGCGCTCGGCCGCCGCCTTGCACTGCTCCTCGGTGAGCATCCAGGTGGGCGGCGAAGGGGCGGGCGTGGGCAAATCGAGATTGTGGGTGGAATAGGAGAAGTGCACGGGCGGCCAGATCATCCAGCCGCCTTTCTCCGCGATCAGCTTTCGCAGATAGGGATCGCGATAATCGGCCGTGGTCTCGAAGTCGCCGCCAAAGGTGGTCTCGGGATAGGCCTTCACCACCGGGAAATAATAGGCGCCGTCATAGCGCACCAGGATCGGCCGGTCATTGGCGATGAACTCGGCGAACAGGCTGACCACGAACAGGATGGTGAAGAGGACGAACGACCACCAGCCGCGCCGGTTGGCGCGGAAGTTCCGCACCCGACGCTGGTTGAGCGGCGAGAGCCAGCGGCTCTGGCCGAGCGGCGCCGGGGGCTTGGGCGCCACGGTCGGCGGGGCGGAGGGGACGGGAGCGAGCGTGTCCATGCCTCACACCTCCCGGGTCTCGAAATCGATGCGCGGGTCCACCAGCATGTAGGTGAGGTCGGACAGGAGCCCTACCAGCAAACCCGCCAGCGAGAAGATGTAGAGGGTGCCGAACACCACCGGATAGTCGCGGTTGAGCACGCTCTCGAAGCCCAACAGGCCGAGCCCATCCAGCGAGAAGATGGTCTCGATCAGTAGCGAGCCGGTGAAGAAGGCGGAGATGAAGGCGGACGGGAAGCCGGCAATGACGATCAGCATGGCATTGCGGAACACATGCCCATAAAGCACCCGCCGCTCGGGCAGGCCCTTCATGCGGGCGGTGGTGACATATTGCTTGCGGATCTCTTCCAGGAACGAGTTCTTGGTCAGCAGCGTCATGGTGGCGAAGGCGCCGAGCACCATGGAGGTGAGCGGCAGCACCAGGTGCCAGGCATAGTCGGCGATGCGCTCCGGCCAGGACATCTGCACCCAATTGTCCGAGGTCAGTCCCCGAAGCGGGAACCAGTCCAGGAACGACCCGCCGGCGAACAGGATGATGAGCAGGATGGCGAACAGGAAGGACGGGATGGCATAGCCGACGATGATGACGGCCGAGGTCCACACATCGAAGCGCGAGCCGTCCCGCATGGCCTTGGCGATGCCGAGCGGAATGGAGATGGCGTAGGTCAGCAAGGTCATCCACAGCCCGAGCGAGATGGAGACCGGCAGCTTCTCCGCGATCAGGTCGAGCACGCCGATGTCGCGGAAATAGGAGCGCCCGAAATCGAAGCGCACATAGTTCCAGATCATCTTCAGGAAGCGCTCGTGCGCGGGCTTGTCGAAGCCGAACTGCTTTTCCAGCTCGGCGATGAATTTCGGATCGAGCCCCTGGGCGCCGCGGTATTTGGACGAAGCATCGACCCCGCCCGCGCCGGGCGCCCGCGCGCCGCCGGAGAAGTCACCGCCCTGGCCGGAGACGCGGGCGGTGGCCGAGACGTCGTCGCCGGTGAGCTGGGCGATCACCCGCTCCACCGGCCCGCCGGGGGCGAACTGGATGACCACGAAGGACACCAGCATGATGCCGAGGATGGTCGGGATCATCAGGGCCAGGCGTCGGACGATATAGGCGAGCATCGTGTCTCCGCTTTTCGCGTCACCGTGCGGTCAGGCCGGCGCGGCGTCAACCGCTCAGGCGGGCGTGTGCCACCAGGTGTCGAGCACCCCGGTGTCGTATTTGGGCGGCGTCGGCGGACGGCCGAACACATCCCAATAGGCCAGCCAGTGGGACGGCTTGTACCATTGGGGCACCCAGTAGCGGCCCGCCCGCAGCACCCGGTCGAGGGCGCGGCAGGCGGTGACCAGTTCGGGGCGCGTCTGGGCGGCGAGCGCCACCGTGATGAGCCCGTCCACCGCGCTGTCCGAAATGCCTGAAATATTGTTCGACCCGCGCGTGCGGGCCGCCTCGCTGCCGAAATAGGCGCGCAATTCCTCGCCCGGATTGAGCGACACCGAATAGCGGCGAACCACCATGTCGAAGTCGAAATCCTTCAGCCGGGCCTGGTATTGGGCGGGATCGACGATGCGGAACGTGGCCTCGATGCCCAGCACCTTCAGATTGCCGATGAAGCGGGAGGTGTGGCGCTCGAAGGCGCCGTCATCATCCAGGAACTCGACGGTGAGCGGCTGGCCCTTGCCATCCACCAGCCGGCCCTGCTGCACCACATAGCCCGCCTCCTTGAGCAGCGCGGCGGCGCGGCGCAGTTGAGCGCGGTCCTGCCCGGAGCCGTCCGTGACGGGGGGTACATAGGGCTCGCCGAACACTTCCTCCGGCAGCCGCTCGCGATAGGGAGCGAGCAGCTTCTCCTCGGCGGGCGAGGGCTTGCCCTGCGCCATCAGGTCGGAATTCTGGAAGAAGGAGACGGTCCGGTCATATTGGCCGAACATGAGATTCTTGTTGGTCCACTCGAAATCGAAGGCGAGCGCCACTGCCTCGCGCACCGTGCGGTCGTAGAATTTCGGCCGGCGGGTGTTGAAGAACCAGCCCTGCGCGCCCGACGGCGTGTTGTCCGGCAGCACCTCGCGCTTCACCCGCCCGTCCTTGACGGCGGGAAAGTCATACTGGGTCGCCCAGGCGCGGGAGGTGAATTCCTGACGATAGAGATAGGCGCGGGCCTTGAAGGCCTCGAAGCCCACCTCCCGGTCGCGGAAATATTCGTAGCGCACCGTATCGAAGTTGAACCGCCCGCGGTTCACCGGCAGATCGGCGGCCCAATAGTCCCGCACCCGCTCATATTCCACGAACCGCCCCACCTCGAAGCGCCCCACCTTGTAGGGGCCCGAGCCGAGGGGGGGATCGAGCGTGGTCTCGTCGAACTTGCGCGCGCTGTAATAGGCCCTGGAGAAGATGGGCAGGCTGGCGGCGTAAAGGGGCACGTCACGCGCGCGCTGCGCACTGAAGCGCAGCAGCACGACCCCCGGCCCCTCCGCCTCGGCGCCGGAAAACTCCTGCAGCGCCTGGCGGATGAGCGGATGGCCCTGGCGCTTCAGCGTCTCCAGCGAGAACACCACGTCCTCGGCGGTGAGCGGCGTGCCGTCGTGGAAGCGGGCCTGTGGGCGCAGCGTGAAGCGATAAAGCCGCCCCTCCTCGGCGATGGAGACGCTGGACGCCACGAGCCCATACAGGCCGTCCGGCTCGTCCTCGGCGCGCGTCATCAGGCTGTCGAACACCAAGGCGAGGCCTTGGGCGCCATCGCCACGCAGAATATAGCCGTTGAGCGAATTGAAGGTCTGGAACGACTGGTTATAGGCGGCGGTGGGACCGATCAGCGAGAAGGCGCCGCCCTTGGGGGCCTGCGGATTCACATAGGCGAAATGGGGAAAGTCCGCCGGATATTTCAGGTCGCCGAAGGCCGAGAGGCCGTGGCGCTCCACCCCCTCGGCCGCCTGGGCGGCGCCGACGCCTCCCAGCATCGCCGCGCCCGGCGGGACCAGGAGGCCGGCGCCGGCGGCCGCGGTGAGTTTCAGGACGGAACGCCGGTCCATCCCGCTCATGGCTTGGGCGCCCCCACCTTGCCGGCCTTGGCGGCGTCCCACCACCAGATGTTCGGGAAGCCGAAGGAATAGCGCGGCAATTCGGCGGGATGGGCGAACCGGTCCCAACGGGCGGTGCGGGTGAATTTCAGCGACCAGGCGGGGATCACATAGTCATTCCACAGCAGCACCCGGTCGAGTGCATGGGCGGCGGCCACCAGCTCCTCGCGATCGGTGGCATAGATGACCTTCTCGATCAGGGCATCCACGGCCGGGTCCGCGATGCCGGCATAATTGCGCGAGCCGTCGCGCTTGGCCGATTCGGAACCCCAGAAGTCGCGCTGCTCATTGCCCGGCGAGAGCGACTGGCCCCAGGCGGCGATGATCATGTCGAAGTCGCGGGAGCGGACGCGGTTGATATATTGGGCATTGTCCACCACCCGCACCGAGACGGTGATGCCGAGCCGCTCCAAAGCGGGCTTGTAGAACAATGCGACGCGCTCGAAGCTCGGCCGGTCCACCAGGATCTCGATGGAGAAGGGCTCGCCCTTGGCATCCACCAGCTGGCGGCCCTTCACCTGGTAGCCGGCCTCCTTCAGGAGATCGGCCGCCTTGCGCAGATTGGCGCGGCGGGCCTCTTCCGAGCCGGCGACGGGATTCTTGTAGGGGGTATTGAACAGGGCCGGCGGCACCTTGTCCTTGACGCCCTGGAGGATGTCCAGCTCCTGGCCCGCCGGGATGCCGCCGGAGGCCAGCTCGGTGCCGGCGAAATAGCTGGAGATGCGGGTATATTGGTCGAAGAAGAGGGTGTGGTTCATGCCCTCGAAGTCGAGCGCATAATTGAGCGCCCGGCGCACCCGCGGGTCCTGGAACTTGGCCCGGCGCAGATTGGGCACGAAGGCCTGCATGACGCCCGAGGCCCGGTTCTCGAACATTTCCAGCACCACCTTGCCGTCGGTCCGGGCCGGGAAATCATAGGCGGTGGCCCAGTTCTTGGCCGAGGTCTCCACGCGGAAATCGTACTGGTCGGCCTTGAAGGCTTCCAGCTCCACCGTATCGTCGCGGTAATATTCGTAGCGGATCTCGTCGAAATTGTTGGTGCCGACGTTCACGGGCAGCTTGGCGCCCCAATAGTCCTTCACCCGCTCATAGACGATGGTGCGGCCGGGAACGAAGAACTTGATCTTATAGGCGCCGGAGCCGAGCGGCGGCTCCAGCGTGCCCTGGGTGATGTCGCGCGGCCGGCCGGCGCCGTCGGTGCCGGTCCACCAATGCTTGGGCAGGATCAGCATTTCGCCGACGATCTGCGGCAATTCGCGATTGCCGCCCTGGTCGAAGGTGAAGGTCACGTTCCGCTCGCCGGTCTTCTCCACCGACTTCACGTGGCGGTAGTAGAAGGCCTGCCCGGGGCTGTTCTTGGTGATGACATCAAACGACCACACCACGTCGTCCGGCGTGATCGGCGTGCCGTCGTGCCAGCGCGCCTCGGGACGCAGGCGATAGGTCACCGAGGAAAAGTCGGAGGGATAGCGCAGCCCCTCGGCCAGCAGGCCATAGGCCGTGGCCACCTCGTCGAAGGACTGGGTGGTCAGCGTGTCATAGATGAGGCCGAGCCCGGCGGCGGCGGCGCCGCGCGGAATCACCGAATTGAAGCTGTCGAACGTGCCGCTTTCGGACAGGCGGAGCACCCCGCCCTTGGGGGCATTGGGGTTCACATAGTCGAAATGCTTGAAATCCGGTGCATATTTGGGAACCCCCATGAGCGAGGTCGCGGCACGGAAGGGCGGATTGCCCTCCTGCGCCAACGCCGGCCCGGCACAGGCGAGGAGCGCCACGGCAAGGGCGAGGCGGCGGACCATCAGCTTCATGGGGAACTCCGGGTCTGCGATGCGGGGGAAGTCACAGGCATAGCCGATAATGACCCCTGGCGCGACGGCAGAAAGATGGCGCGCCCGGCCCTCCCGGTTCCGTTCAAGCGAGCGTGACCGGCACGCGTCGCCGCTCGCCCGGTCCGGCGCGGCCGCCGGAACGAAAAAGGCCGCCCCGAGGGGCGGCCCTTGACGGATGGGTCTCGGGCGAGAGGGGCTTCCCCCCTCGCATCGCCGGACGGAGGCCCGTGCTACCGGGCGCTCCAGATCACTGGGGCTTGGCCTCGGACGGCGCAGGCGCAGACGGGGTGGCCCCGCCAGGCGCAGCACCGGCCGGCGCGGGCGCGGACGGGGTCTCGGCCTTGGCCGGTTCCGCCTTGGCCGGCGCGGCGGAGGCGGTGGGCAGGGGCTTGGGATCGTGGGAGAGCGTGTTGAGATAGGCGATCAGGTCCGCCCGCTCGGTCTCCTTGCCAAGGCCGGCGAAGGCCATGGCGGTGCCCGGAACATAGGCCTTCGGATTGGTCAGGAAGGCGTTGAGGTCCTGGGGCGTCCAGTCGCCGCCCTTGTCCTTCATGGCGGTGGAATAGGCAAAGCCCGCCACGCTGCCCTTCGCCCGGCCGACGATGCCATAGAGGTCCGGGCCGACCTTCGCGCCGGCGCCTTCCTGGAAGTTGTGGCAGGCCACGCACTTCTTGGCGACGTTGGCGCCCTTCTCGGGAGAGGCGGTGGCAAACAGCTGCTCGATCGGCACTTCCGCGGGCTTGGTGGCCACGGCTTCCGACGGGCCCTCCGGCACGGCGATCTCATAGCCGGGCTTGGCCGGGGCCTCGGGCGTGAAAATGATCTGCGAGACGATACCGAGACCGAGCGTGAGCGTCAGAGTTCCCAGCACCGCGCCCGCGATTTTGTTTAATTCGAAACTATCCATCGGCGCTTCGCTCCTCGGAGCCCCAAGATTCTAGCCAGTTCCGCGCGCACAATTAGCCGGCGCGCCCTTAAGGGTGCTGCCGTTCGGACACTAATCATGTTGGTTCGCGCCGCGCAACCCGCAGGGGGCGCGCCCAAATGGCACGTTCGGCCTTGCCCGGCGCGCCTTTGAAGCCGGTGCCGGCGCGCGTTCCAAGGCCCTGCGCGGCCCGGCGGCGGCGTGCTGGCGCTGCGCGCCGGTGACGCAGCGGCCGCCACGCGGCGACCCGTCGCATCCAGCCGCGCCCCCGGCCCGTCCTGCCGCCGCCCGCCGGCGGCTTTCAATTGGCGATGGACACGGGCCGCGCGGCGGTGAATATCCGCCCGCCGCGCCATCACGACGCGCGGCCGGGGCCGCCGAGGCTGGCCTGCGATGGAAGAGACGTCCGGCCGGGCCTGACCGCCGCCGGACCAGACGAGGAGAATGCCATGAGCCGCCGCATCGTGTTCCAGGGAGAGCCGGGCGCGAACTCGCACATTGCGTGCCGCGACACCTATCCCGACCATGAGGCGGTGCCCTGCCCCACCTTCGAGGACGCCTTCGCGGCGGTGGAAGGCGGCACGGCCGACCTTGCCATGATTCCCATCGAGAATTCGGTGGCCGGCCGGGTGGCGGACATCCACCATCTCCTGCCGCGGGCGAGCCTCAACATCATCGGGGAATATTTCCTGCCCCTCTCCCACCAGCTCATGGCGGTGAAGGGTGCCAGCCTTGCCACCCTGAAGAGCGCGCAGAGCCATGTCATGGCCCTCGGCCAATGCCGCAAGGCGCTGCGCACCTTGAGCCTGACCCCCATCATCGGCGCCGATACCGCCGGCTCGGCCCGCGAGATCGCCGAGGCCCAGGACATCAGCCGCGCCGCCATCGCCTCGCGCCTGGCCGCCGAGCTCTACGGCCTTGATATTCTTGCGGAAAACATCGAGGACGAGGCCCACAACACCACCCGCTTCGTCATCCTGTCCAAGGACGGGGACTGGGCGAGCCCGGCCGAGGGGCCGGTGGTGACCTCCTTCGTCTTCCGCGTGCGCAACGTGCCCGCCGCGCTCTACAAGGCGCTGGGCGGCTTTGCCACCAATGGCGTCAACATGACCAAGCTGGAATCCTACCAGATGGACGGCCAGTTCACGGCCACCCAGTTCTATGCCGACGTGGACGGCCATCCCGACGACCAGGGCCTGAAGTTCGCCCTGGAGGAACTGGCCTTCTTCTCCCGCGAGCTGCGCATCCTGGGCGTCTATCCCGCCCATTCCTACCGCCAGGGCCTGAACGGGCACGGGTGAGTGGGTTGGCAGACCTTCAGTGGTCGAAGCGCAGGATGATGCGGGCCTTGCCGCCGGCGCGGCCGAAGGTGACCCGGTCGCTCAGGCCGTGGAGGAGGTAGGCGGCAAAGCCCGCCACCTCCTGGGCATCCCCCAGCAGCGCCTCCGGCGAGGGGCGCTCCTTGGGCACTTCCAGCACCTGCCCGTCATAGATGACGAACACGTCGAGATGGGTCTCGTCGAAGCGGGCGCGCAGTTCCACCGGCCCCTCGGCAATGCCCGTGTCCCCCACCACCTCCAGCGCCTGGGCGGCCACCGGAATGGCGGCGGCGATGACGTCCCGCCGCGCGCCCCACAGGTCGCCCTGGTGCTCCAGGAAGGCGCGCACGGTCAGGAAGGCATTGGCCCCTGCCTCCACGGGCTGGGCGCTCTCCTTGGAAATGCCGATGCGCATGATGAGGTTGAGCAGCATGGCGGCGCAGATGGCCACCGTCAGCGGGTTGGAGAACAGCGGCTGGATGGCGGTGTGGAGCTGCTCCTTCAAGGGCAGCAGCGCCACCGACATGCCCGCCAGGATGGAGAGCCCCACCAGAAACACCCGACGCTCCGACAGGCGGCGGGACAGGATGAGGTCCATGCCCGCCACCAGCAGATAGGCGGAGGTGTAAAGCAGGATGCCGCCGATCACCGGCGAGGGGATGAGGGTGAGGGCCACGATGGCCTTTGGGAAGAAAGCGGTGATGAAGATCACCGCCCCCGCGCAGATGCCGATGATGCGCGCGGTGGCGCCGGTGGCAAAGGCCAGGCCCACCGCCGAGGAGGACAGGCCGCACTGGAAGCCAGTGGTCAGGCCGTTGAGCATGTTGCCGATGCCCACCGTGGAAATGGCACGCCCGGCGGCCGCCATGTCGGCCCGCCGCCAGTCGGCGTCGTTCATCTTTTCCAGCGAGACGGTGGTGGAGAGCACATCCATGAAGCTCATCATCACCACCAGCGCCAGAAGCGGGAACAGGCTGGGCGCCAGGGTGAGGCCGGGAAGCGCCAGGGCCGGCAGATCCACGAACGCCACCTCGGCCAGGGTCCGGGCCATATCCGGCTGCAGAACCCCGAAGGGCACCGCCAGGACCCAGCCCAGGGCGGCCCCGGTGACCACGGCGAACAGCTTGAAGCGGCGGGGCGCAAACACGGTGATGCCGACGATAAGGGCGAGCGTCGCCATGGAGACGGTGAGCGATCCGGGTCGGACGAGCGCGCTTCCCCCGTCGATGCCGAGCGCCCGCCGGAGCGCCGGCCCCGCCAGCGACATGCCGAGCATCAACACCGCCACGCCGCAGACCTCCGGCGGGGCGAGAATGCGCATGGGCCGGGCGAGGCGCGCCATGAACACCTGGCACACGCCCACCAGGAGGGTGGTGGCCGCCATCAGGGGCGGCCCGCCCAAGGTGAGCGCCTGCACCGCCAGGGGCAGGCCGCTGGGGGAAGGAATGTGCACGCCCAGATAGCCGCTGCCGAAGCGGGTGCGCGCGCTCTGGAGAATGGTGGCAAGACCCATGCACATGGTGCAGGCGGTCATCACAGCCTGCATCTCGTGAGCGCCCAGATGCGCTTCGCTGGCGGCCACCAGGGGATAGATCAGGAAGGTGAGGGCCAGCATGGCATGCTGGACCGAGAGCGGGATCAGGGTGGAAAGGGGGACCTTGTCACCCAGGCCATAGACCAGGGTCGATGGCCGGCGCGTGGGACGCGCCGAACCGCGCGGCGGCGCCAGCCAATGCCGCACCGCCTTGACCATCCGCCACCCCTGGCCCCCATGGGCCGCCCCGGTGTGCTGCTCCACTGCTTCACCCGCTTCAGCCCGAATCAGCTCGCGTCCGCACCTTGCCCCATGGTGGACCGGGGAGACCGCCAAACTCAATCGTCACCTAACGGCTCTCGCCGCCCTCCCGGGCAGCAGGGGCCGGCCCGGCACGTCCCTTAGGCGCCCTCAACGAAGGCCCGGATGAGGTGATGGGCAATGGCCACCGGCGGCGGCACGAACAGGCCATCGGGATGGGTGCGCGTGAGCATAAGGGCGGTTTCGCGCCGGGTGAACCAGCGGGCGCCCTCCAGCTCCTTGGCATCCATGACGATCTCGTCCGAGGTCGCCTCGGCCAGGCAGCCGATCATGAGCGACATGGGGAAGGGCCAGGGCTGGCAGGAATGATAGGTGACGCGCCCTGTCGCGATGCCCGCCTCCTCCAGCACCTCGCGCCGCACCGCCTCCTCGGCGGTCTCGCCGGGCTCCACGAAGCCGGCAAGGCAGCTCCACATGCCCGGCGCGAAATGGGGCTGGCGCCCCATCAGGCACAGGTCGCCGCGATGGGCGAGCATGATGACCACCGGGTCCGTGCGCGGAAAATGCTGGGCGCCGCAGGACGGGCAGTCCCGCCGCCAGCCGCCCTCGACAATGCGCGACGCAGAGCCGCAATTGGAGCAGAAGCCGTGCCGGCCATGCCAGGCCAGCATGGCCTTGCCGCAGGCGATGGCGGAAAGGTCCCCGGGCGGCAACAGCCCGCCAACCGCGATGGACCTGAGGTCGGAGACGAACAGGCCGCCCCCCTCCATCTCCTCGCGCCGGCCGGGATCAAAGCGCATGGCAAAGCGCGGCGCGCCATCCCTGAGGCCAAGGAAGATGGGGCGGATGCCGCCAAGGCCTTCGGCATGCTCGCGCTCGAACAAGGGCTCCAGCCACTCGCCCAGCTTGCGCGCCGCCACCAGCTCGCCCCCCATCAGATAGATGCGGGCATCGCGCCGGGCGAGCAGGCTGTCCGCCTCGCCGCGCAAATGGGCGGCGCGGTCGAGCGGGCTGTCCACATAGCCAAGCGCCGGCCAGGGGCCGAGATCGGGAAGGTCGGAGGAAGACATGGGGGGCGCCTGAGGCGAGGATGCGGGAGGCGGACGGTGGCACGGGCGCGAGCGAGAGGCAAGACGGCGCCCCTCCCCCCTTAAATCTCGAACGTCACCGCCACCGGCACATGGTCGGAGGGCTTTTCCCAGCTCCGCGCGTCCCGCAGCACGGTCATGTCGCGGGCGAGCGGGGCGAGGGAACGGCTGGTCCACACATGGTCGAGGCGGCGGCCGCGATCATTGACGGTCCAGTCGGGGGAACGATAGCTCCACCAGGTGAAGAGCTTTTCCGGCGGGCTGACGAACTGGCGCATCACGTCCACCCAAGGGCCGGAGGCCTGCCAGCGGGCCATGCGCTCCACCTCCACCGGGGTGTGGCTGACCACGTTGAGAAGCTGCTTGTGGCCCCACACGTCGCTTTCCAGCGGCGCGATGTTGAGGTCGCCCACCAGCATGGCGTGGCCGGCGGGGTCATTGGCCTGTTCGGCAAGGCGGGGCCAGGCGGTGGCCTCGTCCAGGAAGGCAAGCTTGTGGGCGAACTTGGGGTTCAAGTCGGGATCGGGAATGTCGCCGCCGGCCGGCACATAGAAATTGTGGATGGTGAGCGGCGCGGAGAGACCCTGCGCCAGCGTCACCGCCACGTGCCGGGCATCGCCCTTGGCGCAGAATTCCTGCCGTTCCACAGCCTCGAAGGGCAGCTTGGAGAAGGTGGCGACCCCATGCCATCCCTTCTGGCCGTTCAGGGCGATATGGGCGAACCCCATGTCCTTGATGGCCTTCGAGGGGAACTTGTCGTCCTGGCACTTGGTTTCCTGGAGGCAGAGCACGTCCGGCTTCAGGCGGGCGACCGCCTCCTGCACCAGATCAAGGCGGATGCGGACGGAATTGATGTTCCAGGTGCAGACGGTCAGCGAACGGGCCACGGGCAGGTTCCGATTGGCAGGAGGGCGACCCGCCTCAAGCGGGAATGTGCGCCGCATGAGCCGCGCTCCGGCGTCCCGGGTCAAGAGGCAGGTCGCCCCGCCCCGGCTCGCACGGTAAAATCATCACGCCTCCCCCTGCGCCAGTGTTGACATCTCGGTCGGGAGAGAATTGGAAAGCAGGTCACGGATGTGGGGCGCATCCTGGAACCGATGCGGCCGTGCCGGCAGGCCCGTCCGCCCCGATCGAGGTCGAAATGAGCACGCATCTGTGTGAGATCGAAGGCGCCCGCATCTTCGTCGCCGGCCATCGGGGCATGGTGGGGTCCGCCCTGGTGCGTCGTCTCGCCCGCGAGAAGGTGGAGATCCTGACCGCCCCCCGCGCGGAGCTGGATCTGGCCTCCCGGGCCGATGTCACCGCCTATATGAAGCGCGAGCGCCCTGACTTCGTGTTCATGGCCGCCGCCAAGGTGGGCGGCATCTATGCCAATGACGCCTTCCCGGTGGATTTCCTGCGCGAGAATCTCGAAGTGGAGATCGCCACCGTCAGCGCCGCCCATGAGTCGGGCGTGCGCAAGCTGGTGTTTCTCGGCTCGTCCTGCGTCTATCCCAAGCTCGCGCCCCAGCCCATCCATGAGGACAGCCTGCTGACCGGGCCGCTGGAGCCCACCAACGAGTGGTACGCCATCGCCAAGATCGCCGGCATCAAGCTGGCCCAGGCGTTCCGCCGCCAGTATGGGGCGGACTATGTGAGCGTCATGCCGACCAATCTCTATGGCCCCGGCGACAATTACCACCCCGAGCATTCCCACGTGCCCGCCGCCCTGATCCGCCGCATGCACGAGGCGAAGCTTGCGGGCGCGCCGAGCGTGACGGTGTGGGGCACCGGCACGCCGCGGCGGGAATTCCTGTTCGTGGACGATCTGGCCGATGCCTGCCTGCACGTGCTGCGCACCTATTCGGATGCGGAGCCGCTGAACATCGGCTGCGGGCGGGACATGACCATCGCCGAATTCGCCCATCAGATCGCGGCGGTGACCGGCTATCGCGGCGAGATTGTCTTCGACACCTCCAAGCCCGACGGCACGCCGCGCAAGCTCCTGGATGTCTCCCGCCTCACCGGTCTCGGCTGGACCGCCCGTACCCCGCTGGCGGAGGGCCTGGAGGCCGCCTATGCGGACTTCAAGTCCCGCTTCCATCCCGCCCGGGACTTATGCGCCTGACGGCGCCCCGCAGGGCCGGGCGGCAAGGCCGCCCGGCCTGAGACATCAGAACTTGTAGTTCACCGCCACCTTCAGGTCGTTGAAGGGCAGGTCGAGGGTGCGCGGGGAGGACGAGGTGTTCACGTTCAGCGTGCCGAGATCCACATAGAGATACTCGGCCTTCACCGTCCAATGGTCAGTCAGCGCCACTTCGAGGCCCGCGCCCAGCATCCAGCCCCACTGAGTGCCGGACTGGGACAGGTCGTAGGAATTGGCGGGGGTGGCCAGGTTCACGCTGGTGAAGGTGTAGCTGGTCTTGCCATAGGCAGCGCCGCCCGTGACATAAGGCAGGACGCGGCCGAACGCATAGCCGGCGCGGGCACGCAGGGTGCCGAAATAGTCGATGCTGCCGCCGAACGTGCCCTGGACGCTGCCGAGCGCGGTGGTGACGGTCTGGCCGGTAATGTCGGCCCATTGCAGGTCCGCCTCGGCGCCGAGAACCACATTGTTGGCGAACTGGTAATTGTAGCCCACCTGGCCGCCCAGGGCGTAGCCGGAGGCATTAATGCCCCAATTGTAAGGATTGGCGCCGGACTGGTCGATCTGCGCGGTGCCGCCGGCATAGCTGCCGTTCACGCCGGCGTAAAATCCGGTCCAGGAAAACACCGGCTCCACCACAGGCACGGCCTTGACGGGATAGGAGCGGGCAAGATCTGCGGCCAGAACCGGCGTCGCCAGTCAGATCGCCGCCATCGATACGAGAAGATATGCACCCTTCATGTCAGCCCCCAGCTGGATCCGCCGGAATGGCGGAGCAAAGCGCGGCCTTGGCCGTTCGCTCATCTAGCGCAGGGGGAATGAAGCTTTCGCGATGCAGCAGAAAGAATTCGAAAGATTTCTAAACAGGTCCTCAACGAGGGCTATATACTACCTCCGATCATAGCGCTGCCGAACCTATTGCAGCATCCGATCGAAATTGATGACAAACAGCTTGGGATCGGGTCGGCGGGTGTAGTCCAGGTTCCGGATCGCCACCGAGGTGTCGTAGCCCTGCGGATCGGTCACGATCCACTGCTTGAGCTGATAGTCCTTGGCGTCGAACAGGAGCAGCAGCTTGTAGGTGCCGAGCATAGGCACCTTCTCCTCCATCACCACCGTCACGTAGAGATTGTCCTGGTAGACCCCCACCACATGGGGGTCGCGCGCCAGGTCGATGGTCTGCGCCAACAGGAAGCGCAGCGGGGTCTGCGACAGGGGCGTGATGTCCTGAGTGTTCAGCCGCCGGTCGCGCACCGCAACCGACTGGCCGTTGGAGATCAGCTCCAGGGTGGCGGGGGAATCATATTCAAACCGCACCCGGCCGGGTTTCTGCATGTAGAAGTCGCCGGTCTTGCGCGAGCCGTCCGGGTCCACCTGCACGAAATTGCCGGAGAGCACCTGCACGCCGTTCCAATAGGTGCTCACCTTGTCGATGATGACGTCGGGCGCCCGATCCTGGTCGCCCTGCACGGGCGCCACCGCGCGCGGCTGGAACGGCGCGCCGGGCTTGCCGGTGCCGCTCACCTTGCCGCTCGCGACGTTGGATGCGGTGGCGGTGGGCGCGATCTGGGTAGGCGCCCCCGCAGCAGCAGCCTGGGCGGGGGCCTCATTGGCGCTGGCGGGCCGGGGCACGGGGATGGGCGGCGGCGCGGAGGCCACGTTCGGCGGCGGATTGGCCGAGGCCGGGTTCACCGCCTGGGCATTGGCCGGGGCGGTGGGCGCGGCTGGCGTGGCGGACGCAGTGGACGTGGTGGACGCCAGCGGCAGCGCCGTCTGCGCTCCGAACAATTGGGACTGGGTGGGCTGGGCGGCGCCGGGAATGGAGCCGGTGGGCCGCAGCACCTCGCCCGGCGGCAGCAGCACGCCCTGGGCCCGCGCGGGCGCGGCCACCGCCAGGAGCAGCGCGCAGAGAACCGGCAGGACAAGGCGAGGCGTCATGGCGACCTGAAGGGCAGAAGGGCCGAGGGCGTTTCGGAACGGGGCGTGCGGGTGCGGCTGCGTCAACTTCACGTCCCTCTCCTAAACCGCCCTCATGGCGAAGCTGTGGCCCTGCGTCAGGTGCGCCGCCTATTCGGCGGCCTCGTCCGACAGCAGGATTTCCCGCTTGCCCGCATGGTTGGGCGCCCCGACGACGCCTTCCTTCTCCATCCGCTCCACCAGGGAAGCGGCGCGATTATAGCCGATCTGCAGCCGGCGCTGGATGTAGGAGGTGGAGCACTTCTTGTCCCGCAGCACCACGGCCACGGCCTGGGAATAAAGGTCCTGTCCCTCGTCCCCGAAGGCGCCCTTGTCGAACACGGCGCCGTCCTCCTCCTCGTCCCCGTCCGGGTCGGCGGTGACGGCGTCCACATAGGAGGGCGCGCCCTGGGCGCGGAGGTGGCGGACCACGTCCTCCACCTCTTCATCCGACACGAACGGCCCGTGCACGCGATTGATGCGCCCGCCGCCGGCCATATAGAGCATGTCGCCCTGGCCGAGCAGCTGCTCGGCGCCCATCTCGCCGAGAATGGTGCGGCTGTCGATCTTGGAGGTCACCTGGAAGGAAATCCGGGTGGGGAAATTGGCCTTGATGGTGCCGGTGATGACGTCCACCGAGGGGCGCTGGGTGGCCATCACCAGGTGAATGCCGGCGGCGCGGGCCATCTGGGCGAGGCGCTGGATGGCGCCCTCGATCTCCTTGCCAGCCACCAGCATGAGGTCCGCCATCTCGTCGACGATCACGACGATATAGGGCAGCGGCCCCAGCTCCATCTCCTCGCGCTCATAGATGGCTTCGCCGGTCTCGTGATCGAAGCCGGTCTGAACCGTGCGAGCGATGCTCTCGCCGCGCTTCTCCGCGTCGGCGACGCGGGCGTTGAAGCCGTCGATGTTGCGCACGCCCAGTTTCGACATCTTCTTGTAGCGGTCCTCCATCTCCCGCACCGCCCAGCGCAGGGCCACCACCGCCTTCTTGGGGTCGGTGACCACGGGAGCGAGCAGATGGGGGATGCCGTCATAGGCCGACAGCTCCAGCATCTTGGGGTCCACCATGATGAGGCGGCACTGCTCCGGCTTCAGCCGGTAGAGCAGCGACAGGATCATGGTGTTGATGGCCACCGACTTGCCCGAGCCGGTGGTGCCGGCCACCAGCAGGTGGGGCATGCGGGCGAGATCCGCGATCACCGGCTCGCCGCCGATGGTCTTGCCGAGCGCGATGGCAAGCTTATGGCCACTGTCGGAGAAGTCCTTGGTGGCGAGCAGTTCGCGCAGCAGCACCTTCTCGCGCTTGGCGTTGGGCAGTTCAATGCCGATGGCATTGCGACCGGGCACCACGGCCACGCGGGCGGAAATGGCGCTCATGGAGCGGGCGATGTCGTCGGCAAGGCCGATGACGCGGGACGACTTGATGCCCGGCGCCGGCTCCAACTCGTAGAGCGTCACCACCGGGCCGGGGCGCACCTGCACGATCTCGCCGCGCACGCCGAAATCCTCCAGCGTGCTCTCCAGCAGGCGCGCCGTCTCCTGGAGGGCTTCCGGGCTCATGGCCGGGCCCTTGGAGGGCGGCGGCGCGGTGAGGAGCTTCAGGTCCGGCATCTGGTAGAAGCCGGGGCGGCGGGGCACGGGGGGCGCCTCACGCCGGGCCGGGACCGCCTTGCGGCTGGAGGGCGCGGGCGGGGCCGCGTCCTCCTCGTCATGGGCATCCCGGGGGGCGGCATCGCGACCGGGGGCGCCGCCGAGGCGGGGCTCCACCCGCCCGCCCGTCTCCACGGCGCGGGTCTCGGAGGCGAACACCTCGCGGGCAAAGCCGCCCAACGCCGCCACACGCGGCGCCTTGCGGCGGGCGAACAGGCGGGCGCGCAAGGACAGCAGGGTGTGGGTGAAGGCGCCGAGCGAGATGGCCCGCTGGTCCGGCGGCTCGCCGTCATCCTCCTCCTCGGGGCCAAGCTCGTCCTCGGCGCGCGGCGTGCAGCGGCCGCAGGCGAGATAAAGGCCCATGAGGGCCGCCGAGCCGCCCGCCACACCCACCAGGAAGATGTCGAACAAGGACGGCAGGCCGCCGCGCACCACGCCCAGCAGGCGCGGAAAGAGATCGCCCACCGCTCCGCCCATGCCGCTGGGAATGGGCCAGGTGCCGAGGCGCGGCAGGATGCCGAGCACCGCGCAGGTGCCGAGCACGCCCAGGGTCAGGGCGCCCAGGCGCAGCTTCTCGCCCGGCAGCGGGCGATGGGTCAGGAGCCGCCAGCCCCAGAAGGCCACCGGCAGCAGCAGCGCCAGGCAGGCGAGGCCCAGAAGCTGCATCAGAAGGTCGGCGATGATGGCGCCGGGCCGCCCCAGCGCATTGGCGATATGCCCCGCCGAGGCGTTGGAGAGGCTGGGATCGGTGGCGGTCCAGGTGACCAGCGAGGCGAGCGCGAACAGCGCAACCGAAAGCAAGCCGAAGCCGGTGATCTGGCTGCTGCGCCGCCTGACCGCCCGCCGCACCCCCTCCGGGATGACGTCAAGGAGCCCGAGCCCGGCGGATCGCAGGGCGGGATTGGCAGAGGGGCGGCGGCGGGCCATGGGCATCGGCGCTCGGTCTCCTTCAGCTCAGGCCGGCGACGAGGCGTTTGAGCACCTCTTCGCAGGTGGGCAGGTCCTGGACCAAGGCGACGCGCAGATAGGCGTCGCCGGGATTGATGCCATTGGCGTCCCGACGGGCGAGATAGCCGCCCGGCACGGTGCGCAGGCCCTGTTCGCGCCACAGGCGCAGCGCGGCCTGTTCGCCGCCGCCGGCCGACGACACGTCGAGCCACAGGAAGAAGCCGCCCTCGGGCCGCTCATAGCCGAACCGGCCCTGGAGCAGGCCGTCGGCGAGGTCGAACTTGGCCTTGTAGAGCGCGCGGGAGGCCTCCACATGGGCCTCGTCCTCCAGCGCCGCGACGCCCACCATCTGCAAGGGTTCGGGCACCTGGGGGGCGGCCACCCAGCGGAAGGCCAGATATTCTTTCAGGAAATCCGCATCGCCCGCACAGAAGCCGCAGCGCAGCCCCGGCAAGGACGAGCGCTTGGACAGCGAATTGAAGGCCACCGCGCCGGTAAAATCGCCGTCGCAGGCTTCGAGGATGCCGGCCGGGGCCTTCTCGCCGAGATAGACTTCGGAATAGCACTCGTCGGCGAACAGATAGGCGCCATGGGCGCGGGTGAGCGCCAGCAGCCGCTTGAGATAATCGCGCGAGGCGACCGCCCCCTGCGGATTGGCGGGGGAGGCCAGGAACACCGCCACCGTGCGGGCGAGAAGCTCGGGGGCGAGGGCATCAAGGTCCGGCAGCCAGCCGCTCTCCCGCGTGGTGGGCATCACCACCGCCTCGCAGCCGGCCAATTCCGCACCTGCCGCATAGGCGGCATAGAAGGGATTGGGCAGCAGCATGACCGGCCGGCCGGGACGCTCGGCGACGCGGCGCTTGGCCACCACGGCGGCGGTCACCAGCCCCTCGCGGGAGCCGTTCAGGACCAGCACTTCCGTGTCCGCATCCACCGGGCGACCAATGTCATAGCGCCGGTCGAGCCAGGCGGCCGCCGCCTTGCGGAAGGCGGGCAGGCCCTCGGCCCGGGGATAGCGGCCGAAGCCGGCAAGCGAGGCATCGAGAACCGGCTGCACGAAGCCCGGCATGGCATGCTGCGGCTCGCCCACGGCGGCCGAGAGCGGCGGGCGGCCAGGGGCGATGTCCGCCAGGAGATCGGCGAGCCGGACGAAGGGGGAGCGACGATCCTCCACGGGAGGCGCTGAGGGAACGGAATGGGGCATCGGCACGGGGTTCGCGAAAGTTAAGGTAAACCATGCGCGATTTGGGTTAAGAGGCGCCTAACCGCAACTGTTCTCTTCGCGCTTCTGCGCCCGCCGGCCAAAGCGGCATCCGCGCGCTGCGGCGCCATCCCTCCCTGCCCGTCACAGCGGGGGCGGAGGGCGCCGGAACAGGTCCACGACGCTCCAGGGGGCGCGCGGCCCGAAGAAGGCCTGGAGGTTCCGCGCGGAGAGGTCCGCAAGGGCGGCACTGCGCGCAAACAACGCCTGCTCATAGTCCGCAAGCGCGGCCTCCCGGTCACCGGGATGGCGCAGAAGGGCCTTGGCCAGTTCGGCGCCGTCGAGAAGCGCCAGATTGGCCCCCTCCCCCGCGAAGGGCGACATGAGGTGGGCCGCATCGCCCACCAAAGTGAGGCCGGGCACGCGTGCCCATCGGTGCCCGACCGGCAGCGCACGGATCGGGCGCAGCACCGGGGCACAGGCGCTCTCCGTCATCATGGCGATGAGGTGCGGCGCCCACCCCTCGAAATGCCCCGCCATCTCCGCAAGGCCAGCGCGGGCGTCGGCGAGATCGACCGCCCGAATGGCCTCCTCGGGCAGGGCGAGGGCGGCATAGCCGTTGGCCGATCCGTCCGCATTCCCATGCATCAGGATGCCTCGGCCCGGGGAGACCGCCATCAGCGTGCCCCGGCCAATGGCATCGAGGGACGCCCGATGGTTCGGCTCCCCGGCGGGCAGCGCGATCTCGATGAATGAGATGCCGGCATAAACGGGCTGCGCGTCCGAAAGCGCCGGCCGCACCCTGGACCAGGCGCCGTCGGCGCCCACCACCAGATCGGCCTGGCGTGTGCCGCCATCGGCAAACCGGACCCGATGCCCGGCCCCCTCCCTTTCGATGGCGACCGCCTTGCGGCCCCAGGCGATCCTGCCGGGCGGAAGCGATTGAATCAGCAGGTCGCGCAGCGCGCCCCGCTCCACTTCCGGAGGACCGGAGACGGGGTCGCTGGCCCGCTCGAACAGGAGGGTGCCCTGCGTGTCCACCACGCGCTTGGCATCTTCCCCCGGCCGCACCAGGGACAGGAAGGGCTCAAACAGACCCGCATCCCGCAGGGCGGCCTGCCCGGTGTCCTTGTGGATGTCCAACAGCCCGCCCTGGCTGCGCGCCGTCGCGACCGGCTCGGCTTCATAGAGGGTGGCGGAGATGCCGTTCACATGCAGCACGCGCGTCAAAGTCAGGCCGCCGAGTCCGGCACCGATGATGGAAATGGAAGGGAAATCGCCCATGCCAACGCTCCGGGTCTCCCGTCCGGTCCGTGGACGCTGACGGGCGCCTGCGACCGAACCGGTCGTCAGGCCTTTGCTTCGGGAGACGCTGGCCGCGCCCTGCTGACCGCAGGGCGGACGTGTCTGCGACGGCCGGGCAGACGGGTTGATCTGCTCAGGCCGTCGTTTTTCGCGATGGTTATGATCTAGACCCAGGCTGCGGCCCACGCAAGCCGGCCGGGGCGGCGCAAGGCCGATCCCCTGACCTGCGGAGGCGTTGGGCTAGCGGGCGCCGGTGCCCGCCAGAATGCCCTTGGCGGTGGCACTGTCGCGGTCCATCTGGGCAATGAGGGCGTCGATGCTGTCGAACTTCATCTCCGGGCGGATATAGCCCACCAGCGCCACGTCCAGCACTTGGCCGTAGAGATCGCCGGAAAAGTCGAACAGGTGGACTTCCAGCAGCGGCGCGCCGTCGTCGAAGGTGGGACGCCGGCCGTAGCTGGCCACCCCGTCCACCGTGCGGTCGCCGATGGTGACACGCACCGCATAGATGCCGAAGGCCAGTTCCGTCCCCGCTGGCAGCGCGAGGTTGGCGGTGGGATAGCCCAGCGTCCGGCCCCGCTTGTCGCCATGGATGACAGTGGCCGCAATGCTCCAGGGCCGGCCCAGCATGTGCGCGGCATGGCCCACTTGGCCCGCGGCCAGCGCCGCGCGCACGGCGCTGGAGGAAATGGGATCGCCTTCGTCGCGCATGGGCTCCACCACCGCCACCTCGAAGCCATGGGCGGCGCCGGCCTCTTTCAGGAAATCCGGCGAACCGCCCCGGCCGCGCCCGAAATGGAAGTCGAAGCCCACCACCACGCCGGCCACCTGGAAGTGGCCCACCAGGATTTCCGCGACGAAGGCATCGGCGGTCAGCGCCGCCAGCCCCGCATCGAACGGCAGCACGATGGCCCCGGCCGCGCCGGTTGACGACAGGCAGGCGATCTTTTGCTCCGGCGGGGTGAGGCGGAACAAGGTCTTGGTGGGCTGGAAGAAGCTGCGGGGATGGGGCTCGAAGGTGAGCGCCGCCGCCGGCCGGCCGAGCCGGGCCGCCATATGCTGCGCCACGGCGATCACCGCCTGGTGGCCGCGATGGACGCCGTCGAAATTGCCGATGGCCACCACCGGCCGCTGCAGCTGCGCCGGCACGGGAGCAAGGCCGTGCACCACGGCGAAGGTCGGATCAGCGGAGGGGGAGCGTGTCATCGGCGACCGGACTGAAGGAACGGCAAGGCCCGAGGCGCAAGGCCCTGGGCGGGCAAAGGGTTGGACCAGCGCCGCCCCACCGTCAAGCCGGGGCGGCACCGGGTGCGCCCTACCAGGCCAGGCGAGGCATCACGCCGCGCGGATGGGCATGGCCGGTGAAGAGGTTGATCAGCGCCTCCGCATCGGGCTGCGCCCCGCCCTCGGCCCCCAGCTCCGCCGCATGGATGCCGGAGGCGATGAACAGGCTGTCGAAGCCGGCGGCGGTCGCGCCCATGATGTCGGTGCGCAGGGCATCGCCGATGCACAGCACCTTCGGGGCGTCGGGCAGCCAGCCGGGCAAGTCCGCCGCGCGGGCAAACGCGGTGTCGTAGATGGGCTTGTGCGGTTTGCCGCAATAGACCGTGTGGCCGCCCAATTGGTCATAAAGCTGGGCGATGGCGCCGGCGCAATAGATCAGCTTGTCGCCGCGCTCCACCACGATGTCGGGATTGGCGCAGATGAAGGGCACGTGGCGGGCCTGCAGCGCGGTGAGGGAGGCGCGATAGTCCTCCGCCGTCTCCACCTCGTCGTCGAACAGGCCGGTGCACACGATGAGATCCGCCGCCTCGGGGCCGGAGAGCTGAAGGTCGAGGCCGTCGAAGGTGGGCAGGTCGCGGGAGGGGCCGATGTGATACATGCGTGCGCCGGGATGGCCGGAGAGCACGGCCTGCGTCACGTCGCCGGAGGTCACCACCGCGTCATAGGCCGAGCGGGGCACGCCCAGTTTGTCCAGCATGGTGATGATGAAGGCATTGGGCCGGGGCGCGTTGGAGACCAGCACCACCTTGGCGCCGCCGTCGCGGGCGCGGGTGAGGGCCTCGCCCGCCGCCGCATAGGCGGCCAGGCCATTGTGCAGCACGCCCCACACGTCGCACAGGATCAGATCGTAGTCCGCAGCCAGTTCCGAAAGACCGGACACCGGCCGGGGTGCCACGAGCCTGCTCTCCATGTTCATGTCGCTTTGCTCCTCGTCGTGCCACGCGCCTTGGCATGCCACCTGGGGCCGATCGGTGCCCCGACGTGCCACGCCCGGCGGCCGATCACAAGGGCCTTGCTGCATCGCAATGGCCTTCCCGCCGTCCCCCTCGCCGCCGGCCTGGGCGCGAAAACGTCTTGGCCGGGTTGGACAATTCCCCTTCATCGGGCCGATGCATCGCCCTATAAGGGGACCGCGTCACGGGGTCAGCGACGCAGGGCACGGGAGCTGATCGGGGGATCAGGCTCCAACCGGCGAGGGCAGCCTTGCCGGCGAGACACATGCACATGAAGCCAAACACCATGGCCTTCCGTCCGTTCCTCCGGGGTGCCGGAGCCGCCGCGCTCTGCGCCGCCTTCGCCCTGCCGGCCGCCGCCCAGACCCTGACCTTGCCGCCGGTTCTGCGGGATGCGCGCTATTGCGAGGTGCTGCCCATCGCCCTCGACGGCGTCGGGCTGCGCGCCTCGGTCTACAACACCATGGGGCTTGGCGACTGCCCGCCGGACAAGTGGGCCGCGCTCACCGAGGCCGAGGTCAAGCGCCAGTTCGATGTCTATCTGGTGGCCATGAACGGGCCGCGCTATTTCCTGATGGACAAGATCATCGCCAGCGGCGCCACCAAGGCGGGGGAAACGGTGGAGCTGGGCGGCATCGGCTTC
Source organism: Aquabacter sp. DMC10 (assembly GCF_056314145.1). Taxonomy (NCBI): domain Bacteria; kingdom Pseudomonadati; phylum Pseudomonadota; class Alphaproteobacteria; order Hyphomicrobiales; family Xanthobacteraceae; genus Aquabacter; species Aquabacter sp. DMC10. The sequence continues at coordinate 276,801 of NZ_JBQUYX010000003.1, read as the reverse complement.
ATCAAGCGGGCGGAGGTGCAGATCTCCTTGTGGGACCTGCGCAACCCGCCCTATGCCGAGCACGAGATCCACCGGGACACCACTTTCGTGTTCGAGGCCGGCAAGCCCACCTTCCAGCTCACCGCGCCCGGCGGGGCGGTCTATGTCATGCAGTCCTATTCCCGCATGAAGGACAAGGACCTGAGCTATGCGGCGCTGCCGGACCTGGGCCGGCGCCTGCAACTGCCCAAGGGCTGGCACTATGCGACCGTCGTGCCCACCGCCGACTTGGCCGTAGATGCCGAGGGCCGCGCCGTGGTGGTGCAGGACGATCTCGGCAACACCTACCAACGGCTGCCCGCGGCGAAGTGAACGGGACCGGCCGGGCCTCACCCGCGCGCGGTGACGCCCGGCAGGGCCTGGGCGAGGGTGCGGAAGGCATCGCCGCGCACCTCGAAATTGGGGAACTGGTCGAAGCTGGCGCAGGCGGGGGAGAGCAGCACCACGGCGGGGTCGAGGCCATCGGCCTCCGCGGCGCGGGCGGCGCGGGCGAGGGCTTCGTCCAGCGTGACGGCGATCTCGTGCGGCACCTGGCCCTCCAGGGTGCGGGAGAAGTCCTCCGCCGCCTCGCCGATGAGATAGGCCCGCTTCACCGCCCCGAAGAAGGGCGCGAGCGGCGCGATGCCCCCCGACTTGGGCTTGCCGCCGGCAATCCAATAGATGTTGGAGAATGAGGTCAAAGCCCGCTCGGCCGCATCCGCATTGGTGGCCTTGCTGTCATTGACGAACAGCACCTTGCCCTTGCGGCCCACCTCTTCCATGCGATGGGCAAGGCCCGGAAAGCGGCGCATGCCGATGGCGATCACTTCCGGCGCCAGCCCGATGGCCCGGGCGGCGGCGAAGGCGGCGGCGGCATTCTGGGCATTGTGGGCGCCGCGCAGGGAGGAAATGCCGGCAAGATCCAGCCGGAAGCGCTCCACGCCCTTTTCGCTCAGCACGATGGCGGAGCCGTCCCGCCACACGCCGTCCGCCAGCGGGCGGCTCACGGAGATGCGCACCACATGGGTGCCGGCGCGCTCCGCCCTGTCAGCCATGGCGGCGGAATAGGTGTCATCCACGCCAACCACCGCCGTACCGCCGGTGGGAATGCCTTCCAGCAGGCCCTCCTTCACCGCCGCATAGGCCTCGATGGTGCCGTGGCGGTCCAGATGGTCGGGCGTCAGATTGAGGTGCACGCCCACGGACGGATCGAGGGTGGGGGCGAGATCGATCTGGTAGGAGGAGCATTCCACCACATGCACCCGGCCGGAGCGCGGCGGCTCCAGGGACAGGATGGCGGTGCCGATATTGCCGCCCATCTGCACATCCCGCCCGCCGGTGGCAAGCAAATGGGCGGTGAGCGCCGTGGTGGTGGACTTGCCATTGGTGCCGGTGATGGCCACGAAGGGGGAATGGCGGGCCCGCGCCCGCCGCTCGCGGCAGAATAATTCGATGTCGCCGATAATCTCCACGCCCGCCGCCCGGGCCAGCTCCACGCTCCAATGGGGCTTGGGATGGGTGAGCGGCACGCCGGGGGAGAGGATCAGCGCGGCCAGCTGCGTGAAGTCCACCTGCCGGAGGTCCACGACGGCGAGACCCGCAGCCTTGGCCTTGGCCCGCCCGGCCTCGGCATCGTCATAGACCACAACCTGCGCGCCGCCCGCCACCAGGGCCTCGGCGGTGACAAGACCGGACCCGCCCAGGCCGAACACGGCGACGGGACGATCCTTGAAGCTGGCAACGGGAATCATCGTGCGAACCTGGACTGGAACCGGCAGCCCCCTGCCGGCAAAACAGCCCAAGCACTAGAACGCGTCGCGCCCGAAGGGAAGCACCCGCGCACCGTCCGGCGCAGGCATTTGCACGCAGCCGCCGCCTCAGCACCCCGCCCCGGCCTGCGGCGCGCAGTAAAGATTGTACAGCGTCTCCATCACCGCCCGCACCTCGCGCCCGGCCAGGCGGTAATGAAGCGTCTGGCCCTCGCGCCGGCTGGCGACAATGCCGGCTGCCTTCATCTTGGCCAGGTGCTGGGAGAGCGCCGAGGGGCTCAAGCCCACATCGGCGGCAAGGTCCCCGGCCGTGCGCTCCCCTTCCACCAATTGGCACAGGACCAACAGGCGCTTGGGATGGGCCATGGACGACAGGAGGGCAGCGGCCGCATCGGAATTGCGGACCAGATCCTGGGGCACCGCACCGGAGGCATGGGGAGGAAGGTTCAGGGCTGTTGACATTTTAGCGTTTCATGAAATACTAAAATCATTAGACCACAGGAGGCGAAGATGAGCAATGTGGGTGGAGTGGACCGGATCGTGCGGGCCGTGCTGGGGCTGTTGCTCCTGGCCTCGCCCCTCCTGGTGACGGGCGTGTGGGCCTATGTGCTCCCCCTCATCGGCGTGGTTCTGCTCGGCACCGCCTCCTTGCGCTTCTGCCCGGCCTACCGGCTGCTGGGCCTCTCCACTTGCCCCGTCCCCAGCCGGACGAATGTCAAATAGGTGTTCCGGTGAATGCCGCCAGTGCGCGCCGTGACCCCACGACAAGTCTCGCGCCATCCGCAATGGCCGACAAGGTGAAATGACGTGACCCTTCCTGCGACACACTTCACGCCCCTCCTGTCGGGGCTGGGCGGCCTGCTCATCGGCGCCTCGGCGGTGCTGCTGATGGCCCTCAATGGCCGCATCGCCGGCATCAGTGGCATTGTGGGCCGCCTGGTCAATCCCGGCGCCCGCGGCCCGGTCCGCGAACAGGTGCTGTTCGTGATCGGCCTGGTGGGCGGGGCGCTCATCGTCTCCCTGCTGGCCGGCGGCGTGGCGCAGCATCTGCCGCCAAGCCTCGGCCTCCTGGCGTTGGCCGGCCTTCTGGTGGGCTTCGGCGCCACCCTCGGCCAGGGCTGCACCTCCGGCCATGGGGTGTGCGGGCTGGCGCGGCTCTCGGTGCGCTCGCTGACGGCCACCCTCACCTTCATGGGGGTTGCCATCCTCGTCACCTTCCTGATCCGCCATGTGGGAGGCCTGTCATGATCGGCCTTGGTGCGCTGCTGGCGGGCCTCTTGTTCGGCGCGGGCCTTGCCCTGTCGGGCATGCTCGACCCCGCCAAGGTGTTGAACTTCCTGGATCTGACCGGTGCGTTCGATCCGTCCCTCGCCGTCACCATGGCGGCGGCGGTGGCGGTGACCTTCCTCGGCTTTCGGGGGCTCAGGGGCTGGTCGCGGCCGGTCTTCGCAAAGAGCTTTGCTTGGCCCACCGCCAAGGACATCACCCCGCGCCTCGTGATCGGCGCCGCCATTTTCGGCCTCGGCTGGGGGCTGGCCGGCATCTGCCCGGGGCCGGCCATCGCCTCGCTGGCTCTGTTCAACCCCGCGATCCTGGCCTTCCTGGTGCCCATGCTGGCGGGCATGGCCCTCGCCCACCTCATGGTGGCCCGGGCCGGGCGCGCCGGGGGCTCCGCACCGGCGCAGCGCCCGTAAAACCCCCCGCGCCGGCCCAGCCGGCGCGGGGCACGGGCCTCAGCGCAGCTTCAGCGTGGCCAAGCCCAGAAGGGCGAGCACCACGGCGATGATCCAGAAGCGGATCACCACCTGGCTTTCCGTCCAGCCCAATTGCTCGAAATGGTGGTGGATGGGCGCCATCTTGAAGACGCGCTTGCCGGTGAGGCGGAACGAAAGCACCTGCACGATCACCGACACAGCCTCCAGCACGAACAGGCCGCCGATCACGGCCAGCACGATCTCGTGCTTCACCGCCACCGCCACGGTGCCCAGCAGCCCGCCCAGCGCCAGCGAGCCGGTATCGCCCATGAAGATCTGGGCCGGCGGGGCGTTGAACCACAGGAAGCCGAGGCCGGCGCCGATGATGGCGCCGCAGATCACCGCCAGTTCGCCCACGCCCGCCACATAATGGATCTGGAGATAGTCGGCGAACAGCACATTTCCGGCCAGATAAGAGATCATGCCGAACGAGCCGGCGGCGATCATCACCGGCACGATGGCGAGGCCGTCGAGCCCGTCGGTGAGGTTCACCGCATTGCCCGCCGCCACGATCACGAAGGCGCCGAACAGGACAAAGAACCAGCCCAGATTGAGCAGGAGGTCCTTGAAGAAGGGAAAGGCCAGCGAGGACGACAGGCCCGGCTTGCCCACGCTCACCAGGATCACCACCGCTATGCCGGCGATCACCCCCTCGGCGGCCAGGCGCGCCTTGCCGGAAAAGCCCGCATGGGTCTGCTTGGTGACCTTCAGATAGTCGTCATAGAAGCCGATGAGGCCGAAGCCCACCGTCACCCCCAGCACCGTCCAGACATAGATATTGGACAGGTTCGCCCATAACAGCACCGCCACCAGCAGGCCGGAGAGAATCATCAGGCCGCCCATGGTGGGCGTGCCCTTCTTCAGAAGGTGGGATTGCGGCCCGTCGGCGCGGATGGGCTGGCCCTTGCCCTGCTTCAATCGCAGGACCGAGATGATGCCGGGACCGAACAGGAAGACGAACAGCAGCGCCGTGACGATCGCCCCGCCGGTGCGGAAGGTGATGTAGCGGAACACGTTCATCCCGGGGAAGACGTCGTGCAGCTGCGCAAGCCATTGAAGCATGGTCTATCCTTCGGTCGAGGCTTCGCTGGGGGTGCGGAAGCGTTCGGCGAGCGCCTTCACCAGCGGTCCCATGCGGCTGCCGTTCGAGCCCTTCACCATGATGGTATCGCCCGGCCGCAGATTGGCGGCCACCAGCGCGGTCAGCGGAGCGGAAGCGGGGGCATAGCCGCCCCGGCGGTCGCTCGGCAAGGCGTACCACAATTCATGCATGAGCGGCCCACAGCAGAAGACGAGGTCGATGCCCGCCGCCGTGAGCGGTTCCGCCAGCTCGCGATGATGGCGCGGGCCGTCCGGGCCCATCTCCAGCATGTCGCCGAGCACCGCGATGCGCCGGCCGCGCGGGCCGACGGGCGTGCGGCTGAGCACATCGATGGCGGCGCGCATGGAGGCGGGATTGGCGTTGTAGCTTTCATCCAGCAGCACCGCCGTGCCGCCGGGCAGCACCAGTTGCACCGGCACGCCGCGCCCCGGGGGCGGGCGCAGGGCCGAGAGCGCCAGGGCTGAGAGCGCCAGGTCCGCGCCCAGCAGCTTCACGGCGGCGAGCACCGCGAGCACGTTCTGCACCACATGCCGGCCGGGCATGCCCACCTTCAGCGTCACCCGGGTGCCCATCACATCGGCCACCAGCACCGAGCAATGGGCCTGGAGCGACACGTCCACGAGGCGGCAATCGGCGGCCGGATCGGCGCCGAAGGTCACGATGTTCGAGACACCCTTGGCCTTGGCGAAGTCGGTCAACAGGCGGAACTGGGAATTGTCCATGTTGAGGACGGCGGTGCCGCCGGCCTCCAGCCCGTCAAAGATCTCGGCCTTGGCGGCGGCGATTTCCTCAATGCCGGAGAATTGGGCGATATGCACCGCCTCCACCGCGGTGATGATGGCCACCTGCGGGCGCACCATGCGCACCAGCGGGGTGATCTCGCCGGCATGGTTCATGCCGATCTCGAACACGCCATAGCGCGCCTCGCGCGGCAGGCGGGCCAGCGACAGGGGCACGCCCCAATGGTTGTTGTAGGAGGCGGCGGAGGCGTGGGTGGGGCCATCGGCGGACAGGGCCAGGCGCAGCGCTTCCTTGGAGGTGGTCTTGCCCACCGAGCCGGTCACCGCGACGATGCCCGCGTTGGAGCGCGCCCGCGCCGCGCGGCCGGTGTCCGCCAGCGCGGCGAGCACGTCATCCACCACCAGAAGATTGGCATCGGCCGGGAAGGCATCGGCGCGGTCGCGGGCCACCACCGCCACCGACGCGCCATTGGCGAAGGCCCGGTCCACATAGGCATGGCCATCGGCGTTTTCGCCGGTAATGGCGAAGAAGGCATCGCCCGGCGCCAGCGTGCGGGTGTCGATGGAAATGCCCCGCACGGGCTCGGGCGCCCCGCGCACGGTGCCCCCGGTGGCGGCGGCCAGTTCCTCGATCCCGTATAGCGGTTCGCTCATGCGCACGCTCCCTCGGCTCCCCGGTTCGCCCGGAGGCAGCCATGACCTGAAGGCGTGCCGGCCGGCGCGCCGCGCCGGCCATAGCATGCCAGTTCCTAATTTTGCTGCATCGCAGCACGAACGGCCGCGCTGTCGCTGAACGGCAGCGTCCGGTCGCCCATGATTTGGCCGGTTTCGTGGCCTTTTCCTGCAACCACCAGGACATCCCCGCTTTGCAGCGCCCGCACCGCCGTCGCAATGGCCTCGGCGCGGTCGCCGATCTCCCGGGCACCGGGCGCCCCCGCCAGGATTTCGGCGCGAATCACCGCCGGCACCTCGCTGCGGGGATTGTCGTCGGTGACGATGACCAGGTCCGCCTTCTCCACCGCGATCTGCCCCATGAGGGGGCGCTTGCCCTTGTCCCGGTCGCCGCCGCAGCCGAACACCACCACCAGGCGCCCGCGCACGGCGGGGCGGAGCGTGTCCAGCACGGCGGCCAGCGCGTCCGGCTTGTGGGCATAGTCCACGAACACGACGCGGTTGGGGTCGTCCCCCACCCGCTCCAGGCGGCCGGGCACGCCGGGCAAGGTGGCAAGCGCCGCCAGCACCGCGTCCCGGTCCGCCCCGCACGCCTGCGCAAGGCCGGCGGCAAGAAGGGCATTGTCCGCCTGGAAGCGGCCCATCAGGGGCAGGTGGAAAGGCGCGGCACCGGCGATCTCGATGCGCTGGCCGAGCCCTTCCGCCGCGATCGACCGCACATCCATGTCGCCGCCCGGCCCGATGGCGAGCGTCGGCAGGCCGCGGGTGCGGGCATAGGCCAGGGTCGTCGCCCCATAGGGCGCCTCGGTGAGCGCCACGGCGGGCGCATCCTCCGGCAACAGCTCGGTGAAGAGGCGCAGCTTGGCCCGGTAATAGGCCTCCACCGTGGGGTGATAGTCCAGATGGTCGCGCCCGAGATTGGTGAAGCCGCCGGCGGACAGCCGCACCCCGTCCATGCGCCGCTGGTCGAGCCCGTGGGAGGAGGCCTCCAGCGCTATGTGGGTGACGCCCTCCCCCGCGAGGCGGTCCAGCATCTCGTGCAGACCGACGGGATCGGGCGAGGTCAGGCCGCCATAGGCGGTCTCGCGGGCGGTGACGAGGCCGAGCGTGCCGAGATAGGCCGCCTCATGGCCGAGGCGCGCCCAGATGTGGCGCAGAAAGAAGGCCACCGAGGTCTTGCCGGCGGTGCCGGTCACCGCCGCGATCACCTGGGGCTGGCGGGCATGGAAGCGGGCAGCCGCCAGCGCCAGGGAGCGCCGCACGTCCAGCGAGAAGGCCAGCGCCACGCCCTCGGGGAGATCGGGCGGCGGGGCGGCGGGTTCCATCAGCACCGCCGCAGCCCCCTTCTTCAGCGCATCGGCGATGAAGCGGACGCCGTCCGCATGGGTGCCGGGCACCGCCACGAACAGGGCACCGGGCGTGACCTTGCGACTGTCGGCGGTCAGGCCGGAGACGGCAAGCCCCGGCGGCCCGGCCATCAGGCGGGCATGTCCGGCCAGGAGGTCGCCGAGGGGCTTGGCGGTCATGACGTGGTCCCGTCTCCATCAAGCGGGGTGGCCTTGCCCTTTCTCCCGGGCCTGTCCGGGAGAAAGGCGGCCGTGCTCACTGGCGCTCGGCCACCTTCTGGTTGCCCTGTGCGGCCCGCAGCATCTGGTCGGCATTGGGCAGGTTCTGGCGCGGCATCACATTCAGCATGGGGGCGATGCGCTCCACGATCTTGCCCGCCGTGGGCGCCGCGTTCCAGCCCGAGGTGGCATAGCCATGGGTTTCCGGGAGGGCCTGAGGCTCATCCAGCATCACCAGCACCAGATATTGCGGGTGATCCATGGGGAAGACGGCGGTGAACGAGGTCAGGAGCTTGTTCTTGGCATAGCGGCCATTCACCACCTTTTCGGCGGTGCCGGTCTTGCCGCCCACCAGATAGCCTGGCACCTCCGCCTTGGTGGCGGTGCCCTTCTCCGCATTGAGGCGCAGCAAATAGCGCATCTTGTCGGAGGTCTCGGGCTTGAGCACCCGCACCGCCACCTTCTGCGCGTCCTCTGCATTGCGCTTCATGAAGGTGGGCGGGATGAGATAGCCGCCATTCATCATGGAATTGACCGCCATCACCGCCTGCAGGGGGGCGACCGAGAGGCCGTGGCCGAAGGCGATGGTAGCGGAGTTCAGTTCGCCCCAGCGCTTGGGCACGATGGGCTCGGAGCTTTCCGGCAATTCGGTGCGCAGCCGGTCGAGCTGGCCCATCTTGCGCAGGAACGCCTTGTGCGCCTCCACGCCGAGCGCCAGCACCATCTTGGCGGTGCCCACGTTGGAGGAGACGAGGAAGATCTCGGGCACCGACAGCACCCGGTTCTCGGCATGGTAGTCGTGGATGGCGAAGCGCCCGAAGGACAGCGCGCCGCGCGCGTCGAAGGAGGAGTTCAGGCCGATCTTGCCCGAATCCAGCGCCATGGCGAAGGACAGGGCCTTGAAGGTGGAGCCCATCTCGAACACGCCGGTGGTCAGGCGGTTCAGATAGGCGTCGTCCTTCGGGTTTCCCCCCACATTGGGGTCGAAGTCCGGCAGCGAGACCATGGAGACGATCTCGCCCGTGTTCACGTCGGTGACCACCGCCATGGCCGCCTTGGCCTTGAACTTCTCACGGGCACGGGACAGCTCGTCGCGCACCGCGTGCTGAACGCGCATGTCGATGGACAATTGCACCGGCTCCTGCTGCCGGTCGGTGGCAAGGCCGGCGAGGTGCAGTTCTGCCAGGCCCCGGCCGTCGATATATTTCTCGATGCCGGCAATGCCCTGATTGTCCACGTTCACGTTGCCGATGACATGGGAGAGCGTCGGACCGTCGGGATAGATGCGCCGGTTTTCCTTCACGAAGCCGATGCCGGGCAGGCCCAGGCGGAAGATGGCGCGTTGCTGCGAGGGGGTGATCTCGCGCTTCAGCCAGGCGAAGCCCTTGCCGGAGTTCAGCCGCGCGCGGGTCTCGGCCACGTCGAGGTCGGGCAGCACCTTCAGAAGGCCTTCCAGCGCCTCGTCGGGATCGATGAGGCGGCGCGGCTCGGCGAACAGGGAGGGCGACTTCACGTCGATGGCGATGATGTCGCCGTTGCGGTCGATGATGTCCGGCCGCGCCGAGGCCACCGCCTCCGAGCCGCCACCGCGCACCCCATTGGGATCGGCGAACATGGCCATCACCGACAGGCGGCCGGCAATGGCCAGGAACACCAGCGAGAAAGCCAGCACCAGGAGCTTCAGGCGCGCGCGGGTGACCGTTTCCGCATCCACCCGGTCAAGCCCGAGCAAGGCGCGATAAAGGCCTACGGAGAAGGAAATGGAGAAGCGGAACAGGCCCACCACGGCCCGCACCATGCCCATGCCGGTGCCATAGATCAGCCCGGCGACGCGCCGGCATAGGCCCAGGAACAGGTTCACGAAGAACATGACGAAGGCCACCGCCAGCTGGCGGAAGAAGTCCACGACCGCGCCGCCCGCGCGGGCGGCAAGGCTGGCGGCGTCACCGGCGGGAGTGGCTGCGGGAGCAGTGGCCGGGGGCGCGCCGGCCGAGGGGCCGGGCCGAGCGGCGGCGCCGGGCGGGGCCGGCTGGGGCGTGCGGATGCGGGCGGTGGGCGCATCCGCCAGGGGCGCGCGCGCCGGCCGCTGGGTGGTCGCCTCGCGCACCGCGGCCGCCGGAGCCGGCACGGAAACCTTGGCGGGGGCTTTGCTGGCCGCCTTGGCGCGCACCGTGCCGGCGACCGGCGCGGAGCGCCGGGCGAAGGGTGTGCGGAGGCGGGTCAGCAGGGATCCGAAGTCGGGCATCATCATTCCGGCCTCCTCAACGCCCGCCCGTCAGGCCGGCGGGGGGCAGCATGGGGGCAAGGCCACCACCGCCCGCGCCGCTGCTGCTCGTCTGGGCGGGTGCGGGGGTGGACGGGGGAACATAAGCGGGCGCGGGGGCCACGGCACGGGGCGCGACCGGGGTGGTGCGCACGGGTGCGGCGGAGGCTTGGGGCGCACCCGTGCCGGTGGGGGCAGCGGTGGGCTTGGGCGTCACGGGGGTGGACGGGGAGCGCAGTGCGGAGGATGCCGGCAGCACCGCGGCGCCGCCGGCGGCGGGCGCGGAAACGGCGGGCGTGGGCGCGCTGCGATTGACCGAGGAAGTCACCAGCGGCGTGTCCACCAGTTCCTCGATCATGCCGCCAATGCCGTCCTGCTTGCGCGCCACCTTCTCGGGCAGGTCGTCGAGGGTGGAGATGCCGTCCACGGCAAGCGGCTGAAGATCCAGGTGGCGCTGCACGAGGCCCTGCACGAACAGAGGCGAAGTGCGCTTGGCCCACTCCGCCCGCATCACCGCGATGGCGTCGCGTTCGGCCCGGATGGCCTGGCGCAGATGCGCGAGGCGCTCCGCATCGGCGGTCGAGGCGTACTTCACCTGGTAGACCACCGCAGCGGTCACCAGGAGCGCCAGGACCACCACCAGGTTCGCGATGCGAAACATCAACGACGACTCCGCCCACGGCGTTGCGACAGTCCGGGAGGCAGCATCCCGGGCAGGTCCCCTTCCCCGTGCGCCGGAGCCTCCGTGCGCTCGGCGGCCCGCAGCTTTGCGGACCGGGCGCGCGGATTGATCGCCACTTCCTCGGGACCGGGCTCCACCATCCCCTTGGACAGGAGACGGAAGGAAGGAGCCGGTCCCTCGGCCTGGGGCAGGTGGCGCGAGGCGGAGGGAGCCTTGCTCCGGTGTGACAGAAAAGTCTTAACGATCCGGTCTTCGAGCGAGTGGAAGGTCACCACCACCAGCCGCCCGCCGGGCTTCAAGGCCCGCTCGGCCGCGGCGAGCGCTGCGGCAAGCTCGTCCAGTTCGCCATTCACGGCGATGCGCAGGGCCTGGAAGGTGCGGGTGGCGGGATGCACCTCGCCGGGCTTCGCCCACACCACGCGGGAGATGATCTCGGCCAGCTGCCCGGTGCGGGTGATGGGCGCCTCGGCGCGCGCCTTCACAATGGCCTTGGCGATGGCGCGCGACTGGCGCTCCTCGCCCAGGCTCCAGATGAGGTGGGCGAGCTCCACCTCTTCCAGCTCCGCCACGAGGTCCGCGGCGGACGGCACGTCGCCGCCCATGCGCATGTCGAGGGGCCCGTCGCGGCGGAAGGAAAAGCCGCGCTCGGCCTGGTCGAGCTGCATGGAGGACACGCCGATGTCGAGCACCACGCCATCCAGCGGCGCGAAGCCGTTATCCTGCGCGAGGACATCAAGCTGCGAGAAGCGGTCCTCAACCAAGGTGAGGCGCCCGCCGGAGGCGGCGACCAAGGCCGCGCCGCCGGCAATGGCGGTGGGGTCGCGATCCACAGCCAGGACGCGGCAGTCGGCCGCATCCAGGATCGCCCCCGTATAACCTCCCGCGCCGAAGGTGCCGTCCAGATAGGAACCGGCCTCCTTCGGCGCGAGGTGCGCGAGAACCTCGGCCAGCATAACGGGAAGATGACGGGCCGGTCCGCCTGCGGCGTCGGTGGGCCCGACCCCGCGGCCCGATTTCATCCCTTGCTGCCTCCGCTGTTCTCCGCCGAGGAACCAAGCGCGCGCCGAAGCTGCCGCACCTTCTCGGTGGCCTCCGCGAGATGGGCACGCAGGCGCTCGGGTTCCCAGATTCGGAACTTGTGTCCCAGGCCCACGAACGCCACCGCGTCCGCGATGCCCGCATGGGCTTTCAGCCCTTCGCTCAGCACCACCCGGCCCTCCGGGTCGATGCGCAGCGTCTCGCTGGTGCCGTACAAGGCGGCCGCCAGTTCCTCCCGCGCCTCCGAATAGGGCGGGTAACGGTCGATCAGGGCCTCGATCTCCGCCAGCAGGCGATTGCCGCCCGCATCCAGAGCCGGCCCCGCAAGGCTGGGATGGCAGACCAGGTGCTCGGTCCCATCCTTGGCCAGCACGGCGCGATAGGGCGCGGGGATGGAAACCCGGCCCTTGCTGTCCAGGCGCATCGTGTAGGTGGACACGAAGCGGTCCATGGCGGCCGTGCTGCCCCCCGCGCTGAACTGAGCAACCCCATGACCCCGCCCCGGACGCCCCGGTGCGAAGGCACGCCGATACCCCGGCGTCGCGTCGCTCTCCTGAATGTCTTTGGGTTAACATGGGATCTGATGGGCCGTCAATGAATCTGCATGGGAAGACGGCCCCCATTTACGGTCCATACACCTTAAGAATCCCTGAAAGCCGGGGCTTTGCCGGACGCCCGGGACGGGGCGGGCGGGCCGCATTGAACCTTGGGAGCGGGCGGCGTATTCCCTGGCCCGGACACGACACCTTCGGGCGGGCGCGATGCTGAATTCAGGCGTGGGCTATGTGGGCCTCATCGGCGGGGCGGGCGTGGGCCTGGCGCTCGGCGGGCCGCTGGGGGCCCTCGTGGGCGCGCTCGCCGGCCATGTGGTGGACCGCCTGCTGGCGCCCGAGCCGCGCGCCGCCGCCTTCTCGGTGGGGCTGATCGCGCTCTCTGCCAAGATGGCCAAGGCGGACGGGGTGGTGGTGCCGCAGGAGGTGGCCGCTTTCCGGGAGGTGTTCGACATTCCCGCCGAGGAGCTGGAGGCGGTCGCCCGCGTCTTCAACCTCGCCAAGCAGGACACGGCCGGCTTCGAGGCCTATGCCCGCCAGATCGGCACTTTGTTCGCCGATGATCCCGACACCCGCGAGGACCTGCTCGACGCCCTCTTCCACGTGGCCAAGGCCGACCATGCCCTGCACGAGGACGAGCTGGTCTTCCTCGCCGAGGTGGGCCGGCTGCTGGGTTTCGAGGGCGTCGCCTATGAGCGCATCGAGGCCCGCCATGTGCGCCGGCCGGGCGATCCCTATGCGGTGCTGGACCTTGCCCCCGATGCCACCGACGCCGAGGTGAAGGCGCGCCGCCGCGCCTTGGTGGGCGAGCATCATCCCGACCGGCTCGCCGCCCGCGGCCTGCCGCCCGCCGCCCTCAAGCTCGCCAATGACCGGGTGGCGGCGGTGAATGCCGCCTATGACCGCATCGCCCGCCAGCGCGGCCTGACCTGACTGGACCGAGTTAGAGCCCCATGACCGAGCCCGCGCCCTTCCGCCCCGACAGTCCTCTGGTGGGCATCCTCGCGCCCTCCCCCAATCATGGGGAGCGCAGGTGCCCCATCGACATGCTGGTGCTGCATTATACCGGCATGACCTCCGCCGAGGCGGCGGTGGACCTGTTGCGCGATCCGGCCTCGCAGGTCTCCTGCCATTATGTGGTGCTGGAGGATGGGACCATTCTCCAGATGGTGCCGGAAGCGCGCCGCGCCTGGCATGCGGGCGTCTCCTCCTGGGAGGGGCAAACCGACACCAATTCCCGCTCCATCGGCATCGAGATCGCCAATCCCGGCCATTCCCATGGCTATCCGCCCTTCCCCGAGGCGCAGATCGTGGCCGTGGCGGCGCTCGCCCAGGACATTCTCGCCCGCCACCCCATCCGCGCCGACCGGGTGCTCGCCCATTCGGATGTGGCCCCGGCGCGCAAGGACGATCCGGGCGAGAAATTCCCCTGGCACCTCCTGCACCATGCGGGCGTCGGCCATTTGGTGCACGAGGCCCCGCTCACCGGCGGGCGCTTCTTTATGCGCGGGGATGCTGGCCAGCCGGTGGAGGCGCTGCAATCCATGCTGGCGCTCTATGGCTATGGCCTGGCCGTGACCGGCCTTTATGACGAGGCCACCGAACAGGTGGTGCGCGCCTTCCAGCGCCATTTCCGCCGCGCCAAGGTCGACGGGGTGGCGGATCTCTCCACCATCATGACGCTGCGGAATCTGATTGCGGGCCGGCCGGGGGACAATCTAGCGTAACGCCCGATTCGCCCTGCCAGATCGCCATCTGCATCCAAGGGGGCGGAGTTGGGGGGCGCGTATGTTTGAGCCTTGGGTGGGTCCCGCTTACGGGGAAGCGGGCAATGCGCTCGGGGGGCACCGGGTGATGGTGCTCGGGGAGTCGCACCACAACAGCGACGTGGAGCCTGGAACCTGCATTCCGGGCTTCACCAAGGATGTGGTCAGGACATGCGTCTTCGAGGGTGAGGAGCGCCGGGCCTTCTTCTCGAAGATTTCCGGGCTCGTCACCGGCAAGGCGAAATGGGAACTCGGCGAGGAGGGGCACCACGCCGCCTGGAACGCCCTGCTCTTCTACAATTATGTCCCGGTCATCGCCGCCGAGGGGGCCCGTCTCGCACCGACCGACGAGATGTTCAAGGCGGGTGCCAGCCTTCTGCCGCAGGTGATTGCGGAGCATCAGCCGCAAGTGATCCTGGTGTGCGGCGGACGCCTGTGGTGGTGGGTCCTGAACGGCATCGGCCATCCTGGACGACCCGACAAGATTGAGCTGATCGATCTTCATGGCGTGCCGGCCGCGCGCATCGGCCACCCCAGCAGCTCTGGCTTCTCCTATGACCGCTGGCGCCCTGTGTACCAGGACCTGCTGACGCGCATCCACCCTTGACGCCAGCCCCCAGGGCGCCCATTGGTGCGCCCACCAGCCGGCCGGGCGGCCGCGTCACCTTCGGGTGCCGAGGAAAGTCCGGGCTCCACGGAGACACGGTGCCGGATAACGTCCGGCGGGGGCGACCCCAGGGAAAGTGCCACAGAAATCAAACCACCTGCGCGTGCGCAGGCCAGGGTGAAACGGTGGGGTAAGAGCCCACCGCGCGACCGGCAACGGAAGCGGCACGGCAAACCCCACCGGGAGCAAAGTCGAATAGGAACGGCATCGATGCGGTTCGCCGCCTCGAAGCCCTGTCTTCGGGACGCCGTTCGGGTTGACTGCTAGAGGCGCCGGGCAACCGGCGTCCCAGAGGAATGGCCGCCGCGCGGGCGCAATCCCGCCGTACAGAACCCGGCTTACAGGCCGGCTGGTGTTTTCCTCCCGAGAAGCGGGGCGGCGCGGGCAAGAGCCCGTCAGACCCCCTCCTCCATTTGCCGCGCCCGGGTGGTGGCCCGCACGAAGGCGGTCACGAACATGGCGCTCAGGATGAGCACGATGGTGGGCGCGGGGGCGCTGTCCAGGAAGAAGGACAGATAGACCCCGGCGAGCGCGGCGGAGACCGCAACCATCACCGCCACCCCCAGCATGGCGCCGAAGGTGCGCGTCAGCAGGAAGGCGATGGCGCCGGGCGCGATGAGCAGCGCGATGGCCAGGATAATGCCCACCGCTTTGAGCGCCCCCACCACCGCCAGGGACAGGCCGCACAACAGGCCGTAATGCAACAGGTTCACCGGCAGGCCCACCACCCGCGCCTGGGCGGGGTCGAAGGCGAACAGCAGCAGGTCCCGCCATTTCAGGACCAGGAGGCCGCCCACCACCAGGGCAATGACGGCGCTCTCGGCAATGTCGTCCCAGCCCACCCCCAGCATGTCGCCGAACAGGATATGGTCCAGGTGCACGTCGGAGGCGATGGAGGTGTAGAGCACAAGGCCGAGGCCGAACATGCCGGAGAACACCACGCCCAGCACCGTGTCCTGCTTCACCCGGCTATTGGCCTTCAGGTATCCAGCCAGCAGCGCGCAGGACAGGCCCGCCGCGAACGCCCCCAAGGCCAGCGGCAGGCCGGCCATATAGGCCAGCACCACGCCGGGCAGGATGGCGTGGGAGACCGCATCCCCCATGAGCGACCAGCCCTTCAGCACCAGGATGGACGACAAAAGGGCTGTGGGCACCGCCACCAGCACGGCGATGATGAGCGCGAGGCGCATGAACTCGAACTGGAGCGGCTGGGCCAGCACGGCGAAGAGGCTCATGGCGCCACCTCCCCGCCCGCATCCGGCGCGGCAAGCGCCGCCGCGCCCCGCCGCCGGGCGGCGAGCAGCCCATGTTTTGGCGCCAGCAGGAAGGCGGCCAGGAAGATCAGCGTCTGAAGGACCACGATGATGCCGCCTGTCGTCCCATCCAGAAAGAAGGAGGCATAGGCGCCGAAGAAGCTGGTCAGCGCGCCGATGGCCACCGAGAGCAGGATCAGGCGCGGGAAGCGATCGGTGAGCAGATAGGCGGTGGCGCCGGGTGTCACCACCATGGCGATCACCAGGAAGGCGCCCACCGTCTGTAGCGCCGCCACGGTGGAGGCGGCGAGCAGGGTGAAGAAGACACCCTTCAGCAGCCCGGTGTTGAGGCCGATGGACCGGGCATGGGTCTCGTCGAAGAAGGTGACCATCAAATCCCGCCACTTGGCGGTGAGCACCGCCAGCGAGACGAAGCCGATGAGCGCCAGTTGCAGCGTGTCTTCCGGCGTGATGGCCAGGATATTGCCCAGCACGATGGTCTGGATGTTCACGGAGGTGGGCGAGACCGACACCATGAACAGGCCCAGCCCGAAAAAGGAGCTGAAGATGAGGCCGATGATGGTGTCTTCCTTCAGCCGCGTGCGGGCATTGAGGAACAGCATGGCCCCCGCCGCCAGCGCGCCGGAAAAGAAGGCCCCGAGCGAAAAGGGCAGGCCCAGCATGTAGGCCCCCGCCACCCCCGGCACGATGGCGTGGGAGAGCGCATCGCCGATGAGCGACCAGCCCTTGAGCATGAGATAGGCGGACAGGAAGGCGCACACCGCCCCCACCAGCGCGCTGACCCACATGGCATTGACCATGTAGCCATAGGAAAAGGGCTGGAGCAGCAGGTCCATCAGGCCGCCCCCGCGTCCCGGTCGGCTTCCGGCAGGCCCACCACGAGGGGCCGCTCGTCGTCCGAGAGCACGCGCAGCCGCCCGCCGGCATCGCCCAGCACGAAATGGCGCAGCGTGCCGCCGAAGGTGCGGGCGAGGTTCGCCTCGGTGAAGACCTCGGCGGTGGGCCCATAAGCCAGCACAGTGCCCTTGATGAGAATGGTGCGGTCGCAGAATTCCGGCACCGAGCCCAGATTATGGGTGGAGACCAGCATCACCCGGCCCTCCGCCTTCAGCGCCCGCAACAAGGCGATGATGGCGTCCTCGGTCTTTACATCGACGCCGGTGAAGGGCTCGTCCAAGAGGATGACCCGCGCCTCCTGCGCCAGCGCCCGGGCGAGGAACACCCGCTTCTTCTGCCCGCCGGAGAGTTCGCCGATCTGCCGGTGGCGGAAAGCCGTCATGCCCACCCGCTCCAGCGCCCCGTCCACCGCCCTGTGATCGGCGGGGCGGGGCCGGCGCAGGAATCCCATATGGCCGTAGCGGCCCATCATGACCACGTCCTCCACCAGAACGGGGAAGGTCCAGTCCACCTCCTCGCTCTGGGGCACATAGGCCACCTTGTTGGAGGTCAGCGCCGCCTTCACCGTGCCGCCGAGGATGGCAATCTCGCCCCGCGCCGCCCGCACGAACCCCATGATGGCCTTGAACAAGGTGGACTTGCCGGAGCCGTTCACCCCCACCAGGGCCGCGATGGTGCCCGTGGGGATCTCGAACGTGGCGTCCCGAAGCGCGGTATGGCCGTTGCGATAGGTGACGGTGAGCTGGCGCACCGCGATGCCGGTGGACTGCGGCCCCGCGGCAGGTGCCGGGCTCATGGCATGAGCCGAGTCCTTGGGTGCCGGGCTCATGGCATGAGCCGAGTCCTTGGGTGCCGGGCTCATAGCATGAGCCCGGTGACAATGGTCTGCGACGTCACCTTCATGAGGTCGATATAAGTGGGCACCGGGCCAGCGGCGTCGGACAGCGAGTCCACATAGAGCACCCCGCCATATTTTGCCCCCGTCTCCCGGGCCACCTGCTTGGCCGGATCGGGCGAGACCGTGCTCTCGGAGAAGACGGCGGGGATGCGGTATTTTCGCACCATGTCGATGACCCGCCGCACCTGCTGGGGCGTGCCCTGCTGGTCGGCATTGATGGGCCAGAGATAGAGCTCCTTCAGGCCGAAATCCCGCGCCAGGTACGAGAAGGCCCCCTCCGAGGTGACGAGCCACCTTTGTTCCGGCGGAATTCGCGCAAATTCCGCCTTGATCGGGTCGATGGAAGCCTTGATCCGGGCCTTGTACGCCTCGGCGTTGGAAATATAGACTTGCGCGTTTACTTGATCGTGCCGCACCAGGGCGTCGCGAATATTATCCACATAGGTCAGGGCCGCAGTGGGCGACATCCAGGCATGGGGGTTGGGCTTGCCCGAATAGGGACCCTGGGAAATGGCCATGGGCGGCACCCCTGCGCTCGCCACAGCCTCCGGCACCCCCTTGAGATTACGGAAGAATTTCTGAAACCACAGCTCCAGGTTCAGCCCGTTCCAGATGATGAGTTGGGCATCCTGGGCCTTGAGCAGATCGCCGGGGGTCGGCTGGTAATTGTGGATCTCCGCCCCAGGCTTCGTCAGCGAGTCCACCTCCGCCGCCTCCCCGGCCACGTTCCGGGCCATGTCAGCGATGATGGTGAAGGTTGTTATCACCTTGAATTTCGATGCCTTTTGAGCCCGGGCGGGCCGCCCGAAGGCAGCGCCGGCCAGGGAGAAGGCGCCGGCCGCGAGCAGGCGCCGGCGGCTCAAGGGCGCACAGGGGGGGAATGGGTGCTGGCTCATGCGGCAAGCCTGCCATAACGCCACCGCAACTGCAACTCATTCGCAAAAGCAGAAGCCATTCCGTCCGATTCCTGCAAAAAAGGCCGGCGTCTCCGCCGGCCCCTTCCCCGTCACACCCCGCGAAGGCAAAATGACTTTCTCTTATTTTTCAGAAGCTTGCTTGCCACCCAGCCGCAGCTCCGACACGATCACGGACAGCACGATCAACCCCGCCCCCACCAGGGCCAGGCCCGGCAGGCGCTCCCCCGCGAGCCGCCCCACCAGCCCCGCCCACACCGGCTCGCCGGCATAAATGAGGGTCGCCTTGGTGGGAGACACCCGCTTCTGCGCCCAGTTCATGGTGACCTGGATCACCCCGCTCGCCAGCCCCAGCCCGGCCGCCGCCAGCACCAGGAACCAGGAGAAGGCGGGCACCTCCTCCCCCATCACCGGCATGGCCAGGAAGGCCACCAGCGAGGCCACCGCGAGCTGGACGACACTGACGCGCAGCGTGTCCACCTGCCCCGCCACCCTTGAAATCAAAAGAATTTCAGCAGCGATGGCGACGGTGGCGGCCAGCGTAAGAAGCTCGCCACGCCCCAGCCCCAGGGAGGTCGCCCCCGGCCCGGCCAGCAGGACAAGGCCGGCAAAGGCGAGCGCAATGCCGACCCAAGCCATGACCCGCGGCGCCTTGCGCATGACCGCCCATTGCAGCAGCGGCACCAGCGGCACATACATGGCCGTGATGAAGGCTGACTGGCTGGAGCTGATGGTCTGCATGCCATAGGACTGCAGCGTATAGCCAAAGAAAATGCTGACACCGATCAAAGATCCGGCCACCAATTCCCGCATGGTCACCCGCCGCAGCACGGGAAGGGCGATCAGCCCCAGCACCAGCGCCGCCGCACCGAAGCGCAGGCCCACGAACATGAGCGGCCCGGTAACTGCAAGCACCTGATGCACAACGAGAAATGTCGTACCCCAGATCATCGTGATGAGCACGAGCGCCAGCTCGCTGCCCCGCGCGCCGGTCATCCAGGCCGGAAGCGTCCAGCGCGGCCGCGGCGCGGGTTCCCTCACACCGGCCACCTTCTCCGGGTCCGGTCGCGGCACCACACCCTGGCGGCGCACGGGGCGGCGAACCGCCTCCGAACCAACGGGGGTGAGGAGCGGGCGGTAGGCCCTTCCCATGGGGAGGGGATTGTGTGGGAGCGAGATGCGCAACATAATGCGCAGGTCATAGGTGCAATATAATGCGCAGTCAAGCCTCTCCGAACACCACGGAAGCCACACATTCGCGCGCGCCGGACTCTGTTCCGCGACCGGACGTGCTCGCCCATGTGGCTGGAAACGTGCGCAGATTGCGCCTCGCCAAGAGCCTCAGCCAGGCCGCCCTGGCAGAGGCCTCGGGCCTCAGCCGGCGCATGATCGTCGCCATCGAGACGGGCGAGGCCAACATCTCCCTCGCCAATCTGGATCGCCTGGGCGAAGCCCTGGACGTGCCCTTTTCGGAAGTGGTGCGCGCCCCCGATGCCCGCGATGGCGCCCGGATCGACCAGATGCTGTGGCAGGGCCAGGCCGCGGAGAGCAACGCCGTGCTGCTGGGCACGGCCCCGGCCCGGCTGGAGGCGGAGCTTTGGGTGTGGTCCCTGGCGGTCGGTGAGCAATATGAGGGGCGGCCCGATGCGGTCGGCTGGCACGAGATGATCTATGTCATGGAAGGCGCGCTCATCTTGGAACGCGGTGGAAACACCACCAATATCCCGACTGGTGACTTCCTGGTGTTCGCCAGCGCCTCTCCCTATACGTTCCGCAATGCCGGTCCGGGCGTGGTACGCTTCATAAGAAACATCGTCGTCTAGCCCCCCGCCGCCCCCCCGGCCGCGCACCCCGACCCGCTTCCCCTTGCATCTGATTGCGTTCCGGCTATATTAGCGCTGTCCCCATGTGGGGATACCTCAGAGCCATCGCAGTCGAAGGTGATGAGAGTGGGTCCTCCCCGGGGCCCGCTCGATTTTCGTTTACCTGAACGATCCCTTTGCGCGACAGCTCGCCCCCGGCCCGATACCGGGCGAGGTGATCCAAGTTTAATAGCCGCCCAGGCCCGCCTGGCGGCTCAGATACGTCCCGGAGGGACATGACCGACCCGATCGACGCTTTGGCCCTCGATGCCGGCGATCCTCACGAACCCCGCCTCATCACCGAGTCCGGGGTCGCGGCACGCATTGCCGCCATCGTGGAGCCCGTGGTCGCGGACCTCGGCTACCGCCTTGTGCGGGTGAAGGTTTCAAGCCGCGACGGCGGAACGCTCCAGATCATGGGCGAGCGGCCGGACGGCTCCATGACCGTCGATGATTGCGAGGCCATCTCGCGCGCCGTGTCGCCGGTGCTGGACGTCGAGGACCCCATTTCCGGCGCCTATCGCCTGGAAATCTCCTCCCCCGGCATCGACCGGCCCCTCGTGCGGCTCAGCGATTTCGTGCGCTGGGCGGGCCATGAGCTGAAGGTAGAGATGGCGGTGCCGGTGAACGGCCGCAAGCGCTTTCGGGGCATTCTGCGGGGCGCGGAGGGCGCCGACGCCCTGCTCGAGCGCACCGATGCCCCGGCGGGTGAGGACCCACTGGTGAAGCTGCCCGCCGGCGACATCGGCGAGGCCAAGCTGGTTTTGACCGACGCGCTCATCACCGAGGCCCTGCGCCGGGCCCGCGCGGCCGAGCGCGGCCTGGGTGAGGACGACGACCTTGAGGACGAGATGGACGGCGCGCAAGATGACGCCGAGCTTGATCGCAAGGACGCCGTGGATGCCGCCAATGCCGAGCGCGGCCACGCCCGCAAGGCCGCAGATCTCGCCGAGAAAAAAGCCCGCAAGCGCGATGCGAAGACTGCCCGCAAGGCGGAAAAGGACCTGAAGGCGGCGTCCGGCAAGAAAGCCAGCGGCAAGGCCCGCCTTTCACCCGCCGAAGTTGCTGACCTGGCGATCACCAATCCGGGCTCCCGCGCAGCGCGGACCGGCAAGTCCAAAGCGAAGGAGACGCACTGATGGTTGCCGTCAGCGCAAATCGGCTCGAGCTCTTGCAGATCGCCGACGCGGTCGCTCGCGAAAAATCCATCGACCGTTCCATCGTGATCGCGGCCATGGAAGACGCGATCGCCAAGGCCGCGCGCTCGCGCTATGGCCAGGAAACGGACATCCACGCGGACATCAATCCGCGCACCGGCGAATTGCGCCTGGCCCGCCACCTCCTGGTGGTGGACGAGGTGGAAAATTTCGCCACCGAGATCACGCTCGACGGCGCCCGCCGGCACAATCCCGCCGCCCAGGTGGGCGACACCATCGCCGACACCTTGCCCCCGTTCGACTTCGGCCGCATCGCCGCCCAGTCGGCCAAGCAGGTGATCGTGCAGAAGGTGCGCGAGGCCGAGCGCGACCGACAGTATGACGAATACAAAGACCGCATCGGCGAAGTCTGCAACGGCCTCGTCAAGCGCGTGGAATATGGCAACGTGGTCGTCGATCTCGGCCGCGGAGAAGCCATTCTGCGCCGCGACGAGTTGCTGCCCCGCGAGGTGGTGAAGACCGGCGACCGCATCCGCGCCTATATCTATGACGTGCGCCGCGAGCCCCGTGGCCCGCAGATCTTCCTGTCGCGCACCCATCCCCAGTTCATGGCCAAGCTGTTCGCGCAGGAAGTGCCCGAGATCTATGACGGCATCGTCGAGATCAAGGCGGTGGCCCGCGACCCCGGTTCTCGCGCCAAGATCGCCGTCATCTCCCGCGACCAGTCGGTGGACCCGGTCGGCGCCTGCGTCGGCATGCGCGGCTCGCGCGTGCAGGCGGTGGTGAATGAGCTGCAGGGCGAGAAGATCGACATCATCCCCTGGAACCCGGACATCGCCACTTTCATCGTCAATGCGCTCGCCCCGGCCGAAGTGGTCAAGGTGGTGCTCGATGAGGATCGCGAGCGGATCGAGGTGGTGGTCCCCGACCAGCAGCTCTCCCTCGCCATCGGCCGCCGCGGCCAGAATGTGCGCCTCGCCTCCCAGCTCACCGGCTGGGACATCGACATCATGACCGAGCAGGAGGAGAGCGAGCGGCGCCAGAAGGAGTTCGCCGAGCGCACCAAGATGTTCGCAGAGGCCCTCGACCTCGACGAGATGATGGGCCAGCTCCTGACCTCGGAAGGCTTCACCTCGGTCGAAGAAATCGCCTACGTGCCGCTGTCGGAACTGGCCAGCATCGAAGGCTTCGACGACGACACCGCCACCGAGCTCCAGAACCGCGCACGCAAGCATTTGTCGGACGTGGAAGAGGCGCTCGACGACGAGCGCAAGGCGCTGGGCGTTGAGGACGATCTGAAGGATGTGCCCGGCGTCACGTCCAAGATGCTGGTGGCTTTCGGCAAGGCCGACATCAAGTCGGTGGAGGATCTGGCGGGTTGCGCGACCGATGACCTCATCGGCTGGAGCGAGCGCAAGGATGGCGAGACCCAGCGTTTCCCGGGCGCGCTCGAAGGCTTCCAGCTGACCCGCGAGGATGCCGAGCAGCTGATCATGCAGGCGCGCATCACCGCCGGCTGGATCAGCCAGGAGGATTTGGCCACCGCGTCCGAAGAGGATGCGGAGGGCGCCGACGGCGCCCAGGCCTGAGAGAAAAGGAGATGACCCGGCGTGCTTGCGATCATGGACGAGGAAGAGACCGATGGGGGGCCGCGCGGGCTGAAGTCCGCGCGCGCGCCGCTGGCGCGTCTGTGCCTCGCCACGCGCGAGGTCACGCCGGTGGCGGACATGGTCCGCTTTGTGGTGGCGCCGGACGGCGCCATCGTGCCCGACCTTTCCCGTGAGCTGCCCGGCCGCGGCGCCTGGGTCACGGCCACACGCGAAGCGCTTGCCACCGCGTTGAAGCGCCGCGCCTTCGGGCGCGCGTTCCGCGGCAAGGGCCAGGCCGGCCCCGACTTGGCCGATCTCGTGGAAGCGCGCCTGCTCGCCGACACCCGCGCGGCGCTATCCCTGGCCAACAAGGCGGGGCGCGTGGTTACCGGAAATATGAAAGTGGAATCTGCCCTCGCCGGCGAGCCCGTGAGTGTGCTTGTGCACGCTGCGGATGCCGCTGCGGACGGGGTGCGCAAGCTCGACGGCTCTGTCCGTCGCAGAATGGCTGCCGGCATGGGCGCGGTGGCGATCGTGAACTGCCTCTCCGGCCTTGAATTGGACTTGGCGCTGGGGCGGTCAAATGTGGTACACGCTGCGCTGCTCGCGCATCCGACGACCGCGGGATTTCTTACGCGGTGCCGTAAGCTCGAGCGTTGGCGGTCCGCCCCACCCGCCAGCGCGTCAGAACGGCTTGCCTCGCCGGACGAACGGATGCCAGGAACGGATACGGAATGAACGATACTAAGACCCCCGGCGACAAGACCCTTCACCCCACCCCCGGCAAGACCTTGACCTTGAAGCGTCCGGTGGAGCAGGGAACGGTCCGTCAGAGCTTCAGCCACGGCCGATCCAAGGCGGTTGTGGTCGAGAAGGTGAAGCGCCGGACATTTGCGCCTGGCGAGGCTGCGCCCACCGCTGCGCCCGCCCCGACCCCTGCCCCGGCTCCCGCACCGGCGGCGGCACGCCCTGCCGTGCCTGCGGCCCCGGTCGCCCCCACGGCTCCCCGTCCCGCCGCACCCGCCCCGGCCGCGACCCCGGTGGCAACCCGCCCGCCGGAAGCAGCGCCCGCTCCGGTCGCGCCGGCGGCCCCTGTTGCAGAACCGGCCGCACCGGCGGCCCCCGCTCCCGTGATCGCCAAGGCTCCGGTCGAGGCTCCGGCACCGGCCGCCCCCGAGGCGCCGGTCGCCCCGCCCGCGCCGAAGGTGGAGGCCCCCGCACCGGCGAAGCCGGAGGCCGAGGCCCCCGCCGCGCCGGCGCCCGCTCCCGCTGCCCCGCCGCCGCCCGCACCTGCAGCGGCCAAGCCGGCGCCAGCGCCTCAGCCGCCCGCCTCCTCTCCGCCCCGCGCCGCCGCGCCGACCTCAGCATCGTCCCGTCCGATGGATAATCGCACCACATCCTCGGGCGCGGCGTCGCGCCCCACTGGCTCCTCGTCTTCCGGTCCGGCGCGCAATGCCCCCGGCGGCGGCCAGCGTTCCGGCGCCGGCCAGGGCCAGCAGCGGCCCGGGCAGGGCAATAACCGCCCTGGACAGGGCGGCCCCAATGCCGATCGCCGTTCCGGCGGCCCCGGCGGTGCGGGCGGCCGTCCCGGCAACCAGCGTCCCGGCGGCTCCGGCGTGGTGCTGCGCACCCTGACCGAGGAAGAGCGCAACGCCCGCGCCAATGCCCTTGCCGACGCCCGCGTTCGCGCGGTCGAAGAGCAGCGCATGGCGGAGGAGCGGCGCGTCGCCGAGGAGGAAGCCCGCCGTCGCGCCGAGCGCGAGCGGGCTGAGCGCGCCGAGCGCGAGGCCGCCGAAGCGCGCAAGCGTGAAGAAGAAAGCCGCCGCGCCCTCGAAGACGAGAGCAAGCGCAAGGCCGAGCAGGAAGCGCGCAAGCGCTTCGGCGAGGAGCAGGGTGCCGCCCGCGGCGCCTCTTCTGCCGCCCCCGCCGCAGCCCGCCCGCTCACGCCCCGTCCGGCAGCCACCACCACCCCGACGGAAGGTGGCGAGGATGAAGAGCGTCGTCCCGCCCGCCGTGGCGCGACCCCGCCCCGTCCCGTCGCCCCGGTCAAGCTCCCCAAGAGCCCCGGCAGCGAGAAGAGCCGCGGTCGCCTGACCCTCACCAACGCCCTGTCCAGCGAGGAGGAGCGCCAGCGTTCCGTCGCCTCGTTCCGTCGGCGCACTCAGCGCATGACCGGCCACCGGGCGATGGAGAGCAAGGAAAAGATCACCCGCGAGGTGATCCTGCCGGAGACCATCACCATCCAGGAACTGGCCAACCGCATGTCCGAGCGTGCGGTGGACGTGATCCGCATGCTGATGAAGCAGGGCCAGATGGTGAAGATCACCGACGTGATCGACGCCGACACGGCCGAGCTGATCGCCGAGGACCTGGGCCACACCGTGCGCCGCGTGTCCGAATCGGATGTGGAAGAAGGCCTGTTCGACGTGGCCGACGCGCCGGAAAAGCTGCAGCCGCGGCCGCCGGTGGTCACCATTATGGGCCATGTCGACCACGGCAAGACCTCGCTGCTGGACGCCATCCGCAAGGCCAACGTGGTTTCCGGCGAAGCCGGCGGCATCACCCAGCATATCGGTGCCTACCAGGTGACCTCGCCGCTCGGCGGCAAGATCACCTTCATCGACACCCCCGGCCACGCGGCCTTCACCGCCATGCGCGCCCGCGGCGCCAAGGTGACGGACATCGTGGTGCTGGTGGTGGCGGCCGATGACGGCGTGATGCCCCAGACCATCGAGGCCATCAATCATGCGCGCGCCGCCAAGGTGCCGCTGATCGTCGCGATCAACAAGATCGACAAGCCCGATGCCAAGCCCGAGCGCGTGCGCTCCGAGCTGCTCCAGTATGAGGTGCAGGTGGAAAGCATGGGCGGCGAGACCCTCGAAGTGGAGGTCTCCGCCACCAAGCAGATCAACTTGGACAAGCTGCTGGAAGCCATCTCCCTGCAGAGCGAGATCCTCAACCTGACGGCCAATCCCGACCGCGCCGCGGAAGGCACCGTCATTGAGGCCAAGCTCGACCGGGGCCGCGGCCCCGTGGCCACCGTGCTGATCCAGCGCGGCACCATGCATATCGGCGACATCGTCGTGGCGGGTGCCGAGTGGGGCCGCGTGCGTGCCCTCATCACCGATGTCGGCGCCAACACCGATGCGGCCGGCCCGTCCTTCCCCGTGGAAGTGCTGGGCTTCAACGGCACGCCGGAGGCCGGTGACCGTCTGGCGGTGGTAGAGAACGAAGCCCGCGCCCGCGAGATCACCGACTATCGCCAGCGCCAGAAGCGCGAGAAGGCGGCGGCCCGGTCCGCCACCGTCCGCGGTTCGCTGGAGCAGATGATGAGCCAGGTGCGGTCTTCGGGCCGCAAGGAATTCCCGCTCATCATCAAGGGCGACGTGCAGGGCTCGGTGGAAGCCATCATCGGCGCGCTAGAGAAGGTCGGCAACGACGAAGTCCAGGCCCGGGTGATCCATTCCGGCGCTGGCGGCATCAATGAGAGCGACGTGACGCTGGCGGAGACCTCCGGCGCGTCCATCATCGCCTTCAACGTGCGCGCCAACAAGGAGGCTCGCGAAGCGGCCGAGCGGGCGGGCATCGAGATCCGCTACTACAACATCATCTACGACCTGGTGGATGACGTGAAGCAGGCCATGAGCGGCCTGCTGGCCCCCATCAACCGCGAGACCATGCTGGGCAACGCGCTCATCAAGGAAATCTTCGCGGTTTCCAAGGTCGGCAAGGTGGCGGGTTGCACCGTCACCGACGGCATCGTGGAGCGTGGCCAGCATGTCCGCCTCATTCGCGACAACGTGGTGATCCACGAGGGCAAGCTGTCGACCCTGAACCGCTACAAGGACGCTGTGAACACCGTCCATGCGGGCCAGGATTGCGGCATGTCCTTCGAGAATTACCAGGACATGCGCGCTGGCGACGTGATCGAGTGCTACCGCGTGGAAGTGGTGCGCCGCTCGCTCTGAGCCGCCGCATCATCGCCTCCGCGGAGGCGATGGAGATGGCGCGGGGCCCAGGCCCCGCCGCTTTCCCGAACCGACATCCCTCACCCCGGGTCCGCGCGGCCCGGCGGTGAGGGCGTTTTTTGAGATGCGGCGGTCCGATTCCGCCCCGTCTCGCGTGAGGAGCGACGGGCGCGACGCGCCGTCGAATGAAGGACCATGAGACAACAGAACAAGACCGGCGCCGGCCCGAGCCAGCGCATGCTGCGCGTGGGCGAACTGGTGCGCCACGCCCTGGCCGACGTGCTCTCGCGCGGCGACCATATCGACCCCGTCCTCTCCGGGCACATCATCACCGTGCCCGAAGTGCGCATGTCGCCCGACCTGAAGATCGCCACCTGCTTTGTCATGCCGCTGGGCGGCAAGGACATCGCCCCGGTGCTGAAGGCCTTGAGCGACAACGCCCGCTTCCTGCGCACCGAACTGGCGCGCCGGGTGGAGCTGAAGTCGGTGCCTGAGCTGCGCTTCCGAAAGGACACCTCGTTCGACGAGGGCGCGCGCATCGACGCCTTGCTGCGTTCCCCTGACGTGGCCCGAGACCTTGAGACCGATGGCGAGAACGAAACGGATCAATGATGCCCATCGTGGATGACAGCTCCCTGAAGCAAGACGCCCGTCCCGACGCCGGCCCCGAAGCGGCGGTCCTGGCTCCCGCCACAGCGCCCTCTTCGGACTATGACCGGCCGCGGTACAAGCGCGCCGGCGAGCCCCCGCGCCGGCCGCAGCGGGACCCCAACAAGCCGCGCGAGCCCAAGCGGGACATTGATGGCTGGGTGCTGCTGGACAAGCCCATCGGCATGACATCCACCCAGGCAGTCACCGTGGTGAAGCGCCTGTTCGGCGCCAAGAAGGCCGGTCATGCGGGCACGCTCGACCCGTTGGCGTCCGGCTGCCTGCCCATCGCCTTCGGCGAGGCCACCAAGACCGTTCCCTATGTGATGGACGGCCGCAAGACCTACCGCTTCACGGTCAGTTTCGGCATCGAGATGGACACGGACGACGCGGAAGGCTCGCCCGTTGCCACTTCCGACGTGCGCCCGGCCGATGCCGAGATCGAGGCCGCGCTCGCCCAGTTCCGCGGCGAGATCATGCAGGTGCCGCCGGTCTATTCGGCGCTGAAGATCCAGGGCGAACGGGCCTATGATCTCGCCCGCGAAGGCGAGACCGTGGTGCTGGAGGCCCGCCCCGTGGTCATCCACCGCCTGGACATCGTATCCCGTCCGGACCCCGACCATGTCGTGATCGAGGCCGAGTGCGGCAAGGGGACCTATGTGCGTTCCATCGCCCGCGACCTCGGCCGGGCGCTCGGCACCTGCGGCCACGTGTCCACGCTGCGCCGCACCGCCGTCGGCCCGTTCCTGGAGGAGGACCTCGTCCCCCTCGACGAATTGCGCGACCGCGCCGACGCGGGCATGGCCGCACTGTCGGAAGCCATGGCCGATGTGGGCTGCGCCCTGGAGGAACTCCCGGAAATCGCCGTCACTCCCTCGGACGCCCATCGCATGCGCTGTGGCCAGAACGTAATCCTGCGTGGCCGCGACGCCCCCATCTATGAGGGGCATGTGGCGGTGTCCTGCCAGGGCTCGCTGATCGCCATCGGCGACATGGCCGGCGGAGAGGTGCGGCCCCATCGTGTATTCAATTGGGCCAAGGCGGCGCCGAAGCCCATCCGCCGCACGGCATGACAAGCCTTGCCCGCCCCATCGCGGACGGGTGAGAGAAAAGCCAATGGATGAAAGAAGGCCGCCGGATTGTTCAGTCCGGCGGCCTTTTCCGTGTCCACCGCCCCCTCGTAGCGGAGACGGCCCCCCAGTTCGGTCGGGCAGGCGCGCGCACAGGGGGTGTATACAAAAACGTGACCGATCTGCCGAATTGCATGCGCAATACGGCATGCAACTTGCGAAGCACGGGCTTTCCGCAACCCTGGAAAGCTGGTCCATGCGCTTCGGATTGTCCTTTTTATCCTCTGCTCTTGTCTCGCTGGCCCTTGCGGCCGGCGCTCCCCTGGCCGCCAAGGCCGAGAATGTCGTGCGCTATGGCATCTCCATGGCCGACATCCCACAGACCACAGGTCAGCCTGATAGAGGGGCAGGTGCCTATCAATTCACCGGCTACACCCTTTATGATCCGCTGGTGGCCTGGGAAATGAATGTGGCCGACCGGCCCGGCAAGCTGGTGCCGGGCCTGGCCACCGAATGGAAGGTGGATCCCGCCGACCAGAAGAAATGGATCTTCACCCTGCGCAAGGGCGTCAAGTTCCATGATGGGTCGGACTTCACTGCCGATGCGGTGATCTGGAACCTCGACAAGGTCCTGGACGAGAAATCCCCCCAGTTCGACAAGCGCCAGTCCGCGCAGGTGAAGACCCGCCTGCCCTCCGTCGCCTCCTATCGCAAGGTGGACGACTATACGGTGGAGATCACCACCAAGGACGTGGACAGCTTCTTCCCCTACCAGATGCTCTGGTTCCTGGTCTCCAGCCCGGCGCAATACGAGAAGCTCGGCAAGGACTGGGACAAGTTCGCCGCCAGTCCGTCCGGCACCGGCCCGTTCAAGATGGACAAGCTGGTCCCGCGCGAACGCCTGGAACTGGTGCGGAACCCCGATTACTGGGACAAGAACCGCCTGCCGAAGGCGGACCGGATGATCCTCATCCCCATCCCCGAGGCGGTCACCCGCACCAATGCCTTGCTCGCCGGCCAGGTGGATCTGATCGAGACCCCCGCCCCCGACGCCGTGCCGCAGCTGAAGGCGGCGGGCATCAAGATCGTCGACAATGTCACGCCGCACGTGTGGAACTATCACCTCTCGGTCCTGCCCGGCTCGCCCTGGACCGACGTGCGCCTGCGCAAGGCGCTGAACCTGGCGGTCGACCGCGACGGCATCGTCGCCCTCATGAACGGCCTCGCCAAGCCCGCCAAGGGCCAGGTGGACCCGCAGAGCCCCTGGTTCGGCAAGCCCACCTTCGACCTGAAGTATGATCCGGCCGAAGCGGCGCGCCTGGTGAAGGAAGCCGGCTACTCCAAGGAGAAGCCGGTCAAGGCCACCTTCATCATCGCCACCGGCGGCACGGGCCAGATGCTGTCTTTGCCCATGAACGAATATATCCAGGCCTCCTTCAAGGAGATCGGCGTGGACGTGGAGTTCAAGGTGGTGGAGCTGGAGGCGCTCTACACCCATTGGCGCAAGGGCGCGAAGGACCCGATGAACGCGGGCATCACCGCCAACAACATCGCCTATGTGACCTCCGACCCCCTCTATGCGCTCATCCGCTTCTTCGATTCCCGGCAGGTGGCGCCGGTGGGGGTGAACTGGGGCTTCTATTCCAACCCCAAGGTGGATGCGCTCATCGACGAGGCCAAGCGCACGTTCGACGTGGCCAAGCAGGATGAGCTGATGGCCAAGGTGCATGAGCAGGTGGTGGATGATGCCGCCCTGGTCTGGGTGGTGCATGACACCAACCCCCACGCATTGTCGCCCAAGGTGAAGGACTTCGTGCAAGCCCAGCACTGGTTCCAGGACCTGACCACCATCGGCATGAAGTGAGGCTGGCGGTGCCCTCCGGGGCGCCGCACGTCTTGCGAACAAAGTGCGCCGGCGGGCCGCCGGCCGGTCCGCCGGACTTTGCACTGGCCCGCCAAGGGATTCCGTGTATATAGTGCCGCCGCGCTGCCGAAAGGGAGCGCAACCCTTCCGTTCGACCTGGACCGCGCTGGACGACATCCCGGCCCGGCCCGTCGACGGATTGGCAATCCCGGTTCCGCCCGCGATGGCGCTCGCGATTGCCGCTCTTCTCCAACGAAAAGGAACATCCGATGTCGATCACTGCCGAGCGCAAGCAGGCGCTCATCAAGGACTATGGGGCCAAGGACGGCGACACCGGTTCGCCCGAGGTGCAGGTTGCGATCCTCTCCGAGCGCATCTCCAACCTGACCGAGCACTTCAAGTCCCATAACAAGGACAACCACTCCCGTCGCGGCCTGCTGAAGCTGGTCTCCCAGCGTCGCAGCCTCCTCGATTATCTGAAGCGCAAGGACGAAGGTCGCTACAAGTCGCTGATCGAGCGGCTCGGCCTGCGTCGCTGACAGGGCTCCCGGCCCTTCGGGCGTCGGCGTGATGGCCGGCCCGAAGGGTCAAGGGTCCCAAGGGCGCGTCCCGGTGCGGTGGGCTCCATCGCATGGGATCGCGCCCAAGCGCGCCGCATGACGCGGCGACGCATCGTGGCGGACATGGGGTCCGCCGCGCGCCCGCGAAGTCTAGGGAAAGTCATGGCAGGATCGCCGGACGCTACCGTCGTGCATCGCCCCAAACCGGGGACGATGAACGGGCGGCGCGTCCGGCCGTCTTGCACATGGCTCTCCCGCTTCGCGCAATAGAGAGAGACATTCCATGTTCGACATCCATCGCGAGGAACTGGACTGGGGCGGCCGCACGCTGATCCTGGAGACGGGCAAGATGGCCCGGCAGGCTGACGGTGCGGTGCTCGCCAGCTACGGCGACACCACCGTTCTCGCCACCGTGGTTTCCGCCCGGGAGGCCAAGCCCGGTCAGGATTTCTTTCCCCTGACCGTGAACTATCAGGAAAAGACCTACGCGGCCGGCCGCATCCCCGGCGGCTACTTCAAGCGCGAGGGCCGTCCCTCCGAGAAGGAGACCCTGGTCTCCCGTCTCATCGATCGCCCCATCCGCCCCCTGTTCGCCGACGGCTACAAGAACGAGACCCAGGTGGTGGTCACCGTTCTCGCCCATGACCTCGAGAACGACCCCGATGTCGTCGCCATGGTCGCCGCTTCCGCCGCCCTGACGCTCTCCGGCGTGCCCTTCATGGGCCCCATCGGCGGCGCCCGCGTCGGCTTCATCGGCGATGAATATGTGCTCAACCCCACCCTGGAAGAGGTGAAGGAAAGCGCCCTCGACCTGGTGGTCGCCGGCACCTCCGACGCCGTGCTCATGGTGGAGTCCGAGGCCAAGGAACTGCCCGAGGAGATCATGCTCGGCGCGGTCATGTTCGGCCACCGCCACTTCCAGCCGGTGATCGAGGCCATCATCCGCCTCGCCGAGAAGGCTGCCAAGGAACCCCGCGCGTTCGAGCCCGAGGATCATTCCGCCCTCGAAGCCAAGATCCGCGAGATCGCCGAGGCGGACCTGCGCGCCGCCTACAAGATCGTGCAGAAGCAGGCCCGCTATGAGGCCGTCGGTCAGGCCAAGGCCAAGGTGAAGAAGTATTTCGAAGGCCTCGCCGTCGAGGGCCAGCAGGCCCCCGCCCCGCAGGTCCTGTCCGAAGTGCTGAAGGGCCTCGAAGCCAAGATCGTGCGCTGGAACATCCTCGACGAGGGCGTGCGCATCGACGGCCGTGACGTGCGCACCGTGCGTCCCATCGTCTCCGAAGTGGGCATCCTGCCCCGGGCCCACGGCTCGGCGCTGTTCACCCGCGGCGAGACCCAGGCCCTGGTGGTCGCGACCCTCGGCACCGGCGAGGACGAGCAGTTCATCGACAGCCTGGAGGGCACCTACAAGGAGCACTTCCTGCTGCACTACAACTTCCCGCCCTTCTCCGTGGGCGAGACCGGCCGCATGGGCTCTCCCGGCCGCCGCGAGATCGGCCACGGCAAGCTGGCCTGGCGCGCCATCCACCCCATGCTGCCCGCCAAGCATGAGTTCCCCTACACCCTGCGCGTGGTCTCGGAGATCCTGGAGTCCAACGGCTCCTCCTCCATGGCCACCGTCTGCGGCACCTCGCTGGCGCTGATGGATGCGGGCGTTCCCCTGCGCCGTCCCGTGGCCGGCATCGCCATGGGCCTGATCCTGGAAGGCGAGAAGTTCGCCGTTCTCTCGGACATCCTGGGCGACGAGGATCACCTGGGCGACATGGACTTCAAGGTGGCTGGCACCGAGAAGGGCGTGACCTCGCTCCAGATGGACATCAAGATCGCCGGCATCACCGAGGAGATCATGAAGGTCGCCCTCGGCCAGGCGAAGGACGGCCGCGCGCACATCCTGAACGAGATGTCCAAGGCCCTGACCTCCGCCCGTGCAGAACTGGGCGAGCACGCTCCCCGCATCGAAGTGATGCAGATCCCCGTGGACAAGATCCGCGAAGTGATCGGCTCCGGCGGCAAGGTGATCCGCGAGATCGTCGAGAAGACCGGCGCCAAGATCAACATCGAGGACGACGGCACGATCAAGATCGCCTCCGCCGCCGCGGAAAGCATCAAGGCCGCCATCAACTGGATCAAGTCCATCGCTTCCGAGCCGGAAGTGGGCCAGATCTATGACGGCACGGTCGTGAAGGTGGTGGACTTCGGCGCCTTCGTGAACTTCTTCGGTTCCAAGGACGGCCTGGTGCACATCTCGCAGCTCGCCAAGGAGCGCGTCGCCAAGACCACCGACGTGGTCAAGGAAGGCGACAAGGTCAAGGTGAAGCTGATGGGCTTCGACGAGCGCGGCAAGACCCGCCTGTCCATGAAGGTGGTCGACCAGACCACCGGCGAGGACCTCGAGGCCAAGGAAAAGGCCGAGCGGGACGCCGCCAAGGACGCTGCGGCCAAGGACGAGGCTGGCGCCGCCGAGTGAGGCTTTCGCCCCCAGAAACGAGAAGGGCGGCCCCAGGGCCGCCCTTTTTCTTTGGGCTTTGTCGCCTCGGTCAGGCCGCCCGCACGGTCTGCACGAAGTCGCGCACCTGACGGCGCAGACGCTCGGCTTGCTGGGACAGATCCCGCGACGAGATCAGCACCTGCTGGGCAGCGGCTGAAGAAGCGTGGGCCGCCCGTTCCACAGCGGCAATGCTGGCGGTCACCTCGGTGGTGCCGTTGGCCGCGCTCTGGATGCTGCGGGCCACCTCGCCCGTGGTGGCATTCTGCTCCTCCATGGCGGCGGCGATGGCGGCGGCGGCGGCGCGCAATTCGGTGATGGTCTGGCTGAAGCCGGAGATGGACACCACCACGTCGCCCGTGGAGTCCTGGATGCCGGTGATCCGCGACGCAATGTCGGCGGTCGCCTTCGCTGTCTGCCCGGCGAGGTCCTTCACTTCCTGCGCCACGACCGCAAAGCCACGCCCGGCCTCACCGGCCCGCGCGGATTCGATGGTGGCGTTCAGCGCCAGCAAATTGGTCTGCCCGGCGATGGTGTCAATCAGGCTCACGATGGTGCCGATCTGGTCGGCGGAGACGCGCAGGCCGTTGATCTGGCCATTGGTGGTCTCCACCTCGGTCACCGCCTGCTCGGTCATCTGCGAGGAATGCTGGAGGCGGTCGCCGATCTCCCGGGCGGAAGTGGACAGTTCCTCGATGGCCGCCGCCACGGATTGCACATTGGTGGTGGCGAGCTGGGCCGCAGCGGCGACGGTCGCGGCTTCGCTTGAGGCTTCGTCGGCGGTTGCGTTGAGGCTCTCCGCCGCTTCCTGCAGCTCGGTGGCGGCGCTGGCAACCAGATCCACCACCGCGCCCACCGCCGCCTCGAAGGACTGGGCCAGGGCGTTCATTTCGTCCTTGCGTCGCGCCCGGGCCGCCTCTTCTTCCTGGCGTCGTTCGTCGCGCTGGCGCTCCGACTCCACCAGGCTGTCGCGGAAATAGGTGAGCGCACGGGCCTGATCGCCGATCTCGTCCTGCCGGGCGCCATGAGGAATGGCCGCGTCCAGGTTCCCGGACGAGACCTGCTCCATGGCACCGGCCACATGGCCCAACGGCCGCGCCACGCCGATGATGGAATAGGCCCCGGCGGCGAGGGCGGCGAGGATGGCAATGATGGAAAGGGACAGGATCTGCGTCATGCCCTCGTCCAGCGCCTCATTGGCAGCCGCCTGTGCCTCGACTGCCTGTTCCTCGCTTTCATGGATCACGCCCGCCAGGAGCTTGGCGGCCTTTTGTGTTGCCGGCAGGAGTTGCTCCTGCACCAGCTTGTCTCGCGCCTGGATTTCGGCGAGGCCCTGGCGGATGGCATCCACATAATTGTCGAACAGCTTGCGAGCGGTATCCAGATCTGTCGACCGGCCGAGGGCATCCTCCAGGTCATTGAGGATCCGCCCGGCGCTGTCGTGCATGGCGGAGATCAGCACCAATTGCTTGCGGTCGTCCTCCAGGGTGAAGGTGGCGGCGGCGAGGCTGATATTGTCCAGCAACTGCTCCAACTGATGCGCCGCGCTCACGGCGTCCGCCTTGCCGGCAGCGGCGGCAGTGCTCGCCAGCATCGAGAAGGTGCCGCGTGCGCGCGATGCCAGGGCGATGCGGCTGTCGACGGCCTGAAGCTGGGTGGTCTGGGTCTCGCGGACGTCGGCAACGGCGCGGGAGATCTGGACCAGGCTGGCCTTGAGCGACCGGAACGTCTCCCGATCATCCTCATGGGTTTCCACCTCCAGAAGATGATTGAGCTGCCCTTGGGCGGTGGCCACGTCCACCTTCACCTTCCGCAGCAGATCGTCATTGTCCAGATTGGCGAAGGAAAGACGCATCTCTGCGGCGTTGAGGCGGATGGTGCTGAGCAGCAGGCCCACATTCTCCGCCTCCTTCAGGATTTCCGCCTGGAGACGGGAATCGTCGAGCGCCCCGTTGATGCGGGTAAGGGCGATCTGCCGGCTGACGATGACGCCGGCGGACATGAGCACCAGAAAGCCCGCGACCAATCCGAGCTTCAGCCCGATACCCAACCGCAAGCCGCGCATGTGAATGCTCCCGAAAAACCCAAGCGGGAGCAAGAAAGGCGAAGAGACTTGCCTGGACCTTGCGGGCGCGGGCGGCGCCCCGCCCCCGGCTAGAGCGCTTCATGTTTTTATTGAAGCGTATCCGGCGTTTGCGAGGTAGTTTGTGCATTCGCTGGGTTCGATAGTTGCGACGAGGTCGCCGATATGGCGCCAGGTGTCCGTGACGGTCCGCTTCTGGGCCTGGCGCATCCAGTGCTTGATCTTGGAGAAGGCCTGCTAGATCGGGTTGAGGTCCGGCGAATAGGGCGGCAGGAAGCGGAGCCTGGCGCCGGCCTCAGTGATGAGCCTGCGCACCGCCGCTCCCTTGTGACTGCCGAGATTGTCCATGATGACGATGTCGCCCGGCTTCAGCGTGGGCACGAGTTCCTGCTCCACGTAGGCGCAAAAACACGCGGCGTTGATGGGGCCGTCGAAGACGCAGGGCGCGGTGAGAGCATCGGCGCGCAGGGCTCCGAGGAAGGTCAGGGTCTTCCAATGGCCGTGCGGCGCGAAGCCCTTCAGGCGTTTGCCCTTTGGCCCCCAGCCGTGGAGCGGGGCCATGTTGGTCTTGATCCAGGTCTCGTCGATGAACACCAGTCGGTTTGGATCGAGCCTCTTCTGCCGGAAGCGCCAGTGCTGACGACGGCGAGCGATGTCGGCGCGCGCCTGCTCAAGGGCGAACATCGTTTTTTTTGAAGCGCAGCCCCTCGCGGCGCAGGAAGCGCCAGATTGCATCGTGGGAGACGGCGATCCCGCGTCCCGCCAATTCCGCCTTCAGGCCATGCAGCGTCAGATGCGGGCTCTCAACCAGCCGCTCGACGATGAAGGCGCGGTGCGGCTCCAGCACATATTTGCGATGGCCGCCCATCCGGCCCGGCGCCACCGAGCCGGTCGCGCGATGGCGCTGC
Source organism: Aquabacter sp. DMC10 (assembly GCF_056314145.1). Lineage (NCBI taxonomy): Bacteria > Pseudomonadati > Pseudomonadota > Alphaproteobacteria > Hyphomicrobiales > Xanthobacteraceae > Aquabacter > Aquabacter sp. DMC10. The sequence goes on along the minus strand of NZ_JBQUYX010000003.1, from coordinate 240,037 downwards.
GCCCACTTCACCACCGAGGACACCGCCACCCCGAACCGGGCCGCAACCACCCGCGTCGTCTCCCCAGCCACAACCGCCGCAACCACCCGCTCACGCAGATCATTGGAGAGAGGTCGGATCATCTGATGCTGGCCTCCGCCCAGCCAGCACCTTGAATCACAACCCCGCGCCAAAGGGAATCCAACCCGATTCAATCATCAGCGGAAATGCTCTAGGCGCAGTGATAGGCCTTCACCAGCTCCAGCACCCGAATCAGCGGTTGGGGCGTCACGACGACGAGGCCATCAAAGGGGCCGGACATCTCCATGATGATGAAGAGCGCGCAGGAGATGGACATGGAGCAGAGCATGAGCGCGCCCACCACCACCGCGTTGGACGGGGCGAAAAGCCCGAAGCTGATGAAGATGAGGGTGAGCCAGATGATTAGAACGAGAAGGAACACGTTCGGGATATTGGTCATGGCGTCTTGGCTGATGGTCCAGCGGCTGGCCAGCAGACTCTGGAGGCGATCCATCACCGCCGCCCGGATGGCGCGCTGGTCGTCATTCTGGGGCTTCCAGGCGCGGACAGCGGCGTCAATTTCGGTCAGGACCTGCCCGGTGGCCACCCCGGGGGTGCCGCCGTCGTCGAGGCCCGACCACGCCTCATCAATCACGCCCTGCGTATACTGGCGCAGGAGATCACGCGCGGCACACGCCTCCGGCCCGTAATGGCGCATGGCCGTATCCGCGGACAGGATATTCAGCGCATAGGTATGCACATCCTTGTCGGTGGTATCGAAATTCCCCTTCACCGAGGCCGTCATGAGGCCGAGGATGAGGGACGACATGGCGGCGATCATGCCAACGCCCAGCTTCACCGTGTCCTGCGTCTCCTTGGAGACGTGATGCTCCGGCAGCATCCGGGCAATGAACATGGCCCCGAGCGTTCCGAGGGACATGCAAAAGAAGGCAATGAGCGAGATCTGCCAGGGCTCCATGCCCGACCCTTTCCCGTGAATTCCCAGCCCGCGCCCCTGGCCGGCCAGCTTTGTCCAAGTGATCGAGGTCCGCTCGCCCGAGCCGGCACCGTAGCCGCCAGCACGTCACCGGCGTGCGCGGCTCATTTCGGACAGGGATGAGCTTCCATATAGGTGATGACGTCGGTGATGGCGCTCGGCGACACCTGGATCGCCCCGTCGAAAGGACTGGCCATCTCCACAATCAGGAACAGGGCACCGGCAATGGAGATGGAGCAAAGGAACAGGGCGCCCATGACGACGGCATTGAGCGGCGCAAACAGCCCGAAGCTCGAAAAGATCAACGCCAGCCAGACGATGACCACGATGATGAAGGCCGTCGGGATCTGGGAGCTGGTGTCGCCGGACACCTTCCAACGCTCCGTCAGCACCGTCCGCAATTCACCTGAAATGGTCTCCTTCAGCCCCCTCAGGCTGTCCGTCGCCGGTTCCAGGGCGCGCACGGCGGCATCGAGCTGACCCAGTGTCTCGCGGGGTGACTGGGTGTTCCTGGGCCGCATGGTGGACGGTGCGTCCTGCCAGGTGTCCGTCAGGACAGCACGGGTATAGTCGTCGAGCAGGTCGCGGATCTTGCAGGCTTCTGGCCCGTAATGGCGAAGATCCACGTCGACGGAGAGGATGGACAGCGCATAGCTGCGCACATCCCCGGAGGTGGAGCTGAAAGACCCCTGAACCGAGGCCACCATGAGCCCGAGGATGAGGGAGGCCACGGCGGCAATCATGCCCACGCCGAGCTTCACCGTATCCTGGGTCGCCGGCGACAGATGATGGTCCGGCAGCCGCGAGGCAAGCGCAAGAGCACCGAGCGCGCCACCGAACATGCAGCCAAAGGAGAGAGCCGCAACGAGCCAGGAATTCATCGTGTGGGACTTATGTCATGTGGGGGAGGGCAATGCGCCCCTGCAAGGCGGGCAGCGGCACTTTAGTGAGGAGGTGTCGCGCCGGGCAACTTAAAACATGGCAATATGATGCCTGTCGCAACGGCACCGCACGTAGCGCCGGTCCTGCGGGATTCCCGCCGGGCCGGCCCATTCCCCCTTGCCGCCGTCCAACCGGAGGCGTGCGCCTTATTCCGCTGCGGTCGCGGGCACTTCGCTGGCGAGCTTGGCCTCTGCATCCTCTTGCGTCTTCAGGACGTCGGGATGGGGCATGGAAATGATGTTGTAGCCACTATCCACGAAGTGGACCTCGCCGGTCACGCCCGTGGATAGGTCCGAGAGGAGATAAAGGGCAGAGCCGCCCACTTCCTCGATGGTGACGGTGCGGCGCAAGGGGGCGTGACGCCGCTGATAGTTGAACATCAGCCGGGCATCCGCGATCCCCGCGCCCGCAAGCGTGCGCACAGGGCCGGCGGAAATGGCATTCACCCGAACACCGACCGGACCGTAGTCGGCTGCGAGGTACCGCACGGAGGCCTCAAGGGCCGCCTTGGCCACACCCATCACATTGTAATTGGGCATGACGCGCGTGGACCCGCCATAGGTCAGCGTGATCAGCGAACCGCCGTTCGGCATCAGCGCGGCCGCCCGCTTGGCCACCTCGGTGAAGGAAAAGCAGGAAATGACCATGGTGCGGGAGAAGTTTTCCCGCGTGGTGTCGGCGTAGCGACCCTTCAGCTCCGACTTGTCGGAGAAGGCAACCGCATGGACGAGGAAGTCGATGGTGCCCCATTCGTCCTTGAGCCGACTGAAGGCCTCATCCACGCTGGCAAGGTTTTCCACATCGCACGGCAGAATGAGGCTGGAGCCGAGGCTCTGGGCGAGCGGGCGGACCCGCTTGGCCATGCCTTCGCCCTGATAGGTGAAGGCCAGTTCCGCACCCTGACCCGACAGGGCCTTCGCGATCCCCCACGCGATGGAGTGGTCGTTGGCCACGCCCATCACCACGCCGCGCTTGCCCTTCATCAGGTCCCGCATCGCTGGCTATCCTTCGTCCGATACTGGCAGGGGCGATAGCAGACCTTGCCGGCCGATGCTACCCGCACGCATCTGCCGCGCTGCGCATTCTGCACAATCGCCCCGCGGGCCTTAACGATTTCACACCGATGACGGATCAGGCGTTGGGATGCTTGAGCACCAGGCACGCATTGGCCCCGCCAAAGCCGAAGCCATTGGACAGCACATGGCCGAGCGCCACATCGTCCATCCGCTCGCGCAGGATCGGCATGTCCGCAAACGCCGGATCGATCTCGTCGATATTGGCGCTCTTGGCGATGAAGCCGTTCTGCATCATCAGGATGGAATAGATGGCCTCGTGCACCCCGGTGGCGCCCTGGGAATGGCCGGTCAGCGACTTGGTGGCCGAGATGGGCGGTGCCTTGTCGCCGAACACGGCCCGGATCGCCTCGATCTCCTTGAGATCGCCGATGGGGGTCGAGGTGGCGTGGGGGTTGATATAGTCGATCGGCGCCTTCAGGTCGGCGATGGCCAGACGCATGGCCCGCTCCGCCCCCTCGCCGGACGGGGCCACCATGTCGGCGCCGTCAGAGGACACACCATAGCCGACGATCTCCGCATAGATGCGGGCGCCGCGCGCCTTGGCGAGTTCCAGATCCTCCAGCACCACCACGCCGGCGCCGCCGGAAATCACGAAGCCATCGCGATCCTTGTCATAGGCGCGGGAGGCAACCGCCGGACGGTCATTGTAATTGGAGGACATGGCGCCCATGCCGTCAAACAGGACGGACAGCGTCCAGTCCAGATCCTCACAGCCGCCGGCAAACATGCGGTCCTGCTTACCATAGGCGATCTGCTCATAGGCATTGCCGATGCAGATATTGGTGGTCGCGCAGGCGGCAGAGATGGAATAGCTCGGCCCCTTGATCTTGAACCAGGTGGACAGCGTCGCCGACGCCGTGGAGGCCATGGCCTTTGGCACAGCGAACGGACCCACGCGCTTGGGGCCCTTGGTGCGGGCGGTGTCTGCGGCCTCGACGATGGTGCGGGTGGACGAGCCGCCCGAGCCCATCACCATGCCGGTGCGCTCGTTGGACACTTCGTGAGCCTCAAGGCCCGCATCGCGGATGGCTTGGTCCATGGCCACATGGTTCCAGGCCGTGCCGCCGCCATGAAAGCGCATGGCGCGACGATCCACCACGTCCTCGGCATGGAGGCTGGGCGCGCCATGGACCTGCGACCGGAAGCCCAGATCGGCATAGTCCTTCGCAAAGGAGATCCCGCTCTTGGCCTCGCGCAGGCTGGCGAGCACCTCCTGCGTGGAGTTTCCGATGGACGAGACAATGCCCATCCCGGTAACGACGACGCGCCGCATGTCACTTCCTCAGGTGGAAAACCGCACCCTGCCCCGCAAAGATGGCGATGCCTTGTCAGCCGCCAATGGCCGCCGGCGCCGCATCCTGCTGGAACAGTCCGACTTTCAGATCCTTTGCCCGATAGATGATCTCGCCATCCGCAGAAAGCCAGCCATCGGCAATGCCGAGCACCAGCTTGGAGCGCATGACGCGCTTGAAATCCACGCCATAGACCACCTTCTGCATGCTCGGCAGAACCTGGCCAGAGAATTTCAGCTCGCCGAGCCCCAGCGCCCGGCCACGACCGGGAGAGCCCAGCCAGCCCAGGAAGAAGCCGACCATCTGCCAGAGGGCGTCAAGCCCGAGGCAGCCAGGCATCACCGGGTCGCCCTTGAAGTGGCAGGGGAAGAACCAGAGGTCGGGCTTCACCGCCAGTTCGGCGCGCACGAAGCCCTTGCCGAATTCACCGCCGGTCTCGGAAATCTCCGAGATGCGATCGAACATGAGCATGGGAGGCAGCGGCAGCTGGGCGTTGCCGGGGCCGAAAAGCTCGCCACGCCCGCAGGCGAGGAGGTCTTCATACTCGAAACTGGTCTGCCGGTCCGCCATTCTCGCTGGTATCGCCATGCTGCCCACGAAGGGATGATTCCTTGCGGCTCAAAGCGCGGCGCGATCAGATCGCCACCGGCACCCCTCGCCGACCGGCGCACTCCCTAACATAGGCGCCGCCGCGCTCAAAGTCATGAAAGCGTCACGCCCGCTCTTTGGCGCGCCAAAAAATACCGCTTTGCAGTTCCCGCGCCGGGAGAGGCGACAATTCGCACGCAACAGGTCAAGCTGAGGCTGGCACCGGAGCGGGGCGTGTGCGTTGTCGCCGGGGAACACCGGCACTGGGAAAGGAGAGCCATGCTCAAGCAATTCCGCGAATTCGCCATGAAGGGCAACGTGGTGGACCTGGCGGTCGGCGTCATTATCGGCGCCGCCTTCGGCAATATCGTGAGCTCACTCGTCGCCGACATTTTCATGCCGATCATCGGCGCGATCACGGGCGGCCTGGACTTCACCAACTACTTCATCCCGCTCGCATCCAACGTCACGGCGGACAATCTGGAGGAAGCCCGCCGGCAGGGGGCGGTCGTGGCCTACGGCCGCTTCATCACGCTGGCCATCAACTTCCTGATCGTGGCCTTCATCCTCTTCTTCATCGTCCGGGCCATGAATGCGCTGAAGAAGGAGGAGGCCGCCAAGCCCTCCGCCGCCCCCACGCGCTCCGAGGTGCTCCTGGAGGAGATCCGCGACCTTTTGGCGAAGCGCCAGGGGTAAGGACCAGACGCCAGGCCAAAGGCGTCAGCGCAGGTCCGCGCCGACGGCCTGCGCGAGGGAGGTGAAGCCGTCCGCCTTCAGGCGGGCGGCGAGATCGCGCTTGATGCGGCCCACCAGCGCAGGCCCCTGAAACACCAGGGCCGAATAAAGCTGCACCAGGCTCGCGCCGGCGCGGATCTTGGCATAGGCGTCGGCCCCGGAGGCGATGCCGCCACAGCCGATGAGGGGCACGCGCCCCTCCACCAAGCGGGCGAAGGCGGCGAGGCGCTCCGTCGACAGGCTCATGAGCGGCCGGCCCGACAGGCCACCGGTTTCGCCCTTATGGGCGCTCTTCAGGCTCGCCGGCCGGGACAAAGTGGTGTTGCCGATGATGACGCCATCCACCTTCTCCTCCAGCACCACCTCGGCAATGTCGGCGAGGGCCGCATCATCGAGATCGGGGGCGATCTTCACAAGAAGCGGGGGGCGCCTTGTCGGCTCCACAATGGTCTCGTCCCGCGCATTGCGGGCGGTGCCGATGACCGCAGCCATCTCGCTGCGGGCCTGCAGCGCCCGCAGCCCGGGCGTGTTGGGCGACGACAGGTTGCAGACCAGATAGTCGGCAAGGCCGCAGGTGGCGCGGATGCCGGCGTCATAGTCATCCGCCGCGTTCGCGGTTTCCTTGTTCTTGCCGAGGTTGGCCCCGACGATCCCGCTTGCCCCCGCGGCGCGGCGCTTGCGCAGCCGCTCCACGAAGGGGCCGAGCCCCTCCGAATTGAAGCCGAAGCGGTTGATGACCGCCTCGTCTTCGTCCAGACGGAAGAGGCGCGGCTTGGGATTTCCGGGCTGCGGGCGCGGCGTGACCGACCCCGCCTCCACATAGCCAAATCCCAGCCCCAGCACCTCGTCCACCACCTCGGCATGTTTGTCGAAGCCGGCGGCGAGCCCCACCGGATTGGGGAAATCCATCCCCCACAGGCGGGAGGCGAGCACAGGATCGTCCGGCGCAGACCGCACCGGGCGCAGGCCCGCCGCGAGGGCCCGCACCGTCAATCCATGGGCCGTTTCCGGCGAGACGAGGGGAAGGAAGGGGCGGGCGAGGCCGTAAAGATCCATGGCGTGGCTATCACTCGCTGGCGTTGGAAGCCCCACCATGGGCCTTGGACCAGCCATGCGGGTCGTGCAGGAAGGATTCGATTTCGGCGATCTGCTGGGGCGGGAAGCGATCCATCTTCTTCACCGCGGCCAGGATGTCCCACCAGGTGCACAGGCGATGAAGCGACAGGCCCGCATCATCGAGAATGCTCTGCGCCTCGGCGAAGATGTCGTAATAGAAGAACACGAAGCAGTGGCCGCACTCGCCGCCCGCATTGCGCAGGGCCTGGACGAAATTCACCTTGCTGCGACCATCGGTGGTGAGATCCTCCACCAGCAGGACGCGCTTGCCCGGCTCCAGGAAGCCCTCGATCTGCGCGTTGCGGCCAAAGCCCTTGGGCTTCTTGCGCACATACTGCATGGGCAGCATCATGCGGTCGGCGATCCAGGCCGCGAACGGGATGCCCGCCGTTTCGCCGCCGGCCACCGTGTCCACCTGCTCGAAGCCGATGTCGCGATAGATTGTGGAGACGCCGAAATCCACCAGCGTCTGACGCACGCGCGGGAAGGAGATGAGCCGGCGGCAATCGATATAGACAGGGCTCGCCCAGCCGGATGTGAAGATGAAGGGCTCGCCCGTCGAGAAGCCCACCGCCCCCACCTCGATAATCATCTTCGCGGTGAGTTCCGCGATGGTGGCCTTGTCCGCAAAAGCTGTGACACTGGTCATGGGCGGTTTCCCCTCGTTCGACCCCGATCGGTTGGGCATATATCAGAGGCCGCGCGCGGCGCCACGGGAAATGGCCCCACCCGCTGGAGCATGGGGTCTTCCACGGGCATGGCAGTTCTGCGCAAAAGGCACGGCGTGGGGCACGCGCCGGCGCGGACCGAGGGACAGGGGAGACGGGGGTGGCGGGCGAGATCTGGCAATTGCTGGACGCGAGCGGCATCGGTGGCATTGAGCGGCACGTCATCGTGCTGGCGCAGGCGCTGGCCGAGAGCGGGCATCCATGCCGCGTGGTGCTGCTGTCCGACCATGGCGACACTCCCTTTCTGGGCCGGCTCAAAGCGGAGGGCGTGACCTTCTCGGTGCTGGATGGGCGGTTCGGCACTCTTCTGAGGCGGCTGAAGGCCGAGCGGCCGCGGCTCCTGCACACCCACGGCTACAAGGCGGGCATTTTTGGCCGCCTGGCGGCGAAGCTCGCCGGCATACCCTGCGCCTCCACCTTTCATGCGGGCGAGCGCGCGCCCTTCCCGGTCTCGCTTTATCAGCGCCTGGACGAGATCACGGCACGCCTTGCCACGCGCATCGCGGTCAGCGCACCCATCGCGGCGCGCCTGCCTGCGCCGGTGACCCTGCTGACCAACTTCATTCCCGTCCCGGCCGCCCCGCCGGCCACGCCCGTATCGCAGACGGTGGGCTTTGTCGGACGTCTCAGCCACGAGAAGGGCCCCGACCTGTTCTGCGCCCTCGCCCGCCGCTTTGCCGAGCACGGCATGCCCGGCCTGTCCTTCGAGATGTTCGGCGACGGCCCGCTGCGGGCCGAGCTGGAAAACACCTATGGCGCGGTGGTTCAGTTCCACGGCCTTGTCACGGACCCCGGCGGCATCTGGCCGCGCATCGGCCTCCTGCTCATGCCCTCCCGCGCGGAGGGGCTGCCTTATGCGGCCATCGAGGCCATGGCAGCGGGAAGGCCAGTGGCCGCCAGCGCCTTGGGTGCGCTGCCGGACTTGATCCGGCCGGGCGAGAACGGATGGTTGTTTCCCGCGGGCGACCTGGACGCCGCGCAGGCGGCGGTCACCGCCTGGCAGAGGGGTGACGCGACCGACCGCGCCGCCTGGTCCCATGCCGCATGGCGCACCGCGCGGGAGGGATACGGCACCCAGGCCCGTCTCGGCGATCTCCTTGCCCTTTACGACCGTATCGCCCCGCTCTGACGCGCCTGTCCGCACCGGGGGCCCTCGACCCGCCGCCTGAGGCGCGCTTTCCTCGGCCGTCCTGTGCGTTTATCCAGAGGGGCGATAAGCTTCTTGGATCAGGCTCATCCCCGATCACCGGTGCCGGCCCCGCAAGGTCCGGCGCGAGGCATCGGTCCTCATGCGCGCCGACGACGAGATTTTCACGCGATGGAAGGCCTTTACCAGCCCCCGCCCCCGACGCGCCTCACCAGCCACTGGCGGGACATCCTGATCGCGCTCGCCGCGACCGGGATCATGTTCTATCTGTGGATCGGCGTGGAGGGCGTGGAGTATCCCGTGCTCCTGGCGACCCTGGCCATCGTGGTGGTCATGGGGTTCGACCGGCCGGCCATTCCCTGCATCCTGTTCGTGATCTTCTCCTTCCTGCGGGTGCATGAGGCGTTTGAGATCCTCAATCCCTGGAAGATCCCCCAGATCCTGGCTCAGGTGTCCATCATCGTCGTGTTCTGGCACCTGGCGCTGGCGCGCACCATGAAGCCGTTCTGGACCCGCGAGCTGACCATTTTCGCCATCTTCTTCCTGATTGCGACCGCCACGGTGGCCACGGCCGTGTCGCGCGAACTGGCCTTCAAGCAATGGTCGGACCTGTTCTCGAAGGTGGGGCTCATCACCGTCATCGTCGCCTGGACCACGCGGACACCCAGCGATTTCCATCTCATCAACCGCATGTTCGTGATCTTCGGTTCGGCCGTGGCGAGCGTTGCCATCTCCAACAAGCTCAACGGGATCGGCCTAGTGGAAGGCACCCGCGTGACCATCGGGCGCGCCACGGGCTCGGTGCTGGGCGACCCCAACGACTTGGCTCTGGCGCTCCTCTTTCCCTTGAGCTTTGCCGGCTCGCTCATCATCGGCCGCGTCAACATCTTCGACCGCCTGCTGGGGTTGGCTGGCTTTGCCACCATTTTCGCCGGCATCATCTGCACACAGAGCCGGGGCGGGCTGCTGGGCATCACCGCCGTGCTGGCGCTGCTGGGCAGCCGCTTCATCAAGAGCCGGACGCTCCTCATCACCATCGGCGTGGTGGGCGTGATCGGCCTGTTCGCGGTGGCTGGCATTTCCGGCCGGCAATCGGGCGGCGCGGCGGAGGAAGGCATTGATGAATCCTCCCAAGGACGCCTCAATGCCTGGGAAACCGCCTGGAACATGGCCAAGGCGCGGCCCCTCACCGGGGTCGGGCTCGCCAATTTCGCGCCCAACTATTTCTTCTTCACCAATGACTGGGACGGCAAGCCCCACGCCGTGCACTCCACCTGGTTCGGCATCCTGGCCGAGACCGGCTTTCCGGGGATCGCCGCCTTCCTCACCCTGGTGGGATCCACCGCGCTGGTGGCCCGTCGGTCGCTGAAGATCGTGGACAGCCGCGATGTGGATCCCCGGCTGAAGACCGCCGCCGTGGCGCTGGCCGGCGGGCTCGCCAGCTTCTGTGTGTCCGGCACCTTCCTCACCCAGGGCTTTTCCTGGCCCTTCTACATGATCTTCGCCATGACGGTCGCGCTCGCGCGTGTGCTCTCCCTCGACCAGCCGCAGGAAGCCCCCCTCGCCGCGGAGCTGGCGCCCCTTCCGCGTCGGGACCTCCCGTCGGAGATGCCCCTCAACGAGGGGGCGGTGCCAGATGAACGGGGGCGCCCGCCGCGGCAGCCGCCCAATTTCCAGCCGGGAGCACCCATTTCGTGACTGCGGATCTGGTCGTCTTCGGCGAGGATTGGGGCGGTCATCCCTCGTCCACCCAGCATCTGGTGGGACGTCTTCTCGCCCACCACCGGGTGGTGTGGGTCAACTCACTGGGCCTACGTCGGCCGCGTCTCACCGCCCATGATCTCGCGCGCGCCGCCCGCAAGGTGCGGGCCATGCTGGGTCATGGCGTCGCCTCTCCCGCCCCGGGCACGACGCGACCGCTCCCCCCCGGCCTCCAGGTGGTCTCCCCGCAAGTGGCATCCTGGCCCGGCAACCCCCTGGTGGAATGGCTGAACCACGCCTCCCTCGCCCGTCAGTTGGGGACCGTGCTGCCCGCCTCCGGCATCAGCCGCCCCATCCTGTGGGCCTCCCTTCCCAGTGCGGTGGCGGCCCTCGGCACGGCCGGTGAGCGGGCGGTGGTCTATTATTGCGGGGATGATTTCGGCGCCCTGTCCGGGGTGGACCACGCCCCCGTTCTGGACATGGAACGGCGCCTGGTGGCACGGGCGGATCTCGTGATCGCGGCCAGCCCGGCGCTTGCCAACCGCTTTCCGGCACAGAAGACTCACCTGGTGCCGCATGGGGTGGATTTCGATCTCTTTGCCCGACCGGCCCCTCGGCCCGCAGACCTGCCGGGCGGCCCGGTGGCGGGCTTTTATGGCAGCATTTCCGACTGGCTGGACATTGCCATGATCGCGCGGGCCGCGCAGGACTTGCCGGAGTGGCGGTTTGTCTTGGTGGGCGCGGTCCATACCGACGTCACCCCCCTCGCCTGTCTGCCCAATGTGCACTTCCTGGGCCCGCGGCCCCATGACGCCCTGCCCGGCTATGTGCAGAATTGGACGGTCTCGCTGATCCCGTTCCGCGACACGCCCCAGATCCGCGCCTGCAACCCCCTGAAGCTACGCGAATATCTGGCGAGCGGCACGCCGGTGGCCGCGACGCGCTTTCCCGCCCTCGCCCCCTATGAGGCGGAGGTGAGCGCCATCGAGCCGGGAGGCGCGCTTGCCCCCGCCATTCGCGCAGCGGCGGCGGGCGCCAGCCCGGACGCCGCCGCCGCCCGCCGCGCCTGCGTGGCCGGAGAAGGCTGGGACGTGCGGGCGCAGGAGGTGGAGCGCCTGCTTTCGGCCCTGGGCTGAACCGACCGCAGCCTATTGGCCCTTGCCGAGCACCATGGTGGTGAAGGTGCGCATGATGATCCAGAGGTCCGTCTTGATCCAGTCCACCGGATCCAGCAGGCGCATGGCATAGGCGTGGTCGTAGGACACCTTGGAGCGGACATCCTCGATGGAGGCGTCATAGCCCTGGTTGACCTGGGCCAAGCCGGTAATGCCCGGCTTCAGGCCAAAGGTGCGCTCCACATAGAAGGGAATTTCGGTTTCCAGCTTCTGGAAGAAGACCGGCCGTTCCGGCCGCGGGCCGACGATGGACATCTCCCCCTTCAGCACATTGATGGCCTGGGGCAGTTCGTCGATGCGGGTCTTGCGCATGAAGCGGCCGATGGGGGTCACCCGCGGATCGTTGGCGGAGGCCCACACGGCGCCGGTGCGCGCCTCCGCATCCACTCTCATGGTGCGGAACTTGTAGAGGTAGAAGAGGTGCGTGCAGGTGGGCGTCGACCGGCCCACCCGGATCTGCCGGTAAAACACCGGCCCCTTGGAGGTCAGCTTGATGGCCAGCGCCACCGGCACGAAGGCGATGATGAGCACCACCATGGCCACCGATCCCACCACGATGTCGAACGCCCGCTTCCCCACCCGTACGAGGGGATGCGTGAAGTCTTCTCCGTCCAGCTCCACCCTGCTCTCCCCGGCCCGCCCCCAGCGGCCCTTGTCCCGTCCCGACACCTGCCGGATGGCCCCCACCAGCCCGGCTACATGACCTTCCACGAAATAGGCGAGCAAGCGCATCGGCCGCGGAACCGCTTCCGGCCGGAGCATGGCGACGCACGCCGAGCCGTAGAGCGCGATTTGTCCTGCAAGGGCCAGCACATACAGCGGCGCGCCCGTGAAGGCGAGCACCACATTGGTCAGAAGGGCCACCGCCAGGAGGACCGGCGCCAGCGCGCGCAGCGCCTTGCCCGACAGGAACACGAAGGCCAGGCCGGGCCGCCGGGGATCGGCCAGGCCCATCAGCCGCAAGGCCTGCTGAACGTTACCGGAGGCAATGCGCACGCGCCGCCGGAATTCCTGGCTCCGCTCCGTGCGCTCGGCCTCATAGGCCACCATGCGCCGGTCATAGACCGCTCGCGCGCCGGCCGCGACCATACGCATGGGCAGGATGACGTCGTCATTGATGGTGTCCGCCGGTAGCGGCGTGAACAGCTCGCGGCGGAACAGGTAGAATGCCCCATGCACCCCGATGGGTGCGGCAAGCGCCGCTTCGTCCGCCTTGATGGCGGTCTGATAGGCCCAGTAGCGCGCCTCGCCGGCGCTGCCGGCCGCGGTGAGCGCATAGGTCGCGGCCACCACCCCGACGGCGGGATCGGCGAAATGGGCGGCGGCCCGGCGCAGGCTGTCGGGCGACAGATGGGCTGAGACATCGGAGAGGCCCACAAGGCCGGGTGGCAAGCTGCCAATGACCTCGTTCAGCACCGCCACCTTGCCCCGATTGAGCACGAAGGCCCGGATCTCTGCCTGGAGGCCGGCGCAAGCGGGGGAAGCGAGCGCGGCGCGGGCCACCTCCTCCGTGCCGTCGGTGCAGCCGTCACAGGCGACGATCACCCTCAGAAGGTGGCGGGGATAATCCAGGCGCGCGCAATCCTCGAGCTTGCCGGCGATGAAGCGCGCCTCCTGATAGGCCGGAATGACCAGCGTGATCGGCGGCAAGGCCACGTCCGGCACTGGCGCGGGCTCGGCCGGAGGCGGGCGGCGGCGGGCCAGCGCTCGCAGCAGGAGCGGATAGAGCGCGTGGTGATAGACGACGCCGATCACGCTGGCCCAGAACAGGATTTCGAGGATCAGCCTCATGGGCGGGAAAGGTCCGTCAGCTCTTCATAGGCCGCCACCATGCGGTCCCATGAGAAATGGTCGAGAACAAAGGCGCGAAGCCCGGCCGGCCGGGGCATCGCCAGCGCGGCCCGCAGCCCTGCGGCCAGGGCCGACGGCTGGCCCGGCGGAACGAGCCCGCCCGTTCCCGGACAAACGCCCTCTGCCACCGACCCAACCCGGCTCGCCACAACCGGCACGCCGCAGGCTTGCGCCTCCAGAACGGACAGCGGCAGCCCCTCGTTCCGGGAGGGCAGGCACATGACATCGAACGCGGGATAGACGGCCGGCATGTCGCCGCGATGACCAAGGAAGCTCACCCGGCTGGTGATTCCCAGCCCCTGGGCCTGCGCCTTCAGCGACTCTTCCCGGCTGCCATGCCCCACCAAGGCAAGGTGGACGTCGGGAAGCTCGGCGATGGCGTTCAAGAGCACGTCATGGCCCTTGACCTCCTCCATCCGCCCGGCGGAGCCCACGATCGAGGCGCCCTCGGGCAGACCCAGCATCCGCCGCGCCGCGCCTTGGTCCGCAGGGCGGAAGCGGTCCGTGTCCACCGCGTTGCGGATCACCCGAACCTGGCACGTGGGCATGATCTGCCGGACGGTGGCGGCCACCCCTTCGGACACGGCCACCACGCGCGGCCTCAGGACCCGAGACAGGCCCCCGGCCAATTGGCGGCGGCGGGGCGCCTCATAGTGCCAGACATCATGCTCCACATAGGCGAGCACGGGCACCCCGGCGAGATGGGCGGCGATGCCGCCATAGAGGAGCGGCCCGATATGGTGAGTCACCACCGCCCGCGGCTTCAGGGCCCGGAGCCGACGCGCCAGACGCAGCACAAAGGCCGGTTGGAGCCCCGTCGGCTTCTCCAGCCCTTCGACCGGGAGGGCGGAGGTGGCTGGCCAATGGGCTCTGATTTCGGCGGTGCTCCAGTCCAAGCTCAGGACCGGGTTCACGCCGGGGAGGCGGGCCGCCAGATCGAGCGACAGCGTCTCGATACCTCCCGGGCTAAGGCGTTGAACGATTTGCACCATTCCGCCCGGCACGGCGCTCTCCACCTGTTGCCGATCGGCGTCCAAACGGCCGATCTTTACCCGCTATTAAGGTAAATCATTTGTTCTTGCGAGAGCGAGAGCGCTGCGTCGCAGCGATCGGCGACGGCGGCATGGGACGTCGCCTGGGGGAAGATCATGGCAAGGCTGGTGGAGATCACGGAAGACATGGACGCCGCGGCCATGACTCGCCTGAAGCCCCTGTTCGAGGAACTGGGCGCCGGGGCGGACGACGTGACTCTCGACCTGGCCGGCGTTGAGTTTGTGGATTCGTCCGGCATTGGGGGCATCGTGTTCCTCTACAAGCGCTTGCGCATTGCAGGCCGAAAGCTGCGCCTGCGCGGCGCCAGTGGGCAACCGCTGCAGCTCATCACCCATCTGCGCCTGTCCGACCTGATCGAGAACGGACGCAAGGCATGATTTCGCGCGCGCTCTCCCTCCTGCTGCTGATGAGCGGCCTTGCGCTCTCCGGCTGCGCGAATGTCTCCTTCACCCCTTGGCCTCCCGACGGCACGGGAGGACTGGCGGAGCGGCGGCCATCCACGGATGCGCGGATCGACGCCCTGCAACAACGCATGTTCCGACTGGCCGAGCGCAATGCCCGCTACTACGCCGCCGCGTCCTTCCAGGACGCAGAACTGATGATGATTCAAGTTCGACGCCTGTCAGAAGGCGGATTTCCCGAGGATACGGAAATCGAGATCGCCAAGCTGAAGCAGCAATTGAACAAAGTCGAACGCCAGGTGGCGGAAGCCTCCGGGAAGGGCCCGTGACATGCGCGTGACCCGCACCTCCCTGATCGCGAGCCAGCCGTGGCCCCTGCTGCGGCTGATGGCCTTTGCCTGGTCGCTGCTCCTCTTTCTTTTCGCCCTCGCCGGCGGCGCCAATGCCCAGACCACGGCAGCGGACGAGGACGCGCGGCTGCGGGCGGGGGACATTCTGGCCATCGCGCTGCCCGGCGAATCGGCCCTCAACGCCGACCTGCCCATCGACCGCCGGGGCCGCGTCACCTTGCCCGAAGTGGGGCAGGTGGAAGTGGCCGGCCGGACCATGGCGGAGGCCGCGACCCTCATTCGCAACGCATTGTCGAAGGCCTACCGTGACATCGGCCGCCTGGCCGTCACGCTCAAGGAGCGCCGGCTCTACATCACGGTGCTCGGCTATGTGGGCAAGCCGGGAGAGGTGGACCTGCCGGCCAACGCCACCGTCCAGGAGGCCATCTCCGCGGCAGGCGGCCTTCTGCAAGGTGCACAGCTTGACAAGCTGCAGGTGCGGCGCGGGAACCGCGTCATCGTCTTCGACTACAAGAAGTATCTGGACACCGGAAACCCCAAAGACATCCCGCAGCTCCAGCCGCTCGATGTCATTTTCGTCCCCTCTTCGCCCGCCACCGGCAATGTGCAGATCAATTTCGACGGCCGCACCCTGTCGGAACAGGGCGATGCCGCCGAGAGCACGCAGGCCATCAAGGTCTTTGGCGAAGTGAACCGGCCCGGCTCGTTCGCCTTCAAGGACGGGCTGACGGTGGTGGACATGATCATGCGGGCGGGCGGCATCACGCGCTATGCCTCCATCGACCAGATCCGCGTTATCGAAGGCGGCGAGCCCGCCGTCTTCAACCTGCGCCGCTTTCTGGATACGGGCGATGCCAAGCTGATGCCGATGCTGCGGCCCGGCGCCACCATCTTCATCCCCCGCCAGGAGGAGGAGATCCGCCGCTCCGTGCGCACGGTCTATGTGATCGGCGAGGTGAACCGTCCCGGCTCCCTGGAAGCCCCGCCGGACGCCAAGCTTCTGGAAATCATCGCCAATGCCGGCGGCCCCACCCGCTATGCGGAGACCACGCGCCTGCGCATCCTGAAGGCGGACGGTTCGGTCGTGCCCTTCAACCTCGCCGCCTACACGGAAGGCGACAAGAAGCCGCTGCCGGAAATCATGCCAGGCGACGCCGTCTACGTGCCGGAAAAGCTTGAATCCGCGGACCGCCCGTCCTGGCTGAAGATCCCGCCCACCCGCGCGGTGGAAGTGATCGGCGCCGTCAACCGGCCTTCCCGCTACGAATGGTCCTCAGAAATGAGCCTGATGGATCTGCTGGGCGAGGCCGGCGGCCCCAACCAGCGCGGCGACATCGCCCATATCCAGATCGTGCGGGCGCGGGGCGATGGAAAGCCCACGACCTTCGACCTCGGCGCCTTCCTGGCCAATGGCGGCAACGTGAACGACCTGCCGAAGATCCAGGCGGGCGACGTGATCCGCGTGCCGGAACTGCCGGACTCGCCCATCGACAACAAGGGCAAGTGGGTGCAGCTGGCGAAGGAAGACGTCATCTACATCATGGGCCAGGTGGCCGTGCCCGGCCGCTATGCCTTCAACAAGAGCATGACGTTCCTGGACATCCTGACCGCGGCCAACGGCCCGACCTCATCGGCAGACCTGCGCAACGTGCGGGTGTCCCATCGCGGACTGCCCGGCTCCAAGGTGACCCAGGTGAACCTGGCGCAGTATTTCGCGACCGGCGACGAGCGCCTCCTGCCCAAGGTGCGCAACGGCGACGTGATCTTCATTCCCGACCGCACCAACAAGGACTGGTTCGAGGATCCCAAGGAAAGCACCGTGCGCGTGCTGGGAGCCGTCAACAAGCCCGGGCGTTACCGCTTCATCTCGGACATGACGCTGCTCGACCTCCTGGCCGAAGCCGGCGGCCCAAGCAACGACGCCTATGCCCAGAAGATCGTGGTGGTGAATCTCGGCTGCTGCCGCGAGCAGGCACGGGTCTTCAACCTGATCGAATTCGCCCGCACGGGTGACATTACCAAGCTTCCAGTGGTGCGCCCCGGAGACACAGTCTATGTACCCAACATCAATCAGAGCGAATGGAAGATCTTCGTTGACGCTCTGCAGAACATCATACCTGTCGTCGCGCTGATCGCGGCCTTTGGCGGCTGACCGTCCGAAGAAGGGAACGGACACCATGTGGGGTAGAGGCCTGCGAGAGGTCGAATCGGTCTATCTCGCGACCTTCGGTCAGGGTTCGCGCGTGGTGGGCATCACCAGCGTGCGCAGCGGCAGCGGCGTCAGCGTGCTGGCCGGCGCCCTGGCGGAGCGTTGCCAGCGTCAGAACCGGGCACTGCTCGTGGGTCTGGCCGATCCAACCGCGGCGGTCCCGGCGCAGGCGACGCCATGGGTGCCCACCGATGAGGCCATCGCGACCTATGCGGTCGCGGACCTGCGCGGCTTCGACAGCCTGATTGCCGCCCCGACCCCGGAACAGAGCTTCTCGTTCCGCAATGCCGGGGCGGTCCGCGCCATGTTCGAGCGCCTGCTGAACACCTATGACATGATCGTGGTGGACTTGGCGGCCGTGGAACCGCGCGAGCGCGTGGCGGTGCCGGTCACCACGGTGGCGGCGGCGTGCGAAAGCGTGATCGTGGTGTGCCTTGCCGGACAGGACACCCGCCCCTCCATCACCCGCGCCGCCAACCTGCTGCGCCAGGCCGGCGCCCCTCTGCAGGGGGTGGTGATGAACGACCGCTTCAATCAGACGGTGGGCGAGGAGCTGGTGTCCGGCGCCAATCGCTTCTCCAAGCTGGCGCCGGGCCTGGTGCACAAGTTCATCGATTTCGTTGAACGCACCAAGATCCTCAATACCAAGCCCTGACCATCGCTTCCGAGGAGATCGGAACAGCGAAGCCGCCGGCACGCGGCCGGCGGTGTCTGCTCATGGCATGACCGGCCGGCCCACCTGCTGGATGCGGGGGATGCGGGCGATGACCGGGACACCGAACAGACGCGAGAAGTCGGACGGCCGGCGCAAGCGGTTGTCGAGCAGTTCCGCCGCACCCGCCAGCGCGCCACCCAGCGCGATACCGGCGATGATCCCGGCGAGCACATAAAGCACATAGCCGGGAGTGACCTTGGGGGCAGGATTGCTCGGCGGCTCCAGGACCTTCACCCGCTCGGGCGCCTCGAACTGGCCCAAAGCCCCGGTGACGCGCGCCATCTCATAGCGCTTGGCGAGGGATTCATAATTGTCGCGGGCGGAATTTACCGCGCGCTCCAGCGTCTGCTGCTGCTGCTCGATGGGGCCGAAGGCGGCAATGTCCCGCTGAAGCAGCACGGACTGCTCCTTCATCTGCTCCACTTCCTTCTGGAGCGCCACCCGCCGGGCCTGCACCTCCTGGAGGCGCTGAAGCTGGGACACCAGGAGGGGCGCATTCTTCGGTTCGGTGCCGTCCTGGTTCTGGGTCACGCCCGCCGCCATGTTCCACAGCCGGTCGAGATCGCTGGAGTCGATGTCCCGTGCGGACGCCAGCAGGTGCTGCCGCTCTTCCTCCAGCCGCGTCAGCTTGCGCACCGCCGCCTGGACCTCGGAATGCTGGTCCGTGTAACGCGCGCGAAGGGAGGCCAATTCGGCGGAGACCTGGACAATGGCCTCCTCGATGCGGCCCACCAGCGGGTTGGTGGTGGCGAGGCGCTTGCGGAAATCCTGGGCGGTGGCATCCGCGCTGCCCAGCTCCATCTCCTTGGCCTCGATCTGCTGCTGCAGGGTGGCAAGGCGGCCCACCGTGGAGTTGTAGATGGCCGGAAGCTTGTCCGCATTGGCGATCTTGAAGTCGGAGAATGCCTTCTCCGCCTGATCGAGCGCCTTCTTGCGCTGGTCCATCTGCTCCTTGAGGAAGCGCTCGCTGTCCTCCACCGCCGTGCGCTCCGGGGAGACGAGGCGCTCGATGAAGCGGCGGGACAGGGCCTCAAGCACGGCCGAAGGCGAGGTGGGATCGAGGGCGCGGTAGCGCATCTCGATGATGTCGGTGCCCAGAAGCTGGATGTTCACCGCCCCGGAAAGGGCGCGCACCATATTGTCCCGCTCCTTGGGATCGGTATTGGGCCCGATGCGACCAAGGTCCTCCAGCACCCGCCCCAGAACCACTTCCGAGTGGGCGAGCGCAATGAGCGCGGACATGCGCTCCTTCAGATTGGGGCTGACCGCGATGTCGTTGAGGATCGGGTTGAGCTTGGCGTTTTCCTGAACCAGCAGGGTCATGCGCGCTTCATAGCGCTGCGGCGCCACGCTCGCGGCGATGATGGCCAGCGGCGGCAGCAGGAGAATCGGGATGAAGGCCAGGAACCGCCGGCGCCACGCCACCTGGACGATGTAGGCGATGGTATCAGCCGTATTGTCCAACATTCCGTCTTAGTTCCTCGCGCCGACGACGATGCTCACCGTATCCGGTTCGCTGGTGGGATCATAAAGCTGGGTGCTCGACCAATCCGCCGGCAGCAAAGACTTTACCGCACGGGCCCGCTTGTTCGCCAGCAGGGCCTGCTCAAATGCCGTTGTCCCCGGCCCGGGGCCGGCGATTAGGGTTACCCCTGTCTTAGCGGGCAGACGCGCGGCCTTCACGGCCTTGGCCAGGGCGGCAACCTGGGCGGGGGACGGCTGGTCTTCGCCGCCCTCGAATGTGACCTCGAAACGCTTGCCCGAAGCGGCAGGCGCCGACACCGAGCCGGTGGTGGCCGGCCCCGCCTCGCCCTGTCGCGTGGCCGGCAGGCCCGCCACCATGGCCGCCGCAGCCTGCTGGCTGGAGCGGGCCGTCTCGCCTCCCGTGCCTGCGGGCGCGGGCGCCTGAGCGGCAGCCGCAGTAGCGCCCGCCGGGGCCGTGCCCTCCGGCGCGGCGCCGCCGCGCGCGGCCGCCAGCATTTCGTCCACCGACACCGCTCCGCTGCCGCCGTTGGGGCCCAGCGTGCGATCCTCGGTGACCACCGACGCCTGGACGGTGTTGGGAATGAGGGAGACGGGATCGGGATTGGAGGCGCAACCGGCCAGGAGAAGGCTCAAGAGGCCCGCCAGCATCATTGCCTGGGACCGGCCCCGGATGAAGGACCGCCGGCCGCGGCGCGGCGGGATCGGCATCGCGCGAATCATGCCCTCAAGCTTAATGCGACCCGAGGGAAATTGCTTGTAGGTCGCGCGGCCCGGCGTGGCCGAAGGGCGCGGGCCGACAATTTCCCATCCTTGCGCTTCACCTTCCGGCGGAGCCGCTTTAGACCATGCGCAGGATCGGCGCAGCCAGAGCGGGGGCCTTGGCCGCGGCGAGATGAGCCGCCACCGATCCGCGATGATGACAGGGCTTCGGCGACCAATGCGGGTCTTGAGCTCGTGGGAAGGCCGCGCCTCTGGGCTGCGGATTGGGGATGGGCATGGCGACGGCGGAAGCGGAACGGTGGACCGGCGCAGCGCGCCCCTTGCCGGTGTCCATGAAGATGGTGCTGGCCGCTTTCCTGGTCAGCTCCTTTGCGGTCAAGGTTGTTGTCTTCGCCCTCTGGCCCAACACCTCCTACGCTGACGTCACCATGCAATATCTGGAGCAGGCGCACCGCCTGCTCTATGGGCAGGGCCTGGTGCCATGGGAGTTCGCGGTGGGCGCCCGCTCCTGGCTGGTGCCCGGGCTGATCGCCCCGGCCATGAAGGTGGCCGAGCTGATCGGCGGCGGCCCGCAGGCCCAGGTGCTGGCGGCCGCCATGGTCTGCTCGCTGTTCTCGTTGCTCATGGTGGTGCCAAGCTTTCTGTGGGGCTGGCGCTTTGTCGGCGCGCTGGGGGCTGTCCTGTGCGGGGCGCTGGGCGCCTTCTGGTTCGAGACGGTCTATTACTCCGGCCATCCGCTCCAGGACACGTTCGGCACCTTCTTCCTCATTCCCGGCGTGTACCTGGCCTATCCCAACGGCCCGGAACGCGACTTCCGCCGCCTTGTCTGGGCCGGCGTGTTCCTTGGGCTGGCCGTGGCCTTCCGCATGCAGCTGGGACCCATGGCAGCGGTGGCCGCCATCGGTGTCGCCCGGTTCAACATCCGCAGCTATGTGGCCCTGGCGCTCGGCGGCATCGCCTCCATGGCGGTGCTGGGCGTTCTCGACTGGATCACATGGGGTGTGCCGTTCAACTCCATCATCCAATATGTGAAGTACCAGGGCTCGAGCATCGGCGAGACCGGCTCCGGCAAGTTCGGCTACATCCCCTGGTATTCGTATCCCGCTTGGATCCTGGCCTATTATTCCGGCGCCTTCGCCTTGATGGTCGTGACCGCACTCGTGGGCATGCGCCGCTTGCCGCTGCTCATGGTGGTCGCGGTGGCCAATGTGCTGGTGCTGGAACTCGTGGCCATGAAGTTCCCGCGCTACATGTATCCGGGCATTCCGCTGGTGCTGGTCCTGTGCGGCATTGGCGGGGCGGAACTGACGCTGCGGCTTTGGGGCGGCAAGGTCCGCACCGGCCTCCTGGCCGCCTATGGCGTCCTGTTCATTGTGGTCACCTCGGGCCTTCTGGGCGCCTTCGGCTATTTCTCGTCCCATTTCGTGCTCGGCCGCGGCACGATCCTGGCCACGCGGGCGGTGAATGCGGATCCAAAGGCCTGCGGCCTTGCCATCGCGCCAGCAAGTGCCTGGTGGCTGAGTGGCGGCTATGTCTTTCTTGACCGCCGCATTCCGCTCTATGGCACTGACGCGGATGACCCGGCCAGCCGTCAGCAGAGCACCGCGTTCAACTATATCCTCTCCACGCGAGAGAGCCCTGGCGAGACGCCGCAGGCCTTCACGGACCTGGGCTTCACGCTGGTGGACTGCTTCGCCAACGGCACGCGCGGCCCGGCCTGCCTCTGGCATCGACCGGGCACCTGCACGCCGGGCGCGGCCCCGGCGCTGAAGGCCTCCCTGCCCGATTGGCTCGAGGCGCCCAAAGGCAGCGCCAAATGAATCGCAAAGGGTGAGGCCGCCCATGCTGATCGTGACCAACTATAAGGAGATGCCGCTCCGCTGGCGGGCGGCCAATGGCGTGGAGGGCCGCACCGTCATCGCCCGTTCCCTGGAGGCCTTCAAGGAGGAGGGCGAAGCCAAGGACGCGGTGTTCCTGGTCAATTGCGACCCCGGCCTCACCATGAAGCTGGCGCTCGCGCGGATGACGCTGCCCGGCTATGGCCGGCCGCTCATCGCCTCCGACCTGGTGCTGCGCCGCCCCGGTCCGGGGCTGAAGGCGAAGCTCGTCTTCGCCCCCAAGCGCTTCCTGCTCTCGCGGGCGGACCTTTATCTCAATCTCTTCAAGGACACGTCGGGGCTCACCGCGGCCTATGGCATCCCCGCCGCGCGCTGCGCCTATGTGCCGTTCAAGGTCAATCTCGACCCGGCAGCCGTCGCTGCGGTGGAGAAGCACGAGGACTATGTGCTCTGCTTCGGCCGCTCGCTGCGCGACTTCGATACCTTCTTTGCCGCCATGGAGCGCCTGCCCTATCCCGGCGCCATCGCGGCGGTGAAGCCCTCCGACCTTGTCGGCCATGGGGCGCGCTTCACCCGCCGGCTGGACCAGTTGCCGCCCAATGTGGCTGAGCTTCCCGACGACGGCAGCGCGCAGGCCCAGCTCCGCATGCTCGCGGGTGCCAAGCTGGTGGTCATTCCCGTGCTCAAGACCAGCATCGTCGCCTCTGGCATCAGCACGGCGCTCAACGCCATGGCGGTGGGCAAGTGCGTGATCGGATCGGAAGGACCGGGCATGTCGGACATCTTCACCGAGGAGGCCCTCACCGTGCCGCCAGAAGACCCCGAGGCGCTCGCGGCCATGATCGACCGCGCCTGGCGGGACGATCTGCTGCGGGTGCGGACCGCCCGCGCCGGCCGGCGCCTGGCGGCAAGCCTCGGCGGTGAGGCCGAGCTGATCCAGCGCATCATCGACAAGGTGGCGGCGACCTATGGCTGACACGCCCCGCCCCCGCCTCAGTGTCATCATCCCCACCCGCGACTGCCTTGCCTATCTGCCCGACGCCATTGCCAGCATTCGCGCGCAAGAGGATGGGGCATCCATCCGCCTGGGCGAGATCGAGATCGTGGTGGTGGACGACGGCTCGACCGACGGCACGGGTGCCTGGCTGGCCGCGCAGGCCGAGCGGGATTCCCATCTGAAAGCCCTGGTCCACCAGCCGGCCGGTGTCGCGGCGGCGCGCAATGCCGGCATCGCGGCGGCCAGCGCCGAAATCATCGCCTTCCTGGATGCGGACGACCAGTATCTGCCGGGCGCCCTGGCCGATCGCCTCGACCTGATGGAGCGGGACCCGTCCATCTCGCTCACCTTCGCCGATGTCATGTCGGTGGACCCGGACGGCAAGCTGGTGGGCTATCAGTTCGACTATTGGCCTCTGTTCCGCACCTTTATCGGGGGACGCACGGGCCTGCTGCCTCTGGGGCCGGACGCCTTCGCCATGTTGCTCGCCGAGATGGTCTGCGGGACGTCCTCCGTCATCACGCGCCGGAGCGCGCTGGATGCCGCGGGCGGGTTCAATGAAGGCCTGCGCATCAGCGAGGATTGGGACCTGTGGCTCAAGTTGGCCCAGGTGGGACAGGTGTGGTGCTCCACGCGCCGGTCCACGCGCTATCTGGTGCGGCCCGGCTCCACCAGCCGGAACATGGAGGTGCTGGTGGACACGGTGGAACGGGTGTTCCGCGCCCGGGTACCGAACCCCTCCGCCGTGCCGCAGCCCTGGCGCGGCGTCGCGCTGGCGCGCCTTCATGACGCGCGGGCGGAACTCGCCCGCAGCCGCGGCGCGTGGGTCGAGGCCCTCGCGCAGCATCTGGCCGCTTTCGCCAAGGCGCCGTCCCGGCGACTGGCGCGGGAGTCAGCCTATGACCTGGCCCGCCTGCTCAAGCTGAGATAGATGGGCCCTCCCATCAGTCCTTGTCACCGCCCAGAACCACCATGGCCCCGGCCTGATCGGGCTCGCGGGTCTTGAAGGCGCCGAGGCCGCCGAGGCACAAGGGCATGGAGCCGCGCGGGAAAAACAGGTTCCGCTTCAGGAGTGCAGCGGCCTGCGGTTCGTTGGTGAACAGGAAGACCGAGGCGCATCCCCGTCGCGCAGCCAGGGCGACCACCGCCTTGAGCGCCGCCCCGCGCGCCCGGAGGCTTGACGCCATCCACTCGGACAGCCGCAGATGGGTGCGCCCGCTTTCATCGGCGATCTGATCGAAGATCACGAGGGCGTCCGGCCGATCCGGTCCCCCCAGGGTGAGCATTTCGTACCGCCCATCGGGCTCATCACCATACCGCCAGGCGAACCAGCGGGCGGACTTGTCCACCACACAGCGGGCCGTCGAAGGTGGCTGGACGGGGAGCATAAAGCGGGTGCCGGGCCCCACCGGTGCGAGCCGTCCCCGGGGGGCAAGCAGACCCGCTCCACGGGCGTGGATCGACAGGGCCAGGTTCAACGGCCCCGCCAAGACCCCGGGAATGCGGGTCGGCGCGCAGAGCGGCCGCACGTGGCGCACCACCTCGTCGATGTGCCGCCAGTCCAGCTTCTTCATGAACATGGGATAGGAGTTCTCATTGGGAACCCCATAAACCAGCGTGAAGCCGCGCCGCGCCGCCTCGCCATAGCAGAAGCGGGCCAGCGTGACGGACATGTTCTGACGGCGATAGTCCGGGTGGGTCATGGTGTCGACGGACTGCGCGCCCATGACCTTGGCCCCGTCCAGGATCAAGGGCGTGGAGATAACGGCATAGACCCCCACGCAGCGGTCTCCATCCATGGCAAGCACCGGCGGGATGGGATCGAACGGCGCATCGAAGAGCTTCCAGGCCAGGAATGGCTCGCCCGGCGCCTTGCCCCACACCTGCACATAGAGGGCATGGATGGCGGGCAAATCGTCCCGGGTGGCGAGCCGGGGAACCCAGCGCGGCGCGGCGCTCTCTTCAGCCATGCAGCCCCCTCCCCCGCTCACTTCCGGCCGAGCCAGCGCGGGAGCGGCCAATAGGCCCGCCAGCGTCCCACGGCCAGCTGATAGTGCCGCCCGTCCACCACCTCGAAACGCCCTTCACAATCATAGGCATGGACGCCATTCATGGCGAAGTCGAAGCTGTTGAGCCTGGCCACGGGCTCCTGCCGGAAGGCGCCGGACGCATCGCGGGTCACCTCGAACAGGCCGAGACCCGACCCGTAGCGGCCGGCGGAATCCTGGGCGAGGCGAAACAGGCGGCCGTCCTTTTCCCACATGCGCCCTCCCGGACGCGCGGTGCGCACGTCGGAGACCACGGGATTGTCGGGATCGGGTGTCCACGGGCCGCACAAGGCATCGGCGTGGAAGACGTGCAGCTCGTCCCAGCCGAGGCCGCCCTCATAGGCCACCGACGCCAGCATAAGCCAGCCGGCGGCGGTTCTCAGAACGCAGGCGTCGGCGATGTCGAGGCCAGTCAGCGGCGTGCACGCCAGTTCCCAGCGGCCGGGAAACTCCAGGCAGCGATAAACCTCCACCTGCCGCGCCGCCATGGTCTCGGGGATCATGTAGATCTCCCCACCCTCGGCGAAAACCAGCGGGTTGGACAGGTGGTAGGGACGCTCCAAAGCCGGCACCATGGCGCCGACGCTGCCGTCTTCCGCCAGCGGCGCGGCGCTGATGATGGCCTTGCCCACCTGCCAGTCCCAATCCTCCACGAACAGCCAGGTCCGGCCCTCGTGCGCGAACAGGAAAGGATCGGCATAGAAGCGGTCGAAGGGGGCTTCCACGAAGCGAAAGCCCCGCGCCCAGGCGGCGCTGCCCCAGGGGGCTTCCGGCGCACCGGCGGGCGGGCGCACCCGCAGGCCCACCCGCCATTGCTCCCGCACCACGCGATAGGGCGTCAGCAGCCGGCGCAACAGCAGCTTCCCCCTGAGGCACCGCATGCCCATGACCGAGATGGGCGCCGGAGCCGGAGGCACGTCGCGGCCATGCTGTGCCAAGGCGCGGCTGAAAAACCTGTCCGGCCCGAGCCGCACCAGGTCCGAAAGGGCGCGCAGGGCCACGGCGCGGGCCTTCCAGAGCGCGGGGGCCCGCGTGCGCCACAGGGAGGCATCATTCACGTGGCCGAAGGTGCGGGAAAGGATCTGCCCGCCGCCCTCCCCACCCTCGCTGACCAGGTCCAGCTGGCAGAAGGTGGCGCCACGCAGGAGTTCGGGCACGCCATATTCGGCGCACTGCGTCAGCCGTTCCCCACCGAGGCGAAACGACCAGACGCCGAAACGGGCGGGCGGGCACGCTCCGCCCGCGCCGAAGTCCAGGATCACATCAAGGCCCGCTGGCGGCACCGTCGCCTGCGTCACCAGCCCGGAGACACTGGGATGGCGGCGCAGCAGCGCATCGAACGTCACATGGTCCAGCGGGTCGGGGGCGCTGGCCACCCGCGCCCGATCCCAGGCCGCATAGCCGGCGGCATGGGACAGGCGGGGCGGATCGCTCTGCCGGCCGATCCAGGCCAATTGGTAACGGGCGTCGGCCATGACATCGGCCAGGAGACGGGCCACCCAGTCCGGGCAGCCGTCATGCTCCAGCCGAAAGCCGATCCGCAGAGGCAGAGAGGGGAGGCGGGGCGCGGGGCTCATGGCAGACCGATCGCGACCGGACAGCCGGGGGAGACAAAGCGCCAGACCGCCAGCCGATGTCCCGTGGCGAACACGTTAAGCATTTGCTCCGCCCGCATTTTTCGGCCCGGATATTGGGGAGGCGGCCGGCCCGAAGTCAAGCCGGGGGAGATGGCCCCGCCTGCGCGCAAATGCCACCGGCTCAACAATGCTTTGATCTTGAGCCGTTGTGGGTCTACAGGAGCGGTCCGGCTTCGTGATCCCCATGACCTCACCTTCCTCCATTCCCTCCCTCGCCGACCTGCGCGCCGAGATCGATCGCATCGATGAACAGATGCATCGCCTTCTCATGGAGCGCGGCGAAATCATCGACCGCCTGGTGGCCGTCAAGCGCAACCAGACCGAGGGCTCGGCCTTTCGGCCGGCCCGCGAGGCCGCCATGATGCGGCGCCTTGTGGAGCGCCATCACGGCCTCTTGCCGCTCGACACGGTGGAGAGCATCTGGCGGGTCATCATTTCCACCTTCACCTATGTCCAAGCGCCCTATGCGGTGCATGCGGACCTATCGGTGGGCGAACCGCTGATGCGCGACAGCGCGCGCTTCCATTTCGGCTTCACCACCCCCTTCGTGCCCCATGTGGGGTCGCGGGGCGTGATCGAGGCGGTGGCCGCCTCCAAGGGCGACCTGGGTCTTCTGCCCGCGGCGGCGCCCTTCGGGAGCGAGGCGTGGTGGACGGCCCTTGAGCCTGCGGACGCCCCCAAGATCATCGCCCGCCTGCCCTTCGTGGACCGGGCCGACCATCCCGCTGCGCTTCCCGTGTTCGTGGTCTCCCATCCCATCAATGATGCGGCAGTCACCGAGGTGGAAGTGTGGAGCGTGCGGGTCTCCGACTGGAGCCCGAAAGCCGCCAGTGCCGTATCCGCCGCGGCGGAAGTCGTGGCCGCCTCGGACGGTTCGCTGTCCGGCGCGGCGCTTTTGATGAGCGTGCCCGCCGGCGCGCGAGACCGGGCGCTAGCCGCCCTCACGGAGGCAGGGGCCGGGGTGCGCGGGGCGGTGCTCGCCGGCAGCCATGCCGCCCCCTACCGACACTGCGCGGACCTCGCCGCCCGCCCGTGATTCCCGGAGTGCTTCCATGACCGCGCGCGCACACAATTTGCGTGATACCTCCCGTCCCGTGCCGCGCCCCGGCGTCCTGGCCATCGATGCCTACGTGCCCGGCAAGAGCCAGGCCCCCGGGGTGGAGAAGGTGTTCAAGCTCTCCTCCAACGAGACGCCGCTCGGCCCGAGCCCGAAGGCGCGCGCCGCCTTCCTGGCCACTGCAGACCATCTTCAGGACTATCCTGACGGGGCAGCGACCGCGCTGCGCGAGGCCATTGGTGCCGCCCACGGCATCGACCCGGAGCGCATTGTCTGCGGCGCCGGCTCCGACGAGCTGCTAGCCCTGGCGGCCAAGGCCTATGTCGGCCCCGGCGACGAGGCCGTGTTCACTCAATACGGCTTCCTGGTCTATCGCATTGCCACCCTCGCGGCCGGTGGGACGCCGGTGGTCGCTCAGGAGACCGACCACACCGCCGACGTGGACGCGATCCTGGCCGCGGTCACCGAACGCACCCGCCTGGTGTTCCTGGCCAATCCCAACAATCCCACCGGCACCTGCCTGCCCTTTTCCGAGGTCCAGCGCCTGCACGCCGCCTTGCCGGCCAACGTCCTCCTGGTGCTGGACGCGGCCTATGCGGAATATGTCCGCCGGCCCGGCTTCGATTCCGGCCTGGATTTGGCCCTTTCGGCGCCCAACGTGCTGATGACGCGCACCTTCTCCAAGATTTACGGCTTGGCCGCCCTGCGCCTTGGCTGGGCGGTGGGGTCTGCAGAGGTGATCGACGCGCTCAACCGCGTGCGGGGGCCGTTTAACGTGTGCGCCCCTGCGCTCGCCGCCGGTATCGCCGCCATCGGCGACCAGGCGCATGTGGAGAAGGCCGTGGAGCACAATGACCACTGGCTTTCCTGGCTGACGACCAAGATCGGCGCCCTCGGTCTCAAGGTGACGCCGTCCGTGGCCAATTTCGTGCTGATCCATTTCGACGCCGAGGGCCCCCGCGGCTCGCGCACGGCAGATGCTTTCCTCACCCGGCGGGGGCTCATCCTGCGCCCGGTGGGCGCCTATGGGCTGCCACACGCGCTGCGCATGACCGTTGGCTCGGAAGAGGCGAACATTCTCGCGGTGCGGGCCTTGTCCGACTTCCTTGCGGGAGCGGAGCAGTGAGCGTGCCCGTTGAGCGCCTCGCCGTCATCGGCGCGGGTCTGATCGGCTCGTCGGTTGCGCGTGCCGCCCGCGAGAAGGGTGTCGCCCGCACCGTCGTGGTCACCGACCAGGATCCCGCGGTGCGCGCGCGCGTGCGCGAGCTCGGCTTTGCCCATGTGGTGCCGGACAGCGCCGCCGCAGCAGCAGATGGCGCCGATCTCATCATCGCCTGCGTGCCCGTCGGCGCTTCCGGTGCGGTGGCGGCGGACATCGGCCCGGCCCTGAAGCCCGGGGCCGTTGTTTCCGACGTGGGATCTGTGAAGGCCGCCGTGATCGAGTTCATGGCCCCTCATGTGCCCGCGTACGCCCATCTGGTGCCAGCCCATCCGGTGGCCGGAACGGAATTCTCAGGACCGGACGCAGGCTTTGCCGCTTTGTTCGAGGGCCGCTGGTGCATCGTTACCCCACCGGCGGACGCAGACGAGGCGGCGGTGGAAACCGTCACCGCACTCTGGCGCGGCTTTGGCTCCAATGTGGAGACCATGTCGCCGCAGCACCACGACCTGGTGCTCGCCATCACCAGCCATGTGCCGCATCTGATCGCCTACAATATAGTGGGCACGGCCGAGCATCTGGAGCAGACCCTCACGTCCGAGGTCATCAAGTTCTCGGCTGGCGGCTTCCGTGACTTCACCCGCATCGCCGCGTCCGACCCCACCATGTGGCGGGACGTGTTCCTCTACAATCGAGAGGCCGTGCTGGAGATGCTGGGCCGCTTCAACGAGGATCTCTCGGCGCTCCAGCGGGCCATCCGCTATGGCGACGGGCAGGCCCTGTTCGACCATTTCACCCGGACGCGCGCCATTCGCCGGTCCATCATCGAGCAGGGCCAGGAAACCGCCGCGCCGGACTTCGGCCGCCGGCCGGCGGCACCGGCCAGCAGCTGAGGCGCCGCGCGGCGTCAGCGGCGCGCGAAGCGAAGGTAGGTTGGCACTCGGCCGGCCTGGAGGGCCTTGGCCTCGTAGCGCGTTCCGGGCCAGCCCTCATAAGGCCGGCGCCAGTCGTCGGCGGTGTCCGCCAGCCAGTGGAAGGCCGGATGAGCGCGCACCTCACGCAGCGTCCAATCCACGTAGTCGGGCACGTCGCTGGCAATACGGAACAGACCGCCCGGTCGCAACACGCGCGCGATCAGGTCGAGATTGTCCGGTCGCACGAACCTGCGCTTCCAATGACGGCGCTTGGGCCAGGGGTCGGGATAGAGCAGATCGACCCGCCCGAAGGACTGTTCCGGCAGGCGCGCCAGGAGGAGGGCAGCGTCCTTGTCGAACACCCGAACATTGGCGGCGCCGGAGGCCGACAGGTCCATCAGGCCACGCGCCATACCGTTCACGAACGGCTCCACGCCGATGAAGCCCACGTCCGGCGCGGCAAGCGCGCAGGAGATGAGATGTTCGCCCCCGCCGAAACCGATTTCCAGATGGAGATCGCGCACGGGACCATCGAACAGGGCCTGCGGCGCAGCGGCTGCCTCAAGCTCCATCCGGTAGACGGGTAAAAGCCGCGCCAGAGCCTCGGCGGGAATGGAACGCAAGGTTTTGCCGACCCGTCGCCCGTAGAAGGAGCCCTTTTCGGCGCGATCGAACGGGGGAGCGGGAGGCATGTCGGTGGCCACGTGGGAACCCGGAGTCATCTGGTGGTTCAAGCCGCATGACGGCCATTTTCGCGCGCCGACCGGCGCAATGCCGAGCAATGGGAGCGCCTACCAAGCCCCTTAACGCAAATGGCCGGACGAACGCAAACGGTTCGTCCGGCCATCGCTCGAAAGGTCTTGGATCAGGCCAAGGCCGCCTTCAGGGCGTCAGCAATATCGGTGCGCTCCCAGGAGAAGCCGCCGTCGGCCTCGGGGGCGCGACCGAAATGGCCGTAGGAGGAGGTGCGGGCATAGATGGGCTTGTTGAGGCCCAGATGCTCACGAATGCCGCGCGGACGCAGGTTCACCACCTCGCGCAGGGCCTTCTCCAGCTTGGCTTCGTCCACCTGGCCGGTGCCATGCAGGTCCACATACACCGCCAGGGGGTCAGACACGCCGATGGCATAGGCCAGCTGAATGGTGGCACGGTCGGCAAGGCCGGCGGCCACCACATTCTTGGCCAGGTAACGGGCCGCATAGGCCGCGGACCGGTCCACCTTGGTGGGGTCCTTGCCGGAGAAGGCGCCGCCACCATGGGGCGCCGCGCCACCGTAGGTATCCACGATGATCTTGCGGCCGGTCAGGCCGCAGTCGCCGTCCGGGCCGCCGATCACGAACTTGCCGGTGGGATTGACGTGCCAGATGGTCTCGTCCGAGATCCAGCCGTCGGGCAGAGCCTGGCGGATGTAGGGCTCGACGATGTGGCGCACGTCCACCGAGGACAGATTTTCATCCAGGTGCTGTGTGGACAGCACCAGCTGGGTCACGCCGACCGGCTTGCCCTGCTCGTAGCGCACGGTGACCTGGCTCTTGGCGTCGGGGCCGAGAACCTTGGTCTCGCCGCTGCGGCGCGCTTCGGACAGCACCTTGAGGATGCGGTGGGCATAATAGATGGGCGCCGGCATGAGCTCCGGGGTTTCACGCACGGCATAGCCGAACATGATGCCCTGGTCGCCCGCGCCTTCGTCCTTATTGCCGGAGATGTCCACGCCCTGGGCGATGTCCGCCGACTGGGCGTGCAGGAGCACCTCGACCTCGGCATTCTCCCAATGGAAGCCGTCCTGCTCGTACCCGATGTCGCGAATGGCGAGACGCGCGAGGTGGGTGACGAGATCCTTGGTGATGGTAGAGGGGCCGCGGGTCTCACCTGCGATCACCACGCGGTTCGTGGTGGCAAGGGTCTCAGCCGCGACCCGAACCTGGCTCGGGTCAAATCCCTGCTCCAGGGAAGCGCGGAAGAAGGCATCCACCACTTCGTCGGAGATCCGATCGCACACCTTGTCGGGATGACCTTCGGAAACGGATTCGCTGGTGAAGAGATAAGATGAACGCGCCATCTGGCCTTTTCCGCTGCTATTCGACATCGAGGTTGTGGCAGAGCCCCACAAGCCGGTCAAGCCGGCTTGCCGGATTCGTTCGACAAACCGAACGCTAGCCCTCGGCCTCTTCCCCGGCAATGGATGCGACGAGATCCACGATGCGGCGGCGCACTTTCGCATCTGAAATGCGCATGAAGTTCCGGGTCAGGGCAAGACCGTCGGAGGTGGCGAGAAAATCGGAGACGTAGGTGGGGGAGGCCGCCTCGGAAAAGCCCTCCGTCTCAGGTCCCGTGGTGGGCACGCCTTCAAAGAAGAAGGCCACGGGCACGCCAAGCACCACCGAGATCTGCTGGAGACGGCTCGCGCCGATACGGTTGGTCCCTTTTTCGTACTTCTGGATCTGCTGGAATGTGATGCCGAGACTTTCGCCGAGTTTTTCTTGGCTCATCCCAACCATCATGCGTCGCATACGTACCCGGCTACCGACATGCTTGTCGATCGGGTTCGGCGCCTTCTTGGCCATGGTTTCTCCGGTGAATCGGAAATGAGTGTCTCACTTCGCGAAGCGAAGGCTGCCCTGACACACGCCAAGATAAGCATACAACGTTTCAGCGTCGATCAACTTCTACGTGTTTTCGCGGATGCAGAGAGAGAATTGTTTGCATGACACAAACTGTCAGCAGAACCAGGTAGATAATGAGCGCGGGCAACGCACCATAGCGGGCTGAAACGGGGACATTCCCTAACGGCTCGGGCAAACTTGTATCCAAGACACCTCGTTCTCCAAGACCCAGGGTTGCAACAACACGCCCCAAAGGGTCGATAATTGCCGAGATGCCGGTATTGGCGGCACGCACCAGTGGCAGGCCTTCCTCGATGCTGCGCAAGCGGGACTGGAGGAAGTGCTGGTAGGGGCCGGGGGTCAGTCCGAACCAGGCATCATTGGTCACGTTGAGCAGAAACCCGGGACGTTCGCCTTCCGGTAGCACAGCGCCCGGGAAGATCGCTTCGTAGCAGATGAGGGGCCCGGCCGCCGGAGCGCCGGGAATATGCAGGGCCTCAAGCTTCAGACCGGCGGAAAAGCCGCCGCGCACCCGCGTGAGCTGCTCCAGTCCCAGGCTTTCCAGAAAGGACTGAAACGGCAGATATTCCCCGAACGGCACCAGATGCACCTTGTCCGCATTCTGCAGCACCCGCCCGGTGTGATCCATCACGCGGATGGAGTTGAAGAAAGAGGAGGTCTGCCCCGGCGGCGGGGGTCCCCGGCGGGCCGCGCCCGTCACCAAGGTCACGTTCGCGGGCAGCGTCTGCGCGATGCGCTGTCGCGCCCAGGGCTCGTACTCATAGATGAAGGGAAAGGCGGATTCCGGAAAAATCAGGAGGGTCACGTCCGCCAGGCCGCCGGGATAGCGCGCACTGGGGCGGACGCTTAGCTCCAGGTATTCCTCCAGCACCGCTTCCCGACGGGCATAGGCGAATTTCTCATCCTGCGGGATGGCAGGCTGAACCAGCCGGAGGCGAACATCCGGCACGGTTCCGACCTGGGTTGTGGCCAGCCGCCAAGCGCCCCAGGCCCACCCCGCCGCCAGGATCACCCCCGCGGCGACCACCACGACCACCGAATCCCGGCGGAGGGGGCGGTCCAGCAGCAGCACGGGGGTGGAAAAGATCGCGATGGTCAGGAATGTCAGACCCCACAGACCGACGATCGCCGCGCCTTGGGCGAGGGGGAGCACCTCGGTGACCGCGTAGCCGAAGGTGTTCCAGGGAAATCCGGTGAGCACATGGCCGCGCAGCCATTCCGCGCCACCAAGGCCGACGCACAAGGCCGCCAGACGCGTAGGCCCGCCCCGCCAGAACAGCCGCGCCACCGCAAGTCCCAGTGCCGAGAACAAGGCCAGCCCCGCCGGCATCGACACCACCGCGACCGGCAGGAGCCAGGCAAAGACATCGGCCTCCACGAGGAACGCGCTGCCGATCCACCACAAGGAGGCAAGGAAATAGCCGAAGCCAAACCACCAGCCGATGGCGGCCGCAGCGCGAACGCCTCGCCAACGCGGGGCTGCAATGCCGTCCAGCAGCAGCACCAGCGCAGGAAAGGTCACGGCCAGCACCGGCCAGAGATCGAATGGCGCGGTGGAGGCGGCAGACGCGGCCCCCACCAGAAAGGCGCACCCCCATCTGCGCCAGTCCGTGACGGTGCGCAAACGGTCGGCCGAGCGGCTGAGCCAGTCCCGGATTCGCGTCACGCCGCCTCGCCGGCCTCACCGGGGCCTTCGGGCGCAGGGGGCGCCGGCGGGACGATCCGAAGGCGCTTCACCCGCCGGGGATCGGCCTCCAGCACTTCGACGGTGAAGCCCCCGGGGGTCAGAACGGTCTCGCCCACCTTGGGCACGCGGGCGGCGAGCGTCACCACGAGCCCGCCAAGGCTATCGACCTCATCCACCAGTTCGGCCGGAGCAAAGTCGGGGCCGAGCACTTCGATCACGTCGTCCACGGGCGTGCGGGCGTCGGCCAGGAAGCTGCCGTCGGCCTGCCTCTGGACATCCGAATCCTCGTCGTCGTGCTCGTCCTCGATCTCGCCGACAATCTCCTCCACCACGTCTTCCATGGAGACGAGGCCGTCGGTGCCGCCATATTCGTCAATGACCAGGGCCAGATGGACGCGCGCGGCCTGCATGGAGACCAGAAGGTCGATGGCGGGCATGGACGGCGGCACATAAAGGATGCGACGGACGAGCCCGGTATCGGCCAGCGACTGGCCGAGGTCGAAGGCGCCGAGATTGAGGGCGGCCGGGTCCAGCCCTTCGGCTTCCACCACTTCCCGAGGGCGGCCGCCGGACGCGATGAAGGTCAACAGGTCGCGGATGTGGACCATGCCCACGGGATCGTCCAGGCCGTCATCATGCACCACGAGCCGGGAATGGCTGGCATTGGCGAAGGCGACCATGAGCTCGCCGAGGGTCACGTCCTTCTGCACCGCGACGATCTCCGCCCGCGGCACCATGATGTCCCCGATCCCCACCTCCTTGAGATGCAGGATGTTGCGCAGCATCTTGCGCTCGGACGGCGTGAATTCGCTCACCTCCTCGGCGGTGTCCTGCTCATCCAGGATTTCCTCCAGATCCGTGCGGAGGGAGCCCTGGGGCCGGAAGGTGCCGAGGAGGGCACGCAATCGATCGAGAAAACTCTGCGGCTCCGAAGCGGCCGGGTCGCTCGATGAATCGATATTGGACATGGTCTCCCTTTGGGGTCTCAGTTCAGGTTTCGGCGGGCAGCGCATAGGGGTCGGTGATGCCGAGCCCCGCCAGGATGCGCCGCTCCATGTCTTCCATTTCCTCGGCTTCGTCGTCCTGCTCGTGGTCATAGCCGAGCAGGTGCAGCGTGCCATGCACCACCAGGTGGCTCAAATGATCGAGCGGCGCCTTGCCCTCGTCGGTCGCCTCGGCGAGCACTGTTTCCAGGGCGACGATGATGTCGCCCAGGGGCTCCGGCGTCACGTCCTCCGGCACCTCCGCGGCGGGAAAGGACAGGACGTTGGTGGGCTTGTCCTTGTCGCGCCAGTCGCGGTTGAGCACTTGGATGCGGGCATCGTCCGTCAGGGTGATCGCCAGTTCCACCGACCGGTCGAAGGTCTCGGCATGGGCGGTGAGCACGGCCATGGCAGCCGCCGCGCAGCGCGCCTCCGCCTCCGGCAGCTCCGCCCAGCCTTCCGCCTCCAGAAGGATGTCGATGTCCGCCTCGGGGCCGGGAGAGGGCATGGCCATGGCTCAGGTCCCCTTGCCCGCCTTGGCCGCGTCGTTCGCCTCATAAGCGGCGACGATGCGCGCCACCAGTTCGTGGCGCACCACATCCTGGGCGGTGAAATAGGACAGGCCGACGCCTTCAACCCCATCCAGCAGCCGCACCGCCTCCGCAAGGCCGGAGGTCTGGCCGCTCGGCAGGTCGGTCTGGCTCGGGTCCCCCGTGATGATCATGTGGGAGTTCTCGCCCAGGCGGGTCAGGAACATCTTCATCTGCATGGACGTGGCATTCTGCGCCTCGTCCAGGATCACGGCGGCATTGGCGAGGGTGCGTCCGCGCATGAAGGCCAGCGGCGCGATCTCGATCTCGCCGGACTGGAGGGCGCGCTCCACGAAGGAGCGGTCCATCAGGTCGTAGAGCGCGTCATAGATGGGCCGCAGATAGGGATCGACCTTCTCGCGCATGTCGCCGGGCAGGAAGCCGAGCCGCTCACCGGCCTCCACCGCTGGGCGCGAGAGGATCAGGCGATCCACCATCCGCCGCTCCAGCAGATGCACCGCATAGGCCACTGCTAGCCAGGTCTTGCCGGTACCGGCGGGGCCGACGCCGAACACCAGCGTGTGACGCTTCAGGGCGCGGATATAGGCATCCTGCGCGGCGGTGCGGGCCCGCACGGGGCGGCGGCGCAGCTGGATCTCGTCGAAGCTCTGGCGGTCTTCGGCGGGATCGAAATCGAACAGGGAACCCTGGGAGACCGCCTCGCGGATGGCGCCTTCCACATCGCCCGGCCCCACCTCGCGCCCCCGCTTCAGGCCGTCGTAGAGGTGCTCAAGCACATGGCGGGCCTGCTCACAGGCATCGCGCGGGCCTTCCAGCGTCACATGATTGCCGCGCGAATCCGCCTTCACCCCCAGCTTGCGCTCCAGGAGGGCAAGGTTGCGGCTGTACTGGCCGAACAGAAGGGTGGCGAGGCGATTGTCGTCGAAGGCGAGCACCACCTGCGTGGGCGCATCCACCCCCTGGATCGCCCAGGGGTCGGATATGGCTGCGCGGGCGGGGCCCTGGGGCACCGGCGGACGGTCTCGGTCGACGCCAGATCTGCGCAAGCTCAGGCCTCCATTGCCGCAAGAGGGCGGGTCTCCCCGGCCGCCACACCCGTTTCGGGCCGGCCGGAAAGGGAATTGGGTCCCGCCTCCAGGATGGTGACGGGGATGACATCGCCGATCTGAGCGCCGGGCGCCTCGACGACCACCGATTGCAGATAGGGCGAACGCCCGATGAGCTGTCCGGGATAGCGGCCCGGCTTCTCCAGCAGGATATGGAAGGAACGCCCCACGCAGGCGCGATCGAAGGCGCGCTTGGAGCGCTCCAAGGCCGCTTGCAGACGGGCGAGCCGCTCGGTTTTCACCTCTTCCGCCACCTGACTGGCATGGTCCGCCGCCGGCGTGCCCGGACGGGCGGAGTATTTGAACGAATAAGCGCTGGCAAAGCCCACCCGTTCCACCAGGTCCATGGTCTCCTCGAACTCGGCGTCGGTTTCCCCGGGGAAGCCGACGATGAAATCGGAGGACAGCGCCAGGTCCGGCCGGGCCGCGCGCATGCGGTCGATGATGTCGAAGAATTCGGCGCGGCCGTGCTTGCGGTTCATGGCCTGGAGCACGCGGTCCGAGCCGGACTGCACCGGCAGGTGCAGATAGGGCATCAGCGCCGGCAGATCGCGATGGGCGGCAATGAGGTCGTCATCCATGTCGCGGGGATGACTGGTGGTGTAGCGCAGGCGCGCCACGCCGGGAATTTCCGCCAGTCGATGGAGCAGACGGGCCAGCGACCACACGATCCCGTCCGGCCCTTCGCCATGATAGGCGTTCACATTCTGGCCGATGAGGGTGATCTCGCGCACGCCCTGGCCGGCGAGGCGCTCGGCCTCGGCAACCACCTTGGCCACCGGGCGCGACAGCTCGGCGCCGCGGGTATAGGGCACCACGCAGAAGGTGCAGAACTTGTCGCAGCCTTCCTGGACAGTGACGAAGGCGGTGGGGCCGCGCTTGCGCGTCGCCTCAAGGCTGGGGGCGGGCAGATGGTCGAACTTGTCCTCGACCGGAAACTCCGTATCCACCGCTTGCCCGCCGGCCTTCACCTTGGCGAGCAGCTCGGGCAGGCGGTGATAGCTCTGCGGTCCGACCACCAGGTCCACCACAGGGGCGCGGCGCATGATCTCGGCGCCCTCGGCCTGGGCGACGCAGCCAGCCACCGCGATGATATTCTCCCGGCCGGTCTCGGCGCGCGCCTTGCGCATGCGTCCAAGCTCCGAATAGACCTTCTCGGCGGCCTTTTCGCGAATATGGCAGGTGTTCAGAATGACGAGATCGGCGTCCGCCGGATCGCTCGTCTCCACATAGCCTTCCTTGGCCAGGGTGTCCGCCATACGATGGGAATCGTAGACGTTCATCTGGCACCCGAACGACTTCACATAAAGCTTGCGGGGCTCGTCCATTGCCTGTCTGCCGCCGTCACCCTCGCGCCGCGACGCGACGCTGCTGTGACGCCGATGCCATCTTCCCCGTGTTTGTAAGAACCAGCTTCAGTCTTACTGGCAATCGCGCGATTTGGAAACTCACGTCGCTCCGCCGCGGCCCGAGAGGCTGCCCTGCAGGAGACGCGTGACCTCCTCTTCGCACACCCGCGTGACGGCCTTGCGGTCCAACGGGCCATCCAGCGCCTTGGCCTCCCCGAACGTCACGGTCACGTCGACAGCGCCCTGGCGCAGCACTTCCAGGAGATGGGGTGCCAGATCCAGGTCTCCGTACCAGGCGGCGAGCGGGCGATGCTGGCGCCCCATGGGAATGCCCTGGACCTTCACATAGGCCACCGACACGGGCTGCACCCGCGCCTCCGCTCCCGCCGCCATGACGTCGCGCACGGCACCCACAAGGGCGGATCGGAAGGGCAGTACCCGGTTGCCATCGCTGGACGTGCCTTCGGCGAACAGCACCACCGGGTCGCCCTGCGAGAGGCGCTCGGCGATTTCCTGGTTGACCGCGCCCGTCTTGGCGCGGCGCTGGCGATCCACGAACACCGAGCGCTGGAACTTGGCCAGGAGCCCGATCAGCGGCCATCCCGCCACCTCAGCCTTGGCCACGAACACCAGGGGCAAGATGGAGCCGAGCACGCCAATGTCCAGCCAGGTGGAATGGTTGGACAGGAAAAGAAGGGGCCGCGCGGCGTCCGGGGCGCCCTTCACCGTGACCCGCACGCCGATGAGCGCCAGCACGGCACGATGAAACAGCATGGGGATGTGACGGCGGACCGGAAGGTTCAGCTTCAAAGCAACCCATTGGAGCGGAATGCCAACCGCAGTGACGGCAGCCAGGGCCACCAGCACGCCGCCCATGCGGATGCGATCCAGCACACGGGAGGCGGCCGGCCATTCAGGTCCGAGATCAGGCATGGGCTCCTTGTCGAAGGAGTCCACCCAGGGCGGGGGGGCCGGCACATTCAGGGTCACGCCGGCTTCTCCTCGAGCGGCACCACATACAATTCGAGCCGATGGCCGACGATCCGGTAGCCGAGCCGCCGGGCGATCTCTTCCTGGAGGCGCTCGATCTCCTCGGACCGGAACTCCTTCACCTCGCCGCTGCGCAGGTCGATGAGATGGTCGTGATGCTCGTCGGGCACCGGCTCGTAGCGCGAGCGCCCATCGCCGAATTCGTGACGCTCTACGATCCCGGCATCCTCGAACATCTTCACCGTGCGATAAACAGTGGAGATGGAGATCCGCTCATCAATGGCGCTGGCCCGGCGGTACAACTCCTCGACGTCAGGATGATCCTCGGCAGCGGTGAGAACACGGGCGATCACCCGGCGCTGGTCGGTCATGCGCATGCCCTTGGCGTGGCAGGCTTCCTCGATGGCGCTGATTTTGTCGCTCAAGGATACCCTCCTCCTTCGCCGAGCCGCAGGGTGCTTATGGCGTCGTGCCGGGGCGACCGCAAGCCGGGGCGCCGGACCGAAAACGAGGCCGGCTCAGAAGTCGAGGCGCATCACCAAGGCATCGCCGGAACCATCGGGACCGGCATAATAGCCCTTGCGGCGCCCCACTTCACCATAGCCCAGCCCACGATAAAGCTTCACGGCCGCCCCGTTGCCCTGCTCCACCTCCAGGTGCGACGCGGTCACACCGAGCCCGGCCAGGCGCTGGAGATGGTGGGTCAGGAGCAGGCGGCCGAGCCCCTTGCCGCGGGCGGCCGGCGCAATGGCGATGGTCAGGATCTCCGCCTCCGGTACCACCAGGTGCGACAACACGAAGCCGAGCACCTCATTTTGCCCCCGGCCCACCACATGAGCCCGGGCGGCCTGCCCGGCCAGCAGGCGTTCCAGTTCGTCCGTCCCCCAGCCGCGGTGGAAAGAGGCGGCATGGATTCGCGCCAGCGCCGGCACATCGGCCATGCCGGCATCGCGCACCACAGGCGCCTTGGGCGCCGAGAAGCCGGGAAAGGAAATCACCGCCGCGCGATCCGCGCCGCATCCTGCGGCTTGGCATCAGGGGCCTTCAGATAAAGCGGGCGTGGCTCTGCCTGCGATGGGTCGGCCGCCGCCCCGAGGCGCGCCACCCAGGCCACATCCGGCGCCGCCATGACCTCGACGGCCACCGGGCTCGTCTCCCCCGGAGGCCACATCTCCGCCACCTGCGCCGCGCCCGATCCCACGATCCGCACGGCGCCGATGGCCACCGAGCGCGCCGCGTCCTTCGCCGCCATCACGCGGGGGGCAATGAGGGTGCGCCCGCCGGTGCCGAACATCTGCAGGAACACATGATCGTGGCGGGCATCGATGGCACTCACCACCGGCAGGCTGTCATCCATGGCCAGGAAGGGGGCGGCAAGGGCGGCCAGCGTCGTCACCCCGACCACCGGACGACGGGCAGCAAGGGCAAAGCCCCGGGCGGCGGATAGCCCCACCCGAAGCCCCGTGAAGCTGCCCGGCCCGACGGTCGCCACGATGCGATCCAGCTCGGGAAAGTCGAGCCCGGCATCGCGCATCACCTGCTCGACGATGGGGACCAGCGCCTCCGCGTGGCCGCGTTCCATATAGACGGAATCGCCGGCGACGATGGTGTCGCTTTCCCCGTTCAGCACCGCAACCGAGCAGGCGGTCAGCGCCGTATCAATGGCCAGAACATACATGTGGTGTGGCAGCCCGAATCCCGGGCCCACAATCCCCCGAAACCGGCCTCAACGGAAGAGGGGCGGGAAAATCCCCCGCCCGCCGCCGAAACCTTCGCCTTTTCAACCGCCCAGATCAGACCGGCCGCACCTCGACCACTTCGGGTACGAAATGGCGCAGCAGGTTCTCGATGCCGTTTTTCAGCGTCGCGGTGGAGGAGGGGCAGCCGGAGCAGGAGCCCTTCATGTTGAGATAAACGATGCCTTCCTTGAAGCCGCGGAAGGTGATGTCGCCGCCATCATTGGCCACCGCCGGACGCACGCGCGTCTCGATCAGTTCCTTGATGGTGTCGACGATCTCCTCATCCTCAGCGGCAAAGAACTCGTCCCCGTCCTCGGAGGCCGCGACGCCCTCCGCCAGCACGGGGGCGCCGGACATGAAGTGCTCCATGATGGCGCCGAGAATGGCGGGCTTCAGGTGCGCCCAGTCGCCGCCGGCCTTGGTCACTGTGATGAAGTCGGAGCCCAGGAACACCCCGTTCACCCCATTCACCTCGAACAGGCGCTGGGCGAGCGGAGAACGCTCGGCTTCGCTCTCGCTGCGCAGTTCAAGGGTGCCATCGCCAAGGACGGTGCGTCCCGGCAGGAATTTCAAGGTCGCCGGGTTCGGCGTCGGCTCGGTCTGGATGAACATGTTGGAACTCGCATCCTTCAAGGGGATGGCGGCAGGGCCGCACGTCTCCTGGAAGATAGGGATGGCGGGGCGCGAGGGAAAGGGCCGCCGCGTCGCGGCGCGCCTGTTCCATCCTGGCACAGGCAGGACCAACCCGACCGGGGCGAAAGGAGAACAGGTGGGGCCCGAATCGCGGCGCGGCCTCTGGCCCGCTTTTGTTCTCCCGGCGCGCCGGGACGCCTTGAACCGAAAACACCCGATCCCCATCCTTAACGATGCGGCATGCGACTCAGGCTTGGCCGCTGAAGGAGAGAGGAATGAACTACGTACGGACGGCCATCCTGCTTGCGGGTTTGACCGCCCTTTTCATGGCCGTGGGCTTTGCCATCGGCGGCAAGGGCGGAATGATGATCGCGCTGGTCATCGCCGCGGGCATGAACCTGTTCAGCTATTGGAATTCGGACAAGCTGGTTCTGCGCATGTATGGCGCCCAGGAAGTGGACGACCGCACGGCGCCCGAACTGGTGGCCATGGTGCGCGAACTGGCGGCGCGGGCGGACTTGCCCATGCCTCGCGTCTATCTGATCGACAATCCCCAGCCCAACGCCTTTGCCACCGGCCGCAATCCGCAGAATGCCGCGGTGGCCGCCACCACCGGCCTGCTGCGCACCCTTGATCGCGACGAAGTGGCGGGGGTGATGGCGCACGAACTGGCGCACATCAAGCATCACGACACCCTGACCATGACCATCACGGCGACCATTGCCGGCGCCATCTCCATGCTGGCCAATATCGGCCTTCTGTTCGGCGGCGGGAACCGGGAAAACGGCTCGCCCTTCGGCGCAATCGGCACCATCTTGATGGTCATCCTGGCGCCGCTTGCCGCCATGGTGGTGCAGATGGCCATTTCCCGCTCGCGCGAATATGAGGCCGACCGGGGCGGGGCGGAGATATGCGGGCAGCCGATGGCGCTGGCTTCG
This sequence comes from Aquabacter sp. DMC10, assembly GCF_056314145.1. Classification (NCBI taxonomy): domain Bacteria; kingdom Pseudomonadati; phylum Pseudomonadota; class Alphaproteobacteria; order Hyphomicrobiales; family Xanthobacteraceae; genus Aquabacter; species Aquabacter sp. DMC10. The sequence continues at coordinate 197,506 of NZ_JBQUYX010000003.1, read as the reverse complement.
GCGCTGGCCAAGATCGCCGGCATCGCCCATCAGGTGGAAAATTACGAGGCCGAGGCCCACCCAGCCACGGCTCACATGTTCATCATCAATCCCCTGTCCGGCCAGAGGATGGACGGCCTCTTCTCCACCCATCCCGCCACCGAAAACCGCATCGCGGCCTTGCAGGATCTGGCCCGGCAGATGGGTCGGGGCATGGGACTGGGTCATGGCGTCCGTGCCGCCCCCCGCGCCGCCGGCCCCTGGAACGGTGGCCCCCGGCGCGGCCCGTGGGGCTGATTGTGCCGGACGCGTGCCCCGGCAGCACGCGCCCAATCTGGACCGGGGATGGAGGGCGCGTCGCGCTTCCATTCCCGGGAACACCGCCGACACATTTGCAAATCCGCCCGGCCTGGCTTACCTGCCGCACATGAAATCCCCATCTTCCAACGCCTCGCGGCGTCCGCCGCCCTCCGGCCTGCCCGCGCGGCTCGTCGCTGCCGACGCCCTGGATCGCATCCTGCGCGCCGGCCTGCCGCTCGAGGAGGCCCTGGAGGCCGCGGCCGGCCTTGATCCCCGGGACCGGGCGCTCGCCTATCGCATCGTTGCCACGGCCCTGCGGCGCCTTGGCACCCTGCGCGCCATTTTCGCCCAGCTGCTGGAGCGGGGGACGCCGCGGTCTGCCCCCAAGGTGGAAACCGTTCTCCTCGTGGGGGCCGCGCAGATTCTGTTCATGGACGTGCCGGACCATGCGGCGGTGGGCCTCAGCGTGGAAGTGGCGCGGCATGACCGGTCCACCGGCGGCTTTGCCGGCCTCATCAATGCGGTGCTCCGCCGCCTGACCCGGGAAGGTCAGGACCTGTTGTCCCAGGTATCCCCTCTACTTCTCGACACGCCGGACTGGCTGCGCGCCCGCTGGACCGCCACCTATGGCGCCGACGGCGCACGCGCCATTTGCGAAGCCCTCCTGAACGAGCCGCCGCTCGACCTGACCGTGAAGAGCGATGCCGAAGGCTGGGCGCAAACGCTCGGCGGCACGCTCACCCCCACCGGCACCGTGCGGCTCGCCAATGCCGGCCCCATCCGCGCCCTTCCCGGCTTCGAGGCGGGGGCATGGTGGGTGCAGGATGCCGGCGCCGCCTTGCCCGCACGCCTTTTGGGTGAAGTGCGGGGCCGGCGGGTGGCGGATCTTTGCGCTGCACCGGGTGGCAAGACCGCCCAGCTCGCCGCCGCCGGCGCGGATGTCACCGCCGTGGACCGCTCCGCCGACCGCCTGACACGCCTGAAGGAAAATCTCGCCCGCCTCGGCCTTGCCGCCAGCGTGGTCCAGGCGGACGCCACCACCTTCAAGGCGGAGCCGTTCGAGGCCATCCTGCTGGATGCACCATGCTCGGCCACCGGCACGCTTCGGCGCCATCCTGATGTCGCCTGGAGCAAGAGTCCGGCCGACATTTCCACCCTCGGCGCACTCCAGAGCCGGCTCATCGACCACGCGGTGGACCTGTTGGCGCCCGGCGGCGTGCTGGTCTATTCCACCTGCTCGCTGGAGCCGGAGGAGGGGGAAGCCCAGATCGAGGCTCTGCTCGCCCGCCGTTCCGACGTGGCGCGTGCGCCCATCGACAAGAATGAGCTTCCCGGGATCGAAAAATTCATCACTCCTCAAGGGGATTTGCGCACACTTCCCTCGGACTGGCCCGCGCCGAGGCCCGAGCTTTCGGGAATTGACGGCTTCTTCGCGGCCCGGTTGCGCAAGCGCGGCTGATCCGGCTTTGCCTATTTCGGGACTGAGCGCCTCCCTCGCGGGGACGCCGCCACCCGGAACGGGCGCCGCGAGCCTCGCCTTCCGAAGGACGGTCCGCGGGCAGGGGTAGCAGGACGCATGACACGGGGAGCCTTGGCAGAACGCGTGCGCCTGGCGGGCTATCTCGTCGGGCGTTCCTGGCGCTCGCTCTTGGCCCGCGCGCCGGCTGCGCCGCTGGCGCTCGGCCAGGTCAGCGTGCCCGTGCCCGAGCGCCTGCTCATCGCGCCGCAGGACCTGCGCACCGGCGATCCCACCCGCGCCAGCGAAATCTATGCCGGCCGTTTCGCCTTCGCCGGCAAGATCGCCATGCTGGAGGGGCGCACCCCGTTCGAGATCGACCCGCCCTCCGAGGAATGGGCCGAGGTGCTGCACGGCTTCGGCTGGCTGCGCCATCTGCGCGCGGCCGGAACCACGATCGCGCGCGCCAATGCCCGTGCCTTGGTCGGCGACTGGATCCGCAATTCCGGCGTCGCCCGCACCGTGGCCGCCCGGCCCGACGTCACCGCCCGGCGCATTATTTCCTGGCTGACCCAGGCGCCCTTCATCCTCCAGGACGCGGATCACGATTTCTACCGCCGCTTCATGAAGAGCCTGGCGCGGCAGGTGCGGCATCTGCGTCGCGCGTCCGGCGAGGCGCCAGATGGCTATCCCCGCCTTATTGCCCTGATCGCGCTGGTCTTCGCGGGCCTATGCATGTCCGACCAGTCTCGCCTGCTCCGAGCCGCCCAGAAGCGGCTGGTAGAGGAACTGGACCGGCAGATCCTGCCTGATGGGGGCCCGCTCACGCGCAGCCCGGGCATGCTGATCGCGCTGCTGCTGGACCTCCTGCCGCTACGTCATGCGTTCGCCGCGCGCAACCAGCCCGCCCCGCCGGCGCTCATGAACGCCATCGACCGGATGATGCCCATGCTGCGCTTCTTCCGGCACGGGGACGGGGCCTTCTCGCTCTTCCATGGCATGAGCCACACGGCCGCCGACCAGCTCGCCACCATCCTGGCCTATGACGATGCCCGAGGCGCCCCGGTGGCCAACGCCCCCCATGCAGGCTTCCAGCGCATGGAGGCACGCGGCACGGTGGTGATCGCCGACACCGGCGCGCCGCCGCCCCTCTCGGCCAGCGAGGAGGCGCATGCCAGCTGCCTCGCCTTCGAGATGTCGTCCGGCCGGCACCGCATCGTGGTCAATTGCGGGATGACCGAGATCAACCGGGAGCGCTGGCGCCAAGTGGCCCGTGCCACGGCGGCCCATTCCACGGTGGTCATCGGCGATACCTCGTCCTGCCGTTTCTTCGGCGAGGGGCGGCTCGCCCGCATGGTGGGCATTCCCATCGTGTCCGGCCCGAAATCCGTGCCAGTGCAAAGAGGCAGCCGCGACGGCACCATCATGCTGCGGGCCAGCCATGACGGTTATGCAGAGCCGTTCGGCGTCATCCACCAGCGCTCCTGGCGCCTGGACGGGGAGGGCGGGCGCCTGGACGGGGAGGACGTATTCCGCTCCACCGCTGGGCCCGAGGCGGCGCTGCCGGCCGTGGGCTTCGTTGCCCGCTTCCACCTGCACCCGGCCATCACAGTGGAGCGGCTGGACGACCAAAGCACTGTTCTGCTTACGGTTCCCGGGGGGGAGGCCTGGGCCTTCGTGGCCCCGAACCAGATGGTGAATGTGGAGGAGAGCGTCTATCTGGCAGCCCCCGATGGCCCTCGTCGGACGCTCCAGCTTGCGCTTTCCGGCAATCTCGCCGAGACGCCGCGGCTGCTTTGGACCTTCGTGCGCACCCGCGAGGCGCCGTCCGTGCGTCCCACCCCGGTGCGGGGGCCAGCCGCGCGACCTTGATGACGACAGGCGGCCGGACGTGATAGGGCGAGCCCAATCCCGTTCGGAGTGCCTCCATGACCATTGATGTCCGCCCCGTCACCCGCGCCCTGATCTCGGTGTCCGACAAGGCCGGGCTCATTCCCTTCGCCACCGCGCTGGCCAAGACCGGCGTGCAGCTCGTCTCCACCGGCGGCACCCGCAAGTCGCTGGCCGAGGCGGGACTTGAGGTCCTGGACGTCGCCGAACTCACCGGCTTCCCGGAAATGATGGACGGCCGCGTGAAGACGCTGCACCCCAAGGTGCATGGCGGCATCCTGGCGATCCGCGCCGATGCCGGCCACCAGGCCTCCATGGCCGAGCACGCCATCGCCCCGATCGATCTGGTTGTGGTGAACCTCTATCCGTTCGAGGCCACCGTGGCGCGCGGCGCCGACTTCGACGAGACCATCGAGAATATCGACATCGGCGGGCCGGCTTTGATCCGCGGCGCGGCCAAGAACCACAATGACGTGGCCGTGGTGGTGGATGTGGCCGACTATGAGGCGGTCATCAAGGAGATCGAGTTGCACGGCGGCACCACGCTCGCGCTGCGCCGCCGCCTCGCCCAGACCGCCTATGCCCGCACCGCCGCCTATGACGCCGCCATCTCCAACTGGTTCGCGGGCCAGGTGGATGTGAGCGCGCCCACCTATCGCGCCTTTGGCGGCAAGCTGCTGGAGGAGCTGCGCTATGGCGAGAACCCCCACCAGAAGGCGGCCTTCTATGCCACCGGCGAGCAGCGCCCCGGCGTCGCCACCGCCCGGCAGGTGCAGGGCAAGCAGCTCTCGTTCAACAATATCAATGACACCGACGCAGCCTTCGAGTGCGTTGGCGAGTTCCATCCCGCCCGCTCAGCGGCGGTGGTGATCGTCAAGCACGCCAATCCCTGCGGCGTGGCCGAGGGGGCGAGCCTGGAAGAAGCCTATCGCAAGGCGCTGGCCTGCGACCCCGTCTCGGCCTTCGGCGGCATCATCGCCGTCAATCGCACCCTGGATGCGGACGCCGCCCGGCTGATGACGGAGATCTTCACCGAGGTGATCGTCGCCCCCGACGCCACCGAGGAAGCCATCGCCATTGTCGGCGCCAAGAAGAATCTGCGCCTGCTGGTCACCGGCGGCCTGCCTGACCCGCGCGCCGAGGGCCTGAATGTGCGCACGGTGGCCGGCGGCCTCCTGGTGCAGAGCCGTGACAATGTCAGCGCCGACGACCTGGAGTTGAAGGTGGTCACCCGCCGCGCGCCCACCGAGCAGGAGCTTCTGGACCTGCGCTTCGCCTTCCGCGTGGCCAAGCACGTGAAGTCCAACACCATCATCTATGCCAAGGACCTCGCCACCGTCGGCATCGGCGCCGGGCAGATGAGCCGCGTGGATTCCGCCCGCATCGCCGCCCGCAAGGCGCAGGATGCGGCCGAGGCGGCCGGTCTTTCGGTGCCGCTCACCAAGGGCTCGGTTGTGGCCTCCGACGCCTTCTTCCCCTTCGCCGACGGCCTGCTGGCAGCGGTGGAGGCGGGCGCCACCGCCGTGATCCAGCCGGGCGGCTCCATGCGCGACGCCGAGGTGATCGCGGCGGCCGACGAGGCGGGCCTCGCCATGGTGTTCACCGGGGTGCGTCACTTCAAGCACTGAGCGGACAAAGCATCTTGTCCTGAATCAAGGCCCTGCATGGGCGGTCGCGGCATGAAGAATTCATGACCGCGCTCGCCTTTTCCCCCCGCTCCGCGCCTGCCCTGCCCTCCGCACAGGATCTCCTGGCGCGCTATGGCGGCCCGGTGCCGCGCTATACGAGCTATCCCACCGCGCCTCATTTCGGGCCCCAGGTGGATGCCGGCACCTACGCGCAATGGCTTGCAGCGCTGCCGCCGGGGGCGGATGTCTCCCTTTACCTGCACGTGCCGTTCTGCGCCGAGCTGTGCCTCTATTGCGGCTGCCAGACGAGCGTGGCGCGCAGCTATACGCCCGTTGCTGCCTTCACCGATCGCCTGCTGGAGGAGATCGCGCTGGTGGCCCAGCGGCTGCCCCACAAGCTGTCAGCGCGGCATGTCCATTTTGGCGGTGGCACGCCCACCATGCTGTCGGATTCCGATTTCACTCGCGTCATGGACCGCCTGCGGTCGGTGTTCGACATTGCGGACGGCGCGGAAATCGCCATCGAGGTCGATCCCCGGGTCATGGACGAACCGAAGGCGGCCGCCCTCGCGCGCAATGGGGTGAACCGCGTCAGCCTCGGCGTCCAGGATTTCGAGCTGGATGTCCAGAAGGCCATCCGCCGGATGCAGAGCTTCGAGGAGACGGCCCAGGTCGCGGCTTGGCTGCGCGCCGCCGGCGTGCCCTCCATCAATCTGGACCTCATCTATGGGCTGCCGCATCAGACGCTTGAAACAGTGGCGCGCACCGTGCGCGCTGCGCTGGAACTGGAGCCGGACCGCATCGCGGTGTTCGGCTATGCCCATGTGCCCTGGATGAAGCGCCACCAGGCGCTCATCCCCGAGGACACTCTGCCGGGTCCATCCGCGCGGCTCGATCAGGCGAGCCTCATTGCCCGCATGCTCAATGAGGCCGGTTATGTTTCCGTCGGGCTGGACCATTTCGCCAAGCCGCACGACAGCTTGGCCACCAAGGCCGAAGCAGGTGCGCTGAAGCGCAACTTCCAAGGCTACACCACGGACGATGCCCCGGCCTTGATCGGCTTCGGTCCGTCCTCCATTGGGGCATTGCCGCAAGGCTATGTTCAGAACCTTCCCGCCACGCCCGCCTGGCATAAGGCTGTGGCCGAAGGCCTTCTTCCCATCGCCCGGGGCCGGGCGCTCACCGCTGAGGACACGCTGCGGCGGGACGTGATCGAACGCCTCATGTGCGATTTGGCGGTGGACCTGGAAGCGGTCTGCACCCGTCATGACGTCTCGCCCACGGTCTTCACGGCGGAGTGCGCGGCACTGGCCCCCCTCGAAGCGGACGGCCTCGTCCAGGTCATCGGCTCCGTGATTCGCGTCCCCGAGACCGCGCGCAGCTTTACGCGCGTGGTGTGCGCCGTGTTCGATGCCTATCTGCCCCGCGCAAAAGAAAACGCCGCCGAGCCTCGACGGCATTCGGCGGCGGTGTGAGGTGGGGAGGAAGTTACGCGGGTACGCGGCACAAAACGAGATCGGCGGCCTCAGGAGTCGAGGCGCCGCAGGGCATGACGGTCGCGCAGCATCACCCGGCGCGAGGAGGGCAGGGCGATGATCGCCGCTTCTTCCAGCGAGGTGAGGGTCCGCGACACGGTCTCGATGGTCAGCCCGAGATAGTCGGCGATGTCCTGGCGGGACATGGGAAGGACCACTTCGGTGGCCGGCTCAAGGCTCGCCGCCGAGCGGCGGGCAAGGTCCAGCAGGAAGGCCGCCACGCGCTCCTGCGCGGTCTTGCGGCCGAGGAGAAGCAGGTGATCCTGGGCGCGATGGAGTTCCGCAAAGGTCAGCGCCCACAGGGCCTGAGCAAGCTCGGCATCATCGGAGGCACGGGCGAAGAGGATGGAGCGCTTCACCCGGGCGAGCCGGCATTCATTGACCGCCTCTGCGGAGAAGCGGTTGGTGGCCCCGCGCTCCCAGCCGAAGGCATCGCCCGGCAGGCAGAAGGCCTCGATCTGGCGGCGGCCGTCGCCGAGCAGCTTGCAGATGCGCACCACACCGGAGAGCACCACGTAAATATATTCGGCTGGCTCGTCCTCTCCGAAGATTTCGGAGTTGCGGGCGACCTGCACGACAGTGCCGAGGCTGCTGACAAGATCAGCAGCGCGGGAGACATCGACAGTCTCTCCCCACCGGACTTCGCCGCGGGCATTCAGCGCATTATGCGAGGACAGGGGGGCGACGTGGACGTTCATCGGAGCGGTCTCCATCTGGACGTCGACAGGGATAGTCCGTTGCCTGGAAAGGCGAAATTCGGATTGAACCCTTACGTCTGCCTCCTTAAGTAATATCCCCTAGTCGCAAAGTGCGTGCTAACGTGCCTCACGACCTTAAGTGGCGATCCAGCTGGGGCCGCATGAGTTTCAATTCCAGTGATCCAAGCGTAAGCCGGGCCGCCTTTGGCCTCATGCCTCCCACCGTCCTGCGCATGGTGATCGGCGTGGCCGCAGCGACGGTGGTGACCGGTCTGATCGGCATCTTGAAGATGCCGCCCTTCGGCACCCATGCCGCCCTCCTGTGCACCCTGGCCGTGGTGCTGGTGGGCACGCGCGGCATTGCCGCGGGCCTTGGCGCGCTGGTGGTGAGCATTCTGGGCCTGCTGCTTCTGGCCAATACCGGCACCGATCCGACCCCAACCGACTGGTCGGTTCTCCTGCTGCTTCTGGTGGCCGGGCTCGGCACCGCCATACTGGGCGAAAGGCTGCGGCGCACCCGCGTGGATGCAGCCGCCCGCGACCGGGCGCTGCTGGCCCGCGAGGCCCACCTGTCCTCCATCCTCGACACCGTGCCGGATGCCATGATCGTCATCGACGAGTGCGGCATCATGCAGTCCTTCTCCACCGCGGCGGAGCGCCTGTTCGGCTTCTCCTCGGCGGAGGCGGTGGGGCGCAATGTGTCGATCCTGATGCCCAACCCCCACAGGGATTCCCACGACGCCTATCTGGATCGCTACCTGTCTACAGGCGAGCGGCGGATCATCGGCATCGGCCGCGTGGTGGTGGGCCAGCGCAAGGACGGGACCACCTTTCCCATGGAGCTGGCGGTGGGCGAGATGCGCTCTTCCTCCGGCCGCTTCTTCACCGGCTTCATCCGCGACCTGACCGAGCGCCAGAAGACGGAGGCGCGCCTGCAGGAGCTGCAGTCGGAACTGGTCCATATTTCCCGCCTCACCGCCATGGGCGAGATGGCCTCGACACTGGCGCACGAGCTCAACCAGCCCCTCTCGGCCATCGCCAACTACCTCAAGGGGTCTCGCCGCCTGTTGGAAGCCTCCGAAGACAGCACGTCGCAAATGCTCAAGGGAGCGCTCGACAAGGCCGCCGAGCAGGCGCTGCGCGCTGGCCAGATCATTCGGCGCCTGCGCGATTTCGTCTCACGCGGGGAGACCGAACGGCGGGTGGAGAGCCTGGCCAAGCTGGTAGAAGAGGCCAGCGCGCTTGCGCTGGTGGGCGTTAAGGAATACGGCATCCAGGTGCGGTTCCATTTCGACCCCACCTGCGACCAGGTGCTCGCGGATAAGGTCCAGGTACAGCAGGTGCTTCTCAACCTGCTGCGCAACGCCGTGGAAGCCATGATGGAAGCCCCGGTTCGCCGATTGACGGTTCAGACCGCACCCGCCGCGGACGACATGGTCTCCGTGACCGTCTCCGACACCGGCTACGGATTGACGGAGGAGGTGGCCCAGCAGCTGTTCACCCCCTTCGTGACGACCAAGCCTCAAGGCATGGGCGTCGGGCTTTCCATTTCGCGGACCATCATTGAGGCCCATGGGGGTCGCATCTGGGCGGAGCCCAACCCGGAGGGTGGGGCAGTCTTCTGCTTCACGCTGCGCACAGTGCGGGAGGAAGGGGAGGACGATGCCTGACTCGCAACTCATTCATGTCATCGACGATGACGATGCGGTGCGGCATTCGCTCGCCTTCCTGCTGGCCAGCAGCGGGTTTGAGGTGAAGCAGCACGACTCGGCCGCCGCCTTTCTGGAGGCCGGCATTCCCGCCAAGGCCGGATGCATCATCACCGACGTGCGGATGCCCGGCCTCAGCGGGGTTGAACTGCTGCAGAAGCTGGACATTGCCGGCTGCCGCATCCCGGTGATCGTGGTCACCGGCCATGCCGACGTGCCCCTGGCGGTGGAAGCGATGAAGCTCGGCGCAGCCGACTTTCTGGAAAAGCCGTTCGACGACGAGGCGCTGCTCTCAGCCATCCGCGCCTGCCTGTCCCGCGCGCAGGAGACCCAGAAGATCGACGCCGTGCGCGAGGACGTGGAGGACCGCATCGCCACGCTTTCCCACCGCGAGCACCAGGTCCTCGAATATTTGGTGGCGGGCCACGCCAACAAGACCATCGCCTATGATCTCGGCATCAGCCCGCGGACGGTGGAGGTCTACCGCGCCAATGTCATGACCAAGATGAAGGCCGCAAGCCTCTCGGAACTGGTGCGGATGGCGCTCCTGGCCGGAATCGGGGGGCAGGTATCGCCCAAGAACTAACCTTAGGTCATCCGCAATTGCCCTAAGGCCACGTGAAATGTCCCGTTGATCTAGCTCAAGGCTCCCCTTACCGTCAGAAGGGATACTTCCAGTAGCCCGACTGCGCGATCCCACGAGCAGCTCGTGGGAGATGATTGAAATGCCTGTGGTTCAGAGCGAGAGCGGCACGTCTGCCGGGGGGGTCGTTCTCGTCATCGATGACGATCCCGCCGTCCGGGGCTCGCTGAAATTCTCGCTGGAGATCGAAGGCTTCGACGTCCGCACCTATGCCAATGCGGACGAATTGCTTCGGGCGGATGATCTTCCAAGCCGCGGCTGCCTCATCGTCGATTATTATCTTCCCGGCGTGAACGGCCTCGACCTGTTGCGCGAGCTCAGCGACCGCCATGTCTCGCTCCCCGCCATTCTCATCACCACGCAGCCGACAGCCAATGTCCGCCGCCGGGCGACCTCGGCCGGCGTGGCCATCATCGAAAAACCCCTTCTCAACAACGCCCTGAGCGAAGCCGTCCGCGACAGCTTCTCGCGCACCGGTGAGGGATCTGCAGGCCTCTCGGCCTGACTTCACTCCTCTCGGTCCGCCCCATGGCAAGCGGGTCGCCCCCGCTCCCGACAACCAGAACAGCGCGCAGCGTGTTACCTTAGGGCACGCCCGTAGGACCGCGTTCCACATCGCGCCCAGGCGCGACACAGACCAAGCGAGGCCGGCGCATGACCACCCGCAATCTGGACGCTCTCTTCAACCCTTCCGCCATCGCCCTCGTGGGGGCCAGCAACCGGGCCGGCTCCATCGGGGCTGTCATTGCCCGCAACCTGTTCGAGGCGGGTTTCGAGGGTCCCATCCTCACGGTCAACCCAAAGGAGCGTGCCGTGCGCTCCTCGCTGAATTACGGCTCGGTGGCCGACCTTCCCATCGCCGTGGACCTTGCGGTGGTGGCGACGGCGCCGGATGCCATCCCCCAGGCCATTGCGGATCTCGGCCAGAAGGGATGCCGGGCGGCGGTGGTCATCACGGCCGGTTTCGGGGAAGGGGATCGGGCTTCGGGCAAGGAGTTGCGCCAGCGCATGCTGGATGCGGCCCGCCCCCACCTGTTGCGCATCGTGGGGCCCAACTGCCTCGGCTTCATCTCTCCCGGCCGGCGCATCAATGCCAGCTTCGCCCATCTCATGCCGCGCAAGGGCGACGTGGCCTTCGTCACCCAGTCGGGCGCCATGGCGACCACGGTGCTGGACTGGGCCAGTGCCCGGTCGGTGGGCTTCTCCCATGTGATCTCGCTGGGCGACAAGGCGGACGTGGATTTCGGCGACCTGCTGGATCAGCTGGCGCTGGACAACACCACCCGCGCCATCCTGCTCTATGTGGAGAGCATCAATGATGCGCGGAAGTTCATGTCGGCGGGGCGCATCGCAGCCCGCGCCAAGCCGGTCATCGTCATCAAGGCGGGGCGCAGCGCGGCCGGGGCCAAAGCGGCCTTGTCTCACACCGGCGCGCTGGCGGGTGCTGACATCGTCTATGACGCCGCCTTCCGGCGCGCGGGCATGTTGCGCGTCTACGAACTGCGGGAATTGTTCGAGGCGGTGACCACCTTGTCGTCAGGCATCCGCCTGCAGGGGGATCGCCTCACCATCCTGACCAATGGCGGTGGCGCCGGCGTTCTGGCCACCGATGCCATCGAGGGCACGCCGGGGCAGCTGGCAACCCTCGCCCCCGAGACCATCGCCAAGCTCAACGGCGTGCTGCCATCCACCTGGTCCGGCGCCAATCCGGTGGACATTATCGGCGACGCGCCCGGCAAGCGCTACGAGGATGCGCTGTCCATCCTCCTGGAAGATCCCAATTCGGACGCCACGCTGGTGCTCAACTGCCCGACGGCTGTCGCTGACAGCTCGGACGCGGCCGATGCCGTGATCCGCGTGGTCTCCAAGCGGCGGCGGGCCCCGGTGCTGACCTGCTGGCTGGGAGAAACCGCGGTGGCGGCATCCCGCCAGAACTTCGCCGCCTGCCGCATTCCCACCTATGAGACCCCGGACGAGGCCGTGCGGGCCTTCAATCATCTGGTCTCCTACCAGCGCAACCAGACCACCCTGATGGAGACGCCGCCGGCCCGGACCTTTGACGAGCCGGACCGGGATCGTGCGCGGGAGATTGTTCAGGCGGTCATAGATGAGGGCCGGAGCGCGCTGACGGAATACGAGGCCAAGCAGGTCCTCAAGGCCTATGACATCCCCACCGTCGACACCCGCATCGCCCGCACGCCAGAGGAGGCGGGGCGCCTGGCGGCCGAGATCGGCAAGCCGGTGGCCCTGAAGATCCTGTCCCACGACGTCACCCACAAGTCCGATGTCGGCGGCGTGCGCCTCGACCTGCGCACACCGGCCGGGGTGGAAGAGGCGGCGCGGGGCATGCTGCTGACGGTGGCCGAGCGCATGCCGGCGGCCCGCATCGAGGGCTTCACCGTCCAGGAAATGATCAACCGCTCCCACGCCCAGGAGCTGATCGCTGGCATCGCCAACGATCCCACCTTCGGCCCCGTGGTCCTCTTCGGGGAAGGGGGTGTGGCAGTGGAGGTGATCGCCGACCGCGCCGTGGCTCTCCCGCCGCTCAATGGCGTGCTCGCGCGCGAGATGATCGAGCGCACACGGGTCGCGCGGCTCTTGGCTGGCTATCGCGACCGGCCGCCGGCGGATATCGGCGCGATTTCCTCGACCCTGGTGAAAATCTCGGAACTGATGGGAGACCTGCCCCAGATCTCCGAACTGGACATCAACCCGCTGCTCGCGGACGCCCAAGGGGTGATCGCCCTCGATGCTCGCATCGTGGTGCATCCCACCAAGGGCATCGGCACGGAACGCTTCGCCATCCGGCCGTATCCCACCAAGCTCACCAGCTCCATGACCTTGACCGACGGTCAGGTCCTGCTGGTGCGTCCCATCCGGCCGGAGGATGAGCCGCAACTGGTGGACATCGTGCGCCGGTCCGACCCCCGCGACGTGCGCATGCGCTTCCTCGGCTCGGTGAAGGACTTCCCCCACCTCATGGCCGCCCGCCTGTCACAGATCGACTATGACCGGGAAATGGCCCTGGTGGCGGTCAACAAGGAGGGGGAAGTGCTGGGCGTCGTCCGCATCATCGCCGATCCCGACAACGAAGCCGCTGAATACGCCATCATGGTGCGCTCGGACAGCAAGGGGAAGGGCCTCGGCTTCCAGCTCATGACGCGCATTCTGGACTACGGGAAGCAGAGGGGGCTGAAGCGGATCTTCGGCGACGTGCTGCGGGAAAACCTGCCCATGCTGCACATGGCGGAGGACCTGGGCTTCAAGATCACCGCAGGCAGCGACGACCCTACGGTCGTGCGTGTGAATCTGCCTTTGCAATAGACGATAGAGGGGCCGCTCCCGCGTAGCCCCGCAGGGCCTCAGCGGTTGGGCGTCGCGTCGGGGATCGGGCTCATGGGCGGCGGCGTAACGGCGATGAGTTCACCCCAGGCGGCAAAGGCATCCTGGAACGCCTGTTCGCCGGTCGGGCCCTTCTCGAAGGCGATGATGCCGCGCTTGTTGTTGGTATAGACCAACGGCACGTCAATCCAGGGGCGCGTCTGTAACAGCTGGATGTTGCGCTGCTTGTCGGCCGGCACGGCGGACAGGCCCACCAGGAAATAGGTGGGATTGACGCGAACGGAGAGGCCGGCAAGCGGCGCGCCTTGGGCACTCTCGGTCTGCTTCATGCGGATGCCCGGCACATTGCTGATGCCGCCATAGGCAAAGTCCTGGGGCAGGGCGAAGCCGATCTCGACCGTGTGAGACGCGGGCAAGGCCTGGTCCAGGTTGCGGCGCAGGGTGAAGCTGATGGAGATCCGCCGCTCGGGGATCTGGATGTCACCGCGAATGCCGATGTCGGGGGGAAGGCCGGGACCTGCATTATAGGTCTCGGTCTTCCACGTCACGGTGCCTTCGTAGGACTGCAATCCCTGCGAGGCGCCGGTGGTCTCCTCAAACAGCACCGCACGCTGCGCCGCCGCATTGGCCGGGCGCATGGGCGGGGGAGCGGCACGCTTGCTGGCATCGCCGGACGCCTGGGCGATCCGATCGGTGGACTTGGCCTGCTCTGCGGCCTTGGCCGGCTCGGGCGCGGCGGCCGGGGTCGGCGCGGCCGGCGCAGGCGCGCCAGAGACCAAGCCCATCAGCTTGTCGCGCTCCACGGCCGCGAACACGGCACCCGCCACCACCACAGCAACCAGGATGGTAATCAGGATGGTGCGCGTCCAACGGGGCGAGCCACCGGCGCGTTTGTCCGCGGGCAGGCGCGGCCGTGCGGTCTTGGCCGCCACCGGCGCCTTGCCCAGCACGGGGCGGCGATCCGTGAGCGTCTTCTCGTCTTCCGGCGCAGCCGGACCCTCGTCCGCTTCATCGGGCGCGTCCGCGGCGACGGCGGCCCCCTTGGCGGGGGCGGGGGCAACGTCCGCGCGGGACGGTACAGAAGCCCCTTCGCTCCGCGCTGCATCCCTGGACGGGTCCTTGGCCGCATCCCGCAAAGTGGGCTCCGCGCCTGCGGGCTTCGGGGCCACAGGCGGGGCGGTCGTCTCGCCAGGTGTGGCCGCAGGCGCAGCGGCGCTCGGCGGCGCTGACCTGGGCCTTACCGTCGTTTCCTCCGAGGCGGGCGGCTCGGGATATTCGGCCGCGATGCGCCGGATCGCTTCTTCCAGCGACTGGCGCTCGCGGACGATCTCACCCTCCGGCAGGGGGGGCTCGACGCTGCGCAATTGCTTGAGCAGGGCTGCCCGCGCGCGGTCGAATACGATTTTCCGGGTCTCGGCCGTATTCTGGGCGAGACCGGAAATCGCGCGAACCAGGAGCGGATAATAGTCAGCCATCGGTCCCGAGCTTGGTGCCTGTCCGCAGGTTGAAGGTTACGCCTGGAACGGGTTCTGAACCAGGATCGTGTCGTTTCTTTCCGGGCTCGTGGAAAGCACCGCCACCGGGCAGCCGATCAATTCCTCGATCCAGCGCACATACTTGACCGCTTCCGCGGGCAGGTCGGCCCAAGAGCGCGCGCCAGCCGTGGATTCCTTCCAGCCGGGGATCGTCTCGTAGAGGGGCGTCGCCCGCGCCTGGGCCCCGCTTTCGGCCGGGAGATAGTCGATCTCCTGGCCATCCAGCATGTAGCCGACGCACACCTTGATCTCGTCGAAGCCGTCGAGCACGTCGAGCTTGGTCAGCGCAATGCCATGAATGCCGCAGGTCCGCACGGTCTGGCGCACCAGTACCGCATCGAACCAGCCGCAGCGGCGCGGCCGCCCGGTGACGACGCCGAACTCGCGCCCCCGGGTGCCCAGGGCCTGACCGATCTCGTCCGTCAGCTCGGTGGGGAAGGGGCCTTCGCCGACGCGCGTCGTATAGGCCTTGGTGATGCCCAGCACGTAATCGAGCGAACCCGGGCCGACGCCCGATCCGCTCGCGGCCGAGGAGGCCACCGTGTTGGAGGACGTCACATAGGGATACGTGCCGTGGTCGATGTCCAGAAGCGCGCCCTGCGCGCCCTCGAACAGGATCTTCTTGCCTTCGCGGCGCGCCCGATCCAGCAGGTCCCACACGCGGTCCATGAAGGGCAGCACCTTCGGCGCCACCTCTTCCAGCTCGGCGATCAGGGCCGTCGCATCCACCTCGGGCAGGCCGAGGCCGCGCCGCAGGAGATTGTGATGGCTGAGCAACCGCTCGACCTTGGCCGGCAGCGAGGCGGTGTCCGCCAGGTCCACGAGGCGGATGGCGCGACGGCCAACCTTGTCCTCATAGGCTGGGCCGATGCCGCGACGGGTGGTGCCGATGCGGGTGCCCACATTGGCATTCTCCCGCAGGGCGTCCAGCTCGCGGTGCAGCGGCAGGATGAGAGGGGTTGTCTCGGCGATGCGCAGGCGCTCCGGCCCCACAACGACCCCCTGGGCCGCCAGCCGCTCCAGCTCGGCCACGAGGGCCTGCGGATCCAGCACGACGCCATTGCCAATCACCGACAGCTTGCCCGAGCGAACCACGCCGGAGGGCAAGAGGGAGAGCTTATAGGTCACGCCGTCGACCACCAGGGTATGGCCGGCATTGTGCCCGCCCTGGAATCGAACGACCACGTCGGCCTGCTCCGAGAGCCAGTCGACGATCTTGCCTTTACCTTCGTCGCCCCATTGCGAGCCGACCACGACCACGTTGGTCACGGTGTGGGGTCCTCCGCGAAGCGTCCTCCCGGGAGGGAGGCGCGAACAAAGCAAAGCCCCGGCTTTGGACCGGGGCGTCCCTGTGCCTTCTAAGGGATCGGCGAGACGGAAGCAAGGCGCAGCGCATGCCCACCCTCGCGATCCGCCCCGGAACCGGCCCCGAGGCGGGTCAGATCTTTTGCCGGGAACGCAGCGGCCGCAAGGCGCGCCCGCGCCCGTCAGCCGCTGTTCCGCAGGCCTGCGGAAATCCCGTTGATCGTGAGCTGGATGCCATGCAGCACATGCTCATCCGGCACCGCCTCTGCCTCATTGCGCCGATGCAGCTTCAGGAGCTGAATCTGCACGTGGTTCAGCGGGTCGAGATAAGGGAAGCGGTTGCGGATGGAACGGCTGAGCAGGGGATTGCCCTCCAGCAGCTTCGCCTGACCGGTAATGGCCAGCAGATGCGCGATGGTGCGCTGGTATTCGGCGCTGATGCGGCCGAAAATGCGCTCCCGCAAGACATCATCCTCCACCAGTTCGGCATAGCGGGAGGCCACCGCGAGCGAACTCTTCGAGAGCACCATGTCCATGTTGGACAAGAGGGTGCGGAAGAACGGCCACTCGCGATACATGGCCCGCAATTGGGCGAGCCCGTCCTGCGGGTGGGCGGCCACATAGGCCTCGATCGCCGCACCAAACCCGTACCAGCCGGGCAGCATGAGCCGGCACTGGGCCCAGCTGAACACCCAGGGAATTGCCCGCAACGCCGAGATGGACCGCGTCTTCTTCCGCGATGCCGGACGCGAGCCGATATTGAGCGTTGCGATCTCGTTGATAACGGTGGAGGACCAGAAATAGTCCTCGAACCCCTCGGTCTCATAGACGAGGTTGCGATAAGCGGCAAAGGCGGTCTGGGACAGGTCCTCCATGGTGGTGAGGAAGTCCGGACGCGGCGCATTCTCCTTGGGCTGCAGGAGAGTCGCCTCCAAAGTCGCGGCCACCAGGATCTCCAGGTTCCGGCGCCCCACGTCGGGGGTCGAATATTTGGAGGCAATGATCTCGCCCTGCTCGGTCACCCGGATCTGACCGCTCACCGCGCCGCCGGGCTGGGCGAGAATGGCATCGTAGCTCGGCCCGCCACCGCGGCCCACCGAACCGCCGCGGCCATGGAACAGGCGGAGCTTGACGCCATGGCGGCGGAAGACCTCGATGAGCCCGATCTCAGCCTTGTACAATTCCCATCCCGAGGTGACGAAGCCGCCATCCTTATTGCTGTCGGAATAGCCGAGCATCACTTCCTGGACCCCGCCCCGGCTGTCCAGCAAGGCGCGATAGGCGGGGATGGAGAACAGCCGGTCCATGACCTCGGCGCAGGCGCGCAGGTCCTCGATGGTCTCGAACAGCGGGATGACGTTGATGGCGCTCGTGCCGTCGGCGCGCACGAGCCCCACTTCCTTGAGCAGCAAGGCCAGCTCCAGCAGGTCGGACACCCCTTCGGCCTTGGAGATGATGGCATTGGGGATCACGGCCGCCCCAAGCCGGGCATGGGCTTCAGCGGCGGTGCGCAGGATGTCCAGCTCCGACTGGGTTTCCTCGCCATAGGCCAGATAGGGCGAGGTGAGCGGGCGCGCATTGCCCAGCTCCTGCGTGAGCAGGGCGATCCGGCCCGCCTCGTCGAGGGCCAGATAGTCGGTGCCCGGCGCCACCTTCTCCAGAAGTTCGGCCACCGTACGCTCATGCACGTCGGAGTTTTGCCGGAGGTCAAGGCTGGTCAGGTGGAAGCCGAAGCAATCCGCCGCCCGCCGCAGGTGGCGCAGGCGCCCCCGCGCCAGGATGCGCGAGCCATTCTCCACCAGAGAGCGATGGATGACATCAAGGTCCGCCTTGAAGGCGGCGGGGCCCGCATAAGGTTCGACATCCGCCCCGGCGGAGCTGCCCTTCAATGCGGCAGCGGTGGCGCGCAGACGCGCCGCCACCAGCGCCAGGGCGAGGCGATAGGGCTCCTCGCGACGAATCAGACTGCGGTCGGGTGCGGCATCCATCAGCGAAACGAGGTCGGAGGAGACCTTTACCAGCCGTCCAGCGAGGGAGAGTTCGCCGGCAAGGGCCTCCACCTGCTCCTCATAGAAGCGCATCACCCTGTCCCTTTGCAGGGCAACGGTTTCGCGCAGGACCTCGGCAGTGACGAACGGATTTCCGTCCCGATCCCCCCCGATCCAGCTGCCGATGCGCAGGAAGGAGGGCACCTCCGCATCCGGCGCCTTAGGATCGAACTTCCCCAGCTGGTCTTCGATGGTGCAGAAGAGACGCGGCACTTCCTGAAGGAAGGTGTAGTCATAGTAGGATAGGCCGTTCACCACCTCGTCGGTGACGGTCAGCTTGATGCGGCGCAGCAGCGCCGTCTGCCAGAGGGTCAGGATGGCCCGCCGCAGCGTCTCATCCTGGAGCTCGCGTTCCTCGGGCGTGGCCGCGACCTGCTCGCGCTGATCAAGCAGGTCCGAGATCTCCATCTCCCGGTTGAGCGTGCTCTTGCGGCGGACTTCGGTCGGGTGGGCGGTGAGCACCGGGCTCACCATGGCGCCGGCGAAAAAATTCTTCAGATCAGACACGCTCAAGCCCGCAGCCCTGGCCTTGGACAGCGCATTGGACAAGGTGCCAGGTCGGGGCGCGGACCCGGCAATGGCATGGGCACGGTTGCGCCGGATGTGATGCTGGTCTTCCGCAATATTGGCGAGGTGGGAGAAATAGGAGAAGGCGCGCACGATCTGCACCGCCACTTCTGGCGAGAGCTGGCCCAAGATGGTCTCCAGCTCCTGCCGCGCGCCTTCGTCCGCGTCCCTGTGGAAGCGGATGGAGGTGCGCCGGATGATTTCCACCAGGTGATAGACCGGCTCACCTTCCTGGGCGCGCACCGTGTCGCCGAGCAGACGACCAAGCAGACGAATGTCGTCCCGCAGGGGACGATCCTTCTCGCTGCTATCCTCGTCGCCTTCCCCCACCACGGCCCAAACGGCGCTCGACATGCCCGAACTCCCCCCTGCTTTCGTCTAAGGCGGCAGTTTAGACACGTTTTTCCGCACCCGCGAAGAGCATGCGCTCACGGTGGCGCGCGAGCCTGCTTCCGGCGGGTCGGCAGATTCTGCGATGAAAGGTAAGGAAAGCGGCGGGAGCGTCGTCAGTTTGAAGCAAGCGAAGTTCATTAGTAGATCGCTTGATTAAAGTTCATCCATCTCCCCGGGCGTCCTTGCGCCGCTGCGGTTTTAACGCCAAAACCGTTGGTGGAACTTACATTCGGCGCCTCGCGGGGGGCGGCATTCAGATCGGTGACTCATGACCCAGACGCATGCCTCAGCGCGTCCGAACACCAGCCTTGCGCCGACCGCCCTCGACCTTGCTCTGCAGGCCGCGAAACCGGCCATGTGGAGTGTCATTGCCTTCAGCTTCTTCATCAATCTGCTGGGCCTGAGCGGGTCCATCTACATGATGCAGGTCTATGACCGGGTGCTGGCGAGCCGCAATATCCAGACCCTGGTGGTGCTGACCATCATCATTGCCTTCCTCTACATGGTGTCTGCGGGCCTGGAGGCGCTGCGCACGCAGCTTCTGGTGCGGGCGGGCGTCAAGTTCGACGAGAGCATCAAGGAGCACGCCTTCGACGCGGTGCAGCGCGCATCGTTGCGGCGCCCGTCCGCCAACCACGTCCAGGCCCTCCGCGACGTGGACACCGTCCGCGACTTTTTCACCGGCGCTGGCCTCATCTCGCTGTGCGATGTGCCCTGGGTGCCCATCTACATCGCCTTCGCAACCCTTCTGCACCCCTGGTACGGCGTGCTGGCGGTCGTCAGCTGTCTCATTTCGGCCGTCCTGGCGGTGGCCAATGACCGGGTGAACCGGCCGATCCTCGACCGGGCCACCAAGGCCAATATCAGCGCGAACAACCAGGCCGTCACCACCTTCCGCAATGCCGAGGTGCTCCAGGCCATGGGCATGGTGCGCCAGTTGCGCGAGCGCTGGATGACCCACCGGTCCCAGGCTCTGGGCTGGCAAGGGCTCGCCTCCGACCGCGCCGCCTTCCTGGTCGCGGCCACCAAATTCAACCGCATGTTCATGCAGAGCCTCGTGCTGGGGCTCGGGGCCTATCTCGCCATCAACCGCGAGATCTCGCCTGGCATGATGATCGCGGCCTCCATCGTGGTGGGGCGCTCCATCCAGCCCATTGAGATGGCCATCGGCAACTGGAAGGGCATCGTGGCCATGCGGTCTGCCTATCGCCGCGTGCAGGAGATGCTGCGCCTCAGCCCGGCCCAGCCGCCGCGCATGCGCCTGCCCGACCCGACGGGCGTCGTGCACGCCGAGAATGTGTTCGTGACGGCGCCTGGCCGAGAGATACCGGTGCTCCGGGACGTGACTTTCGCGCTGCCGGCGGGAACCACCTTGGGCGTCATCGGGCCGAGCGCGGCGGGCAAGTCCACCCTGGCTCGTGCGCTGGTCGGCGTGTGGCCCACCTCCGCTGGCTCCATCCGGCTAGATGGGTCCGACCTCAGTCACTGGGACCCGGAGCAACTGGGCCGCTGCATCGGCTATCTCCCCCAGGACGTGGAGCTGTTTGCCGGCACCGTGGCGGAGAATATCGCCCGCTTCGGCGCCAAGGATGAGGCCAAGGTGGTGGACGCCGCGCAGATGGCGGGCGTGCACGACATGATCCAGCGCCTGCCGCAGGGCTATAATACGGACATCGGCGATGGCGGTGCCGCCCTTTCGGGTGGCCAGCGCCAACGCATCGCCCTGGCCCGCGCCGTCTATGGCCGGCCCGCCCTTATCGTTCTGGACGAGCCCAATGCCAGCCTCGACGCCGCCGGCGAGCAGGCCCTGGCCCAGGCGGTGCAGGCGCTCAAAGCGGGCGGGTCCACCGTCATCCTCGTCACCCACAAGACCAACAGCCTCGGCCTCTGCGACCTGATCCTGCTGATGAGCGAGGGCACGGTGCACAGCTTCGGCCCGCGGGACGAGGTGCTGGCAAAGATGCTCGGCCCGCGTCTCGTTCGCCCCCGCGAGGCGGGCGGCGAGCCGCCGAAGGTCGATGCCGGCGCGAAGAAGGGCTGAGTCATGATGAACCATCTCCGCACGGGCTTTGTCCGCCTCAAGGACATGATGCTGCGCCTCAAGAACCGGCTGCTGGGCTCGGTGCTCGCCATGCAGGTGCTCGAACACATCCCGCTCAAGGGGAAGGGCCTGGCCCCCGCGCCGGCCTCCGGCGGTCCGCTCGCCTCCCAGCCGGCCGGTGCCTCCCTCCCAGCCTCCGACTTTGAGGCGCCCGTGCCTTCCAGCGATTACCGCCGGGTGGCCATGCTGGGTTACGCGGTCATCATCGGCGCCTTCGGCGTGTGCGGCGGCTGGGCCGCCATGGCCAGCATCGACAGCGCGGTGATCGCGTCCGGCGTCGTGTCGGTGGAGAGCAAGCGCCAGGTGGTTCAGCACCTGGAAGGCGGCATCGTGTCCGAAATCATGGTGAAGGACGGCCAGGACGTGAAGCAGGGCCAAGTCCTGTTCCGCCTCGACTCCACCACCTCCCGCGCCAATTACGAATCCGTCCGCGCGCAGCTGGATACCCTTTTGGCAACAGAGGCCCGCCTGGAAGCCGAGCGCGCCCAGGCCAGCTCGGTGACGTTTCCGCCGGAACTGACGACGCGCGCCAACGAGCCCACGGTAAAGTCCGCGCTGTCGGACCAGCTGGCCCAGTTCCGGGACCGCAAGGCCTCCATCGAGGGGCAGACCGACATTTTGAACAGCCGCATCCGGCAGGGCCAGCGCGAGCTCGAGGGCCTCGCCCGGGAACGGGATTCCGCGGACCAACAGCTTTATTTCATCGATGACGAGCTGGCTGGCATTCGAACCCTGAACGACAAGGGACTCGTCTCCAAGCCGCGCCTTGCGCAGCTGCAGCGGGAAAAGGCGCGCCTGGAGGGTACGGTCGGCCGAAACATGGCCGATGCCGCCAAGGCGGAGACCAGCATCGGCGAGATGCGGCTTCAGATCCAGCAACTGCTCCAGAAGCAGCAAGAGGAAGTGGCCGGGCAGATCGCCGACACCCGCCAGAAGATCGCCGACCTGCGCGAGAAGCTCTCCGTGGCCCAGAATGTGCTGAAGCGCATCGACATCCGGGCGCCGCGGGATGGCGTGGTCCAGAACATCAACCAGAAGATCTACACCGTGGGTGCCGTGGTGCGCCCAGGCGACACCATGCTCGAAATCGTGCCCCAGAACGACGAATTGATCGTGGACGCGCAGGTGCCGACCACCGACATCGACCGCCTGCACAACGGCGTCACCGGTGTCGAAGTGCGCTTCCCCGCCTTCCACTCCCGCACCACGCCGCTCATCCTCGGCGAACTGCGCACGGTGTCGCCGGATCGCCTGGTCAATGAAAGCACCCACGAGCCCTATTACCAGGCCGTGGTGGCTGTGAATTCCACCGACCTGCCGGAGGAGATGAAGGCGCGGCTGCGTCCAGGCATGCCGGCGGAGGTGGTCTTCACCACGGGTGAACGGACGGTGATGAGCTATCTGACCCGCCCCCTGACCGACGCACTGCTCAAGTCCTTCCGCGAGCGGTGAGCCGCCCGCATTGACTTGAGGACGCCACACGGCGAGGGTCGTTGCCACTCTTCTGGCAAAGCGACCCTCGTGCCCCACTCGTTCCCGCCCGCCTACGACCCTCCGATCTATCGCGCGGAGAATGCGGACCTTTCTGCCTTCGACGATGCGGCACTGCGCCGCCATTATCTCGACCACGGTCGCGCGGAAGGCCGCGTCACCTCAAGCGTCCGAGAGCGTCATGACTTCCTGGCGCTGGTCCCGGAAGGCGAGGATGTCCTGGAAATCGGCCCCTTCCTCTCGCCCTGTCTGCGTCGGGACGATGGGACCGTGGCCTATTTCGACGTGCTGGATCGCGCGCAGCTCATCGCGCGTGCCGAGCATCTGATGGCGATCGGCGCGTTCGACCGCGAGCAGGGGGAGGCGCGGATTGCCAACGCGCCGGTCATCGACTTTGTCCATCACGAGGGCGACCTCGGTATCATCGACCGCACCTTCGCCCACGTCCTGAGCAGCCATTGCGCCGAGCACCAGCCGGATCTGATCGGCCACTTTCAGAGTGTTTCACGCCTCCTGCAGCCGGGCGGCTGCTATTTCCTGGTGCTGCCGGACCATCGTTACTGCTTCGATCATTTCCTGCCGCCCTCCCGGCTGGTGGACGTGCTCGCGGCCCATCTGGAGAGCCGGCGCCTGCATTCTCCCCTGGAGGTGCTGGAGCATCGCCTGCTCACCACCCATAGCGATCCCGCCCGCCACTGGAGCGGCGACCACGGCGTGCCCTTGATCGAGGCCACCGCTCCCGCGGACCTCCTGCACGTGGTGGCCGAGGCGCGCGGCGCGACCTCGGCCTATGTGGACGTGCACAGCTGGAAGTTCACGCCCGATCATTTCAGCCTCATCCTCGACCAGCTGAAGCAGATGGGGCTCGTGGATCTTTCGGTGGTTGAGCTCTACCCGACCCTACGGAATGCGCTGGAGTTCTTCGCCATCCTGAGAAAGGGGTGAAGGCGCGCGGTTTGCCGCACTTGCTGCACCGCGGAGCCCTGTCCGTTCGGCGTTGACAGCTTCCAAGGCCACTCCTACGTTGCCGCCCCCAAGGTATGCTGCGCTGCGGACAACGTGGCGCGAGCGTCAAACGCGGGACATTGTCCCGCGGCCATACTTCAAGTGTCGGTCTGGGGGAGCGCGCGGTAATGAAAATTCTCGTCCCCGTAAAGCGTGTCGTCGATTACAACGTGAAGGTTCGCGTGAAATCGGACGGCACGGGGGTTGAGCTCGCCAACGTCAAGATGTCTATGAACCCCTTCGACGAGATTGCAGTCGAAGAGGCGCTGCGCCTCAAGGAGGCCGGCAAGGCGACCGAGGTGGTGGTGGTCTCCGTAGGCCCCGCACAGGCCTCGGAAACCCTGCGCACCGCCCTCGCCATGGGCGCGGATCGCGGCATCCTGGTGAAGACCGACGTGCCCACCGAGCCGCTCGCGGTCGCCAAGATCCTGAAGGCCGTGGTGGGCGAGGAAGCCCCAGGCCTGGTGATTCTCGGCAAGCAGGCGATCGACGACGATTGCAACCAGACCGGCCAGATGCTGGCGGCGCTGCTTGGCTGGGGCCAGGGCACGTTTGCCTCCAAGGTGGTGGTCGAGGACGGCGCCACCCTGGTCACCCGCGAGATCGACGGCGGCCTGCAGACCGTGAAGCTTTCCCTTCCGGCCATCGTGACCACCGACCTGCGGCTGAACGAGCCGCGCTATGCTTCGCTGCCCAACATCATGAAGGCGAAGAAGAAGCCCATCGACGAGAAGAGCCCCGAGGCCTATGGCGTCGACGTGACGCCGCGCCTCAAGGTGCTCAAGACCGCCGAGCCGGCCGGCCGCAAAGCGGGTGTGAAGGTGGGCTCGGTGGCCGAGCTGGTTGCGAAGCTCAAGGATGAGGCGGGGGTGATCTGATGACGACGTTGCTGCTCGCCGAACACGACAATTCCACGCTGAACGGCGCAACCGCCAAGGCCCTCACCGCTGCCGCCGCCCTCGGCGGCCCGGTCCATGTGCTTGTGGCTGGCCAGAATGTGGGCGGGGTGGCCGAGGCCGCCGCGAAGCTCTCCGGCGTCGAGAAGGTGCTGGTGGCCGACGATGCGGCCTATGCCCATCGCCTCGCGGAACCCTATGCGGATCTGATCGTGGGGTTGGCCGGTGGCTATGACGCCATCGTCGGCCCCTCCACCACCGCCGCCAAGAACGTCCTGCCGCGCGTCGCGGCATTGCTGGACGTGATGCAGGTTTCCGACATCACCAAGGTGGTATCGCCCGACACGTTCGAGCGCCCCATCTATGCCGGCAATGCGATCCAGACTGTGCAGTCCGGCGAGGCCAAGAAGGTCATCACCGTGCGCACCGCCTCCTTTGCCGCTACCGGCGAGGGTGGTTCGGCAGCGATTGAAGCGGTGTCGAAGGCCGGCGATCCCGGCGTGTCGAGCTTCGTGGATGAGAGCCTGTCGGCCTCCGATCGGCCCGAACTGACCGCCGCTCGCATCATCGTGTCCGGCGGCCGGGCTGTCGGCTCGAAGGAGAAGTTCGCGGAAGTGATCGAGCCGCTGGCCGACGTGCTGGGTGCCGCCGTTGGCGCCTCCCGCGCGGCGGTGGATGCCGGCTACGCGCCGAACGACTGGCAGGTGGGCCAGACCGGCAAGGTGGTCGCTCCCGAGCTCTATGTGGCGCTGGGTATTTCCGGGGCCATCCAGCATCTGGCCGGCATGAAGGACTCCAAGGTCATCGTCGCCGTCAACAAGGATGAGGAGGCTCCCATTTTCCAGGTTGCCGATTACGGCCTGGTGGGTGATCTCTTCACCGTGGTGCCCGAGCTGAAGGCTGAACTGCAGAAGGCCAAGGGCTGACCGGGCCGGGCTGACGGGACCGGTCGGCCTCCCGACCGGAACCCACGGGGCCGGACGCCGTGTCCGTCCCCGTCAACCAAGTGAAAGACGAGAGCAAAATGCCGCTCGAGATCAAGAAGGTGGGTGTCATCGGTGCCGGGCAGATGGGCAACGGCATCGCCCATGTCTGCGCCATTGCCGGCTACGACGTCGCCTTGAACGATGCGGATCCGGATCGGGTCCGCTCGGGCCTCGCCACGATCAACGGCAACATGGCCAAGCAGGTCTCGAAGGGCACCATTTCCGAGGAGGAACGGCAGGCCGCCCTCGCGCGCATCCAGCCGGCGCCGGCCATTGAGGATCTGTCCACCTGCGATCTCGTCATTGAATCGGCGACGGAGAAGGAAGAGACCAAGCGGAAGATTTTCGCGGCGGTCTGCCCGGTGCTGCGGCCGGATGCCTTGGTGGCGAGCAACACCTCCTCCATCTCCATCACCCGCCTCGCCGCCTCCACCGACCGGCCGGAGCGGTTCATCGGCATCCACTTCATGAACCCGGTTCCGCTGATGGAGCTGGTGGAATTGGTGCGCGGCATCGCCACCGACGACGACACGTTCGAAAGCTCCAAGCAGTTCGTCACCCGCCTGCACAAGACCTATGCGGTGGCGGAGGACTTCCCGGCCTTCATCGTCAACCGCATCCTGCTGCCGATGATCAACGAGGCCATCTACACCCTCTATGAGGGCGTCGGCTCCGTGGACGCCATCGACAGGGCCATGAAGCTCGGCGCCAACCATCCCATGGGTCCGCTGCAGCTGGCGGATTTCATCGGCCTCGACACCTGCCTCGCCATCATGCAGGTGCTCCATGAGGGCCTCGCCGACAGCAAGTATCGGCCTTGTCCGCTGCTGGTGAAGTATGTGGAAGCTGGCTGGCTCGGTCGCAAGACCAAGCGCGGCTTTTACGATTATCGCGGCGAGAAGCCGGTTCCCACCCGCTGACCCTGAGCCGGGCGCCTGCGGGCGATCCGGCCCCCGTCTTCATTCATCCGCTCGCCCGGCTATGAGCCGGGCTGGAGCGCGGCCTTCACCAAGGCCTGAGCATCGGGGCTCGCCCATTCGGCGGGACCGGCCAGGAAGCCCACCTCGCAGCCCTTGGCATCCACCAGCAAGGTGGTGGGCAAGCCGAAGCCGCGGCCGGCGGCGCGCAGCGCCTGGAAGCTCTTGGTCCCCGAATCCGCAAAGAACCCCAGCGACGTGATCCCGATCTCATTCAGGAAGGCCTTCGGTTTTTCCGGGTCGCGCGTATCCAGATTGATGGCCACCACCTCGAACCGATCTCCGCCCAGGTCCTTCTGAAGCGTGTCGAGGGCCGGCATTTCCTTCCGGCAGGGCACGCACCAGGTGGCCCAGAGGTTCACCAGCAGCAGCTTGCCCTCGAAGTCCTTGAGGCTCATGGGCTTGCCCTCCGCATTGGCGAAGGTGAGAGCCGGGATGCGCCTTGGCTCCTGGGCCAGCGAGAGGGCAGCGATCTCGCCCTTGGCATAGGGCTTCAGGCGCTCCGCCAAGGTCACGGCCCCCGCGCAGTTGGGGTCCTTGATGGGTGCAGCCGCGCTGGCATCGCCGGAGGCGGGGGCGGACGTCGCCGGCGGCGGAAGCGGCGCATTGCCCGGAAGGCCATTCATCCCGTATAGGGCAAGCGCGCCGACGAGGGCGCCGGCCAGCATCGCCCCGCCCACCAGAAGCACAGCCCCTGCCTTGCCGCTCTTGGGGGCCTTGGCGTCTGGGGTGTGCGGCGCGGTCGGTTCTGTCATCAGTGGAAGGTCCGATATGAGCAACAAGATGTGGGGCGGTCGGTTCTCTACCGGCCCGGACGCCATCATGGAGGAGATCAACGCCTCCATCGGCTTCGATCAGCGTCTTTACGCTCAGGACATTGCCGGCTCCAAGGCCCATGCCGCCATGCTGGCCGCCCAGGGGATCGTGAGCGCGGAGGATGTCGAGAAGATCACCCAGGGTCTAGACACGATCCTGTCAGAGATCGAGACCGGCCGCTTCACCTTCCGGCGCGACCTGGAAGACATCCATATGAATGTGGAGCAGCGCCTCGCCGACCTGATCGGCCCCAGCGCCGGCCGTCTCCACACCGCCCGCTCACGCAACGACCAGGTGGCCACCGACTTCCGCCTCTATGTGCGCGACACCATCGACGCGCTCGACGCCCAGATCGCCGACCTGCAGCTGGCGCTGGCCGAGAAGGCGCTGGCCCATGCGGGCACGGTCATGCCCGGCTTCACCCATCTCCAGACCGCCCAGCCGGTCACCTTCGGTCATCATCTCATGGCCTATGTGGAGATGCTCGGCCGCGATCGCGGCCGCCTCCAGGATGCCCGCGCGCGGCTGAACGAGTGCCCGCTGGGCGCGGCGGCGCTGGCCGGCACCTCCTTCCCCATCGACCGCGAGGCCACTGCCCGGGCGCTGGGCTTCGATCGGCCCACCGCCAATTCGCTGGATTCGGTCTCCGACCGCGATTTCGTGCTGGAGACGCTGTCTGCCGCCTCCATCTGCGCGGTGCATCTGTCCCGCTTCGCCGAGGAGGTGGTGATCTGGACCTCCCCGTCCTTCGGCCTCATCAAGCTGTCGGACAAGTTCACCACCGGCTCGTCCATCATGCCGCAGAAGCGCAACCCGGACGCCGCCGAACTGGTGCGCGCCAAGGCGGGCCGCATCATCGGCGCGCTGACCGGCCTTCTGGTGGTGATGAAGGGCCTGCCGCTGGCCTATGCCAAGGACATGCAGGAGGACAAGGAAGGCGCGTTCGATGCCTTCTCCGCCCTGTCCCTGGTGGTGGCGGCCAGCGCCGGCATGGTGCGTGACCTCGAGCCCGACGCCAAGCGCATGAAGGCGGCGGCGGGACAGGGCTATTCCATCGCCACGGATCTGGCCGACTGGCTGGTGCGGGGCCTCGGCATGCCCTTCCGCGAGGCGCATCATGTGACCGGGCGCATCGTGGCTCTGGCCTCCGCGCGCAATGTGCCGCTGGAGCGGCTGACTCTTGAGGACATGCAGGGCGTGGACGGGCGCATCACCAAGGACGTCTTCGGTGTGCTCTCGGTGTCGAAGTCGGTGGCGAGCCGGGTCAGCTATGGTGGCACGGCGCCAACTCGCGTGCGCGCCCAGGCCAAGCGCTGGCTCAAGAAGCTGACGCCCAAGGAGGGATGACCCCAAGGAGGGGTGACGTGGCGCAGCCACCCGACTTCGATCCGGCCTTCCGGGCCCGACTGAGGGATCTCCTGGTCTGGCGGCGGGATGTGCGCGCCTTCCAGCCCACGCCCTTGCCCGCGGGCACGTTGGAGCGGCTGGTGGACACGGCGGCGCTGGCCCCGTCGGTTGGCCTCAGCCAGCCCTGGCGGTTCGTCGCGGTGGAGGATCCCGGCCGGCGGGCGGCCGTGCGGGCCTGTTTCGAGGCCTGCAACGGCGAAGCGCTTCGCCGCCAAACCCCGGAGCGCGCGGCATCCTACGCCCGGCTGAAGCTCGCCGGCCTCGACGATGCACCCTGCCATCTGGCGGTGTTCGCCGACCGCGGCACGCTGCAGGGGCATGGGCTCGGCCGCCTCACCATGCCGGAGACCATCGACTATTCGGTGGTGATGGCCGTGCACACCTTGTGGCTGGCGGCCCGGGCGGAGGGCGTCGGCATGGGCTGGGTTTCCATCCTCGATCCCGGCCGGATCGCCGAGATCCTCGATGTGCCGCCCGGCTGGCGCTTCATCGGCTATTTCTGCCTCGGCACGCCCGTAGAGGAGAGCGATGCGCCCACCCTTGAGCGGCTGGCATGGGAGCGGCGCAGGGACGAGGTCCCGCTGCTGCGCCGCTGAATCGGGTGGTCCGAAAGGCCCTCCCGTGACGCCTTAAAGCATCACCTCTCCCTTCTCTTTCAGGGCGGGGCTCGCCTTTGCCGGCGCCGTCGCTATATTGGGCTCGAATTTCGCAGGATCGCCGGACGTGCCATTGCGCCTCACCCTTCCCATGGTCGCCGCTCTCGCGCTCGCGCTCGCCGCCTGCGGCGTGAAGGGCCCGCTGCAGCCGCCCGAGACACAGGCGACCACCACGCAGAACGGCGGCAAGCCGGGCACCACCAGCCAGGCGACGCCTGCTCCCACCGGGCCGGTCCGGCCCACCGCCACCAACATGCCGAGCTCGCCCGCCGCCGAATCGAAGGAAGTCACGCAGGAAGGCGAGGAAGCCTGGGGCGCCAATCCGGCAGCGGCCTACACCTATGTGCCGCCGAACACCCCCGGCGACTCGGTTTCCCGCCCGACCCAGAAGGGCAAAGGCACGCCCGCCACGCCCAACAAGCCGTTCTTCCTCGATTCCCTGCTCTGAGGGCGGGTCTTTTCCATGCACCATTTCGACTATCGTGACGGCCGGCTCCATGCCGAGGACGTCGACCTGACCGCGCTTGCCACCAAGGTGGGCACGCCCTTCTATTGCTATTCCACCGCCACGCTGGAGCGGCACTACCGCGTGTTCACGCAGGCCTTCGCCGGCCGCGACGTGCTGCTATGCTATGCGCTCAAGGCCAATTCCAATCAGTCGGTGATCTCGACGCTGGCCCGCCTCGGCGCGGGCGCGGACATCGTCTCGGGTGGCGAACTGAAGCGGGCGCTGGCTGGCGGCGTGAAGGCGGAGCGCATCGTGTTTTCCGGCGTCGGCAAAACCCGGCAGGAAATGGCGGATGCGCTCGATGCCGGCATCCTCTGTTTCAACGTGGAGAGCGAGCCGGAACTGGAGGCCCTGTCGGACGTGGCCTCCAGCCTCGGCGCCATGGCGCGGGTGTCGCTGCGGGTGAATCCGGACGTGGATGCGCGCACCCACGCCAAGATCTCCACCGGCAAGTCCGAAACCAAGTTCGGCATCCCCATCTCCCGCGCCCGGGAGGTCTATGCCGACGCCGCCCGCCTGCCGGGCATTCAGGTGGCCGGCATCGACATGCATATCGGCAGCCAGATCACCGATCTCGCCCCGTTCGAGAATGCCACCTTGCTGATGGCGGAGCTGGCGCGCGACCTGATGGCCAATGGCCACACGCTGCATCATCTCGATCTGGGCGGCGGCCTCGGCGTACCCTATGCGCCTGAAGACCCCCTGCCCCCGACGCCGGACGCCTATGCGGCGGTGGTGAGCCGGGCGCTCGGCGACATCAAGCTCCCGCTCATCTTCGAGATGGGCCGCATGATCGTGGCCAATGCGGGCATCCTCGTCGCCCGCGTGCTCTATGTGAAGCGGGGCGAGGGCAAGACCTTCGTGATCGTGGACGCGGCCATGAACGACCTCATCCGCCCCACCCTGTATGAGGCCTACCACGACCTCATTCCCGTTGCGGCCGCTCCCGAAGGCGCGCCCAAGGCGGTGGTGGACGTGGTGGGTCCGGTCTGCGAGACCGGCGACTATCTGGCGCTGGCCCGCGCCCTGCCCGATCTTCAGCCCGGCGATCTCGTGGCGGTGATGACGGCGGGCGCCTATGGCGCGGTGCAGGCCGGCACCTACAACACCCGCCCGCTGGTGCCGGAGGTGCTGGTGCGCGGCAAGGACGCGGCCGTGGTGCGGCCCCGTCTCACTGCCGAGGACATCATCGCCCTCGACCGCACGGCGCCCTGGCTAGACTGAGGCGCGCCGCCCGAAGGCTCATCGCGCGCCCCTCCCCTCCTCCGGCTTCCGCCTCTTCATGGAACCCCCGCGGCGATCGCCGTGTTGGGGTTTCAGAGGAGACAGCGATGAACCATTCTGACGCGGAGCGCGAGCGCCGCCGGTCTGGCCCATCCCCGTCGCCGGCTCATGGGGAGCAGGCATATGGGCAGGGCGCTTCGGCCGGGCGTTTTGAAGGCTGCGAGTCCCTGGAGAACGACAGCTCCGCCTCGGAGTTCGAATCGTCCTGGCACCTGTGGTTTGTCATCGTGGCGGCCATGACGGTGTCGGCCATGATCCTGGCCGTCCTGACCTTCCAGGCCGCCTGATCCTCAATCGCCACCCTGGCGCCGCAGCGCCTTGAGACGATAAAGCGCCTCCAGGGCCTCGCGGGGGGTCAGACCATCGGGATCAATGGCGTCCAGCGCTTCAGCCACCGCATCATCCCCGGCCATCGGCGCCGCCGGGACCACAGAAACCGGCCGCCGCGCCGCGGCGAACAAGGGCAATTCGTCCACCAGCTTCTGGGCGGGCGAGGCCCGGTCCGCCGCCTCCAGCTCCGCCAGCACCGATTTTGCGCGGGCAATCACCGCCGGCGGCAGACCGGCGAGCTTGGCCACCTGGATGCCATAGGATCGGTCCGCCGCGCCCGGCACCACCTCGTGCAGAAACACCACGTCGCCCTGCCATTCCGTCACCTTCACGGTGGCATTGGCGAGGCGCCGGCAGCGCTGGGAGAGCGCGGTCAGCTCGTGGAAATGGGTGGCGAACAAGGCCCGGCAGCCATTGACCTCGTGCAGATGCTCCAGGCTGGCCCAGGCGATGGACATGCCGTCGAAGGTGGCGGTGCCCCGTCCGATCTCGTCCAGGATCACCAAAGAGCGGGGCGTCGCCTGGTTCAGGATGGCCGCCGTCTCGACCATCTCCACCATGAAGGTGGACCGGCCCCGCGCCAGGTCATCCGCCGCGCCCACGCGGGAGAAGAGGCGGTCGACAATGCCGAGGCGGGCCGCGCGGGCGGGCACGAAGGCGCCGGCCTGGGCGAGCACGGCAATCAGGGCGTTCTGGCGCAGGAAGGTGGACTTGCCGGCCATGTTGGGACCGGTCACCAGCATGATGCGGCCGCGTGCGTCACCTTCCACCGGGGGCGAGAGGTCGCAATCATTGGCGACGAAAGGCCCACCCGAGCGGGAGAGCGCCTGCTCCACCACCGGATGACGGCCGCCTTCCACCAGGAAGTCCACGGCCTCGCTCATGTGCGGGCGCACATAGCGCTCGTCGACGGCGAGCTTGGCGAGGCCCGCGATCACGTCCAGTTCGGCCAGCGCCTCGGCGGCGGCGCGGATGCCATCGGTCTGCTCCACCACGGCAGCGGCGAGGCGGTCGAAGATCTGCTGCTCCTGCGCCAGCGCCCGCTCGCCCGCGCTCGCGATGCGGCTTTCCAGTTCGCCCAACTCCACGGAAGTGAAGCGCACCGCCCCCGCCAGCGTCTGGCGGTGAACGAAGGTGCCGGCGAAGGGGTCCTCCCGCAGCCGGTCGGCATTCTGGGCGGTCACCTCGACGAAATAGCCCAGCACCGCATTGTGCCGGATCTTCAGGGAGCGGACCCCGGTCTCCTCGCAATAGCGCTTCTCCAGCGCCGCCACCACGCGCCGGCTCTCGTCGCGGAGCGCGCGGTTCTGGTCGAGGTCGATGTCGTAGCCCGGCCGGATGAAGCCGCCGTCGCGTCGGTTGGGCGGGGGCTCGTCCACGATGGCGCTGGCCAGCTCGCCGGCCAGGCCCGAATCCCCCTTGGCGAGGCGGGCGGCGCAAGCGCGCAAATCGGCAGGCGCGTCCGGCGGGAAGGCGGCGGCGAGCGCAAAGCCCTCCTCCAGGCCCTGGCCGATGGCAGCCAGGTCCCGCGGGCTGCCACGGCCCAGGGAGAGGCGGGACAAGGCGCGGGCAAGATCGGGCGCGCGGGCGAGGCGCTGGCGCAGGGCGGCGGTGAGGCTGGTGTCCTCCGCCAGGGCTTCCACCGCATCGTGGCGGGCGCGGATGGCGGCAAGGTCGGTGAGGGGCTCGCCGATGCGCCGCGCCAGGAGGCGCGCCCCGGCCGCCGTCACCGTGCGGTCGACCGCCGCCAGCAGCGAGCCGCGCCGTTCGCCGGAGGTGGTGCGGGTCAATTCCAGATTGGTGCGGGTGCCAGCATCGATGAGCATGGACCCGCCATCGGCCTCGCGACTGGGCGGAGCGAGCGCCGGGCGGGCGCCCAGCTGGGTGCGCTCCACATAGGCGACGATGGCGGCCGCGGCGATGAGTTCGGCGCGGGTGAAGGTGCCGAAGGCCTCCAGCGTCTTGACCGCGAAGAAGGCGGCGAGGCGATGCTCGGCCCCTGCCCCCTCGAAGCTCTGGCGGGGGAGCGGGGTGACCGCCGGCAATTCCCGCCACAGCTCGCGCAGCTCGCCATCCTCGAACAGGGCGTCGGAAACCAGGACCTCGGCCGGATCGATGCGGGCGATGTCGGCGGCCAGTTGGTCCTTGCGGCTCGCCGCCACGCGGAAGCTGCCGGTGGACACGTCGGTGAAGGCGAGGCCATAGGCATGCTCGTCCTCGCCACCGGCGCGGGTGCGGGCGACCGCCAGGAGGACATTCTCCCGCTTGGCGTCCAGCAGCGCGTCCTCGGTGAGGGTGCCGGGGGTGACAAGGCGCGTCACGTCGCGCCGCACCACCGCCTTGGCGCCGCGCTTTCGCGCCTCGGCGGGATCTTCCAGCTGCTCGCACACCGCCACGCGGAAGCCCAGGGCGATGAGCTTGTGGAGATATTCGTCGGAGCGGGAGATGGGCACGCCGCACATGGGGATGTCCTCCCCCATATGCTTGCCGCGCTTGGTGAGCACGATGCCGAGCGCCTGGGACGCCTTCTCGGCATCCTCGAAGAACAGCTCGTAAAAGTCGCCCATCCGGTAGAAGAGCAGGCAGTCCGGGTTGGCCGCCTTGATCTCGATATATTGGGCCATGACCGGCGTCACGCGGCCCTCCTCCCCGGCGCGGGCGGGCGCGGGGGCGCCGGCAGCGGGAGGGGCTTCGTCCGGGGTGGCGCCCGGGGCGTCGGTGAGGTCGGCGGCCTGTGGGATCATGGCCGAAAGCTAGCGGGGCGGGAGCGCCATGTCAGCGCCGCCCGCCCCGTGTTCGACAGGAAAGTGCGCCCGCACCCCGCGAGCGGGCTCACACTCCCGTCAAACCGATCCCGTCAGAACACCTGCCGCAGCAGGACATAGATGCCGCCCGCCAGCACGATGGCCGCCGGCAAGGTGAGCACCCAGGCCATGGCAAGGTTGCGCACGGTCGACCATTGCAGGCCGGTGTGGTTGGCCGCCATGGTGCCGGCAATGCCCGAGGACAGAACGTGGGTGGTGGACACCGGCAGGCCGTAATGGTCGGCGGCCAGGATGGTGCCCATGGCCACCAGCTCCGCCGCGCCGCCCTGGGCGTAGGTGAGATGGGACTTGCCGATCTTCTCGCCCACCGTCACCACGATGCGCTTCCAGCCCACCATGGTGCCAAGGCCCAGCGCGATGGCCACGGCCACCTTCACCCACAGCGGGATGAATTTCGTGGCCTCGTCCAGCGAGTGCTTGAAGGCAATCAGGTTCTGCCGGGTCTGCGCATCGAAGGTGGGGGCCTGGATGCGCTGCATGATGGCGATGGTCTCGGACGCCAGATACATGTCGTTGCGCATGTTCGGCACGGCCGCCGCCGGCACCTGGGACAGCGAATTGTGGGTCGCCACCAGATCGGCGATCTCGCCGGCCACCGCCGCCAGGGCCGGAACGGTGTCCGGCCGCACCTTATGGTCGCGCACGAAGGCCGTCAGGCTCTCCCGGGGATCCGGGACCGGCGTGGTGACGGGCTGGGCCGCCAGGAGCGAAGTCTGGGTCACCTGCGCCAGGGCGCGGAACTGCGCCACATCCTCAGGGTCCACCGCGCGGTTCAGCGCATAGGCGGTGGGCACGATGCCGATCAGGATCAGCATGATGAGACCCATGCCCTTCTGGCCGTCATTGGAACCGTGGGCGAAGGACACGCCGGTGCAGGTGAGCACCAGGAGACCGCGGATCCACCACGGCGGCGCCTTGTTTTCCTTCGGCTCGTGATAGAGCGAGGGGTTCTTGATGAGGACCTTCATGGTCACCAGCAGGAGGCCGGCGGCCACGAAGCCCACCACCGGGGAGAGCAGCAGGGAATAGCCCACATTGGCCGCCTGCCCCCAATCCACGCCGGCGGTGCCGTCGGCGCCCTTCAGAAGCTGGTTGGCGAGGCCGACGCCGATGATGGAGCCGATCAGGGTGTGGGAGGACGAGGCCGGCAGGCCCAGATACCAGGTGCCGAGGTTCCACAGGATGGCCGCCACCAGAAGGGCGAACACCATGGACATGCCCGCGCCCGACCCCACGTTGAGGATCAGTTCCACCGGCAGCAGGGAGATGATGCCAAAGGCCACCGCGCCGGAGGAGACGAGGACGCCGATGAAGTTCCAGCAGCCCGACCAGACCACGGCGAAATGGGCAGGCAAGGTGTTGGTGTAGATGACGGTGGCCACCGCATTGGCGGTGTCGTGGAAGCCGTTCACGAACTCGAAGGCGAGCGCGATCAAGAGGGCCACGAAGAGCAGCAGGAAGGGCGCGAAGGTCAGCGGCCCCACGTCCGCGCGCTGCATGTCCGACCAGATGGACCAGCCCACATAGGCAAGTCCGCCCAGCAGCACCGCAAAGAAGATGAAGACTTCCCGCAGGCTCTTGTCCCGCTCGAACCGCGCGCCGGACTGCGAGACATGCGCGTGGGACTTTCGCTCCGTCCCATGGGTTGCTGTATGCGCCACGCGGTTCCCCCTCGGCACCAAGCCACCAAAACTGGTGGCGCATCCATCGCGCACGGCAGTGACGCCGCGATGACGTTCGGTGTCGCGGGAAAATTGTTACATGGACGTCACCCCGCGCCAAGCTTGCGGCACAGAAGATCCAGCTGGTCGAGATCGGTGTAGCGGATGCGCAATTCGCCCCCCTCCCCCTTGGTCTGGAGCTGCACCTTCAGCCCCAGGGCCTCGGCGATGCGGCGCTCCACGGCGCGGGTGTCGGCATCCTTCTCGGCGGGACGGGCGGGGCTGGCCACGGCGGTCTTCACCTTGGCGAGGGCCTCCACGTCGCGGACATTGAGCCCCTTCTCCACCACCTCGCGGGCGATCCGGGCGGGGTCGTCATGGGCGAGCAGCGCGCGGGCATGGCCGGCGGTCAGGCGTCCGTCCGCCACATAGGTCTTCACCTGCTCGGGCAGCTTCATGAGGCGCAGCGTGTTGGCGATGTGGCTGCGGCTCTTGCCGATGACCTTGGAGAGGTCCTGCTGGGTATAGGAAAACTCGGCCATCAGGGCCTCGTAGCCCTGGGCCTCTTCCAGCGGATTGAGGTCGGAACGCTGGACATTCTCGATGATGGCGACTTCCAGCGCCTCCCGGTCGTTCAGCTCCACCACCACCACGGGCACTTCGTGGAGCGCGGCCCGCTGGGCGGCGCGCCAGCGGCGCTCGCCGGCGACGATCTCGAAGGCGTTGGGGCCGACGGTGCGGACCACGATGGGCTGGATGATGCCCTTTTCCTTCACCGAGGCGGTCAGATCCTCCAGCCCCTCCTCCAGGAAGGTCCGGCGCGGATTGCGCGGGCTGGGGCGGACGAACTCGATCGGCACCTTGCGCACGCCGGCGCCCTTCTGCACCGGGGCGGGACGGGCATCGTCGCCGCCCATGTCGCCGATCAGCGCCGCCAATCCCCGCCCGAGCCGCGAGCGGCCTTCTTCCGCCATGTTAAGGGTCCCTCTCCTGCCGCGGCCGAAACCGCCGCCATCCCGTTCAAGTCAAAGGGCGAGGCGGCCTCAGGCCGCCACCGCCCGCGCCGCGCGCTCGCGCTGGATCACTTCCGAGGCAAGCCGCAGATAGGCCTGCGAGCCCGCGCATTTCAGGTCATAGAGCAGCACCGGCTTGCCATAGGACGGCGCCTCCGAGACCCGCACATTGCGCGGGATCACCGTCTGGTAGACCTTGTCGCCCATGAATTGCCGGACATCCTGCATCACCTGGTCGGACAGGTTGTTGCGGGCATCATACATGGTCAGCACGATGCCGTGGATGGTCAGTTCCGGGTTGAGCGCGCCGCGCACCTGCTCCACCGTCTTCAGCAATTGGGACAGGCCCTCCAGGGCGAAGAACTCGCACTGGAGCGGCACCAATATGGCATGGGCCGCCGCCATGGCGTTCACCGTGATGAGCGACAGGGACGGCGGGCAGTCGATCAGCACATAGGAAAAGCGCGGGCCCTCCCCATTGCCGGCCAGCGCCGTCAAGGCATTGCGCAGGCGGAAGGCGCGGTCGCGCTCGCTGGCGATCTCCAGTTCGAGGCCGGACAGGTCCAGGGTCGAGGGCGCCACATAAAGATTGGGCACCCCCGTCTCCTGCACCGTCTCGCGCAGCGTGGCCTCGCCGCACAGCACGTCATAGGTGGACAGGCGCCGGCGCGAGCGCTCGATGCCAAGGCCCGTGGACGCATTGCCCTGGGGGTCCAGGTCCACCACCAGCACGGTCTCGCCGATGGCGGCGAGCGCGGTGCCCAGATTGATGGCCGTTGTGGTCTTACCCACCCCGCCCTTCTGGTTGGCGAGGGCGAGAATGCGCGGCGTGACGCCTCCGGTGATGGGGGCGGTGGAAGGATGGTCAGTCATGTGGCGCGTTTCCGCGTGATGCCGCCCCGGCGGCCGAAATGGCGGATGGGGGCGTAGAGGCCGCTTTCTCCAAATGCCGGACCAGGAGGATGCGTCCCTCGGACTCGACCCGGCTCGGCTGGAGCTCGAAGTCGAGTGTCCAGTCTTTGCGCGCCTCGGTCAATTCACGCTCCCAATCCCGCCCCTTGGGAAAGAGGCCCACCGCTCCGGCGGCAAAAAAGGGTTCGGACAACTCCAGGAGCTTCGGCAATGGGGCGAGCGCGCGGGCGGAAACCACCTGGCAGCCGGGCGCAAGCGCCTGCGCCACCTTCTCTATTCGTTGCGGATGGACGGTGACGGGCAGGTCCGCCTGGCGGCTGGCTTCCCGCAGGAAGGCCGCCTTGCGGGTGTCGCTCTCCACCAGCTCCACATGGGCATTGTCCCGCTCGGCCAGCACCGCTGCGACCACAAGGCCGGGGAATCCGCCTCCCGAGCCCAGGTCGGTCCAGGCGGAAACGGAGGACGGAACAAGAAAAACCAGCTGGAGCGAATCGGCGATGTGGCGGCGCCACAGGTCGGGGACCGTGGCGGGCGCGACCAGATTTATCGTTTTCTGCCATTTGGTTAGCAGGTCCGCGAGGATGTCGAGCCGGGCCAATGTTTCACGTGAAACGTTCCCCGCCACCTCGTCCCGCCCGCTCAAAACCCGCTCTTTGGCCGCCATGACATGCTCCGAACTGGCCCGGAGGATCGCAGATCACGGCTTAAAGATCGACCCTCCAGCCCCTTGTTCCCTTCTGTTCCTCCGCGCCGGGGCCTGGAGGCCAGCTAACGGTTACCGTCCCCAGGATTCACAAAAGAGGCTTCGCGAAGCGGTCCTACCCCTCCACCGCCCGCGCCGCCGCCCCCTGCCGGCGGGCATAGGTGACGAGCAGAGCCAGCGCCGCCGGCGTCATGCCCTCCATGCGGCCCGCCTGCCCCACCGTGCGGGGACGGACGCGGGCGAGCTTCTGCTTCAGCTCATTGGAGAGGCCCGGCAGGTCGCCATAGGTCAAGTCGTCCGGCAGGATCAGGCTCTCGTCCCGGCGGAGCGTGGCGATGTCCGCCGCCTGCCGATCCAGATAAACCGCATATTTGGCGTCCGTCTCCAATTGCGCGGCGATGGGTGCGGGGATGGCGGACAGTTCCGGCCAGATGCGGGCCAGGCGCTCAAGGTCCGTGTCGGGATAGGCCAGCAGGTCGAAGGCCGTGCGCCGCTGGCCGTCCTTGTTGAGGACGAGGCCATGGCCCGCCGCCTCGTTGGGGGTGAGCGACAAGGACAGGGCCTGCGCCCGCGCTGCCTCCAGCGCCGCCATGCGGGCCGCGAACACGGCGCGGCGCTTTTCGCCCACGAGACCCAGCGCGAGGCCGCGCGGGGTCAGGCGCTGGTCCGCATTATCAGCGCGCAGCGTCAGGCGATATTCGGCCCGCGAGGTGAACATGCGATAGGGCTCGGTGACGCCGCGGGTGACGAGATCGTCCACCATCACGCCCAGATAGCCCTCCGCTCGATCGATCACGATCCCCTCCCCGCCCCCGGCGCGGCGGGCGGCGTTGAGGCCGGCGATGAGTCCCTGGGCGGCGGCTTCCTCATAGCCGGTCGTGCCGTTGATCTGGCCGGCGAGGAACAGGCCGGGCGCGCGCTTCACCTCCAGGGTGGCGGCAAGCTCGCGCGGGTCCACATGGTCATATTCGATGGCATAGCCCGGCCGCTTCACCCGCACCTTTTCCAGGCCCGGAATGGTGGCGAGGAACAGATGCTGCACTTCCTCCGGCAGGGAGGTGGACATGCCGTTGGGATAGATGGTGTCGTCGTCCAGCCCCTCCGGCTCCAGGAAGATCTGGTGGCCGTCCCGATCGCCGAAGCGCACCACCTTGTCCTCGATGGACGGGCAATAGCGCGGCCCGGTGCTCTCGATGCGGCCGGAATACATGGCCGAGCGGGAGAGGTTGGCGCGGATCACATCATGGGTGGCGGTGGTGGTGCGGGTGATGCCGCATTCCACCTGGGGATTGGGCAGATAAGTGGTGAGGGCGGAGAAGGGCTCGGGGTCCTCATCCCCCGGCTGCATCTCCAGGCTCGCCCAGTCGATGGACGTGCCATCGAGACGGGGCGGCGTCCCGGTCTTCAGCCGACCAAGGGAGAGGCCCAGCCGCGCGAGCGCGCGGGAGAGGCCCAGCGCCGGCTTCTCGCCGATGCGGCCGGCGGGGATCTGCACCTCGCCCATATGGATGAGGCCATTGAGGAAAGTGCCGGTGGTCAGCACCACCGCGCCGCATGAATAGCTGCGCCCATCCGCCAGGATGAGCCCGGTGACGCGCCCCTCGCTGACGATGAGGTCGTCCGCCTCCCCTTCCAGGATGGTGAGGTTGGTCTCCTCGGCCAATGCCGCCTGCATGGCGCGGGCATAGAGCTTACGATCCGCCTGGGCGCGGGGGCCGCGCACGGCCGGGCCCTTCCGGCGGTTCAGAAGACGGAACTGGATGCCGCCCTGGTCCGCCACCCGGCCCATGAGGCCGTCGAGGGCATCCACCTCGCGCACCAGATGCCCCTTGCCGAG
The DNA here is from genome assembly GCF_056314145.1 of Aquabacter sp. DMC10. Lineage (NCBI taxonomy): Bacteria > Pseudomonadati > Pseudomonadota > Alphaproteobacteria > Hyphomicrobiales > Xanthobacteraceae > Aquabacter > Aquabacter sp. DMC10. The sequence continues at coordinate 157,070 of NZ_JBQUYX010000003.1, read as the reverse complement.
GCCGCCAATGGCCGGATTGCAGGACATGGCGCCGATGGTGGCGGCGGAATGGGTGACGAGCGCCGTGCGCGCGCCGAGCCGCGCAGCCGCCGCCGCTGCCTCGCACCCCGCATGGCCGCCGCCCACCACCATCACGTCGAACATCATCGCAGCTCCCATGGAGCGCCGTCCCTTCCACCATCCGCCACGCGCCGCCCCTTGGGGCGTATGGCTTTTCATCGCATGGGGGAGGAGGAACGCCAGTTTCGCGGCGCGGTCAAGGCGGCAATCCCACCGCGGGTGACGGGAGCGATAGGAACCCCGCTCAGTTGAAAGATTTCATAACAAACATAGGTCGTGAGTAAGATAAGTGCAGTCCATCCCTCTCCCCTTCTCCAACGCTCCCACCTCCTCTTCCTTCATTTTGGCGAAACCGTAAGTCTCCGAAAGAAGACATCTTGCCTTCTCCACGTTTTTGTCTTGAGAGCGTTGGGAAGCTGCCGCATTCTGGCGCGACAAGACCGGCCATTCGATGAGGCGCCCCGGACCGGCGCCCGCAGTTGGAGACGGCGACCATGACCACCGATCCCGATCCCAAGGCCCTCTCCGCGCAGGGCGCGCCCCACGCGCAGGCACAGACCGAAGTTGCCTCTGACGCCCGCCCCCTCACCACCGAGGAAGGTGCGGACGTGGCCGGTGGCTTTCCCATCAACCCGAAGGTTTTTCCCGAGGCCCAGCGCGCCACCATCATGCGCCTGAACGGGTGGGACGCGGACCACGGGAAGAAGAAGTAGCCGCCTCATGAGTGGGCTCTTCAGCTGAGCCCTCCCCAGTGCCGGACACACGATCCCAATCGCCCCCTTGTTCTGAAGGAAACAGCCATGACCGAACCTGAACAGGCCCGCCCTCCCCTCCCCGGGGCACCCAACACGACACCCGACGCGACGCCCCTCTCGCCGGAGCAGCAGGAAAGTGTGGTCGCCGGCAAGGCCATTTGGGGTTGGACCGCCGACCAAGCTCAGAAGGCGGCGGACGAGCGCGAACAGAGATGGCAGAGCATCAAGACCTGGTTCAGCAACTTGTTCTGACATCGCCCGCCACCGCGCCACGGACGCCCCCCGAGGCTCCGCCGGCTTGACGAGCGCCGGTGCACATAAGGTCCCGCGCCAGAGTTCCAATCCCTCTGGCGACGCGGGGCGACTTGGGAGACACTCGCCCGCCGGGTTCACACGTGCCGTCGGCCGGCGGGAAGATCAGAGCCTATGTCCGTTGCCCCGGAGCGCGTGTGCGTCAGCTCCCATATTCCCCGGCTCGACGCCTTCCGGGCCATCGCCGCCCTTCTGGTGATTTGGGAGCACTTTTTCGCCCCGCTCGCCCCCGCAGCGATGGTCTTCTATCCGGGCGGACTGGGTGTTTATTTCTTTTTCGTGCTCTCCGGCTTCCTCATCACCGAGAGCCTGGAGCGGCGCACAGGATCCATGCGCGCGCGGCTGGCGGGCTTTTATGCGCGACGGGCGCGCCGCATCTTCCCCATCTATTATCTGATGCTCGCGATTGGCATCGCGCTGGCCATACCCGGATTTCGCCAATCCCTTCCCTGGAGCGCGGTCTACCTCAACAACATCCAGATGCTGCAGACGGGCCAGTTCCAAGAATATGCGGGACATTTCTGGACCCTGGCCGTCGAGGAGCAGTTCTACCTGCTCTGGCCCTTGCTGGTGGTGGGTCTGGGACGGTCGGCCACACTCGCTGCGGCCGCCGGGGCGGTGCTTGTGGGGGTGGCCTACCGCTTTTGGGGCTTCGATCCCGCGCTTTATCCCGTGTATCTCGTCTCACCCCTCGCCAATTTCGATCTCCTCGCCATGGGCGGCCTGCTCAGTTTCTGGCTACGCAAGGCGGGTTCGGGTCAGGTTGAAGCGCGGCTTCGTTGTCTGCTTCCACTCTCGGCCTCGGCCGCAATGGCATTCTGTTTCCTGTCGGGTGTGCCCATGGGTCCTCTTCAGGCCGTGGGCGTCTCCATTCTGCCGACGGTGGCGGCCCTCTTCCTCGCCTGGATGCTGGCCCGCGCCGTCCACGCCCGGACCGCTCCACCCGTCTGGGGCGAGCGCCCGTTGGTCGGTCTGGGCCGGATCAGCTATGGCCTATATGTCTATCACCTGCCTCTGCTGTACTTCGTCGTCCAATGGGAAGGCGGGACCCCCTCGGTGCTGGCCCGCCTGGCGGGACTGGTTGCGACGGTGATGGTGGCCGCCCTCTCCTGGCACGTGCTGGAGGCTCCGATCCTGCGGCGCGGGCGGACGGCGTCGCGGATCTGGCCGGCGGGCCAGGATGTGGCGGACTCCGGACGGCCATAGCTCCGGCACCCGTCCGTCCCCTCGTGCGCGCCGAACGTCCTTTGCGGCACCGGCAGCGGGGAGCGCCCGGTCCGCCCCATCTTTCCGCACCGCCAAGGCGCCAGGCCGCCCCATGCCGTTTCCTCCGACAGGGGGCGTGGCAATGTTTCACGTGAAACATGCCGAAGGGACGCGGGCATGAAAAAGGGCCGGTCATGCCGGCCCTCTTTCGTTTTCTCTCTGCCCTGCCCTACTCGGCCGGCTGCACCCGCGGTCGGCGCCAGGTGAGTCGCCAGCCCAGACGCTGGCCGGGCTGTTCCACCAGGACGTAGGTCAGGCTCGCCAGCGCCACGGTGGCAAGACCAATCACCGCTGCCTTGGGCAAGGCCGCCGCCGGCAAAAGCCCGGCTTCACCCAGCACCCCAATCACGGCGGGATGGCCGAGATAGATGGAGAAGCTGATGAGCCCCAGATATTGCGCCACGGGGTTTCCCAACACCGCGTTCATGAGGCGCGCCCGGCGGCTGCCCAGCGCCACCATGGCGAAGGCCGCCAGCGAATAGGCCAGGAATTCCGCCTTCAGTGCGCCCACCTGGACGCCGGGAATGAAGGCAACCCCCACCATGGCCGCCAGCCCGCCGAGCAGCGCCGCATCCCCCGCCCAGCCCGGCGCACGCATGCGTTCCCGCACGCGAAAGGCGGCAAGGCCCAAGGCGAAGCAGAAGGCATAGGGGATGGGGCTCCAGATGAAGGCGAGACCCGCATAATCGCGCGGCACCGGCAGCCAGTTCAAATGTGAGAGGCCCAGCCGGTAAATGGCGAACCCCGCCGCCACCACCAGCGCCGCCCGCACCAGCGTCCGCGCCCAGACGAGCACGAAGGGCAGGATGAGATAATAGGCCATCTCAATGGGCAGGGACCATTCCGCCTCGATGAGCGAATTGGCGATGCGATAATCCAGGAAGCTCAGGAAGCTCGCATGCATCAGCACATTGTAGAGAGTGGCCGGCGCGTGGAACACCGCGGCCCAGCCCGAGGGCGGCAGCAGCCCGGCCGCGACAATGGCGATCCAGGCATAATAGAGCGGCGCGATGCGCCAGAAGCGCCGGGCCAGATAATCGCCATAAGAGGGCGCCTTCAGATAGGAGGCGCTGACGCTGAAGCCGGAAATGACGAAGAAGACATAGACGCCCCCGCGCCCCGCCATCTCCACCAGCGCCGCCCCCGCCGGCCCCATCTCTTTCAGCCCGGCACCGCCCCCATGGAGCAGCACCACGGCCAGGGCCGCAATGGCCCTAAGACCCGTGATGAAACGGGTCTCTCCATAATCCTTCATCATGTCACTCTTCCCACACCGGGGAGGAGCTTAGCCCGAAACACGTCAGAAACAGAAATCAACGTTGGGCAATGAATGTCTCACGTTGGCGGCGGCGAGTGTTTCACGTGAAACACGACGCGGACCCCGCGCCGGGATGTTTCACGTGAAACATCACCCCCTCACTTGCCGATGCAGAAGGTGCGGAACAGGGCGTCCAACACATCCTCCACATCCACCCGACCCACCACCGCGTCGAGCGCGCGGGCGGCAAGGCGCAGCTCCTCGGCCAGGATCTCCTCGGACGCCCCCTGCCCGCCCCACAGCAGCGCGCGGTCCAGGTGGTCCAGCGCCGCGCGCACGCCGGCCGTCTGCCGGGCGCGCACCAGGAGTGCCGGCTCGCCCCCCGCGAGGCTGGCGGCGCGCTCGCCGATGCGGGCGATCAGCGCGTCGATCCCCTCGCCCGTGGCGGCGGAAACCGCGATGTCCGCCCCGCCCTCCCCCACGCCCCCAAGGTCCGCCTTGGTGCGCACCCGCAACGCGTCCGCAAGATCCTTGGGCGGCGGGGCATCGTCCGGCGAGAGCCACAGCACCAGATCGGCGCTGCCCGCCCGGGCCCGGGCGCGGCGCACCCCTTCCGCCTCCACCGCATCCCCGGTCTCGCGAATGCCGGCCGTGTCCACCAGGGTCACCGCTTGCCCGGCCAAGTCCAGATGCACCTCGATGGCATCACGCGTGGTGCCGGGAATGGGCGAGACGATGGCCGCCTCCCGCCCCGCAAGACGATTGAGAAGCGTCGACTTGCCCGCATTGGGCGGCCCGGCAATGGCCACCACCAGCCCATCCCGCACCCGCTCCCCCCGCCCCGCATCGGCCAGGGCGGCGGCCAGTTCCGCCCGCAGCGCGGCCGCCTCGCGCACGGCTGGGCCGGCCAGATCCTCCGGCACGTCGCCCTCGTCGGTGAAATCGACGCTCGCCTCCACCAGCGCCAGCGCCCGGATGAGCCGACCCCGCCAGCCCTCCACTGCGCGGGAAAGCAGGCCGCCCGCCTGGGCGAGCGCCTGCCGGCGCTGGGCCTCCGTCTCGGCGGCGATGAGGTCGGCGAGGCCCTCGGCCTCCGCCAGATCCATCTTGCCATTGGCATGGGCGCGGCGGGTGAACTCCCCGGCGTCGGCGGGGCGGAACCCGTCGAGCCGCCCGAGGGTTTCCAGAATGCGGGCCACCACCGCCCGTCCGCCATGCAGATGGAATTCCGCCGTGTCCTCCCCGGTGGCGCTGGCGGGGCCGGGAAACACCAGCACCAGCCCCCGGTCCAGCACGCTCCCGTCGGCGGGATCGCGCAGCACGCCATAGCGGGCCATGCGCGGCGGGGGCACGGTTCCCAGCAGCGCCTGAGCGGCGGACAGGGCCGCCGGCCCGCTGACCCGCACCACCGCCACCCCGCTCGGCAAACGACCGCTGGACAGGGCGAAGATGGTGTCCGATGACCGTGACATATGTTCTCCTTCCGGCCGCAGCGCCGGCCAACCCCGGAGCCGACCATGAGCGAAAACCGCCTGGCCGCCGAAACCAGCCCCTATCTTCTCCAACACAAGGACAATCCCGTCCACTGGTGGGCCTGGGGGCCGGAGGCATTCGCCGAAGCCCGGCGCACCGGCAAGCCGGTCCTGCTGTCGGTGGGCTATGCCGCCTGCCACTGGTGCCATGTGATGGCCCATGAGAGCTTCGAGGACGAGGGCGTCGCGGCGGTGATGAACCGCCTGTTCGTGAACATCAAGGTGGATCGGGAAGAGCGCCCGGACGTGGACCAGATCTATATGTCCGCGCTCCACCAGCTCGGCGAACAGGGCGGCTGGCCGCTGACCATGTTCCTGGACGGCGAAGGCGCCCCCTTCTGGGGCGGCACCTATTTCCCCAAGACCGCCAAATATGGCCGACCCGGCTTCACCGATGTGCTCACCCAGGTGGCCCAGGTCTATGCCGAAAGCCCGGACAAGGTGCAGCACAATCGCGACGCCATCCTCGGCCGGCTGGAGGCCTCCGCCCGCCCGAAGGAGGCGGTGACCATCGGCCTGAAGGACCTGGACAAGGCCGCCGGCCAGATCGCGGACCTGTTCGACCGCACCCATGGCGGCCTGCGGGGCGCACCCAAATTCCCCCAGTGCGGGCTCATGGAATTGCTGTGGCGGGCGGGTGATCGCACCGGCACAGAGCGCCTGAAGGCGGTGGCCGCCTTCACCCTCAACCGCATGTGCGAGGGCGGCATCTACGATCATCTGGGCGGCGGCTTTGCCCGCTATGCGGTGGATGAAGCCTGGCTCGTCCCCCATTTCGAGAAGATGCTTTACGACAATGCCCAGCTCCTGGAGCTCCTGGCGCTGGCCTATCAGGAGACCGGAGACCCCCTCTTCCGCGCCCGCGCCACCGAGACGGTGGGTTGGCTGCGCCGGGAAATGACCACGGCGGAAGGCGCCTTCTCCGCCTCCCTGGATGCGGACAGCGAGGGCCACGAGGGCAAGTTCTATGTCTGGACGGCGGACGAGATCCGGCAGGTGCTGGGCGAGGAGGATGCCGATTATTTCGCCGGCTTCTATGACGTGACGCCGGGCGGCAATTGGGAAGGCACCACGATTCTCAACCGCACCCGCGTGGGCGATGTGGAAGCAGAGGACGAGGCGCGCCTTGCCCCCATGCGCGAGAAGCTCCTGGCCGCGCGGGCAAGCCGCGTGCGGCCGGGCCTCGACGACAAGGTTCTGGCCGACTGGAACGGGCTGATGATCGCGGCGCTCGCCCGCGCCGGCGCGCTGCTGGGCGAGGCCGATTGGGTCGCCATGGCCGAGCGCGCCTTCGATGCGGTGTGCCGCCTCATGGGCCGGGCCAATGGCGGGCTGCGGCTCGGCCATTCCTGGCGGGAGGGCAAGCTGGTGGGTCCCGGCCTTGCCACGGACCTTGCCGCCATGGCCCGGGCGGGCATCGCGCTCTATGAGGCCACCGGCCGTTCGGAGCCGCTGGCCACCGCCACGGCCTTGCTGGAGGCGCTGGAGGCGCACCATCTGGACAGCGCGACCGGCACCTATTTCCTCACCGCCGATGATGCGGAGGGGCTCATCCTGCGCCCCTCCTCCAGCCATGACGAGGCGCTGCCCAACCACAATGGGGTGGCCGCCGATGCCCTGGTGCGGCTGGCCGCGCTCACGGGATCGGATGATTTGCGCGAGCGGGCGGACCGCATCCTCATCGCCTTGTCGGGCGCTGCGGCGGCGAACCCGCTCGCCCATGGCGCGCTGCTCAATGCCCTCGACACGCGCCTGCGGCTGATGGAAGTGGTGGCCGTGGGCGAGGCCCGGGATGATTTCGCCCGCGCCGCGCTCGGCCAGCCCTTCCTGGATCGGGTGGTGATGCGCCTGGCGGATGGCGCCGCCGCGCCCGCCAACAGCCTTGCCCGGGCCCAGGCAGAGGCGGCCCCCGCCTCCGGTGCGGCCTTCGTATGCGCGGAGGGCCGCTGCTCCCTCCCCGTGCTGGACCCCGAGGCCCTGCCGGCCGCCATGGCCGCTGCGCGCATCAAAACCGCCCGTCCCAACGGGCGCTGAAAAGCCATAGCCCGCCAGATGGCCAGAAATGGCCGCTGGCGGGTTTTTGCCTTCGGATGAAGAATGGATCGGACCGCCCGCGCTTTTGCCGCTGGCGACCTTCCTATTGAAGCAACTTTTTGGAGAGTTTTGGTTGTACCGCGACTTTTAGATGCGCGATGCCGCCGCCCGCACGGTCTCGACCGTTGCACCCCGCTCGGCCCCCGCCGCGGCCGCCGGCCGCTCGGGACCCACACGCTCAAGCCCGGCTCCGGCCAGGAGGCCGGCGCCTTGCGCGCGCCGGCCCGCCCCGCGCAGAATGTCCAGCGTCACCCGCTCCACCACCGTGGCCCAGCGATACCAGCTCAGCCCCGCGCTGCGCGCCCGCTCCGCCTCCCGGCGGCCGGGCAGTTCCAGCGCCTCGATGCCAGCCGCCAGATCGATGCGGTCGGTGAAGTAGAAACCCGCCTCGCCGAGGATCTCCCGCGCCACCGCCGTGTCGCGCGCCAGCACCGCCATCTGGTGGGACGCCGCTTCCAGCAGCGGCAGGCCGAACCCCTCCGCCACCGAGCCGAACAGCAGCGCATGGCTGCGGTCATAGAAGGCGGCCAACCCGGCATCATCGATGCCGTCCAGCCAGAACAGCTTGCGGCCATACCAGCGGGATTCGCGAATCACGTCCACCGGCTCGTCGCTCATCCAGCCCCGCCGGCCGATCACCACCAGCGGGCGCTCATAGCCGGCATCCCACAGCATCTCGAAGGTGCCCACCGCGTCCCGATGGCCCTTCTTGGGCTCCAGGGTTCCCACCATCAGCCAGGGCTGGGTGGCCGCGAGCTCGGCGGCCAGGCCCTCCAGATGGGCGGGCTTGGCGCCCACGCGCACCGGGGCGGGATCAAAGCCATTATAGGCGATGGACCCTTCGATCCGCTTGCGGTGCCAGGCGGCGAAGGTGCTCACCTCCGCCAGCGTATAGGCGGAGATACAATAATAGTGGCTGACGATGTCGAACGAGCGGGCGAGCCGCTTCGCAAAGTCCCACCGCCAGGGATATTCGTAGAAGGTCGGCAGCGTCACCGGCAGGATGTCATGGACCAGGAACACCACTTCCGCGCCGGCGGCGCGGGCCTGGGCGTAGACCTCCATGTCCATCTCGTGCCAGTAGCCCGGGCAGAACAGCACGTCGCCGGCGCCGGGCACCACGGCTTCCCCCAGCTCCCGCTGCTGCTCGAAGCGCTTGCGGGCATTGGGCACCAGGTCCACGCACCAGGCGGCCACGCGCTGCATCTGCCGCTTGACCGGCTTGGCCGGCACCAGCGCGGCCAGCAGGCCCGCCGCCTCCTTGAGCACGCGCGAGACGTAGCGCAGCGCTTCCAGGAAAATCTTCGCCCGCTTGGGAATGTCCTGCCGGACCGGGACCGCCTGGCTCGGCTCTTCCTTGCGCACGTGGAAGACGCCGTCGGGCGCCATTTCCACGGCGAGAATCTCGACCCCCGAGGCGGCCGCGACCGCACGCCCATGAGTCACATATTGCTGGACGACACGGGGAATGCCGGTGGGGGTAGGGTCGGGCGAGATGTGGGAGCAATCCACGATGATGCGCCGGATGGTCGGCCCGGGCCCGTCACTCACGGCTCGCAGTGGCGACGCATCCATCGATCGCACGTCTCTCTCGATCAATAAGGCCACCCGCCCGCTGCATTCACGCCGGCCCCCCGCCGCCGAATGCCAAGCCGCGCTGCACTGCAACCCTCAGGATGGATTACAGGACACGTCACATGCGGTCAAATGACCCTGCATTAAGAATAAAGAACGCCCCGACGGATCGGCGCGCCCTGAAGGTTCCCCCGCCCCCCGGGGCGGCCTGCCGGACAGAACAAAAAAGCCGGGGCAAGCCCTGATAGGACTTAACCCCGACTTGGTTTGCATCAGGTAAAGACCGCGCTTTCCGTACGGAAAGGCCTCAGGTGTTCATGGAGTCGAAGAAGTCCTGGTTGGTCTTGGTCTGGCGCAGCTTGTCGAGCAGGAACTCGATGGCGTCCACCGTCCCCATGGGATTGAGGATGCGCCGCAGCACATACATCTTCTTGAGCACGTCGGCCGGGACCAGCAGCTCTTCCTTGCGGGTGCCGGAGCGGGTGATGTCGATGGCCGGGAACACGCGCTTGTCGGAGACCTTGCGGTCCAGGATCACTTCGGAGTTACCGGTGCCCTTGAACTCTTCAAAGATCACCTCGTCCATGCGCGAGCCGGTCTCGATGAGCGCGGTCGCGATGATGGTGAGGGAGCCGCCTTCCTCGATGTTGCGGGCCGCGCCGAAGAAGCGCTTGGGCCGCTGGAGGGCATTGGCGTCCACGCCGCCGGTCAGCACCTTGCCGGAGGAGGGCACCACCGTGTTGTAGGCGCGGCCGAGGCGCGTGATGGAATCCAGGAGGATGACCACGTCGCGGCCATGCTCGACGAGGCGCTTGGCCTTCTCGATCACCATCTCGGCCACTTGGACGTGGCGGGAGGCGGGCTCGTCGAAGGTGGAGGAGACCACCTCGCCCTTCACCGAGCGCTGCATGTCCGTGACTTCCTCGGGGCGCTCGTCGATGAGCAGCACGATGAGGAAGCACTCGGGATGGTTGGCGGTGATGGACTTGGCGATGTTCTGCAGCAGCACCGTCTTGCCGGTGCGGGGCGGGGCGACGATGAGGCCGCGCTGACCCTTGCCGATGGGCGAGACGATGTCGATGATCCGCGCCGAAAAGTCCTTCTTGTTGGAATCCTCGAATTCCAGCTTCAGGCGCTCATCGGGATAAAGCGGCGTCAGATTGTCGAAATTGATCTTGTGCCGGGTCTTTTCCGGGTCCTCGAAATTGATCGTGTTCACCTTCAGAAGGGCGAAATAGCGCTCACCTTCCTTGGGGGACCGGATCTGTCCGTTGACCGTGTCGCCGGTGCGCAGGCCGAAGCGGCGGATCTGCGAGGGCGAGACATAGATGTCGTCCGGGCCGGGGAGATAATTGGCATCCGGCGAGCGCAGGAAGCCGAACCCATCCTGGAGCACCTCGACCACGCCTTCGCCGATGATCTCGGTTTCGCTGGCGGCCAATTGCTTGAGGATGGCGAACATGAGCTCCTGCTTGCGCAGGGTGCTGGCGTTCTCCACCTGGTTTTCCTCGGCGAAGGCCAGCAGCTCGACAGGGGTTTTGGACTTGAGATCCTGGAGTTTCACTTCCCGCATAAGGGAAAGCCTCGAAATCTTGAATTGCGCCTGTGGCACCGCGCGGTGCACCTGGCGTGAGGGAAGGGACGGGAGATCGCAGGTCTTCAGGAAGGCCTTATGGCGTGGCCTTGCCTTGCGTACGGTCCAACTCTGTCGGTCCAGGTCTCATGACGCGACCGAAGGACGGATGCACGTTCTCGCCTGCGTTGGGGAAAGCTCTGGTACAATAACGGATGGACCGGGCTCCGCGCAAGCCCTCCGAAAGGCGCACATCTTTTCCTTGCAGCCGCCATTTGACGCAGCCGAGACGCGCACGGGGAAAGTCCCGTCTTTCCCTTTCAAATCAGCAGGTTAGTCCAAATCTGCGCCGCTGCGGACCGCCTCGCCCACCCCGCGACGGGGGAAAGATGCGCCCGGGGACGAGCCCGCCGCCCGGTCAGAACGGCTTCAGCACCACCAAGAGCACAATGCAGATCATCAGGAGGGTCGGCACCTCATTGGCGATTCGGTAGAAGCGGGGCGTGCGCTTCCTCTCATCATTGGCAAATTCCCGTACCCAACGCGCCAGCATGCCGTGGAAGCCCGAGAGGATGAGCACCAAGGTCAGCTTGGCATGCATCCAGCCATCGGTGATCCAGCCGCCGTCCCACAAAAGATAGAGCCCGGCGAGCCAGGTGGCGATCATGGCCGGGTTGCAGATGGCTTTGAGCAGCCGCCGTTCCATGATCTTGAACGTCTCGGACTGCTGCGAGCCCACCGGCGCGTCGCAATGATAGACCATCAGGCGCGGCAGATAGAACATGGCGGCCATCCAGGAGATGACCGCCATGATGTGGAAGGCCTTGATGGACAGATAGAGCATGGCGCGTGTCCCCTCCCCCGCCCCTTGGGGCGGACGGAGCCTCCTCATTCACAGGCTTTGACGGACCTTTTCCACAAGCTTTTCCACATGGGCGACCGGGGTCTCCGGGCGGATGCCGTGGCCCAGGTTGAAGATGTGCCGCGCACCCGCGAAATCCCTGCGGATGTTGAGGATTTCATCCTCCAGCGCGGCCCCGCCGGCGATCATGCGCAGGGGGTCCAGATTGCCTTGGACCGCGACCTTATCCACAAGCCGCGTCCGCACCGCCTTGCGATCGGCGGTCCAGTCGAGCCCCACCGCATTCACGCCCAGCGCCGCCATGGCTTCCAGGCCCTCCAGCGAGGCCCCCTTGGGGAAGGCGATGAAGCGCGCGCCGGGATGATCGGCCCGCACGCCGGCAACGATCTTGCGCAGCGGCTCCACGCACCAGCGCTGGAAGGAGGCCGGGTCCAGCACGCCCGACCATGTGTCGAACACCTGCACGGCATCCGCGCCGGCACTGATCTGGGCGGAGAGATGGGCGATGGAAGCCTCCACCAGCCGATCGATGAGGGCTTGGAACAGGTCCGGCTGGCGCAAGGCGAGCAGGCGCGCCGGCCCCTGGTCGTCGGTGCCTTGCCCGGCCACCATATAGGTCGCCACCGTCCAGGGAGCCCCGCAGAAGCCGATCAGGGCCGTTTCCCGGGGCAGGCGCGCCCGGACCAGCGAAAGGGCCTCGTAGACCGGTCCCACGCGATTGGGGTCGAGCTGGCCGGCCAGCGCCGAAACGCCCGCCGCGTCGGTCACCGGCTCCAGGCGCGGGCCTTCGCCCACCGCGAAGCGCAGCGGCACGCCCAGCGCATGGGGCACAACCAAAATGTCGGAAAAGATGATGGCCGCATCGAAGGCGAAGCGGCGGATGGGCTGCAGCGTCACCTCGGCGGCCAGCGCCGGCGTGTAGCACAGCGTCAGGAAGTCGCCCGCGGTGGCACGCACCTCGCGATATTCCGGCAGGTAGCGCCCCGCCTGGCGCATCATCCAGAGCGGCGGCGGCGTGCGGGGCTCGCCGTCCAGCACCGCCAGGAAGGGCGAAGCGGAGGGGGACGCAGGCTTCCAGGACGCAGGCGTGTGGCTCTCAGTCATCCAACCCCACTTAAGAAAATAAGATTCTTTTTTAAAAGAGAGAGTCTGTTGGGTATTAACGGTTGATTAACTATTCGCGGCGCCGTCGACAACCGCTCCACAGGAAGACACGTTCGCGCACCCCGTTTCGCACCGCCCCCGGACGGCCTCCAAAGCCGGTTAACAAAACACTAACGGGGCAGGTGAGGTGCGGAAATCCCCACTCCTCAACAGGAGGGGTCTCCAGACTGTCCCATGCGGCTGAAATGTGGATGACCATGCCCGCTATCCCGAGAGGGAGCTTGCGCGGGCCTTGGCGTCGTGCCTTCCTGCACCGGCTGTCCACAGGGCCGGGAGGGCCACCGCCGTGGTGAATGCATCCAAGGCTCCCAATCCGAACTATTTCCATCTCCATCTGGTTTCCGACTCCACGGGCGAAACGCTCATCAATGTGGGCCGGGCGGCCTGCGCCCAATATGCGAACGTGCTGCCCATCGAGCACGTCTATCCCCTCGTGCGCACCATGAAGCAGCTGGAGCGGGTGCTGGCGGAGATCGACAGCCATCCCGGCATCGTGCTCTACACGTTGGTGGACAAGGAATTGCGCGACCGCCTGAAGCAGGAATGCGAGACGGTGGGTGTGCCTTATCTGTCGGTACTCGCACCGGTTGTTCAATTGTTCCAGGCCTATCTGGGCGGCGAGCCGCAGCCGCGCGTGGGCGGCCAGCACGCGCTGGACGCCACCTATTTCAAGCGCATCGACGCCTTGAACTTCACCGTCATGCACGATGACGGGCACATGACCGACGATTTGGAGCAGGCGGACGTGGTGCTGCTGGGCGTCTCGCGCACCTCCAAGACCCCCACCTCCATCTATCTGGCCAATCGCGGCATCAAGACCGCCAATATCCCGCTGGTGCCCAAGGTCCCCATTCCGCCCAACCTGGAAAAGCTGAAGAAGCCCCTGGTGGTCGGCCTGGTGGCGAGCCCGGAGCGGATCGTGGAGATCCGCCAGAACCGCCTGCTCGGGCTCAACGCCACCTCGGCCAGCCCCTCTTATGTGGATCGCGAGGCGGTGGCCGAGGAGATCGCCTTTTCCCGTCGCCTGTGCGGGCGCAATGGCTGGCCCATCATCGACGTGAGCCGCCGCTCCATCGAGGAGACGGCGGCCACCATCATCGGCCTCGTCAGCGAGCGCCGCCGGCGGAGCATTGCGGAAACATGAGCCTGTGGCGTGGCGCCGAACCGCTGGCGCTGGCCTCCAAGAGCCTCGCCCGCCGGGCGGTGCTGGAGGCCGCCGGCATTCCCGTTGACCTGATTTCCGTCGCGGTGGACGAGCGGGCGGTGGAATGCGCCGCTCCCGCCGCCGAGGCGGCCCCAGACGACGTGGCGCGCCTGCTGGCGCGCACCAAGGCGCTGGCCGGCAGCGCGCTGGCGCCGGGCCGGCTGGTGCTGGGCGCGGACCAGACCCTGGCGCTCGGCCCCGTCGCCTTCCACAAGGCGCCGGACATGACGGCCGCCCGCCTCCAACTCTCCCGCCTCGCCGGCCGCACCCATGCCCTCCATTCCGCCCTCGCGCTGGTGCGGGACGAGGAGGTGCTGTTCGAGACGGTGGAGACCGCCTGCCTGACCATGCGGCCTTTGTCGGACGAGGCGCTCGACGCCTATCTCGATGCGGCGGGGCCGGCCATCCTGTCCTCGGTGGGCTGCTACCAGCTGGAAGGGCTGGGCGTGCATCTGTTCGAGGCCATCGAAGGCGATCACTTCACCATTCTGGGGCTGCCGCTTTTGCCCCTGCTGGGCTTCCTGCGTTCCGAGGGCCTTCTGCCGTGACCTCTCCCAAGCTGTGCATCATCGGCCAGCCCGTGGCCTATTCCCGCTCGCCCTTGCTCCATGGCTATTGGATGGAAAAGCACGGCCTGGCCGGCAGCTATGGCCGCGAGGAAGTCCCGCTCGACCTGGCGGCGGACTTCTTTGCCGGCTTCATTGAGCGCGGTTACACGGGTGGCAATGTCACCGCCCCCGACAAGGAAGTGGCCTTCCGCTCCGTCGCCCATGCAGACGAGACCGCCCGTGCGCTCGGCGCGGTGAACACGCTCTGGGTGGAAGATGGCCGCCTCATGGGTGGCAATACGGATGTCTATGGCTTCATCGCCAATCTCGACGCCAATGCCCCCGGCTGGCGACAGGCGGACCGGCCGGTGGTGGTGCTGGGGGCGGGCGGGGCTTCGCGCGCCATTCTCTTCGGGCTGTTGAAGGCGGGTGTGGAGCGTATTCATCTGGCCAACCGGACGCTGGAAAAGGCCGAGACGCTGGCGGCATTCTTCGGCCCCAAGGTCACCGCCCTGCCGCTTGCCGACGTGGCGCGGCCCATGGCGGAGGCCGGCGTGCTGGTGAACACCACCTCGCTGGGCATGAAGGGCCATCCGCCGTTGGATCTCGACCTCTCCGTCCTGCCGGACGATGCGGTGGTGACCGATGCGGTCTATGTGCCCTTGGAAACTCCGCTCCTGAAGGCCGCCCGGGCGCGGGGGCTTCGGGTGGTGGATGGCCTGGGCATGCTCCTTCACCAGGGTGTGCCCGGCTTCGAGCGCTGGTTCGGCGTGCGGCCGGAGGTGGACGAGGCCTTGCGCGCCCGCCTGGTGGAAGATTTGCGCGCCAAGGGCCAGTTGGAGGCCTGACATGTGGGTGCTCGGCCTCACCGGCTCCATCGGCATGGGCAAGTCCGCCACCGCCGCCATGTTCCGCGCGCTGGGCGTGCCAGTGCATGATGCCGACGCCACCGTGCACGATCTCTATGCCAAGGAAGCGGTGGCCCCCGTGGAGGCCGTCTTTCCCGGCGTGGTGAAGGACGGACGGGTGGACCGCCCTGCCCTCTCCCAGCGCGTGCTGGGTGATGCCGATGCCATGAAGCGGCTGGAAGCCATCGTCCATCCCCTGGTGCGGGCACGGGAAGAGGCGTTTCTCGCCAAGGCGCGGGCGGCCGGGGCGCGGCTGGTGGTGCTGGACATTCCCCTTCTCCTGGAGACGGGCTCGGCGGGCCGGGTGGATGCGGTGGCCGTGGTCAGCGCGCCCGCAGAGGTGCAGAAGGCCCGCGTGCTGGCGCGCCCCGGCATGAGCGAAGAGCGCTTCGCCTTGATCCTCGCCAAGCAGGTGCCCGACGCGGACAAGCGCCGCCGCGCCCATTTCCTGATCGATACGGGCCGCGGCTTCGAGGCCGCCCGGCATCAGGTGGCCGGCGTGGTGCGGGCCTTGAGCGGTCCGGGGCGACGGGCTTAGAGAGACCAGAATCTCTGCCGAGCAAGGGACGGCGAGCAGACGTGACGCTGCGGCTGTCATGGCCGGGACGAGCCCGGGCATGACAGGCGTCCATGTGGTATGGACGGCTTGGCCCTTAAAGCCACCCTTCAGGAGGTCCCATGCGCGAGATCGTGCTCGACACCGAAACCACCGGCCTTGAAGCCAATAATGGCGACCGGGTGGTGGAGATCGGCTGTGTGGAGATGGTCAACCGCATCCTCACGGGCAATGTCTTCCACGTCTATCTGAACCCCGAGCGGGACATGCCGGTGGAGGCGTTCAACGTCCACGGCCTGTCCAGCGAGTTCCTGTCCGACAAGCCCAAGTTTGCCGAGAAGGCGGACGAGTTCCTCGCCTTCATCGCCGACGACACGCTGGTCATCCACAATGCGGCGTTCGACATCGGCTTCCTGAATGCGGAGTTGGAGCGGGCCGGGCGGCCGGTCATCGCCCGCGACCGGGTGATCGACACCCTGGCGCTCGCCCGCCGCAAGCATCCCGGCGGCCCCAATTCCCTCGATGTGCTGATGAGCCGCTATGGCATCGACAGCTCCAAGCGCGTGAAGCATGGGGCGCTGCTGGACGCGGAATTGCTGGCCGAGGTTTACAGCGAATTGCTGGGTGGCCGGCAGGCCATGCTGGTGGGTCTGGTGGACGAGGAGGACGCGGCCCCCCGCCTTCTGTCCGGCGAGAAGATCATCGCCCGCCAGCGCCCCGTACCCCTGCCCCCGCTTTTGACCGCCGAAGAACGGGCTGCCCATGCGGCCTTCATCGCCGAAATGGGCGAAAAGGCCATCTGGACGACCTATGCCGAACCGGCCGCCGAGGCGCCGCCGGCGGCGTAAGGCCTATTCCTCGACCGGGGCGCGGATGTCCTTGAGGCGCGCGGCAAGGTCGGTGAGGTTTTCAAGCAGATGCTCGCAGGCGGCCACCGCCGCCGAAAGCTGGACGAGGCTCGCCCCGTCGCCGGAAAAGGCACCCGACTGGGTCAGCCGGTCCATCTGGGCATCGAGCGCGGTCACCGTGCCGGCCGCGGTTTCCAATAGGGCATCGATGTCGGTGCCCACTTCCCCCCGCATGCTGGTGGCCAGCCCACGGGCCACCGCGGACAGGGCCGTGGCGGCTGCGGTCAAGGCGGGGCCGGCATCGCGCCCCAGCTCCTGGTCCAGGGGATGGGCGGCGCCGCGCAGCAGCATGATGACCGTATGCCACAGCCGGCGGCCCCCGCGCACCAGGGGCGTCACATCCCGGCTCTGGCTGAAGAAGCCGAATTTTTCCCGCTTCGCCTCTCCCGCCCGCGTGTCGGCGGCGCGCAAGGCGATGCGCACGCGCGTGTTGGTGGCATCCAGGCTGGAGGGATCGAGGGCCCCCTCCACCAGCCCGCGCGCGCCGAGATCGATGAGCTCGGCGCAGCCGTCCAGCACATCCGCCACATGGGGATAAAGATATTCCCGCGCCTTGGAGGGCAGGACCAGCAGGGCACAGGCTAGGCCCACCGCCCCGCCCAGCGAAATCTCAAGGATACGCTCCAGGCCTGAGACCCAGGGGTCCGCGTGGGTGGGATCGGCCAGCATGACCACGCAGACCGTCACCGGCGCGAGCTTATAGCTGGGGCTGCGCGCCGCCAGCAGCGCCGCCAGGAAGGTGCCGATCACCAGGAAGGCCAGCGTCAGCCAGAAGGACGGACCGGCGATGATGGCGAAAAGCACGCCGATGGCACCCCCAGCGATGGTTCCCAAGCACCGATCGATGGCAATGGCCAAGCTCGCCCCGAGGGAGGATTGCACCACCAATATGGCGCTCAGCACCGCCCAATAGCCCTTCGGCAGATCCAGCCAATAGGCCAGGAGATAGGCGGCGAAGGCCGCGACCGTGGCGCGCAGCGCCAGCCGGGCATCGGCGAGGGTGAAGCGGGGGAGGGAGGGGAGGTGCATGGCGGGCCGGTGGAGATCCTGTCAGGGAATGGGTCTACACTGGAAACGGGACCGGCGCGGGCGCGGGCGCCCCGGATGGGGAGAATTTCTCAGATCGGGCCGCAACCGGCTATAGGAGGAAGGCTGATCCGGGCGGGAACCCTCCGGCATCGCCGCACCTTCACCGGGGGCGGGCCGGCTCCCGTCCGGGGACCGGACATGCGGCAGGCGGCGCGCCCAGGGGCGGCCATGGCACAGGCGGGGCTCGGACCGAAGGTGATGATCGTCGTCAGAAGCTACCGCGTGGTCATGGATGCCTTCTGGAGCTTCGTGGCCGATGACGGCTGGGCCATCGCCAGCCACATCGCCCTGTCGGCGCTCATGTCGCTGTTCCCGTTCCTGATCTTCGTCACCTCGCTGGCCGCTTTCCTGGACCTGCGGCCGCTGGCCAACGAGACCATCCAGCTGATCCTGGACACCTGGCCCGAGCAGGTGGCCGAGCCCATCGCGCGCGAAATCTATAATGTGGTCAACCACGTGCGCACCGACCTCCTGACCTTCGGCGTGGCGCTGGCGCTCTATTTCTCCTCCAACGGCATCGAGAGCCTGCGCATCGGCCTCAACCGGGCCTATCAGGTGAGCGAGCGGCGCCCCTGGTACCAGCTGCGCCTGGAGTCCATCGCCTTCGTGGTGATTGGCGCGGCGGGCATGCTGGCCTTGTCCTTCTTCGTGGTGCTTGGTCCCCTGCTCTGGGAAAAGACGGTGCAGCATGTGCCGGCCCTCAAACCGTTCGGCAGCGTGGTCACGCTCATCCGCATCGCCAGCACCAGCGTGATCCTCATCATCGGCCTGGTGGTGGCCCATCTGTGGCTGCCGGCGGGGCGGCGCGGCTTCCTGGATGTGGCGCCTGGCATTCTGCTCACCTTGATCCTGTGGCTGGTGGCGGCCACCGTGTTCGGCATGTATCTGGCCGAATTTGCCGGGAATTACGTGACCACCTATGCGGGCCTTGCCTCGGTGATGGTGGCCCTGGTCTTCCTCTATCTCAGCGCCACCATTTTCATCTTCGGCGGCGAGTTCAACGCCGCCATCGGCCGGGCGCGGGACGCGGCCAGCCAGAGGCGTCTTGCCTCGGTGGCGGACATGCTGGATTGAGCATGGCTCTGTCTCCCGCAAGCCCGCCCGTGCCCAAGCCCGACGGGCGGCAATCCCCCACGGCGCTCGCCCTGCAACGGGGCGTGCTGCGCTATTTCGCGGCGCTGGGGCTGATGGGTCTGCCGGAATTCTCCCTCGCCTCCGGCCGGCGGGCGGACATCGCCGCCCTCGACGGCAAGGGCGAGATCACCATTGTGGAGATCAAGTCGTCGGTGGCGGACTTCCGTGCCGATGCCAAGTGGCCGGAGTATCGGGCCTTCTGCGATCGCCTGCTGTTCGCGGTGAGCGTGGATTTTCCCGTCGAGATCCTGCCGGAGGAGGTGGGCATCCTGGTGGGCGATGCCTTCGGCGCCCATCTCTTGCGCCCGCCGCCGCTCCATAGCCTGCCGGCGGCCACCCGCAAGACCATGCTCATCCGCCTCGCCCGCGCCGCAAGCGCTCGGCTGGCCGCGCTGCACGACCCCGACCTGCGGCCTTATGCGGATTTGTGAACGGGGCCAGTGGACAGAGGGTGACGGCTAAGCCAGGCACGGGGCGCGTTGGGCCCTCGCCCACGCTTTCCCGCTGACCCCCTCCCCAACCCTCCCCCGCAAGCGGGAGAGGGAGTGTGGCCGGCGAGCGGCGCGTGTCTTTCAGATATGACGGACGTCATCGCCCTGGCGCAACGAACCCCCTCTCCCGCGAAGCGGGGGAGGGTTGGGGAGGGGGGCGGACCGGGAGTACCGGAATGGACGAGGGGCGAAGAACGCGCCTGCACCCTCCTCATGGCCGGGCTTCCATCACCCGCAAATCCTGAAACCCGCCCCCTTGGTCCTGTCCTTTGGCCCCTGCCCCGTGGATGGCCGGGACAAGCCCGGCCATGACGAATGAAGAGGGCCGGGAAACCGACTCAGCGCGGCGCGCGCTTGGCGAGGATGCGCTGGAGCGTGCGGCGGTGCATGGAGAGGCGGCGGGCCGTCTCGGAGACGTTGCGACCGCACAATTCATAGACGCGCTGGATGTGCTCCCACCGCACCCGGTCCGCCGACATGGGGTTTTCCGGCGGCGAGGGCTTGTGGTCGGCGTTCGCCATGAGGGCGGCCACCACATCGTCCGCGTCGGCGGGCTTGGCCAGATAATCCACGGCGCCGAGTTTCACCGCCGTCACCGCCGTGGCGATGTTGCCATAGCCGGTCAGCACGATGGCGCGGGCCTCGGGCTTGGCCTTCTGCAGGGCGGAAATGACATCGAGCCCGCTGCCGTCGCCGAGGCGCATGTCCACCACCGCATAAGCGGGAGCGGCGGCTTCCACCTTGGCGAGGCCATCGGCCACGCTCTCGGCCGTGCTGACGGCGAAGCCGCGCGTTTCCATGGCGCGGGCCAGGCGCTGGAGGAAGGATCGGTCGTCATCGACAATGAGGACGGATGGGTCTCCCTCTGGAGCCATCTGGACGGGTTCGGTCATGGTCAAATTCCTTCGGACTCGGCTTTCTTTGCAGTGTCCTGTCAGCGGAAACCATGCGCCGGATCAAAGGTTCATGGCCGATTGGACACTGGCCGCTCCTGGAGTGCGGAGCAGCCGCCGCGCCGTCGGGGGCACGGCACCTACGCGAAGCCTTAAACGTTCCTCCGGGGGGAGCATGGCCCATTGGCGTCGATTTGTCGCGTGCCGTCGCGTCAAAAGCGGCGTTTTCCCGTCGCAAATGCTGGGAAGCGCGAGCTAAGCCATTCCGAACGCATATGTTCCGTCCTGCCGGGACAAGGCGCCCTCAGCTGTCGACGGTCACCGCGTTGCGCATCCAGGAAATGCGCACCTGGGCGCCATGGGCGGGGGCCGGGCGGTTTTCCACCCACAGGCTCGCGCCGGTGCGCTCCAGCAAGGTCTTGGCGATGAAGAAGCCGAGGCCCAGGCCACTTTCCTCGTCCGCATCCTGGCGGTCGCGGGCGCGGCTGGTCACATAAGGCTGGCCGATGCGGTCGGACACTTCCGGCGCGAAGCCCGGCCCGTCGTCGGAGACGGTGATCTCCATGCGCGTGGTGGTCCAGCGGGCCACCAGCTCGACGCGGCTCTCGGCGAAGTCCACGGCATTCTCCACCAGATTGCCGAGGCCATAGATCAGGCCGGGATTGCGGTCCATGACCGGCTCGTCGGTGCGGTCCGCCGGCAGGTCGACGGTGATGGTGATGCCGAAATCCCGATGGGGGCCAACCACTTCCTCCAGGAGCAGCGAGAGGGGCATGCGGTCGAAGGGGGCGTCCCCCGAGCCCAGCGAGGTGAGCTTCTGGAGAATGTCCCGGCAGCGGCGCACCTGGTCGCGCAGGAGGACGATGTCCTCCGCATGGGGGTCCTCCGGCGTGCAGGAGCGCTCCATCTCCTTCACCACCAGGGCGATGGTGGCCAGCGGCGTGCCCAGTTCATGGGCGGCGGCGGCGGCAAGGCCGTCCAGCTGGGAGAGGTGCTGCTCGCGGGCCAGCACCAGCTCGGTGGCGGCCAACGCATCGGCCAGTTCCCGCGCCTCCTCCGCCACCCGCCACGAGTGCAGGCCGATGAAGCCGATGGCTACGGAGAGCGCCACCCAGGTGCCGGCCAGGAACAGGTTCGGCAATTCCGGCTCGCTCGGCCCCATCCAGGGCAAGGGCTGATGCCACAGGCCCACAATGCCGGCGCAGAACACCGCAAACAGGCCGAGCAGCACCGTGGTGGTCCAGGACAGGGCGGTCGCGGAGATCATCACCGGCGCCAGGAACAGCAGCGCGAAAGGATTGTTCAACCCTCCGGTGAGAAAAAGGAGGGCGGTCAACTGCAGGACGTCATAGGCAAGCAATGGCCCGGCGGCCACGTCGGACAGCCGGCGCGCCACCGGAAAACGCACCCGCAACAAGATATTGAGCACGGCGGACAGGCCGACCACCGCAAGGCAGGGGGCAAGCGGCAGGGGGAAGCCCAGCAGCAGATAGACCACCAGGATGGACAGGGTCTGTCCGGCCACCGCCAGCCAGCGCAGGCGGATGAGGGTGTCCAGTCGAAGACCCAGTGATCTTCCGTGAGGGAAGCTTGCAAATGCCGATGCCATGGCGGGTCGAGGCCGTCTCGTTCAGTGGTTGGTGAGTTTCGGGAAAGCAATCTTGTGCATCATGGGCCGTCACGTCTCATGGATCTTTGGTGGAGATTGACGGTTTGACACTTTGACGACACCTTCAACGGAACGACAATCGAGGAACGACCATGGCGATCGGTGAGTTCAGCGGCCCGGCCCGGCTGCCCGGAAGCGGCAGCGCCGCGCTCTCGTCACCCTTGTATTGGATGTACGAGATGACGCACGCCGCGCTCAATCCATCGCGGGCGCTGGCGGATGCCAGCCGGCTCATCTTTGAGAACCCCCTCAATCCCGCCGCCCACACCACCATGGGCAAGTCCATGGCGGCGGCCATCGAGCTGTTCGAGCGCACCACGCGACGCTACGCCAAGCCCGACTGGCGCCTCACCCATACCGTGGTGGGCGGGGAGCGGATACCCGTCCACGTCAATACCGTATGGTCCCGGCCATTTTGTCGCCTGCTGCACTTCGAGCGCGCCTTTTCCCAGCCGCCGCGCCGTCCGCAGCCCCGCCTGGTGGTGGTGGCGCCCATGTCCGGCCACCACGCCACGCTGCTGCGCGGCACCGTGGAAGCCTTCCTGCCCACCCATGATGTCTATGTCACCGACTGGATCGACGCCAAGCTGGTGCCGCTGGCGGAGGGCCATTTCACCCTGTCCGACTATGTGGACTATCTGATCTCCATCTTCCACCGCATGGGCGGGGATTGCCATGTGCTCGCGGTCTGCCAGCCGGCGGTCCCCGTGCTCATGGCCATTGCCCGCATGGAAGAGGAGGGCGATCCGCTGGTGCCCAAGTCCATGGTGCTCATGGGCGGCCCCATCGACACCCGTCAGGCGCCCACGGGGGTCAACCGGCTCGCCGAGAGCAAGGGCATCGACTTCTTCCGCCGCAATGTCATCACCACCGTGCCGTGGCCCCATCCGGGCGCCATGCGGCAGGTCTATCCGGGCTTCCTGCAGCTCAACGGCTTCATGAGCATGAACCTGGATCGCCACCTCCAGGCCCATTACGACCTGTTCCGCCACCTCATCCAGGGCGACGGGGATTCCGCCGAGAAGCACCGCGAGTTCTATGACGAGTATCTGGCGGTGATGGACCTGTCCGCCGAATTCTACCTGGAGACGGTGGAACAGGTGTTCATCCGCCACGCCCTGCCCAAGGGCGAGATGTACCACCACAATGCCCGCGTGCGGCCGGAGACCATCCGCAACGTGGCGCTGATGACGGTGGAAGGCGAGAAGGACGACATTTCCGGCGTCGGCCAGACCTTCGCCGCCCACGGCATGTCCCCGCTGATCCCCGACGAGAAGCGCGCCCATTGGGTGCAGCCGGGGGTGGGTCATTACGGCGTGTTCAACGGCTCGCGCTTCCGGGCGGAGATCGCGCCCCGCATCTCCGACTTCATCCTGTCGAACAACTGGCCGCGCAATCGCGACAATGTGGTGACCCCCCTGTTCGGCGAGCGCGCGGCACCCGGCGCCGAATGAAAGCGGCCCGCCCAAAACGGCGGGCTTCTTTCACAGTCTTTCGCTGGTCTTCGTGCGAACGCAGACCGGGCCAGAAAAGCTTTGACCGATCCCCAGCCCGATACCGGAGAGGGCTAGCGCAGGCCGGCGAATTCGCCCACATTTTCTGAAATGGAAATCGAGACGCTCCCGGCACGGGGGCGTGCAGGGTGGGGAATGCTGTTTCGGCGGCGCGACAGGCATCCACCCCCGCTTCCTGGTGGGGAATGGATCGAACTGCGGGTGGACGACGAGGTGGTGAAGGTGGCGGTGCGTCGCCATCCCTCCGCCCGGCGCCTGACGCTGCGCGTGCGAACGGCCACCCGTGATGTGGCCCTGACCGCCCCGCCCCATGTCTCCTTCGCCACCGCCAGCGATTTCGTCGCCCGCCATGTGGATTGGGTGCGCGCCCGCCTGGTGCGCCTGCCGGAAACGGTGCCCTTCGCGCCGGGCGAGACCATCCCGCTGCGCGGGGTGCCCCATCTCATTGTCCACCGGCCCGCCGCCCGCGGCACCTGCTGGGAGGAGGAGGGGCCGGACGGCACGCGGCTTCTGTGCGTGGCGGGAGACGAGCCCCATGTGTCACGCCGTGTTCTCGATTATTTGAAGCGCCTGGCCCGGGCCGAGCTGAAGGCGGCGGTGGCCCGCCATGCCGGGTCCCTGAAGGTGACGGTGGGGCCCATCACGCTGCGCGACACGTCGAGCCGCTGGGGCTCGTGCTCGGCGGACGGGAAGCTGTCCTTCTCCTGGCGGCTGATCCTGGCGCCGCCCTTCGTGCTCGATTATCTGGCCGCCCACGAGGTGGCCCATCGGCTGGAGATGAACCACGGCCCCCATTTCTGGCGGCATGTGGAGCGCATCTCTCCCGACCGGCGGACGGCGGAAGCCTGGCTGCGGGCCAATGGCGCCGGCCTCCATCGCTTCGGCGCCGCCGGCTGAACGGCTCTCCGCCCGGTGCGGAGAGCCTGTCCCGACGCTCAGCGGGTGAGATAAAGGCCCACCAGCCCTGCAATGCCCACGCCGATGCGCCACCAGCCGAACGGCGCATAGCCGTGGCGGCTGACGAACTCCAACAGGCTGCGCACCACCAGGAGCGCCGAGCAGAAGGCCGCCACGAAGCCGATGGCGATGAGCACGCCGTCGTCCAGCGTCAGCGCGCCGCGGTTCTTGTAGAGGTCATAGACGAAGGCGCCCAGCATGGTGGGCAAGGCGAGGAAGAAGGAGAATTCCGCCGCCGCCTTCTTGTCGACCCCCATGAGCATGGCGCCGACTATGGTGGAGCCCGACCGCGACATGCCGGGAATGAGGGCGAGGCACTGGCAGAAGCCGATCTTGAGCGCCAGCAGGGGCGGCAGGCCCATGGCATTGTTGTACTTGGGCTTGGGCGCCACCTTGTCGATGACCAGCAGCACCACGCCGCCGAAGATCAGCGTGCCGCAGATGAGCATGGGCGATTCGAACAGCACCTGCTTGATGAAGCCGTGCAGTGCCGCGCCGATCACCGCCGCCGGCAGGAAGGCCAGCAGCACGCCGATGACGAAGCGCCGGGCGCCGGCGCTGGAGGGCAGCATGAAGGCCACGCGGGTGAAGCGCTGGAAATAGACCACCAGGATGGCGAGGACGGCGCCGAGCTGGATCAGCACCTCGAAGGTCTTGCCATTGCTCTCGAAGCCGAGGAAGTGGCCGACCAGGAGCATATGGGCGGTGGAAGAGACCGGGATGAATTCCGTCAGGCCTTCAATGAGACCGAGGAACAGCGCCTCGATCATGGTGCCGAGCGTCATGTGACAGCGTCCAGAAAGGTGAGAGCCGGCCGACCGGCCAGGGTGCCGGCGCATCCTGCGGCGTCGGCGGTGCGGGCGCAATCGGGCGCCGCTTCACCCTCCCCAGGGTCATGTGGATCAATGGTTCACCATGTGGCGGGCTGGCCACAGCCGGCGGCCCTTTGTGTCTTGCGGCAGTGCGAGAACATCTCTAGACCGGGGGACAGCGATCGGAACCGATCATCGTCCGCAAGGCGCGATTCGTGGGATCGCCGCTTCGAGGGGAGAACGGCCGCCTTCCTTTGGGGCATGCGTTTCCGGCATTCCGCTCCAGGGCCCGCCCCCGGCAACAGGCATCAGGTCCGCACCTTCCCTCATGGAACTTTACCACCACCCCTTCTGCCCCCATTCCCGCTTCGTGCGGCTGGTGCTCGCCGAATACGGCATCGAGCCGGTCCTGGTGGAGGAGCGGACGTGGGAGCGGCGCGCGGACTTCCTGGCCCTCAATCCGGCCGGCGAGACCCCGGTCCTGGTGGAGCAGCAGGCCCCTTCCGTGCCCGGCGCCTCCATCATCGCCGAATATATGGACGAGACGCGGGGCCTGGCGCTGGCCGACCGGCGCCTCCTGCCCGAGGACCCGCTCTCGCGCGTCGAGGTGCGCCGGCTGGTGGCCTGGTTCAACGAGAAGATGTTCCTGGAATCCACCGAGCATCTGGTTCGCGAGCGCATCTATAAGCGCTACATGAAGGCCGACCAGGGCGGTGGCCCGCCCGATGCCACCGCCTTGCGCGCGGCGCGCTCCAATATCCGCTATCATCTGAAATATATCGGATGGCTGGCGCGGGCGCGGAACTGGCTCGGCGGATCGCGCCTCAGCCACGCCGACCTTGCCGCCGCCGCCCATCTTTCGGTGGCCGACTATCTGGGCGATGTGCCGTGGGAAGAGGACGAGGACGCCAAGGCCTGGTATGCGCGGATGAAGTCGCGGCCGACCTTCCGCGGCCTGCTGGCGGATTCCATGCCGGGCATGCCGCCGTCCAAGACCTATACGGACCTGGACTTCTGAGCCCGTCTTCCCCCTCAGACGCCGCTGCTTTCACGCCCCTTGCCGCCCTAAAGGATCGCCTGCGCCAGGACGCCCAGGCGGAAGGCTTCGATGCGTTCGGCGTCGCCGATCCCGACGCCATCGGCCCCGCCGGCGCGCGCCTGCGCCAATGGGTGGCGGAAGGCCGGCAGGGCGACATGGGATGGATGGCCGACACTTTGGACCGCCGCGTCCATGCCCGCGCCATGTGGCCGGAGGCCTGCCGGGTGGTGATGCTCGGCCTCAATTACGGGCCGGACGAGGACCCCCGCGCTGTGCTTGCCGCCCGCAGCCGGGGCGCCATCTCCGTCTATGCCCGGGCGGAAGATTATCACGACCTCATCAAGGCCAAGCTGAAGCGGCTCGCCCGCGCGCTCATGGCCACCGCCGCGCGGGAGGGGATGGAAGGCGACGTGAAAGTGTTCGTGGACACCGCCCCGCTGATGGAAAAGCCCCTCGCCATGGCCGCCGGGCTGGGCTGGCAGGGCAAGCACACCAATCTGGTGTCCCGCGAGCGCGGCTCCTGGCTGTTCCTGGGCGCCATCGCCACCACCCTGAATTTGCCCGCCGACGCCCCCGCCCGCGACCATTGCGGCGCCTGCCGGGCCTGTCTCGATGCCTGCCCCACGGCGGCTTTCCCGGCGCCGTATCAGATCGATGCCCGGCGCTGCGTCTCCTATCTGACCATCGAGCACAAGGGGCCGATCCCGCGCGACTTGCGCCCGCTCATGGGCAACCGCATCTATGGCTGCGACGATTGCCTGGCCGCCTGCCCCTGGAACAAGTTCGCGCAAGCGGGCCGGGAGGCGAAGCTTTCCGCCCGCGACGAGAACCGGGCGCCCGATCTTGCCGGGCTCGCCGCCCTCGACGAAGAGGGCTTCCGCGCCCGCTTCGCCCGCAGCCCCATCAAGCGCACGGGCCGCACGCGCATGCTGCGCAACATCCTCATCGCGATCGGTAATTCCGGTGATCCCGCGCTGGCGGAGGCCGCCGTGCCCCATCTGTCCCATGCCGATCCCCTGGTGCGGGGTGCCGCGGTCTGGGCGCTCTCCCGTCTCACGGACGCGCCCGCCTTCGCCCGGCTTGCTGCGCAGCATGGTTGCAGCGAGGAAGATGCTGCAGTGCAGCAGGAGTGGCAGCTCGGCGCCGCGCAGGCTCAATCCTGACACCCGCTGCGCGTTTGGAACCGGTCTTATCCAGCGATCGCCTCTCACGCGCCGCGCCAGAACGCGCTATCCCCTTGCTCGGTGTGAGCTGGCGCGGCGCGCGTGGATCTGCGCGAGGCAAAACGCCGTAGAGCGTCAGGGAGAAAGCATGACGACGGTCCTTGCCATCGGAATGGGCTATTGCGCCCGCCACCTCGCGCAGGCGGGCGGTGGCGGCATCTCGCGCATCATCGGCACCAGCCGGACAGGGCAGGGGGCGGCGCACCTGCCCGCCCTGTCGCGGCCGGGGCTCGACGTGAAGGGGCTCGTCTTCGACGGCATCCACCCGAGCCTGGATCTGCTCGCCGCCATCGAGGCCGCCAATGTGCTGCTGCTCTCCGCGCCTCCCGGCGAGGCCGGTGACCCGGTGCTGGCCACCTTGCTGCAGGCGCTGGAGGATGCCCCCCGCCTGAAGCAGGTCATCTATCTCACCACGCTCGGCGTCTATGGCGACCACAAGGGCGGCTGGGTGGACGAGGGCACGCCCCCCGCCTCGGGCGTCGCCCGCCTCCAGCGGCGGCTGGATGCGGAGGCCCAATGGCAGGCGTTCGGGGAATTGAAGGGCGTGCCGGTGTCGGTGCTGCGCCTCGCCGGCATCTATGGTCCCGGCCGCAATGCCCTGGCGCAGCTGGCGGCCGGGGAGGCGCGGCCCATCCATAAGGACGGCCAGGTGTTCAACCGCATCCATGTGGAGGACATCACGGCCACCATCCTTGCGGCCCTCGACCGGCGCTTCGACGGCATCGTGAATGTGACGGACGATCTGCCGGCCTCGCCCGCCGAGCCCATCCTGGAGGCCGCCCGGCTGCTCGGCCGTCCGGCCCCTCGCGTCATCCCGTTCGAGGAGGCGGCCGCCAGCATGAGCCCGATGGCCTTGAGCTTCTGGGCCAGCAGCAAGCGGGTGCGCAACGCCCGGCTGAAGACCGAGCTGGGCGTGCGCCTCGCCCACCCCACCTTCCGGGAAGGCCTCGCGGCCCTGTATCGGGAGGGTGAGGGTCGTTAAATTGCCGGCTATCTCATATGATTAGCCGGCATAGTTAATCCAGTGGCGCAGCCAGCCACGCCCGCAACAGCGCCACTTCGCGCTCGGCCTGGGCCACCACCTGACGTGCCGCCGCCAGCCGCGCGGCGCCATCGGGGTCGCGTTCGGCGCTGCGGGCCAAAGCGGCCGACCCGGTGAGACCGAACTGGCCCAAAAGCCCCGCCAGCGCGTGGGCCGGGCCAATGATGGCGTCCGCGTCCTCCCGCGCCAGAAGTTCGGTCCAATCGGCGAAGCGCTGCGCCGTCCCCTCCACGAAGCGGCCGGCGAGGCGCTGGAAATTGGCTTCCCCCACCGCCCGCCGCAAGGCGGCGACGCCGGAAAAGTCCACCTCGGCCACACCTGCATCCCCGCTCTCTTGTTGCCTGCCCCCTTGCGGGCCGACACGTTGCGGCGCTCCAGCTTCGTTCCCGGCGGGCGCGGGTGGCGCAACACGCGGTCCCCCGGCGGGCTCGGGATGCTGCGCGGCCGGGCCGGGCTCCTCGTCCTCTCCCGTCCCCTCCGCCGACCCGGCGTCCGCGCCTTCCGCTTCGATGAGGATGAGGAGCCAGTCATCCTCCGGGCTCGGGCCAAGGCGGGCGGCAATGCGGCCGGCGGCGCGGCTCGCCGCCCGGTCCAGGGGGGCGCCCGCCTGGGCGGTGAGGATGTCGATCAGCCAGTCCGGGCAAGGCCCGCCGCTGGCCAGCTCGGCCGGATCGAGCCCGTCGGTGGCCAGCACCAGTCGCTCTCCCGGCGCGAGGCGCAGCGCGACGGCCTCATAGGTCGCCGCATCGGTGAAGCCCAGAAGCGGCCCGTCGGCGGCGAGGCTCCGCGCGCCCTGAGCGCCCACCACCATGGGGTGGGGATGGCCGGCGGAGGCAATCTCAATGGCGCCGTCGTGATGAAGGTCCACCACCAGGGCGGTGGCGAGCGCCGCGTCGAAGGCCGGCTCGGAGAAGATCACCGCCGACCAGCGGGCCAGCAATTCGGCGGGCGGCAGGAGGGCGGCGGCGTTGAGCCCGCGCAGCAGGGCCGCCTGGGCCACCGCGCCCGCCTTGGCATTGATGCCGTGGCCCATCACATCCACCAGCACCACCCGTTCGCGCCCCTTGAGCGGCAGGTGCACCACCAGGTCGCCGCCGCCAATGTCGGCGGTGTCGGTGCGCAAGGTGGCGCGGAACGGCCCGAGCTGCTCCGGCAAGGCGGGGCGCACCAGATCCTCCAGCGCCGAGCCGAAATAGCGAAACAGGCGCGCCCGCTGCCGCATGGCCCGCATCAGCGCGAGCTTTACCGTCTCCAGCAGCGCTTCCGGCTGCACCGGCTTGGTGAGAAAGGTGTCCACCCCCAGTTCCAGCGCCCGCACGCGAACGCTGGGGTCCCCGGTAATCATGACGATGGGAATGGGCGGTCGGGCGGTGTCATCCTCAAGCGCCTCCACAAGGGCCGTGCCCGGCTCCCCGCCCAGATGAAAGTCGGTGAGGATGAGGTCCACCCGCGTCTCCAGCGCCAGGGAGAGGGCCTCCTTCAGCGTGCCCGCCGCCAGCACGCGATAATGGGGTTCCAGCAGGTTCAGATAGGTGTCGAGGAGGATTTCCTCGTCCTCCACCACCAGCACCAGGGGTCGGCGGCGGGCAAGCTGGCGGCGGGCCACCAGGCGGTTGGGCGTGCCCGGCACGTAATCGGCCCGGTCCAGGGCGGTGCGGGCCAAGGCGAGGCCCCGGCCCGATGTGCCGTCCGCCCCGGTGCCGGCGAGCGTCGCCCCCGCCCATCTCTTGGGAAAGGCCTCGAAGGGGCCGCCATCCTCTTCCAGCGTCAGGGTGAGGACGATGCCGTCCAGTTCCGCGGTCAGCGCGATCTCGCTCGGCCGGGGCAGGGCGTGGCGCACCGCATTGGCGGCCAGTTCCGCGACGGCGAGCACCACTTCGTCGGTGATGTCGGCGCCCACCCGCAATTGCAGCAATTGCCGCCGCAGCGCCTTGCGCAGCCAGGACACGTCCTCGAGCGTCGCCGGACGCCGCGCCTCGAACAGTTTCACCGCACCCTCGCCCCCTTGACCGACGCCAAAGGTGGGCGGGCGGGCGGCGGGCCGTCAAGCCAGCGCGTCCAGTTCCTCGTCGGAGAGCGCGCCGGGCACGATGGTGACGGGAATGGGGAAGCGGGCGGATGTGGGCCCGGCCAGCAGGGTCACCAGCGGGCCGGGGCCTTCGCTCCCCGTGCCGGAGGCGAGCACCAGCACGGCGATGTCTCGGTCATCGGCGATCAGGGACAGGATGGCCTCGGCCCGGCTGCCTTCCAGGATCACCGGCTCCGCCGCGATGCCGGACACGCGCTTGGCGCGGGCGGCGAAATGGTCGAGCCGCTCCTGCATGGCCTCGGTCGCCTCGGCGCGCATGAGGTCGCCCACCCCGAACCATTGCTGGGCCACGCCCTCCAATTCCAGGATGCCGAGCATGACCACGCCCGAGCCGGTGCGCGCGGCGCGGCGGCTGGCGTAGTAAAGCGCCCGGTCGCATTCCGGCGTCTCGTCGATGATGACGAGAAACTTGCGCCGGTGACCGGCCTCATGGATCTGGCGCTTCGGATTCACCTCATGCCCTCGTTCCGTGCCCTCGTTCGGCGGCGGCGCAACGGGCGGATGCTGCCATGGAAGGCAAAGAAAAGGCGACCGGAAATTTCCGGTCGCCGTCCCCCGTGAGCCAATCGGCCCGGCAGCGCTGAGGCTGAGATCAGACGATCTTCGCCACGTCGTCGAAGGGCAGGCGCGGCAGGCGGTCCATCACCTTGGACGGGTCGCCATGGCCGAGCGCCGCGATGAAATTGGTCTTCACCTTGCCGCCGGGGAAGAATTCCGCATCCACCTTGGCCGCGTCGAAGCCGGACATGGGACCCACGTCCAGACCCACCGCGCGGGCGGCGAGGATGAGATAGGCGCCCTGGAGCGACGAGTTGCGGAAGGCGTGGGGCTCCACCATGCCCGGATTGTTCAGGAACAGGTCCTTGAAGCCGGGATTGTGGGGGAACACCTGGGGGATCTTCTCGTAGAATTCCAGGTCGTAGCCGATGAGCACGATCACCGGGGCGGCGAGCGACTTCACATTGCCCGGAGAAAGGGCGGGGGCGAGGCGCTGCTTGGCCTCTTCCGAACGCACGAATACGAAGCGCGCCGGCTGGGTGTTGGCCGAGGTCGGGGCATGGACCAGGAGATGATAGAGCTCGTGCAGCTCCTCATCGCTCACCGGCGTGTCGGTCCAGCCATTCTGGGACCGCGCCTTGAGGAACAGGGTGTCGAGAGCCGCCTGGTCGATCGTATAGGGCATGCGCTTCCTCCGAAGCTGGGATGAGCTTATCGGGCCACAGGTAGGCACGCCCGGCGCGTTCGGGAAGCCTTGTCTTTGCAATAGTCCCTTGCAGGAATGCAAAAAATCACCCTTCCCTTGCGGCAGTCATCAGCGAGGCTGATTGCAGGATCACCGCAATTGATGAGAAGGCGCGTCCATCTGCCTGTATGGTCCGCCCACCCGCCGACCGACCAGAGGCGTCCCCCGCCTCGCCCGGAATTTCCCATGACCGCTTCCCGACCCGCTTCCCGACCCGCTTCCCCGCCCGCGTCCCTCTCCGTCGATACGCCCGATCCCTTCCTCGACCGCGTGCGCGACCATGTTCGCGCCCTGCCCGAAAGCGGCATCGTCGAGGTGATGAATTATGGCCGCGACCGTCCGGGCATGATCCCGCTGTGGGCGGGCGAGGGCGATGTGCCCACCCCCGCCTTCATCTGCGAAGCCGCCGCCAAGGCGCTGCACGGGGGCGAGACCTTCTATACCTGGCAGCGCGGCATTCCCGAGCTGCGCGACGCGCTGGCGCGCTATCATGCGGAGCTCTATGGCGTGCCGGTGGACCCGAGCCGCTATTTCGTCACCGGCTCGGGCATGCAGGCCATCCATATCGCGGTGGCCATGGCGCTGGGCGCCGGCGACGAGATGATCCTGCCCACCCCCGCCTGGCCCAATGCCGCCGCCGCCGCCCAGAAGGTGGGCGCGACGCCCGTCGAGGTGCCGCTGGCCTACGGGCCCGATGGCTTCACCCTGGACATCGACCGCATCGCAGCCGCCGTGACGCCGCGCACCCGCGCCCTGTTCATCAACACGCCGGCCAATCCCACCGGCTTCGTCGCCACCCATGACGACCTGAAAGCCCTGCTGGCACTCGCCCGTGCCAAGGGCCTGTGGATCATCGCCGACGAGATCTATGGCCGCTTCTATTATGAGGGGGGCGAGCGGGCGCCCTCCTTCCATGACGTGATGGCGCCCGACGACCATGTCCTGTTCGTTCAGACCTTCTCCAAGAACTGGGCCATGACCGGCTGGCGCATCGGCTGGATCGAGGCGCCCCCCGCTTTGGGACAGGTGATCGAGAATCTCGTGCAATATTCCACCTCGGGGGTGTCTGCCTTCATGCAGCGCGGGGCCATCGCGGCGCTGGAGGAGGGCGAGCCCTTCGTGAAGGAGCAGATCGCCCGGGCCCGCCTCGGCCGGGACCTGGTGGCCGACACGCTGCTGGCCACCGGAAAGGTGGACCTGGTGAAGCCCAAGGGCGCCTTCTACCTGTTCTTCGGCATCGCCGGCGAAAGCGACGTGCGCAAGCTCGGCCTGAAGCTGGTGGACGAGGCCAATGTGGGCCTGGCGCCCGGCACCGCCTTCGGGGCCGGCGGCGAGGGCTTCCTGCGCCTGTGCTTCGCGCGCGGCGCCCATCAGCTGGACGAGGCGGCCCAGCGCCTCGCCCACTGGATCGCGGGGCGCGCCTGACCCCTCATGCGGTTCGTCTTTCCGGCCAACGCCCTCCATCGCCTGCGCCGTGATGCGCGTGCGGCCGCGGTGCCCGCCACCCTCACCCTGGCGGTGGGCACGCTCGGCGGTCTCGCCTGCCTGGCGCTGGGCATCCCCGCGCCCTGGATCTCCGGCGCGCTCATCGCCGTGACGGCGCTGGCCCTCGGCGGGGCGCCGACGCGCGTGCCCGATCCCATCCGCTTCTGCGCCTTCCTGGTGCTGGGCTGCTCCATGGGCACGGCGCTCTCCCCGGACATGCTGGCCCGGGCTGCCACCTGGCCGGTCTCCATGACCTTGCTGGCGCTGAGCGTGGTGGCGGTGGTGGTGGGGGTGACGGCCTTTCTGTGCTGGGTCGCCCGCTGGCCCTTCGAGACCGCCTTCTATGCCTCCATTCCCGGCGCGCTCTCGGCGGTGATGGCCATGGCCGCCACCTCCGGCGCGGACATGCGCAAGGTGGCCCTCGGCCAGTCGCTGCGCCTGTTCGTCCTGGTGGCCGCGCTGCCCCATCTGATCGGCGCATCGGGCGCCGGGCACGGGGCCATCGCTGTTCCCGCCCATGCCACCGCCTGGGGGCAAGTGGCGCTCATGCTGGCGGTGAGCCTTGTCACCGGCATGGCGGCGGCGCGGGCCAAGGTGCCCGGCGGCCTTCTGGTGGGCGCTCTGGCGGGAAGCGCCGTGCTGCACGGCTCGGGCCTGGTGGACGCGCAATTGCCCAATGAATTGCTGGTGCCGAGCTTCATCGTCCTGGGCGCTGGCGTGGGCGTGCGGTTCCAGGGCACGCGGCTCTCCGATCTGAAGGCGAGCGCCCTCGCCTCCCTGGGCGCCATCTTCGTGGCCCTGGCCATTTCCTTCTCTTTCGCGGTGCTTGCCGCCTGGCTGACCGGCGACGAGATCGGCAAGCTGGTCATGGCCTTTTCGCCCGGCGCGCTGGAGACCATGAGCGTGCTGGGCTTCGCGCTGGGCTTCGACCCGGCCTTCATGAGCGCCCATCACATCTTCCGCTTCGCCAGCCTGTCCATCGCCATGCCCCTGGCGGCCCATCTCCTGTTCAGCGCCGGGCGGGGCGGAAAGGCATGAGGGGCCGGCCGCGCCCGTGACCCGTGGCAAAGCCCGCGCTTGCCCTTAAGCTTGACCTGATAAGCTTGACCTGGAGTGCCGTCGCGGGCGGCGGACAGGGGGGGCAGGATGGGCAAGCTGAACGATGTCACGCTGTTGCTGGGGCGGCTGCTCCTCACCGCCTTGTTCCTGCCGGTGGGCGTGCACAAGCTCACCAATCCCGATGCCCTTCTCACCCAGAGCCTCATCAAGAGCGGCTTGCCCTTTCCTCACGCTTTGACGGTGATCGGCATCGCGGTGGAGATTGCGGCCCCGCTGGCCATCCTGCTCGGCATCTTCCCGCGCCTCTCCGCCCTGGCCCTGATCGCCTTCACGGTGGTGGCGTCCTTCGTGTCCCATCACTTCTGGACTTTTCCCGCCGCCCAATGGGACCTGCAATTCATTCAGTTCCTGAAGAACATGGGCATCGTGGGCGGGCTCCTGTTCTATCTGGTCAGCGGTCCCGGCCGCTTCTCCTTGCCCCTGGGGCGGCGCTGGTAACGGCTTTGTGTGCGGATGCGAAGGCGCCGGGCGGCGGTGGTGCGGGCCTTCACGGCATCGTGCATCGGCGGCCGCTTGAGATTTTGCAGTGCAGCATGAATAGCACCCTCGTTTCAGCCCGCTGACGAGGATTTCATGCGTTTCCTGGACGATCTCGCGCTTCTGACCGGCCGCATCCTGATGGCCGTCCTGTTCCTGCCCTCGGGCGTGAAAAAGCTCATGGACCTCGGCGGCACCGCCCAGATGCTGGCCGCCAAGGGCCTGCCCATGCCCGACCTGTTCGCCATCGCCGCCGGCGTGACGGAAACGGCGGTCCCCATTCTGCTGGTGCTGGGCATTGTGCCGCGTCTCACGGCGGTGCTGGCCGGCGGCTTCGTGGTGGTGGCGACCC
Organism: Aquabacter sp. DMC10; assembly: GCF_056314145.1. NCBI lineage: Bacteria > Pseudomonadati > Pseudomonadota > Alphaproteobacteria > Hyphomicrobiales > Xanthobacteraceae > Aquabacter > Aquabacter sp. DMC10. Next base: position 121,867 of record NZ_JBQUYX010000003.1, on the reverse strand, counting down.
TCACTTCCCACCGCTTCTGGGAGATTGCCGACCCGGCCATGGCCATGGGCCAGCAGATTCACTTCCTGAAGAACGTGGCCATCATCGGCGGCACCATGTTCTATTTCGTCGCCGGTGCCGGCCGGTTCGCGCTGGGTGGAAAGCGCTGAGGTCTCTTTTGGTGCGGCGCCCGGGCCTGTCCCGGGCGTCCCGGCTTCTGCGGGGCGGGTCCGCGCGGGGCGAATCGCCCGCCAACGGCAGGCTGCCGCCCGCTGACCGCCTGAAGGTGGGCGCTCAGAAGTCGCTGGCGATGCCGCCCACTTCCCAGTCGCCATAGCGCACCGGCTCGGCGCCGCCGCGGCCGTTGATTTCCTTGGGCATGGACTTGGCCACCGCATCGATGGCCGCGCGGCGCTCCGCCGCCTCGGCCAGCGCGCGCTTGGCCGCCTCGCTCAGGGGCGGGCGGCCCTCCGGCACCAGGGTCGCCGCCTCGAATTCAGACTTGTCCGTCATCGCATCGCTTCCATAAGCCGACCATCGGATTTGCGCCTTTCTAGCACAGCCCGTCCGGCCTGCCGAGCACAGGGGCGGGGCCGCCTTGCCCGCGCGCCGCAGGCATGCTAGCGACCCGCCACCGCAAGGGGGGCAGCGCCCCGCACAGGATGGAGACGAGCATGGCGACGCAGAACGGTACCCCGGACCCCAAGGCGCCCTCGCTCAATGTGCTCGCGCAGTACATCAAGGATCTGTCCTTCGAGAATCCCAATGCCCCCGCTTCGCTCGGCGCCCCGCAGGGCCAGCCCGACGTGAACCTGCAGATCAACGTCAATGCCCGCCCCGTCCAGGGCCCGGACTTCGAGGTCGAGCTGAAGGTGGAAGGCAGCGCCACGGTGAACGGCTCCACCCTGTTCGCCTTCGACCTGACCTACGGCGGCATCTTCCGCATCCAGAACATTCCTGAGCAGAGCCTCCAGCCGGTGGTGCTGATCGAGTGCCCGCGCCTGCTCTTCCCCTTCGCCCGGCAGATCGTGGCGGATGCGGTGCGCAATGGCGGCTTCCCGCCCCTCATGATCGACCCGGTGGATTTCGCTGCCCTGTATCAGCAGCGCATGGCCTCCGAAGCCCAGCGCATGGGCACTGTCGGCCAGGCGTGAAGGCCCGCCTCGCGGCTCTTTTCCTGATCCTGGGGGTGGCCGGCGCAAACGCCGAGCCACCGCCCAGCCTGTCGTGCACGGGCGTGTTCGCCCGTGACACCAACAAGGCCCGTCTTGCCTCCGCCTTCGGTGCGGCCAATGTGCGCGATGGGGAGATCCCCGGCGCGGAAGGGTCGACCGAGCGCGGCACCCTCATTTTCCCCGACGATCCCGCCCGCCTCATTGAAATCCTCTGGCAGGACGAGAAGAACAGCCGCATCCCCGCCATGGTGCGGGTGGGTCCCGAGAGCACCTGGACCTTCGCGGTGGAGGGCGGCGCGCTGAAACCCGGCCAGTCCCTCGCCGAGGTCCGCGCCTTGAATGGCGGTCCCTTCGCCCTTGCCGGCTTCGAGTGGGATTATGGCGGCACCGTCACCGACTGGAAGGCGGGGCGCCTTGCCCGCATTCCAGGCGGCTGCACCCTCTCCGTCATCTTCGCGCCCGAACCCGACGCGCCCGACAAGGCGCGGCTGAAAGTGTCGGGAGACGCCACCTTCTCCTCCGACGGAGCCGCCATGAAGGCCGTGCGCCCGAAGGTGGAGGTGCTCTCCTTCGGCTGGCCAGCCAATCCCTGAGCCTCGGTTGCGCTGCGGCGGGTGCGGCGCCGTTCGCCTAAAGGCCGAAAAATCCCCCGTTGCGTCCAGGCGCGCCGTCGATAAGGATTGGCGCAATATCGCATCGCACAACATTGGGGGGTATGAATGACCAGCAGCGCCGCGCTTGCCGTCGACGAGGGCACCTTTGACGCGGTGGGCCTTGGCCGCGAGGCCACCACCACGCTGGAAAAGCTGCTGGCCGAGGTCACCTCCGAAATCCGCGCGCGGGTGAGCGAGGGCGGCAAGCTCTCCGCCCGCCTCCTGGATGCCGAACAGCGCGCCACCCATGGCCTTGCCTGGCTCGCCACGTACGTTTTCGGCGTGCGCGAGCTGGTCCATTATGCCGACCGCCTCACCGAGATGGGCAAGTTTGGTGAGACCGAGCGGCTCCTGGTCCAGATCGGCCTTGGCGAATATGTCTCCCAGATCCTGGGCGGCATTCCCATGAGCCAGGGCGAGGTGGTGCGGCTCGACGATCTCTATGTCTCCGACGGCGCGCTGGCGGGCCTCCATGCGGACCTTGCCATCCGGTCGCTGGCCAAGCACGGCAACACCTCCGCCGCCCGCGCGGCGCTGGCCGCGCGCATCCGCGAGGCCCATGGCGCCACCACCATCGGCGATGCCGGCCTCGACGAGACCATGGAGGCCATGCGCACCGAGATCCGCCGCTTCGTGGAGGCGGAGGTGGCCCCCCATGCCCATGAGTGGCATCTGGAAAACGCCTATATCCCCTTGGAGATCATCCAGGGCCTCGCCGATCTCGGCGTGTTCGGGCTCACCATCCCGGAGGAATATGGCGGCCTGGGCCTGCCCAAGGAGGCCATGTGTCTGGTCACCGAGGAACTCTCGCGCGGCTATATCGGCGTGGGGTCGCTGGGCACCCGCTCGGAGATCGCGGCAGAGCTGATCCTCGGGGGCGGCACGGACGCGCAGAAGGAAAAGTACCTCCCCAAGATCGCGTCCGGCGAGATCCTGCCCACCGCCGTCTTCACCGAGCCCAACACCGGCTCGGACCTTGCCTCCCTGCGCACCCGCGCGGTGAAGGAGGGGGAGGTCTACAAGGTCTCCGGCAACAAGACCTGGATCACCCATCCGGTCCGCGCCGACCTCATGACCCTGCTGGTGCGCACCAATCCGGCCGAGCCCGGCTACAAGGGCCTGTCCATGCTGCTGGCGGAAAAGCCCCGCGGCACAGACGAGGACCCTTTCCCCGCCAAGGGCATGACCGGTGGCGAGATCGAGGTGCTCGGCTATCGCGGCATGAAGGAGTTCGAGATCGGCTTCGACGGCTTCGAGGTGCCGGCCGGCCAATTGCTGGGCGGGGTCGAGGGCCAGGGCTTCAAGCAGCTCATGAACACCTTCGAGGCCGCGCGCATCCAGACCGCCGCCCGCGCCGTGGGCGTCGCCCAGGCGGCCATGGAGACCGGCCTGCGCTATGCCGAGGAGCGCGTGCAGTTCGGCAAGCCGCTCATCGCCTTCCCCCGCGTCGCCGACAAGATCGTGATGATGGCGGTGGAGATCGCCATCGCCCGGCAGATCACCTATTTCGCCGCGCGCGCCAAGGATGAGGGCCGTCGCACCGACCTTGAGGCCGGCATGTCCAAGCTGCTCGGCGCCCGCGTCGCCTGGGCGGCGGCGGACAATGCGCTCCAGATCCATGGCGGCAACGGGTTTGCGCTGGAATATCCGGTCTCCCGGCTCCTGTGCGATGCCCGCATCCTCAACATCTTCGAGGGCGCGGCCGAGATCCAGGCGCAGGTTATCGCCCGCCGCCTCCTGGAGAGCGGCGGCAACTGAAGCGGGAGGCCGGCCGCAAGGCCGGCCTCCCCTTGCTTACTGGCTGGGGGACGATGCGGCGGGCGATGCGGCCCGCGGCGCAGGCTGGGGCGAAGCCTTGGGCTCGGCGCTCCGCAGCAGGCGTTCGAGCCCCAGGAGCTCCACCAGTTTGGACCGCGCCGCCGGACTGATGGTCCGGCGGAAATGGTCGCGGTCCAGATACATGAACTCGCCTTCGATGCGCGCCGCGCAGCCCGAGGCATCGCAGAGCGCATCGGCCGGTACGGCCACCACCACGTTATCCCGCGCGCCCGCAAGGGAGCGGAAGGCGGCGCTCACCCCTTGCTGGACGGCGCTGATCTCCGCCCGATCAATGCGATCCACCTCCCGCGCGCAGGGCGCACGCAGGAGCGAGCCGTCCCGCGCCGCCAGGCACGGCATGGGGTCGGTGTCCCAATGGGGGATGTCGCCGAACAGCACGATCTTGCGCCCGGGCGCGGCAAGGTCGGTGGACACCCGCAGCAATTCCTCCGCCAGCAGCTGATAGCCCCTCTCCATGCTCTCCGGCTTGCCGCCGGCGCGATAGATGGCGTCGGGCATGAAGTTCCAGGCGGAGGCCAGGATCACGAGTCGGATGTCCGGGGCGGCCTTCAGCATCGCGCGGGTGCTGTCATAGGTGTCCGCGCAGATGGCCGGCAGGCCCGCGGGGGCCCGCCGCAGGCCCTCCCGCGAAAAGACGGCGGGGCAGGCGCGCACCAGGGCGATGGCGGTGTTGGTGCGCCGGCCCGCCTCGTCCAGCAGGTGCATGAGATGCTCGGCATGGCTGTCGCCCCACACGATCCCGCGCGTGGAGGCGGTGCGCCAGTCGGCGCCGGCGACGCACAGCACCTTGCCCTCGCCCACCGCCGCCCGCTGCGGGCAGGGCCAGTCCCACATGCGATCGAAGGAACCGAGGGCGGCCAGCTGCGGCGACACGCGGTGGGCGAGGCCCTCGGCCAGATAGATGCCGAAGCCCAGTGCCGCCACACCCGCTCCGGCGAGCGCGCCGGTCAAAACCACCCGGGGCGCCGGCATCCGCCGGTCGCGGCGGATCGGCTGTTCCACGAACCGCCAGGACAGGACGGCCAGGACGAATGCAGCCGCCAGCGCGCCGCTGGCCTGGAGGTCGGTGAGGTGCGCGCCGTTCACATAATGGCGGGCGAAGGCCAGCACCGGCCAATGCCAGAGATAGAGCGAATAGGAGATCTGCCCGACAAACCGCACCGGCCGGAAGGACAGGGCGCCGGCGACCAGGGTGGGCGCGCGGGTGGGCAGCAGGAGGAGCGCCGTGCCGAGCACCGGCGCGACCGCATTCAGGCCCGGGAAGGGGCTGGTGGAGTCCAGCAACAGCGCGGGCCCCAGGATGGCCGCGACGCCCGCCAGTTTCACCGCCTCGGCGGCGAGGCGCGGCAGGCCGGCGAGCCGGTCGCGCACCAGCACCAGCGCGCCGCCGACGGCAAATTCCCAGGCCCGTCCGAACGGCTGGTAGAAGGCGCTCTTGGCGCCCTCAGCCACCTTCACCACGGCGAGGGCGAAGCTGACGGCGATCACCAGCCCGAACAGGGCCGCCACCGCATGGGGCCAGCGCCGGGCGAGCCGTACCGCCCCCAGCAACAGGAGCGGCCAGGCGAGGTAGAATTGCTCCTCCACCGCCAGCGACCACATGTTCAAGAGCGGCATCAGCTCGGCCGCGCCGTCGAAATAGCCGGTGTGGCGGAAGAAGAAGAAATTGGCGAGCCCGAGCGCCGAATAGGCGGCGCTGCGTCCGAGCACCGCAAAGTCGCCGGGCATCAGGATCAAGGCGCCTGCCGCAAGGGTGGCCACGAGCACCACCAGCAGGGCGGGCAGGATGCGCCGCACCCGCCGGTTGTAGAAGCCGAGGAAGGTGAAGGTTCCCGCCCGGGCCTCGGTCAGGATCTGGTCGGTAATGAGGTAACCTGAAATGACAAGGAAGACGTCGACGCCGATGAAGCCGCCACTGGGTCGAAAACCGGCGTGAAACAACAGTACGAGGCAAACGGCTACCGCTCGAAGACCGTCAATGTCGGTCCTGTACCTGTCCTTCACCATGCCAGCAATGTCCCGCAACAAACGGCGGGACCCTAGCCAGTCACGGCGGGGGGATCAATGCGGGCCGGGGCATGTCCTGCCCCTGAGATATGACAAAAGGTTACATCCTGGCGGGACATGCACTTGCCCGCGCGCGCCGGAGCGGGCTCAGGCGCGGGCGGGCGGGTCCAGCAGCCCGCCGGCCACCTTCAGGCCCAAGGCCATGCCCAAGGCCTCCAGCCCGAACAGATAGAGGCTGGGAATGTGGGGCACGGTGGGCAGCAGGGCGGCGATGAAGATGGGGGTCAGGCCCGCCATCACGCCGAAGCCGAAATTATAGGCCAGCGACACCCCGGAAAACGCCACGGCGGGCGGGAAGCTCTTCACCATCAGCACGGGCACGGCGGTGAGCAGCCCCGTGCCCGCCGCCGCCAGGCAATAGCCCACCACCAGCAGGGGGCCGCCATGGCCCGCGGCGACGCCGAAGAAGAACTGGGCCGACAGGCCCGCCGCCAGGGTGCCCACCGCCAGCGCCCGGCCCGGACCCAGGCGGTCGAACATGAGCCCGGAGGCGATGCAGGCCAGCGCCGCACAGAAGGTGCCGAGCGACCCGATGCGCAGCGCCTCCGCCGCGGGAATATGGAACTGGCTCTGGAGCAAGGTGGGTCCCATCAGCACCAGCACGGCGAAATGACCCACCAGCACCCACAGCGAGAGGCTCGAAACCACCAGCGCCCGCTGATAGGCGGAGACCACCAGTTTCAGCGGCAATTGAACCGCCAGGGCCCGGCGGCGCTGAAGGTCGCGGAACACCGGCGTTTCCTCCAGCCAGCGGCGCAGGAACAAGGTGAGCAGCCCGAGCCCGCTGCCGAGCAGGAAGGGCAGGCGCCAGGCAAAGGCCAGGATCTGCGCATCGGTGGCGAAGCTGTGCACCAGGGTCGCCACGAACACCCCGAGCAAGGTGCCGCAGGTCATGCCCATGGCCATGACCCCGCAGGCCAGGCCCCGCCGGTCGGCCGGCACATGCTCGCTGGCAAAGACATAGGAGCCCGCCACCTCGCCCCCGACCGCGCCGCCCTGGATCAGGCGGAGCAGCGCCAGGATGAGCGGCGCCCAGAAGCCCAGCACGGCGTAGCCGGGCAGGCAGGCCATGGCGAGGGTGGCCGCCGCCATCAGCAGCACGGAAAAGGTGAAGGTGCGCTTGCGGCCGATGCGGTCGCCGAAATGGCCGAACACCATGCCGCCCAGCGGCCGGGCCAGGAAGCCCACGGCGAAGACGGTGAAGGTCTGGAGCTGGGCCAGCCAATGGGGAATGTCGGGAGGGAAGAAGACGCGGGAGAGCACCGGCACGAAGAAGACGAACACCATGAAGTCATAGAGTTCGAGCCCGCCGCCCAGCGCGGTGAGGCCGAGCGTCAGCCAGTGCTTGCGGCTGAGCGGGGTTGCCGGGGCCGTCATGGCGAGCCTTTCAGGACGGAAGGGACGGTGCCGTGTTCAGCCTGAAGCCACGGGACCCCGCACGGCCGCCCCGGACACAGGGCAGGGGACGGCGCGGTCGCAAGGTCGCACATGAGGCCTCATCCGGCTGGCCCCTCTCATGCCATCCGGCGGGGCGGGCCGGCAAGCCGGCCCGCGCGCCGTTCAGGGCCGCTCCACCTGCTTGGTGCGCCACAGATAGAGGCCGACGAGCGCCCCCATGAGGCTCAGCGCCAGGATGTAGTGGGCATGGGCGAACGGGTCGGCCTGAAGCGCCAGCGTCACCACCAGGGGCGTGATGCCGCCGAACACTGCATAGGCCACGTTGTAGGAGAAGGAGACGCCGGAAAAGGCGATGGCCGGCGGGAAGATGCGCACCATCACATAGGGCGTCACCGCGATCACGCCCACGCACAGGCCCGCCAGGCCATACAGCGGCAGCAGCGCCGCCGGGGTGCCGCCGATGGTGCGATAGAGCAGGTAGGTGCTCGCCGCCAGCGCCAGCGACCCCACAAGCAGCACCCGGCCGGCGCCGAACCGGTCGCACAGCGCCCCCACGGCAACGCAGCTCACGCACAGGAGCGCGGTGGCGAAGCTGTTGGCGGTGAGCGCGGTGGCGCTGTCGATGTGATAGAGCGTGTGGAACAGGGTGGGCGTCATCAGGATGACCACCACCACGCCGCCGGTGAGCAGCCAGGTCAGCAGGGCCGAGAGCAGCACGGCGCCCCAGTGCTTCTGCACCACCAGCCGCACCGGCAAGCCGGAGGCCAATGCCTTGCGCGCCTGCATCTCCTTGAAGACCGGGGTCTCTTCCAGCCAGGAGCGCAGATAGACCGCGCACAGGCCGAACACCGCGCCCAGCAGGAAGGGAATGCGCCAGGCCCAGTCGTGGATGTCCTGCGGCGAGAAGCTGCGGTTGATGGCGGTGGCCACCAGCGAGCCGAGCAGAATGCCGGACACGAGCCCGGCGGTGAGCACGCCGCACGCCAGCCCCACCTTGCGCTGCGGCACATGCTCGGACACGAAGACCCAGGCGCCGGGCACCTCCCCGCCAATGGCCGCGCCCTGCAGCACCCGCATGAGCAGCAGCAGCACCGGGGCGGCATGGCCGATGGTGGCGAAGGTGGGCATCACCGCCATGCCCAGCGTGGAGAGGGCCATGAGCAGGATGGAGAGCGTGAACATGCGCTTGCGGCCGAGCCGGTCGCCGAAATGGGCGAGCACGATGCCGCCCAGCGGGCGCGCCAGATAGCCGGCCGCGAAAATGCCGAAGGCCTGGAGCTGCACCAGCCAGTCGGGAATGCCCGGCGGGAAGAACAGCGTGCCCAGCACCGACACGAAGAAGACGAAGATAATGAAGTCGTAGAATTCCAGGGCGCCACCCAGCGCCGACAGCAAAAGGGTGCGGGCGTCGGACGCAGTGAGCCGAGGGGAGCTGCGGAGCGTAGAAGCGGAGGTATGGGTCATGGTGGCGATGCAATGCCGTTAAAGTTTTTGCGGTGCAAGCGAAATGAATGGAACGGATCGGGATGGCAGCCTTGCGTAAAATGAGCGCCGGGAACCTGCGTCCTGGGCTAGCGTCGTATGGATGGAGCCTGACGTCATGACACAAAGCCTTTCTCACCCCGCCCGGCGCGGCGGGCCCGGCCTGTCCTTCGTGCGGGCGGCGGTGTGCGCCCTTCTCATGGTGGCGGTGGCCGCCATCGGCGGTGCGGTGACGGCGCCGGAAATTCCCACCTGGTACGCCACCTTGCCCAAGCCCTCGTTCACCCCGCCCAACGGGGCTTTCCCGGTGGCCTGGACCATCCTCTACTTCATGATGGGCATCAGCCTCTGGCGGCTGTGGGACCGGGCGCCGGAGACCCCGGCCCGGCGGACGGCCATCGGGCTGTTCCTGGTGCAGCTGGCGCTCAATTTCGCCTGGTCGCCGGTCTTCTTCGCCCTGCATGCCGTGTGGGCGGCCCTGGCCATCGTGTCGGCGCTGGTGCTGGTCCTGGCGGCCACCATCCGCTTTGCGTTCCGGGCGGATGCGCTGGCGGCCTGGCTTCTGATGCCCTATCTGGCCTGGGTCTCCTTTGCCACCGCCCTCAACGGCGCCATCGCCCTGGCGCTCCGGTGAGGCGAGAGGCGACGTCGGCCGGTGAAGCTGCGCCGGCTTGCGTCCCCGACGCGATCGCGCTCTAACACCGTTCAACCATACGCCGCCGGTTTGAGCCGGCGGGTCCGGGGATCGCCATGCTGCACTGGGCCATCTATCTGCTCATCCCGCTCGCGCTGGCCGTGGTGGCGGGCGTGCTCCTGCTCGGCCTGTTCAACTTCGCGGCGGGCGGCTCGCCCCAGCGCTCACAGAAGCTGATGCAGATGCGGGTGCTGTTCCAGTTCGTGGCGATCGTCATCGTCATGATTACCATTTTCGCCATGGGCCGCTGACACATGGTCAAGCTGAACAAGATCTACACCCGCACCGGCGATGACGGCACCACCGGGCTCGGCACCGGCGAGCGGGTGGGCAAGGACGATCTGCGGGTGGAAGCCTATGGCACCGTAGACGAGGCCAATGCGGCGCTCGGCCTTGCCCGCCTGCATCTGGCTGAGGCGCCGGAAGTGGAGGCCATTCTCCTGCGGGTGCAGAACGACCTGTTCGACCTCGGCGCGGATCTGTGCACCCCCGAGCGGGCGGGCGCGGCGCCCTTGCCCTATGAGCCGCTGCGCATCGTGGAAAGCCAGGTGACGCGCCTGGAAGCGGACATCGATGCCCTCAATGCGGACCTGCCGGCGCTGAAATCCTTCGTGCTGCCGGCTGGCGAGCCGGCGGCCGCCTATCTGCACCTGGCCCGCACCATCGCTCGGCGGGCGGAGCGCCTGATGGTGGCGCTCGGCCGGCACGAGGGCGAGGTCGTCAATCCGGCGGCGGTGCGCTACATCAACCGCCTGTCCGACCTCCTTTTCGTCGCCAGCCGCTTCATCAATGCGCGCGGTGCCGGCGATGTGCTGTGGGTGCCCGGGGCCAATCGCTGACCGGCCCCGGACGGGGGATCAGGCCGACAAAGCGCGCAGCGGCGAATCCTGCGTCTCGGCGCGGGAGGGCACCTTCACCCAGGCTTCCCCTTCCAGCACCAGTTCGTCCTTCACCTTGCAGGTGCAGGCGAGGCGGGCGCGGCGGCGCTCGGGGATGAGCTCGGCCACCTCCACGCGCACCACCACCTCGTCACCGATCTTCACCGGCGCCTTGAAGTTGAGCGTCTGGGAAATATAGATCGCGCCCGGCCCCGGCAGGCGGGTGCCCAGCACGGCGGAAATCAGGCTTGCCGTGTAAAGGCCGTGCGCGATGCGCGTGCCGAACGGGGTCTTGGCCGCGAAATGCTCGGACAGGTGGATCGGGTTGCGATCGCCCGTGATCTCGGCGAAGCCTACCACGTCCGAGGAGGCGATGGTCTTGCGCAATTCCTCCGTCACGCCGACGGAGAGATCCTCGAAGCAGAGAAGGCGAAGCTCGGGGAACATGGTCGCTCCTGATGGGTCGCGGGCATCGGGCCCGCCGGCATGAAGGTCGGTTTCGCACGTAAATTCAAGCCCGACCAAGGGTCAGTCGCGCGCCACCTGCCGTAAGGTCAAAAAATTGCCGCTACGGGAAAGGCCGCCCGCATTGGATTTGAGGCCCGCCTGTGGTTTCCTGCCGGCCGGGCTGGAGCGATCGATGCCGGCGTCCGGCAGGCGGTGGCGGGGGCCAGCCTGCCAGCCCTTGGAGCGCTGTGAGGAGCATTATCATGTCGGGCATCATGCAAAAGGCGACCCTTGGGGATCTGGAGACCGCACTCAAGGAGCGCGGCTTCCGGGCCGAGACCATCGATTGGCCCGGCGGTCGCCAGGCCCTGCGCAGCGCCAGCGGGGGCGTCGGTTTCAACATCGTCCCCGGCAATGCGGTGGACGGCGGCTTCATGGACTTCACCTATTTCGCCAGCTTCCGCGTGGAAGGTCTGCCGCTGGAGGAGATCGCGGCGGACTGGAACCGCGCGCGCCGCTTCAGCCGCACCTATACCCGCGACGGCTTCCTGAATTTCGAGATGGACGTGGTCATTGGTCCCGGCGTTGCGCCCGGCTATCTGGCGGTGACCTTGGACCTGTGGGACCGCCTGCTCAACGAGCTCCTGGCCGCCTTGCGCGAGCGTGCGGCCCAGATGCAGCAGGCCGGCGCGGGAGAGGTGCAGGCCGGCGCCGCCTGAGCGGCCGCCGACGGCACCTGTGGCTTGACGTAAGAAGGGCCGGCGGAGCGATCCGCCGGCCCTTCTTGTTTCCATGGCGGCCGGGGCGGCCGCCCGTCCTCACTGCTTGCCGGTGCGGCCGACGGTGAAGATCTGCACCCGGCGATTGATGGCGCCGGTGGGATTCTTGGGATCGAGCAGCACTTCCTCGCCCAGGCCCACCGCTTCCAGGCGGCTGGCATTGACGTTGAAGGTGGTCTCAAGCGCGTTCACCACCGCGTCGGCGCGGGCCTGGCTGAGCTTGAGGTTGACCTCGCGCGGGCCGGTCACGTCGGTATTGCCGGTGACGATGAACTTGTAGCCGTGCAGGACCGGATTGTGCATGGCGTCGGCGATGGCGCCGAGCGTCGCATAGGACGACGGCTCGATGATCGCCGAACCCAGGCGGAACTGGATCTGCACGTTGATCTGCGGCAGCTTGTCGAGGTGCAGCGCCAGCGAGGGGCGGGTGAGCGCCTCGCCGGGATATTGCACCATGTGCTGCTTCACCTGGTCCCGCAGCTGCTGGGCGGTGATGACCGGCGCATTGTCGGTGAGGCCCTGGAGGCCCTGCAGGATCTGGCCGTCGGACAGCGCGGTCTGGGCGCTGGCGGGGGCGGCGAGAAGCGCGGCGAGCGAAGCTGCCAGCGCGAAGCGGATCAGAGGCGACGTCATGTCTGTCGTCCTTCCTTCAGGCGTTCGGGTTGGCAGGATCAGCGATAGCCGGCATCGGTGATCGCCTGGTTGCAGGCGGCCGAGACGACGTTGGTGGCCTTCAGCAGGCAGGAGAGCAGGTTGCCATCCTGGGGCACCATGCCCGGGCAGAGCTGGGCGGCGTCGCGGCCGCAGACCTGCGCGATGGAATCCTGCGCGGCATCGCGCTTGGCGATGGAAGCGGTGGCAGTGGCATAGTCGGCCTTGCACTGGGGGCTGACCTTGGAGATCTGCTTCTCCATGCAGGCCACCAGCTTGCCGTCGCCGAGGTTCACCGTCGGGCACAGCTTCGTAATGTCCTTGCCGCAGCTCTTGGCCAGAAGGCCGGCGGCCTGTGCGTAGCTCATGGTCTGCGCCTGCGCGCCGGCCACGGATCCAGCCAGCAGCGCGGCTGCCAGCATCACTCCCAAGCCCCTCATCTCATCTCTCCCTTTCCCAGCGGAGTGCGAGAGCCTTAGCAGAGGGTTAAACTTCGTCAAAGCTCTAAGAATGCAGGACTTTTTTCGCTGCGGCGCAATCGGGGGCGCGGCCGGTCGTCAGCGCCCGGCCCGCCAAGGCGCGATCTTGGCCGTAACGGAAGACGTTGCGGTACGGCCGGGGCGGCGCAAGTCCTTGCTCCGTCTCATTCCGCGGCCCTCCGCGGCGCTTGTTTCCGACCTGCCGGCAAAATGTCTCTTGACAGTTTTGCTATATAGCATTTTTCTTACGCTACATACTTAAAAAGGCGCGGCGATCCATGCGGTCGCACCTGCCCAGCCCCGGCTGAACCGGGTCCAGAGGAAAGGTTACGAAATGAATCCCACGCCCGGTCCGGGCGCGGCGGCGCCCGTGCGCCCGCCGGACGCCCCGTCCTTGTCCCCGTCCTTGCCCGCGCCCCTGTTGGAGGTCGCGGACGTGACGCTGCAATACAAGACCCGCGACGTTCAGGTGACCGCCACCCGCGGCGTGGGCTTCCAGGTCTATCCGGCCGACCGCTTCGTGCTGCTGGGTCCGTCCGGCTGCGGCAAGTCGAGCCTGCTGAAGGCGGTGGCCGGCTTCCTGCGCCCCGCCGCCGGCGCCATCCACCTCAATGGCGCGCCCGTCACCGGGCCGGGGCCGGACCGGATGATGGTGTTCCAGGATTTCGACCAGCTCATGCCCTGGAAGAGCGTGGTGGAGAACGTCATGTTCCCCATTCTGGCCAGCGGCCGCTTTCCCCGCGCCGAGGCGCGCGACCGCGCCCTGGCCGCCATCGGCAAGGTCAAGCTCGGCAAGTTCGCCGATGTCTATCCCCACATGCTTTCGGGGGGCATGAAGCAGCGCGTCGCCATCGCCCGCGCCATGGCCATGGAGCCGGCCATCCTGCTCATGGACGAGCCGTTCGCGGCCCTCGATGCCCTGACCCGCCGCCAGATGCAGGACGAGCTTCTGTCGCTTTGGGACGACACCCGCTTCACGGTGCTGTTCGTCACCCATTCCATCGAGGAAGCAGTGGTGGTGGGCTCGCGCATCCTGGTGCTTTCGCCCCATCCGGGCCGCGTGAAGGCCGAGCTGAACGCCCACCATTTCGGCCACCAGCATCATGCGGACGCCGAATTTGCGGCCCTGACCCGCCGCATCCACACCATGCTGTTCGCGGAGGCCGGTCATGGCTGAGGCGGTCTCGTCCGCGCGCCCCGGCCGGCTGCCGCCGGTGCGCCCCGAATTCGAGCGCGATCTGCCGCCGGTGGAGGAGCCCGGCGAGATCGTCCACCCGCTCTCCCTCCTGGAGCGCCTCGCCAATGTGGACGGGGTGCGGCGGGGGCTGATCCTCCTCGCCTTGATGGCGCTCTGGCAGGCCTATGCGGTGATGCTGGGCAATCCGCTGATGTTCCCCACCCTCACCGAGACGCTGGCCGCGCTGGTGGAGGGGCTGCGGGAGGGCACGCTGCTCCTGCGCATCCTGTCCTCCCTGCAAGTGCTGCTCATCGGCTATGCCATCGGCATTGCGCTCGCCGCCGTGCTCACCTCGCTGGCGGTGTCGTTCCGCCTCGGGGCGGACCTGCTGGCGACGTTGACCGCCATGTTCAACCCGCTCCCCGCCATCGCCCTCCTGCCCTTGGCGTTGCTCTGGTTCGGGCTGGGCACGGCGAGCCTTGTCTTCGTCATCGTCCATTCGGTGACCTGGGCGGTGGCGCTCAACACCCAGACCGGCTTCCATTCTGTGCCCGATACCCAGCGCCTCGCCGGCCAGAATTACGGACTGAAGGGCCTGCGTTATGTGGCGCTCATCCTCATCCCCGCCGCCTTCCCTTCCATCCTGGCCGGGCTGAAGATCGGCTGGGCCTTCGCCTGGCGCACCCTGATCGCGGCGGAACTGGTGTTCGGCGCCTCGTCCCGCTCGGGCGGCCTCGGCTGGTACCTGTTCGAGAAGCGCAACCAGCTGGAGACGCCGGCCGTCTTCGCCGGGCTCACCTGCGTCATCATCATCGGCCTCCTGGTGGAAGGCCTCGTCTTCCGCACCCTCGAAGCGCGCACCGTCCAGCGCTGGGGCATGAGCCGCGCCGGCTGATCCTCCCCCTTTACCCGTTCAAGCACCAAGAAGAGGCACCCATGCGTATCCGTCTGTTGGGCACCGGCACGCCCACCCCGTCCTTGCGGCGGATGAGTTCCGGCTATGTGGTGGAGACCGGCGATGACGTCATCGTCTTCGATCACGGGTTTGGCGCCCATCACCGCCTGCTGGAGCTGGGCATTCCCGCCACCCGCGTCACGCACCTGTTCTTCACTCACCTGCATTACGACCATTGCGGCGATTATGGCCGCCTGCTGCTGACCCGCTGGGACCAGGGCGCCAACCGCATTCCCGATCTCAAGGTCTATGGCCCGCCGCCCATCGCCGAGATCACCGAGCGCCTGTTCGGCAAGGACGGGGTCTATGACGTGGACCTCATCGCCCGCACCTCCCACGGGTCCAGCCTGGACCTGTTCGTGGCCCGTGGCGGCACGCTGCCCCGCCCGCGCCCGGCGCCTCAGGTACAAGTGCTTTATCCCGGCGACGTGGTGCGCGAGGGCGGCTGGAGCGTCGAGACCACCAACGTCAACCACTTCCAGCCTTACCTCAACACCTATGGCTATCGCATGGAGACGGCCGAGGGCAGCTTCGTCTATTCCGGCGACAGCGGGCCGGCGGAGACCATGCTCAAGCTGGCGGAGGGCTGCGACGTGCTGGTGCACATGTGCCACTATCTCACCGGCACCCACTATTCCCCCGCCTTCTCCCACAGCTGCATGGGCCATATGGAGCTGGCGGAGTTGGCCCATGCGGCGGGGGTCAAGAACCTCGTGCTGACCCACATCACCGAGCAGTTCGATTTTCCCGGCCTGCGCGAGCGTGTGGTGAGCGAGATGTCCCGCGTCTATGGCGGCAACATCTTCTTCGGCGAGGACAAGATGGAGATCCCGCTCAAGGGACCCGTGCGCGACCGTTTGCTGTGATCGACCGCCCGCCGCCTTGGGGCGGCGGGCCCTTTCGCCGTCCAGACAAGAATGGGGAACAGACCATGAAACGATCGACCCGATGGCTCGGCGCCATCGCTTTCGCCGCGCTTTCCCTGTCTGCCGGGGCCACCCGCGCCGCCGAGGTGCGACTCGTGAGCGGGTTCGGCCTGTGCTACCTGCCGGCCTATGTGGCGGTGGACAAGAAGCTCATCGAAAAGCGCGCCGCCGCCCTGGGCGTGCCCGATGTGACCGTGACCTACCAGCACCTGGCCAGCGGCCCGGCCATCACCGATGCGCTCATTTCCGGCAGCGCGGACGTGGCCATGGCCGGTACCTCCGTGCTCTTGAACGTCTGGGACAAGACGGCGAAGTTCGCGCCCATCAAGGGGATGATGGCGATCTGCGATTCCCCCATCTATTTCAACACCATCGATCCCAACATCAGATCCATCCGGGACTTCAAGGACACCGACCGCATCGCCATGGCCTCCGGCAAGGGCACCCAGCATGCTCTCGTGCTGGAGATGGCGACCGCCCAGGCCTATGGCTTCGACCAGCGCAACCGCTTCGACACGCTGGCGGTCTCCATGTCCCATCCCGATGGCGTGGCGGCCTTGCTCTCGGGCGGGGCGGGGGTGAAGACCCATGTGACAACCGTGCCCTTCATCCAGATGGAGCTGGCCAATCCCAATGTGCGCACCATCCTCTCGTCCTATGACGTGACGGGCGGCCCCAATACCCTCATCGTCGCCTATGCCGCCGACAAATGGCGCAAGGACAATCCCAAGCTCTACCAGGCGACCTTCGAGGCCTTGAAGGAGGCGATGACCCTCATTGCCGCCGATACGGGCGCGGCGGCGGACCTTTATCTGAAGGCGGAAAATTCCAAGCTCAGCCGCGATCAGGTGCTGGCCATCCTCAACGACCCGGCCATGATGACCTTCTCGCCCACGCCCAAGAAGGTGATGGTGTTCGCGGACTATATGGCCAAGGCCGGCCTGCTGAAGACCCGTCCCGCCTCCTGGAAGGACGTGTTCTTCGCTAATATACATGACGCGCCGGGGGATTGAGCCGGCCACGCGGTTGCCCCCGGCGGCGGTTGCCCTCAGATTGCTCGGCGCGCCGGCCGGCGCGCCCCCTCCCGGCGGGCACCGCGCGGCCCGGCCGGACAGCCTGAGCGACCCGCCATAAGGGCCGCCAGTTGGGAGCAGGCATGGACCAGAGGCGGGGCGCGCGTCCCTCGACCACCCTGAAAGCGGGCCCGGCGCCGACGGGGCCGGAACCCTCCAGCGAGGCGCCCGCCGCCGGTGCGGGGGAGTTCTGGGAGCGCTTCGGCCGCGCGAGCGCGGGTGGCGCCCCCAAATACATCTTCCTGCGCGACCGCATCCTTGCCGCCATCCGCGAGGACTTCTGGCGCAAGGGCGACCGCCTGCCGCCGGAAAAGGAGCTGGCGCTCGCCACCGGCCTCAGCCTCGGCACGGTGCAGAAGGCCTATGGGGAACTGGCCCAGGACGGCACCATCGAGCGCCGCCAGGGCCGGGCCGGCAGCGTGGTCAGTCGCCAGCCCCGCAGCGTGGACACCGTCTGGCATTTCCTGTTCTCCGACGACCGGCATGAGCGCTTCTTCTCGGTCTTCCCCCGCGTCGACCGCGTCCACCGCCACCGGGACCGTGGTTCCTGGAGCCTGCACCTCCACTGGGTGGAGGATGAGGTGGTTGAGATCGACCGCGTGGTGGACATCGGCCAGGAATTCCTGGTCTACAGCCAGTTCTTCATCGATGCGCGGGTCTATGACCAGGCGCGGCGGGGCAAGAGCGAGCCGCTGGAAGGCATCAATCTGCGCCGCGAACTGAACCTGAATGTCCAGGGCCTGTGCTACGATATGCGCCTGGAGCGCCTGCCCCGGGAGGTGTGCGGCAAGATCGGGGTGAAGGCGGGCACCCTCGGCATGGTGGTGGAGGTGCGCATGACCGCCAGTCCCCAGCAGCAGGGCTATTTCCAGCGCATCTTCATTCCCGAGACCCGCTTCTGGCTGCGCATCGATGCCCAGCCCTTTCCGCGCGGCGGATGAGCCGCGTCAGGCCCGGGCCAGGACCGGCGGCGCCGACCATTGCACCGGCCGCGCCAGGGCGATGACGCCGGAGCCGTGCATGCGCCGCTCGCCCAGCACCATGTCCGCCGGGGTGAGGGCGCCGGGATGGTGGGCGAGGCAGTCCACATCGCGGTCCGGCAGGAGGATGCGCAGCGGGTCGAGCGCGGCTTCCGGCATGCGCACGGGCAAGGCGTGGCGCCACATGCGCAGGGCGATGAGACCGGCTTCCAGCTCGGACAGGCCCAAGGCCGCCGCAAACGCAGCCATGGCCGCGGGCAGGCGGTCGGCGAGGTCGAGCTGGGCCAGCTCCTGGCGCAGCAAACCGGACGCCCGCGCCTGCTGGGCGCCATGGGTCTGGGACACCGCCTGGGGCGAGACGGTGTATTCGTAGAGCACCTTTTCCACTATGCGGGGGCGGAAGAAGCGGATCCACAGCGACCAGAGGGCGAAATCCTCGCAATGGTCGTAGCTGGCCAAATGCGGATAGCCGCCCAGCGCCAGATAAATATCCCGCCGCGCCACCACCGAGCCGTGGGGGAAGGGACAGCCCACATCCACGGCAAAGCGCAGGATCGGCCCCCATTCCGCCGGCCGCACATGTTCGGACAGGCGCTTGCCTTCCGGCGTCACCAGCACCATGCCGGTGGCGGACAGGCTCAGGTCAGGGTCGGCGGCGAACAGGTCGAGCTGCGCCGCCATCTTGCCCGGGAGCCAGATGTCGTCCGCGTCCAGCCGGGCGATCAACCCGTGATGGGCGGCGGCGAGGCCGCAATTGAGCGCATGGGTGACGCCCCGGTTGATGGGCAGGCGCAGGATGCGCGCCTCGGCGCCCGCCGGTCCCAGCGCCTCGCGGTGGTTCTCCACCGGAACCGGGCTGCCATCATCCACCAGCAACAGGTCGAGCGCGCCGGGAAAGACCTGGTCGCGCACGCTTTCCAGCGCCCGCCGCAAGAGGCGGACGCGCTCGGGCGCGGCGTCGCGGAAGAAGACGGGGAGGAGGACGGTCACGTCCTGGCTTGGCGCGCCCGCGCTGCTCATCGCTCACCCGTCATGCGTCACCAAAGGCACGCAGGAACTGCTTCTTGGCCAGCATGAGGTGGCCGAGCGGGGCGGGATGGCGCGCGGCGCCGGCGTGGAAGTCGAAGTCCAGCAGGTCGCGATAGAATTGCGCCATGCCCAGCCGTCGCGCCGTTTCCTCGCCCCGCGCCAGCGCCCGGCGCAGGCATTGGGCATGGTGCACCGGATCGCGCTTGTGGGGAATGTTGCCGTCGCCAATGAGCAGGAACTCGCCCACCGCTTCCGGCATGAGGTGGAAGCGCGCGCCCGCCGCCAGCAGCGAGATGAGCAGGTCCCAGTCCTCGAAATAATCCATGTCCTGCGCCACCTGGATCTGGGCCTCGGCCAGGATCTCGGTGCGCACCGCATAGGAATTGGTGGGCATGAAATTGCCCGCCACCAGGCAGGCCATGGGCAGCGGCATGTGGGATGGCGCGGCGGCGGCGCCCGGCGCGCGCTTGTTGGTCAGGCCAAACACCACGTCCGCCTCGGCGAGGCGGAAGCCCTCCAGCATCCGCCGGGCGAAGAGGGGGTAATAAATGTCGTCATCGTCCAGGAAGCAGACATAGTGATAGCGGTCCGCATGGGCGCGGGCATGGGCGAGCCCCACGTTCCAGGGATAGCCGCGCCGCTGGGCGGGAGCGTCCGCATGCAGGAAGACGGTGCGGCCTTCCATGGTGGGAGCGGTGGCGCGCACCGCCTCGAAGGTGGCGGCATCGCCATGGACGATGATGGCGGCCACCAGCGGTTCGCTCTGGCCATAGATGGACTGGAGCGCGGCCGCCAGAAGCTCGGGCCGGCGGCCCTGGGTGCGCACCAGGCACAGGCCCTGTTCCACGCGGCCCCGGCCCGGGGCACGAACGGCGGGGGTGGGCCAGGCCACTTCCAGCAGACGGCGCATGGCGGCCATGCGGACCGCCGCCAGGAGCTGCTCCTGCCGCGCCCCGTTCTCCGCCAAGCGCGGCGCGCAGCCGATGAGGATGTCCGGCACCACCAGGATGGGTTCTTCCAGGGCCAGACGCAGCAGCAGGTCGTAATCCTCAAGGCCCGCAAAGCGCGGCTCGAAGCCGCCGAGATCGGCCAGCAGGTCCCGCCGGAGCGCCAGAAGCGGCCCGGTGACCATGCCCAGGGCGAGCAGCTTGGAGGAATCGAAGGGCAAGGCGGTGCGCCGCAGCACGCGGCCGCGCTCGTCCATCTCCGCCGCGCCGCAGCCCACCGCGCGGGCCTGCGGGAACTGGCGGGCATAATGGGTGAGGATGCGGGTGGCATCGAGGCCGATCCGGTCCCCCGCATCCAGGAAGATCACGAAGTCCCCACCGGCGGCGCGGGCGCCCTGGGTCTTGCGCGCGGGCCGCCCCAGCCGGCGTCCGTCGGCCAGCAGGGTCACCGCGTGCCGGATCTGCGGGGGGATATGGGCGGCAAGGTCGCCGGGTTCGCAGGCCGGGTCGTCGATGAGCACGATCCAGTCCGCGCGGGGCCGGTCCCCATCCTGGGCCATCAGGGCGGCAACGCAGGCCGCCGAGCGGCTGAGCGCGGGCCCGTCGCCCTCGAAGACGGTGACGATGGTGAAGGACGGGGCCGCCGGGCTTGCCGGCAGATGGGCCGGCGGCCTGCGGGAGGCGACGCGCTGCTGGAACTCGTCCAGCGGGCCGAAGCGCATGAACCACTGTCCCGCGCCGGCGCCCGCTGTGCCCGGCTCGGCCGGGGCGGCTGGCGCGTCCGCCAGGGCGCAGTCCGGCGAGCGCGGCCCGTTATAAAGCTGGGCGGGCGTCAGCGACATGATGCCGTACCAGCCGCCGCAGCCGTCCGCGGGATAGGGCGTGGCGGCGCTTTCGGCCGCCTGGCCGCCGCCATAGAGCAGATAATGGGTGAAAGGCTCCACCCCGCTTTCGGCCACGTCAGGATGTGCGGCCAGATAGCGCAGCGGGTCGAAATCGGGTCTGGGCCGGCGGCCTTCCCAGGCGCCCTTGCGCACATAATGGGTGAGCGGGCTCAGGCCGGTGCGGGCCATGTCGGGATAAGCGGCGGCATACCAGCGCGCGTCGAAGGCCCGGGTGCGCCGCAGGCGCTCGATGTCCCGCAGGGCGGACATGCGCCGGTCGAGCTTGCCCAGCGCCGGAAACCGCACGCACAGGTCGCGCCAGATGCGCCGGGCCGAGCGGCCGCCGGCCGGCCGGCCGACGGGCACCAAGGCGCCCGCGCCGCCCGAGGCGGCGCTCGTGCGCAGCTCCCGCCCCGCGCCGGGATCTGGCGGTTCCGACGTCATGTCCCCCGGATCCTCACCTTGGCTGTAGGGGTCTGTTATGGCCGGGCATTGTGGCCGAACAGAAGCCGTGTTCAAGCCGTCTCCCAGCGGCAGTCCCAGCCTCACTGTCGCTTTTTTGGGCTCAGTTCGCCACCCGGTGAAGCTGGCCCTCGGCCTCCAGGTCCGCATCCACCATGATCTTGACCAGCTCGTCGAACGAGGTCCGCGGCTCCCAGCCCAGCTGGCGCTTGGCCTTGGAGGCATCGCCGATGAGCAGGTCCACCTCGGAGGGGCGCAGGTAGCGCGGATCGAATTCCACGAAGTCGGTCCAGTCGAGGCCGACCCGCTGGAAGGCGCGGTCGAGGAAATCGCGCACGCTCCAGGTCTCGCCGGTGGCGACCACATAGTCGTCCGGCTGATCCTGCTGGAGCATCAGCCACATGGCTTCCACATAATCCTTCGCGTAGCCCCAGTCCCGCTTGGCGTCGAGATTGCCGAGATAGAGCTTCTTGTCCTTGCCGGCCATGATCCGGGCGAGGCCCCGGGTGATCTTGCGGGTGACGAAAGTCTCGCCCCGGCGCGGGCTCTCATGGTTGAACAGGATGCCGTTGGAGGCATGCATCCCATAGGCCTCGCGGTAATTGAGCACCTGGTAATGGCCGTAGACCTTGGCGCAGGCATAGGGGCTGCGGGGATGGAAGGGCGTGGTCTCCGACTGCGGGATGGCGTGCACCGCGCCATACATTTCCGAGCTGGAGGCCTGGTAGAAGCGGATCTTCTGCGCCGCGTCGCCGGCCACCGTGCGGATGGCTTCCAGGAGGCGCATCACCGAGACGCCGCTCACGTCAGCGGTATAGACCGGCTGGTCGAAGGACACGCGCACATGGCTCTGGGCGGCGAGGTTATAGACCTCGTCCGGCTCGACGATGTCGATGATCTTCTCCAGCCGGCTGCCGTCGGCGATGTCGCCGTAATGGAGCCGCATAGGCGCGCCTTCCTCGTGGAAGTCGCGATAGAGATGCTCGATGCGCCCGGTGTTGAAGGACGAGGACCGGCGGATGATGCCGTGGACCTCATAGCCCTTGGCGATGAGCAGCTCGGCCAGATACGAGCCGTCCTGGCCGGTGATTCCCGTGATGAGGGCTTTCTTCATGGGCGTCGCTCCTCGACGGCGGCGCGCGCAAGGGGGCGTCCGGTCTGCGATGAAGGGAGGGGAGCGACAGGCGTGCGTCCGTTCTGTCCGGCGCTACCGGGCCTCAAAAGAGCGGGCGGTAAGGGGCTGAGGAAGTTCGGGGCCATGCCTGCCGTGCAATCTGTGCGCGGCACATAAGCCCATCCCGTCGCCCCCGGCAAGCCGGGCGCGACTCTTTTAGAACCCTGAGGAAAAGCCTTTCAGCGGCCGCGACGGGCCACCACGCGCACCGGCTGGAGCACCGGGCGCGGCGAAAGCTGCAGGGTTGCCCGCCGTCCCCCGCGCCCGCCGTCCTCGCGCTCGGACATGAGCATGACGGCAAAGCCCATCTGGGCGCTGGCGAAGGTCAGGCCCACCGCAAAGGTCAGGACGGACAGGGCCAGGGCGCCGTCGGCGGAGGCGCGCATCAGACTGCCAAGCCCGTATACGTCGAGGGCCACCAGCGCGCCGACAAACACGGCCGCAACGGCAAAGCCGATGGCAGCATGACGGGCCAGGAACACCACCAGACGGGGCATCGCATCCTCCTCCACCGCGCCGAAGAGCGCCGGCGCGCAAGAAATGACCCCACGATGGTGCGCCCTCCGCGCGCCCCTGTCCATGGCCCTTTGGGCGCAGGCCGCGACATCCTGTTCCGCTTTGGGGCCAATTCCCGCCATTGTGAACCCGGTCTTCCGCTGTGCAGGCTGGTTCCGCGGGACGGAGCCGGGGGATCTGTTATGTTAATGACTGACGAGTCAGTCAGTGAGGGCGCCGACATGTCGCAGGCGGACGCGGAGGGGGGCAAGGTCTCCCGCAGGGCCCGGCCGGCCCTGGCCCCCGAGCAGCGCGAGGCCAGGCGCCAGGAGATCTTGAGGGCGGCTCTGGAGGAGTTTCTCCGCGTCGGCTTCGGCGCCGCGCGCCTGGAGGACGTGGCCCGGGCCGCCGGCGTCGCCAAGGGCACGCTCTATTTGTATTTCCCCAACAAGCAGGCGCTGTTCGAGGGGCTGGTGAAGGACAATATCGCCCCGGTCATGGCCGATGCGGCGGACCTTCTTCCCCATTTTCCCGGCCCCACCCGCGACCTGGTTCGGCTCATGGCCGACATGCTGGTGACCCGCGTGCTGGAAGGGCCGCCCGCCGGCGTGTTGCGCCTGATGATCGCGGAGGGGGCCCGCTTCCCGGAACTGGCCGCCTTCCATCATCGCGAAGTGGTCTCGCGCACCTTGCCGCTGGTGCGCGCCGTCATGGAGCGGGGCCTCGCCCGGGGGGAGATCACCTCCGATGCCGCCGCCCGCTTTCCCCAGATGGTGTTCGCCCCGGCCCTGACCGCGCTGGTGTGGAACACGCTGTTCGGCGCCTTCGATCCCATCGATGCCCGCGGCTTCGTCACCGCTTATGTGGACACGTTGCTGCGCGGCCTCGGCGAGCGGGGGGAGCCATGAGCGCCCGCCATTCCGCTCCGTCCCGCCGGCGCGGCGCGCTCGCCGCCGGCCTCCTCCTCGCGCTCGCCGCCTTGGCCGGCTGCTCCCGCGCACCGGAGGGCGAGTTCTCCGGCTATGTGGAAGGCGATCTCCTGTTCATCGGCCCGCAAGAGGCGGGGCGGGTGCTGAAGCTTCCGGTGGCGGAAGGTAGCCGCGTTGCCGCCGGCGCGGTGCTGGCCGAGCTGGAATCCGACATCCAGGCGGCCGATCTTGCCGCCGCCCGGGCGGTCCAGGGCGAAGCGCAGGCCAAGCTCGCCCGCCTGAAGGCCTCCGCCCAGCGGCCCGAGGAGGTCGCCATCCTGGAGGCGAGCGAGCGGCGCCTCGCCACTGGCCTTGACCTCGCGCGCATCGAGCTGGACCGCCAGAAGACCCTGGTGCCCAGGGGCGCTTCCTCCCAGGCCAACCTCGACACCGCCCAGCATACCTATGACCAGGCGGTGGCGAGCCTCGACGAGGTGCGCCGGCAGATCGATGTGGCCCGCATCGCCGGCCGCGACGAGGACATTGCCGCCGCCGAGGCGGTGATGCGCTCCGCCTCGGCCAGCCTGGATGCGGCGCAGATCCGTCTTGACCGCCGTGTGCTCAAGGCGCCCCAGGCGGGCACGGTCCAGACCCTCTATTTCCGCCCGGGCGAGCTGGTGCCGGAGGGCAAGCCGGTGGTCTCCCTGCTGGCGCCGGAGCTGGTGAAGGTGCGCTTCTTCGTGCCGCAAGCCAAATTGGCGAAGATCGCGCTCGGGGCGAACGTCGCCGTCCAGTGCGACGGCTGTCCGCCCCTGACGGCCCAGGTGACCTTCATTTCCGACAGCGCGGAATATACTCCGCCCGTCATCTATAGCCGCGAGGAGCGGGCCAAGCTCGTCTATCTGGTGGAGGCCCGGCCCTCCGATCCCGCCGCCGCGCGGCCCGGACAGCCCGTCACCGTGCGACTTGCGGGGGGCAAGCCGTGAGCGCGCCGGACCCCATCGCCATCGAGGTGGAGGGGCTGTCCAAGAGCTTTGGCGGGCGCCGGGTGGTGGACGACCTCACCATGCGGGTGCGGCGGGGCCAGATCTACGGCTTCCTCGGCCCCAACGGCTCGGGCAAGACCACCACCATCCGCATGCTCTGCGGCCTGCTGACTCCCGATGCCGGGCGCGGCACCTGTCTTGGCTATGACATTCTCACCCAGGCGCGGGAGATCCGCAGCCATGTGGGCTACATGACCCAGCGCTTCTCCCTTTATGCGGACCTCTCCGTGCGGGAGAATCTGGAGTTCGTGGCCCGGCTCTATGGCGTGCCCCGCCCCGAGGCGGCGGCGCGGGCGGCGCTGGAGCGGCTCGGCCTGGAAGGCCGGGGGCGGCAATTGGCGGGGGATCTGTCGGGCGGCTGGAAGCAGCGCCTGGCGCTCGGCGCCTGCATCCTGCCGCAGCCGCAGCTCCTCCTGCTGGACGAGCCCACCGCCGGCGTCGACCCCAAGGCGCGGCGGGAATTCTGGGCGCAGATCCATGCCCTGGCGGGGGAGGGGCTCACCGTGCTGGTCTCCACCCATTACATGGACGAGGCGGAGCGCTGCCACGAGATCGCCTATGTGGCCTATGGCCGCCTGCTGGCGCAGGGCAAGGTGTCCGACGTGATCGCCGCCTCGGGCCTCGTCACCTTCACGGTGGAGGCGACCGGGGCGCAGATCGACAGCGCCGCGCTCTCAGCGCTCGCGCGGGAGCTGGAGGCGGCGCCGGGTGTCCATATGGTGGCGCCGTTCGGCACCTCGCTCCATGTCTCCGGCCACGACCGGGAGAGGCTGGAGGCGGCCATCGCGCCCTTCCGCCAGCGGCCCGGCCTCGCCTGGCGGGCGGACGCGCCGACCCTGGAAGACGTGTTCATCGACCTGATGGGGCGGGCCTCGGACAATATGGTTTCCCCCTCCCATGCGGGTGATGCGTGATGGGAGACGCTCTCGGCTTCCCCCGGCGCATTTCCGCCATGGTGCGCAAGGAGTTCATCCAGCTCCGGCGGGACCGGGTGACGTTCGCCACCATGATCGCCATTCCGCTGCTCCAGCTGGTGCTGTTCGGCTATGCCATCAACACCACGCCCCGCAACCTGCCCACCGCCGTGCTGGTGCACGAGAACAATGAGGTTACCCGCGCCATTCTCGCGGCCATCCGCAACACCGCCTTCTTCGCTTTCACCCGGGAGGCGGCGAGCGAGGCGGAAGCCGAGCAGATGATCCGCGCGGGCGAGGTGCTGTTCCTGGTGGAGATTCCGGCGGGCTTCGAGCGGGCGCTGCGCCGGGGCGAGACGCCCCAGCTCCTGGTGGCGGCGGATGCCACCGATCCGGTGGCCTCCGCCAATGCGCTGGGGGCTTTGTCCGGCATCGTGTCCACCGCCCTGTCCCGCGCCCGCTTCGTGGACGCGCAGGGCGCCGCGCCGTTCGAGATCGTCCAGCACCGGCGCTACAATCCCGCCGGCGACAGCCCGCTGAACATCGTGCCCGGCCTGCTCGGCACCATCCTCACCATGACCATGCTCATCTTCACCGCCCTGTCGGTGACGCGGGAGGTGGAGCGGGGGACCATGGAGAGCCTCCTGTCCATGCCCATTCACCCGGTGGAGATCATGCTCGGCAAGATCATCCCCTATGTGCTGGTGGGGGTGATGCAGGCGGTGCTGATCCTGGCGGCGGGCATGGTGCTGTTTGGCGTGCCGGTGGAGGGCTCGCTGCTCCTGCTGGCGGGGGTGACGCTGATCTTCATCACCGCCAACCTGTCCATCGGCTACACCTTCTCCACCCTGGCGCAGAACCAGCTCCAGGCGGTGCAGATGACCTTCATGTTCTTCCTGCCCAACATCCTGTTGTCCGGCTTCATGTTTCCGTTCGCGGGCATGCCCGTGTGGGCGCAGTGGATCGCCGAGGGGCTGCCGCTCACCCATTATCTGCGCATGGTGCGCGGCATCCTGCTGAAGGGCGCCACCGCCGCCGACCTGACCTTTGATACCGGCATGCTGGTGGTGCTCATGGGGGTGGCCATGGCCATCGCGGTGGCCCGCTTCCGCCAGACCCTGGACTGACCGGCCGGGGGGCGACGGCCGCCCCTGGCCGGTGCCCCATTTTCGCCCCAGTATGGCCCAGCTTCCGCCCGGCTTCGGGCGGCCCGCGACATTCCTGCACACCTGACGTGCCGGGGAAGGCAAACCCCTTGGGGCACCTGGAAACCCAGGCCTCCGCAACGTCCCGGGTGCGGCAAAGCCGCCACATCCGGGGCTTCCCTAGCTTTGATTTGCATCAAAGCCAAAGAACGGTGTGGCCCCAATTTGGCCCAAAGCCAGCAGAGCGGTCGGTGCCGCTCCGCGAACGGGGTTGACCAATGTCCATCGTGCAGACACCGATCAAGAGGATGACGGCCGGCGAGTTCGGCCTGCTGATCGTCTTTGCGGCGCTCGGCTTCCTGTCCATCGTGGTGGCGGCGAAGGCCCATACGACGGCCTATTCGTTCCACGCGTTCATTTTCGCGGCGGCCTCCGTCGCGGCGGTGTTTGCCATCGGCAACCGCTACATGGATCGCCCGGCGGAACTGCCGCCGCAGACCATCGACGGCAAGCCCAATTACAATATGGGCCCGGTGAAGGTTGCGACCCTCGCCGCGGTGTTCTGGGGCCTGGCCGGCTTCACGGTGGGCGTGCTCATCGCCCTCCAGCTGGCCTTCCCCTTCCTGAATTTCGACCTGCCCTGGACCGCGTTCGGCCGCATGCGGCCGCTGCACACCTCGGCGGTGATCTTCGCCTTCGGCGGCAACGTGCTGCTGGCGACCTCCTTCTATGTGGTCCAGCGCACCAGTCGCGCCCGCCTCGCCGGCGACCTCGCCCCCTGGTTCGTGGTGCTCGGCTATAATCTGTTCATCGTCGTCGCCGGCACGGGCTATCTCCTGGGCATCACCCAGGGCAAGGAATATGCGGAGCCGGAATGGTATGCCGACCTGTTCCTGACCGTGGTGTGGGTGACCTATTTCGCGGTCTTCCTGCTGACGATCCTGAAGCGCTCCGAGCCGCACATCTATGTGGCCAACTGGTTCTACCTCGCCTTCATCGTCACCATCGCGGTGCTGCACCTCGGCAACAACACCACCATTCCGGTGTCCATCTTCTCGCCGAAGTCCTACATCGTGTGGTCGGGCGTGCAGGACGCCATGGTCCAGTGGTGGTACGGCCATAATGCGGTGGGCTTCTTCCTGACCGCCGGCTTCCTGGCCCTGATGTATTACTTCATCCCCAAGCGCGCGGAGCGGCCGGTCTATTCCTACCGCCTGTCCATCGTGCACTTCTGGGCGCTGATCTTCCTCTACATCTGGGCCGGCCCGCACCACCTGCACTACACCGCCCTGCCGGACTGGGCGCAGACGCTGGGCATGACCTTCTCCATCATGCTGTGGATGCCCTCCTGGGGCGGCATGATCAACGGCCTGATGACGCTCTCGGGCGCCTGGGACAAGCTGCGCACCGACCCGGTCATCCGCATGATGGTGGTGTCGGTCGCCTTCTACGGCATGTCCACCTTTGAAGGCCCGATGATGTCGGTGAAGGCGGTCAACTCGCTCAGCCACTACACCGAATGGACCATCGGCCACGTGCATTCCGGTGCGCTGGGCTGGGTGGCCTACATCTCCTTCGGCGCCATCTACTGCCTGGTGCCCTGGCTCTGGAACAAGCGTGAGATGTATTCCGTGAAGGCCATCAACTGGCACTTCTGGGTCTCCACGCTCGGCATCGTGCTTTACATCTGCTCCATGTGGGTGGCGGGCATCCTGCAGGGCCTCATGTGGCGCGCCTATACCAGCCTCGGCTTCCTCGAATACTCGTTCATCGAGACGGTCGAGGCCATGCATCCGCTCTACGTGATCCGGGCCATCGGCGGCATCCTGTTCCTCGCCGGCGCCGTGATCATGGCCTGGAACGTCATCATGACCATCCGCAGCCCCGAACTCGCCACCGAGGCGAACACGGCGGCGCTTGCCCCCGCCGAATGACGGAGACCTCCATGTCGACCAAATCCGCTTCGATCTGGAGCAAGCACGCCATCTTCGAGAAGCACAGCTATTGGCTGCTTCTCGGTGTGCTCCTGGTGATTTCCGTGGGTGGGCTCGTGGAGATCGTGCCCCTCTTCTACCTGAAGAGCACCATCGAGACGGTGTCGGGGGTCCGCCCCTACACCCCGCTGGAGCTGGCCGGGCGCAACATCTATGTGCGCGAAGGCTGCTACAACTGCCACAGCCAGATGATCCGTCCGCTGCGCGACGAGGTGGAGCGCTACGGCCACTACTCGCTGGCGGCCGAGAGCATGTATGACCACCCCTTCCAGTGGGGCTCCAAGCGCACCGGCCCGGACCTGGCCCGTGTGGGCGGCAAGTATTCGGACCAGTGGCAGCTGGACCACCTGAACAATCCCCGTTCGGTGGTGCCCGCCTCCATCATGCCCGGCTACCCCTTCCTGGCCCGCACCCCGCTGGACGCCAAGCACATCGCCGACGACATGAAGGTGCTGCGCATCGAGGGCGTTCCCTATACCGACGACATGATCGCCAATGCCCAGGCGGACCTGCGCACCCAGTCCACCACCGATGCCGACGGCGCGGATGCCCTCCAGGCCCGCTATCCCAAGGCGCAGGTGCGGGACTTCGACGGCAACCCCGCCGAGCTGACCGAGGCCGACGCGCTGATCGCCTATCTGCAAATGCTGGGCACGCTGGTCGACTTCAAGCTCTACGACAACAAAGCCAACGTGAGGTAGCACCCATGCGCGACCTCTACATGAGCCTTGCGAGCTTCGCACAGACCTGGGGCCTGCTGCTGTTCTTCTTCGGCTTCCTCGGTGTCATCGCCTATGCCTACTGGCCCTCGAAGAAGCAGAAGAAGAACTTCGACGAAGCGGCCCAGATCCCGCTGAAAGAGGATTGATCCCGTGAGCACCGCGCACGACAGCCATGACGGAGCCGTGGACACCGCAACGGGCGTCTCCACCACCGGCCACGAATGGGACGGCATCCGTGAACTGAACAACCCCCTGCCGCGCTGGTGGCTGTGGGTGTTCTACGCCACCATCGTGTGGGCCATCGGCTATTGGGTCCTGTACCCGGCCTGGCCCCTCATCTCCAGCCACACCACCGGCCTTCTGGGCTGGAACTCCCGCTCGGCGGTGGCGGTGCAATTGCAGGACCTCCAGGCGCTCCGCGCCCAGGCCGGCGCGCGCCTCACCAATGCCTCGCTGGAGGAGATCGAGAAGACCCCCGATCTGCTCTCGCTGGCCCGGGCCGAGGGCCGGGTGGCCTTCGCCGACAATTGCGCGCCCTGCCACGGGGCGGGCGGCGGCGGCGCCAAGGGCTTCCCGAACCTCAATGACGACGACTGGTTGTGGGGCGGCACGCTGGCCGACATCCAGCAGACCATCACCCACGGCATTCGCTCGGGCGATGATGAAGGCCACCAGGGCAACATGACCCCGTTCGGCGGCGTCCTCTCCAAGGCGGACATCTCGGCGGCGGCGGACTATGTGCTGTCCCTGTCGGGGGCCGGTCCCGCCGATACGCCGAGCGCCAAGAAGGGGGCGGCCGTGTTCGCCGCCAATTGCGCGGTCTGCCACGGTGCCGACGGCAAGGGCAAGCAGGAGCTGGGCTCCAAGAACCTCACCGACGGCATCTGGCTGTATGGCGGCGACAAGGCCACCATCATGCAGACCATCACCAACGGCCGTGGCGGCGTGATGCCGGCATGGGGGGCGCGCCTGTCGCCCAACACCATCAAGGCGCTCACCGTCTACGTGCATACGCTGGGCGGCGGCCAGTAGGCCGCGCCAGCCCCGCGCAAGGGGGGTGTGAGACAAGGGCGCGCCCCGGCCGGTTGGCTGGGGCGGCCTGTTCCTGAAGGGGGCCAGCCGGTTTCGCGGCGAAGGCCCTGAAGGGGCGCGCCGCAGGTGGCGGCCCCTGACACTCCCACCCTTCATCCGGTGGGAAAGGGTTGTTGAACCATGACCGCTCCCGCCGTGAAGACCAAGAAGCCCGCCGTCGCGGCCAGCGCCGACGACGCGCCGCTCTATGAGGCCCGGCGCCAGATCTATCCCCAGAGCGTGCGCGGCCGCCTGCGCACCATCAAGTGGATCGTCCTCGCGGTCACGCTCGGCATCTATTATTTCCTGCCCTTCGTGCGCTGGAACCGCGGCCCCGGCGCGCCCGACCAGGCGGTGCTGATCGATTTTCCCGCCCGCCGCTTCTATTTCTTCTTCATCGAGATCTGGCCGCAGGAATTCTATTATGTGGCCGGCCTGCTGATCCTCGCCGCCCTCATCCTGTTCCTGATGAATGCGGTCGCCGGGCGCGTGTGGTGCGGCTATCTGTGCCCGCAGACCGTGTGGACCGACCTCTTCATGGCGGTGGAGCGCCTCATCGAGGGCGACCGGCGCCAGCGCATGGTGGAGGATGCCGGTCCATGGACCCTCGACAAGTTCGCCCACAAGCTGATGAAGCACACCATCTGGCTGCTGATCGCCTGGTGGACCGGCGGCGCCTGGGTGCTTTACTTCGCGGACGCGCCGACCCTGGTGCATGAGCTGGCCACCTTCCAGGCGCCCACGGTGGCCTATGTGGCCATCCTCACCTTGACCTTCACCACCTATTCGCTGGCCGGCCACATGCGCGAGCAGGTGTGCACCTATATGTGCCCCTGGCCCCGCATCCAGGCCGCGCTGACCGACGAATATGCCCTCAACGTCACCTATCGCTATGATCGCGGCGAGCCGCGCGGCTCGGTGAAGAAGGCGGCGGCGGCCCGCGCCGAGGGCAAGCCGGCCGGTGATTGCATCGATTGCCACCAGTGCGTGAATGTCTGCCCCACCGGCGTCGACATCCGCCAGGGCCTGCAGCTCGCCTGCATCCAGTGTGGCCTGTGCATCGACGCCTGCAACAACATCATGGACAAGGTGGACCGCCCGCGCGGTCTCATCGCCTATGAATCGGAAGCCAATCTGGAGGCCCGCGTCGCCGGCAAGCCGCCGGTGCGCCGCATCGTGCGGCCGCGCACCATCCTCTACACCGCCCTCATCGCCTTTGCCGCCGGGCTGATGCTGTTCACCCTGGTGAACCGCTCCAGCGAGGGCCTGAACGCCATCCACGACCGCAACCCGCTGTTCGTGAAGATGTCCGACGGCGCGCTGCGCAACGCCTATACGCTGCGCCTGATCAACAAGAACCTGGTGGAGCGCGGCTTTGTGCTCACCGTCACCGGCGTGCCCGGCGCCACCTTGTCCGTGGTGGGCGCCGAAGGCGGGCGGGACGGCGAGGTGGTGATCGTGGGGCCGGACCAGACCCGCGAGGTGCGGGTGCTGCTGACCACCAAGGAACGTCTCGCGCCCGGCGCCTCGCTGCCGGTCACGTTCCAGATCCGCGACCAGGTGAGCGGGGCCACCGCCACCGCCGTCGACCATTTCATCGGCCCGTGACGGGCGGAGGGCAGGCCATGGCCAAGACTGAGACCCAGACCTCAACCCGGCATCCCCGCGCCGCCCGGGGTGGCCGCGAACTCACCGGGCGCATGGTGCTCGCCATCCTGGTGGGATTCTTCGGCGTGGTGATCGGCGTCAATGTGGTGATGGCCCGCTACGCCGTGAGCACCTTCGGCGGCGTGGAGACGGAAAGCTCCTACAAGGCGGGCCTCGCCTTCCGCTCGGAGGAGGATGCCGCCGCCCGCCAGGGCGCCCTGGACTGGGCGGTGAACGTGGCCATTGCCCCGTCCGATACCGCGGATCGCCGTCTGACGGTGGAGGTCAAGGACGCCGCCGGCCGCCCCATCACCGGCCTTGAGGTGCGGGCCGAGTTCAGCCACCCCACCGATGCCCGCCAGGATGCGGAGCTGGTCCTGACCGATCTCGGGCAGGGCCGCTATGCCGGCGAGGTGGAGGCCCACCGCGGCCAGTGGGATCTGGTGCTTGATCTTACGCAAGGCGGGCAGCGGCAGTTCCGGTCCAAAAATAGAATTGTCATGAAGTAGCCGCCGGGGTCGCGCGGCCCGGC
Organism: Aquabacter sp. DMC10; assembly: GCF_056314145.1. Classification (NCBI taxonomy): domain Bacteria; kingdom Pseudomonadati; phylum Pseudomonadota; class Alphaproteobacteria; order Hyphomicrobiales; family Xanthobacteraceae; genus Aquabacter; species Aquabacter sp. DMC10. The sequence goes on along the minus strand of NZ_JBQUYX010000003.1, from coordinate 89,265 downwards.
AAGGTCGAAGCGAACATGTCCGAGGCGGTCGATTATTCCATTTTCCTCGCGCGGGATGCGCAAGGCCATGCCGAGATGAGCCTCGCCGTGGATGGAATCGACTGCGCGGCCTGCATCGGCGACATCGAGACCGGCATCCTCGCCTTGCCCGGCGTGGTGAAGGCGCGCCTCAACTACACCACCCATCGCCTCACGGTGGCCTGGAGCGGCGAGGGGGCGCCCGCCGAGGTGGTGGACCGCCTGCAGGCGCTTGGCTATCGCGCCCATCCCTTCGCCGGCCGGGCGGAGGAAAGCGAGGCCCGCCACGCCCAATGGCTGTTGCGGTGCCTGGGGGTGGCCGGCTTTGCCGCCATGAACGTGATGCTGCTTTCGGTGTCGGTGTGGTCCGGCAATGTGACCGACATCACGCCCGAGACCCGCGACCTCTTCCACTGGATTTCCGCGCTCATCGCCTTGCCGGCCGCCGCCTATGCGGGCCAGCCCTTCTTCCAGAGCGCCTATCGCGCCCTGCGCACCCGGCGCCTCAACATGGACGTGCCCATCACCATCGGCGTCATCCTGGCGCTGGGCATGTCGGTGGTGGAGACGGCGCTCCACCAGGAGCACGCCTATTTCGACAGCGCGGTGATGCTGCTCTTCTTCCTGCTGGCGGGGCGCTATCTCGACCACGAGGCCCGCCGCCGCACCCGCGCGGTGGCCGGCAATGTGGCCGCGCTTCGGGGCGAGATGGCCCACCGCCTCGGCCCCGACGGGGTGCCGGTGCGCGTGCCCGTGCAGGCCTTGGCGGCGGGCGACCATATTCTGGTGGCCTCCGGCGAGCGGGTGGGCGCCGATGGCGTGGTGGCCGCCGGCGTCTCGGCGGTGGACGAGGCCCTCGTCACTGGCGAGACCTTGCCCCGCCCGGTGGGTCCCGGTGCCCGTGTCTATGCCGGCAGCCTCAATGGCGCGGGCGCCCTGACCATTCAAGTGACGGCGGGCGGCGAGGGCACCCTCATCGACGAGGTGCAGCGCCTCCTGGACGGCGCCACCAGCGCCCGCAATTTCTATGTGCGCCTCGCCGACCGGGTGTCGCGCCTCTATGCGCCCATGGTGCATCTGACCGCCCTGGTCTCGGCCATTGGCTGGCTCCTGCTGGGCGCCGGCCTGCACCAGGCGGTCATGATCGCCGTGGCCGTGCTCATCATCACCTGCCCTTGCGCCCTCGCGCTGGCGGTGCCGGTGGTGCAGGTGGTGGCCACCGGGCGGCTGTTCCGGGCCGGCTTGCTCATCAATTCCGGCGACATGGTGGAGCGCCTCGCCACGGTGGACACCGTGGTGTTCGACAAGACCGGCACCCTCACCTTGCCGGAGCCGGAACTGCGCCTTCCCGCCGGAGCCGATCCGGCCCTGGTTGCCGCTGCCGCGCGCCTTGCCTTGTCCAGCCGCCATCCGCTGGCGGTGGTGCTGGCCCGCCACGCCGCCGACGCGCCCCTGGACGAGGTGACGGAATGGCCCGGCCAGGGCATCAGCGCGCGAATGGGGGGCGAGGAGGCACGCCTGGGCAGCCTCGCCTTTTGCGGTGCGCCGGCACCGGCGGACCTGCCGGCCACCGCCTCCCTTATCGCCTTCCGCTCGGGCACGCGCACCCTTGTGGTGGGCGTGGACCAGGAATTGCGGCCGGACGCCGCCACCGTGGTGGCCGGGCTGAAGGCCCGGGGCCTCGAGGTGCGCATCCTCTCCGGCGACCGCCCCGAGGCGGTGGCGCCGGTGGCCGCCCGGCTGGGCATCACCGCCTTCGCGGCCAGCCTGAAGCCGGCCGACAAGATCGCCGCCCTGGACGCCCTGAAGGCGGCCGGCCGCAAGGTGCTGATGGTGGGCGACGGGCTCAACGATGCCCCCGCCTTGGCCGCCGCCGATGTGTCCCTTTCGCCCGCTTCCGGCGCCGCGGTCACGCAGGCGCAGGCGGATGCGGTGTTCCTGGGCTCCGCCCTCTCTCCCGTCGAGGCGGCGGTGGACGGCTCCCGCGTCGCCCGCCGGCTGATGCGGCAGAATCTGGCCCTGGCCGTGCTTTACAATTTCATTGCCGTCCCGCTGGCGGTGCTGGGCCATGTCACGCCCCTGGTGGCGGCGCTGGCCATGTCCGGCTCCTCCATCCTGGTCACGCTCAATGCCCTGCGCGCCGCCCGCTTCGGTCGCGCCGTCATCGACGTGCCACGCGAGGATGTGGTTCCGGCGGGTGTGGAGGAGGCGACCGCATGAATGTCCTGCTTTATCTCGTTCCCCTCGCCCTTGGCCTCGGCCTTGCCGGCTTGTTCGCCTTCCTCTGGAGCCTGAACAGCGGGCAATATGAGGATCTGGATGGCGCTGCCGTGCGGGTCCTGTCCGACGACGACCTGCGGCAGGAGCCGCGCAAATGAGACGGGCGGCCCGCATCGGCGAACCGCGGGCCGGCATGCTGGTCTGCGTGTGCGATCCCCAATTGGACGTGCCGGCCAACGACAATCGCGCCCGCCCCGTGCCGCGTCTGGCCCTGGTGTTCGGCTTCGCCTTCGCGGTGCTGGCGCAGACCCTGGCCTCCGGCCTGCTGCCCTTGGCCGGCGCGCTGCTGGCCCCAACGCCCGCCCTGACCCCCGTGCCGTTCGCGGCCATGATGGCCGGCGCGCTCCTGGCGTCCTTCCCCGCCTCCTTCCTGGGCGACACGTTCGGCCGGCGCACGGGCTTTGCGCTGGGCGCCTCGCTGGGCATTGCCGGCGGCCTGCTGCTGGCGCTGGGGCTGATGCAGCGTCAATTCGTCTGGGTGTGCCTTGCCGCCTTGTGGCTCGGCATGGCGCAGGGCTTTTCCTTCTTCTACCGGCATGAGGCCGCCGCCTCGGCGGGCCGGCCCTCGGCGGCCGCGGCCGGCGTGCTGGCGGGCGGGGTGCTCGCCGCCCTGGCCGGGCCGACCCTGGCTGGCGCGGCCGAATGGCTGTTCGCGCCCTTCTTCCTGGTGGGATCGGCGCTGCTGGCAGCGTTCGCCCATACCTGCGGCCTGGCGGTGGCGGTGTGGTATGCGCCCAATGCGGCCGTGCGCCTGGCGCCGTCCCGCCCCGCTCCCTTGCGGGCGATCTTGGTTCCCACATTGGTGGGGGCGCTGGCCTGGGCGGGCATGAGCTTCGTCATGGCCGATGCGCCGATGGCGCTCATGGGCTGCGGCATCGGCGAGGCGGCGGTGTTCGGCTTCCTGGCGCTCCATGTGGCCGCCATGTATGTGCCGGCGGCCGGCCTCGCCTTCGTGGCGGGCCGCGTGCCGGCGCCCGTCCTGGCGCTCGGCGGCCTCGCCCTGGTGGCCGCCGCCATTCCGCTCATGCTGAGCGGCGAGACCCTCGTGCTCACCGTGGCGCTGGTGATGGTGGGCGCCGGCTGGTCGGTGGCCACCGTCGGGTGCACCGGGTGGCTCTATGGCAATCGACCGCCCTCCCGTCTCGCCTTGGCGCTGCACGATGGCGCCCTGTTCGGCGCCGCCATTCTCGGGGCGCTGGCCTCCGGCCGCCTGCTCTGACTCCAGCGGGCTCCCGTTTTCCCGTCTTTTCCGTAAGTTGGACCCCGCTTCACGTGAGGGTGCCATGGCTTCCATCTTCTCCCTGTCGGGTCGCACGGCGCTGGTGACCGGTGCTGCCGCCGGCCTCGGCTTCGAGATCGCCCGCGGGCTCGCCCAGGCGGGCGCTTGCGTGGTGTTGAACGGGCGCCGGGTGGAGCCGCTCGCCGCCGCCTGCGCCCAACTGGCGGCGGAGGGGATCGAGCCCGAGCGGGCGCGCATCGGCGCCTTCGACGTGTGCGACGAAGCCGCCGTGGCCCGGTTCGCGGTGGAGGGCCCGGCCATCGACATTCTCGTCAACAATGTGGGCGCGCGGGATCGCCGCCCCCTGGCGGACCTGGACGGCACCGCTTTCCGCGCCATGCTGGACGCCAATCTGGTGGCCCCCGCCCTCCTGGCCCGGGCGCTGGCCCCGGCCATGGCGGAGCGCGGCCACGGGCGGATCATCAACATCACCTCCATCGCCGGGCCCATCGCGCGGGCCGGTGATGCCGCCTATACGGCGGCCAAGGGCGGGCTGGCGGCCTTGACCCATGCGCTGGCGGCGGAGTTTGGTTCCGCCGGCATCACCGTGAACGCCATCGCGCCCGGCTTTTTCGCCACAGCGCCCAATGCCGGCATGGTCGCCGACCCGGATATCGGGGCCTGGCTGGCCCGGCGGACCTCGCTAGGGCGCTGGGGCAGGCCCGAGGAGATAGCCGGAGCCGCCATCTTCCTCGCCTCACCCGCCGCCACCTATGTCACGGGCCATGTGCTGAATGTGGATGGAGGGTATCTTGCTCATTTCTAGGGCGTGATCCGCGTCGGGGGGCGCCGCGGCGAAACGCCGTTCAGGCCCGGAGCACGGCCATGGGGTGCCGCATTCCGGGCCGGGCGGAGATCGGATAAGGTGGGATGCCGGATCATGGTAACGTCATGAGCATGCGGTTCTGTCCGCTTGCGCATGTCGTCGCATAAGCCGACCGGGCGCTCTTTCCGGGCGGTGAGGCAAGTGAACGTGGTGAGCGCCGGGCGAAAGCCATTGTAACGGCGTAGCTTTCTCGCCTATCCATGAGGGACAGGCAGGCTCGGGGGCGCCGGTGAGAGACACACGGCTCAATCCATGGACGGGCGAGTTCCTCTCGCGGGAGGAAGAGCGCTCCTACCGCGACGCCTGCGCCCCGGAGGCCGAGCGTCAGGCCCTCCTGCTCTTTGCCCTTAGCGTGGCGCTCAACCTGGTTTTCCTTTTCACCGACTGGCAGGTGGGGGTGCCCAACCTCCAGCAGGCCGTCATCTATCGGCTGGGCATCATCGCCACCGCCGTGGCGGGCGTTGTGGCGCTGCGCGTGCGCCAGGACGCCGATCATGTGGAGCGGGTGCTGGTGGCCTGGCAGTGGCTCACCGCCATCGGCGGCGCCCTTCTGCTGCGGCCGGGCACGGACATCTCGCTCTTCGTCGTGGTCGCCCTGCCCACCGTCTATTATCTGGCCGTTCCCGTCTCCTTCCGCTGGTCCGTCCTCAACGGCGTGGGGGCCTCGCTGCTGCTTCTGGTGGCCGCCATCGGGCTGCCGCCCACGGGCGAACGGGGGCTCGGCCTGCTCATTGCGGTGCTGGCGCTCAACGTGGCCCTGGCGCTGGCGGTCCAGCGGGCGAACCGGCAGGCGCGTCTGGCCGCCGCCGCCGTGGCGGCGGAGCGGGAGGCGCGCGAAACCCTGATCCAGAGCCAGCATCTGTTGGAGCACACCTTCGCGGCCGTTCCCATCCCGCTGCTCATCACCGAGATCGAGAGCGGGCGCATCGTGCGCTACAACGAGGCGGGCATGCGCTATTTCGGGGGGGAGCCCGAGGCCTTCGGCATCACCTCCGTCGCCCAGATCTATGCCGATCCCCGCCAGCGGCGGGTGTTCCTGGACCGGATCGCCAAGAAGGGGCGCATCACCAATTTCGAGACCAAGATCCGCCTCGGCCATGGCGAGATCCGCTCCGTGCTCATGGCGGCCGCCTTCACCGAGGTGGAAGGGCGGGCCTGCCTCATTTCCGGCGTGGTGGACATCACCGACCGGCTGGCGGCGGAACAGAAGATCCGCTTCGCCGCCAGCCACGATTCCCTGACCGGGCTCATGAACCGTTCCGCCTTTCTCTCTCAGCTGGAGGCGGTGCTCGGCCAGTCCGGCGGGACCAACGGCGGCGTCGCCCTGCTGATGGTGGACCTGGACGGGCTGAAGGACGTGAATGACACGCTCGGCCATGATGCCGGCGACATGCTGCTGGTGGAGACCGCGCGGCGGCTGGAACGCCTGACCAAGGATGTGGGGCAGGTGGCCCGCCTCGGCGGCGACGAGTTCGTGGTGTTGCTGCCCGCCCAAGCCTCGGTCCAGCCGGCGGTGGACTTGGCTCAAGCGGTGCTCAGCGAGTTCCGCCAGCCCCTGGCCCTGGGCGAGCGCCACATGACGAGCCGCGCCTCCGTCGGCGTCGCCTTGAGCCCGGCGCCCGGCTATGCGGCCGGCGAGCTGATGAAGGACGCCGATCTCGCCCTCTACAGCGCCAAGGCGCAAGGCCGGAACCGGGTGGTGTCCTATTCGCCGGCCATGCGGCGCTCCATGAATGAGCGCATCCTGCTCAGCCGCGAACTGGCCCGGGCGGTCGCCAACGATCAGATCGTGCCCTATTACCAGCCAAAGTTTTCCCTCGCCACGGGGCGCCTCGTGGGGCTGGAGGCGCTCATGCGCTGGCAGCAGGGGCCGGGCCTGGTGGCGGGGCCGGACCGGTTCTCGCTTGCCTTCGAGGATGCGGAACTGGCGCTGGCCATGGGCGATGCCATGCTGCGGGCCATTGCCGTGGACGCACGGGACTGGCTGTCGCAGGGCCTCGCCTTCGGGCGCATCGCCTTCAATCTCGCCCCCGCCCAGTTCACCCAGCCGCGGCTGGCCGGGCAATTGCTTGGCATTCTGGCGCGCGAGGGGGTGGAGCCGAACTATTTCGATCTGGAAGTGACCGAGACCGTGGTCATCGGCAAGGACGCGGATTTCGTCGCGCCCATCCTCGACGAGCTCTACGCCGCCGGCATGCGCATTGCGTTGGATGATTTCGGCACCGGCTATGCGGCGCTGACCCATCTCAAGCAATTTCCCATCGACGCCTTGAAGATTGACCGCAGCTTCGTGGCCGACATCGAGACCGACACCTTCGATGCCGCCATTGTCTGCGCGGTGATTGAGCTTGGTCGCAATCTCGGCCTGCGCGTCATCGCCGAGGGGGTGGAGACGGTGGGGCAGGCGCGCTTCCTGAAGGACCGGGGCTGCGAATATGCCCAGGGCTATCTTTATGCCCGCCCCATGCCGGCCGCGCTGTTCGCCGACTTCCTGGCCGCCGAGCGGCAGGGACGCGCCAGCGAGCGGCTCGCCCGGCTCGGCCCGTAGAGGCGTCTTACTGCAAAGAACAGGAGGGTCGCGCGGTGTCCCGCGACCGCCTCAATGATGCAGGATCTGGCCGAGGAAGGTGCGGGTGCGCTCGTTCTTCGGGTTGGCGAAGAACACGTCGGGTGCGCCTTCCTCCACGATCTCGCCCTTGTCCATGAAGATGACCCGGTCCGCCACCTGCCGGGCAAAGCCCATTTCGTGGGTGACGCAGATCATGGTCATGCCGTCCTTGGCCAGCGAGATCATGGTGTCCAGCACCTCCTTGACCATTTCCGGGTCGAGCGCGGAGGTGGGCTCGTCGAACAGCATGATCTTGGGGGTCATGCACAAGGCCCGCGCGATGGCGACGCGCTGCTGCTGGCCGCCGGAGAGCTGGCCGGGATATTTGTTGGCCTGCTCAGGGATCCGCACCCGCTCCAGATAGGTCATGGCCACCGCCTCGGCCTCGGCCTGGGACATGCCGCGCACCTTGCGGGGGGCGAGCGTGCAGTTCTGGAGCACGGTCAGATGCGGGAACAGGTTGAAGGACTGGAACACCATGCCCACTTCGCTGCGCACCTTGTCGAGATTGCGCGTGGAGGAGCCCACGTCCACCCCGCCCACTTCGATGCGCCCGCCCTGGTGATGCTCCAGCGCATTGATGCAGCGGATGAGGGTGGACTTCCCCGAGCCGGACGGGCCGCACACCACGATGCGCTCGCCGAGGCGCACGGTGAGGTTGACGTTCCGCAGGGCGTGATAGGTGCCGTAATGCTTCTCGACGCCCTCCATGCGGATCATGACCGGCGCCTCGCCGGCGGCGGCGCGCGGGGCTTCGGGCGCGGAAGTCGGAGGGGTGGTCATGGGCGGTCTCCCGTCGGCGGCAAAGGGGGTCAGCAACAGGTGAGGGGGCCGCGGGCAGGCGCCCGCGGCCGGTCGGCCGTCAGAAGGTCGGCAGGGTCGGAAGCGGGGTCTTGAACCACTTCTGGTTGATGGCGTCGAGCTCGCCATTGTTCTTCACGAAATACAGGAAGGTGTTGATCCACTGGAGGAAATCCGTGGAGCCGCGGCGCACGGTGATGCCGTTATACTGGCTGCGCAGCACCAGCTTGCGCTCGATGCCCATGTCCGGATAGGTGGCGGCCAGCTGGGCGCCGATGATGTTGTTGGCGCCGAGCAGGTCCACCTGGCCGGAGACGAAGGCCTGGGCGGCGGTGGCGTCGTCGTCGAAGCGCATGATGGTGGCGCCCTTCGGCACCGAGGCGGTCAGCGCCGTATCCTGGGTGGAGGCGCGGGCGACGCCGATCTTCTTGCCGGCGGTCTGCTCGATGGCGGAGACGTCCAGCTTCTTGGGGCCGATCAGCTGGATCTCGATGGCCGAATAGGGAATGGAGAACTGCACCTGCTTGGCGCGCTCCGGCGTGATGCCGAAGGTCGCCACCAGCACGTCCACCTTGTTGGTGAGCAGGTAGGGGATGCGGTTCGGGCCGGTGACGGGCACGATCTCCACCTCGACGCCGAGATACTTGCCCATCAGCTTGGCCACGTCCGCGTCATAGCCTTCCGGCTTGCCCTCGGTGTTGAGCAGGCCGAAGGGCGGCAGGTCCACCAGCATGCCCACGGACAGCTTCTTCTTGGAGATGATGTCGTCAATGGACTGGGCGGCGGCGGTGCCGTGGCCCGCCGTGAGCGCGCCGGCGGCCAGCGCCGCGACGCCAAGCGCGGCAAAGGTGCGCCGCGTGAGGGTGGCGAGGGACTTCAGGGACATCTGCTTTCCTCCGATTGGCCCTTTTGCGGGCAGTGCTTCACGGGTCCGGGGCCGGCTCAGCGCGAGACGGTGCCGAATTTCTTTTCCAGGTGGCGGGAATACAGGGAGAGCGGCCAGCACAGCAGGAAGTAGATGCCGGCCACGATGCCGAACACCAGGAAGGGGCTGAAGGTGGCGTTGTTGACGATCTGCCCGGCGCGGGTCAGTTCCACGAAGCCGATGATGGAGGCGAGCGACGTGCTCTTCATCAGCAGCACCAGGAAGCCCACCGTGGGCGCCACCGCGATCTTGGCGGCCTGGGGCAGGATCACCTCCTTGAGGCGGGTGAAATAATGCAGGCCGAGCGCGGTGGAGGCCTCCCACTGGCCCTTGGGCACCGCCTGGATGCAGCCGCGCCAGATCTCGCCCAGGAAGGCCGAGGCGTTCAGCGTCAGGCCGATGGCGGCCGCCAGCAGAGGGTCCACCGCCGCGCCCAGCAGCGTGATGCCGAAGAAGACCAGGAAGAGCTGCATCAGCAGCGGCGTGCCCTGGAACAGCTGGATATAGGCGATGGCGATGGCCCGCAGCCACGGCCAGGGCGAGGTGCGCGCGAGCGCCACGCCGATGCCGCCGATGGCCCCGCCCACGAAGGCGATCGCCGAGAGCAGCAGCGTCCAGCGGACCGCCATGAGCAGGAAGAGGAATTCGGCGGAGGTGAAGGGACGGATCATGGCTTCCTCCTCACCGGGCCGCGTCGGTGCGCGCGAACACCATCTTGTAGATGAGCGCGAAGGCACCGGAAAACATGAGGGACATGGCGAGATACATGGCGGTGACCACGATGTAGATCTCGAACGAGCGAAAGGTCTGGGATTGCAGGTTGTTGGCGATGGCGGTCAATTCTTCCGCCGAGATGGCCGAGACCACGCTGGAGGTCAGCATCAACAGGATGAACTGGCTGGTGAGCGCGGGATAGATGGCCTTGAGCGCCGGGAAGATCACCACATAGGAGAAGACCTGGAGCGGCTTCAGCCCCAAGGCGAGCCCCGCCTCGATCTGCCCCTTATGGATGGTCTCGATGCCCGCCCGCACGATCTCGGTGGCATAGGCGCCCACATTGACCACCATGGCCAGCAGCGCTGCCTCGTTGGCGTCGAGCCGGATGCCGACCCGGGGCAGGCCGAAAAAGATGAGGAAGATCTGTACCAGGAAGGGCGTGTTGCGGATCACTTCCACATAGACATCCACCAGCCAGCGCACCGGGCGGGGGCCGGCGGTCTTGCCGAGCGCGCAGACGATGGCCACCGCCAGGCCAAGCCCCATGGCCATGGCGGAGAGGCGGATGGTGAGCCAGGCGCCGAGCAGGAGCTCGGGCCAGTAATTGAAGACTTCGCCGAACTGGAACACATAGGTCATGGCCGGGAGCGGTCCTTGGCGCTTTCCGTGCTGCGGCCCTTGCCGTTCCCTTTGCCGGTGGCGCGGGGGGCGGGACGGGACGGGGCGTGGGAGAGGGACGGGGCGGCACGCGCCCCGCAGGACTGGCGGATGATGAGCCGCGGGGGAACGATGATCTCTTCGCTGGGCAGGTCCGGCGCCGCCACACGGCGCAGCAGCAGGCGTGCCGCCTCCCGCCCCACAAGCCGGGGATCGGTGGTGAAGGTGGTCAGCGCGGGGCGATGAAGGGCCGCCTCGGTGACGTCGTCGCAGCCCACCACCGCCACGTCGACGCCCGGCTCCAGCCCCCGCTCGGTCAAGGCGAGCATCACGCCCAGCGCCACGATGTCGTTGTAGCAGACCACGGCGGTGGGATGATCGGGACCTGCGAACAGGTCACGGGCCGCCGCATAGCCGGACAGGCGATCCAGCACCGCGCAGGGCACGATGGGGCCGGGCTTGAGCTTGTGCCGCTTCAGCGCCCGGCGGAAGCCGGCGAGGCGCTCGGAGAGGGGAGCGATACGGCGCACGCCGCCGATAAAGCCAATATGGCTATGGCCGAGGCCGATCAGGTGCTCGGTCACCATCTCCATGCCGGCGGCATAATCGGGGCCCACATAATCGCCTTGGAAGCCATCCACCCGCCGCTGCGCCATCACGCAGGGCAGGCCGGCGCAATGGGCCTCTTCCAGCACGTCGGCGGCCGTGTTCTCGGCGGGCACCAGGATGAGGCCGTCGACGCCATGCTCCTGCATGCGCACCAGCACCCGCCGCTGTCGGTTCGCATCCTCGGCGGTGTTGGTGATGAAGGCCACATAGCCTTCCGCGTCCAGCACCTCGTCAATGCCGGCGGTGAGCTGGGAATAATTGGGGGTGATGATCTCGCACAGCACGAGGCCGAGGGTGCAGGAGGCGCCCGAGCGCAGATTGGCGGCGCGCCGGTTATAGACATAGCCGAGCTCAGCCATGGCCGCGTCCACCTTGCGGCGGGTCTCGTCCTTCACCAGCGGGCTCTTGCGCAGGACCAGGGAGACGGTGGCGCGGGAGACGCCGGCAAAGGCGGCGATGTCATTGAGTGTGACGCGCGCGGGAGCGCCGCCGGGGCCGGCACGCAGGGCCTGCGCCCCCACCACCGCGTCATCGGCGGCGGGCGCATGCAAGGCTTTGGACGTGCTGCGCTTTCTGGGCGGCACGGGCGGCTCCTCGGACGGGGTTTCCGGACGCCGCCTTGTTGTGTTCTTGATGCGGCGGACCCGTCTTTAGGAAGGCGCGCGGGGCCGGTCAACGAAAAAATTAGATCGATCTAAAGCCCTGCCGGACCTTGTGGCCTGGTTGCGGTGCGGGAAGTGTGCGAAATGGCGAGGAAATCGGCCAATAGGTGGGATTTTACACTTTTTGTGGCGGCGACGCGTGCCTTGCACCTGGCAGCGATGCCACCGTTCCGACCTCTGAGGCAAAAATGTTGGATCGATCCATAAGTCGAATGCGACCGGTCGCCGCGAGGTTCCCGAAGCTGCCTATCCGCGCCGAGGCAGAGGCGCGGATAGGCAGCGCAAGCGGCTCGGGGAGCAGGGCGCAGGGGCGGGGCGGCCGTGCCGGGCGTTCCGCGCGCCGGACGGCGGCGCGCGGCCGCCGTCTTGGTTGGGTGATCCGGCTGCGCGGCGCCCTCAGCCCGCCCGGCTGGTCACATAGGCCCGCCAGCCGCCGAGGTCGGTGATCTCCTGCGCGCCCGAGACGGCATAGGCCTCGCACAGGAAGCCGGGAACCTGCGTCCCGTCCTCCAGGGTCAGCTTGCCGATGCCGAGCGGAGCAGGGATGCGCTCCACGAAGCGGCCGAAGGCGTCCGCCGGCAGGGCCCAGACCTCCACGTCGAGGCCCGGTCCGGCAAAGCCCGGCATGCGCACGAGGCCGGGCTTGGGTGGGGTGGTGTCAGGCAGCACATAGAGCCGGTAGTCCGGCGCCGTGCGGCAGCGGCGCAGCAATTCGCCGCCCGCCCCCGTCAGCTCGCCATTGAGCGGCATGCCGGTGAGATGGGCGCCCACCACCGCGATGGGCAGGCGGTCGGCCGCTTGGGTGTGCGTCGTCGCGCTCATGCCAGACCCTCCAGGACGGCGACCACGTCGCCCGTGCGCACGGTGCGGCCGGGCTGGATGCGGATGTCCCGCACCCGCCCCGCCGCATGGGCGGTGATGGAGATTTCCATTTTCATGGATTCGATGATGGCCAGCGTCTGCCCCGCCTCCACGGCGGCGCCGGGCTCCACCAGCACCTTCCACACATTGCCCGGCACATTGGCGCTGACCCCAAAGCAACCCTCGGGGATCTCCCCCTCCTCGCCGCCGAGCACGCCCTCGTCGGCCACGAAGCTGTCGAGCCCCTGTTCCTTCCAATGGGCGCGCTCCGCATCGAAGGCCGCCTGCTGGCGGGTCTTGAAGGCGGAGATTTCGCCGGCATTGGCCGCGAGCATCGCGGCATAGTCGCCATAGGAGAAGGCGGTCTCCTCGATGGAGACGGGATAGGCGCCATGGGGGAAGGCGGCGCGGGCCTCCTTCAGTTCCTTGTGGTCCACGGGGAAGAAGCGGATCTGGTCGAAGAAGCGCAGCAGCCAGGGCGTGCCCGGCGCGAACTGCCGCGTCGCCCGCCAGGTGTTCCAGACCTGGATGGTGCGGCCGAACAGCTGGTAGCCGCCCGGACCCTCCATGCCATAGATGCACATATAGGCGCCGCCGATGCCCACCGCGTTTTCCGGCGTCCAGGTGCGGGCCGGATTGTACTTGGTGGTCACCAGCCGATGGCGCGGATCCACCGGGGTGGCGACGGGCGCGCCGAGATAGACATCGCCCAGGCCCAGCACCAGATAGGCGGCGTCGAACACAACCTTGCGCACCGCCGCCTCGTCCTCCAACCCGTTGATGCGGCGGATGAACTCGATGTTGGAGGGGCACCAGGGCGCGTTGGGGCGCACCAGCTCCTGATACTTGCGCATGGCCAGCTGCGCGTCCTCGTCGTTCCAGGACAGGGGCAGGTGGACGATGCGGCTCGGCACCACCACGTCCTCGGCGCGGGGCAGGGACCGCTCGATCTCGTCCAGAAGCCCGATGAGCCGGGTGCGCGTCATGGCGCGCCCGTCATAGTGCAGCTGGAGCGAGCGGATGCCGGGGGTGAGGTCGATGAGGCCCGGCACCTTCTCCCGCGCCACCGCCTCCGCCAGCAGATGGGCGCGCAGGCGAAGGGCGATGTCCAGCTTCATGTCGCCGAACTCGACCAGGAGATTGTCGTCGCCCTGGCGGCGATAGACCACCTCCACCGGCCCGTCCGTGCGGCGCGCGAGGATGGGCGAGCCCACCTCCGCGCCCGCCCGCTTCACCGCCGGCCCGGCCACGGGATCATCCGGGCGGGGGAGGGGATGGAAGCGCACCCGGTCGCCGGGCTTCAGCTGGCCCATCTTCCACTGCTCGTCCCGGGCGATCACCGCCGGGCAGACGAAGCCGCCCAGGGAGGGGCCGTCCGGGCCGAGGATGATGGGCATGTCGCCGGTAAAGTCGATGGCGCCCACCGCATAGGCATTGTCGTGCAGGTTGGAAGGGTGGAGCCCCGCCTCCCCACCGTCCGTCCGTGCCCAGCGGGGTGTCGGGCCGATGAGGCGCACGCCCGTGCGGGCGCTGTTAAAATGCACCTCGTAAGACGCGCTGAAGAGGTCGTCTATGTCTTCGTCCTGGAAGAAGTCCGGGGCGCCATGCGGGCCATAGAGGACGCCGATCTCCCAGTCCGAGGTCAGCTCCGCCCTCGGCGCCGCCACCGTGCCAGGCAAAGGCGGACGACGCTCGGCCGCCACAAGGTGCAGCACGTCGCCGCCCTTCAGCGTGCCGGTGGCGTGGCCGCCAAACTGGCCGAGCGCAAAGGTGGCGCGCGAGCCCAGCACCTCCGGCACATCGAAGCCGCCGCGCACGGCGAGATAGGTGCGCTGGCCGGGACCGGAGATGGCACCGATGGCCAGCACCTGCCCGGCCTTCACCGGGAAGGCGGCATCATGGGGCACGGGCACGCCGTCGAGCGTCGCCGGCATGAGCGCGCCGGCCAGCGCCACGTCCGCGCCGGTGTGGAAGCGCAATGTGGGGCCGTTGACGGTCAGTTCCAGCGCCGGCAGCGTCTCGCCATTGCCCACCAATGCATTGGCGCGGGCGAAGGAGCGGGGGTCCATGGGGCCGGAGGGCGGCACGCCCACATGCCAGAGGTTCAGCCGGCCCGGCAATTCCTGGATGGAGGACTGGGCTCCGGGGGTCAGCACCTCGATGCTTTCAGGCGCAAAGGCGAAGTCCTTCAGCGCCGTGGTGGCCACGTCCCCGGAGGCGAGCAGGTCGGAGCCGGCAATGGCCTTGAGATAGGCGAGATTCGTCTCGATGCCGCAGACCGAGGTCGCCTCCAGCGCCGCCTTGAGGGCCGCGATCGCCGCCGGCCGGTCGGCGCCCGCCACGATGATCTTGGCCAGCATGGGGTCGTAGAAGGGGGTGACCTCCGTGCCCGTCTCCACCCAGGTGTCGATGCGGGCCGCGTCGGGGAAGCGCACCTGCGTCAGGAGGCCGGCGCTCGGCTGGAAATTGGCGTGGGGGATCTCCGCATAGAGGCGCACTTCCATGGCGGCGCCCTTCGGCACCAGCGGGGTGGCGGGGATCACATCCTCGCCCGCCGCCTGCCGGATCATCCATTCCACCAAGTCGATGCCGAACACCGCCTCGGTGACGGGGTGCTCCACCTGGAGGCGGGTGTTCACCTCCAGGAAGTAAAAGTCGTCCCGCGCCGGGTCATAGATGAATTCCACCGTGCCGGCGGAGGCATAGGACACCGCTTCGCCGAGCCGCACCGCCGCCGCATGGAGCCGGGCCCGGGTGGCATCCGGCAACAAGGGGGCGGGGGTCTCCTCCACCACCTTCTGGTTTCGCCGCTGGAGCGAGCAGTCGCGCTCGCCGAGCGCCACCACCCGGCCCTTGCCGTCGCCGAAAATCTGCACTTCCACATGGCGCGCCTTGGCGACGAAGCGCTCCAGATAGACGCGGGCATCGCCGAAGCTCGCCCGCGCCGTGCGCTGGACGCGGGCGAAGGTCTCGGCCAGTTCCTCCGGCGTGGCGCACAGCTGCATGCCGATGCCACCGCCGCCCGCCGTGCTCTTGAGCATCACCGGATAGGAGATGGCCTCGGCCCCCGCGAGGGCCGCCTCCACGTCTTCCAGCAGCCCGGTGCCGGGCAGAAGCGGCACGCCGCTCTTCTCAGCAATCTCGCGGGCGGTGTGCTTGAGGCCGAAGGCAGTGAGGTGCGCGGGCTTGGGGCCGATGAAGGTGATGCCGGCCGCGGCCAGCTTCTCCGCGAAGCCCACATTCTCGGACAGGAAGCCATAGCCGGGATGCACCGCCTGCGCCCCCGTGGCGCGGCAGGCGGCGATCACCGCCTCCACGTCCAGATAGGACTGGGCGGCGGGTGCCGGGCCAAGGCGCACCGCCTCGTCGGCATCGAGCACGGGCCGCGTGAAGCGGTCCGCGTCGGAATAGACGGCGACGGATGAAATGCCCATCCGGCGCAAGGTTCGGGTGATCCGGCCGGCGATTTCGCCCCGGTTGGCAATCAGGACCTTCTTGAACATGGCTCAGCCCTTATCCGCCGCAAACACCAGGACGCGGATGGGAGTGGGATTGAAGCCATTGCAGGGATTGTTGATCTGCGGGCAGTTGGAGATGACGCACAGCACGTCCATCTCCGCTTTCAGCTCCACATAATCGCCGGGCTTGGACACGCCGTCGACGATGGCCAGATTCCCCGAGGGCTCCACCGGCACGTTCATGAAGAAGTTGATGTTGGGCACGATGTCCCGCTTGGACATGCCGTGCTTGGCCACTTCGATCGCGAAGTTTTCCCGGCAGGCATGGAGATAGCGGGTGTGCTGGCCGAAGCGCACGGTGTTGCTCTCGCACGAGCAGGCGCCCGCCGAGGTGTCGTGCCGCCCGCAGGTGTCGGCGGTCACCGTGAGCATCAGGCGCCCTTCATTGGAGATGAGGCGGGTGCCGGTGCTCACATAGGCCGAGCCCTGGACGCGCAGCGTGTCCTGGGAGGAATAGCGCTCGGCGAAATTGGCGGCGCGGTAGAACAGGGTGTCCACCGCCTGCTGACCTTCCAGATCGATGATGCGGATAGACTGGCCGCGCTTCACGAGGCCCGACCAGGGCGCCTGCGCGGGAATGTCGTGGACCTGGATGGCGTCCTTGGGATCGCGCACCGGGGCGGCGAAGAAGCCGGAGAGACGGTTCGACATGGTGACCTCCTCAGCGCTTCAGGTTTTCAAAGCCGCGCTGGGCTTCGGGGGTGGCGTTGCGGCACAGGTCCGTGGGGCCGGGCTTGTCGAGGGTGAAGCGGATCACCTCCACGGGCTTGGGGTCATAGGCCGGGTTCGGGTCGAGCGGGTGGGGGCAGTTGGAGAGGGCGATCTTGACCGCCATCTCTGCGCGCAGGTCCACGAAGTCTCCCGCGACCCGGGGCGTGCCGGCCCACACGAAGGCGCCGGCCTCGTCCGTGCGCACGGGGGCGAAGAAGGAGATGCAGGGCGGCACGTCGCGCTTTTCAAGGCCCAGCTTGAGGGCGGCGAGGGTGAAGTTGTCCCGCGTGTTGCGCAGGGTCTCCTGGCCATAGCGCTTGCGGTTGGAGGCCGGCGTCGAGCCGCCCATCAGCGCGTCATGGGCGCATGTGGTGTCCTCGGTGAGTGAGAACATCACGCGC
The DNA here is from genome assembly GCF_056314145.1 of Aquabacter sp. DMC10. NCBI lineage: Bacteria > Pseudomonadati > Pseudomonadota > Alphaproteobacteria > Hyphomicrobiales > Xanthobacteraceae > Aquabacter > Aquabacter sp. DMC10. Next base: position 72,392 of record NZ_JBQUYX010000003.1, on the reverse strand, counting down.
CCCATGTCCGAGAACAGAACACGCCCCTTGCCGAGCGCGGCGGTCCACTGGACCTTGATGGTGTCGGCATAGTTCAGCCGCTCGGAGGTGTCGGCCGCATTCCAGGCGACCATGGAGACGCAGGCCTCGCCTTCCAGGAGGGCAATGCGCAAGGTCTCGCCGGCTTTCAGCTCCGCCGTCCAATACCAGCCGCCGGGAATGGTCTCCCGCCGCAGCTTGCCGGGGGGCAGCAAAGCGGTGCCTCGCTCCGTGGGCGGGGGCAGGACCAGCGGGGCCTTGCCCTGGCCGGCGGCTTTCAGCGCCTCGTAATTGCGCCGGTTCTGTTCGATCCGGGCCAGGCTGTCTTCGCGCGCGGTCATGTCGTCTCTCCTCAGACCGTCATGAGCGCCGGGTCGTCCCGGCCGAGGGTTGGAAGGGCGGCCGGGTCGTCCCGGTGCCCGTGGGGGGAGGGCTGGCCGGCAATGCGGCGGGGCCAGACCTCAATGTCGTGGGCGACGGTGGCGCCATAGCGGCCCTCTTCCTCGGGCCGGCGGCGCTTGCGCTCGAAGGCGATCACGCGGGTGGCCAGCGTGAAGGCTTCCTTCAGGTCGTGGGTCACCATGACCACGCTCATCTCGCAGGAATGCCACAGGCGCAGCATGAGGCCGTGAATGTCCGTTCGGATGCCCGGATCGAGGGCGCCGAAGGGCTCGTCCAGGAGCAGGATCTTGGGCTTGCGCATGATCGCCTGGGCGAGCGCGAGGCGCTGCTGCATGCCGCCCGACAGGGCCGCGGGATATTTGTCCTCCGCGCCGGCTAGCCCCACTTCAGCGATCAGCGCCCGGGCCTCCTCCTGCGCCCGGCGCCGGGCGGCGCCGAACAGGCGGCCGGTGAAGGGGGCGGCGGGCAGTTCCGCCGCCAGCAGCACATTGCCCAGCACGGTCAGATGCGGGAACACCGAATAGCGCTGGAACACGACGCCCCGGTCGGCGCCCGGCTCGCGGGCGATGGGCTTGCCGTCGATGAGGATGGTGCCGCGCGTGGCGGTCTCCTCCGACAGGAGGATGCGCAAGAAGGTGGTCTTGCCACAGCCCGAGGGGCCGACGAGGGCGATGAAGGAGCGGGGCGCGAAATCGAGGCTGATGTTCTCCAGCACGATCTGCTCGCCATACTCCTTCCAGAGATGCTCGACGCGGATGGCGGTCATTTGGCGCTCCCGAACCAGGGGAAGAGGCCGTCGCGAAGCCGCGCGAGGGCATAGTCCATGGCCACCGACAGGAGCGTGATCCAGGCGACGTAGGGCAGGATCACGTCCATGGCGAGATACCGGCGCACCAGGAAGATGCGGTAGCCAAGCCCTGAATCCGCCGCGATGGCCTCGGCGGCGATGAGAAAGAGGAAGGCCGGCCCCAGCGACAGGCGCAGCGCGTCGATGAGGCGGGGCAGGATCTGCGGCAGCACCATGCGTAGCGCGATCTGCCAGGTGGAGGCGCCCAGCGTCTGCGCCTTGATGAGCTGTTCGCGCGGCAGTTCCAGCACGCGCATGGCGAGGTCGCGAATGAGGAAGGGGGTGACGCCGATGGTGATCAGCGCCACCTTCGAGGCTTCCCCCAGGCCCATGACGATGAACAGGATGGGCAGGAGGGCCAGCGGCGGCACCATGGAGACCATGGCGACGAAGGGCGCGAGCAGCGCCCGCACCGCCGGCAGGAGCCCCACCGCCATGCCCACCACGAGGGCGATGGCGGTGGAGAGGGCGAGCGCCTCCCAGAGCCGGGAGAGGCTGGCCAGCGTATCGGACAGGAGCAGATAGTCCCCGGTGCGGGCATCGGCCACGAAGGCCACCCGCACCACCGCATCGCCCAGTGTGGACAGGCTCGGCAGCAGCTTGTCGGCGGGGTTTTCCGCCAGCCGCGCCGCGGAGCCCAGCACATAGGCCAGCACCACCAGCACGAAGGGCAAGGCCGCCAGGATGACGCGCGTGCCGGCATCCGGCTTGGCGTTGATGAGGCGCATGGGGATCTCCCGCTCCGGCCCGAAGGCGCGTCAGAGCTTGCCGTCGGCGGCGGCGGCCATGTAGGTGTCGGTGAAGCGGAACTTCACGTTCTTCGCATCGCCCAGCACCTTGCCGTCGGCCAGCTCGATGCCCACCGCGTCCGCCGACTTGGCGTTGTCGCCGAGCAGCTTCTTGGCGAACAGGAACTTGCGCACCCGGTCCATGGTGGTGCCCACGTCGCCGGACTTCACGAAGGCCACCGCCTCGGGCGCCTTGGCGAACAGCTTGGTGGCGGCGAGCTGGGCGTCGAAGCCGGCCAGATCCGTGCCGGAGGCCTTGCCCATGGCGGTGCGGGCGGCGATGCCCTTCTCGCCGGGGTCGGTCATGATGGCCATGGTCTCGTACCAGATGCCGACCAGCGCCTTGCCGAAGTCCGGATTGTCCTTCAGCACGGCGGTGTTGGCCACCAGGAGGTCCATGATCTCGCCGGGGATCTTGGAGCTGTCGAAGACGCTGTGGGCGCTCTTTTCGGTCAGGATCTCGGAGACCAGCGGGTTCCAGGTGACCACGGAGGTCACGGCCTTGGTCTTGTAGGCGGCCACCATGTCGGCGTCGGAGGTGTTGACCACCTTCACGTCGCGCTCGGACAGGTTGATGCTCTCCAGCGCCCGCGCCAGCAGATAGTGGGAGACCGAGAACTCCACCAGATTGACCTTCTGGCCCTTGATCTCGGAGAGCTTGGTCTTGTTCTTCAGGATCACGGCGTCATTGCCGTTGGAGAAGTCGCCGACGATGACGGCGGTGGTGTCCACGCCGCCCACGGCCGGCACGGAGAGGGCATCCATATTGGTCACGGTCAGCGCGTCGAAGGCGCCAGCGGTGTATTGGTTGATGCTCTCCACATAGTCGTTGAACTGGGTGACCTCGATCTTCAGGCCATATTTGTCCGCCCATTTCTTAACGATGCCCGTATCGGCGGCATAGCCCCACGGCATCCAGCCCACATAGATGGACCAGGCCACCTTGAAGTCCTTCTTCGGGGCGGCATGGGCCGGGGCGGCGCCGGCCAGGAGGGCGGCAGCGCCGGCCGCGAAGGCCAGCTTGGACAGGCCGCGCCGCGTGACGGCGAGGCTGGGCAGGCTGAAATTGGAAAGGCTGAACACGGGAAGGCGTGAGCGCATAGATATTCCCCTTCGTTGTCTTCAAACGATGAGGAATTGGCGAGACTCCAGTGCCGCCAATTCCTTGGCCACCGAGGTCTCCCGGGCTTTTATCCCGCCGTGCGCCCGGCCGGATGTCTCCCGGACCGGCGGCAGCTCTCGGACCAGCGCACCAAAGGTGCCGGAACCCTAGCCACCAACTCTGGACTGATTAAAGCAAGGCGCGTGCCAGGAAAATATCCTTCAAAATCAAGGGCTGGCTTTGGCCCCGGCGGCGCCGCATGGCCGTGAATCAATCAATCTGCTGACAAAGTGGGCAGAATTGCGCATGTGGAGGTCTCTTGCATGCAGTGCGCTGTCACGCCACCGCGTCGAACCCCGCCTGCAGGGCGAGGGGATCGCGCAGCCCGTCCGCCAGGAGCAGCTGAAGCAGCACACGGGCCTTGGCGGGGTTGAGGAAATGGGCCGCGACGAAGCCATGGTCATCGTCGCTGACTTCGATATTGCGCAGCACCGGCCCGCTGCCCACCCGGCTGGAGCGCACCACCGGAATGCCCGCCTGCACGGCGCGGCTGAGGGCCGCGATGGCCGAACCGGACGCATTGCCGTCGCCCACCCCCGCCAGGACCAGCCCGCGGGCGCCGCCCGCCACGGCGGCCTCGATCTCCAGCCCGTCCATGCCCGCATGGGCATAGATGATGGCGACGCGGGGAAGGGGCGCCGCCGCCGGCAAGGGCAGATGCGGCGCCGGCGGCACCGGCGGGCGGAAGAAATGGACGCCGTTGGGCGTCACCTGCCCGAGCGGGCCGAAATTGGGGGAGACGAAGGTCTGCACCGCCGTGGTGCTGGTCTTGGTCACGTCCACGGCGCCATGGATGGTGTCGTTGAGCACCACCAGCGTGCCGCGCCCCGCCGCCCGCGCATCGCTCGCCAGCTGAATGGCCGCGAACAGGTTCATGGGTCCGTCAGCGCTGATGGCGGTGGAGGGGCGCATGGCGCCCACCACCACCAGGGGCTTCACATGCGGCAGGACCAGATGGAGGAACAAAGCGGTCTCTTCCAGCGTGTCGGTGCCATGGGTCACCACGATGCCATCCACGTCCGCATCCCCCTGCAGCGCCGCGATGCGCCGCGCCAGGGCGAACCAGACCTCGTCAGTCATGTCCTGGCTGCCAATGGCTGCCACCTGCTGGGTGCTGATCCGGGCAAGATCCGCCACCTGCGGAACGGCGGCCAGCAGCTGGTCCGGCGTCACCTGCCCCGCATTGTAGCCGCCCTCCGAGCGGGAATCGGCCGTGCCGGCAATGGTGCCGCCCGTGGCGAGTATGACAATATGGGGCAAGGACGCGGCTCCGGCTGGCGGGACAAGACAGAAGAATAAGAGGTTGGCCGAACATGCAATATGCGCCGCGTCTCCATCAAGCGGGCGGGAGGTCGGTCCTGCCCCTGACCGCGCGCCCATGCGACCGAGGTCCTGTGTGCGAAGCCGAGGCGGCATCCCCATATGAGACGGCAAACAATGGCGCCAGCGGGAGGAGCCCCATCCATGTTTGATTCCATGAAGATCGAGCGCCACCTCACCAAAGAGGCGTTCAAGGAGATGGAGCCCAAGATCCGCGAGGGCCTGCTGGACCTGCAGTCCGAGCTGATCGCCCAGAAGAAGCGCTCCATCCTCATCCTGCTGAACGGCGCCGACGGCGCCGGCAAGGGCGCGGTGCTCAACCAGCTCTATGGCTGGTTGGATGCCCGCAAGCTGCGCACGCTCACCTATGAGGCGCCCACCGACGAGGAGCGGGCGCGCCCCGCCATCTGGCGCTATTGGCGGGACATGCCGGCGGCGGGCGAGATCGGCATCGTGCTCGGCTCCTGGTACCACGCCGCCCTTGCCCGCCATGTGCTGGAGGAGCCGGACGGCGCCCGCTTCACCGAGACGCTCCATGCCATCAACCGCTTCGAGCAGATGCTGGCCTCCGAAGGCGTCATCGTCCTGAAGCTGTGGCTCTATCTGGAGCCCAAGGAGGCGCAGGACCGCCTGAAGGCGCTGAACGAGGGCCCCGCCGATCGCCCGGTGGTGCGCGAATGGGATGAGGTGGCCAGCAAGAAGCTGCGCCGGCAATTGGAGGAATCGGCCACCGAGGCGTTCCGCATCACCTCCACGGTCGCTGCGCCCTGGGTGGTCATCTCCGCCGAGGACAAGCATTATCGCGATGCCATGGTGGGCTCGGTGCTGATGGATACGCTCGCCCGCGCCATCGCCCCCGAGGCCCCGCCCGAGCCGCCGCCCGTACCGCTGAAAGCCACCGCCCCTCAGCTTCCCGAGGTCAGCATCCTGTCCGCCCTCGACCTCACCAAGGCGTTGAGCGAGGACGAGTACAAGGTCCAGATCAAGGCCGAGCAGACCCGCATCACCCGCCTCGCTTCCTCCGATGCCTTCCGCAAGCGGGGGCTGGTGTGCGTGTTCGAGGGCTCGGACGCGGCGGGCAAGAGCTCCACCATCATGCGCCTGCGGGAGGCGCTGGACCCCCGCTGCTTCCGCGTCGTGCCCATCGGCGCGCCCTCCGACGAGGAGCTGGCGCGGCCCTATCTCTGGCGCTTCTGGCGCCAGGTGCCGGCGCGCGGCCACACCACCATTTTCGACCGCTCCTGGTATGGCCGGGTGCTGGTGGAACGGGTGGAGGGGCTCGCCGCGCCCGCCGCCTGGAACCGGGCTTATGGCGAGATCAATGATTTCGAGCGCCAGCTGCACGAGGCCGGCTATGTGCTGGCCAAGTTCTGGCTGGCCATCAGCCCGGAGGAGCAGGCCCGCCGCTTCGAGGCGCGCGAGACCACCGCCTATAAGCGCTTCAAGCTGACGGACGAAGACTGGCGCAACCGGGCCAAGTGGCCGCTCTATGAGCGGGCGGTCACCGACATGGTGGACCGCACCTCCACCTATTTCGCGCCTTGGACGCTGGTGGAGGCGGAAAACAAGCATTGGGGCCGGGTGAAGGTTCTGCGCACCATCGCCGACCGGCTGGAGGAGGCGCTGGCAGAGGGGTAAGCCTCACCCCGCCGGGATGCCGGCCCGCGCGGCCGCCCAGAAGGCTTCCGCCGCCGGGGCGAGGCGCGCGCGGGGGCGCACCAGGCGAACCTCCATGGGCACGTCCCACTCCGGCCCACCGGCCCGGGTAAGCCGGCCGCCGGGCGCGAGTTCCTCGGCGACGAGGCTCAGGGGACACCAGGCAAGGCCCCGTCCTTCCAGCGCCATGGCCTTGAGCGCCACGGCCAGGTGCGAGGCAAAGACCGGCTTCAGGACGGCGTGTCGCCCGTCCCGCGCCCGCGCCGCCTCCAGGATGCGCCCCATGCCCGATTGCGGGCTGTAGGTCAGCGCCGGCAGCGGCGCCTCCCCCGTGCCGGGCAAGGCGAAGAGGGGCGCGCCGCCCGCGTCCTTCGCGCTCACCGGCACGAGGACGTCCGTATCCAGCGTCAGCGCGATGAAGTCCGGCTCGTCCAGGGCCGGGGCGGCGGGATGGTGGTGGCACAGGAGGAACTGGCCGAGCCCATCCCGCATCATGCGCTCGCAGGCGACCATATGGTCGGCCAGGAGCTGGATGGGGCCGCTGGCATGGCGGCCTTCCAGCCGGCCGAGCCAGGCGGGAAAGAAGGTCAGCGATAAAGCGTGCGTGGCGATGAAGCGCAGGCCCGCCTCGTCCTCGGCGGCGGCTTCGCGCGCCTCCTGCCGCCCCCGCTCCAGGCGATGGAGCACGCCGCTGGCGGCGGGCAGGAAGGCCTCGCCCGCCGGCGTGAGGGCGAGGCGGTGGCTGCCGCGATCCACCAAGGCGGCGCCCACCCATGCCTCCAAGGCGCGGATGCGGCGGCTGAAGGCGGGCTGCGTGACATTGCGCCGCTCGGCGGCCCGCGAAAAATTCAGCGTCTCCGCCAAGGCGATGAAATCCTCCAGCCAGGCCGCTTCCATTCGTCCCGTCCCTGCTCCATGCCGCCGTCACATGGATCGACGCCGCTTCGGCATTTGAGCCTTCCCCCTTCCCGCGTCTAGTGTCGCGCCGCTCCCCGCCGGTCGCCGGCGCAACAGGCCCAAGCCTTAAGGAAACCGCCCATGACGCAGTATCGCATCGCCGCCATTCCCGGAGACGGCATCGGCAAGGAAGTGGTGCCGGAGGGCATCAAGGTGCTGGATGCGGTGGGCCGCCGCTTCGGCCTGTCCTTCACCTGGGATGCTTTCGACTGGAGCTGCGAGTATTTCGCCCGCCACGGCCGCATGATGCCGGAGGATGGGCTCGACCAGATCAAGGGCCACGACGCCATTTATCTCGGCGCGGTCGGCTTTCCCGGCGTGCCCGACCATGTGTCCCTGTGGGGGCTGCTCATTCCCATCCGTCGCCAGTTCCGCCAATATGTGGCGCTGCGCCCCGTGCGCCTGCTGCGCGGCATGACCAGCCCGCTCGCCGGCCGCACCGCCGCTGACATCGATTTCTTCGTGGTGCGCGAGAACAATGAGGGCGAATACTCGGAAGTGGGCGGGCGCATGTTCCGTGGCACGGCCGACGAGATGGCCATGCAGGAATCCATCTTCACCCGTAAGGGCACCGACGCGATCCTGCGCTATGCCTTCGAGCTGGCCCGCACGCGGCCCAAGAAGCACGTGACCTCGGCCACCAAGTCCAACGGCATCGTCCACACCATGCCGTTCTGGGACGAGCGTTTCGCGGCCATGAAGGCTGAATATCCCGACATCCGGGCGGACCAGTATCACATCGACATCCTGGCGGCCCATTTCGTCATGAATCCCGACCGCTTCGACGTGGTGGTGGGCTCCAACCTGTTCGGTGACATCCTCTCCGACCTCGGCCCGGCGGTGGCTGGCTCCATCGGCATCGCGCCGGCGGGCAACATCAATCCGGAGCGGGACTTCCCCTCCATGTTCGAGCCGGTGCATGGCTCGGCGCCCGACATTGCCGGCCAGGGCATCGCCAATCCCATCGGGCAGATCTGGTCGGGGGCCATGATGCTGGAGCATCTGGGCCACAAGGATGCGGCGGACGCGGTGGTGGAGGCCATCGAGACCGTCCTGGCCGACCCCGCCGCCCGCACCCGCGACCTGGGCGGCACCGCCACCACGGTGGAATGCGGCACCGCCATCGCTGAGGCCGTGGCCGGCTGAGGGCGCGCGGCCGGGCATCGTCCGGGCCTGCCCTTTGACGCCGCGCCCGTTCAGGGCCACAAGGCGGTCGCGGCGCCGCCCCTCGCGGAGGGGGCGCCGCGCCGTAGGGATCGAACGGGACCGCCGCCATGATCGTGACCCGCCTCATTGGCGGCCTGGGCAACCAGATGTTCCAATATGCCGCCGGCCGGGCCCTCGCCCTGCGCCTCGGCACCGAGCTGCGCATCGACCGGGGGGCGTTCGCCACCTATGACGTGCGCCCCTATGCGCTCGGCCCCATGGCCTTGCGCGCGCCGGACGCGCAGCCCGCCGACATTCCCCCGAGCCGGCCCCCCTCTTTCCTCAAGCGCCTGCTGCGGCCGCGCCCCCACACCCATCTGGTGAAGGAGGCCTCGCTGCGCTTCGATCCGGCGGTCTTCGCGGCGGCGGACGGGGCCTATCTGGACGGCTATTGGCAGTCCGAGCGCTATTTCGCCGACGCGCGGGACGTTATCCGCGCCGACTTTACCGTCGCTACCCCGCCCGACGCGGCCAATGCCGCCATCCTCGCCCAAGCGGCGGGGGAGGGTAGCGTCTCCGTTCATGTGCGGCGGGGCGATTATGTGAGCAACCCGGACGCCCAAGCGGTGCATGGCACCTGCACGCCCGATTATTACCGGCAGGCGGCGGAGCTTCTGGCTGCCCGGGCGGGGACCGGGCTCACCGCCTTCATCTTCTCCGACGACCATGACTGGGCGCGGGCGAACATCCGCTTGCCCTTCCCGACCGTGCATGTGGATTTCAATGACGGCGACCATCCCCATGAGGACCTGCGCCTCATGAGCGCCTGCCGGCATCACATCATCGCCAATTCCACTTTAAGCTGGTGGGGCGCCTGGCTTGATGCGCGGGACGGCCTCGTCATCGCGCCCAGCCGCTGGTTCGCCGCCGCCCATATGGACGCCACCGACATCGTGCCGGAGCGCTGGCTCAGGGTCTGACCCGGCGCGGGAACAGGGCCTCGCGCACCGGCCGCCACGCCTCGCGCAGGGGTGAGGGCACGTAGTCCGCCAGCGTCTTGTGCTCGCCGCGCGGGGGATGGGCGAACAGGTGCCGGAAATAGGGCTTCAGCGGCGGCGGCACCTCCGCCTGCCGCTCCAGATGCTTCAGCGTGCGCATGCGCAGCCCCCGCAAGGTGCGCCACCAGAAGACGGCCACGTCGGGATCGTCGTGCAGCTGGTCGAACGCCTTCTCGAACATGAGCAGGCCCTCGCGCATGCGCAGCACGGCATTGTCGCGGAACAGTTCGGTCACCTGGTGGGCGACGCCCGTGGGGGTGACGATGAGCGGCTCGTCCGTGAAGGCGATACGGGGCTTCTGGCGCAAGGCGCGCATGTAGAAGTCCACGTCCACATACCATTTCATGCGCGGATCAAAGTCGAGCCCCAGCGCGCGGCGGTGGATGGTGGCGCTGGGCGCGCCGATCACATTGCCCAGCAAGAGGCGTTCCGGCCGGCGGCGCAGATCCTCCAATTGGGCGGCATCGGCGCGATGGACCCAGGTGCGGTCGTTGACCACGTCCTCCACCTGGCTGGCGGAAAAGCCCATCAGGCAATCGGGGTTGTCCTCCATCAGCGCCACGAAGCGGCCGAGCGCGTCCTTGTGCGCGAAGCGGTCATCGTGATGCAGGATCTTGATGAGGGGGGCGTGGGACTGTCTGATCGCCTCGTCCCAGTTCATGGGCGAGCCGAGCGCGTGGGAATTGCGGAAATAGCGCAGCCGGCCGCCAAAGTCGTAGGTGCGGACCAGGTCCTCCACCTCGCCATCGGGCGAATCATCGGTGATGACCACCTCATAGTCCGTGAAGCGCTGCTCGACGACCGAATCGAGCGCCAGCTCCAGGAATTCGACCTGCCTGTAGGCCGGAATGCAGATCGAAACGGCGGGCAAGGCTAAGCCTCTGCGTCGTGAAGGGGGGCGTATTGAAACGTCCGTTCCGCGCGGGATCAAGAGCAGCGCGCGCATGGCGTCTTTCCAGCCGCCGCCCTTTTGCCTATGGCTGGGCGGAAACAGCGGGAAACAGGTCGGATCATGACGGGCGCGATGGACGGCGGATCAAGGGGCGGCGGCCATCTGTTTCAGCGCCCCGAGGCGAGCTATGTGGTGCCGGACAGTGTCATCGACGCCGTCCTGGCCGATCGCGCGCAGCCGCTGGCCTGGATGGCCACCCTCGTGCCGGACGGCGCGCAGGTGCTGGACGTGGGCGCCGGCAATGGCAATCTGGCGCGCACCTTGCTGCGCGCCGGGCGGCAGGTGACCATCGATGCCATCGAGCCTAATGCCTTCGCGGCGGACCTGGCGCGCCCCTTCTATCGCACCGTGCACACCGCCTTTGCGCAGGACCTGATCGCGCAGGGGAGCCTGCCGGCCTATGACGCGATCACCATCGCCGACGTGATCGAGCATGTGAGCGATCCCTATGCCTTCCTCGCCACCCTCGATCCGCTGGTGCGCGGGGGCGCCACCGTCTTTCTCTCGGTGCCCAATGTGAGCTTCGGCGCGGTGCGCCTCGCGCTGCTCAACGGGGCGTTCGACTATGTGGATTCCGGCCTGCTGGAGCGCACCCATCTGCGCTTCATCACGCTGAAGACGGCCCTTTCCGTGTTCGAGGCGCTGGGCTGGGCGGTGGAGCGGGTGATCCGCCTCCAGCGCAGCTTTGCCCGGGTGGAATTCGACCGCGCCGCGCTGAAGGCGCCGGCCCGCGTGCTCCGCCGCCTCGCCTTCGACGAGGAGGCGCGCACCTATCAACATTTGTTCGTGCTACGGGCCGGGCCGGCGCGGGAGCCCACCCGGTTCGAGAGCGCGGGGGCAAGCGCCCAGGACGTGCTCAAGGACCTGCGCCTTGCCGGTCCCCGGGGGTGGCTGAAGAGCGTGTTCGGCTGAGGCTTCGCGTCAGGCCAGGAAATCCAGCAGGGCCGCAAGGGTTTCGTCCGGCCGTTCCTCCTGCAGGAGATGGCCGCAGTCCAGCGGCCCGCCGCGCACGTCCTGCGCCTTCTCCCGCCAGGTGGCCAGCACGTCGTACATCTCCCCCACCACGCCCTTGGCGCCCCACAGGGCCAGAAGCGGGGCGGTGATGCGGCGATCGCCGTCCGCCGCATCATGGACGAGGTCGATGCCCGCGGCGGCGCGATAATCCTCGCAAATGGCGTGGCGAGAGGCGGGGTCGAGATAGCAGCGCAGATATTCGGCGAAGGCGGCCGGCTCGGTGGCGCCGGGCGTGCGGGTCTGGCCGGCCAGGTGTCGGGTGAGGAAATATTCCGGGTCCGCCGCGATGAGGCGCTCGGGCAAAGGCGCCGGCTGGATCAGGAAGAACCACCAGAAATAGCGCGTGGCGAAGGCCTTGTCGGTGCGCGCATACATGGTCGCGGTGGGCGCGATGTCCATGACGCAGATCTTTTCCACCGCCTGGGGCCAGTCGAGCGCCATGCGGTGCGCCACCCGCGCGCCCCGGTCGTGGCCGACCACCATGAAGCGGTCGAAGCCCAGGGCCGCCATCAGGCGCACCTGGTCCCGCGCCATCTCCCGCTTGGAATAGGCCACATGGTCCACCCCGCCCTCGGGCTTGGAACTGTCGCCATAGCCGCGCAGGTCCGGCGCGATGACGGTGAAATGGCGGGCAAGGCGGGGGGCGATCTTGCGCCAGGTGACGTGGGTCTGGGGATGGCCGTGCAGCAGGAGCAGGGGCGGCCCCTCGCCGGCCATGGCGACGCGCAGGCCGAGGCCGGGCTCAAGCTGCGCGTGGAAAAGCTGGAACCCGTCCATGAGCGGGGCGGGGCCGAGCGCCGCCATCCCTGCCGTCTGCGTGTTCTCCTCAGTCACCGGGGCCTCCCGCGCCATTCTGTTTGCCTTCCCCTGCCGGGGGTGGCCGGAGACTGGCACGGTCCGCCGCCTGCCGTCTCATGCCATTGCGGCATCAATCCATCGGATGGCGCAAACGAAAACGGCGCCGGTGGGGTGCACCGGCGCCGTTGGAGAGAGGTGTGTCCCGTCAGTGGCTGGCGGGCGCCTTCTTGGACTTCAGGAAGGCGATGGCCTCGCCCACAAACCCGCGACGGAACAGGGACACCACGATGACGAAGATGACGCCCTGGATCACCAGCACCCACTCGCCGAAGCCGGCCAGATAGTTCTGCATGGTGACGATGACCGCCGCGCCCACGAACGGGCCGAGCACGGTGCCCATGCCGCCCACCAGCGTCATCAGGATGACTTCGCCGGACATGTGCCAGGACACGTCGGTGAGGGAGGCGAGCTGGAACACGATGGACTTGGTGGAGCCGGCCAGCCCCGCCAGCGCGGCGGACAGCACGAAGGCCAGGAGCTTGTACTGGTTCACCCGATAGCCCAGGGAGATGGCGCGCGGCTCGTTCTCGCGGATGGCCTTGAGCACCTGGCCGAAGGGCGAGTGGATGGTGCGGTAGATGATGGCGAAGCCGATCACGAAGATGGCCAGCACCACATAATAAAGATTGATGTCCTTGGTGATGTCGATGAGGCCAAACATGGCCCGGCGCGGCACCGCCTGCAGGCCGTCCTCGCCGCCGGTGAAGCGGGCCTGGAGGCAGAAGAAGAAGAACATCTGCGACAGGGCCAGGGTCACCATGGCGAAGTAGATGCCTTGGCGGCGGATGGCCAGAAGCCCGGTGATGAGGCCGAGCAGGGCGGCGAACGCGGTTCCGAGCAGAATGCCCAGCTCCGGCGAGAAGCCCATGATCTTCACCGCATGGGCGCAGATATAGGCCGAGCCGCCGAAGAACATGGCGTGGCCGAACGAGAGCAGGCCCACATATCCCAGCAGCAGGTTGAAGGCGCACGCGAACAGCGCGAAGCACAGCACCTTCATCAGGAAGACGGGATAGACCATGAACGGCGCCACCAGCAGCGCGGCGAGCGCGATGCCCACCAGCACATAGCGGGTGGAGGCGGAGGTGGAGCCTTCGGCGGAGGCGAGATGGGAGGAGGCGGAGGTCATTCTTTCCTCACTTCGCGGTGCCGAACAGCCCGGCGGGCTTGATCATGAGAACGATGGCCATGATGACGAAGATCACGGTGGAGGAGGCTTCCGGGTAGAAGACCTTGGTGAGGCCCTCCACCACGCCGAGGCCGAAGCCGGTGATGATGGCGCCGGCGATGGAGCCCATGCCGCCGATCACCACCACCGCGAACACCACGATGATGAGGTTGGAGCCCATGGTGGGGCTCACCTGATAGGCGGGGGCGGCAAGCACGCCGGCAAGGGCGGCAAGGCCGACGCCGAAGCCGTAGGTCAGCGTGATCATGCGCGGCACGTCGATGCCGAAGGCCTGCACCAGTTCGGGGCGCTCGGTGGCGGCGCGCAGGTACGAGCCGAGCTTGGTGCGCTCGATCATGAACCAGGTGGCCAGGCAGACCACGAGGGACGCCACCACCACGAAGCCGCGGTAATTGGGCAGGAACATGAAGCCCAGATTGGTGCCGCCCGGCAGCGGATTGTCATAGGGCAGGCCGGAAGAGCCATACTGCCGGCGGAACAGACCCTCGATGATGAGGGCGAGGCCGAAGGTCAGCAGCAGGCCGTAGAGATGGTCGAGATGATAGAGCCGCCGCAACAAGGTGCGCTCGATGATCATGCCGACGATGGCCACCACGATGGGGGACAGCACCAGCGCGCCCCAGAAGGGAATGCCGGCATAGTTCAGCAGCATCCAGGCGCCGAAGGCGCCCATCATGTACTGCGCGCCATGCGTGAAGTTGATGACGTTCAGCAGGCCGAAAATCACCGCGAGCCCGAGGCTCAGCATGGCATAGAACGCGCCGTTGATCAGGCCGAGCAGCAGCTGGCCGAAAAGCGCCTGTGGGGCGACGCCGAGAAGCTCGAACATGGAGGGGTCTCTGTCAGAAGGGCAGGCGGGCCGGCGTGACGCCGGCCCGCGGTTCGGCAGATCAGGTCTTCTTGACCAGCGGGCAATCGCCCTGGTCGAGCGGACGGAAGGCCTCGTTGGCGGGGATGGTCGCCTTGAGGATGTAGTAGTCGTACGGGCCCTTGGACTCGGACGGCTTCTTGACCTCGTAGAGGTACATGGGATGGATCTGGCGGCCGTCGGCGCGCACTTCACCCTTGCCGAAGAGCTTGTCGTCGGTGGGCAGCTTCTTCATCTCGGCCACCACGGCGGCGCCGTCCTTGGCCGACTTCAGGGCTTCCACCGCCTTGAGATAGTGGGTGACGCCCGAATAGACGCCCGCCATCACGTCGGTGGGATACTTGCCGCCGTTGGCCGCCGCGAATTCCTTGGTGAAGGCGCGGTTGGCATCGGTCTGGTCCCAGTACCAGGCGGAGGTCAGGTTCAGGCCCTGCGCCGTCTTGAGGCCGATGGAATGCACGTCGGTGAGGAAGATCAGCAGGCCAGCCAGCTTCTGGCCGCCGGAGACGATGCCGTATTCGGCCGCCTGCTTGATGGAGTTGATGGTGTCGCCGCCGGCATTGGCGAGGCCGATCACCTTGGCCTTGGAGCCCTGCGCCTGCAGCAGGAAGGAGGAGAAGTCGGCGGTGTTCAGCGGCACGCGCACCGAGCCGACCACCTTGCCGCCATTGGCCTTCACCACTTCGGAGGTGTCGCGCTCAAGGGCGTGGCCGAAGGCATAGTCGGCGGTCAGGAAGAACCAGGTGTCGCCGCCATTCTTGGTCACGGCCTTGCCGGTGCCGTTGGCCAGCGCCCAGGTGTCATAGGTCCAGTGCACGGTGTTGGGCGTGCAGGCCTTGCCGGTGAGGTCCGAGGTGGCCGCGCCGGAATTGATGAAGACCTTGTTCTTTTCCTTGGTGACGGTGTTGACCGCGAGCGCCACGCCGGAGTTCGGCACGTCGACGATCACGTCCACGCCATCTACGTCGAACCACTGGCGGGCGATGGAGGTGCCCACGTCGGCCTTGTTCTGGTGGTCGGCGGCGACGACTTCCACCTGCAGGCCCTTGGCCGCGGCGTTGAAGTCCTCCACCGCCTTCTTGGCGGCCCAGACCGAGCCCGTGCCGCCGAGGTCGGCGTAGAGGCCGGACTGGTCGTTGAGGACGCCGATCTTGACCTTGACCGGGGTCTGGGCGCTGGCGGCGCTGACAGCGAACACGCTGGCGGCCGCCATGAAAATGGCTGCGAGACGCATTGTTTCCTCCTGCCGGCAAAGGCCGGCCGCGATGTCGAGATACGCCGCCCGGTTCAGACGCCGAGCAGACTTTCGAGACGCGCCGCGTTCTCCGCGATCTTGTCGTTGGGCACCATGTCCACGACACGACCATGCTCGACCACGTAATGACGGTCGGCCACGGTTGAGGCGAAGTGGAAGTTTTGCTCCACCAGGAGAACGGTGAAGCCCTTCTTCTTGAGGTCCCGGATGATCTGGCCGATGTGCTGGACGATCACCGGGGCGAGGCCCTCGCTGGGTTCGTCCAGCAGGAGGAGCTTGGCACCCGTGCGCAGGATGCGCGCGATGGCCAGCATCTGCTGCTCGCCGCCCGACAGCTTGGTGCCCTGGCTGTACTTGCGCTCTTCCAGGCGCGGGAACAGCTCGTGCACCTCGTCCAGCGTCAGGCCGCCGGGGAGCACCACCGGGGGCAGCAGCAGGTTCTCGCGCACGTTGAGGCTCGAGAAGATGCCCCGCTCCTCCGGGCAATAGGCGATGCCCAGGCGGGCGATGTAATTGGGGGCGAGACCGATGGTCTCGGTGCCCTGATACAGGATCGAGCCGGAGCGCTTGCGCAGAAGCCCCATGATGGCCCGCATGGTGGTGGTCTTGCCGGCGCCATTGCGGCCGAGCAGCGTCACCACTTCGCCGGGATGGATGTCGAACGACATGCCGTGCAGCACATGGCTTTCGCCATAATAGCCCTGGAGATCGCGGACCTGGAGCAGGGGGGTGGAGGTCTCAGCCATGTCAGTGCGCTCCGTGCCCGGTGCCCATATAGGCCTCGACGACCTGCGGGTTCTTCGACACCTCGGAATAGGGACCTTCGGTGAGGATCTCGCCGCGCGCGAGCACGGTGATCTGGTCCGACAGATTGGCGACCACCGACAGATTGTGCTCGACCATCAGGATGGTGCGGTTTTCCGACACGCGCTTGATGAGGTCGGCGGTGCGGGCGATGTCCTCGCGGCCCATGCCGGAGGTCGGCTCGTCCAGCAGCAGCATCTCGGGATCCAGCGCCAGGGTCGTGGCGATCTCCAGCGCGCGCTTGCGGCCGTAGGGCAGTTCCACCGCCAGGTGCCGGGCATAGGAGGTCAGGTCCACCTCCTTCAGCAGCTCCATCGCGCGGTCGTTCAGCGCATCGAGCGAAGTTTCCGACTTCCAGAAATGGAAGGAGGTGCCGAGCGCGCGCTGCAGGGCGACGCGCACATTTTCCAGCACGGTCAGATGCCCGAAGGTGGCCGAGATCTGGAACGAGCGGACCATGCCCAGCCGCGCCACATCGGCGGGCTTGGTGCTGGTGATGTCACGCCCGTTGAGGCGGATCGAACCGCGCGTCGGCTCCAGGAACTTGGTGATGAGATTGAAGCAGGTGGTCTTGCCCGCCCCGTTCGGCCCGATGAGGGCGTGAATCGTGTGGCGGCGGATCCGCAGGTCAACATTCTTGACCGCAGCGAATCCCTTGAATTCCTTGGTGAGACCGGTTGCCTCAACGATGTAGGGCACGTCTGAGACGCTGACCATATCGCTACCAATGCCCTCGCTATTCCACGGCCAGGGCGCGGCGCGCCCCCGACACTCCCATTTCCGCGCACCTTGGACAGTGCTTATGATTTTAACGCATAACTAGCATGCACAGACCGGCGGTCAATATGGGGAAATGAAGAATTTGAACGAGCGTCCGATTCCTGTGGAACGATCGTTCTATTTTTCCACATGCCGTCCGCAAATGCCGACACCGCGCCCCTGCCGGCGGTCACGCCGTGGGGCCAGCCCTTGCTGCCATATGCTCCGGTGCCGGCGTCTGCGGCACCACTATAGCGCCGTCTGCCGTCGCCCGCACCGGAGGAGGAGGTCTCACTTTTTGGTGTCGGAGCTCTTCCGCCGCGCAGCCCTGCCCCGCGGGGTGCCCTTCGCGTCCGCCGGGGGCTTCGCATCGGCCGGGATCTTGCCGTCCGCCGGTGGCTTGACGGAGGCGGGGGCCAGCGGGGCGGCGGCTTCGGCCCGGGGTGTGCGCGCCTGGCTGTGATAGGCTTCGTTCGGCCGCATGTCCGTCGCCGCGGCGACGCGGTTGGACATGTTGAAGAAGGCGGTCACCGCCGAAATGTCCCAGATGTCCCGTTCGCTGAAGCCCGCCGTGCGCAAGGTGGCGCGATCGGCATCCTCCACTTCCCACGGGCGCTCGGTCAGCTTGACCGCGAAATCGAGCATGGCCCGCTGCCGGGCATCGAGCCGCGCGGCGCGATAATTCATCACCATCTGCTCGCCGAGGATTGGGTCGCCGGACAAGTGGCGCACCGCCGCCCCATGGGCGGTGAGGCAGTAATAGCAGCGATTCACGCTGGAGACCGCCACCGCGATCATCTCGCGCTCCAGCTTGCTGAGGCCGGAGGGGGCCAGCATCAGGTCATTATACATGGCGGAGAAGGCGCCAAGCTTGGCGAGATCGAAGGCATAGGCCTCCAGAACGTTCGGCACGAAGCCGATCTTCTCGATGCACTTGTCGAAATAGGCGGTAGTCGGCGCGTCCAGCTCGGCGCGCGTGAGCCCGAGCGCGATGGCCGGCGCATCATCGCGCGCCCGGGCGGCGGCAGGGGCCGCGAGGGCGGCGGGGGTGGCCGTCGACGCGGCTGCCCGCGCCTTGGGCACGCCCTTGGTTTCGGCACGTTTTGCGTGGGCTGTCTTCGGCTTGCCTGACTTAGCCGGGGAGGTCATGGTGAGGCCCTTCTTGATGTTACGTCATCGTTCCATCGCGGCGGTGTGCCACATCGGGAGACGCAAATGACGATGGGGGCGGCGACGGCCATTGCCCTCATCGCGCCGGGGGACAACGGGGAGTGCGTCAATGAACGTCCAGGCCAATCAATCCGTCAACACGGTGTTCGGGACCAACGAGCGTATTGCCGCAGCGGTTGCGCTTCTCGAAGGCAGCGTGCCGGAGCCCTTCGCCCGCGCCCTGCTGGGCGGCGCCGCGCCCGAGGACGTGGCGACCCTGATGCCGGAGGCGCTGGCCGCCCTGGTGCGCGAGGCCTATGCCCATCTGCGCCAGCGCCCCGCCGGCCGCCAGGATGTGAAGGTCTACAACCCCGATTGGCCCGGCGCGCCCGCCATCACCGTCATCGAGGCGGTCAATGACGACATGGCTTTCCTGTTCGATTCGGTGGCCGGCGAATTGTCCGACCGGGGCCTCGAACTGAAGCTGGTGTCCCATCCCATCCTGGCGGTGGAACGCGACGCGGCGGGCACGCTCACGGCGCTCGATGCCAATCTGCACGAGGCCGAGGGGCGCCATATGCCCCATGAGAGCTTCATCCATCTTCATGTGCAGCGCATCGATGCCGAGGCGGACCTGGCCGACCTGAAAGCCGCGCTCGACCAGACGCTGGACGACGTGCGGGCTGCCAATCGCGACTTCGTGGCCATGCGCAATGCGGTGTACGAGGTCTCGAAGGCCTATCGCCGCGAGACGCGGCCCTATGGGGACGAGGAGCGCGAGGAAGCGGCCGACTTCGTCGAATGGCTGGTGCTGGACAATTTCACCTTCATCGGCGTGCGCACCTATCGCTTCACGGCGGACGGCAGCCTGGAGGCCGATGCCAGCAGCGGGCTCGGCATCCTGAAGGACGCCAATGTGCGCGAGCTGAGCCTCGGTGAGGCGGCGGTGGGCGATTCGCCGGAAAGCCGCCAGTTTCTGAGCGATGCGGTGCCCCTCGTCATCACCAAGTCGAGCCTGCGTTCACGCGTCCATCGCCGCGCCTATCTCGACTATGTGGGCGTGAAGCTGCATGACGGGCAGGGCGCTCTCGTGGGCGAGATGCGCATCATCGGCCTGTTCACCTCCAACGCCTACACCCATTCCGTGCGCCAGATCCCCTATCTGCGCCGCAAGGCCGAGACCGTGGTGGTCCAGGCGGACCTGGAGCGGGAAAGCCATTCGGGCAAGGCGCTGGCGACGGTGCTGGAGACCTATCCCCGCGACGACCTGTTCCAGATCGAGACCGAGCAGCTGCTCGGCTATGCCCTGGAAATCCTCTCGCTTTACGACCGTCCCCGGGTGCGCGTCCTACCCCGCGTCGATCCGTTCGACCGTTTCGTCTCGGCGCTGGTCTTCGTGCCGCGCGATCGCTTCGACAGCGCGCTGCGCGAGCGCATCGGCGAGCGCCTCGCCACTGCCTTTGGCGGGCATGTGGCCGCTTTCACCCCCACCTTCCTGGCCGATGTGCCGCTGACCCGCGTGCAATATATCATCGGCCGGCGTGAAGGCCGCACGCCGGTGGTGAACCGCGCCGACCTGGAAGCCCAGGTGGCGAGCGACGTGCTCTCCTGGCCCGAGCGGCTGCGCGACGCCCTGCGCGAGGCCCACGGCAATGCGGCGCCCGCCTTGATGGCCCGCTATTGCGCGGCCTTTGGCGCCGGCTATGTGGCGTCCACCTCCATCGCCACCGCCATCGCCGACATCGAGCTTCTGGAACGCCTCTCCCCCGAGCGGCCCATCGCGCTCGACTTCTTCCGCCGGGAGGAAGACCCGGCCACCCGCATCTCGCTGCGCCTGCTGTCCCTCGGCCAGCCGCTGCCGCTGTCGGTGCGCGTGCCCATGCTGGAAAACATGGGCCTCAAGTCCATCAACGAGCGCACCTATCGCATCGTCCCCACCGCCCCGGATGGCGGCGACACGACCCCGGCCTGGCTGCATGAAATGTCGCTGGAGCGCACGGACGGCGGCACCATTGATGTGACCGACGCGGCCGAGCGCATGGAGGACCTCCTCACCGCCGCCCTGCGGGGCGAGGCGGAGAATGACGGCTTCAACGCCTTGGTGCTGGACACCGGCCTCGACTGGCGGGAAGTGGCCCTGGTGCGCGCGCTGGCGCGCTATCTGCGCCAGGCCGGCATCGCCTACAGCCAGGACTATCTGTGGACCACCCTGGTGGCCCACAAGGACGTGGCCGCGCAGATCGTCGCCTTGTTCCATGCCCGCTTCGACCCCGCCCTCGACCAGGAAGCCGAGGCCCGTGCCGCCCGCGAGGCGCCCCTGCGCGAGGCGCTCGAGGCGCGGCTTGCGGAGGTCTCGTCCCTCGACGAGGACCGCATCCTCCGGCGCTTCGTGAACCTCGTCGATGCCGCGCTGCGCACCACCTTCTACCAGCGCGACGCCGAGGGCCGGGTGAAGCCGGTCATCGCCATCAAATATTCCAGCCGCAAGGTGGATGGCCTGCCGCTGCCCCGGCCGCTTTACGAGGTGTTCGTCTATTCGCCCCGGGTGGAGGGCGTGCACCTGCGCTTCGGCAAGGTGGCGCGCGGCGGCCTGCGCTGGTCCGACCGGCCGCAGGATTTCCGAACCGAAGTGCTGGGCCTCGTGAAGGCGCAGCAGGTCAAGAATGCGGTCATCGTGCCGGTGGGCGCCAAGGGCGGCTTCGTGCCCAAGCGCCTGCCCGTGGGCGGCACCCGCGATGCCATCCAGGCGGAAGGCATCGCCGCCTACGAGCTGTTCGTCTCCAGCCTCCTGGACATCACCGACAATCTGGCGGGCGGCGCGGTGGTGCATCCGGCCGAGGTCACCCTGCTCGATGGCGACGACCCCTATCTGGTGGTCGCCGCCGACAAGGGCACGGCCACCTTCTCCGACATTGCCAACGGCATCTCCCAGAAGCACGGCTTCTGGCTGGACGACGCCTTCGCCTCCGGCGGTTCGGTGGGCTATGACCACAAGGCCATGGGCATCACCGCCCGCGGCGCGTGGGAGGCGGTGAAGCGCCACTTCCGCGAGATCAATGTGGACATCCAGACCACCCCCATCACGGTGGTGGGCGTCGGCGACATGTCGGGCGACGTGTTCGGCAACGGCATGCTCCTGTCCAAGGCGCTGAAGCTGGTGGCGGCGTTCGACCACCGCCACATCTTCATCGATCCCCATCCCGATCCGGCGCGCTCCCATGCGGAGCGTCAGCGCCTGTTCAATCTGCCGCGCTCCAGCTGGGCGGACTATGACGCGACCCTCCTCTCCCAGGGCGGTGGCATCTATCCGCGCTCGGCCAAGAGCATTCCCCTCTCGCCCCAGGCCCGCGCCATCATCGGCCTCGACAAGGCGGAGGCGACCCCGGCGGAGGTGATGAGCGCCATCCTGCGCGCCCAGGTGGACCTCTTGTGGTTCGGCGGCATCGGCACCTATGTGCGCGCCGCCTCCGAGACCGACGCCCAGGTGGGCGACAAGGCCAACGACGCCATCCGCATCCCCGCCTCCGAACTGCGGGTGAAGGTGGTGGGCGAGGGCGCGAACCTGGGCATGACCCAGCGCGGGCGCATCGAGGCGGGGCGTCGCGGCGTCCGGCTCAACACCGACGCCATCGACAATTCGGCCGGTGTGAACACGTCCGACGTCGAGGTGAACATCAAGATCGCCCTCTCCATCCCGGTGGCGGAAGGCGCGCTCTCGGCGCCCGACCGCGCCACCCTGCTCGGCCAGATGACCAATGACGTGGGCACCCTGGTTCTGCGCAACAATTACGCCCAGACCCTCGCCCTCTCCCTCGCCGAGCGGGCCGGGCCCTCGGACCTCGCCTTCCAGCAGCGCCTCATGCAGATGCTGGAGATGCGGGGCGAGCTGGATCGCGCGGTGGAATATCTGCCCACCGATGCCGAGATCCAGGAGCGCCGCTCCCGCGGGGAGGCCCTGACCCGGCCCGAACTGGCGGTGCTCCTGGCCTATGCCAAGCTCTCGCTTTATGACGAGCTGCTGTCCTCGGACGTGCCGGACGATGCCTTCTTCGAGGGCGATCTGGTGCGCTACTTCCCGCAGGCCCTGCGCCAGCGCTTCCCCGCCGCCATCGACCACCACCGCCTGCGCCGCGAGATCATCGCCACCGGCCTTGCCAATGCGGTCATCAATCTGGGGGGACCTGCGGCCATTGCCCGGGTGGCGGACCAGACGGGGGCGGATTCCGCCGCCATCGTGCGGGCCTTCGCCATCGTCAACCACAGCTTCGGCTTGCCCTGGCTCTATACGGCCATCGACGCACTGGACAACAAGATCGACGGCAAGGTGCAGCTGGGTCTTTACGGCGCGGTGCAGGAATTGCTGGTGAGCCGCGCCATCTGGTTCCTGCGCAACGTCAATCCGTCCGCGGGGCTTGCCGAGGTGGTGAAGGAATATGAGGCGGGCATCGCGGCGCTGGCGGGCGTGCTCGATGCCAGCTTGCCCACTGCCTGGCGCGCCTGGCGCGACCGGGAGGTGGCGGCCCTCATCGAGAAGCAGGTGCCGGAGGTTCTGGCCCGTCAGGTGGTGTCGCTGCGCGCCACCGGCGCGGGAACGGACATTGTCCTCCTGGCCCAGACCACCGGGCGGTCCATCGCAGACGCGGCGCCCACCTTCTTCGCGGCGGGCCGCTACTTCGCCGTGGACGAGATCGGTCAGGCGGCGCGGGGGATTCTCGCGCCCGACTATTACGACCGTCTCGCCCTCGACCGGGCCATGGGCCAAGTGGAGAGCTTCGTGCGGCAAGTGACGGTGGAAATCCTGGCCACCGGCCTGGCCGGCGATGCCGCGCTGGAAGCCTGGGTGACGCGCCGCCGCAAGGAGGTGGAGCGCACCCGCGCCACCGTGCAGGATATCGTTGCTTCCGGGCTCACCCTGTCCAAGCTGACGCTGGCGGCCAATCTCCTGGCGGACCTCGCCCGGGCCTGAGGCCAAGCCCCCGGCGGGTGCCTCCCCCGGCGGGCGCTGCCCGCCGGTGCTGCTCCGCCAGCCGTCAGAGGATGGCCGGCATCGCATAGCCCCGGGCGGGGGCGATCTCCCGGCCGGGCACATGCGCGCGCCCCCGCGCCTGCGGCGCCACGGGCAGGGCGATGGCGCCTTCGGTCTCCAGGCCATAGCCGAGGCGCGGCAGGTCGTAGGCCAAGGCGGCCGATTGAAGCTGCATCTCTTCCGCCGGCCCCCATTCCGCCGGGCGGTGCCGCCCCTGGCATTCCGAGGTGGCGCGCCCGATGGCGGTGGACGGCAGCCACCGCCGCCTCTGCACCGGCAGTCCGGTGAAGTCCGAGATGCGCGCCAGCTGTCCGGGCATGTCGAGGCACAAATCCTCATAGCGCAGGTGCAGCACCTCCGGCCGCCGGCTCCAGGCGGAGACATGGGCGCACCAGAATTGAGCGGGCGTCAGCTTCCCCTCCGGGTCGCGGCTGCTGGGGCGGGCGAGATAATCGCCGAAGCTGAGGTCCGGCGGGATCTGGTGGCCGGGCTCATGGCCTTTGCGGTCAAAATAATAATGCGACTTCAGCACAGCCCGGGGATCGCGCACGATGTGCAGGTGGTAGCCGCTGGAATAGCAGGCGGTCGCCGCCACCCAATGCAGGTAGGAATGCCAGGGCTCGCGGCTGAGCGCCTTCTCGCCGAAATAGCGCTCATGGCTTTTCAGCACCACCGGCGTCTGGCCGAGGCGGGAGAAATAATCCTCCTCCAGGTGAAACCAGTCGCGGGCGACACCGAAGTTCTGCAGCAGGGTATCGATGAGGAAATGGGTGCCGGACCGGCGGTGGGAGTGCACGACGATGGCTGGCAGAAGGCCGCTCTCGCCGCAGTCGCCAACCCCGCCCAGGAACGCGCCCTTGTTTCCTGCCTCGTGCTGGCGGCTGTAGCCCCATTTCACCGCCGACCACGCGCGATGAACCTTCCGCGTGAAAGACACCATGGCTCTATTCCAAGAAGAGGGCTTAAGGACAGCCGCACGCCCCCCGGCGCCGTGATGTCTTGAAGGCTAGCCCATGGGCTCTTCTGGCGTAAGGACTGGGCGGGAAACAAAAGGGAATCGTTTCATTTCCCGGTTACACGCGAGCAACACAAGCGGATGCCCATGGGCGCGCGGGGCATTATTGCCCGCCGCGCAGCATCGCATGGCGCTCTAGAAGAGCGGGGGCACGATGCCCACCGGGAACTTGCCCAGTTGCAGCACGCCCTGGCGGAAGGTGATGGCGAAGGTCGAGCCCTTGCGGCCCGCCACGTCGCCGGACTTGCCCGCCAGGGCCAGGGCGCCCACGATGGGGGCGATTTCGGGCGCCACCACGCCGCTGCGGGAGAGATTCTTCAGGATCTCCTCTACCCCGGCAAAGCCCAGATTGACCGCCCCATTGAGCCGCCCCTGGGGGTCCACCGACAGGGCGCCGCTTGCCGACAGCGCGGCCTTCGGAGTGGTCACCTCGAAGGTGTCCAAGCGGAAGGCGCCGCCGGCTTCCGCCCAGGCCCGCAGCCGGTCGGCTATGGGCATGGGGCGCATGTCGTCGGCCGCGCTGACATTGCCCTGGAGCTTCATGTCCAGCGGGCCGGGCGCGCCGGCGGCGGTGAGGGTGGCGCTTTCCGCGCCCTTCAGGCTGGCGGCAAAATCCACGCCGTCGCGCCCGGCCCCGCTGGCCGGGGTGCGGC
This sequence comes from Aquabacter sp. DMC10, assembly GCF_056314145.1. Lineage (NCBI taxonomy): Bacteria > Pseudomonadati > Pseudomonadota > Alphaproteobacteria > Hyphomicrobiales > Xanthobacteraceae > Aquabacter > Aquabacter sp. DMC10. Next base: position 47,496 of record NZ_JBQUYX010000003.1, on the reverse strand, counting down.
GGGCATGGACTTCCAGATGGCTGGCGGAAAAGCCGGGGCTGGGCGCGGCCCCCGCCGCCAGCACCAGATCCAGTTTGGGGTTCTCGCTCACCACGGACATGCGTTGGGGCCGGCCACTGGTATCGCCGACGCCGCTCATCTGGAGCAGCGACCAGGAGGCGTCGAAGACGCGGCCGGTGGCCAGATCCTCCACCCGGGCGGGGGAGGCGAATTCGGCCACGATATGGTTGGGCGCCCACACCTGCGCCACCGCATGGGCGCGGCCGGCCGTGATCTTCAGCGGATCGCCGCCGCGAATCTCCAGCGAGGGGGAGCGGCAGACCAGCTCGAACCGGAAGGGGAAGCCAGCGAGGCTGCGCTCCGCGCAGGCCCAGTTGCGGCCCACCAGCGCCTCGCGCTTCAGCCAGGCCTCGATTTCCGCTTCCGCCCGGTGCGCCGCATAGAACCACAGGCCGCACCAGATGGCCGCCAGCAACAGAAACAGGCCGAGCGGCACGGCGACGATCCAGGGCTTGCGGCGGCGGGGCGCGGCTTGCGTCGAGGTCATTCGCCTTCCTCTGTGCATGGCACGTGTGTGCTTGGGGCTTGCGGGCGGGGGAAGGCGCTGTTAGGCGACGGTGCGGCCCCTTTGTCAATGCACGCCATGGCGACTTCCGTTCAAACCGACCTCACCTCCGATGATCGCTGGGTGTTCGCCTATGGTTCCCTGATGTGGAATCCGGGCTTTGACTTCGTGGAGCGGGCGGAGGCCCGGTTGCTCGGCGCGCACCGTTCGCTGTGCATCTATTCCACCCATCACCGGGGCACGGCGGAGCAGCCCGGCCTGGTGCTGGGGTTGGATCTGGGCGGCTCCTGCCGGGGCATTGCCTATCGGGTGGCGGAGGCCCACTGGCCGGAGACCCATGCCTATCTCACGGCCCGCGAGCAGATTTCCGGCGTTTATCGCGAGGCGACGCGGCGGGTGATGCTTCTGGATGGTTCCGAGCGCCGGGCCCCGGCCGTGGTCTATCTGGTGAACCGCGCCCATCCCCAATATGCCAAGGGGCTCGACCGCGACGCGCAATTGCATCTGGTGCGGCGGGCGCATGGCAAGTCGGGGCCGAATCGGGACTATGTGCTGGCCACCTGCGAGGCGCTGGAAGGCATGGGATTGCGGGATGCGGGGCTGGAATGGATCGCCCAGCACCTGCGCCACCAGGTGCCCGGCTGAGGGCATGGCCGGGGGTGTCATCCCAAGGGTGCGGTGACGTGGCATCCCGACAGGCGGCCCGGTCTTGTGGCCGCGTCCATGGCGCCCCGCTTCCGGGGCGTCGGGCCGCTCTCGACCCTCAGACGGCCGCGCGGCCGTCCTCAAGCGGCAGATCGCCGTCAGGCGGCGTGGCGGCGGCTGAGTTCGCGGGGGCGGGGGGCGGCAGCAGGCCTAAAATCGGGAAAGGCAGGCTGGGGCGACAGAAAGGGCTGGAGCCCCGCCGGCGGCGCCTCGCCGAACACATGGATGTGGATTTCTTCCGCCAGGAAACGGCGCGCGGCCTCGCGCGCGGGCTCGCCCGCCGGGCCCGCCCACAGGGCGATGGGACCGGCCGGAGTGCGGCGCGCGACCACCGCGATGGCGTCCGGATAGTCCGGCGCCTCATGGGTCGCATAGACCGAAAACACGTGGCGCTGGCCGTCTGCGTCCCGCCAAAAACGGAAACGCGGACCAAGCGGTCCCTCCTTCAGTCCGGAGAGCCGACCGGCATCCACAAGAGGCACGAGGAGCGAATCAGTCGCGTTCATGAGAACGAAACTAGAACGACGTGATTCGCCGATCAAGACTTTTCCACAGGCCGGGAAAACGGGGATAATTTTGGCTTAAGCGGCCGGGTTTCCCTGGCTCAGCGGGGGCTCGGCGGGACCGCCCGCCCCATCCTCCCCCAGCTCCGCGCGGCCGACCGCCACGAGGCGCGCGGTGGCGGCCTCGATCTCCCGTTCCACGCGGGCCATGAACACGCCACGGGGCAAGTGGGCGGGAATGGCGGGCAGGATCTCCACCCGCACGGTGCCCGGCCGCAGGGGACCCTTGCGCGGCCAATAGAGGCCGGAATTCAGCGCCACCGGCAGGCAGGGCGCGCCGAGGCTGCCATAGAGGTGGGCGACGCCGAACTTGTAGGAGGGCGGCGCTCCCACCGGGCGGCGGGTGCCTTCCGGAAAGATCAGGATCTGGCGGCCCTTGGCGATTTCCAGCTGGGCGCGGTCGGTCATGGCCTTCAGCGCCGCCGAGCGTGCGCCCCGGTCGATGGGAATGAAACGCGCCTTGGCCACGTACCAGCCGAAGAGCGGGATCCACATCAATTCGCGCTTCAGGATGAACGCGGGGTCGGTGAACAGCGGCAGGAGGGCGATGGTTTCCCAGGCGGACTGGTGCTTGGCGGCGATCAGCAGCGGGCCGGGGGGAATGTTCTCACGCCCCTTCACCTCCATGCGCACCCCGGCCACCGTCCGCAGCAGGAAGGTGGTGGTGTGCGCCCAGACCAGCACGATGAGCTTCCACATCAGGCGACGGGGCATCAACGGCAGGAACGGAACCATCACCAGCATGTAGAGGAAGGTGCTGGTGAAAAACGCCAGGTGAAACAGGTACGACCGCAGACGGTTCAAGGCATGGGCCCCCGTGCCCGAAGGAGAGGTTTCAGCGTGTGGCCGATGCCTGCGGTCCTTCCGGGCGCGGCGGAGCGGCCGGCGCGACCGCCTGGGCAGGACGGATCTTCGCCTGCGCCATCATGTACTTCAAATATTCCTTGAGGAGGAGCTTTGCGGTCTGCGGCTCGGTCCACCATTGGGCGTCGAGCATGCGGTCGGTGACCACGGGATAGGCGATGAGCTCCACATCCGGCAGCATCCGGCCCATCTCGAACAAGGCGCGGGGCATGTGCCAGGTGGAGGTCACCACCAGCAGCGAACGGAAGCTGCGGGCCCGCGCCCATTCCGCCGCCTCGATGGCATTGCCCCAGGTGTTCAGGGCCTTGTGGCCGATGTCCACGCAGCATTCCATGAGGGCGGGCGTGGCCGGCAAGGTGCGGCGCAGTTCGTCGGCAGTGGTGGTGCGGTTCACGCCGGTGATGAGCAGGCGCTTGCCATAGCCATCGGCCAGCAATTGCACGCCATCATTGAGCCGCGAGGCGCCGCCGGTCAGCACCACGATGGCATCGGCGGCGTGCAGGGCCACCGGCTCGCGTCCCGAAATGCGGGTCACGAACACCATGAAGCCGGCGATGAAGGCCAGGGTGAGCATGCCGAGCACCGATCCGAGCGCCAGCGCGGCCACCCGCAGCCGCCGATGCCGCCGGCGGGGCGGGGCTTCGCGGTTCGGGCGGCCAGGATCGGCAGGGGCTCCCTGAGGCGATGTCATCCGCGGAAAATGGAGGCCGAATGCGGCAAAGCCGGGGAAAGGCAGGCGCTTGCGGTCATTGGATGGCCCGCAGCGTCCGGTAGACGGTCACCCGTGACGTCAGCGCGGTCACCGCCGCCACCAGAATCATCGCGAGCGCTATGCCGCCAAAGCCCCACACACCCGGCGCCAGCCAGGTCAGGATGGACGGGCTTTCCGGCTCGCCGCCGAGGCCGAAGGTGGGCAGGCTGGCAATGGCCAGGAACAGGACGGTGGCGCCCAGCCCGCCGATCAGCCCGCCCAGCGCGCCGATCTTCAGGAAGTGGCGCTGGAACTGGGCGGCGATGAACCGATCGCGCGCGCCGACGAAATGCAGCACCTCCACCACCGCGCGGTTGGTGGCCACCGCGGCCCGCGTGGCGAACACCACCGAGAGGATGGTGGCCGTCGCCACCAGCACCAGAATGCCGAAGCCGGTAATCATGACCCCTTCCGCCATGGCCGACAGGCGGCGCGACCAGGAGCGGTGGTCGTCCAGCGTGGCGGTGGGGATGCGATCCGTGAGCGTGCGCCGCAGGCGCGCAAGGTCTGGCGGGCTTGAGCCGTCGATGCGCAGCACCAGGATGCGCGGCACCGGCAGATCGGAATAATTCAGGCCGGTGCCGAGCCAGGGTTCCAGCAGGCGGCTGGTCTCGTCGGTGGTCAGCACATGGACGCTGGCAATACCCGGCGTGCGGCTGGCCAGCTCCTGGGCGGCCTTCACCTGGGCGTCCACGGCGGCGGGATCGCCGGCGCGGATCTGGATGGTGACCTCCCGGCTCACATCGCCCCGCCAGGTCTGGGCGGTGGTGCGCACCGCCATGACCGTGCCGACCGTGAGGCTGGCGAGGAAGGTCATGATGGCCACCACCGCCACCAAGGCGCGCCCCGCCACCGTGGCGCGGGGCACGATGGAGGCCTGCGGCCGGGCCCGGCTGCCCCGGGCGCGCTCGGCGCCATCCTCGGTTTCGGGGCGCGATGGCTCAGTCATAGACATAGAGCCGTCCGTCGGCGATCACGAGACGACGGGCGTCGAACTGGTCCATGAGCGCGATGTCATGGGTGGCCAGCAGCACCGAAGTGCCCGATTTGTTCAGTTCCACGAACAGGCGCAGCAGGCGCCGCGCCAGCGTCGGGTCCACATTGCCGGTGGGCTCGTCCGCCAGCAGAAATTCCGGCCGCCCGATGAGGGCGCGCGCGATGGCGGCCCGCTGCTTCTCCCCGCCCGAGAGCACGGGGGGCAGCACATGCATGCGGTCGCCGAGGCCCACCCAGTGCAGCAGTTCCGTCACCTCTCCCCGATAGGAGGCCTCGTCCTTGCCCAGCACGCGCAAGGGCAGGGCGACGTTCTCATAGGTGGTCAGGTGGTCCAGCAGGCGGAAGTCCTGGAACACCACGCCGATGCGCCGGCGCAGCACCGCCACCTCGTCCGGGTCGAGGGAGGAGACATCCCGCCCGAACAAGGTGATGAGGCCGCGCGTGGGCTTCAGCTGGAGGAAAAGCAGGCGCATAAGCGTGGTCTTGCCGGCGCCGGACGGCCCGGTCAGGAACTGGAACGAATTGGGCTCGATGCCGAAGGTCACATCCTTCAGCACTTCAGGGCCCATGCCGTATCTCAGGCCGACATTCTCGAAACGGACCAACGTCTCCACCTTCAGCGAATCGCGCCGCGCTGCATGCGGTGAAGCATAGCCCGAGTGTGCCCGCTTGAGGACATGGCTGCGCACGCCTTTGCCCGCAAAGCTTTACGCCGGCGGCCGCCCGGTCCATTCTCGCCCCCCTATTCGAGGGAAGCCATGTCCTTGCCACCGGTCAAAGTTCTTTATGACGAGCATCGCATCGCCGCGCGCAACCAGGAGCTGGCGCGTGAGATTGCGGGCCTGAACCTGGAGAAGATGCTGGCGGTCGCGATCCTCAAGGGATCGTTCATGTTCGCCGCCGACCTGATCCGGGCGATCCATTCCGCCGGCCTCAACCCGGAAATGGAGTTCATGCACCTGTCCTCCTACCGCAAGGCCACGGTCTCGTCCGGCCAGGTGGAGATCCTGCGCGACGTGGAAAGCGATGTGCGCGGGCGGGACGTGCTGCTCATCGACGACATCCTGGAATCCGGCCGTACGCTCGCTTTCGCCAAGGACCTGCTGATGGCGCGCGGCGCCAACCGGGTCATCGTGTGCGTGCTGCTGGAAAAGCCGGGCAAGCGCGCGGTGCATATCGACGCGGACCTGGTGGGCTTCGAGTGCCCCGATGTGTTCGTGGTGGGCTATGGCATGGACGTGGCCCACGCCTTCCGGCAATTGCCCTTCATCGGTCACATCGAGGGGCTGGAATAGGCTTCCGCCGGCGGCCGGTAGGGCCGCAGCAGGCCGAGCATATAGGCGACCAGCGTGGTGGCGGGCACCGTCACCACCCCGCCGAGCACCACGAAGGCCGGCGGCAGCAGCCAGAAGGACAAGGCGGTGCCGCCCGCCGCCACCAGGGCCACCAGCGCCAGCCGCCCCATCTGGTAGGGCAGGCGGATATAATATTGCGAGATCAAGTGGATGACGATGGTGCGCACGCTCTGCGCCACCAGCGTCGAGGCAATGGCGCCGGCCACGCCATAGCGGGGGATCAGCACCAGATAGAGCCCCACCACGATGGCGGCCCCCAACAGATTGGTGAAGAGCGGGATGAAGCCGTCCTTGCGCAGGTAGGAGCCGAGCTCCAGCAGGCTGCCCATCTCCTGCACCACATAGACCATGGCGAGCCACGGTACGAAAAGCGCGGCCGCATGATAGGCCGGCGGCGTCATCACATGGATGACCAGCGGCCCACCGAGGCCCACAATGACCCCGCCCAGGATGGTGATGACGATGCCGATGCCCACCACATGGGCGCTGCGCTCCACCCCAAAGGGCTCGCGCAGCACGATGAAGCGCTTGGGGAACCACCACATGTGAAAGGGTTGCAGCAGCACCGCCGTGATCGCCCCGAGGCGCACCGCGACGCCATAAAGCGCAAGCTCCGCCGTGCCTACGTCATCGGCCAGGAACCAGCGGTCGAGGCTGCCCAGGGCGAACATGGCCAGCGCCGAGACGAGGAGGGGGCCGGAATAGAGGGTCAGCGGCCACCAATCGATGCCGCGGATGCGCACCCCAGTCTCCCGCAGCACCACGAAAGCGGTGGCCAGCCCCTGGAATACCGCCGCCAGCGCCATGGCGCTGAGCACGCCCATGAGGCCGTAGCCGGCCATGAGCAGCGCCACCGACAAGGTGGCGAAGATCACCGAGCGGCCCACTGACAGGACGAGGAAGGTGCCGGCGGCGCCCCGGATGCGCAGCCAGGTGAGCGCCACGCCCAGAAGGCCTTCCATGGACAGCGACACCACCAGGAGCCGCACCTCGTTGGCGCTGGGATTGCCGGGCATGAGCCGCGCGATCTCGCCGGCCATGACGAGCCCGAGCACCCCCAGCACCGCCGAAGTGAGGATGGCCACGGCGAAGATGTGGGCGCACACCTCCCGGCGCTTCTCCCAATCGTCATGGAGGCCCACGAAGCGCGACAGTGTGGTGGGCAGGGCCAGGGAAAAGACCACGCCGCCCACGTCCGCCAGCGCCATCAGCACTTCCAGCCGGCCATATTCGCTGAGTGGCAGGAAATGGGTATTGACCGGCAGCAGGGCGAGGCCGATGGCGCGCATGGCGATGAGGCCGAGCGCATAATAGAGGCTCTCGCGCAAAGGCCCGGGTTTCCAGAACACGCTGGCGCGGGCGATCAGGCGGGAGAGCATCGGCAAGGGTCTCGCAGGGCGGGGAAGGCCGGGCATAAGGTGGGGGACATCAGGGCGGCCCGATCATGCGGCGGGCAAAATCGGCGGCCTGCTTGGCGAAGCGCTCCGGGCCGAAGCGGGTGAGGGCCTCGCCCCGCGCCGCCTCGCCCATGCGCCGGCGCAGCCCGTCATCGTCCGCAAGGCGGGCCATGGCGGCGGCGAAGGCGGCGGCATGGCCATCGGGCGCCAGGAAGCCGGTGCGTCCCTCCTCCACCGCCTCGGGTACCCCGCCCACCGCGCTGGCAATGACCGGGAGCCCCGCGCCCATGGCTTCCAGGATGCCCAGCGGGAAGCCCTCCGTGTGGCTCGCCAGCAGCGCCACGTCGAGGGCGCCATAGAAGCGGGCCATGTTCCCCTCGAAGCCGGGAAACACGAACATGTCGCGCGTCCCGGTCTCCGCCATCAGCGCCTCCAGCTGCGCGAACTGGGCGCGGTGGGAGGCCTCTTCGCTGAAATCGCCCACCATCAGGAAACGCAGGCCGGGATGGGTGGCGCGCAACAGGCCGGCGGCGCGGATGAGGCTGGCATGGTCCTTCTGGGGATGGATGCGCGCCGCCATGCCCAGCACCAGGGCGTCATCGGGCAGGCCATAATGGGCCCGCGCCGCGCTGCGGGGAACGAGGGCGGCCGGCGGCACGGCGGCATCATAGAGTACCTCGGCCCGGTCGGGGGAGCAGCGAAAGTCCTGGTCGCCTTCCGTGGCGCGGGAGACGAACAGGAAGCGCTCCACCGGCTTCAGGAGCCAGCGGTCGATGTCGGTCATGCCGGGATGGGCGCAGCGCACATGGCTGGTGGCGCGGGCGCCGGCCGTGCGGGCGGCGAGCGCCGTGAAGCAGGCGCCCGCAATGTCCGCCCCATGAACGAGTCCAACGCCCCGCCGGCGGAAGCCGGCCGCGAGGCGCGCGACATTGGCAAGAAAGGGCAGGGGAAAGGCGCGGCGCGGCGCCACCTGGGCGTAACGGGCGAGGGCGAAGCCGTGGTCGCGCACCAGGTCCGCCACGTCCGCGGCGTCGGGCAGGTCGGGCACGTAGAGGATGTTGGCATAGCCGTGGTCGCGCAGCGCGGCGGCCAGGCGCAGGGTCGCCACCTCCGTGCCCCCCACATTGGCCCAGGGCAGGATATGAGCAATGACGCGTCTTGCCATACTGGCCCCGCCCCCGGAGTGGCCGTTGCGCGGACGCGCCTTTTGGGGCGCGCCGCAGGCGACGGTCAAGACATGCGGGAGGTCAAGCCGCCGGGCGGCGGGTGTGCCGGGCCGAAGGCGCCTCCGAGGCATTCAGGCGAATGCCGCTCCCCGCCATATCCCGGCGGCGCGCGCTTGCCAATGCGCTGCCCCCCACGCGGACGGGCGATCGGCGCAAGAGGCCGGACCGGGCGGCCCGTCAGGGCCATCCCATGCCCCGGGTCAGAAATTTTCCAGCAGGCGCTCGATATAGTCCAGTTCCAGCTGGGGTCGGTTGGTCTGCTCCAGGCGGCGACGCAGCTCTTCCAGCACCTGGCGGGCGCGCTGCACGTCCACCTCGTTGGGCACCTTCACGGTGAAGTCGTCGCCATAATCCTGGTTGCGCAATTGGCGGCCCAAGGGGTCGGTGCGCATGGCCTGCTCGCCCGAGGGACCGCCAGGGCCGGGACCATCGGAATTGCCCTGCTGGGCCTCGGCGAGGGCCTGGGCCCCCTGGCGCAGGGCCTGGAGCGCGCGGCCCTGGGAATCCAGCGCGCCCTGGCCGTCGCCTTGGCCCAGAGCGCCCTCGGCGTCGCGCATGGCCTGCTCGGCGCGGCCGAACGCATCGCCCGCCCGCCCCATGGCGCCGTCGCCCTGGCCTTCGCCCTCCCCCTGCTGGCCTTGACCTTGGCCCTGCTGGCCTTGCCCTTCCTGCATGCGGCGGAGATCGTCCAGCATCTTGCCGAGGCGCCGGCGCAGCTCCTGCTGGCCCTGCTGCAGGTCGCCATATTCGCCCGGCTCGCCTTGCTGGCCAGGCTGTCCCTGCTGGCCCCTCTGGCCGCGTTGGCCCTGCTGACCCTGTTGCCCCTGCTGTCCCTGGCGGAAGGTGCGGTCGCGCAGCCGCTGCTGCTCCTGGATCATGTTGCCCAGCTCGCCCTGCTGTCCCTGCTGCCGGCCGGCCTGGCGGTTGCCGGGGCGCAGATTGTCCATCATGGCCTGCAATTCATCGAGCATCTGGCGGGCCGCATCGCGCGAGCCGGAGCGGGCGAGATTCTCGATGCGATCCATCATGCGCTGTAGGTCTTGCGGGCGCAGCACCCGCGCATTCTGGTCCAGCGGCCGGGCATCGGTGCCGCCGTCGCGCTTGGCCTCCTCGGCCAGTTGGCGCATCATCTTGTCCATGGCGGCGCGCAGATCCTGCATCAGGCGCTGGATCTCCTCGTCGCTGGCGCCCCGTTCCAGCGCCTCGCGCAGTGCCTGCTGGGCGGCGCGCAGGTCGCGCTGGGCGTCGGAGAGATTGCCGTCCTCGATGGCGAGGGCCATTTCCCACAAATAATCCACCACGCCCCGCAGATCGTCCTCGCTGCGGGCATTCTGCAGCCGCCAATAGGCTGAGCGCAGGCCGAGGAAGGTGCCGGCCTCCATGCCGAACTTGTCGGGGGCGAGCGTGAGGGCGGAGAGCACCGTCTCCACCCGGCTGCGGGCCTCCACATTGAGGGCGAGGGTGCGCCGCTCCTCGATGAGGGCGCGGGCGAGGGGATTGGAGAAGGAGCGGGAGGGCAGGCGGGCCGTCTTGGTCTCGCTGGTGGCCTCGTTGCCCGCTTCGTCCTTGACCTTCAGCGTGATCATCACATTGGCGCCGGCCCAGGGATGGGCCACCAGATCCTTGGTGGTCTGGGCGCCGCTCTTGCCGCCGCTGGGCAAGGTGAGCGCGAAGTCGGGGCCGGCCACCAGGGGCTTGCCGACGGCAGGGGCGGGGCGGTCGGGACGGGCGAAGAAGGGCCGCTCGGGCGGCGCGGGCGCGAAATGGGCGCTGGCCTCCTTGGCCCCGTAATCGTCCTCGATGCGATAGGTCAGCACCAAGGCATTGCGCGCGCCGGCTTCCGGCTCCTTGACGAAGCGGATGGTGGGCATGCTGTCCGGCTGGGCCTGGAAGCGCCACACCAGCGCCCGCTGGTCGGGCCCGGAGAAGGTCACCCCGCCCGATTGGGAGATGGTGAACCGCCGTTCCGTGGCCGCGCCCGCCCGCGCCGGCTCGCTGGCCTTGGCGGGGGCGCCGTCGGCGGCGGGTGCGTCGGCGGGCTTCACCTCGACGATGCCGGGGTCGATGCGCAGGGCATTGGCATCAAGGCCAACCGTGCGCACCACCAGGACGCTGCCGGCGGGCACGGAGATGGCGGTGCCCTGGGTCTGCGTCACCTCATCCGACCGCATGCCGGGCAGAACCACCGGCGCGCGGCCGGTATAGCCGGGCGGGTCCACCCAGGCATCGAGGCGATAGGGGGCATGGACCACCGCCCCCTTCCAGTTGAAGGCGGAGAGGATGCGCGAGACATGCTCCGATCCGGCCAGGAAGAAGCTCGGCACCAGGATCAGCAGCGCAAGGGCCCGGAAGGCGCGCGGGTCGCGGGCGGCCATGCCGGGGGTGGGCAGGCCCGCTTTCAGCCGGCGCACGCGGGAGAGCGTGCGGGCCATGTGCGCCCGCCATAAGGCGGCGCTGACGGGATCGTCCGGCCGGCTGGCCAGGTCGTCCGCCATGGCGGTGGCGGGGCGGTGGGAGAGATGGCTCGCACGGTCGAGCCGGGCCAGCGCCTCGGCGCGGCTGGCGGGGCGCACCTTGGCGAGCGGCCACAGCCGCCAGGCCAGCAGCACCGCGAACACGCCAACCCCCGCCATGCGCCCGATGGGGGGCAGGTTCAGCCACAGTCCGGTCCACGACACCGCCAGGAAGAGTGCGGCGACCATGCCGGCCCCCACCAGCGCCGGCCAGATCCGCTCCCACAGGATGACGCGCTGCGCCCGGGCCACCGCCCGCGCCAGATGTGCCGTCGCCTCCTGCTCCGCGGTGCGGATATGATGTGATTCCGGTGTGGCGGCCACGAACCCTCCGAACACCAGCCCGTCCAAGCCATCAAGTCTAGCATGACGTACGGACGACGCCAGCGGCGGCGCAGCCGTTGTCGGTCACGACTGGTTCAGGTGCCCGCCTGCGGCCCGCCTCAGCCGCGCCGGCGCAGGATTTTCAGCCGGCCCAGCAACTCCGCCACCGCTTCCGGCGGCAGCAGGGCGATTTCCTTGGCCAGCAGGTTGGCCAGCTCGGTGGCCTCCGGCGTGAGGCCCGCCGTGTCCACCACCACGCGGGGGTGGGAAAGCTCGGCCAGGCGCTGGAGGTCCTCCGCCTCGTCCCAGATGACGTTGAAATAGGCGATGATGCGCTGGACCATGGCCCAGGTGGGCTGGCCGCGCTTGCCGTTCTCCAGCGCCGACAGATAGGTGGGGGTCACGCCGATGGCGTCCGCCATGGCGGTGAGGGTGACGCCGCGCTGGGCGCGCAGGTCCCGGATGCGGCGACCGAATGGCGTCACGGCCCGTCCGGCCCCCAGCCCCGGTCCGCCCCCTCCCGGCGGCGGCGGACCCGCACATAAAGGGCGCCGTCCCCACCATGGCGACGGCTGGCGGCCTCAAATCCCACCACATAGGGCCGCAGGCCCGGCTCCGAGAGCCAGAGCGGCACCGCGCGGCGCAGCACCCCCCGGCGTTCCTCGCCGGGCAGAGGCGCGCCGTCCGCGTCGCCCTTGCCGGTGATGACCAGCACCAGGGCGAAACCGGCCGCATGGGCCTCCAGCAGGAACAAGGTGAGGCGCCGATGGGCGGCCGCCTGGGTCAGGCCGTGGAGGTCGAGCCGCGCATCCACGTCCGCCCCGCGGTTGAGGCGGCGCCGGAGGCGCGGCTCCAGGGGCGCAAGGGCGGTGACGGGCGGCACGGGCCGGGCCGGAGGGCCCTTCGCCTCGGCCTTCCGCACCGGGCCGGCGGGGGCCTCCATTGTCTCGGGCGGCGGGGCGGGCGGCGGCATCTCCACCACGGCGCGGCCCTTGAGGGGCGTGACCTGGCGCATCACATGGTGCCAAAGGGCCTTCTCGTCCGGCTTGAGCAGGCGGATGCGGCGCCGGCGGGTCATGGCTTGGCTCCGGCCGAAGCCTCTGTCCAACGGGGGGCCAGGAGGAAGAAGTCGCCGGGGTGGCGGATGGCGCCGGCAATGCGCCCGGCTTGCGCGCCCGCGCCAAAATAAAGGTCCGCCCGCGCCGGGCCGACAATGGCCGAGCCGGTGTCCTGCGCGATCATCAGGCGCTGGAACGGCGCGGGGGCGGGCCCCCCCAGGGGCAAGGGGGCGGAAATGAAGAAGGGCGTGCCATAGCCGTGCCGCGCGCGGTCCACCGCGATGGACCGCAGCGGCGTCAGCGGTACCCCCTCGGCGCCCAGCGCGCCCGCGTCGGAGGGCAGGTTCACGGCCTTGAAGAACACAAAGGAGCGGTTCTCCCGCATCAGCGCCCGCCCGGCCGCGGGATCGGCCTCGATATAGGCGCGGATGCGCTCCATGCTCATCTCGTCCCGGGGCACCAGGCCACGCTGGATCAGGAGGCGGCCGACGGGCAGATAGGGATAGCCGTTGTGGCCGTCATAATTGAGCCGGAGCACCCCGCCATCGGTGAGGCGGATGCGCCCGGAGCCTTGGATCTGCATGAAGAACAGGTCCACCGGATGACGCAGATAGCAGATTTCCAGGCCCTGGTCCTTCAGCGCGCCATCCTCGATGGCGGCTCGGTCGTAATAGGGGACAAGACCCTCCGCCGTCTTGCGCAGAGCGCCGCCCCGGTTGCTCTCCGCCGGTGGGGCGGTGGGGATGAGGTCCTTGGGGCGGGCATAGACGGGCACGGTGAAGTCGGCGGTGGGCACGCGCGAGCCTTCCACCTCCACCTCATAATAGCCCGTCAGGAAGCCCGGGGGATTGGCATCGGGCACGATGCGATAGGGCCGGAAATTGGCGGCGAAGAAGAGCCGGGCCACGGCATCGGAGGGGGTGCGCGTGCCCAGCGCCCGTGCGGCGGCGCAGGCGCGCTTCAGGCCGGGGCGCAGCGCCGGGTTCGAGGTGGGGCCGCGCTCCGGCGGCGGTGCCCGCAGGGCCGCGCAGCTGGCCAGGAAGGTGCGGAAGGCGTCTCCCGCCTGGTCCTGTTGCCAGCCGGGAAGGTCGCCATAGGCGGCGGGCACAAGCCGGGCCCCGGTCACCTCGGGCGGCGGCGCGAGGGCGGGAGCGGGCCCGTCAGCAGCGTGGGCCGGCGCCGCCAGAAGACAGAGCAGGGCGAGCGTAACCCGCGCGCGCCAGCCGGCCTGCGGGGGGCTGCCCGCCTCGCGCCCCTTCGGACGCCGCACCCCGTCCCGCGCCATTCTCGTCACGCGCCGTCCTCACTGCGCGGCTTCGGTCGCCACCAGCTTCCAATTGGGATCGCGGGCCCCCAGCTCGCGGGCGAAGGTCCACACGTCCGTCACATCGGCCACCGTGTCCGGGCTGCCATCCACCACCGTGCCATCCTTGGCGCGGGTGCAGGAGATGAGCTTGGAGACGAAGCGCACGGTCACCTGCGCGGTGCTGGCCTTCAGGCTGGCATCCAGCAGGTCGGCCTTCTCGATGGAGACGAAGCGGGATTCCATCGTCTCGCCGCGGCCCTCCCGATCGGAGATGGCCTGGACGAAGCCGTCATAGACTTCCTTGGCGAGAAGATCCTTCAGCAGGCGCCGGTCGCCATTGGCAAAGGCGAGCACGATCATCTCATAGGCGGACTTGGCGCCGATGAGGAAATGCTTGGCGTCGAAGTCCGGCTCGCGGGCGGCGATCTGGTCGAGCGCATTGGCGAGCGGGGTGCCCTCCTCGGCGACGCCCTCCCAGCGATAGGTGGCGGGCTCGGCCTCTTCGTCAGGCTGAACCCGGCCAGGCCCCTCCACATTGCGCTCCGGCAGCTTCACCACCTTGTCGGAGGCGGGCGTCGGCCGGGCGGCATCGCGGGAATAGGGATCATAAGGCGGCCGCTCCCGCCCCGTCCGCTGGCCGAGGACGCTGCGCAGGCGGATGAAGATGAACACCGCCAGGGCCAGGAAGATGATGGTGTAAATGTCGAGCACTGCGCTTCGCCATGCCTCCGGCGACACGGCAGGGCCGCGTGCGCCTCGATTGCGTTGATGCGGAACAAGGCCCCGCCCGGCGCGATGCGCCTCTCGGATCCCTCTTCCCGTTTTCGTCCCCCGCGGTCCGGCGCGCCAGCCCCCGGCGTGCGCTTTTCCCGCACTTTGAACCCACGGCCCATCACACCACAAGATCGTGGCACAATACCGCCCGGCGCTGCGCCGCGTCCGACCTTTTCCGGGTGCCGCGCAGAACCTGCCCCTAATGTACGGAGCGTTTTACAGGATTCCAGACCGCGATGCGTCGCGCATGTCTTTCTACCCGACCTTACGTCATCCCCGCCGCGGGCGCCACCGCGACGCCGGAGGCCGGACGGGCGGACCTCTGGTCCCTTTTGGCCGGAGGCCCCGTATTTGGGAGAGGTGTCAGGGTGCCTTGGATGCGGTGACCTTGGTCGAAAGACGCGCGCAGGGGCCGCACCGAGCGCCTTGATTCTTGCCCCATTGTCCGCGATTCCTTCCGGGTGTGCCGCAGACTCGCAGGCCCCGAAAGGGGGAGGCGGGAACAAATGGCGGACTCCGAGGTCTTAGGAAGGGACCTTTAGCGCCACCGCGCCCCCGCGCGGCGTGGCCCCACTCAGCATGAAAGCTCGGCGGACCCTTATGGCATCGACCATCCTGCTTGCGGACATCGGCGGAACCACCACGCGCGTCGCCCGCGCCGGGCCCGACGGGCGTCCGTTCGACGTGCGGGTGGAGGCCAATGACGGCTATGACAGCCTCGAGGATCTTCTGGGCGCCTATCTGGCCGTCTGCGGCGCCGAGAAGCCCCGGGCGGGTGTCCTCGCCGTTGCCGGACCCGTGTCCGGGGACGACATCCAGATGACCAACCGGTCCTGGAGCTTCTCCCGGCCGGCGCTGGCGCGGGCCCTGGGCCTGGAAGCGCTCACCGTCCTCAATGACTTCGCCGCTTTGTCGCAGAGCATTCCCATTCTCGGCCGGTCCGATCTGGTGCAGGTGGGCGCGGGACATCCGCTGGCGCAATGGCCCGTCCTCGTCTGCGGTCCGGGCACCGGCTTCGGCACGGCGGTCCTGGTGCCCCGCGCCGATGGCTATGACGTGCTGCCGGGCGAAGGCGGGCGCGCCCGGCTCGGCGCCGTGACGGCGGACGAGGCCCGGGTGGTGGCCCATCTGGTGCGGGACCTCGGCCCGGTGAGTGTGGAACATGTGCTGTCCGGCCCGGGCCTGGTGCGGCTCCATCGCATCCTGTCCGGGGACATCCTCACCTCGCACGCCATCATCCAGGCGGCCTTGGCCGGCCAGCCGGCGGAACGCGACACCTGCCACGTCTTCCTGCGCCTGCTCGGGCGCATCGTCGGCGATTTCTGCCTGCTGGTTCAGGCCAAGGGGGGCGTCTATATCGCCGGCGGCGTGGGGGCGGCGCTGGCCACGCTGTTTGCGGCCTCTCCCTTCCGCACCGCCTTCGAGGAGCATCCGCCCTATCAGGACATGCTCGGCCAGGTGCCGGTGCATGTGGTGGTGCACCCCACCCCCGGCCTGTCGGGGGCCGGCGAGGTGGGGCGCCGCCTGCTGGCCGGGCTCTGACATCGCCGCTCAGGCGGCCCCGGCGGCGTCACGCGCCATCAGATCCGTGCAGAACTGCGCCAGCGCGTCGGCCAGGTCCTTGGCGGCGCCGCTGGCGCCGTCCGCCAGCGCCAGGACCAGCTCGGTGGGTGGAATGGGCGGCAGCCCATGCCGCCGGTCGAGCACCCGGTGCTCGGCGGTCACCACCCGCTGCTCCAGAAGGGCGATCCCGAGGCCGCAGGACAAGGCCGCCTGGAGCCCGAGGATGTTCGGGCTCTCATAGGCGATGCGCCAGGCAAGGCCGGCCTGTTCCAGGCTGTGCACGGCGCGGTTGCGGTAGATGCAGCCTTGCGGAAAGGCCACCAGCGGCACCGGGGCGCCCTCCGGCACTGGCTGATTGGCTCCGGCAATCCAGACCGGCCGCTCGGGCCAGGCCGCCCGCACCCCGCCGAGCCCCGGCTCGCGCTTGAACAGCGCCACGTCCAGTTCCCCCCGCGCGAGGTCCGAGGACAGGTCACACGACAGGCCGCAACGCACATGAAGCCGCACCCCCGGGCGGGTCGCGGCGAAGGCGGCCACCGTCTGGGTGAGGGGGATGAGGGCGAAGTCGTCGGGAATGCCCAGGCGCACCATGGCCGGCGTGGCATCGCCCGCAAGCGCCGCCTTGGCCTCCGCGCTCAAAGCGAGGATGCGCCGGGCATAGCCCAGTAGCCGCTCTCCCTCTTCCGTGGGCGCGACCTTGCGTCCGTCGCGGTTGAGGAGGGGGCAGCCCGCGGCCGCCTCCAGCCGGCGGATCTGCTGGCTGACCGTGGATTGGGAACGATGCACGCGCTCGCCGGCGCGGGTGAAGCCGCCGGCATCCACCACGCTCACAAAGGCGCGCAACAGGTCGAGATCCAGCATGGCGGCCATTCCAGGGGCGGTCCGCGGGGCGCAGGACCGGTCCATTCATTTTTCAACTGTATCGCATCGAAACATCTCATTTTCAAATGCTGAGAAAATGTGGTTCTGAAGAGGAAAGGAAACGCCCATGACCTCTTCTCCCTCCGGCACCTCATCCCCCTCCGGCGATCTGGTCGGCGATCTGGCGGTTGCCGTCCCCGCCCGCCGCTTCGACGGGACGCTGGCCCTGCTGGTGGTGTTCTGCCTGCTCTGGAGCTCGGCCTTCGCGGTCTCCAAGATCGCGGTGGCGGAGGCGCCGCCGCTCCTGCTTCTGGCGACGCGCTTCCTGGCAGCGGGGGTGGCCATGCTGGTGCCGTGCGCCCTGTTCGGCGGGCTGGTACGGCTGCCGGTGCGGGATTTTTTGGCCCTGTGCCTTGCCGGGGTGCTGAACAATGCCCTCTATCTGGGGCTCGCTTATTGCGCGGTGGTGACCATCTCGTCGGGCTTCGTTGCGGTCATCATCAGCGCCAACCCGCTGATTACGGCGCTTCTGGCCGGGCCGGTGCTCGGCGAGCGGCTGCGGCCCATGAAGGTGGTGGGCCTGCTGCTGGGACTTGCCGGCGTGGTCATCGTCCTGCGCTCACGCCTCGCGGGCGGGCATGAGGATCTGTTCGGCACGCTCCTGGCGCTGGGAGGTCTGCTCGCTCTGTCCTGCGGCACAGTTCTGTTCAAGCGCCTGCGCACGCCGGCCAGCCTGTTCATGGCGAGCGGCGTGCAGTCCCTGGCGGCGGGTCTCAGCCTCATGCCGGTGGCGCTGATGATGGAGCCCGTGCACGCCATCCAGATCACGCCCACCCTGGCGGCTTGCTTTGCCTATCTCACGCTGGGCGTGTCGGTGGGCGGCTATAGCCTGTGGTACGCCATCCTCTCCCGCAGCACCGCCACCAAGGCGAGCGCGCTGCACTTCCTCATGCCGCCGCTGGGCCTTGCCTTCGGGTGGCTGCTCCTGGGCGAGGCGGTACCGCCGCTGGATTTCCTCGGCATCATTCCCATCGCGCTCGGCATCCGCCTCGTCACCCGCTGACGGGGGGCTCCGAAAAGGCAGCATCGGCGGCGGCTTCCAGCGCCGCCACATCCGCCCCGAGCGCCGCCACGGTCGCCCGCATATGCTCGGGGAAGGGCGCGCAGGCCGCGATGGGCGGGCCGCTCTTTGCCAGCGGGATCACCACCCGGCGGGAATGAAGATGCAGCATCGGCCCGCCCGGCAGGCGGGAGGCGCCGCCATAGATGGCATCGCCCAGGATCGGATAGCCCAAATGCGCCAGATGGGCGCGCAACTGGTGGGTGCGGCCGGTGATGGGCGAGAGCGCCATCACCGCCAGCCCCTCGCCCCGATAGAGCACGCGCCAGTCGGTGATGGCTTCCAGTGCGCCCGGCGTGCCCTTGGGCACCGCCTGCATCCACCAGCCCCGGTGGGGCGAGCGCTTGGCCAGCGGCTGGTCGATACGCCCCTGCGCGTCCTGAGGTGCCCCGCGGGTGACGGCCACATAGGTCTTGTCCACCTTGCCTTCGGCGAACAGCCGGTTGAGCAAGGCCAGCGCCTTGGGATGGCGGCCCAGCACCAGGCAGCCCGACGTGTCCTTGTCCAGGCGATGGGCCAGTTCCGGGCGCTTGGGCAGGCCGAAGCGCAGGTCGTCCAGATGGTCGTGCAAGGTCTCCCCGCCCTTGGGGCCGGGATGGACGGGCAGGCCGGCGGGCTTGTCGAGGACCAGCATCATCCCGTCGCGATGGAGCAGTCGGGCGGCGAGGGCCTCAGAGGAGGCCGTGGGTGCGGAAGGCGTCATGGTGGTGGCGGGCGGAAGCATCCGAGAAGCAGCAGAAGATCACATGCGCCACGCCGCCGCCGCCGTCCAGCGCCGCGCGCACCGCGCCGACGGCGATGGGCGCCGCCCGCTCCGCCGGGAAGCCATAGACGCCCGTGGAAATGGCGGGAAAGGCAAGGGAAGTGAGGCCCGCGTCCGCCGCCAGGGCCATGGACCGGCCGTAGCAGGAGGCGAGAAGCTGGTCCTCTCCCCAGCCGCCACCCCGCCAGACCGGGCCCACCGTGTGGATCACGTGCCGGGCGGGCAGGTCATGGCCGCCGGTCATCTTGGCGTCTCCGGTCTCGCAGCCGCCCAGCGTCCGGCATTCGGCCAGCAGGCCGGGGCCGGCAGCCCGGTGAATGGCGCCGTCCACGCCGCCGCCGCCCAGCAGCGAAGCATTGGCGGCATTGACGATGGCATCGGTGGACAGGGTGGTGATGTCGCCCACGAAGATGTCGAGCCGCGCCGACCCGACCAAGGCATGATGCAGTGGAACCAAGGCCTTTTCCTTCCCATGCGCTCGCCGAAGCGTGATCCCGGCGGGCAGGCCGCCGCGCGCCATGCCTCCTATATGAACTGTCATGTGCCGTGTCATTGTTCCTCCATGTCCTTGCGCCGCATGCTGAAACTCCTCCTCTTGGGGTTTTGCGGCCTCTATCTCCTGCCGGTCCTCATCGCCGCCGGGCTGTGGCTGGCGGGGGATTCGCCGCGCGACTTCTGGTCGGCGGACCGCTCCAGCGCCGGCCTATTGCCGCCCGCCGAAGCCCATGAGCCGGCCGTGGTGCGCGTCTTCGCCGCGCGCACGGTGCGCTGGCGGGGCATTTTCGCGGTTCATTCCTGGATCGTGATGAAGGAGGCGGGGGCGGACCGGTACGAGCGTTATGACTACACCGCCTGGGGCGAGCCCATTCGCGTCAACGGCTTCGTCGCCGACGGGCGGTGGTTCGGGCAAGTGCCGGACCTCGTCTATGCCGCCGATGGGCCGGATGCCGCCCGCCTCATCCCGGCCCTGCGCCGGGCCATCGCGGACTACGGGCCCCGGCGGCTCGGCGATTACTCCGCCTGGCCGGGGCCCAATTCCAACACCTTTGTCGCCGCCATCCTGGCGTCCGTGCCCGGGATTGACGCTGTTCTGCCGCCCACTGCCATCGGCAAGGATTTCCCGGTTGACGGCCGCTGGCTCGCCCGCACGCCCTCCGGCACGGGCCTGCGCGCCAGTCTTGGCGGATATGCCGGGCTCACCATCGGCTGGGTGGAGGGGCTGGAGCTGAACATTCTCGGCGCCGTGGCCGGGCTCGACCTGCGCCGCCCCGCGCTCAAGCTGCCGGCCCTCGGTCGGCTGGGCATGGCCGCGGTGGACTGAGCGCCATCGTGTCGTCACGCCCGTGTCGTCTTGAATGTGGCAGGGGGTGCTGAGGTTCAGTTAGCCAAGACCGGAGAGCCGCCAATGGCCCATACGCGAAAGACCGAACGCCGCCTTCTGACCGCGAACGAGATGGAGTTCGTGGAGAAGGCGCGCCACCCCACTCTGGCCGGCATGGTGCATGCGGATCTGGTGGCGCTGGTTCACAATCTGCGGGAGCGTCGGGACCGTGCCCAGGCCATCGCCAACGACCAGCGCCGCAGCCTGCGCGGCAAGGGGGGGCGGGGCGAGGTGACCTATGACAAGGCCGATTCCGGCAACCGCCAGAAGGCCGCCGTGCTCACCGACGCGCTCACCCGCGTCCGCCGGGAGTTGAAGCGCCGGGCCGATTTCCTGGCCCATCTGGAACTGGTGGCCAATGCCCGCCGGGCGCTCGAGCTGAAGCGTGCGGCGGATGTACCCCACCATCCCGAGGCGGGCGACCATGCCAATACCGGCATGCGGCCGAAGCAGAAGCGCCGGCTGGAGCGCATCGGCAGCCGGTCCGGCGAGGCGGGCCGTGTCACCAAGTTCGTGGCGGTGGCGCAGGCCAAGAAGGATTCGCGCTGAGCGATCCCTAGAGCGTTTCAGCGTTTCGTGGAGACGCTGAAACGCTCTATCTCCCTGTCACGCGAGGCGGGTCCCGCTTCGCTCGGACATGATCGGATCCCGCTCTCGCGGCGGGGACCGGCCTATTCGGCCAGTTCCAGCCGCAGGTCCAGGGTGGAGCGCTTGCCGATGTCGTCATAATGGGCGGAGAGGAAATCCTCCGCCGCCTGCCGGCCCACATCCCGCAAATGCTGCAGGAAGGCCCATTCGGCGTTCATCTTGGAGGTCACGTCCAGGTTCACCAGCTGGTCGGCGCCGCCGATGCGGTGCAGGCGCACCCGCCGGAAGCCCGAGCCGCCCAGCGTCCATCGCGTCAGCAGGCCCTGCTCGATGAGCTGCGTCACCTGGTCGATGGCGCGCAGCTGGGACAGCAGCGAGGCGTTGAAGGTGATCTCGTTGATGCGGTTCTGGATCTCGGCTGAGGTCCGGGGCGTCTCCTCGCGCAGGATCGGATTGATCTGCACCAGCAGGATGTCGTCCGCCTCCACCTTCTCATAGAGGGGGAAGAGGGGCGGGTTGCCCATATAGCCGCCGTCCCAATAGGGCACGCCGTCGATTTCCACCGCCTGGAAGATGAAGGGCAGGCAGGCGGAGGCCATCACCGCATCGGCGGTCATGTCCTCATGGCCGAAGATGCGGGCGCGGCCGGTGTGCACATTGGTGGCGGAGATGAAGACCTTCACGCTGGAGGCGCGGATGGCCTCGAAATCCACGTGAACGTTCAGGATCTCGCGCAGCGGATTGATGTTGAGCGGGTTGAAGTCGTAGGGCGACAGGAAGCGGCTCGCCACCTCGAAGGCCAGATAAGCCGGGTTGCGCGCCAGCGACCAATTGCCCAGCAGCCGGTCGAACGCGGTGCGTTGGAGCGGCGAGAGCCGCCCGTCCCGCGAGACGTCCCGCCAGAACAGGGTGAGCGCCGCCCGCGCCTCGTCCGGCCCGCCCTTGGCGAGGCCGGAGGCCATGACAACCGCGTTCATGGCCCCGGCACTGGTGCCGGAAATGCCGGAGATGGAGATGCTCTCCTCCTGGAGGAGGCGATCCACCACCCCCCAGGTGAAGGCGCCATGGGCGCCCCCGCCCTGGAGGGCGAGGGAAATCGCCTTCCGGGGGGAGCGCTTCGTGCCGGAGGCACTCATGGCGTCGGCCTTTCCGGCCGCAGGGATCTCACTCAGCGACCCAGCCGCCGTCGATCTGCTGCATGGAACCGGTGATGGACCGGGCATTGTCGGACGCCAGGAACACCGCCAGCGCCGCCACTTCTTCCACCGTGATGAATTCCTTGGTGGGCTGGGCGGCCAGGATCACGTCCCGCTTGACCTGCTCTTCCGTGATGCCGCGCGCCTTGGCGGTATCGGGAATCTGCTTCTCCACCAGGGGCGTCCAGACATAGCCGGGGCAAATGGCGTTGCAGGTGATGCCGAAGGTGGCGGTCTCAAGGGCGATGGTCTTGGTCAGGCCGGCAATGCCGTGCTTGGCCGAGACATAGGCGGACTTGAAGGGCGAGGCCACCAGCGCATGGGCCGAGGCGGTGTTGATGATGCGGCCCCACTTCTTGGCCTTCATGCCGGGAATGGCGGCGCGGCTGGCGAAGAAGGCGGCGGACAGGTTGATGGCGATGATCTTGTTCCAGGTGTCGATCGGGAATTCCTCGACCGGGGCCACATGCTGGATGCCGGCATTGTTCACCAGGATGTCGCAGGCGCCGAGTTCGGTCTCGGCGAGCTTGACCATGCCGGCGATTTCCTCGGGGTCGAGCATGTTGGCGTCGGAATAGAGCGCCTTGACGCCGAAATCGGCCTCGATCTTGGAGCGCTCGGCCTCGATCGCGGCGGCGTCGCCCAGGCCGTTGATGACCACGTTCGCACCCTCGGCGGCGAAGGCGCGGGCATAAGCCAGCCCGATTCCGCTGGTGGAACCCGTGACGACGGCGACCTTACCCTTCAAGGACATGTCTGATCCCCATTCTATGCGATGCGGGCGGCCGCGGGGGCCGCTCGCCCGAGGTTTAGAGCGAAGCTGTGACGCTGGCGTCACGTTCCATCGCGCGCAGACCTTGCGCCGCAAAATCGGCGCGCGCAACCGTGCTGGATCAAGGCTGCTTGAGGCAGGCGGCCACGACCTCCTTCACCGGGTGCAGGCATTCCACCACTGTCTTACCACCTTCCGCCGAAAAGACGGCGACGTGCTGGAAGCCGCGCTGATGGTTCACGCAATAGCCCCCCATCAGCGCCTCGCCGTCGGCGCAGCTCACCGTGCACCCCGCCTGCGGACAGGCCGCGGTGCGCAGCGTGATGAGGCTCGCGGCGGTGGCGCCTGCGGGGCCTGCGGGGCCTGCCGGGCCGATGGGACCTTGCGGGCCGGTGGGGCCGGCGGGACCGGCGGGGCCCATGGGGCCGGCAGGGCCTGCCACCCCGGCGGGCCCGGGAGGACCGATGGGACCGGCAGCACCGGCCGCGCCGGCGGGCCCGGCATCCCCCTTCGGGCCGGGCTGGCCCTCGAAACAGCCCGCCAGAGGCAGGGCGATGGCCGCAACCAACAGGAACTTGAACATCCGCATGGAAGCCCCCTAACGCCGGTCTGCCCGGCGGCGGCATCCTGCCGTTCGTGACCCTGGGGAACAAGGTGGTTTGGTGATCGGCGCGCCGTGGCGCGCGGACGCTGGAGCCATTACATTGGCGCCATGGCGTCCTCCCACTCCGGCTCCTCCCACGATCATGACCACGACCACGCCGCCTGCGTGGCCGATGCGGTGGCGCGCTTCGAGGCGCGGTGCGCGGAACGGGGGCTGCGGCTGACCCCCTTGCGCCGCCGGGTGATGGCCGCCCTCGCCCAGAGCCACGTGCCACTGGGCGCCTACGAACTGGTGGAGCGCCTGGGGCGCGAGGGCGAGCGCCCGGCGCCCATGTCGGTCTATCGGGTGCTGGACTTCCTGGTGGCGGAGGGCTTGGCCCACCGCATCGAGAGCCGCAACGCCTTCCTGGCCTGCGGGCACACCCACGGCGCCACCGACGTGGCGGTGTTCCTCATCTGCGAGCAGTGCGGGGCAGCGCAGGAGGTGGCGTCCCATGCGCTGGGCCGCGACCTGTCCTGGGCCGCGCGCGCCGCCGGCTTCGAGCCGCGCCAGCGGGTGCTGGAAGTGGCGGGGCGGTGCGCCGGGTGCAAGGGGAAGGGCGACGGGGGGCAAGGGGCGGCGCCGATCCGGGCGGATGTCACGGAACCTTGAGCCGCGTGCCCCATGATTGACGTTGCTGCCCGGCGGGCCTAACCGATGGGGCGAATGCGAGGCCTATCATGACCCAGTCCCCGGTCGTTCCCGACGAACTCCTGGAAGCCGGCCCGGCCCGGCGCAAGGCCACCGTGGGCGTGCCGGTGGGGCGCGTGATGGTGGGTGGCGGCGCGCCGGTGGTGGTCCAGTCCATGACCAACACGGACACCGCCGACATTGCCGGCACGGTGCGCCAGGTGGCGGCGCTGGCGCGGGCGGGGTCGGAGATCGTGCGCATCACGGTGGACCGGGACGAGGCCGCCGCCGCCGTGCCTCATATCAAGGACAAGCTGCTGGCCATGGGCATCGACGCCCCGCTGGTGGGCGACTTCCATTATATCGGCCACAAGCTGCTCGCCGACCATCCCGCCTGCGCCGAGGCGCTGGACAAATACCGCATCAATCCCGGCAATGTGGGTTTCGGCGACAAGAAGGACCGGCAGTTCGCCGCCATCGTCGAGACCGCCATCCGCCACGACAAGCCGGTGCGCATCGGCGCCAATTGGGGCTCGCTGGATGGCGAGCTTCTGACCCGGCTCATGGACGAGAACGCCGCGCTCCCCCGCCCCGCCGAGGCGCGGGCGGTGACGCGCGAGGCGCTCGTGCGCTCGGCGCTGCTTTCGGCGGCGCTGGCCGAGGAGATCGGCCTTCCCCGCAACCGCATCATCCTTTCCGCCAAGGTCTCGGCGGTGCAGGATCTCATCGCCGTCTATTCCGAACTCTCCCGCCGCTCCGACTATGCCCTGCATCTGGGGCTGACCGAGGCGGGCATGGGCTCGAAGGGCATCGTCGCCTCCACCGCCGCCATGGGCGTGGTGCTCCAGGCCGGCATCGGCGACACCATCCGCGTGTCCTTGACCCCCGAGCCCAATGGCGACCGCACCCGCGAGGTGCAGGTGGCGCAGGAAATCCTCCAGACCATGGGCCTGCGCACCTTCGTGCCCTTGGTCGCCGCCTGCCCCGGCTGCGGGCGCACCACCTCCACCGTATTCCAGGAACTGGCGCAGAGCGTGCAGGACATGATCCGCGAGCGCATGCCGGAATGGAAGAAGTCCTATCCCGGCGTCGAGGCGCTGAACGTGGCGGTGATGGGCTGCATCGTGAACGGGCCGGGTGAAAGCAAGCACGCCGACATCGGCATCTCCCTCCCCGGCACCGGCGAAACCCCCTCCGCCCCCGTCTTCATCGACGGCAAGAAGGCCGTCACCTTGCGCGGTGCCAACATCCAGGAAGAGTTCCGGGCGCTGGTGGAGGATTATGTGGCCAAGCGCTTCGGCGTGACTGCAAAGGCGGACGACGCGAAGGTGGATGCGGCGGAGTGAGGGCCATTGGCGCCTGAGGCGCCTTCCTCTCGCCTCGTGGCGTGGGCATAAGGGCCTCACCTGACGTAAGGAGAGGCTCCCATGAAGCATTTTCCGATCGCTGCCTTCGCCGCCGCTCTCTGCCTTGCCTCCCCGCTTTCGGCCCAGGAGACCACGAAGAACCCTCGCGATGTGTCCGCCGGCACTTATGAGGCGGACCCGGGCCACACCCGCGTGACCTGGACGATCAAGCATCTGGGCTTCTCCACCTATAGCGGCATCGTCCCGGCCATCACCGGCACTCTGGTGCTCGACCCCAAAAACCCTAATGCCAGCCGCGTGGAGGTGACCATCCCGGTTGACCAAGTGGGCACCCTCGATCCGGCGCTGGACGCACATCTGCGGGCAGGGGATTTCTTTGACGTGGCCAACTTCCCGATTGCGACCTTCAGGTCCACGCGGGTCGAGGCGCATGGCGACGATGCGCGCATCACGGGCGAACTGACCCTGCGCGGCATCACGCGGCCTGTGACCTTGGAGGCAGAGTTCAATCAGGCGGGCGTCGCGCCAACCGACAAGACCTACACGGTGGGTTTTGACGCCAAGGCGAAGATCAAGCGGTCCGATTTCGGCATGACCGCCTTCCTGCCCATGGTCGGTGACGAGGTGGAGCTTCGGATCGAGGCGGAATTCAAGAAGAAATAGCGCCCACGTCCCGCGGCCCCCTCAATACGGAAAGAACGGCCCGCCCCACAGCCCATAGTCGAAGTCGAAATTGTCGTCCGGGAGGGGCGCGCGGGCGGCTTCGTCGGCCATGCGCTGCTGGTAGCGGGCCTGCTGGTAGAGGCCGTAATTGTCCTCGGTGCCGTAATAGATGCAGTTGCAGCCGGCGGGGTCGGCATAGAGATAGACGGTGCGCCCCTTCTGGACCTGGGTGACGAAGGTGTTGGGCGGCAGCGCCTTCATGGATGCGACCTTGGCCGGCGTGTCCGCCAGGCGCTTATGGAAGCCGGCGGTGGCCAGGGCGTCCTCTTTCTCCTGCGCCGTGGTGGAGCAGCCGGCGGCGGCGAGCCCGAGCGCGGCCATGAGCGGGGCCACCAGCAGGGCGGAACGGATTTTCATGAGCAAACGCCTCGGTTTCCACCTCGCACCCTAAACGGATCGCCGCGTCTGTCCAGGCGCGTGCGGGGCCGGCGGAGCCGTACGGGGCATGCGCATCCGTACCGCCCATCTGGAGAGGGCGCTCGCGCCAGATCCCCACGTCCACGGCGCGCCAGAGGGCGCACGGCCCCGGAGGCGGACCCCTCACCCCACCTTGCGGCGGTCCTCGATGGTCTTGGCGTCGTCCGGCAGCGTGCCCCGCGCCAGAAATGCGAGGCGGCAGCGCAGCTTGGTTGAGGCGCGCAGATCGTCCAGCAGCGCCTCCTCAGCCAGCGCAGCGCCTTCGGCCAGCTCCACCTCCAGCAGCATGTCGTCGCTGGTGCCGTTATGGTCCACCACCAGCCGCGCCTTGGTGATGGCCGGGTGCTTCTTCACGGCGGAGGTCACCTGGATGGGATGCACGAACATGCCCCGGATCTTGGTCACCTGGTCGGCCCGCCCCAGCCAGCCGCGCAGCCGGCCATTGGTGCGCCCGCAGGCGCTCATGCCG
Source organism: Aquabacter sp. DMC10 (assembly GCF_056314145.1). Lineage (NCBI taxonomy): Bacteria > Pseudomonadati > Pseudomonadota > Alphaproteobacteria > Hyphomicrobiales > Xanthobacteraceae > Aquabacter > Aquabacter sp. DMC10. The sequence continues at coordinate 20,606 of NZ_JBQUYX010000003.1, read as the reverse complement.
GGCATGAGGGCGGAGAGGTCGCCGGTGGCGAAGCGGATGAGGGGATAATCGGGCTCCAGCAAGGTCACGACCACCTCGCCCACCTCGCCCTCGGCCTCCACCGGATCGCCGGTGCCCGGGCGCACGATCTCCACGATCACATGCTCTTCCAGGATCATGCCGTCCTCCGCCTCGCTCTCATAGGCGACGAGGCCGAGATCGGCGGAGCCATAGGCCTGGCGGGCGGTGATGCCGGCGTCCCGAAGCGCCGCCCGCATGGCCGGCAGGAAGGCCTCGCCCGTCACCAGCGCCTTGGTGAGGGAGGAAATGTCGGTGCCCTCTTGGCGGGCCTTGTCCACCAGGATCTTCAGGAAGGAAGGGGTGCCGGCATAGCCGTGGGGCCGGATGTCGGCGATGGCGCGCAATTGCAGGTCGGTCTGGCCGACGCCGGCGGGCACCACGGCGCAGCCCAGTGCATGGGCCCCGCTCTCCATCATCGAGCCGGCAGGGGTCAGGTGATAGGAGAAGGTGTTGTGCAGGATCTCGCCCTTGCGAAAGCCGCAGGCATGAAGGGCGCGGGCGAAGCGCCAGTAATCGGGCCGCCGGCCTTCGGGATCATAAATGGGGCCGGGCGACATGAAGATGCGGGCGAGATCGCCGGGCGGGGTGCCGTTCAGCCCGCCGAAGGGCAGGCTTTTGGGCTGGAGATAGGGCAGGTCGGACTTGCGGGTGACCGGCAGGCGGGCGAGAGCCGCGCGGCTGGTCACCGTTTCCGCGTCCACATCCTTCAAGAGCGCCGCGAAATAGGCCGACCGCGTCTTGGCGGTGGCCACCTGGGCGGCGAGCGCGGTCATGAGCGCGGCCTCGCGCTGCTGCGGGTCGCGGGTCTCAAGGGCGTCAAAGAAGCGGTCGGTGTTGGTCATCTCGCCCTCGCTCATCGTCTGAGCCGTCTTGGTGCGGTTGTCGTCGGTTGGTCGCGTCCGTCCGCCCCGGTGCGCGACCGGGTCGCCATGCGTCTCGGGCGATGGCCTGGCGGGCCGGCCTACAGCCAGCGCTTGCGGCGCTTGAAGGACTTCAGGTTCTTGAACGACTTGCGCTCCTCGCCGCCGCCCTGGCCCAGATAGAATTCCTTCACGTCCTCATTGGTGGAGAGCTGCTCGGCCGTGCCGTCCAGCACGATCTTGCCCTGCTCCATGATGTAGCCGTAGTCCGCCACCGAGAGCGCCACGCGGGCATTCTGCTCCACCAGCAGGATGGTGACGCCCAGATCCCGGTTGAGCTGCTTGATGATGGCGAACACCTCCTTCACCAGGAGGGGCGAGAGGCCCATGGACGGCTCGTCCATGAGAATCAGCTTGGGGCGGGCCATCATGGCACGGCCGATGGCCAGCATCTGCTGCTCGCCGCCGGAGAGATAACCGGCGAGGCCGGTGCGCTCCCGTAGGCGCGGGAAATACTGGTAGACGCGCTCGATGTCGCTTTTGACCTCATTGTCCCGGCGGGTGAAGGCGCCAAGGCGCAGATTCTCCAGGATGGTCATGTCGGCGACGATGCGGCGCCCCTCCATCACCTGGAAGATGCCGCGCCGGACGATCTGGTCCGGCTCGATGCCGTTGATGCGCTCGCCCAGGAAGGAGACGTCGCCGCGCGTGATCTCGCCGTCCTCGGACTTCAGCAGACCCGATATGGCTTTGAGCGTGGTGGACTTGCCGGCGCCGTTGGAGCCCAGCAGCGCGACGATCTTGCCCTGCGGGACCTTGAGCGAGAGGCCGCGCAGCACCAGGATGACGTCGTTATAGACCACCTCGATATTGTTGACGTTCAACATGGGCGCCGCCGTGTCGAGGGCGGGCGAGGGGTCGATCTTCAGCGCGGCCTCTGCCATGGCGGGACCTTCGGGCTTGGGCCGTTCCGACCGGTGCGCCCGGGCGTCGACGGCCATGCTTCATGCAAATGGGAAGGGTCCGAACGGGGCCGGGCGAATGTCCGGCCCCTCGGGTGTCCGGCCCCCTCTGTCCCTGCTGGGGATCAGGAGGCACCGGACGAGGCAATCACCAGCCCTGCAGCTCGGTCTTGCGGGGCAGGTTGATGGTGGCGACCTTGTCGAGCTTGATGATGCCCTTGTCGACGAGATCGGTCACCGAGCCCTCGGTCGGGCCGTTCACCACGGCGCGATAGAGGTCAACCGTGGTGGTGGGTCGATGGTCGCTGGCGGTCCAGGTGGAGGGATTGCAGACGCCCTCCGTGCCCTTCGGCACCCAGTCGGTCTTCTGGTACATGCCGTCGCGGATCTTCACGCCATTGATGCCGCCATTCTTGTCGGCCCACTCCATGGCTTCCTTCATGTACATGACGGTGCACACGGCGGCGAGATAGTGCACCGGCCGGTATTCCTTCCCGTCCGGGTCCGAGACCTTGGAGATGGCCTTGAAGGTGGCAAGGCCCGGGGCCGAGCCGGTCCAGGTGACGGCGGTGCGCACCGGGAAGATGACGCCATTGGCGGCCGAGCCGGCCGCCTTGGCGGCATTCTCGTCCATGCCCCACACATTGCCGAAGAACTGCGCCTTCACGCCGGCCGCCTCGCAGGCCTTGAGCACCGAGATGTTGGAGCCGGCGGTGTTGCCGAGATAGGCGTAATTGGCGCCCGACTGCTTCAGCGTCAGGCACTGGGCGGTGTAGTCGCCGGGGGTGAGGGCGAAGGTGATGGGCTCCAGCACCTCAAAGCCCAGCTCCTTGGCATAGGCCTCGGCGGCCGCCTTGGGCGAGTTGGGGAAGGGGTGGTTGGCGCCCATGTGCACCCATTTGGGCTTGCCCTGGCCGCCCTTGGCCTTCCAGTCGTCGGCGGCCCACTGCACCATGGCGCGGGCGGCGTCGGAATAGGACGGGCCGTAGAAGAAGTTGAACGGCGCGGCGCGCTCGCTCTTCTCGTTCACCTTGCCCTTGGGATCGGTGAGGGTGGCGGCGTAGGAGCCCGAATAATAGGGAATCTCCTCCTTGGTCACCATGGCCACCAGCGCCTCGGTGTCGGCGGTGCCCCAGCCCTGGATCGCCACCACCTTGTCGGTGCCCACCCACTTCTTGAAGGCGGCCAGCGCGCGCGGCACCTGGTAGCCATATTCGTTGAAGTCGGAATTGATCTGCTTGCCGTTCACCCCGCCATTCTTGTTGATCCAGGCGATGGTGTCCTGGACGCCCTGGCCATAGGGCTTGCCCACGTCCGACGTGCCGCCGGAATAGTCGGCGAGGTGGCCGATATTGATGGACTGAGCGAGGGCGGGGCTGGCCGCCGCGAGCGCAAGTGCGGAAACGAGAGGCAGTGCGAACTTGGTCATCTGGCTTCTCCTTGGGATCTTTCCTCTGCGGGCATCCGGGCGGTCTGGTGCCGCCCTTGGCCCCGGCGTCGTCAGTACGAGAACGGATAGAGTTTCCAATAGGCCTTGATCTGGCGCCAGCGGTGGGCAAGCCCGTCCGGCTCGAAGATCAGGAACAGGATGATGGTGGCGCCGATCAGCATCTCGCGCATGTAGGTGATGCCGTCCTTCAGGTGCAGCGCCTTGTCGATGGCGCTACCCTGGAGCGCGGAGGCGAGCGCCCCGGTCAGTTCCGGCAGTAGCACCATGAAGATGGTGCCCAGCAGCGAGCCCATCACCGAACCCAGCCCGCCGATGATAATCATGGCCAGGAACTGGATCGAGAACAGGATGTCGAGGCCTTCCACCGACATGAAGCCGATATAGTGGGCATAAAGCGCCCCGCCGATGCCGGCATAGAAGGACGAGATGCCGAAGGCCATGGTCCGGTACTTGGTGAGGTTCACGCCCATCATCTCGGCGGAGAGATAATGGTCGCGCACCGCGATCAGCGCCCGCCCGTCGCGGGTGCGCATCAGGTTGGTGGCGAAGAGATACATCACCACCACGAACACCAGCACCACGTAGAAATAGCGCGTGTCGCCCGACAGGTCGTAGCCGAACAGCTCGAACGGGGGCGCCATGGCGCCGTGCGTGCCGCCGGTGAACCATTCCGCCCGCACGAAGAAGTCCTGAAGGATGAACTGGGCGGCCAGCGTGGCGATGGCGAGGTAAAGCCCCTTCACCCGCGCCGCCGGCAGGCCGAACAGCAAGCCCACGAAGGTGGTCCACACGCCGGCCAGCACGATGGCGATGGGCACCGGCACGCCCTTGTTGGCCAGGAAAGCGGAGGCAAAGCCGCCGAAGCCGAAGAACACCGCGTGGCCGATGGAGATCTGCCCCGAAAACCCCACCAGGATGTTCAGGCCCAGCGCCGCAATGCCCAGATAGCCGATCTGGATCATCAAGGAGAGCATGTAGCGGGACAGGAACAGCGGGGCGAAGCACAGCACCACGACGGCTGCGACGCAGAACAGCATGGTGAGCCGGGTGGCGAAGATGGTCTGGTCGGCCCGGTAGGAGGTGCGGAAGTCGCCGCACGGGCGCATGGTGGAGATGGCCATGGCGTCACACTCTCTCGATGTCGCGGGTGCCGAACAGACCGTACGGCTTGATCATCAGGATGATGATGAGGACGTAGAAGGGCACGATCTCATAGAGGTTGCCCCAGTTGAGGAACTGGCTGTCGAAGAAGTGCGCCACGTTCTCCAGGACGCCGATGATGAGCCCGCCCACCACCGCGCCGAGGATCGAGTCGAGGCCGCCCAGGATCACCGCCGGGAAGACCTTGATGCCGAAGAAGGAGAGCGAGGCGGACACGCCGTTCACGATGCCCACCACCACGCCGGCCACAGCAGACACCGCCGCCGAGATGCCCCAGGACAGGGCGAAGACCTGGCGGACGGAGATGCCGAGCGACTGGGCCACCTGCTGGTTGAAGGCCGTGGCGCGCATGGCAAGTCCCATGCGGGAATATTTGAAGAACCAGGCAAAGCCCGCCATGATCGCCAGCGAGACGCCGGTCGACATGAGATAGGCGGTCTGCACCTGAAGCCCCAATATGTTGACCTTCGCCACCGAGAAGATGGGCGGGAAGGGCTGGGCGAAGGTGCCGAACATCCACTTCATCAGGGCCTGGAAGAAGATGGACAGGCCGATGGTCACCATGATGACCGAGATGATGGGTTCGCCGATGAGCGGCCGCAGCACGATGACCTGCAGGGCGAAGCCGAACAGCATCATGAAGGCGAGCGCGATCAGGAAGCCCCAGATGAAGGGGATCTGCCAATAGGTGAGCAGCCACCAGCAGGTCCAGGCGCCGATGAGCAGGAATTCGCCCTGGGCGAAGTTCACCACCTGGCTCGCCTTGTAGATCAGCACGAAGCACATGCCGACCACGCCATAGAGCGTGCCGATGATGAGCCCGTTGATGATGAGTTGGAGAAGGAGTTGGCCGGTCATCGGGGTGCCCGCGAAGACCCGCGCCCGATGGCGGGGGAGGGGGAGAGGGGGGAAAGGGGCAGGATTAAGAGGGCGCGCGCGCTAGGCGCGGGCCGCGGGAAGGCGCTCATGCCGCCCTCCTCTTGGCACCGGGCGCGGCGGCGCCGGAGCCCGTGGCCATGTCCACCACCTCCAGCACCGTCTTGATGCGCTGCTTGGTGCCGTCCTGGAAGGTGATGGTGGTGTCCACCGCGATCTTGGGATCGCCCCGATACATGGCGTCGATGATGTCGCCATAGCGCTCGTTGATGACGCCGCGGCGCACCTTGCGGGTGCGGGTCAGTTCACCATCGTCCGCGTCCAGTTCCTTATAGAGCAGCAGGAAGCGGGAGATGCGCTGCTTCTCGGCCAGCGTCTTGTTCACCTGCTCCACTTCCCGGCGCAGGAGGTCGATGACTTCGCGGCGGGAGGCGAGGTCCGTATAGGTGGTGAAGGCGATGCGGTTCTTCTCCGCCCATTTGGAGACGATGGAGAAGCGGATGCAGATCATCGCCGCCAGATGGTCGCGCCCATCGCCCAGGATCACCGCCTCGGCCACATAGGGCGAGAACTTCAGCTTGTTCTCGATATATTGCGGCGAGAAACGATCGCCATGGGCGGTGGAGGCCATGTCGCGCACGCGGTCGATGACCACCAAATGGCCGCGCGGATTGATGAAGCCGGCGTCCCCCGTCTGCATCCAACCGCCTTCGGCGAAGGATTTGCGGGTCTCTTCCTCGTTGCGGTAATAGCCGGCAAACGCGTTCCCGTGGCGGGTGACGATCTCGCCCAGGCCGTTGGGATCGGGATTGTCGATGCGCAGCTCCACGCCGGCCATGGGCACGCCGACTGTGTCGAAGTCGACGTCGTCGGCGGTGTGGATGGTATAGGCGCCCAGAAGCTCCGTCTGGCCGTAGAGCTGGCGCATGGGCACGCCGAGCGCCAGGAAGAAGCGGAAGGTATCCGGCCCCAGCGCCGCGCCGCCCGTGGCGGCGGACTTCAGGTTGGAAAAGCCCAGCCGGTCGCGCAGGGCGCGGAACAGGATGAAGTCCGCCACCGGCGAGCGCTTGCCGGTCTCCAGCGCTTTGAGGCCCAGCTTCATGCCATAGTCGAACATGGCGCGCTTGAAGGGCGAGGCGTCCATGATGCGGGCGCGCACGTCCGCCGCGATCTGCTCCCACACGCGGGGGGCGAACAGCACGAAGGTGGGGCCGATCTCCCGCATGTCGGCCATGGTGGTCTCGGTCTCCTCCACGAAATTGACCTTCATGCGGGAGATGAGCGCCTGACCGAAGGCGTAAATCTGCTCCATGATCCAGGGCATCTGGAGCACGCTGACATATTCGTCCTGCGGCCCGCGCGGGTCGGCGGCGAGATAGGCCGCGCAGTGGCGCAGCAATGCGCCGGAGGTGAGCATGGCCAGCTTGGGATGGGAGGTGGTGCCCGACGTGGTGCACAGGATGGCCACGTCCGATCCCTTGCCCTCGGCCACCAGCCGGTCGTAGAGGCCGGGATCGCCGGCCGCGCGGGCGGCGCCGGCGGCTTCCACCGCGGACAGCGCGATGAGGCGCGGATCGTCATATTTGCGCAGGCCGCGCGGGTCCGCATAGACGATGTGGCGGACGGTGGGGATGCGGTCTTCCAGCTGGAGCAGCTTGTCCACCTGCTCCTCGTCCTCCGCGAAGATCACCTTCACATCCGCATAGGTGATGAGATAGGCGACCTCTTCGGCCAGGGCATCGCGATAGATGCCCAGCGACATGCCGCCCACCGCATGGGCGGCGATCTCGCCCATCAGCCATTCCGGCCGGTTGTCGCCGATGAGGGCGATGACATCGCCCCTTTTGGTGCCGAGATCGGCAAGGCCCAGCGCCATGCGCTGCACGCGCTCGGACACCTGACGCCACGTATAGGCGTTCCAGATGCCGAGGTCCTTCTCGCGCAGCCAGATGTCGTTGCCATGGTTGCTTGCGTTCAGGGCCAGCAGCTTGGGAAGAGTGTCGTGGACGGAAACGTCCGGCAGGGTCGCCTGGCTCATGGGGAGCGCCTCTCTCACGCGGACAAAGCCTGGGGCGAAGGGGGCGGGGCGTCCTGCTCGTCCTCGAGCTCGGGGTCCTCCTCGCCCAGATAGGCCTTGCGCACATGCTCGTTGGCGAGCACGTCGGCGGGCAGGCCCTCGGCGATCTTGCGGCCGAAATCGAGCACCATGACGCGGTGGGAAATGTCCATCACCACGCCCATGTCGTGCTCGATCATGATGATGGTCATGCCCCATTCCTCGTTGAGATCAACGATGTAGCGGGCCATGTCCTCCTTTTCTTCGAGGTTCATGCCCGCCATGGGCTCGTCGAGCAGGATGAGCTTGGGCTCCAGCGCCACGGCGCGGGCCAGTTCCACGCGCTTGCGCAGGCCATAGGAGAGGGTGCCGGCGGTGGCCTTGCGCACATGCTGGATGTCGAGGAAGTCGATGATGTCCTCGACCTTGCGCCGGTGCTCCAATTCTTCCTTCTGCGCGCCGCCCACCCAGTAGAGGGCGCCGGTGAACCAGTTGTTCTTCAGCAGATGGTGGCGGCCGACCATGATGTTGTCGAGCACGCTCATGTGGTGGAACAGGGCGAGATTCTGGAACGTGCGGCCGATGCCGATGGCGGCGCGCCGGTTGGGCTTGAGCCGCGTCACGTCGCGGCCCTCGAACAGCACCCGCCCCTCGGTGGGCGAATAGCGCCCCGAAATGCAGTTGAGCAGCGAGGTCTTGCCGGCGCCGTTGGGGCCGATGATGGAGAACAACTCGCCCTTGTCGACGGAGAATTGCACATCGCTCAGCGCCCGGAGGCCGCCGAAGCGCAGCGAGACGCCATCCACATGCAACAGCGACGCGTTGTCGGCCGATGCGCCAGAGGCATTGGCAGTCGACATATTTCCCTCCCGAGACCCGCTCATTGGCGGGGGTGGCTTCTTTGGCCGTGTCTCACATTGTGAGATGATGTTGAGGCGATTATCTAGCGGGCGTTCGGTTCTTTCAAGGGCAATGCCGCTCGCCTGCGGGAATTATTGCGTGACCGACGATTCTGTCTCACATTGTAAGACATGGACGAGCACGAACAAGAAAATGGCGGCCCGCGGGGGGCGCAGAGTCTGGGCCGGGCCATGGCGCTGTTGCGGGTGGTGGCCGATGCCGCGCCGCGGCCGGTGCGTCTGGCCGATCTGATGCAGTCCACCGGCCTGTCCAAGGCCACCGCCCATCGCCTCGCCACCACCCTCGTGCACGAGACCTTGCTGGCCTATGACGGCGACCGCCGCAGCTATGGGCTGGGCGCCTTCTTCGATCGGTTCGGCCCGGCCGATCCGACGCAAGCGGTGACGGAGGAGGCGCCCACGCCGCCGTCCCATCCTTCCAGATATAGCGGTCCCAAGATTCCACTGGCCCATCTCCTGTGCGACCGGCATCTGGCGGTGAAGCGGGCCCAGCCCGCCATGATCCACGAAACCGTTTCCGGCCAGACCTCTGAACTGAGCTTCGGCAAGCTTGCCGAATATTCCGCCCGCTTTGCCCGCGTCCTCGCCGAGGCGGGGGTGCGCAAGGGCGATCGGGTTGCCGTGCTCCTGCCCAAGGGCGTCGAACTGGTCATCACCGCCTTGGCCATCTGGCGGATCGGGGCGGTCTACATGCCGCTCTTTTCCACCTATTCTCCGGCGGCGGTGGAGGCTCGGCTGAAAGCCAGCGGCGTCAAGGCCATCGTGGCCAACCGCTTCCTCATCGAGCGGGCGTCCCGCTACATCACCGGCAAGACCTTCGTCTGCCTCATTGAGGGCGATCAGATCAATCGCCTCGACAGCAAGGTGACGCAGTTCTGGTCCTCCATCTATGCCTCCGAGCCACTGGAAACCGTGGAGACCTATGGGGAGAACGACCCCTTCACCATGACCTATGCGCCGAGCTTCGTGGAGGCCAAGCTAGGGCTCCTCACCCCGGTGCGCGCCTTGGCGGGCATCGAGCAATATATGCGGGTCAGCATGGATGTCCGCGACGAGGACGTCTATTGGAACATGGCTGACCAGGGGTGGGAATACGGCATTTATTATGGCCTCATCGGTCCGCTCCTCATCGGATGCTCGATTTTGTTTTGCGATGGGCCTTACGATGTCTCGCAGGGCTATCGCGTCCTGTCCAAGTTCCGCGTCACCAACCTCACGGCCGCGCCCTCCCAGATCAAGGCCTGGCGGCGGGGCGATCCCCATGACGGCGCCTCTCCCTTTGCCATCCGCCAGGTGACGGTGGGCGGCGAGCCCTTGCCGCCGGACGTGGTCTCCTGGGTGACCCAGAAGCTGGAAGTGCCGCTCATCAATCAATATGGCCACCGGGAAACCGGCATGATCGTGGGCATGACCTATGATCCCCGCGATCCCTCGTCGTCCCGGCGCGCCTCGGTGGGCCGCATCATGCCGGGCTTCGCCCTGGCGGTGCTGGACAAGCAGGGCGCCCAATTGCCCGCCGGCACCGAAGGGTTGCTCGCCGTCGATGTGAAACGCTCGCCCCTGTTCTGGTTTCGCTCGTATTTCAAGGACGAAACCCATACCCGGATGAGGTTCCAGTTCGGCGCCGACTATTATGTGCTTGGCGATACCGGCTTCATCGATGAGGACGGCTGGGTCCACTATAGCGGGCGGGCGTCCCACGCCATCTTGATGCAGAAAGACTGAAGCCGGGGCCTGGCCTGGTCATGCTTCTCTCCCATGTCGGCGGCGATGTGCTTTGGCGTCGCGCCGGGTGCATCGGTCTTCTGCCGGTTGCAGAAACAATCGAACGTTCTTTTTTTATGAGCGTCAAGGCTCTTTTTTGCGTCCCTGCGGCTTGCGTGTCCGGGCGGTCGCGCTCACTCTATCGCCCGATCATTATCGCTTGATCATCCCTTGGATGGTCATACCGTCACACCAGCCGGTCAAAGGGGCCTCCGGTCGAAAGAGATGGCGCGCACGGTCGGTTCCAACGGGGCGCGCACGGCCCAGGCCATTCGGCAGGCGGGCGTGCAGCTCATCTATAAGCACGGCTATGAAGCCATGAGCCTGCGGCAGCTGGCCGCCGAGGTGGGGCTGCAGTCGGGCTCGCTCTACAAGTATTTCGACAACAAGCAGAGCCTCCTGTTCGACATCGTGCGCGATCACATGGAAGACCTCATCATGCGCGCGGAGGCTGCGCTCGGGGATGTGGAGGCGCCTCTCGACAGGCTGAAGGTCTTTGTCGATTTTCACCTGCGCTATCACATGACGCGCAATGCCCATGTCTTCATCGCCAACATGGAGATCCGCTCCCTGGACGAGGAGCATCGGGCGGTGGTGGTGGGCATGCGCCAGCGCTACGAGGCCATGCTGGAAGACGCGCTCCGGGCCGGCGCGGCGGAGGGTGTGTTCCGCGTGCCCGAGCCACGGGTGGCCACCTATGCCATCATCTCCATGCTCACCGGCATCTGCATGTGGTACCGCGCCGACGGCCGGCTGAGCCAGGACGAGTTGGTGCGCATCTATACCGACTTGGTGGTGGAAGGTGTCGCCCCGCCTGAGGCCGGCAAGCGGGCCGGCGCCTTGCCCGCGCCTCCAGCCGCCCGCCGCCGCCTGAAAGCCTGAGACCAGCCGGCGAATTCGCTTGCAGCCTGCATAAAAAAACGTACGATCGTTTCCAAGCCGACCAGGATCGGCACGGGAGGAAGACGGCGTGCGCGAAGTTCGGTCATGGCTGTCATGACCGTGTGCTAAGCGGCGCGAAAGTTCGGCTCCCGCAACATTCAAGGGTGAGGCGCGCATGGCGATCATCGAGGACGCGGTCGACCGGCGGTCGGAGGCTTTCCGCCTGAACCGTGAGGCACTGGCCGCGAGCGTCGCGGACCTGAGGGGCCATGTGGAGCGGATCGCCGAAGGCGGCGGCCAGGTGGCGCGCGAGCGGCATCTGAAGCGCGGCAAGCTTCTGCCGCGGGACCGCATCCGCACCCTTCTGGACACCGGCTCGCCCTTCCTGGAGCTCTCCCAGCTTGCCGCCTACGGCATGTATGACGACGACATTCCCGCCGCCGGCATCATCACTGGCATCGGCCGGGTGTCGGGGCGTGAATGCATGATCGTGGCGAACGACGCCACGGTGAAGGGCGGCACCTACTTCCCCATGACGGTGAAGAAGCACCTGCGCGCCCAGGCCATCGCGCGGGAAAATCACCTGCCGTGCCTTTATCTGGTGGATTCCGGCGGCGCCAATCTGCCGAACCAGGACGAGGTCTTCCCCGACCGCGAGCATTTCGGCCGCATCTTCTTCAACCAGGCCAACATGTCCTCGGAGGGCATCGCCCAGATCGCGGTGGTGATGGGCTCGTGCACCGCCGGCGGCGCCTATGTGCCCGCCATGGCCGACCAGTCCATCATGGTGAAGAACCAGGCCACCATCTTCCTCGGCGGCCCGCCTCTGGTGAAGGCCGCCACCGGCGAGGTGGTCACGGCGGAAGAACTGGGCGGAGCGGACGTGCACACCCGCACCTCCGGCGTTGCCGACCACATGGCCGAGAATGATGCCCACGCCTTGGGCATCGCCCGCACCATCGTGGCCGACCTCAACCGGGTGAAGGGCCACGGCCTCGACATCCGCCCGCCCAAGGCGCCGCTTTATGATGCCGAGGACATCTATGGCATCGTCTCCCAGGACCCCAAGAAGCCCTTCGATGTGCGCCAGATCATCGCCCGCATCGTGGACGGCTCGGAGTTTGACGAGTTCAAGCCGCTTTACGGCACCACTTTGGTGACCGGCTTTGCCCGCATCTTCGGCTATCCGGTGGGCATCATCGCCAACAATGGCATCCTGTTCTCGGAAAGCGCGCTGAAGGGCGCGCACTTCGTGGAATTGTGCTGCCAGCGCAATATCCCGCTGGTGTTCTTGCAGAACATCACCGGCTTCATGGTGGGCCGCAAATACGAGTCCGGCGGCATCGCCAAGGATGGCGCCAAGCTGGTCAATGCGGTGTCTTGCGCGGCCGTGCCCAAGTTCACGGTGGTGATCGGCAATTCCTTCGGCGCCGGTAATTACGGCATGTGCGGCCGCGCCTTCGAGCCGCGCTTCCTGTGGATGTGGCCCAATGCCCGCATCTCCGTGATGGGCGGCGAGCAGGCCGCCAACGTGCTCGCCCAGGTCAAGCGCGACGGCATCGAGGGCAAGGGCGGCAGCTGGTCGGCGGAGGACGAGGCGGCCTTCAAGGCGCCCATCCAGGCGCAATATGAGCGCCAGGGCCATCCTTATTATTCCTCGGCCCGCCTGTGGGACGACGGCGTCATCGATCCGGCGGATACCCGCATGGTTCTGGCGCTGGCTCTGTCCGCCTCCCTCAACGCCCCTGAGAAGGACACGCGCTTCGGCGTGTTCCGCATGTGATGAGCCTGCTCGTTTCCCGAGAGGACGGGGTCGCTGTCCTCACCCTCAACCGGCCCGAACTGCACAACGCCTTTGACGATGCGCTGATCGCCGCCCTTACTGTCGCCTACCGGGAAGCCGGGGCCGATCCGACCGTCAAGGCCATCCTGCTGCGGGCGAATGGTCCCTCCTTCTGCGCCGGGGCCGATCTCAACTGGATGCGCCGCATGGCGGCCTATTCCCGCGACGAGAATTTGGCGGATGCCGGTGCGCTGGGCGAGCTCATGCGCACCATCGACACCTGCCCCAAGCCCACCTTGGCGCGGGTGCACGGTTCCGCCTTTGCCGGCGCCATCGGCCTCATCGCCTGCTCGGACATCGCGGTGGCGGTGCCGGAGGCGCTGTTCGCCGTCACCGAGGTGCGGATCGGGCTCATCCCGGCGGTCATCAGCCCCTATCTGGTGCGGGCCATGGGCGCCCGGCAGGCGCGGCGCTATTTCCTCACCGCCGAGCGCTTCTCGGCGGAGACCGCCCTGGCGCTGGGCCTCGTGCATGAGGTGGTGCCCGCCGAGGAGCTGGATGGCGCCATCGCTCGCCATCTCAAAGCCCTGTCCGCCGGCAGCCCGGCGGCGCAGGCCGCCACCAAGGATCTCGTCGCGGCGGTGGATCGCCCCCTCAGCGCCGAGGTCATCGCCGACACCGCCGCCCGCATCGCCGACCAGCGCGCCAGCGCCGACGGTCGCGAGGGGCTCACCGCCTTCCTGGAAAAGCGCAAGCCACAATGGGGGCAGGCATGACCGGAACCCACCCGCGGCCCATCCGCACCCTTCTCGTTGCCAATCGCGGCGAGATCGCCGTGCGCGTCATGCGCACCGCCCGCGCCATGGGCCTGAAGACCATCGCCGTCTATTCGGACGCCGACGCCCGTGCGCTCCATGTGGCGAGCGCCGACGAGGCCTATCCCATCGGCCCGGCGCCCGCCCGCGAGAGCTATCTGCGCATCGACGCCATCCTTGAGGCCGCCCAGGCCTCGGGCGCGGATGCCATCCACCCCGGCTATGGCTTCCTCTCCGAGAATGCCACCTTCGCCAAGGCTTGCGCCGAGGCGGGCATCGTCTTTGTCGGCCCGCCGGCCTCCGCCATCGAGGCCATGGGTTCCAAAAGCGCGGCCAAGGCCCTGATGGAAAAGGCCGGCGTGCCGCTGGTGCCGGGCTATCACGGGGTCGACCAGGACCCCGCGCTTCTGGCGCGGGAGGCGGCGCGCATCGGCTATCCCGTCCTCATCAAGGCCTCCGCTGGCGGCGGCGGCAAGGGCATGAAGGTGGTGCGTTCGGCGGAGGAGTTCACCGATGCGCTCGCCTCCGCCCAGCGCGAGGCCCGCAATGCCTTCGGCGATGACCGGGTGCTGGTGGAGAAGTATCTCACCCGCCCGCGCCACATCGAAGTGCAGGTCTTCGCCGATACCCACGGCAATGTGGTCTATCTCCACGAGCGCGACTGCTCCATCCAGCGCCGCCACCAGAAGGTGGTGGAAGAGGCCCCCGCCCCCGGCATGAGCCCGGAACGGCGGGCGGCCATGGGCCAGGCGGCAGTGGATGCCGCCCGCGCGGTGGGTTATGTGGGCGCCGGCACGGTGGAATTCATCGCCGAGGGCGACGACTTCTTCTTCATGGAGATGAACACCCGCCTCCAGGTGGAGCATCCCGTCACCGAGGCCATCACCCGCCAGGACCTGGTGGAATGGCAGATCCGGGTGGCGCGCGGCGAGGCGCTGCCGCTGGCCCAGGCGGATATTCCGCTCATCGGCCACGCCATTGAGGTGCGCCTCTATGCGGAAGACCCCGAGAAGGACTTCCTGCCCCAGGTGGGCCGGCTCGACCATCTGGTCCTGCCGGAGACCATCTCCGGCGTGCGCGTGGATTCCGGCGTGCGGGCAGGCGATACGGTCTCCATCCATTATGATCCGATGATCGCCAAGATCATCGCGGAGGGCGCCGACCGGGCGGAGGCGCTGGGCCGGCTGCGGGCGGCGCTTGCGGCGACGCAGGTGGTGGGCCTGTCCACCAATCGCGCATTCCTGCAATCCATCCTCGCGGAGCCGGCCTTCGCCGCCGCCGACCTCGACACCGGCTTCATCGAGCGCCACCGCGACACGCTTCTGCCACCGCCCGCTCCGGTGGACGAGCGCTCCCTCGCGCTGGCTGCCCTCTATGTGCTGCTGGACGAGGCCCGCGCTTCTGCCGCCGCGGCGGACCCGGCCGACCCCTGGTCGCCCTGGGGCCTCGCACCGGGCTGGCGGCTCAATCGCTCGGCCTTCGTGGACCTGACCTTCGCCGACCGGGACAGCCGCATCGCGGTGCGCGCCCATTATGCGGCCGATGGTTTCCAGCTGGACCTGCCGGGCGGGCGTCTGGCCGTGGAGGGTACGCTCTCCGAGGACGGCACGCTCATCGCGCGCCTCGCCGGCGTGCGGCTCACCGCCCGCGTGGTGCGCTCCGGCGCGCGGCTCACCGTCTTCGCGGCGGGCGCCGAGCGCAGCCTCGACCATGTGGACCCGCGCCTCGCCAGCATCGAGGCCACCGGCACCGCCGGACGCCTGGTGGCGCCCATGCCGGGCACCATCACCCGCATCGCGGTGGCGCCGGGCGACCGGGTTGAAAAGGGTGCCGCCCTGGTGGTGGTGGAAGCCATGAAGATGGAGCATACGGTGGCCGCGCCCCGCGCCGGGCGCGTCAAGTCCGTCCGCTTCGCCGTCGGCGACCTGGTGGACGATGGCACCGAGCTCCTGGTTCTGGAGGATCCGGCATGAGCCGTCCCGCTGAAGTGCGTATCGTCGAGGTTGGCCCGCGCGACGGGCTCCAGAACGAAAAGGGCATCGTGCCGCTGGCCGCCAAGGTGGCGCTCATCGATGCTCTGGCTGATGCAGGCCTGACCGTGGTGGAAAGCGGCAGCTTCGTCTCGCCCAAATGGGTGCCGCAAATGGCGGATACGGCGGAGGTGATGGCCGCCATCACCCGCAAGCCGGGCGTGCGCTATCCCGTCCTGGTGCCCAATATGAAGGGCCTGGAGGCCGCGCTCGCCTGCCAGGTGGACGAGGTGGCGGTCTTCGGCGCCGCGTCGGAAGCCTTCAGCCAGAAAAACATCAATTGCTCCATCGCCGAGAGCCTGGACCGCTTCCGCCCGGTGGTGGCGGCGGCGCTGGAGGCCGGCATCCTGGTGCGCGGCTATGTGAGCTGCGTGCTCGGCTGCCCCTATCGGGGCGAGGTGCCCGTGGCCAAGGTGGTGGAAGTGTCCGAAGCCCTGGCGGCCATGGGCTGCTATGAGGTCTCGCTGGGCGACACCATCGGCGTCGGCACGCCCGACAAGGCCAGGGTGATGGCCTCGGCGGTTGCCTCCGCCATCGGCGTCGCGCGCACCGCCGTGCATTTCCACGACACCTACGGCCAGGCGCTGGGCAATGTGCTCGCGTGCCTGGACGCCGGCATTCATGTGGTGGACAGCTCGGTCGCCGGCCTTGGCGGCTGCCCCTATGCCAAGGGGGCTTCCGGCAATCTCGCCACCGAAGATCTCGTCTATATGCTGGACGGCCTCGGCGTTTCCACGGGGGTCGACCTGGACAAGCTCGCCGCCGCCGGCCGCGCCATCACGGCCGCGCTCGGCCGCGAGCCCACATCCCGCGTGGCCCAGGCGCTGGCCGCCCGCTGCGCCGCCTGACGGACGGACGGCGCGCGGGGGTGGAACCGGGATCTGCCGGACAAGCCCTCCGACCCGCCGCAGGGCGGGGGGAGGGCACCTGTGTTCTCCCGTCCGTCACTTCACCAGCGGGCAGCCGCTTTCCGCTTCGGGAATATAGGCCTCGTTCCCGGGAATCGTCTCGACGAGGGTCAGATAGTCCCACGGCCCCTTCGACTGGCTGGGCTTCTTGACCTCGAACAGGTACATGTCGCCGAACACGCGGCCATTCTTCCCGATCCGGGCGTTCTTCATCATCATGTCGTTGACGGGCGTGGCGCGCATCTTCTCCGCGACCTTGTCGGCATCGTCGGTGCCCGTGTCCTTCACCGCCTGGAGATAGTGACGAACGGCGGAATAGACGCCGGCCTGGTTCATGGAGGGCTTGCGCCCCGTCTTGGCCTCGAACGTCTTCGACCAGGCTCGCGTGCCGTCATTCATGTCCCAATAGAAGGAATTGGCCAGGGTAAGCCCCTGCGCCACCGGCAAGGTCAGGGCGTGGACGTCGTTGATGTTCAGGAGCAGCCCGGCCAGCGTCTGGCCGCCCTGGGGCAAGCCGAATTCATTGGCCTGCTTCACCGAATTGATGGTGTCGCCGCCGGCATTGGCGAGCGCGACCACCTTCGCGCCGGAGCCCTGGGCCTGGACCAGGAAGGAGGAGAAGTCGGAGGTCGCCAGCGGCACCCGGACCCCACCCTTCACCGTGCCGCCCAGCGCCTTGACGGTCTTGCTGGCTTCCTCTTCCAGCGAATGACCGAAGGCATAGTCGGCGGTGATGAAGAACCAGGTCTTGTCGCCTTTGGCCACCAGCGCCCGCGCGGTGGCGGCGGAGACCGAATGGGTGTCCCACGTCCACATGAAGCCATAGGGGCTGCAGGCCTTGCCTGTGAGGTCCACGGCGCCGGGGCCGGACATGAGGAAGATGCGCTTGCGCTCCTTCGTGATGCCCTGCACCGCCAGGGCTGCCGCCGAGTTCGGCACGTCCGCGATCACGTCCACCTGTTCGGTATCGAGCCACTTGCGGGCGATGCCGGCGGCGACATCGGCCTTGTTCTGATGGTCGGCCACCACGATCTCGATGGGCGCGCCGTTGATGGCATTGCCGAACTCTTCCGCCGCCAGGCGCGCGGCGAAGGCTGATCCCTCGCCGTTGATGTCCGAATAGACGCCGGTCAGATCCGACAGGACGCCGATCTTGATCTTGCCCTCGGACATCTGGGCATGAACAGGCCCAGCCACACCAATCAACGCGGCGCCGAGCGCGACCGCGAGCATCTGACCCTTCATGTGTCTTCTCCCTGCCTTGCTTATTGTTGGATCGGGTTGTTGGATCTGGCGCCGCCGGTCTCACCGCGCGGTGTAGCCTCCGTCCACCGGAAGGACGGCCCCGGTGACACCGCCAGCGGCGTCCGAGCACAGGAACACCACCGCCGCCGCAATCTCCTGCGGGGTGACGGGGCGGCGGATGGGCTGGTTCTCCAGGAACACGCCCTGGATCACCGCTTCGGGTTCCAGCCCCGTCACCCGCGCCTGATCGGCCACCTGCATCTCGATGATGGGCGTCATCACCATGCCCGGGCATACCACGTTGCAGGTGACACCGGTCTGGGCCACTTCCAGGGCGATGGAGCGCGTGAGGCCCACCAGGCCGTGCTTGGCCGCCACATAGGCCGGCTTGTGCGGCGCTCCCACGAGACCCAGCGCAGAGGCGATGTTCACGATCCGGCCAAACCCGCGCGCGGCCATGCCCGGCACGGCGGCCTTGCTGGCATGGAAGGCGGCGGACAGATTGATCGCCAGCACCTGGTCCCACTTCTCCTCGGGAAAATCCGCCAGCGGCGCCACATGCTGGATGCCGGCATTGTTCACGAGAATGTCCACGGGACCCAGCGTCTGCGCGGCCGTCTCCAGGAGGGCGCGAACCTCGGACGGGCGGGACATGTCCGCCCCGTTGAAGGCGATGATGCGGCCGGACTCTTCGGCCATCTGGCGCCGCGCCGCCTCGATCTCTCCGGGGTCGCCGAGACCGTTGAGCATCACGTTGCAGCCCGCAGCCGCCAGGGCGCTGGCAATGGCATGGCCAATCCCGGAGGTGGAGCCCGTGACAACGGCAGTACGTCCCTTCATGCGTGTGTCCTCGTGTGGGAAGGGGGAAGATGTCGGCCCTGCGCGCCCGCACAGGGGTGAACGGACGGGCGGGGGCGTGCGTCGAGCGGGGGCGGCATCTCCCTTCCGAAGGCGGGCGCGGGTCTTTGCGTGCGGCGCTCGCTCTCGGGCGAGAGGGACAGCCGCCGGGCGCTTCTGGGCCTTATTCCAGCAAGGCGCATGCCACCTGGTGCGAACCGAGCGAAGGCCAGCGCGCACAAGGCTCGCCTCCGGGCGCTCCGCGGAGGGGGCGCCCCCTCGCCGTCCAGATCGCGGGACGGTGGGCGTGAGAACTCAGCGGCGGTGTAGGTCAGATGCCTGGGTTATGGCCGTCTCTTGCTGAGTCCAGAAATCTGGACAACAGTCCGAAAACAAAGACACTCCAGAGGAGACGGCCATGCCCGGTTCCGCCCTGTCCCGGCTCATGGCGGTGCGCTCCCTCCTTGAGATGGTGGAGGAGATGATCGACGGCGCCACCATCGTCGATGAGCGGTCTCGCGTGGTCTGGTTCAATCCCGGCCAGCTGGCGCTTCTGGGTGGCGTTGCCCTGAGCGAGGTGGTGGGTCAGGAGATCGAGCGCGTCATTCCCCATAGCCGCCTGCGGGAGGTGGTGGAAACCGGCCGCCCCCAGCCGCTCGACGTCATCCAATACGGCGACAAGACGCTGCTGGTGACGCGCCTGCCCCTGCGTGGTGACGGGGGCGAGATCATTGGCGCCTTCGCCTTCGCCCTGAAGAACAGCATTCCGCAATTGCGGCCCATCGCCGAGCGGGTCCACCAGCTCCAGGCGCGTCTGGCGCGCATGGAACAGGCGCTTTCCACCAACCGCACCCATCGCTACACCAGCGAACATATCCTCGGGGCCAGCCCGGCCATGCGCGAGGTGGGCCGCCTCCTGCGGCGCGCGGGTGAGGTGCGCTCGCCCGTCCTGTTGCTGGGCGAGACGGGGACGGGAAAGGAGATGGCCGCCCATGCCATCCATGCCGCGTCCGCGCGCATGAACCGGCCCTTCGTCGCCCTCAATGTGGCGGCGGTGCCGGAAAACCTCCTGGAAGCCGAGTTCTTTGGCGTGGCGCCGGGGGCCTTCACCGGCGCCGCGCGACAGCCTCGGCCGGGGAAGTTCCAGGTCGCCCACGAGGGCACCCTGTTTCTCGACGAGATCGGCGACATGCCGCTCGCACTCCAGGCCAAGCTCTTGCGTGCGTTGCAGGAGGGCGAGGTGGAGCCGGTGGGCTCCAACCAGCTCGCGCGGGTCGACGTGCGCATCATCGCCGCCACCAGCCGGCCCCTGGAGGAGATGGTGGCGGCCGGCACGTTCCGGCGCGACCTTTATTATCGCATCAATGTGCTCTCCATCCGCTTGCCGCCCCTGCGCGAACGCACCGGGGACATCGGCCTGCTGGCCGCCAAGTTCACGGAGCGCATCGCCCAAAGCTTTGCCACCGCCCCGCGCCCCTGCACCGCGGACGCGCTCGTCCTGCTGGAGCGCTATTCTTGGCCCGGCAATGTGCGCGAACTCGCCAATGTGATCGAGCAGATCTATGTGCGCACCGACGGCGCCCACATCGCGGCGGGGGATGTGGCGCAGACCCTCGGCCTTGATCTGGAACCGGTGGAAGATGCGTCCAAGGGGCAGGGGCAGACCCTTGCCGCCGCCGTGGCGGAGCTGGAGCGCAAGCTGATTGCGCAGGCTCTGGCCACCAGCGACAACCGGGAGGCTGCGGCCCGCGCGCTCGGCCTGTCGCGCAGCGCCCTTTATGCCAAGATGCAGCGGTATGGTCTCCAGGCGGCCAGCCGTCCCGCGGACCGCGAAGCGCGGTCCGGCGGGGCGTGACCGCCTTTGTCGTGGAAAGTTCCAAATCGGTATTGACGCGAAAAATCGCCGGGCCTATAACCCGGCCATCAACGACGGGCTGCGGCCGCGAGTTCAGCGGCTGGTTCGTCGTCTTTAGATGTCTCTCACGACTTGATGTTGT